>NZ_JBFBMI010000002.1:0-582568 GCF_040686955.1 Microbacterium sp. NPDC077391
TTGTGGGGGGGGTTTGGGTTCCTTTTTAAAACCCCGGCCCCCCCCATCTACCCCCACCGGGGGGGTGGGCCCCCCCCGGGCCCCCCCGAGACACCCTCCTCTTTGCGTCTACTCGCGCTCGTAAAGCGGGGCCACGCGGCGCCGAGAGGCTCCGCGCGCCGCCGTACCGCCCAACCCATGCCGATCTCGATGACGAGCGGCGCGTGGAGGGCACCGTGGGGATGCAGCCCGCCACAGTAGACGTACGACAAGGGCCTCGATCCGCGAAGATCGGGGCCCTCTTCGTATGTCCGCAGCACAAGCAGGTGAGGTCGCACCGACGGCCGCTCTCGCTCAGCGGCTGACCGTCATGATGGCCAGGCGTCGCGCACGGCGGCGCGCTCCCGCCGAGGCAGGGCGCCGCGAGCACGTGCCTCCACCTCGGCGCTCAGACGGCGCAGGAGCGCTCGATGCTCGGGTGCGGTCGCGGCGAGCGCGCCGAGGCACTTCTGCAGGCGGATGAGTACCTCGACGAATCCGGCGCCGTCTCGGGTCAGAGGCCGGAAGGCGTCGACGAGGAGGTCGTGCATGTGCGTGCGCGGCACCCACACTCGGTCGTGTTCGAGGGGAGCGATCTCACCGTCGTCGACTCGGAACGCGCTGGTGAACACGCGCTGCAGCGCTGCCGTCACCTCGATGGCGGTGCCCGGATCGTTCGTGCCGGGAGAGAGCGCGCGGCTTCCGATCTCTGCGAGCGCGATGACGCCCAGACGAGGGTCCTGGTCGTAGTCGCGGTGGCGTTCCAGGGTGAACGCGGCCCGGATCCGATCGCGCATCGACTCCGTGGGCGGGGTGCTCACGTGCACCAGCGGATGCAGGACGTCGGCGATCGAACCGGGCATCGCTCCGACGTAGACCTCGCAGTCGTGCTCGTGCGCCAGAGCATCGAGTCGCGCAACGTCGACGGCGAGGACGTACCGAGCGTCATCGACGGCGACGGGGAAGCTGGGCTCAGGCAGTCGCGTGAGCTCGCGGGCGCCGAGGGTCGGTCGACGGACATACGAGACCAGCGCCGCAGTGGCCGCATCCTCGACCCGGTCGATGACGTCGGCCATCCGCCCGAATCGGGCGAGGTGACCGATCCAGCGCAGCAGGGTGATCACGATGACGCCGATGACCACCAGCGTGCCGAAGAACAGGATCGTGCGGCCCTGTTCGGTGTAGTACCCCGTGGACAGCGCGATGATACCGACGAGAGCGAACACGAACGCGCCGGTGAACGTCGACAGCGCGGTCTGCGAGGTCGGGTCGGCGATGAGCAGCTTGGTCGACCGTGGCGTGGCGATCGTGGTCGCCGACGAGTACGCGGTCACCATCGCGGTGATCGAGAAGGTCGTCGCGGTGAGCATCGCGGTCGCGATGATCTGCAGAATCGCGTCGACGGAGTTCTGGCCGAGCTCCACCGTCAACTCGAACGGGATCCAGGCGCCGACGACCCCGGCCGTCAACGCGAACAGCATCGCGACCACGGTGAACGCGATCGCTCTGGCCCAGACTGTGCGCAGCGCGCGCTGCACGTGTACCAGAAGACTCCCGCCGGACGTGTTCGTCATGCGCTTCATCTAACACCGTCGAATGTGGCGCGGTCGGGGCGCCGCACCGCGACGTGGTCGTCTCAGCGTCGATCGCCCGCCGAGTGCAGTGCCCGGTCACGCGTCTTGCGGAGGCTCGCGACCGTCGCCACCGCGATCGTCCCGGCGATGAACAGCAGCGACAGCCAGATCGGGATCTCGGGTATCACCGTGATCGGCTCGCCGCCGTTGATGAACGGCAGCTCGTTCTTGTGCAGCGCGTGGATGAGCAGCTTAACTCCGATGAAGGCGAGGATCACGGCCAGCCCCTGGGCGAGGTACACCAGGCGCTCGAGCAGTCCGCCGATCAGGAAGAAGAGCTGCCGCAGCCCCATCAGCGCGAACACGTTGGCGGTGAAGACGAGGTACGCCTCCTCGGTCAGCCCGTAGATCGCGGGGATGGAGTCGACGGCGAAGATGACGTCGACGAAGCCGATGGCGACGATGGTCAGCATCATCGGCGTGACCCAGCGTCGGCCGTCCTTCCGCACGGTGAGCTTGTCCTCGTGGTACTCATCGGTCACCGGCAGATGCCGGCGGACGAAGCGCATGAACTTGCCGTCGACGACGTTCGAGTCGCCGTGCGAGAACGCCTGGTGCCAGGCGAGCACCAGCAGCAGCGCGCCGAAGAGGTAGAAGACCCAGGTGAAGTTCTCGATCAGCGCTGCACCGACGGCGATGAAGACGCCCCGCAGGATGAGCGCGATGACGATGCCGATCATCAGCACCTTCTGCTGGTAGATCTTCGGCACGGCGAAGCTCGACATGACGATGAGGAAGACGAACAGGTTGTCGATCGACAGCGCCTTCTCGGTCAGGTAGCCGGCGAAGTACTCACCGCCGAAGGTCCAGCCCGAGACGACGCCGACTCCGACGCCGAAGATCAGTGCGAGAGCGATGTAGAACGCCGACCAGCGCGCGGATTCCGCGATCGTCGGCTCGTGGGGCTTTCGCACATGCGTGAAGAACTCGTAGACGAAGAAGGCGACGGTCACCGCGACCGTGATGATCCAGACGAGGGGCGTGACTTCCAAAGGGGTCTCCTGACCTGAGGCGAACGTATCGACGCCAAGGTCTTCTCCATGCCCGAATCGGGAACCGGTGGTCCGGGATGCGAGTGCATCCGTGGTGACGAGCCACCGCGCGGGAGTACTCCCCTTGCGGTGACAAGTGTAACCGCTGTCGCAATGGCTTCGCGTCGCCCGGTGGCTCCGCTGCGCACGAAACGGTGCATCTGACGTGCTGAGCCGGTGGATGCGATACTGGCAGCCCTATGTCGACCTCTCTCCTGCTGCTCGCCGACACGCACATCCCGGCTCGCGCCAGGCGTCTTCCCACGGCCGTCCTGGAGGCGATCGAGGCCGCCGACGTGGTCGTGCACGCGGGGGACTGGGTCGATGCGCCGACGCTCGACCTCGTCGCATCGCGATCCCGCAGATTCCACGGCGTGTACGGCAACAACGACGGGCCGGAGCTGCGCCGACGGCTGCCCGAGGTCGCCCGGTTCACCGTCGACGGCCTCCGGTTCGCGGTCATCCACGAGACCGGCCCAGCACGGCGGCGCGAGGAGCGCATGGACGAGCTCTTCCCCGACACCGATGTGCTGGTCTTCGGCCATTCGCACATCCCGTGGGACACCGAGACACCCGCCGGTATGCGGCTGCTCAACCCCGGCTCGCCCACCGATCGTCGCCGTCAGCCCGTGTGCACGATGATGACGGCCCGGGCCCACGCCGGCGTGCTCGAGGTCAGCCTGGTTCCGGTGGATCGCTCCCGCTGACCTTCCCGACGATCGGTCCGCGATCGCGTCGTTCCGCTCGAGCAGTTATATACGGATGAATCGATGCACGATTTTCCGCTGCGCCCAATAGGCTTCGAGGAGCGGATAGCCTCAGCGGCGCCGCGTGCGAGTCCGCGCCCCCGGCGGCAACTGCCTTGTCCGACCCATACGCGCGGGGATGGGGCGGATGCATGACTGCGCAGACACTGCGAGCAGAACCGGTGATCGTGCTGGGCGGCGCACCGGTGCGCGAACAGGACGACGCGGACATCGTCGACCGGGTACCTCGGCTCACCTGGGTGCTGTGCGCTGCTCTGCTGCTGTGCGGCTGCATCCTCGTCTCGATGACGACCACCACCGATCCGGACTGGTGGCACCTCTACTTCAGTCGACTCGGCATGATGGGCGACTTCTCCAGCTTCGCCTTCAACGGCGGACTCGTCGCCAGCGGCGCGATCATCGCCGGTTCATCGTGGATGCTGAGGATCCGCCTGACCGGCGTGATGCCGTTCGCCCTGCGCTCGCGCATCGCGATGCGCGTGATGCCCCCGGCGATCGCCGGCCTCGGCATCAGCCTGCTCGCCATCGGCGCCTACCCGCTGTCGGTGGATCCGATCGCCCACGAGCGCGCCACCAACGGCGCCGTGCTGTCGTTCGCCGTCCTGCTGCTCTCGCACCGTGTTCTGCTGTGGCAGCTCGAGGGGGCGCTGCGCCGCGCAACGATGATCAGCGCGGTCACGATGATCGTCGCGCTCGCGGCGTTGAAGGCCGAGGTCATCTCGCTGACGGTCTTCGAGGCGATCGCGTTCGCGATCATCCTGTGGTGGGTGCACCTTCTCGAGCAGAGCGCGCACCGGCACGGGTCCCCGTCGCCGGTCGGCGCCTCCCTGCGGTGGCCACGCCGGGAGCGCGCGTTGACGGATGCCCGGCGGGCGACCACCCGGCCCGACACGGTCGACGCGCTGACCCGGCCCGGCACGGTCGCCGCGCTGACCCATCAGGACGACGCGGGGCGCCTCGCGCGTGCGACGACGAGGCCGCGCCTGGACGTCTCGAATCCGGCGAGAATCTCGCGCAGCTCCTCGGCGCCGACGTCCGCGCCGAACGCGTCGGCTCCGGGCTCGAGCATGATGCCGGATGCCAGCGGCCCGGCGATCACGGGATCGAAGCCCAGATCATCGATCAGTCGAGACACGGCATCCAGGTCGGCGGCCGCGTCCCCGGCGATCGCGATGGCCTTGCGCCCGGGCGCCCCGGCGGGGCGCGCCTCATCCTCCACGTCGTGGTACCCCATGTGCCCCAGCCCCTTCACGACGCGCGCACCGGCCAGGTGCCGCTGAACGAGCTCGCTCGTCGAGGTGCGCGGGTCGTCGAGGTCGGGCCGATCTCCGTCGGCGCCCCACCAGTAGTTCATCGCGTCGATGACCAGCGTGCCGCGCATTTTCTCAGCCGGCAGCGTTCGGTAGCGGCCGAGCGGAAGCGCCAGTACGACGGCATCCGACACGGCCACGAGGTCGGAGACGGTCACCGCCTCCGCCCCGATCGCCGCGATCGCGCGGGCGATGGGCGCGGGATCGCCTGATCGCGCGACGACCACCCGGTAGCCGGCAGCGACCGCGAGTGCCGCCAGCACCCGTCCCAGCCGACCGGCGCCGATGATGCCGAGCGTCCGGATGGGGGATGTGACAGTCACCCCGTCATCGTACGGCCGCCCGACGGCGCCGGCGCCGAGCGCTCAGTGCTCGCGCAGCATGGCGATGAGCTCGGCCTTGCGCTTGCGGGAGTACCCCTCGAGGCCGAGCTCCTTCGCGCGCTTGCGCAGCTCGGCCACCGTCCAGTCGTCGTAGTCACCCGACCTTCCCCCGCGGCGCCCGACCGCCGAGCGGCCGTCGCGGGCGGCGGCGTTCGAGATGCGCGCCGCCTTCTCCTTCGATGCGCCGTCGTCGCGCAGCTTCTCGTACAGCTCTTCGTCCTTGAGCTCTGGTTGGCCCGGCATGGCCGCCTCCTCGGGTCGTCGGACGTCGCTCACTGCGACTCGAGGAGACCATACCCACGGCGCTGGACCGATCGAACGGCCTTGACACGAACCCGGCCGGGCTCGTCGCCTCAGGTCCAGGCTGCGTCGATGACGCGCGGCGGATGCTCGCTCGCGTCGTGGATTCGCACCCCGTGCACGTCGACGGCGATGATCTCGAACCCGGCATCCAGCGCCCGTGAGCCGGGGAAGCGCTCGCTGCACGCCTCACCCAGCCGCCACCGCTCCTCATCGCGGGTGATGCGGGCGCGGCCTTCGAGCTGCACCGACGTGTCCGCTCCGGTGACCGCCACGGCGACGTGCGGGCGCTCGCGGATGCTGCGCGCCTCCCGTGAATCGCTCGCCGCATCGAAGACGAGCACGCCCTCGTCTGTGGCGGTGAGCGCGATGTGGGCGACCTGGGGCGCACCGTCACGTCCGACCGTGGCCACCACGCCCGATCCGCACACACGGACGAAGTGCGCGACGGCCGCGCGATCCGATGCGTCGATGGTCATATCTCGACGGTACGCTCGTCGCCGCCCCACGGCGAGGGGTTCTTCGACCGCGGCGTCAGACGGCCCGCTCCCACGGCTCCACACCGCCGGCCACGACGGTGAAGAGGGGATGCGGGGTGGGCGTCGCCGCACGCCAGCGGGTCGCGTCGGACGGGCTGCGCTGCTCGAGCTTCGCACCCAGATGCTGCCACTCCAGCGCCAGCTGTCCTTCGGTCACCGGGATGACGAGCACGGCCGAGCCGGGACGCAGGATTCGCGTGCGATCGAAGCGGTAGCCGCGCGCATCCGCCTCATCCGCGACGGATGACAGGTACGCCCCGATCGATGCGAGCGGGTCGGCCTGCGCGCGGAACCGCTCGAGCTGCGGATGCCTGGTGTACCCCTTCGTGCGCCCCGCGAGCACCGCCTGCGCGAGCAGCGTCTCGCGCCAGCAGGCGACGAGAGCTGCCCGATCGAGGTGCGCGGGGTGCAGCGACCAGATCCTCACCCGCGGCCCGGGTCCTCCGAGCTCGAGGCGGCCGGCGCGGCCACGGGCGCCGCCGCCGGCTCGGCATCGCTCCGGCTGAGCTTCGACGGCCACCAGATCGCCCGGCCGATGTCGTAGCTGAGCGCCGGCACGAGCAGCGAGCGGACGACGAACGTGTCGAGCAGCACACCGAAGGCGACGATGAACGCCAGCTGCACGAGGAACAGGATGGGGATCACCGACAGCGCCGCGAACGTCGCGGCCAGCACGAGTCCGGCGGAGGTGATGACGCCGCCGGTCACCGCAAGACCGCGGAGGATGCCCTCGCGCGTGCCGTGGCGCTTCGACTCCTCGCGCACGCGGGTCATCAGGAAGATGTTGTAGTCGATGCCGAGCGCGACCAGGAACACGAAGCCGAACAGCGGCACCGCCGGGTCGGCGCCCGGGAACTGGAAGACGCCGTTGAACAGCAGTGCGGCCACGCCCATCGCCGAGCCGAACGACAGCACGGTGGTCAGGATCAGCAGCACGGGGGCGAGCACCGCCCGCAGCAGCAGCATGAGGATCACGAGGATCACGACGAGGATCACCGGGATGATCAGGTTTCGGTCGTGGATCGACGCCGTGTTCGTGTCTACCGCGGTGGCCGTCACGCCGCCGACCTTGGCGCCCGTCGCATCGAGCTCGCCGCGCAGCCGGTCGACCGTCGCCTCGGCATCCGCCGAGTCGGCGGCGTCGGTGAGCGTGCCCTGCAGCAGCACACGCCCGTCGACGACCGTGGGCTCGGGTGCCGGGGTGCCGGGAGGGCCGAACGCGGTGATGCCGTCTTCGGTGACCGGCGCGCTGCCCGAGGGGGAGTCCTCGGCGGTCACACTGACGCCGTCGACGCCGTCATCGGCGAGCAGCACATCGGCGGCATCCTGCAGTCGGCTCTCGTCGACGAGCACGTACGCGGGGCTGCCCGACCCTCCGGGGAAGTGCTCGCCGAGCACCTTCTGGCCGTCGCGCGCCTCCGAGGCGCCGAGCACGAGATCCGACTGCGGCACACCCTTGGCATCCAGCTGCACGACGCCGACGGCGGCGACCGCAAGCACGATGGCCGTGGAGATCCAGATCAGGCGAGGGCGCCGCCGGATGCTGCGCGCGAGTCGCGGCCACAGGCCGCGTCCCTCCAGCGCGCTCGCATCGGCGACCCGCCGGGGCTCGTACTTCGGACGCCTGGGCCAGAACGCCGCCCGGCCGAACAGACCGAGCAGGGCGGGAAGCAGCGTGAGCGCGGCGAGCATCGCGAAGACGATGCCGATCGCCGCAACCGGGCCCAGCGTGCTGTTCGACTTCAGGTCGCTCAGCAGCAGGCACAGCAGGCCAGCGATCACGGTGCCGCCCGAGGCGAGGATCGGCTCGAACGAACCGCGCCAGGCCGAAGCCACAGCCGTCCACCGGTTCTCGGTGATCTGCAGCTCTTCCCGGAAGCGCGCGACCATCAGCAGCGAATAATCCGTCGCGGCGCCGATGACGAGGATGAACAGGATGCCCTGGGTCTGACCGCTCAGCAGCAGGATGCCGAGCTTCGCCGCCCACCACACGACCAGCAGCGCCACGCACAGCGCGAACAGGCTGGTGCTGAGCACGACCACGGGCAGCAGCAGCGAGCGGTACACGATCACGAGGATGACGAGCACGGCTGCGAGGGCGACGAGCAGGAGGATGCCGTCGATGCCGGCGAATCCGGCGACGAGATCGGCGGTGAAGCCGGCGGGCCCGGTGATGTACACGTCGACGCCGTCGGGCACGCTCTCGCGCAGGTCGGTCGACAGCGCGGTCGAGATCTCGCCGATGTCGGCGTCGGCGTCGATCGGCACGAACGCCTGTGCGGCGAGGCCATCGTCGGAGACGATCACGGGGGAGGAGCCGTCTTTCACACCCTCGGCGGTCGTCGCATCCTCGAGCGCGGATGCCAGGTCGTCCCGCAGTGCGTCGTCGATCTCGTCGTCGGAGTCGAAGACCACCACCGCCGGGATCGAATCGGAGCCGAGGAAATCGTCGAGCGCGGACTGCACCTCGGTCGCGTCGGCCGAGTCGGGCAGGTAGGCCGTGCGGTCGTTCGAGGAGACCTCGTCGATCTTGCCGAACAGCGGTCCGCCGAGCCCCGCGCCGGTGAGCCAGAGGAGGATGAGCGCGGACGAGATCAGTACGCGCAACAGCGTCTTCGGCTTCTTCTTCTGCTGCTGCTGCTGGCGGAGCTGCGCTCGCGTGTTCATCGGGGTCCTCTCGTCAGAACAACGGTACCGGGCAGGAGAAAGGTCGACCGAGGACTTGACAGGCCTAGCATGAGGGCATGCAGAGAACACTCGTCATCGCGGCATCCGCTCCGGTGCCGAGAGGCAATCACGTCGAGATCGCTCAGGCCGCCGACGGGACGGTCATCGCCGTGCGCGACCTCGACCGGGGCATCCAGTACGAGGTGCGAGACACGACGCGCGAACAGCTCGACATCTGGCGAGCGGTCGTACGCGACTGCCGCGTGACCGAGACGGCGCGTGAGCCGCGCACGGTACTCGTCGTCGGGTTCTCGGATGCGGCCTCGGCGGCCGAGGAGGCGCTCAGCGAGGCGGATGCCGCAGCTGCCGCGGCCAAGGCGGAGTCCGATCGCTGGGGCGGTGCCGACAGACAGCCCACCGAGGCGCCCGAGCGGTTCTGGTGATGGGCATGGAGCGCACGCTCAGCGGAAGTCGCGCGAGCGGTGCGCGAGACCGGTGCGCAGATCTTCGAATGCATCGGCGAGCACGTTGGTGACGCCTTCCGGGGAGCGCTCCAGGAGCCCTCGGACGATGAGCGCGGGGGAGTCGCGGGCCACCCGACGGTAGCGGGCCCAGACGCCCGTCGTGCAGATGATGTTCACCAGACCGTGCTCGTCCTCCAGGTTCAGGAAGGTGACGCCGCTGGCCGTCGCCGGGCGCTGGCGATGCGTGACCACTCCGGCGACCTCGATGCGCCGTCCCGTCTCGTGGGTGCGCAGCCGGGCGGAGGTCAGCACACCTCGTTCGTCGAGCGCGGCCCGCAGGTGCGACATCGGGTGATCGTCGATCGAGACGCCCGTCGCCCACAGGTCGGCTGCCAGCCGCTCGTAGCCGGACTGATCGGAGAACAACGGCGGCTGCACCGACAGAGCAGTGCCGGGCAGGAAGCGCGCCCGGTCTTCGGCTGCGGCGCCTGCCAGCCAGATGGCCTCGCGTCTGCTGAGCCCCAGGCACTCGACGGCCCCGGCCGTCGCCAGCGCCTCGATCTGCGCCGTCGTCGCGTCGGTGCGTCGCACCAGATCGTGCAGGTCGCGGAACGGGCCGTGCTCGGCGCGCGACGCCACGATCCGCTCGGCCAGCTTCACCCCGATCCCGCGCACCCCGGAGAGCCCGAGCCGCACGGCGAACCGGCCGTCGCGGCGGTGCTCGGCCGACTCATCCGGGGCGGAGATGTCGAACCGCAGAGGGGCCGGCTGGTCGAACGCCGCACAGGACTCCCTGCCGGTCGGCCCCGCGTCGCCGTCTGAACCCGCGTCCGCGTCGATCGGCTCGAGCCCGTCCATCACCCCGGAGGCATGCAGGTCGGGTCGGCGCACCTGCACGCCGTGGTGGCGGGCATCCGCGGTGAGGGAGGCCGCAGAGTAGAACCCCATGGGCTGCGCCCGAAGGAGCCCTGCCAGGAACGCCGCCGGGTAGTGCAGCTTGATCCACGAGCTGGCGTAGACCAGCAGTGCGAACGACAGCGAATGCGATTCGGCGAAGCCGAAGTTCGAGAACGCCTGGATCTGCGCGTAGATGCGATCCGAGACCTCTGCGCTCAGCCCTCTCCTGCTCATCCCCGCGTACAGCTTCGCTCTGACCTTCTCGATCTTCTCCAGCCCGCGCTTCGATCCCATCGCCCGGCGCAGCAGGTCCGCCTCGTCGGCGGTGCAGTCGCCGATCGCGGTGGCCATCTGGATCAGCTGCTCCTGGAAGATCGGCACCCCCAGCGTGCGCTTCAGGATCGGCTCCAGGTCGCGGTGCGGATAGGGGATGTCGAACGGCACCGGCTGCTCGCCCCGACGCAGCCGCTCGCGGTTCTCGGCATCCACCCTGTCCTTCTCGAGCTTGCGGCGCACGAACGGATGCACCGCCCCGCCCTGGATGGGACCGGGGCGGATGAGGGCGATCTGGATGGCGAGGTCGTAGAAGCAGCGCGGCTGCAGCCGGGGCAGCAGCCCCATCTGCGCGCGCGACTCGACCTGGAACACCCCGATCGAATCGGCCCGGCAGAGCATGTCGTACACCCCCGGCTCCTCCTTGGGGATCGTCTCGAGCGTCCAGTGCTCACCGGTGGATGCCCGGATGAGGTCGAAGCAGTGCTGGAGGGCTGCGAGCATCCCGAGCCCCAGCAGGTCGAACTTCACCAGACCCATCGACGCCGCGTCGTCCTTGTCCCACTGGATCACCGTGCGCTTCTCCATGCGGGCGTGCTCGACCGGCACCACCTCGCCGACCGGGCGGTCGGTGAGCACCATCCCGCCGGAGTGGATGCCGAGATGCCGCGGCGCTCGCAGCAGGTCGTCGGCGTAGCCCAGCACGTCGTCGGGGATGTCGTGGCCCTCCACCGGCTGCAGTCCCGAGCTCCACCCGTCGACCTGCTTCGACCAGGCATCCTGCTGACCGGGGGAGTATCCCAGCGCCCGCGCCATGTCGCGCACGGCGTTCTTCGGTCGATACTGGATCACGTTCGCGACCTGGGCGGCGCGCTCGCGGCCGTAGGTCTCGTACACCCACTGGATGATCTCCTCACGGCGGTCGGAGTCGAAATCCACGTCGATGTCGGGCTCCTCGGTGCGGGTGGTCGCGAGGAAGCGCTCGAACGGCAGCCCGTACAGGATCGGATCGACCGCGGTGATGCCCAGCAGATAGCAGACCGCGCTCGCCGCGGCCGACCCCCGCCCCTGGCACAGGATGCCCCGGCGCCTGGCCTCCTGCACGATGCCGTGCACGATGAGGAAGTAGCCGGGGAAGTCCTTCTCGTCGATGACATCGAGCTCGCGCTCGATCCTGGCGCGTCCTGCCGCGTCGAGACGCGGATACCGGTCGGGAACCGCGTGCCACACGAGGTGGCGCAGCCACGTCATCGGCGTGTGCCCGTCGGGCACCTCCTGCTTCGGCAGCGCGGGGCGGGCGGATCGCAGCGGGAAGGCGCACTCGGATGCCAGCCGCAGTCCGTGCTCGATCGCGCCGGGGTAGCGGCGGAACCGCGCCGCCATCTCGGCGCCGCTGCGCAGATGCGCCCCGCCGTGCGCGGGCAGCCAGCCATCGAGGTCGTCCATGCTGCGCACCGCCCGCACGGCGGCCACCGCCTCGGCCAGACGGGCGGTCTGGGGTGAGGCGTAGTGCGCGTTGCTCGTCGCCACCACCGGCAGTCGCATGCGCGCGGCGAGATCGGCGAGGGCGTCGTTGCGGCGGGTGTCGAGCGGATCGCCGTGATCGAACAGCTCCACCGCCACCCGGTCGTGCCCGAACAGGTCGACGAGCCGCTGCAGCGGGGCCCGGGCGTCTCCGGCCTCCAGGCCGCGGCGCACTGCTCCCTTGCGGCATCCGCTCAGCACCGTCCAGTGCCCGTCCGCCCGCGCGGCCAGCTCGTCGAGGTCGTACACCGGACGGCCCTTCTCGCCACCGCGCAGCTGGGCGGCGGAGATGGCTCCGGAGAGGCGGTGATAGCCCTCGGCGCCGCGGGCCAGCACGAGCAGATGATCGCCCTCCGGGTCGGGGGTGCCGGCCCGGACGCGGGATCGGGCACCAGGCGGGTCGTCGGCGATGCCGAGCGAGAGCTCGGCGCCGTACACGGTCTGCACCCCGGCATCCATCGCCTCGGCCACCTCGGCGAAGCGCGATGCCCCGTAGAAGCCGTCGTGATCGGTGATCGCGAGGGCACTGAGGCCCAGCCGCTCGGCCTCGGCCAGCAGGTCTTCGGGTGAGGAGGCGCCGTCGAGGAACGAGTACCACGAGTGCGCGTGCAGCTCGGCGTAGGGCACGGCATCGGTCGGCCGCTGCACTCCGAGAAGAGCCGACGTGCGGCGACGTCGGCTCACCGGACCCGGATCGGCACGAGGACGCACCGGCTCGCCCTGCACCGGAGCAGGGCCGTCGATGTTGAGGGTGCGCTCGAGGTCCTTCCAGGTCTGCGGCGGGTTGCTGAAGCCCATCAGCGGTACCGCCCCTCGGCCCACCAGCCGCCTGAGGAATGGAACACCAGCCAGGCGCGGTGCCCAGCATCGAGCAGCTGGAAGCGATGCCCCGAGCGGGCGCGCTCGGCATCCCACCGGTGCTCGTGCACCGGCCACGGGCCCGCCCAGCCGACCACCTCGCTGTCTTCGATCAGCGCGGGCGGTGTCGACAGGGCACCGCGCTCGTCGATGCGGATCTCGGCGCCCATCGCACCGCTCACCCGCACCGGGCGCATGGGCGTGTACACCTCGGTCGGCAGCGGATCCGGCAGGCTGCCCGGCCACGGCTGCGAGGGATCGCGCTGCACGAGAGGCCGCTCGCCCCACGGCGTGAGCACCTGACGGTCGGCCAGCATCCGCCCGCCCGCCATCGCCGCCGTGCTCACCCCGCGGTGCCCGAGCAGCGTCTGCACACGCGAGACGGCATGGTGCAGCCGCTCGTCGGTGCCCGAGCCGAACAGACCGGGCTGATGATGGGCGGCGTCGTCGACGGCGACCGGAGCGAGCCGCACCCCGACGATGCCGCGGAAGGCGTGCGCGGCATCGTCTGGCGCGTCGTCGACGATCGTCTCGAGCTGCCAGCGCACCCGGTCGACCAGGTCGCCGGCGTCGAAGCAGGTCGGATGCAGCCAGCTGCGTGAGAAGACCGCCCCGTCGTCGTCGGTGAGGTCGATGCGCACCTCGGTGCACACGGCCGAGACGTCGGCCAGCGCGAGCAGCACGGCATCCGCCGTCTGCCGCACGGCGAACGCGATCTGGTCGGACTGCCCGAGCGGGGTCTCGAACTGCACCTCGCGCGCCAGCTGCGGGTCGGGCGGGCGGGGCGTGAGCGGCCGGGAGTCGGCTCCGGATGCCAGGTCGTGCAGCCGCGCCCCGTGCTCGCCGAACCGCGAGCGCACCGACAGGGCGTCGAGTGCGGCGAACTCGCCGAGGGTCGACACCCCCAGCCGCCGCAGCAGGTCGGCGAGGTCGGGCTCGCCGAGCACGTGCAGGGGGAGCGGGGCGAGGAACTCGCGGGACGACCCCGGCGGGATCACCGCCCATGGCTCGGCCCCGTCGCCACCGGGCCGAGCCGCACGCGCGGCGAGCTCGGCGGTGAACATGCCGTCGCCCACGCCGATGCGCACGTCGCCGAATCCGGCATCCGCGAGCATCCGCACGAGAGCTGCTGCCGCGCCCACCTCGCCGTCGTGGTAGCGGGAGATGCCCCGCGAGCGCAGCGCGGCGAGCCCTGGGCGCAGCAGATGCACGCCGGGTGCGTGCGCCTCGATCAGCCGCAGCACGGGCAGGAAGGCGCGCTCGTCCGCCGTCTCGTCGTGCGGCAGGATCCGCAGCGACGGCAGGCTGCTCTGCGCCTGCCGCTTGCGCTGCCCGACCCGCACGCCGTGCGCCCGGGCGGAGTCGGTGCACGCCGAGACGACGCCGGCGCGCACGAGAGCGGTGGGCGGATGCGGGGGAGCGGTGCCCAGCGCGGCCCGCAGCGGCCAGTCGGGGAACCACAGCACGTGCACGCGCATCGCCTCGCTCGGGGTGGGCTCGGACGCACTCATGACGCCACCGCCCAGCTCGGGTGGCTGGGCAGCGCCTCACGCGGATCGAGCGCGGGCTCGGCTGCGGTGTCGATGCGCCCGAGATCGTCGGGCAGCCGCACCCGCAGGCTCTTCGGCACCGGCGTGGAGCGGGTCTGCGCGGTCACCGTCACCGTGCGATCCGACAGCAGCCCCCACCCCTCGCCGAGCCCCTCCCAGTGCGGGTCGTGCAGGGTGATCAGCCCCTCGCCCTGCGGCCAGGGCGAGGTGGTGAGCAGCGTGCAGCCGCGGTCGCGCAATCGGGCCGCGAGGCGTGCGGCATCGGCATCCCGCACGCGGGAACCGGGATTCATCGCGATCAGCGGCACCACCTCGGCCAGCGCCGAGACGACGGCGAGCCAGCGCTCGCCGGGCTCGGGCACGAGGATCAACCTCGACAGATCGATGCCGAAGGCGGTCGCCGCCTCGAGGCCGAGGGTGGGCATGCCGACGGCGGCGCACCAGCCGCCGCGCTGCGAGAGCGCACTCATCAGCGCGAAGACCAGGCTCGGCGAAGGCGACACCGAGTACACGGCGCCCGTCTGCAGCCCGCCCTGGGGCAGCAGATCCTGCAGCGCGGCCGGCATCGGCAGATGCGCGTCGTCGCTGCGACGGCGCTGCATGCGGCCGATCTCGCGGCGCAGGCGCAGAATGTCCCCTGCCCGTTCGTCGGCGGGGGAGAGTGCCGCGGTCGTTCTGATCCCCATGCATCCATCCTCGAATAGATCTTCGAACACTTCAAGTCGTCCTGCGATGCTAATTCGGACATCCGACATCGCCGGTCTCGTCCTGTTCGACCGCGTCGTGCCCGGTGAGCGAGGTTCTCCACAGGCCCCGACGGCGCGCAGCGCTTTTCGCCTAGCCTGCGAGCGTGACACCCCACTCCGTCGCCGTGCTGATCGCGCACCTCGCGCTCGCCGTGGTCGGCGTGTGGCTCATCGCGATCGATGCGCGCACGCACCGGCTGCCGAACCGCATCGTGCTGCCCGCGCTGGGCGCCCTGATCGTGATCCTGATCATCGAGGCCCTGGCGACGGGCAGCGGGGAGCGGCTGACCCGTTCCCTGCTGGGCGGTCTCGCGCTCGGGGCGTTCTTCGCCGTGCTGCGGCTCTCGTCGCGACGAGGGATGGGCGGGGGCGACGTGAAGCTCGCCGCGGCGATCGGGCTGGTGCTGGCCTGGCACGGCTGGTCGCACCTCCTGCTCGGCGCCGCCGCGGCCTTCCTGCTCGGTGCTCTGCACGCCCTGGTGCTGATGGCGCTCCGGCGGGCCACCAGGCACACGCGCATCGCGTTCGGGCCGTGGATGATCATCGGGGCCGTCCTGGCGATCGGGCTCGCCTGAGCGCGTCGGACGTGCGGTCGGCGGGTGGGGATAGGGTGAGCACATGGCAATCGCACGACTTCACGGCGGCCCGCTCGACGGGCAGATCATCCCGCTCGACGACGCGGATCAGGATTCGCTGATCCTGCCCTACAGCGAGACCCAGCTCACCTACCGGCGCGAGGGAGAGCCGTCCCATACCGGCGAGCACGACGGGCCCACCGAGGCCGTCTTCTCGTTCGTCGAGTCGGGCGACGACATCAGCCCCGGCGACGACTGACCGCGCGCGACGCACGTGAGTGCAGAACCGCAGCGCTCCTTCGAGGTCGAGCGCAAGTACGACGCGGATGCCGACACGCGCCTCCCCGACTGGTCGAGGATCCCCGGCGTCGTCGCGGTGAGCGACGGCGATCCGAGAGAGCTCGACGCGCGCTACTTCGACACGGCGGATGCCGCGCTCGCACGCCACGGTGTCGCCCTGCGCCGGCGCACCGGCGGCCCCGACGCCGGCTGGCACATCAAAGGACCGCGGCAGGGTGACGGACGCCTCGAACTGGGCTGGCCGCTCGGCGAGACCGACCGGATGCCCGAGGCGGTCGCCGAGACCGTCGCGCAGTGGACGGATGCCGAGCTGCACCCGCTCGCGCGCATCGAGAACTCCCGCACGGCCTTCTACCTGCAGGGTGCGGACGGCGTGATCGCCGAGTTCGTGGACGACCACGTGCGGGCGACGGACCTGCGCACCGGCACGCGCCGCGAATGGCGCGAGTGGGAGATGGAGCTCGGACCCGCCGCGCCGGCCGACGCCGCTCAGCGTGCGGCCTTCTTCACCGCCGTCGAGACGGCCGTGTTCGCGGCCGGGGGTCGTGAGCCCTCGTCGGGGTCGAAGCTCGCCAGGGCCCTCGGTCTCTGACCCGAACACCGTCGACGGCGCAACCCCTTTCATCCGCTGCGCCGGACATGATTGGGTCGCACCATGAACCCCGCCGTGCAGCTGCGATCCATCCAGACGCTCGTACCCGACGCGACAATCGAGCAGCACACGGTCCGCGACATGTTCGCCGCGCAGCCCGGCCTCTCCCGGCTCGCTCGACGGCTCATCGCCACGTCGTTCGACGGCGCCGGGGTCGAGACGCGACACACGGTGCTCGACGAGCTCGACCCGACGGCGGAGATCGACGCGCCGCAGTTCCTCGATCGCACCACCGGAGCACTGCTCGAGCCCGGCACCGCCGCCCGCAACGACATCTACGCCAGAGAGGCCGACCGGCTCTTCGTCGAGGTCGCCCGGCGCAGCCTCGACGCCGACCCCGACATCTCGGCATCCGACATCACGCACGTCGTCACCGTGTCCTGCACCGGCTTCCACGCCCCGGGGCCCGACTACGCCGTCGTGCGGGGGCTGGGACTCCCCGCCGCCGTGCAGCGCTACCATCTCGGCTTCATGGGCTGCTACGCCGCGCTGCCTGCGCTGCGCGCCGCCGCCCAGTTCTGCCGGGCCGACCCCGACGCGGTCGTCCTGGTCGCGAGCGTGGAGCTGTGCACCCTGCACCTGCGCTCGTCGGACGACCCGGACGCGATCATCGCGTCCTCGCTGTTCGCCGACGGCGCTGCCGCGGCTCTCGTCACCGCTCGTCGCCTGCCCACCGCCGTCCCCGGTCTCGTCATCGACGCGTTCCACACCGCACTCATCCCGGACGGGGAGGGCGATATGGCGTGGACGGTGGGCGACACCGGTTTCGAGATGGTGCTCTCCACGCGCGTGCCGCAGCTGATCGGCATGCACATCCACGATGCGCTGGGCGCTCTGTGGCAGGGGGACGACGACATCGCCGACCGGCTGGACGGGCAGTCCATCGGCGAGATCGTCCAGCACTGGGCGATCCACCCCGGCGGGCGCAGCATCCTCGATCGGGTGCAGGAGCGTCTCGCGCTCGATGACGCGCAGCTGCGGCCGGCCCGCGAGGTCCTGCGCACCCACGGCAACATGTCCAGCGCCACCGTGCTGTTCGTGCTGCAGCGCATCCTCGAGCACGAGGGACCGCGGTCGGGAGAGCGCGTCGCCGCGATGGCGTTCGGACCCGGCCTCACGGCAGAGAGCGCGCTGCTCACCGTCGCCGGTCGCGACGATGAGCGCTGAGCGCCGCCGCGGGGTGGATCTGCGTCGGCGCGCCGTCGATCTGCCCGAGCGGATGGATGCCGACGACGCCGACCCCGAGATGCTCGCGCGCACCTACGCCCGCTTCGAACAGGTCAACGCGATCCTGTCTGGGCGCAGCGGCGTGCACCGCCGAGAGATCGACCCGCGCGCCAGGCACGGCCGGATCCGGGTGCTCGACATCGGCTGCGGCGGGGGAGACATCGCCAGATACGTGGCCCGGCGACTGCGCAGAGACGGCATCCGCGCCGAGGTGGTCGGCGCGGACATCGACCCGAGGGCGGTGCGCTGGGCGTCGGATGCCGATGACGACGGCCTCGTGCGGTGGCGCCGCGCGTCGAGCGCCCAGCTCGTCTCGGAGGGGGAGCAGTTCGACGTCGTGCTCTCCAACCACGTGCTGCACCATCTCACCTCCGCCCAGCTGGCCGGCCTGCTCGACGACTCCGCGCGTCTGACCGCACCCGGGGGGATCGCGGTGCACAGCGACATCGCCCGAAGCCGCACCGCGTACGCGCTCTTCGATGCGCTCACCCGGCCGATCGCCGGCACCCTGCTGAAGAACTCGTTCATCCGCGAGGACGGGCTGATCAGCATCCGCCGCTCGTACACCGCAGCCGAGCTGGCTGCCGAGGCGCCGCCGTCGCAGTGGCGGGTTCAGCGCGGCTTCCCGTCGCGTCTGCTGCTGGTGCACGAGGGCCACGTGATCTGACAGCGCCGCCGCCGAACGCGGAAGGGGGCTCGGTCCATGCGGACCGGGCCCCCTTCTCGAGACGGGATGTCACATGTTGATCATGTGACCGGTGAGACCGTGGAAGGCCTCCTGCAGCGCCTCCGACAGCGTCGGGTGGGTGTGCACGTTGCGTGCGGCCTCGAGGGCGGTGAGGTCCCACTTCTGCGCCAGGGTCAGCTCGGGCAGCAGCTCCGACACGTCCGGTCCGATCAGGTGACCGCCGATGAGCTCCAGGTGCTCGGCGTCGGCGATCAGCTTGACGAAGCCGACCGGCTCGCCCAGCCCATTGGCCTTGCCGTTCGCGCTGAACGGGAACTTCGCGACCTTGATCTCGCGGCCCTCGGCCTTGGCCTGCTCCTCGGTGAGCCCGAAGCTCGCGACCTGCGGCTGGCAGAACGTGGCGCGCGGCATCATCCGGTAGTCGCCCAGCGTCTGGGTCTCGGCCTTGCCGATGGTCTCCGCCGCGACGACGCCCTGGGCCTCGGCCACGTGGGCCAGCTGCAGCTTCGCCGTGACATCGCCGATCGCGTAGATGCCCTCGACGTTGGTGCGCATGTGGTCGTCGATGTCGATCGCCCCGCGCTCGGTGAGCTTCACGCCGGTCTTGTCGAGGCCGAAGCCCTCGATGTTCGGTGCGAAGCCGACCGACATGAGCACCTTGCCCGCGGTGATCTCGCCCGGCTGGCCGTCACGGGTCTCGTACGTGACGCGCACGGACGAGCCGTTGTCGGTGACGGTCTTCACCGCGGTGGAGGTGAGGATGTCGACGCCGAGCTTCTTGTACTGCTTCTGGATCTCCTTCGAGACCTCGGGGTCCTCGTTGGGGAGGGCGCGGTCGAGGAACTCGATGATGGTGACCTTGACGCCGTAGTTCGTCATGACGTAGCCGAACTCCATGCCGATGGCGCCGGCGCCGACGATGACGATCGACTCGGGAAGCTCACGCGAGAGGATCTGCTCCTCGTAGGTGACGACGTTGTCGCTGAGCTCGACGCCCGGCAGCAGACGCACCGTCGAACCGGTGGCGATGATCGCGTTGTCGAAGGTGATCTCCTCGGACGATCCGTCGCTCTTCGCGACGGTGATCGCCTTCGGGCCGGTGAAGGTGCCGCGACCCTCGTACTCGGTCACCTTGTTCTTCTTCATCAGGAAGTGGATGCCCTTGACGTGCGTCTCCGCCACCTTGCGGCTGCGGTCGAACGCCGCTCCGAAGTCGAAGCTCACGTCACCGGAGATGCCGAAGAACTCGGCCTTGTGCGTGAATGTGTGGGCGACCTCGGCGTTCTTGAGGAGCGACTTGGAGGGGATGCATCCGACGTTCAGACACACACCGCCCCAGTACTTCTCCTCGATGATCGCGGTGGACAGGCCGAGCTGGGAGCTGCGGACGGCGGCGACGTATCCGCCCGGGCCCGCGCCGAGGATGACGACATCGTAGTGTGGCATGCCCACAGCCTAATCCCTGGGCGACGGTGGGCGCGGGCGCGGGATCCGACAGAAAGCGGCGGGCGAGCCTGTATCGGGCCTCCTCCCGCACCCGCTCATCAGATAGTCTGGAATGCCGGAGGAGGGAGAACCGTGACAGACGACAGCATCGGCGCCGGAGGCGCGATCCACCGCAGCAGCGGCGAGAAGCGCCACGACGTGACACAGACGTTCGGACATGACTCCGATCTCTCCTTCGTGCCCTTCGGCGCCGACCTCACCGAGCCCGAGGCGGCAGCGATCTCCGCACTGCCTTCCGGGTCCGCGCTGCTGCTCGTGCGCGCCGGTGCGCTGGCGGGTGCGCGCTACCTGCTCGACTCCGATGTGACCACCGTCGGGCGACACCCCGAGGCGGACATCTTCTTCGACGACGTCACCGTCTCGCGCCGTCACGCCGAGATCACCCGCTCGGGAACGGCGTTCGAGATCGTCGATCAGCGCTCGCTGAACGGCACCTATGTCAACGGGGAGCGGGTCGATCGCAGCGAGCTGGCCAACGGCTACGAACTGCGCATCGGCAAGTTCCGGATGAACTTCTTCGCGTCGCCGATCGATCTCGCGACGGCGACCGACTGATGGCGGCGGCCGGCGCCGCCAGGGACCGCTCCGCATCGCCGGGTCTCCTGAGCATCGGTCAGGTTCTCGCCCGCCTCACCCCCGAGTTCCCGCAGCTCACCTCCAGCAAGCTCCGCTTCCTCGAGGTGCAGGGCATCGTCACCCCGTCGCGCACGGAGTCCGGCTACCGGAAGTTCTCGGCCTCCGACGTCGAGCGTCTGCGAGCCGGGCTCACCCTGCAGCGCGACCACTACCTGCCGCTCAGCGTGATCCGCGAGCAGCTCGACGAAGCCGAGGCGAAGGGCGAAGGGTGGGGCAGCATCGCCCCTCCGTCGATCTCCCCGGCGGCCCGACGCCGTCGACGCGACGAGCTGTTGCTGCACACCGGCGCGACGCCGCAGCTGCTCAACGACGCCATCAGCGCGGGACTGATCGTGGGAGCCGAGCACTACACCGACCAGGCGGCCACGATGCTGTCCGGGCTGGTGGCGCTCGCGCGGCACGGCATCGAACCGCGTCACCTGCGCAGCATGCGTCAGAACGCCGAGCGCGAGGCGGCGCTGATCGAGTCGGCGCTGTCGACGCTGCTGCGCCGCACCGATGCCGCATCGCGCGGCAGAGCGGCAGAGCTCGCCCCCGAACTCGCCTCGCACATCGACGAGGTGCGACGTCAGCTCGTCGCGCAATCGCTCGAGCGCGTGCTTACGTAACGAACGGGTTGCGACACACCTCCCCTGCGGGTCGGATGTCATTGCCGGGGCAGGGGTCCTGCTCTACCGTGGGGAATAAGCCGTTCAGGAGGGACAGAATATGAGTGCGGATGGGCGTGCAGGCGACCCGCGGTTCGTGACCGAGCTTCTGTTCACCGACGGTCTGCCGGCGATGGACGACGAGGTCGGCTACCGCGGTGCGGTCGCCGCTCGAGCTGCGGGCATCACGTACCGCCAGCTCGACTACTGGGCGCGCACCGAGCTGGTCGTCCCGACCGTGCGCGGCGCCTCCGGCTCCGGTTCGCAGCGGCTGTACGGCTTCCGCGACATCCTCGTCCTCAAGCTCGTCAAGCGACTTCTCGACACCGGGATCTCCCTGCAGCAGATCCGCACCGCGGTCGAGCAGCTCCGCGCAGCGGGCATCCGGGATCTCGCCGGAACCACGCTGATGAGCGACGGCGCCTCGGTCTACCTGTGCACGTCGAACGATGAGGTCATCGACCTCGTCAGCCGCGGGCAGGGCGTGTTCGGCATCGCGGTCGGCAAGGTGCTGCGCGAGGTCGAGTCGACGCTCGTCGAATTCGACCCGACGGCTCCCGACCCCGTCGACGAGCTCGCGGCCCGCCGTTCCAAGCGCACCGCCTGAGCACCAGCCCCGGAAGATCCCGGGCACAGACGAAGAAAGCCGCCCCGAGGGGCGGCTTCTCTCTTGTGCGCAGGTGCGGTGCTCAGGCCGTCGCGCCGCCCTCGGGCACAGGCACGCGGCCGGTGCGGATGACGCGGTCGAGCAGCGCGTCGAAGTCGGCCGCGAGCTCCTGCGCGGAGTCTCCTGGCCAGATGTGCAGCGGCTTCGCGGCACCCTGCGCCTGCTGCAGCGACGTGCGCTCGGGCAGCTGGGGCGAGAGCACGAGCGGACCGAACATGTCGCGCAGCTCCTTGATGCGGAACTGGTGCTCGATCGACTGCGGACGCACGCGGTTCACGACGATCCCGAGCGGCTGCAGGCGGGGGGAGAGGCCGCGACGGATCTCCTCGATGGCGCGCAGGGCGCGGTCGGCCGCGGCGACCGAGAAGAGACCCGGCTCGGTCACGACCATCACGCGGTCGCTGGCGGCCCATGCGGTGCGCGTGAGTGCGTTCAGCGACGGGGCGCAGTCGATGAGCACGAGGTCGTACTCGCTCTCGACGGTCGCGAGCGCCTCTTCCAGCTTCCAGACGTCCCGCACGCTCGGGTGCGGGCCGTCGAAGTTGATGGCGGAGGGGCTGCCGATGAGCACGTCGATCGTGCCGGGGTGCACCTTCGCCCACCCGCTGGTGGTGATCGCCTGGCGCACCACCTTCTCCTTGGGGTTGCCGAGGACGTCGGCGATGTTCAGCCGTCCGGCGATCTGGAGGTCCATGCCGGTGGACACATCGGACTGCGGGTCGAGGTCGACGACGAGGGTCCGGATGCCACGGGCGAAGGCGGCGGAGGCGAGACCGAGAGTCACGGTCGTCTTGCCGACGCCTCCCTTGAGGGAGCTGACGCTGAGTACGTGCACGTCCTACACGTTACCGTGCGCTCCTTCGGGCGGCGCTCAGCATCGGGCGGTGCGTTCGCACCGGGGGCCCTTTTGCTCGCGATCATGCGGGAGCACTAACCTTGTCGGGCGCCCACAGGGGCGCGAGCTGGGAGTGAACCGTGAACCCGAAGAACAACGTCGATCCCGAGGATGACGACTCGCTGGGTGTCCTCGACGACACCCCGTCATCGGACACCACGGGAATCGGCCTGATCGGCAGCACCGCGCACGTCGACGTCATCCTCCCCACCGGCGGGTACGACGACGCCGCCGACGACGAGGCCGTGGATGACGAGGTCGTCGGCGGCGAGGTGGCCGCGGTGGTCGCCGACCTGATCATCGACACGTCGGCCGTCGCCGACGCCGAGGTGCTCGCGCGGATCCAGCAGGACGCGCCAGACGTGATCATCGAGCTGCCGGCCGAAGACCTCCCGGCCGCAGCTCCGGAGGCGCCAGGCGGCGCCGAGTCGGAGTCGCCTGCAGCGGATGAGGCCGCGATCGTCGCGGAGATCATCGACGAGCAGGTCTCCGAGACCGAGGCGGATGCGGAGGCCGAGGCCGCGTCCGAGGCTCTTGAGCCTGATGTGAGCGTCATCGCCGTCGGGAGCGACGACGTCGACGATGACGATGACGACGACGACGATGACGACGACGATGACGACGATGACGATGATGATGACGATCACGACGACGATGATGACGATGACGACGACGATGATGACGATGACGACGACGATGATGACGATGACAACGTCGACGACGATGACGACGAAGAAGACGAAGACGTCGACGATGCCGACCACGTCCACGACGATGACGATGACGACGCCGACGACGGCCTCATCGACCTGAGTGCGGACATCATCGACGTCGAACAGGAGAGTGCGGATTCCGGCCTCCCCGCTCCGGCGCCGGCGAGCCCGCCCGCCCGGGTCGAACCGCCCCGACTCCCCGAACCCGCCGCGGAGGCCGATCCCGTGGCTGTCCCTGCACCTGCACCTGCGCCGCGGTCGGCTGCGCCACAGCCGGCCGAGGTCGCACTGACCTCGAAGCGTCTCGACGACCTCGGTGCCGCGGCCACCAGCGAGAGCGCCGACCTGCTCACCGCAGACCGGCTGCTCGACCCCGCGCGCGTCGCCAAGCCCGAGCCCGAGGGCACCTGGAGCCACCTGCTCTACTCCCTCTCCGGCGGCCGCATCAACGTCGGCGACAGCCGCACGGCACGCGAGCGCAAGCAGCTGAGCGCTCGGATCGCCGCGCCGCTCGCCGGCACCGCGCGCTTCGTGCCCGTCCTCTCCCGCAAGGGCGGCGTGGGCAAGACGACCGTCACCGCGCTGCTCGGCATGGCGCTGGCAGACGCGCGCGATGACCGCGTCATCGCCGTCGACGCCAATCCCGATCGCGGCACCCTCGCCGAGCGCGTGGTGGGCTCGCACACCAGGTCCGTCCGCGACCTCGTGCGCGCGCAGCGCGACATCCGCGGGTTCCACGACGTCTCGGCCCTCGTCGCGCGCGACGAGACCCGCCTCGACGTGCTCGCATCCGACGCCGACCCGCATGTCTCCGAGGCATTCGGCGACGTCGACTACCGCGATGTCGCCGCTGTCGCCGCGCAGTACTACTCGCTGGTGCTCACCGACTCCGGCACCGGCATCGTGCACTCCGTGATGAACGCCACCCTCGACCTCGCCGACCAGCTGGTCATCGTGTCGGGGCTGAGCGTCGACGAGGCGCGACTGGCATCCGAGACCATCACCTGGCTCGAGGCGAACGGCCACGCCGCACTCGCCCGCGAGGCGATCGTCGTGCTGAACCAGTCGAACCCCGGTGCGCCGCTGGTGCGCCTCGACGAGCTCGAGGCGCACTTCTCCTCCCGCGCCGCGCACGTGCTGCGCATCCCGTACGACCCGCAGATCGCCGGGGGAGGCGCGATCGACTTCGGCAGCCTGCAGCCGGCCACCCGGCGGGCGGCTCGCGAGATCGCCGCTGTCCTCGTCGAGGGCCTGCGGGAGAAGGCGGCCTGATGACCGTCCGCGAGATCCGGCTGTACGGCGACCCCGTGCTGCGCACCGTCTGCGAGCCGATCGGCGACATCGACGACGGGGTGCGCGCGCTGATCGCCGACCTGATCGACACCGTCGAGCTCCCCGGTCGCGCCGGCGTGGCGGCGAATCAGATCGGCTTCGCCCTGCGCGCCTTCAGCTACAACGTCGACGGTGAGATCGGCTACGTCATCAATCCCGTGCTCACCGAGGTGCGCGGCGAGGCCGTGCCGACGGGCGAGGGATGCCTGTCGGTACCCGGTCTGTGGCACGACACCCCGCGCCATCCGTGGGCCCGTGTCGAGGGAATCGACCTCGACGGCGAACCGGTGGTGCTCGAGGGGGATGGCCTGCTCGCGCAGGCGCTGCAGCACGAGACGGACCACCTCGACGGGCGCGTCTACCTGAGCCGGCTGGAGGGGGAGACCCGCAAGCTGGCCATGCGTCAGGTGCGCGAGAGCGACTGGTTCTGACCCCGCACGCCTCCGGCGGGTGCACCCCGTTCTCGACGGGCATCTCCACGAACACGAAGGGCCCGCGCGGTGCGCGGGCCCTTCGTCGTGTGCTCAGCCGAGCGGAGTGGTGGTCGTCTGCACCGGAGCGTCGTAGATCTCGGTGACCGCGTCGGCGAAGTCGTCGAGGATGATGTTGCGCTTGATCGACATCTTCGGGGTCAGATGCCCGCTCGCCTCGGTCCACTCCACGGGGAGGATGATGAACTTGCGGATCGACTCGGCGCGGGAGACCGTCTTGTTGGCGCGGTCGACCGCTCGCTGCACCTCGTCGCGGACGGCGGGGTGGCGGCTCGCCTCGCTCAGCGACATGTCTGCCGGGAGCCCGTTGTTCGCCAGCCAGGTGGGCAGCATCTCGCTGTCGAGCGTGACCAGGGCTGAGATGAACGGCTTCTGATCGCCGAGCACGACGACCTGACCGACGATCGGGTTCGAGCGGATGGGGTCCTCGAGCAGTGCCGGCGCGACGTTCTTGCCGCCGGCCGTGACGATGATCTCCTTCTTGCGGCCGGTGATGGTCAGGAAGCCCTCGGAGTCGAAGCTGCCGAGATCGCCGGTGCGGAACCAGCCGTCGTCGAACGCGGCCGCGGTCGCCTCGGGGTTGTTCCAGTACTCCTTGAAGACGTTGATGCCCCTGACCTCGATCTCACCGTCGTCGGCGAGGCGCACGCCCACACCGGGAAGGGCCGGGCCCACCGTGCCGATCTTCGACTTGTGAGCGAGGTTCACCGTCGCGGGCGCGGTCGTCTCGGTCAGGCCGTAGCCCTCGAGGATCACCACACCGAGGCTGTGGAAGAAGTGACCGAGTCGGGCGCCGAGAGGAGCCGAGCCGGACACGGCGTAGGACACGTTGCCGCCCATCGCCTCGCGCAGCTTGCTGTAGACGAGCTTGTTGAAGAGGGCGAACTTCATCCGCAGGCCGAACGGGATCGGCTTGCCCTCCTCGAGCAGGGTGGAGTGCTCGATGGCCGCTGCAGCCGCGGCACGGAAGATCTTGCCCTTGCCTCCGGCCTCCGCCTTCTGCTCGGCGGAGTTGTAGACCTTCTCGAACACGCGGGGCACCGCGAGCAGGAAGGTCGGCTTGAACGAGCCCAGCGCGGGGAGCAGCTGCTTCGTGTCGGGCTGGTGCCCGGTGCGCACACCGGAGTGCACGGCGAGAATCGAGATGAACCGCGCGAACACGTGCGCGGTCGTGATGAACAGCAGCGTCGAGGCGCCCGGTGCCGAGACGACCTCGTCGAGGGCCTTCGCGGAGTTGCGCGAGAGCTCGACGAAGTTGCTGTGCGTCAGCACGCAGCCCTTCGGGCGCCCGGTCGAGCCCGACGTGTAGATCAGCGTGGCGATGTCGGAGCCCACGGCGATGCCGCGACGGCGCTCGATCTCGGCGTCATCGACCTCGGCCCCGCGTGCGGTGAGGGTGTCGATCGCGCCGAGGTGCAGCTGCCAGATCTCGCGCACGAGCGGCAGATCGCCGCGCACCTCGTCTGCACGCGTGAAGTGCTCGGCGGACTCGACGATCAGCGCGGTCGCTCCGGAGTCCTCCATGATCCACTGGATCTGCGCGGGGGAGCTCGTCTCGTAGATGGGGACCATCACGGCGCCGGCGTAGAACAGCGCGAAGTCGATGAGGGTCCAGTCGTAGGTCGTCTTCGCGATGAAGCCGACCTTCTCGCCTGGCTGGATGCCGGCGGCGACGAACCCCTTGGCCAGAGCGATCACCGCGGTCTCGAAATCCTTCGCGGAGATGTCGCGCCATCCGTCGCCCTCGGGCACGCTGAACAGCGCGAGATCGGGGGTCTTCTTCACCCGCTCGGCGAGCAGATCGCTGACGTTCCCCTCCGGGTCGGCAGGGACGATTGCGGGGACTTCGAACTGGGCCACGGCAGCTCCTTCGGCACCGATCGGACGGGTGTCCCTGAAGTCTATGCCATGAGACTCAGTCGCAGATTGAGAGAAACTCGGTCGCCGATGTCGCCTCGGCGCTAGACTTCCCACGATGTTCTACTGGCTGATGAAGTACATCGCGATCGGTCCGCTGGTCAAGGCGATCTTCCGACCCTGGATCGTGGGGCGCGACAACGTCCCCACCAGCGGCGCGGCCATTCTGGCGAGCAATCATCTGTCCTTCGCCGACTCGATCTTCCTGCCGCTGCTCATCGACCGGCCCATGTCGTTCCTGGCCAAGAGCGACTACTTCACCGGCCGCGGTCCGAAGGGCTGGGCGACCAGGCTCTTCATGAAGGGCACGGGCCAGATCCCGATCGACCGCTCCGGAGGCAAGGCATCCGAGGCCTCACTCAACACCGGCCTGCAGATCCTCGGCCGCGGCGATCTGCTCGGGATCTATCCCGAGGGAACCCGCAGTCCTGACGGGCGCCTCTACCGCGGGCGGACCGGGATCGCGCGCATGGCGCTGGAGGCGAAGGTCCCGGTGATCCCGGTGGTCATGGTCGACACCGACACGGCCATGCCGATCGGCCAGCGGATCCCCAACATCATGCGCGTCGGCATCGTGATCGGCGAACCGCTGGACTTCTCGCGCTATGAGGGCATGGAGAACGACCGCTACATCCTCAGGTCCGTGACCGACGAGATCATGATCGCGCTGCAGCGCCTGGGTGCACAGCGCTACGACGACGTGTACGCCTCCACCGTGAAAGATCGTCTGCCACCGGGCGCACCCGGGCGTCCCTGACCTCCGGCGGTTCAGCCGCCCCCTCGTCACAGGGCCGATCGGTGCTGTCAGCGGACACTAAGCTTGAGGACATGCTTCCCTCGCACCCCGAACTCGACGCGTGGCGATCCCTTCCCATCAAGCAGCAGCCGCAGTGGCCCGACGCCGAGCGAGTCGCCGAGGTGTCGACCCAGCTCGCGGCGCTCCCGCCGCTGGTGTTCGCGGGTGAGGTCGACAACCTGCGCGCGCGGCTCGCCCGCGCCGCATCCGGAAACGCCTTCCTGCTGCAGGGAGGCGACTGCGCCGAGACGTTCGCCGGTGCCACCGCAGACCAGATCCGCAACCGGATCAAGACCGTGCTGCAGATGGCGGTCGTGCTCACCTACGGTGCGTCGATGCCGGTCGTGAAGATGGGCCGCATGGCCGGTCAGTTCGCCAAGCCGCGCTCCAGCGACACCGAGACCCGGGGCGAGGTCACGCTGCCCGCGTACCGCGGTGACATTGTCAACGGCTACGACTTCACCGAGAACTCGCGCCAGGCCGACCCCGGTCGGCTGCTGCAGGGCTACCACATGGCGGCGTCGACCCTGAACCTGATCCGTGCGTTCACGCAGGGTGGTTTCGCCGACCTCCGCGAGGTGCACTCGTGGAACAAGGGCTTCGCGCAGAACCCGGCGAACCAGCGCTACGAGCGGATGGCCGCCGAGATCGACCGGGCGATCAAGTTCATGGAGGCGGCCGGCGCCGACTTCGAGGAGCTCAAGCGCGTCGAGTTCTTCACGGGCCATGAGGGTCTGCTGATGGACTACGAGAGCCCGATGACCCGCATCGACTCGCGCACGGGCACTCCGTACAACACGTCGGCGCACTTCCTCTGGGTGGGGGAGCGCACGCGTGAGCTCGACGGCGCGCATGTCGACTACTTCTCGCGCATCCGCAACCCCATCGGCGTGAAGCTCGGCCCGACGACGACTCCCGACACCGCGCTCGCGCTGATCGACAAGCTCGACCCGAATCGCGAGCCGGGCCGGCTCACCTTCATCACGCGGATGGGTGCGGGAAAGATCCGGGATGCCCTTCCGCCGCTGCTCGAGGCGGTCAAGGACTCCGGAGCCGTGCCGCTCTGGGTCACCGACCCCATGCACGGCAACGGCATCACCACGCCCAGCGGCTACAAGACGCGGCGCTTCGACGACGTCGTCGACGAGGTCCGCGGCTTCTTCGAGGCGCACCGCGCGGTGGGCACGTTCCCCGGTGGCATCCACGTCGAACTCACCGGCGATGACGTCACCGAGTGCCTCGGCGGCTCGGAGCAGATCGATGAGGCCGGCCTCGCGACCCGCTACGAGAGCCTGTGCGACCCTCGTCTGAACCACATGCAGAGTCTCGAGCTGGCCTTCCTCGTCGCGGAGGAGCTCGAGAAGCGCTGAGCCCGCGAGCATGACGAGAGCGGCCGCCCGGATCACCGGGCGGCCGCTCTCGTCATGTCGGGAGACGTCCGGTCAGCAGAAGAACCCGGGCGTGAGCGTCACCGTCGTGCCGCGCGCGGCGCTGCCGTTCGGGTCGTAGCTGCACACCTTGTAGACGTCCCAGTACTTGCCGCCGAGGGGCAGCTCGATGTCCTCGATCGTGGGATTCACCTTGAACCCGGCGCCCTGCAGCGCGTCGACCGCCTGCCGCACGGTCTTGCCCTTCACATCGGGGATCGGCAGCGGCTGCGGTCCCTTCGAGACGGTCAGCGTCACGGTGTCGCCGGGGCGCCAGGGGCCTCCGTCTGCACGCTCGGCGCTCTGTGCGATGACCGACCCCCTGGCGACCGAGTCGCTCCAGTCCTCCGGGCGCTCGTCTGCGACCTGCAGGCGGGCGTCCTCGAGCTGGCGCACCGCCTCGTCGACGGGTCGCCCGGTGACGTCGGGAACCGGGCCGAGCGAGAGCTGGATGAGCGCCGTGTCGTCCTCGAACACCTCGCAGCCGTCGGCGCAGGCGTACGCCTCGCCCTGGTCGCGCGGAGTGACGCGCACATTGAGGACCAGGTCCTTCCCGAGCTCGTCGAAGTACTCCTCGACGTCATCGGCGACGTTCACGCCGTTCTCGGTGAGGATGGCGCGCACCTCGTCGGCGCTCTTGCCGCGCAGAGCCGGCAGGTCGTGCCTGGCGGGGCCGGTCGAGACGACCAGCGTCACCGTGCTGTCCTTCTCGACCCGCTCGCCTTCGCCGGGCGCGGATTCGATGATGAGCCCCGCGTCGACGTCGATCGACGACTTCTCGGCCCGCTCGGGAACGAGCCCCTCGGAGGTGACCGCGGCAGCGGCGTCCTCGTAGGTCATCCCCGCGACAGTCGGAACGGCGATGAGCGAGCCGGGGCCGGATCCGAACCACCATCCGACACCTCCCGCGAGCACCGCGAGCAGCAGCACGACGGTGAGCAGCGCCGCGCCGGTGGAGCGGCGACGTGCGGTCCGGCGACGCAGCCGGGTGGCGTTGTCGACCGACTCCTCGGTCTCCTCGACGGGGGTCGGCAGCAGCGCGGTGCCCGGCAGGATCTTCGTGACCGATCCGGAGTCGTATTCGCGTGCCGGCGCATCGGTCGCGGTGGGGGCGGGGGCGACGCCGATCTCGCGCTCGATCTCGCGCAGTCGCGTGAGCATCGCCTTCGCGTCGAGGGGACGATCATCGGGGGACTTCTCCGTGGCCCAGAGCACCAGCTCGTCGAGCGGCTCGGGAACCGACGGGTTGCGCGCGCTCGGTCGCGGTACCTGCTCGGTGGCGTGCTGGAAGGCGATCTGCATCGGCTGCTCGCCCTTGTACGGCTGCTCGCCGACGAGCATCTCGTACAGCATGATGCCGAGGGCGTAGATGTCGCTGCGCGCGTCCGCCGTGCCGCGGGTCACGAGCTCGGGGGCGAGGTAGGCGATCGTGCCGAGCAGCTGGGCGCCGGTGGCCGTGTTCGCCGTCGTCGCCCTGGCCAGTCCGAAGTCGCCGATCTTGATGCGGCCGTCCTCGGCCAGCAGGACATTCTCGGGCTTCACATCGCGGTGCACGATCCCGGCGGCGTGGGCGGCGGCGAGACCAGAGAGGATCGCGTCCATGATGGTGATCGTCTGCGTGATCGTGAGCCGCTTCTGCTCGCGCATCAGCTCGCGCAGGGTGATGCCGGGCAGGTACTCCATCACCAGGTAGGCGAGCTCGCCGTCCTGACCCTGGTCGAACACGTTCACGACGTGCGGATCGGCCAGCCGCGCGGCGGCTCTGGCCTCCTGGATGAAACGGCTCTGGAACGCCGAGTCGTCGCTGAGATGCGCGTGCATCACCTTGAGCGCGATGCGCCGCTCGAGACGCATGTCGGTGGCCACGTAGACGGTCGCCATGCCACCACGGGCGATCCGCGCGCGAACACGATACCTGCCGTCGACAAGCCGCCCGATGAGCGGGTCGGCCTGCGGAGTGTTCACAGGTCGAGTCTATGAAGAACAGGCTGGGTGAACAGGCAACGGCGCACCGCAGGCGGGTTTCGATCCGGTGACGATGGGCGCGTCATCGCAGCGCGGCGAGCCACTGATTCGCCTGCCGCTCCCACATTCCGTAGCGATCCGGGTACGCCGACACCTGCACGGCCTGGGCGGCAGCGGTGAACGGCATGTCCTGCCACCCCGGGATGTCGAGCAGCCCCCGGGTCGCGGAGCCGTTGGGGTCGGCCGCGCCGCCGTAGAACACGCGGATGCTGCGGTCGGCATCCAGCGCCTGCGCCGTCGTGCCCCACCCCTGACTCGGGCGCTGCTGGAACAGGCCGAGGGAGTCGCGGTCGCCGTGGTCGAGGTTGCGCATCGACGACTCGACCATCGCCGTGGCCAGCGCGATCGCGATGCCGCGATCGGGCACGCCGAGCTCGCGTCCGATGCGGACGATGTGCGCCGCATGCGCGGTCTGGGTGGCATCCAGCGCAGCCGAGCGCTGCGGTGCCGTCGCGGCCGCGGCCGCCACCGGGGCGGTGAGTCGAAGCGCCTGTCCCGGGTAGATGATGCTGCCCTCGCCGAGGCCGTTCACATGGAGCAGGTGGGAGACGCTCGTGGCGTACTTCCGGGCGATCCCGAAGATGGTGTCGCCCGCGGCGACGGTGTGCGAGGCGGGTGCCGCGGCAGCGGGCGGAGCGGCGGGCGCCACAGCGGAGACGGGCGCGGGGGCCGGTGTCGAGCCGGCGGCGACGCGCAGCGTCTGGCCCGGGGTGATGATGGCCGAGCCGGCGATGCCGTTGATCGACATGATCGCCGAGACCGTCGTGCCGTATCGCTTCGCGATGGCGAACACGGTGTCTCCGGGCACGACCGTGTGCGTGGCGGCCGGCGCGGCAGCCGGCGGTGCGGTGGTCGACGGTGCGGATGCGGGGGAGAGGCGCAGCTTCTGGCCGGGGAAGATCACCGATCGCCAGCCCAGGCCGTTCCAGGCGAGCAGGTCGGCTGTGGCGACACCGTGTCTCGCGGCCACTGACGAGACGGTGTCACCCGGTCGGATCGTGTAGTCGGACGGCCGCGCGACGACAGGGCGGACGACGGTGCGCGGGGCGCTGGCGGCGGTCGGCACGGTGCGCACGCTCGGCGCGTGGCTCGCCGCCGCGGCGGAGCGGACCTCCGCGGCGCCGGCGGGCGCGGCGGTGAGGGCGGCCGCCAGGGTGCCGACGACGGCGGCCGGTGCCGCGATCCGCACGGCCGCGGTGCGCGGGTTGGTCATGTTCATGTCGTCTCTCTCCCTTGGTCCCCAGGTGCGCCCGGTTCCCAGAGGCGCTTCGATCCACAGAAACGCTGACACGCATGTAAACGGATGTCAACAGATGGGAACAGTGTGACTCGCGTGGTTCATGTGATCTGAGACGCCGCGGTCGGCTGCGGATGAGATAGTGGGAGGGTGTCTGAGAACGCTGCTGATCCCTCCGCCTGGCTGACGATTCCCGAGCTCGCCGAGGCGCTTCACGAGACGCCTGGCCGCGTCCGCCGTCTGCTCGACGAGCACTACCTGATCGGCTCGCGTCGGCACGGCTCGTTCGCGGTGCCCGCCGTGTTCGTCGTCGAGGGCCGGCCGCTGCCGTCGCTGCGCGGCACGATCATGGCACTGCAGGACGCCTCGTTCTCGGACGACGAGATCATCGACTGGCTGCTCGCGGAGGAGGAGACGCTCGGCCGCTCGCCGATCGCCGCGCTTCTCGCCGGGCACAAGAGCGAGGTCCGCCGCGTGGCCCGAACCCTCGCCTGAGGGCCCGTCCGTCCGGCGGTGTGCCCGCATGACGGCTGCGTGCAGCCCGACCGGGCTGCCGGAGCGGCTCAGGCCGACCGGGTGATCGCGGCCTCGGCCAGACCCTGCAGCGTCCGCGCCGCGGTCTCGTTCAGATCCGCGTCGCGGAGCGCTCGCACGGCCGCATCGCTGTAGTCGGCGATCATCTGCTCGACCCGCGCTGCCGCGCCCGTCTCGTGGATCAGCTCCTGCAGACGAGCGACCTCGTCGGCGCTGAGGTCGGGATCGCCGATGCGCGCATCGAGATGAGCGCGGGCATCCGCAGTCAGTGCCTCGCGCGCGATCGCAATGAGCGCGGTGCGCTTGCCCTCGCGAAGATCGTCGCCCGCGGGCTTGCCCGTGACGGCGGGATCGCCGAAGACGCCGAGCACGTCGTCGCGCAGCTGGAAGGCCATGCCGACCGGATGCCCGAACGCGCGCAGCTGCGTGAGCAGCCGCCCGTCCGCGCCGCCGAGGGTCGCGCCGAGGAGGATCGGCTGCTCGACGCTGTAGCGCGCGGACTTGAGCGCTGCCACGCGCAGCGCCCGTTCGATGAGCGAGGCCGGCGGGTTGACGCCCCAGGCCGACTCCTCGGTCACGTCCAGCATCTGGCCGACGGTGACGTCGCGCCGCATGCGGGCGTACTCGGCGCGGGTGGGCGCGGCGTGCGGATGCCCGGCGAGGCACTCCTCGAGCAGATCGTCGCTCCAGGCGACGAGGAGGTCGCCGAGCAGCACCGCCGTCGCGCGGCCGAAGGTCTCGGCGTCGCCGTGCCAGCCGGCTTCGCGATGCGCGGCTTCCAGCGCGCGATGCGAGGCAGGGCGCCCACGGCGCGTGTCGGAGTTGTCGATCAGGTCATCGTGCACGAGGGCCGCGGACTGGAAGACCTCCAGCGCCGCGCCGAGACCCCACAGCGCGGGGTCCGCCGTCGTGCTCTCGCCGGCGGCTGCGAGCCAGCCGGCATGCGCGAAGCGCGCGCGGAGACGCTTTCCGCCCTGCAGTGTGGCGACGGCGGCGTCCAGGAACAGCTCGGCGTCGGGTCCGTACTCCGCGCTCTGCGAGCGGATGCTCTGCACGAATCGGTCGAGTCTCGCTGTGACGGCGTCGATGACGAGGGAGGAAGACACGATTCCCAGCCTAGATGCAGACAATCGGGCGCCGCTCGGCTAGCCGACCGCGTCGCGCGCGGGTAGACTGGGATGACCGAACCGAGGGGGTTGGACATGCCTCTTTCCGAACAAGAGCAGCGCATGCTCGATGAGATGGAACGCCATCTCCTCCAGCACGATGCCGATGTCGTCACCGCGCCGTCCGGCGACCGGGCTCTCAGCTACCGGAATCTGGTCTACGGCGCTCTGCTGCTGCTCGCGGGCATCGGCGGTCTCGTCGCCGCGGTCGCCGCAGGTGAACAGCTCGGTGTCGTCGGCAGCATCATCCTCGGCGTCGTCGCCTTCCTCGCCATGCTGGGCGGTGCGATCCTCGCGTTCACGCCGGTGCGCCGCACCGCGCAGGCCCCCGCGCCGACGAGCACTCGCAGTGCGAAGCCGCGCGACTCCTCGTTCATGGATCGCATGAACGACCGCTGGGATCGGCGGCAGGACGACCGCTGAGTCGCACCGTCGACCCTGACCCCCCGAGAGACCCGGATGCCGAGCATCCGGGTTTTTTCATGCCTTCGTGACGGCGTCCGGTCCACCGCCCGCCCCGACCCCTCCACTCAGCCTCCACCGCGCTCCACCCGCTCACTTCGCCGGAATGACGGGCGCTGCGCGCGCGGGCGGGCGAACCCCGACGCGTACCGCGCCGAATTCTCGTAGGAAAGTGGAGCGAAGTGGAGTAAAGTGGTGCGCACCTCGGGTTGGCCGGACGCAGAGGGGGTGATGACCGGTGCTGCTGGGTACTCACACGCCGAAGCTGGACGACAAGGGCCGTGTCATCCTTCCTGCGAAGTTCCGCGAGGACCTCGCCGGCGGCATCGTGGTCACCCGCGGGCAGGAGCGATGCCTGTACGTGTTCAGCACCGCCGAGTTCGAGGCCAAGCACGAGCGGATCCGTCAGGCCCCGCTCACCGACAAGCAGGCGCGCAGCTTCCTGCGCATGTTCCTCTCCGGAGCCAGCGCCGAGATGCCCGACAGCCAGAACCGCATCACCATCCCGGCCCACCTGCGTCAGTACGCGGGTCTGGAGAAGGAGCTGGTCGTGACCGGAGTCGGCGCCCACGCCGAGATCTGGGACGCCGCCGCCTGGAACGACTATCTCGAGAGCAACGAAGAGTCCTACGCCGATCTGGAACAGGAGGTGATTCCCGGCTTGTTCTGACCACGGCTGTGATGCCTCGCCGCTCCGCCCCGACACACTTCCCCGGTGCCGGGTCGAGCGGAGAGGAATCAGAGCCGGAGGTCACGGGAGAACATCATGAGCATCCGCGACATCCACACACCCGTGCTGCTGGAGCGCTGCATCGAGCTGCTCGCACCGGCGCTGCAGCAGGACGGCGCGGTGCTCGTCGACGCCACGCTCGGCATGGGAGGGCACTCCGAGGCCTTCCTGGAGCGCTTTCCCGGCATCCGCCTGATCGGACTCGACCGCGACACCGACGCCCTTCGGATCGCGGGCGAACGGCTGGCGCCCTTCGGCGATCGCGTCACGCTCGTGCACACCGTCTACGACGAGATCGGCCTGCACGCGCAGGGCGCCTCGGCGATCCTGTTCGACCTCGGCGTCTCCTCGCTGCAGCTCGACGAGGCGGAGCGCGGCTTCGCGTACTCCAAGGATGCGCCGCTCGACATGCGGATGGACCAGACGAAGGGGCGCACCGCGGCGACCATCCTCGCCGAGTACAGCGAGGGGCAGCTGCGACGCATCTTCGAGCGCTTCGGCGAGGAGAAGCTCGCCGGCCGGTACGCGCGGTTCATCGTGGCGGCCAGGGAAGAGCATCCGCTCACCCGTTCCGGTGAGCTGGTCGACCTGCTCGTCGCCGCCACGCCCGCAGCGGCGCAGCGCGCCGGGCACCCCGCCAAGCGCGTCTTCCAGGCGCTGCGCATCGAGGTGAACTCCGAACTCAGCGTGCTCGCCGACGCCATCCCCGCGGCGATGGACGCCCTGGTCGTCGGCGGCCGGATCGCCGTCATGGCGTACCAGTCCCTGGAGGACCGCCTCGTCAAGCAGGCGTTCGCGGCGGCATCCAGGTCGACGGCGCCCGCCGGCCTCCCCGTGGAGCTGCCCGAGCACGCTCCCCGCTTCCGCGCCCTGACGAAGGGTGCGGAACTGGCGAGCGACGAAGAGAAGGCGCGCAACCCGCGCGCGATACCCGTGCGGCTGCGCGCCGCTGAGAAGCTGAGGGAGTCGGCATGAGCCTCCAGACCGCGCGCGCCCTGCCGCGCCCCGCACCGCACGTGGACGCACCGCGCGCAGAGCCGTCGCGGCGGCTGACCCCGGTCACCGCGCCCGCGCCCAGACGCCGACCACGCCTGGGGTACGCCGCCCTCGCCGTCGGCGGTGCACTGGCGATCGGTGCCGCGCAGATGGGCATCTCGCTCGCCACCACTCAGGACGCGTTCGTTCTCGCGGGCCTGAACACCCAGCAGCACGAGCTCGGGCTGCAGAAGCAGTCGCTGCACGAGCAGCTCATCGGCATCAGCTCGCCGCAGTCGCTCGCGCAGAAGGCGGATGCCCTGGGGCTCGTCGTGGCAGGATCCGCGTCGTACCTGCGTCTCAGCGACGGGCAGGTCCTCGGCGCCGGAGACAGCGCCAGCTGGGCATCCACCGTCAACCCGAACGGGGGAACCGCGATCGGCAACGCGCTGCTCGCACCGCCGCCGCCACCACCCGCCGCCGACACCGTGCCGGTTCTGGACGACGCCGCCCCCGCCGACGCCGCAGCTGACGCCGTGGTCGTCCCGTCCGAGCCTGCCGCCCCTCCGGTCGTCACCGGCGGCCTCCCCACCCCCGTCACCCGATAGCCCACGTCACGGAGACGCGAATGACGACTCGAGCCACTCGTTCACAGCGCCGACGCACTGTCGTCGCTCTCGCGGTGATCCTCACGGTTCTCAGCGCCTTCGTGTTCCGCCTCGTCGACATCCAGGTGGTGCACGCCGACGACCACGTCGCCGAGGGGGTGAACACCGGGAATCTCGGATCGACCCAGGTGATCGCCGGGGCGCGCGGCGACATCACCGACGCCACGGGCACCGTGCTCGCCTCGAGCGTGCTCGTCTACGACGCCGAGCTGTCCCCGGTGCTCATCCGCCAGTTCGAGGAGCAGACCGACGAGCGGAAGAAGCCGAAGCTCGCGTGGGATGAGGCCAGCGAGCGCATCGCCCGCATCGCGGGCATCAGCGCCGACGGCCTGCGCGAGCGCCTCACCGAGAAGCTCGCAGAGGATCCGGACTCGCAGTACCTCGAACTGGCGAGCGGATTGAGCACCGAGCAGTACCTCGAGCTGCGCTCGCTGAAGGCCGATCAGGGTCTCGCCTACATCGCCATGAAGCCGCGGTCGGTGCGGGTGTACCCGAACGGAGCGGTCGCCGGCAGCACGCTCGGCTTCCTCGACGGATCCGGCGCCCCCCAGTACGGCGTCGAGCGCATCGCGAACGAGTGCCTCACGCCCGAGAACGGCGAGATGACCTACCTCAGCGGTCAGGGCGGTGTGAAGATCCCGGGCAGCGAGCAGATCACGCCCGCCGTCGACGGCGGCACGGTCGAGCTCACCATCAACAGCGACCTGAACTGGTACCTGCAGCAGATGATCGCCGAAGAGGCGCAGAAGCAGGGCGCCCAGAGCGGCACGGTCACCGTCGTCGAGGTGAAGACCGGGAAGATCCGCGCCATGGCGGAGTGGCCGGCGCTCGACCCGAACGACGTCGACAGCGTGCCGGCCCGGCTGTGGAACTCGCAGATCTTCACGTACACCTACGAACCCGGATCGACGTTCAAGCCGATCACCGCGGCGACGCTGCTGGAGGAGAAGGCCATGACACCCGAGACCACCGTCTCGGCGGAGAGCCGGGAGCGCTTCCCCAACGGCGCGAACATCGGCGACGCCTTCTCGCACCCCCGCTACGACTACACCCTCGCCGGCGCGCTCATCGACTCGTCGAACGTGGCGCTGTCGAAGTTCGGCACGATGGTGTCACCGGAGACCCGCTACGAGTACCTGAAGAAGTTCGGCGTGGGCGAGAAAACCGATGTCGGCTGGTATCTGGAGGAGCCGGGCGGGGTGGCGGCACCGCAGACCTGGGACAGCCAGACCCTGTACACGACCACCTTCGGTCAGGCGTTCACCGTCACGCCCGCGCAGGTGGTGCGCGCCTACCAGACCCTCGCGAACGACGGCGAGCGGATCGGCCTGAGCCTGATCGAATCCTGCACCGGCAGCGACGGCACGGTGCACCGGACCCGCGCCGAGCGCGAGCAGGTCATCTCCGCCGACACCGCCTCCCAGGTCCGTCGCATGCTCGAGAACGTGGCGGTGCAGGGCGGGCTCGCCGACACCATCGCCGTCCCCGGCTACCGGATCGGGTCCAAGACAGGCACCGCGCAGAAGCCGGACGGGCGCGGCGGGTACAAGGCAGGGGTGTACTTCACGAGCATCCTCGGCGTCGCTCCGATCGAGGATCCGCAGTACGTCGTGATGGTCACCCTCGACGAGCCGACTAGGATTACATCGTCCGCGGCGACCGCGCCTGCTCTGCAGAAGGCGCTCACCCAGGTGCTCAAGACCTACCGCGTCGCTCCCTCTTCGCAGCCCATGGACGAGCTGCTTCCGAAATTCGACTAGCCGGCGCTCCGCCGCGCAAGGAGATGCCACATGATCGCCCTTTCGCTCGGTCAGATCGCCGAGATCCTCCGAGGTGAGCTGCGCCTGCACGCCTCCGACACGGCTGACACCGTCGTGGACGGGGTCGTCGACACCGACTCCAGGGAGATGACCCCCGGAGCGATCTTCGTCGCCAAGCCCGGCGAGACCACCGACGGGCACCGGTTCGTGCCGGCCGCCGCCGATGCGGGCGCTGTGCTCGCCATCGTGGAGCGCCCCGTCGAGGCGCCGATCACGCAGATCGTCGTCGCCGATGCCGTCACCGCTCTGGCCGACCTTGCGCGAGAGGTGGTCGCGCGCGTGCGCGCGGCAGGCCGACTGCGGATCGTGGGCATCACCGGTTCGAACGGCAAGACGACGACGAAGAACTTCCTCGCGCGCATCCTGTCGGATGAGGGCGAGACGGTCGCACCGGTGCGCTCGTACAACAACGAGGTCGGCGCACCGCTGACCATGCTCCGCGTGACCCCTGACACGCGCTACCTGGTCAGCGAGTTCGGCGCCGCCGGGCGCGGCAGCATCGCGCGTCTCGCCGGTCTCGTCGAGCCGGACGTCTCGGTCGTGCTGATGGTCGGTCTGGCGCACGCCGGAGGATTCGGCGGCATCGAGCAGACGGCGCTGGCGAAGTCCGAGCTGGTCTCCGCCGCACGAGCAGACGGGACCGCCGTGCTGAACGTCGACGACCCGCGTGTCTGGGCGATGCGTCGCATCGCCGAGGAGCGGGGCATGTCGGTGGTCGGTTTCGGCCAGCATCCGGATGCCGAGGTCCGCGCCGACCGCATCGAGGTGGCGTCCGACGGCACGACCGCGGCCATCATCGTCGACGGCGAGGAGACGCCGCTGCGGCTGCAGGTGCTCGGAGCGCACCACGTGCACAACGCCCTCGCCGCGATCGCGGCCGCCCGCGTGCTCGGCGTGCCGGTCGCGGACTCGATCAGCCGCCTGGAGACGGTGCGGATCGCCGAGCGCTGGCGCATGCAGCCGATGGGCTCCGACCGCGTGCGCATCATCAACGACGCGTACAACGCCAGCCCCGACTCGATGGCCGCGGCTCTTCGCACGCTCGCGCAGATCTCCGGGCCCGGTGAGCGCACGGTCGCCGTGCTCGGCGCGATGAGCGAGCTCGGCGAGACGGCAGGGGAGGAGCACGATCGCATCGGTCTGCTCGCCGTGCGGCTGAACATCCAGCGGATCGTGGTCGTCGGCCCTGAGGCGAGGCGTCTGTACCTCGCGGCTGTCGGCGAGGGCTCGTGGGACGGCGAGGCCGTGCATCTGCCCGATCAGGACGCGGCGTTCGAGTACCTGAGACACGAGCTGCGGGACGGGGATCGGGTGCTCGTGAAGTCGTCCAACTCCGCCGGGCTCCGCCATCTCGGCGATCGTCTGGGAGAATCGTTCTCGTGAGGTCTTTGTTGATGGCGACCGCGATCTCGCTCGCCTTCTCGCTCTTCCTGACCCCGGTCTTCCTCAAGGTCTTCCGCCGGATCGGCTGGGGGCAGGTCATCCGCACCCCCGAGGACATCGCCAACCCGAGCCACGAGGCCAAGCGGGGCACGCCCACGATGGGCGGCGTGATCTTCATCCTCGGCACGATCGTGGGGTACTTCGCCGGCAGCCTGTTCGGCGGCACGACGCCCGCTCTGTCGGCCATCCTCGTGCTGTGGCTGATGGTCGGCTTCGGCGTCGTCGGATTCGTCGACGACTACATGAAGGTCCGCAGTCAGCGCAGTCTCGGGCTCTCGGGCTGGCGCAAGGTCGTCGGACAGCTGCTCGTGCTCGTGCCGTTCGGCATCGTGGCGCTGAACTTCCCCAACCGCCTCGGGCAGTATCCCGCCAGCGGCTACGTCTCGCTGTTCCGCGACATCCCCTGGCTCAACCTGTTCGCGTTCGGGGCGGTGCTGGGCTGGATCCTCTATCTGATCTGGGTCGCCGTGATCGGCGTCGCCACGTCGAACAGCGTGAACCTGACCGACGGGCTCGACGGTCTGGCGGCAGGCGCGGGCGTCTTCGTCGTCGGCGCGTACAGCCTCATCGCGTTCTGGCAGTTCAAGCAGTCGTGCGTGGGATCGCTGCTGGCGCAGGCCGGATGCTACGAGGTGCGCGAGCCCCTCAACCTGGCGACGGTCGCGGCCGCGTTCGCGGGTGGACTGGTCGGGTTCCTGTGGTGGAACGCGCCCAAGGCGAAGGTGTTCATGGGCGACGTCGGATCGATGGCCATCGGAGGCGTCGTGACGGCGATGGCGATCCTCACCCGCACCGAGCTGCTGCTGTTCATCATCGCGGGCATCTTCGTCATCTCCTCCGGCTCGGTCATCCTGCAGCGCCTGTACTTCAAGGTCACCCGCGGCAAGCGCCTGTTCCTGATGAGTCCGTTCCATCACCACCTCGAGATGCGCGGCTGGGCCGAGGTGACGATCGTCGTGCGGCTGTGGATCATCGCCGGGCTCCTCGCCGTGTCCGCCGTCGGACTCTTCTACGTCGACTGGCTGATCCAGGCATGAGCACGCGACTCGACTCGCTCACCAGCTGGCACGCGGACTGGTCGGGGCTGCGCGTCGCCGTGCTCGGCCTGTCGATGACGGGGTTCTCCGCGGCGGACACGCTCACCGAGCTCGGCGCCGATGTGCTCGTGCTCTCGGAAGAGGCCTCGGAGGAGTACGCCCGCCTCGTGCCCGTGATCGGCGCGCGCCTGGAACTCGGCTCGCTGTCGGAGGTGCCGGCGGCACTGAGCGACTTCGCTCCCGATGTCGTCCTCGCCTCGCCCGGCTTCGCGCCATCGCATCCGGTGATCCGCTGGGCGCAGCAGAACGACATCGCCCTCTGGGGTGACGTCGAGCTGGCCTGGCGGGTGCGCGACAAGGTCCTGCGGGCCGACGGCACCCCGGCCGAATGGGTGCTCATCACCGGGACGAACGGCAAGACCACGACGACGCAGCTCGCTGCGACGCTGCTGCAGGCCGGCGGGCTGCGCGCGGCGCCCTGCGGCAACATCGGCGTCCCGGTGCTCGACGCCGTGCGCGACCCCGGCGGCTTCGACGTCCTCGTGGTCGAGCTGTCGAGTCATCAGCTCTGGTACATCGGGCAGTCGGCGGCGGCCGGGCAGCTCGTCCCGCACGCCGCGGTCTGCCTGAACCTGGCGGACGACCACCTCGTGTGGCACGGCAGCGCAGATGCCTATCGCGAGGCGAAGTCGTTCGTCTACCGCCACACGAAGCTCGCCTGCGTGTACAACAAGGCCGACGCCGCGACCCTGCGCATGGTCGAGGAGGCGGATGTCATCGAGGGCGCCAGGGCGATCGGGTTCGATCTGGGCACCCCGGGACCGAGCGACCTCGGCGTCGTGGACGGCATCGTGGTCGACAGGGCGTTCCACGACGATCGTCGCCACAGCGCCCTCGAGCTCACGACCGTCGCCGAGCTCCGGTCGGTCGGGCTGGACGCACCGCACATCGTGCAGAACATCCTCGCGGCGTCCGCCCTCGCCCGATCGCTCGGCGTCGCACCGTCCGACATCCACGACGCTCTGCAGGGCTTCGCCCTGGACGCGCACCGCATCCAGGTCATCGCCGAGCATCGCGGTGTCCGCTGGATCGACGACTCGAAGGCGACCAACCCGCACGCCGCCGCCTCGTCCCTGCGCGCCTACCCGGGCGCCGTGTGGGTCGTCGGCGGCGACCTGAAGGGCGTCGACCTCGCCGCGCTCGTCGCCGACGCCGGCCGCACGGCCGCTGCGGCGATCGTCATCGGCGTGGAGCGCGCTCCGGTTCTCGCGGCATTCGAGCGACACGCATCGCAGGTGCCCGTCTTCGAGGTCGTCCCCGGCGAGACTGGGGAGGTCATGGATCGCGTCGTGGAACTGGCGGCCGGGATCATCGACGGCGAGGGCACGGTGCTGCTGGCCCCCGCCGCGGCATCCTTCGACCAGTTCTCGAGTTACGCGGACCGAGGAGAGCGCTTCGCACAGGCGGTGCGCGGATGGATCGAGCGATCCGGAACGTAGACGGAGAGGGCGGATGACGCAGACGACCAGCCCTCCGAGCGCCGGCGACCGCGGTCTCGCCGCCCGCGTCTCCCTCGGCAGACGGTTCACGCCGCCGACGACGGAGTTCGTGCTCATCGCGTCGACCGCCCTGGTGCTGACCGTCTTCGGATGGGTGATGGTGCTCTCCGCCACCAGCGCGAGGCCCGACCCGTGGGACGGCGCGCTCAAGCAGGGGATCTTCGCGATGCTCGGCATCCCGCTGATGCTGCTGATCAGCAGGATGCCCGTCGCCTTCCTCGGACGGATCGCCTGGCCCGCGCTGATCGGCGCGACCGCGCTGCAGCTGCTCGTGTTCGTGCCGGGCCTTCGCGTGTCGTCGTACGGCAACACGAACTGGGTGAACATCGCCGGTTTCCAGCTGCAGCCCTCTGAATTCCTCAAGCTCGCCCTCGCCCTGTGGATCGCGTTCGTGCTGCTGCGCAAACGCGCGCGCCTGGGCATCTGGCACCACGTGTTCATCCCGGTCGTCCCGGTCTCGATCATGGCCATCGGCACCGTGATCGGCGGGGAGGACCTCGGCACCGCGATGGTCCTCGTGCTGATCGTGCTCGGGGCCCTGTTCTTCGCCGGTGTCAAGCTGCGACTGTTCATCCTTCCCCTGATCGGCGGCATCGTGGCCGTGCTCGGCTACGCGCTCACCAGCGAGAACCGGATGAAGCGCATCCTCTCGGCGTTCAGCCCCGAGTCCTGCGACCCGACGAGGGAGTGCTACCAGGCGGTGCACGGGATGTGGGGCATGGCCAACGGCGGGATCTTCGGCGTCGGCCTGGGCAACTCGCAGGAGAAGTACGGCTGGCTGCCCGCCGCGGAGAACGACTACATCTTCGCGATCGTCGGCGAGGAGCTCGGCCTGATCGGCTGCGTTCTGGTGCTCGCGCTGTTCGCGGTGTTCGCGATCGGCGTCTTCCGCATCGTGCGCCGCTCAGCCGACCCCTTCGCGCGGGTCGCCGCCGGCGGCATCGGGGTGTGGATCCTGGGGCAGGCGCTCATCAACATCGGCGTCGTGCTGCGAGTGTTCCCGGTGATGGGCGTGCCGCTGCCGTTCATGTCGCAGGGCGGCAGCGCGCTCATCTCGGTTCTCGCCGCATGCGGTGTGCTGTTGGCCTTCGCACGCACGCTCCCCGCCGCAGAGTCCGTTGCCCGCGCTCAGCCTACGCGCGGGCGGGTCGCGACGACGCAGGGTAGGGTCGCGAAGAGCGATGTACTGAGCGAGCGGAGCGCGACGAAGTGATTTCGTATCTCCTCGCCGGCGGGGGCACCGCCGGCCACGTCAATCCGCTGCTCGCCGTCGCCGACCAGCTGGGCGATCGCGCCGACGGCGACGTGCTGGTGCTCGGCACGAGGGAGGGGCTCGAGGCGCGCCTCGTCCCCGAGCGGGGGTACGAGCTTCTCATCGTCGACAAGGTGCCGTTCCCGCGTCGTCCCGATGGTGCGGCGGTCGTGTTCCCCGCGCGCTTCCAGCGTGCGGTGTCGCAGGTGCGTCAGCACATCCGCAGCCGCGGCGTGGATGTCGTCGTCGGATTCGGCGGCTACGCCTCTGCGCCCGCCTATGTCGCGGCACGGCGCGAACGCATCCCCTTCGTGGTGCACGAGGCGAACGCCAGACCGGGTCTGGCGAACGTGCTCGGCGCCCGCTCGGCGGCCGCTGTGGGCGTCGCATTCGCGGGTACGCCGCTGAAGCGCGGGGAGGTCGTCGGCATGCCGCTGCGCCGCGAGATCGTCGACCTCGACCGCCGGGCGACGCGGGCCGAGGCCGCCGCCCACTTCGGCCTCGACGCGGAGCGTCCTGTGCTGCTCGTCTTCGGCGGGTCGCTGGGCGCCCTGCGCCTCAACGAGGCGATCGCCGACTCGTGGGGCGACGTGCTCTCCGCCGGCTGGCAGCTGCTGCACGCCACGGGCGAGCGCAGCGACCTGGTCGATCCGGGGGTGCCCGGATACGCCATGCGCCGGTACATCGACCGGATGGATCTCGCGTTCGCCCTCGCCGATCTGATCGTGTCGCGCTCGGGCTCGGCGACGGTCAGCGAGGTCAGCGCCCTGGGCATCCCGGCGGTGTACGTGCCGTACGCGGTCGGCAACGGCGAGCAGCGACTGAACGCGGCCTCCGCCGTCGCGGCGGGAGCCGCCGTGCTGCTCGACGACGCGACCTTCGACGGCGATGTCGTGCGCGAGAAGATCATCCCGCTCCTCCGCGACCGCTCGCGCATCGACGCGATGACGGCCGCGGCCGTGAGCATCGGCTCCCGCACGGGCACCGAGGACCTCATCGCGCTGATCGATCGCGCACTCGCTGAAAAGTAGACTGGGAGCGACATGATCAGACCCGACCTCTCCCTTCCGATCCCCGACACCATCACCTCCGCGCACTTCATCGGCATCGGCGGTTCCGGTATGAGTGGGCTCGCGAAGATGTTCCTCGATGCGGGCATCCGCGTCTCCGGCTCAGACCGGGCCGACAGCGACAACCTGCGAGCACTCGCTGCCGCGGGGGCCACCGTGCACGTCGGACATGACGCCGCACACCTCGGCGACGCCGACACGGTCATCCACACCGGGGCGATCTGGCCCGAGAACCCCGAGTTCGTCACCGCGAAGCACCGCGGGCTGCACGTGATCCACCGCTCGCAGGCGCTGCACTGGCTGATCGGCGGGCGCCGCCTCGTCTCCGTCGCCGGTGCGCACGGCAAGACCAGCTCGACCGGCATGCTCGTCACCGCTCTGCACGCGCTGGGGGCCGACCCGAGCTTCGTCAACGGCGGCGTCATCGAGCAGCTCGGCGTCTCGAGCGGCACGGGGGCCGACGAGCTGTTCGTGATCGAGGCCGACGAGTCAGACGGCACGTTCCTGCTGTACGACACGGCGGTCGCCCTGATCACCAACGTCGATCCCGACCATCTCGACTTCTTCGGATCCGAGCAGGCGTTCTACGACGCCTTCGTCCGCTTCGGCGACGAGGCGCGACAGGCCGTGGTGATCTCGAGCGACGACCCCGGAGCGCAGCGGGTGCGTGTCAGCCTCAGCCACCGCGCGGTCGTCACGTTCGGGCGCGCGGCGGACGCCGATCTGCGCATCGACGACATCGTCACCACCGGCGGCGCGTCCGCGACACTGGTGCACAAGGGCGAGTCGGTGCGCATGCAGCTGGCCGTCCCCGGCGCGCACAATGCGATCAACGCGGGCGGCGTCGTCGCGGTGCTGCTCACGCTCGGCTACGGGCTGACCGAGGCGGCGCGCGCGGTGGAGGGATTCGCCGGGACGGTGCGCCGGCTCGAGCTGCACGGCGAGGCGCGCGGCGTGCAGGTGTACGACGACTACTCGCACCATCCGACCGAGGTCCGCGCCGCTCTCGAGGCGATGCGCGGGGTCGCGGGCTCCGGTCGCCTGATCGCGATCCAGCAGCCGCACACCTACTCGCGCACGCAGCACATGTTCCGGGAGTTCGCCGCCGTGCTCGAGGAGCTCGCCGATCACACGGTGATGCTCGACGTCTACGGCGCGCGCGAGGACCCGGTGCCGGGGGTGACGGGAGAGCTGGTCAGCGGGGCCTTCGCCGACCAGGCGAACGTGTGCTACCTGCCCGACTGGCAGCAGGCGGCGGACTACACCGCCCGCATCGCCCGCGAGGGCGACTGCGTGGTGACACTGGGCTGCGGAAACGTGTACCAGATCATCCCGCAGGTGCTCGACGCACTGCGCCGCCCCGCCGAGGACTGACGTGCGGCGCCCGGCACCGCTTCCCGCCTCGCCCGAGGAGCCGACTCCGGACGACGTCGCCGACAGCGCATCGCCCGAACGCCGTCGCCGCCCCCTGCTGCGTTTCGGCGCGACGGGGCAGCGCGACGCCGGCACGCGGGTCGGGGCACCCGACGTCGGCGCCCCGGATGCCGCTGATCCGGACGCTTCTGGAGTGAAGCCCGTCTCGGGCTCCGACAGCGACGGGTACGCCGTGACCGCGGTGATCGAGGACGGCGAACGCGATGCCGGGCAGCCCGCGATGCGCAGCAGCGAGGTCTGGCGCGCCGCGCGCGCACGGCGGAAGGCGCTGCGCGCCGAGATCCGTCGATTCACCCAGCGCTCCCGGCGGCGGCGTCTCGCCGTATGGGGATCGACGGCCGCTCTGGTCGCTCTCGTCCTGGGCAGCATGATCGCGGCGTACAGTCCGCTGTTCTCGGTGGAGAAGATCACCGTCGCCGGCGCGACGAGCATCGATCCGGCCGCCGTGCAGCGATCGCTGTCCGACCAGATCGGCGCGCCGCTCGCGCTGGTCGACGCGGACCGCGTGGCGTCGGCGCTGGCCGAGTTCCCGATCATCGAGTCCTACGCCCTTGAGGTCCGCCCGCCGCGCGAGCTGCTGGTGCGCATCGTGGAGCGCACACCGGTGGGAGCGATTCGCGACGGCAACGCCTACTCGGTGGTCGACGCCGCCGGCGTGGTGCTCTCGACGAGTGCGGAACGGCCCGAGAGCACTCCGGAGCTCGACATCACCGGCGGTCTCGACTCGGCCGCGTTCCACAGCGCGGGACTGGTCATGCGGTCGCTGCCCGCCGACCTGCGCGCGACGGTGACTCAGGTGCGTGCGGCCTCCGGCGATGATGTGACGCTCAGCCTCGCCGACGGCAAGACGGTCGTTTGGGGGAGTGAGCAGGACTCGGCTCGCAAGGCCGCGGTGCTGGTTCGCCTGATCGCCGCCGCGCCCCAGTCGAGCACGTTCGACGTGTCGTCTCCGACCGTTCCTGTGGTGGGTTGAGGGCAGATCGCGGCGACACGCCGTGTCGGTGCGCGCGCATGACGGTGTTGCGCATAGCGTCGTTGACGAGAACGCAATACCGGGAAACAGTTTAACCCTCTCGTTGAGGTTTAAGGTTTATCCCTCGTCAGGCTCGAATAACGGAGGCCGGCCATGAGCCAGAACCAGAACTACCTCGCCGTGATCAAGGTCGTCGGCGTCGGCGGTGGCGGCGTCAACGCCGTCAACCGCATGATCGAGCTCGGACTCCGCGGAGTCGAGTTCATCGCCGTCAACACCGACGCCCAGGCGCTGCTGATGAGCGACGCCGACGTCAAGCTCGACGTGGGCCGTGAGCTCACTCGCGGCCTCGGCGCCGGAGCCGATCCCGAGGTGGGCCGTCGGGCCGCCGAGGACCACGCCGAGGAGATCGAGCAGGCGCTCACCGGCGCCGACATGGTCTTCGTCACCGCCGGAGAGGGCGGCGGCACCGGCACGGGCGGTGCACCCGTCGTCGCGCGGATCGCGAAGTCGATCGGCGCGCTGACCATCGGCGTCGTGACCAAGCCGTTCTCGTTCGAGGGCCGTCGCCGCCAGAGCCAGGCCGAGGCCGGCGTCGCGAAGCTGAAGGAGGAGGTCGACACCCTCATCGTGGTGCCGAACGACAGGCTCCTCGAGATCAGCGATCGCGGCATCTCCATGATCGAGGCCTTCGCCACCGCCGACCAGGTGCTGCTCGCCGGTGTGCAGGGCATCACCGACCTCATCACCACCCCGGGTCTGATCAACCTCGACTTCGCCGATGTGAAGTCGGTCATGCAGGGAGCCGGTTCCGCGCTCATGGGCATCGGCTCGGCGCGCGGCGCCGACCGTGCCATCAAGGCGGCCGAGCTCGCCGTCGAGTCCCCGCTGCTGGAGGCTTCGATCGAGGGCGCCCACGGTGTGCTGCTGTCGATCCAGGGTGGCTCGAACCTCGGCATCTTCGAGATCCACGATGCAGCCGACCTCGTCAAGGAGGCCGCGCACCCGGAGGCCAACATCATCTTCGGAACGGTCATCGACGACAGTCTCGGCGACGAGGTGCGCGTCACGGTGATCGCCGCCGGCTTCGACGGCGGCGAGCCCGCTGCGCGGCTGGAGCCGATGGTCGTGGAGCGTCCGGCGGCCAACCCGCTGCCTGAGGTGCGCCTGGACGAGAAGGCCGCCGAGGAGCGCCCCGAGCCGGCCAGGCCGGCTGCGACGCCCGCGCCGGTCGCATCCAGCATCGAGCCGGCGTTCTCTGACGACGACATCGACATCCCCGAGTTCCTGAAGTGACGCTCAGCGCGCGGCTGTCGGCGATAGACGAGCGCATCGCCGACGCCGCGCGCCGGGCAGGCCGGGATCCGGGTGAGATCACCCGGATCGTGGTGACGAAGTTCCACCCCGCCTCCCTGGTGCGCGAGCTGCACGAGCTCGGTGTGACCGACGTCGGCGAGAACCGCCAGCAGGAGATGACGGCCAAGCGTGCCGCTCTCGACGGGCTCGGCGTACGCTGGCACTTCATCGGCCAGGCGCAGACGAACAAGGCCGCAGCGATCCGTCGGGACGCGGACGTCGTCCACTCCGTCGATCGCGTGAAGCTCGCGGACGCGCTGCATCGGGCCGATGTCGACGGAGACCCACTGGATGTGCTCGTGCAGGTCAACCTGACCGAGGACACCGGCCGAGGCGGCAGTGCGCTCGGTGACGCCGAGGCGCTGACCGAGCACGTCCTCTCCCTCCCGTCGCTCCGGCTCCGAGGCGTCATGGCGGTCGCCCCGCTCGACGAGGAGCCGTCTCGCGCCTTCGCACGGCTGCGCGACGTCGCCGATCGCGTGCGTGCCCTCGCCCCCGCGGCCACCTGGATCTCAGCCGGGATGACCGGAGATTTCGAGGCGGCGATCGACGCGGGCGCGACACACCTGCGGATCGGTTCCGCAATCACAGGACCGCGCCCCGACCGGGGTTAGCCTTTCAACCAGACCAGCCCGAACGTTCGAACCGGAGGACACGATGGGTAACCCGCTGAAGAAGACCATGGTGTATCTCGGCCTCGCCGACGAGGAAGAGGTCTATGAGGAGGAGGCCGCGCCGACGCCGGCCCGAGCCACGCGTGAGAAGCACGAGGTGATCGAACGCGACGAGACCGCACCGGCCCCCGTCACGCCGCTGCGTCGTCCGACGGCGGTTCGTCAGCCCGCGGCGGGCTCGGTCAACGAGATCCTCACCGTGCACCCCAAGCAGTACCGCGACGCGCAGATCATCGCCGAGAACTTCCGCGAGGGCGTGCCGGTGATCATCAACCTGTCGCAGATGAGCGACGCCGACGCGCGCCGTCTCATCGATTTCGCCAGCGGGCTCTCGCTCGGTCTGTACGGCCGCATCGAGCGCGTCACGAGCAAGGTCTTCCTGCTCTCGCCGGAGAACATCGCAGTATCCGGCCAGGGCGGCCTCGCGCAGGCGGATTCCGCCTCGTTCGACTCCTGATCCGTGGGAGCGATACTCAGCATCATCGGCGGCATCGCCGAGCTCGTGCTGACTCTGTACGTGCTCGTGCTGATCGCGCGGCTCGTGCTCGAGTACATCCCGCTGTTCAACCGGTCGTGGCGTCCGAAGGGGGCCGGGCTGGTCGCGGCGGAGCTCGTGTACACCGTGACCGACCCGCCGATCCGCTTCTTCCGCAGGCTCGTGCCGCCGCTGCGCCTCGGGACGATCGCGCTGGATTTCGGGTTCATGCTGACCATGCTCAGCGTGTTCATCCTGATGGCGGTCGTCCGGGCGCTGACCTGAGCGACTGAGCGCGCGAGCGTCGCGCCGCTCAGACTGGGGGACTATGCTTGGCTCCCAGACGCGCGCCCCGGGTACGCGTCGAATGAACCACACCGCCGGCTCTCAGCGACTGGCAACCGAACTCATCGAAAGAGGAGCCACCCATGGCACTTACCCCGGATGACGTCGTCCACAAGGAGTTCCAGCACGTCCGATTCAAGGACGGCTTCGACCCCGAAGAGGTCGACGACTACCTCGACGAGATCGTCGTTGAATGGCGCAAGACCATCGAGGAGAACAACGAGCTGAAGGCCAAGCTCGCGGCGTACGAGTCCGGCGAGAACGCCCCGGCTCCCGCCGCAGCGCCGACGCCCGCTCCCGCTCAGGCCGCCGAGGGATCGCCCGTCGGCACCTCCGCCGGCATCATCGAGCTCGCCCAGCGTCTGCACGACGAGCACGTCGCCGAGGGTGAGGCCAAGCGCAAGCAGCTCATCGAGGAAGCCGAGACCGAGGTCGCACGCATCCGCACCGAGGCCGAGGCGAAGCAGCGCGAGGAAGCAGCGCGACTCGAGCGCGAGCGCAACATGCTCGAGGGTCGCATCACCGAGCTGCGCGAGTTCGAGCGCGACTACCGCGGCAAGCTCCGCGCGATGATCGAGGGGCAGCTGCGCGACCTCGACCAGAAGTCCTCGACGGACTCGACGCCCGTCTCCGCCATCGGCCTGTAGGTCACCTTTGGCAGGACGTCGTCCCCTTCGTCGGTCGGCGGCCGGCATGATCGTCGCGTCTCTCGCGGCCGTCGTGCTGGTCGCCGATCAGTCTGTGAAGCACCTCACCATCGAGAACCTGCCGAAGCATGAGGCTGTGCCCGTGCTCGGTGAGTTCCTGCAGCTCTACTACATCCGCAACTCCGGCGCCGCGTTCTCGATCGGCGCGGAGGTCACCTGGATCTTCACGATCGCCATGGCCGTCGTGGCCGGGATCATCGTCTGGAAGGCGTTCCAGGTCCACTCCCGCCTCTGGGCGGTGGTGCTCGGGTGCCTGCTCGGCGGTGTGCTGGGCAATCTCACGGATCGGCTGCTGCGCGAACCCGGATTCGCCGTGGGCCACGTCGTCGACATGATCTCGATGCCGTGGATGCTGCCCGCGATCTTCAATGTCGCCGACATCTTCATCGTCTCGGGGATGATCTCGGTCGCCCTGCTCGTCGTCTTCGGGCTGCGTCTCGACGGTACGCGCGAGCGCGATCATGCGCAGAGTGCGGATGACGCGACGCAGAACGGCCACGAGGGCGCCGCCGCGTCAGCGGAGATCTGACCGTGCAGTCCCGCAGTCTTCCCGTCCCCGACGGGCTCGACGGTCAGCGCGTCGACGCCGCCCTCGCCAAGATGCTCGGTTTCTCGCGCACCTTCGCGGCCGAGGTCGCGGAAGCGGGCGGTGTCACCCTCGACGGCGTCTCGCTCGGAAAGTCGGATCGACTGCGTGCGGGCGGCTGGCTCGATGTGAGCTGGTCGCCGAAGGAGGAGCCGAGGATCGAGCCCATCGCGGTGCCCGAGCTCGGGATCGTCCACGACGATGACGACATCGTCGTGGTCGACAAGCCGACCGGCGTCGCCGCTCATCCCTCGATCGGGTGGGAGGGGCCGACCGTGGTCGGTGCTCTCGCCGCGGCGGGATTCCGCGTCGCGACCAGCGGAGCGCCCGAACGTCAGGGGGTCGTGCACCGCCTCGACGTGGGCACGAGCGGTCTTATGGTCGTGGCGAAGACCGAGAGCGCGTACACCGTTCTCAAGCGCGCGTTCAAGGACCGCACGGTCGAGAAGATCTACCACGCTGTGGTGCAGGGGCATCCGGATCCGCTCGCGGGCACGATCGATGCGCCGATCGGCCGCCACCCCAACCACAGCTGGAAGTTCGCCGTCGTGCCGGACGGCAAGCCGTCGGTCACCCACTACGAGACGCTCGAGGCGTTCCCCGGCGCCTCCCTGCTCGAGATCCATCTCGAGACGGGCCGCACGCATCAGATCCGCGTGCACATGGCCGCGCACCGGCATCCCTGCGTCGGCGATCCGCTCTACGGCTCCGACCCGACCCTGTCGGCCAGACTCGGTCTCACCAGGCAGTGGCTGCACGCGCATCAGCTCGCCTTCACGCATCCGACGACCGGTCAGTGGGTGCGGTTCGACTCGCCTTATCCCGCGGACTTCCGTCACGCGCTCGACGTGCTGGATCCGGGTCGCGACGCGGACTGACGCGACTCGACCTCAGGCTCTGACGCGACCGCCGCGGAAGGTCGCCGGGTCGTCCTCCGCCATCGCCAGAGCGATGCTGCGCACATGCGCATGGTCGACGTCACCCATCGCCGCCAGGTCGTAGAAGCCCACCTCGGTCAGCTCCCCGTCGGCTGGGTAGGGGTCGCCCGAGACCCAGGTGCAGCGGAAGACCAGATCGAGGTAGTCGACCTGGTCTCCGTTGGCGTAGGTCACCCGCGGCATCTGCTGCACCAGCGCGAGACGGTCCACCGAGACGACGACGCCGGCCTCTTCGAGGCACTCGCGCGCGGCGGCGTCGGCCGGTTCCTCCCCGGGTTCGACGATGCCCGAGATCGCCTGCCAGGCACCGTTGTCGGCGCGCTTGCCCAGCAGCACCTTCTCGTCGCGGAAGACGATCGCGGTGGCGCCGACCAGGGGCAGTGGTGCGGTGCCGATGTGCTTCCGCAGCGCGAGGACGAATTCAGGAGTGGCCATGCCGTTCAGCGTATCGAGGGCGCGTCGACGCGGGCGTCGGAGGGGCCTCGTAGACTCGATGCATGGCCTCCGATTCCTTCGTGCACCTGCATGTCCACAGCGAGTACTCCATGCTGGACGGTGCGGCGAAGATCAACTCGATGACGCAGGCCGCGGCCGACTACGGGATGCCGGCGATCGCCGTCACCGACCACGGGAACACGTTCGCGGCGTTCGAGTTCTACAACGCCGCGAACGCCGCGGGCATCAAGCCGATCATCGGACTCGAGGCCTACGTCACCCCGGGAACGCACCGCAGCGACAAGTCGCGCGTGGCGTGGGGAACGGCCGATCAGAAGAGCGACGACGTCTCCGGATCGGGTGCGTACACGCACACCACGCTGTGGAGCGAGACCACCGCCGGGATGCACAACCTGTTCCGACTGAGCTCGCTCTCGAGCATCGAGGGCTACTACTTCAAGCCCCGCATGGACCGCGAGCTGCTGCAGACCTACGGCAAGGGCCTGATCGCGACCACGGGATGCCCGTCGGGCGAGATCCAGACCCGCCTGCGACTCGGGCAGTACGACGCGGCGCGGGCTGCGGCCGCCGAGTTCCAGGACATCTTCGGCAAGGAGAACTACTTCGCCGAGATCATGGATCACGGCCTCTCCATCGAACGACGGGTGATCAGCGACCTGCTGCGGCTGTCGAAAGACCTGGACATCCCTCTCGTCGCGACGAACGACTCCCACTACACGCACCAGCACGAGGCGGATGCGCACGAGGCGCTGCTCTGCGTGCAGTCCGGCTCGACGATGGACGATCCGAACCGATTCAAGTTCGACGGCGACGGCTACTACATCAAGACGGCGCAGGAGATGCGCCAGATGTTCCGCGACCACCCCGAGGCATGCGACAACACGCTGCTGATCGCTGAGCGCTGCCAGGTCGAGTTCGACACCAAGGCCAACTACATGCCCCGCTTCCCGGTGCCGGACGGCGAGACGGAGGACAGCTGGCTGGTGAAGGAGGTCGAGAAGGGCCTGCACTACCGGTACCCGAACGGCATCCCCGACAGGGTGCGCAAGCAGGCCGAGTACGAGACGGGGATCATCCTGCAGATGGGGTTCCCCGGGTACTTCCTCGTCGTCGCCGACTTCATCAACTGGGCCAAGGACCACGGCATCCGGGTCGGTCCCGGCCGTGGCTCCGGTGCCGGGTCGATGGTCGCGTACGCGATGAAGATCACCGACCTCGACCCGCTCGAGCACGGCCTCATCTTCGAGCGCTTCCTCAACCCCGACCGCGTCTCGATGCCCGACTTCGACGTCGACTTCGACGACCGGCGCCGCGGTGAGGTGATCGAGTACGTGACGCAGAAGTACGGCTCCGAGCGCGTCGCCCAGATCGTCACCTACGGCACGATCAAGTCCAAGCAGGCGCTGAAGGACGCCGGGCGCGTGCTCGGCTACCCGTTCAGCATGGGAGACCGGCTAACCAAGGCGATGCCGCCCGCGGTGATGGGCAAGGACATGCCGCTCAGCGGCATGTACGACAGCGCGCACCCGCGCTACAAGGAGGCGAGCGAGTTCCGCGCGCTGATCGACACCGACACCGACGCCAAGCGGGTCTTCGATCGCGCGCTCGGACTCGAGGGGCTGAAGAGGCAATGGGGCGTGCACGCGGCCGGCGTGATCATGTCATCGCACCCGCTGATCGACATCATCCCGATCATGAAGCGCGAGCAGGACGGTCAGATCGTCACCCAGTTCGACTACCCGTCGTGCGAGTCGCTCGGTCTGATCAAGATGGACTTCCTGGGGCTGCGCAACCTCACGATCATCTCGGACGCGCTCGACAACATCCGCATGAACAGGGGAGAGGAGCTCGATCTCGAGCACCTCGGTCTCGAGGACCGCGCCGTCTACGACCTGCTGGCCCGCGGCGACACGCTGGGCGTGTTCCAGCTCGACAGCCCGCCGCTGCGTTCGCTGATGCGGCTGATGAAGCCCGACAACTTCGCCGACATCTCGGCGCTCATCGCGCTGTACCGACCGGGACCGATGGGCGCCAACTCGCACACGAACTACGCGCTGCGCAAGAACGGTCTGCAGGAGATCACGCCCATCCACCCCGAGCTGGAAGAGCCGCTGGCCGACATCCTGCAGGAGTCCTACGGTCTGATCATCTATCAGGAGCAGGTCATGGCCATCGCGCAGAAGGTCGCCGGGTTCAGCCTCGGCCAGGCCGACATCCTGCGTCGCGCGATGGGCAAGAAGAAGAAGTCCGAACTCGACAAGCAGTACGAGGGCTTCTCCGGCGGCATGAAGGAGCGCGGCTTCGGCGAAGGAGCCGTCAAGGCGCTGTGGGACATCCTGCTGCCGTTCTCCGACTACGCCTTCAACAAAGCGCACTCCGCCGCGTACGGACTCGTGTCGTACTGGACCGCGTACCTCAAGGCGCACTACCCGGCCGAGTACATGGCGGCTCTGCTGACCAGCGTTGGCGACTCGAAGGACAAGATGGCGCTCTACCTGAACGAGTGCCGCCGCATGGGCATCCGGGTGCTGCCGCCGGACGTGTCGGAGTCGATCAACTTCTTCGCGGCCGTCGGCGAGGACATCCGCTTCGGTCTCGGCGCGGTGCGCAACGTCGGCAGCAACGTCGTCGACGGGATCGTCGCGTCCCGCAAGGACGGGCCGTTCACCTCGTTCCACGACTTCCTGGGCAAGGTGCCGCTGCATGTCTCGAACAAGCGCACCGTCGAGTCGCTGATCAAGGCGGGCGCGTTCGACTCGATGGGCGACACCCGCCGCGCGCTGATGGAGATCCACGAAGACGCCGTCGAGGCCGCCGTCGACCGCAAGCGGAACGAGGCGCAGGGCGCGATCGGCTTCGACTTCGACAGCCTCTACGACGAGATGGAGGAGGCGGCGCCCGCGAAGGTGCCCGATCGTCCCGAGTGGACGAAGAAGGACAAGCTGGCCTTCGAGCGCGAGATGCTCGGACTGTACGTCTCCGATCACCCGCTGGCGGGGCTCGAGGTCCCGCTCGCCAAGCACGCCTCGATCTCGATCCACGGACTGCTCACCTCGGAGGACCTGCAGGACGGCGACCAGGTCACCGTGGCCGGGCTCGTGACCAGCGTGCAGCATCGTGTGGCCAAGGCCAGCGGCAATCCGTACGGCATGATCACCGTCGAGGACTTCAACGGCGAGGTGACGATCATGTTCATGGGCAAGACGTACACCGAGTTCCAGCACACCCTGCAGCAGGATGCCATCCTCGCCGTGCGAGGCCGCGTCTCCCGCCGTGACGACGGGCTCAATCTGCATGCGCAGTCGGCCTTCGCGCCGGACGTCGGCTCGTTCGACGCCGCCGGCCCCCTCTCGCTGCTGGTCGCCGAGCAGCGGGCGACGGAACGGGTCATGACGGACCTGGCCGACGTGCTGCGCCGCCATGCCGGTGATACCGAGGTGCTGCTGCGCGTGCACCGCGGCAGCGCCGCGAAGGTGTTCGAGGTGCCGATGCCTGTCAAGGTGTCCGCCGACCTGTTCGGCGACCTCAAATCGCTGCTGGGCCCCGCCTGTCTGGGCTGAGCGCACGGCCTCGACGCGACGCATCGAACTCCCGGGTGCGGTGAGTAGGATCGTGACTCGCGTGGCCACCCACCACGAACGAAAGGACCCTCGATGAGCTTCGACAGTCCCGGCAGCGCCCCCGGCGACGCCTCGGCAGACGAGCCTCGCCTGCGCGCCGACGCGCGCACCGGGGCCGACATCGACCCGGACGGCATCGACCGGGATGATGACGGAGTCCTCTACGAGGACCAGGTCCAGCCGGAGTACGGCATCCTCGGCTTCACGCTGCGCGAGATCATCATCATCGGGGCCTGGCTGATCGGCTTCGTGGCCTCGTTCTTCCCGATCGGTCCGATCGGCGACACCGTGTGGACATCGGGCATCCACTGGATCCTGATGATGGGAGTGCCGACGGTGGCCGTCTTCCTCGTCGTGCTGCGCCGATTCTCACCGGACGGGATCCGCCGGGTGGGGTCTCTGGGCATCGACCAGTTCGCGTCCGTCGCGGCTGCTGTCGCCGCCGTCTCGTGGGCCCAGGTGCTCTGGCAGCAGGTCGCCGCCACCATCGAGACCGGCGTGCTGCTCATCGGCTGGGTCGCCGTGGTGGGTCAGCTGGCCACGCTCGTGCTGGTGGCCGCGACGGTGTTCGCCCCCCTGCTGCCTCGGCTGCGAGAGGACTTCCACGGCCGTCTGGAGACGCTCGCGCACCGGAACGCGAACCCCGTCCGACCCGTCATCGCGCGTCCGCGCGCGGAGCGCGAAGCCGTTCCGTCACCGCTGCCCCCGGCCGGCGCCGTCCGACCGGACGATGCTGACGGCCCCGCAGCGGCGCCGCCCGCAGCCGCCGAGCCGAGGGTGGAGACCGCACTGACGATGGTCATCCCGCGCGCGGCGTCGGATCCGGATGCCCTGGATCGGGCATCCGCATCCGATCACCTCTCCGCTCCGGATGCCGGGGACGCGGACTCCACGCTGACCGCGGCCGCGGCGATCGCGCAGTCTGCCCAGCCGGTGCCTGTCGAGCCGGCGCCGGTCCAGCCGGCGGCCGTCGAGCCCGCGTTTGTCGAGCCGGCGCCCGACGAGCCGGCGTCTGTCGAGCCGGAAGCGACCTCGACGTCCGAGCCGGCGGCACCCGCGCCGCAGCCCGTTGTGTCCGACCACCGAGACGACGACACCGAGGTGCTGTACAACACCGCCGCTGTCGAAGCGCTGCAGAGCATCTTCGCCGACGACACTCCCGACTCGAATCGGACGGTCGAGCACAACACCGCGCCAGACGGCGTGGCCGGCCCGTCCGCGTCGGCGGTCGACGATGCGGACGAGCAGCCGCTGCGGCGCACGCGCGGCGAGCAGTCCGCCGAGCCCGACCACCTCGGTCAGCCCGAGCCGTTCTGGATCCTGGCGCCCACCGAGCGCGACGTGCTCGACGAGCGAGGCCATCCGCTGTTCCGGATCGGGCCGACGGCGTGGGCGCTCGCGATCGAGGATCGGGGCGGGGCGTTCGTCGTGCGACATGAGGACGGCCGCATCGGCTACCTCCACGACATCTTCGACATCTCGAAAGGCTGAGCGCGTGCGCACGATCGATCTCCGAGGGCAGTCCCTCTCACCCTCCGACATGCTCGCGGCCGTGCCGCGTGCCACCCAGGCCCGCGCCGAGGCGCTCGAGGCCGCTGCCGCGATCGTCGAGGCCGTGCGCACCGCGGGTGAGGCCGCCCTGCGTGAGCAGGCCGAGCGCTTCGACGGGGTGAGCGGTCACGCCATCCGCGTCCCCGCCGAGCACGTCGCCGAAGCCGCGGCCTCGGTGGATCCGGCGGTGCGCTCCGCCCTCGAAGCCGCCATCGACCGCGTCCGCCGTGGCTCGGCGGCGCAGGTCCCCGCCTCGCAGACCACCGACATCGGGCCGGGCGCGAGGATCACCCAGCGGTGGCAGCCCGTCACCCGCGCGGGGGTGTACATCCCCGGTGGCAAGGCGCCGCTGGCATCCAGCGTCGTGATGAACGTCGTGCCCGCACAGGTCGCGGGCGTCACCTCGATCGCCCTCGCCTCCCCGCCGCAGGCCGCGCACGGCGGACGGGTGCACCCCACGATCCTCGCGGCGGCATCCCTCCTCGGCATCGACGAGATCTACGCGATCGGCGGTGCCGGCGCGATCGGCGCGCTCGCTCACGGCGTCGCCGACCTGGGACTCGACCCGGTCGATGTCGTGTCCGGGCCAGGCAACAACTACGTCGCCTCGGCGAAGCGGGTCGTCGCCGGCGTCGTCGGAACCGACTCCGAGGCCGGCGCGACCGAGATCCTCGTGGTCGCCGATGCGTCGGCGGATGCCGCCCTCATCGCGGCTGACCTGATCAGCCAGGCCGAGCACGACGAGCAGGCGTCAGCGGTGCTGGTGACGGATTCGGTCGAGCTCGCCGAGCAGGTCGCCTCAGCCGTCGCCGACCTCGCCGCGACCACCGCGCATGCCGCGCGCGTCGCCGAGGCCCTCGCCGGGCCGCAGTCGGCCATCGTGCTCGTCGACGATCGGGCGATGGCGGAGGCGTTCAGCAATGCGTACGCGCCGGAGCACCTCGAGCTGCACCTCGCAGACGCGTCCGCCGCGGCCGAGCGCTTCACGAGCGCCGGCGCCGTGTTCGTCGGCGACCAGACGCCGGTGAGTCTCGGCGATTACATGGCCGGCAGCAATCACGTGCTGCCCACCGGGGGACAGGCCCGGTACGCGGCCGGACTCGGCGCGTACACGTTCCTGCGACCGCAGCAGGTCATCGAGTACGACCACGCCGCCCTCGCCGAGGTGCGGGCCGGGGTCGTCGCCCTCGCGAACGCGGAGATCCTGCCCGCACACGGCGACGCCGTCGAGGCGCGCTTCGCCGACACCTCCCGGTGAGCCGAGAGCGAGCGAGTAGGCTGACCGATCATGCACTGCCCCTTCTGCCGGCATCCGGACTCCCGCGTCATCGACTCCCGCACCAGTGACGACGGCCTGTCGATCCGACGCCGACGACAGTGCCCGGAGTGCGGCGGACGATTCTCGACGACCGAGACGGCGAGTCTCATGGTGATCAAGCGCTCGGGCGTCGTGGAGGCGTTCAGCCGGGACAAGGTGATCTCCGGGGTGCGCAAGGCGTGCCAGGGTCGGCCCGTCACCGAGGCGAACCTCGCGCTCCTCGCCCAGAAGGTCGAGGAGGCCGTGCGGCAGACGGGTGTCTCGCAGCTCGACACCAACGAGATCGGACTCGCGATCCTGGGCCCCCTGCGTGAGCTCGACGAGGTCGCGTATCTGCGCTTCGCCAGCGTGTATCAGGCCTTCGACTCGCTCGACGACTTCGAACGCGCCATCCGCGACCTGCGCGCCGACCACGATGCGTCGGAACCGGATTCCCACGACCGGTAGCCTTGGGCAGTGATGTACTCACTGCTCTTCCGCCACGTCCTCGCGCGCTTCGACCCCGAATTCGCGCACCACGCCGCGATGGCGGTCATCCGCGCGCTCGGCGTGCCGCCGTTTTCGTGGGCGGCGCGCGCGCTGACCGCCCCGCGACCGCAGCAGCAGGTGCGCGCGCTCGGTCTGGTCTTCCCGTCGCCCTTCGGCGTCGCCGCGGGGTTCGACAAGAACGCCGTCGGCGTGCGCGGTCTGGATGCCCTGGGCTTCGGGCACATCGAGATCGGCACCATCACCGCCATCCCGCAGGAGGGCAACCCGAAGCCGCGCCTGTTCCGCCTGATCCCCGACCGGGCCGTCATCAACCGGATGGGCTTCAACAACGAGGGGGCGGATGCCGCGGCACGCCGACTCGCCGCGCTGCGGCGGCGTGCTCCTCGCGCGGTCATCGGGGTGAACATCGGCAAGAGCCGGGTGGTCGCGGTCGAGGATGCGGTCGGGGACTACGTCACGTCCGCCACGCGGCTCGCGCCGCTCGCCGACTACCTCGCCGTGAACGTGTCGTCACCGAACACTCCAGGTCTGCGCGGCCTGCAGGCCGTGGAGACTCTCGCTCCGCTGCTGCGCGCGGTGAAGCAGGCGGCGGGCGAGACGCCGCTGCTCGTGAAGATCGCCCCCGACCTGCCCGACGACGAGATCGAGGCCATCGCCCGCATGGCGGTGGCGGAGGGGCTCGCCGGGATCATCGCCCACAACACGACCATCTCCCGCGACGGCCTGATCACCGACCCGGCGGTCGTCGAGGCGGCCGGGGCGGGCGGACTCTCCGGCGCGCCGCTGAAGCAGCGCTCGCTGGAGGTGCTGGCCGTGGTCCGCAGCGCCGTGCCGGCCGACTTCTGCGTGATCGCCGTCGGGGGAGTGGAGACCGCAGACGACGTGCAGCGACGACTGGACGCCGGTGCGACGCTCGTGCAGGGCTACACAGCATTCCTGTATCGCGGACCGCTGTGGGCCAGGCAGATCAACAGAGGCCTGCGTCGCTGAGCGACACAGGCCTCCGCACGACCGAGCAGCGGGTCAGTCCGGGTACTGACCGCGCTTGACCTGGGGCTTCGGAAGACGCATGAAGCGCATCTGCAGCGCCCGCATCGCCGCGTACCAGCCGAGTCCGCGTTCGCGACGCTCGAGACCGAACTTCGCGGCGGTCTTCTTCTTCACCCGCATGCTCAGCAGCACCATGTCGCCGACCGCGAGCAGCATGTAGCCCCACAGACCGACCATCGCCCACAGCTGCACCGCGGGGATCTCGACGAGGCTGAGCACGATGACCAGCAGCATCGCGGCCATCAGCCACTCGGAGATGTGCCAGCCGGCGTCCACGTAGTCACGCACCCACCGGCGCTGAGGACCGCGGTCACGTGCGGGAAGGTACTTGTCCTCGCCGTTCTCCATCCCGATGCGGGCCCGCTGGCGACGCGCCTGCAGGTCGGCCTTCGCCGCGGCACGGGCCTCCTTCGTGTTCGCGACGAGGGGACGGCGATTGGCCGCCTCGCGTTCGGCGCGGGTGGGGGTGGCGCGGCCCTTGCCCACGGCGGGCGTCTCGCGGGCGTCGTCGGCGGCAGGGGTGGGGTTGGACACGTTCGACCTCAGTTCGGAATCGGGTTCGCCTTAAGATTACTCGCATGACATCCCCTGCACCGTCCGCCTCATCCGCCGCGGAGACCGCGCTCCTTGAGGCGGTGGCCCTCGGCATCCCGTCCGCCCTGGCCGACCTGGGCGCGCTGGTGCGCATCCCCGGCATCGCGTGGCCCGCGTTCGACCAGACGCAGCTGGAGCGCTCGGCGGACGCGGTCGCCGAGCTGGCGCGCGGCACCGGCGTCTTCGACGACGTGCGCGTGCTGCGTGCGCACGTCGACGACACCGACGAGCTCGGCCAGCCCGCCGTGCTCGCCACTCGCGCCGCGCGCAACGGACGCCCGAGCATCCTGCTCTACGCCCACCACGACGTGCAGCCTCCGGGGGCAGACGAGCTGTGGGAGACGCCGCCGTTCGAGCCGACCGTGCGCGACGGGCGCCTGTACGGCCGGGGCGCAGCGGATGACAAGGCGGGCATCATGGCGCACATCGCGGCGCTGCGCGCGGTCGCGGAGGTGCTCGGCGACGACTTCGATCTCGGCGTCTCGCTGTTCATCGAGGGCGAGGAGGAATACGGGTCGCGCTCCTTCGCGCGGTTCCTGCGCGACAACGCCGACGCGCTCCGCGCCGATGCGATCGTCGTGGCGGACTCGGGCAACCTCGACTCCCGCACCCCGGGACTGACGGTGTCGCTGCGCGGCAACGCCCGCTTCACCCTCACCGTGCGCACCCTCGAGCACGCCTCCCACTCCGGCATGTTCGGGGGAGCGGTTCCGGATGCCATGATGGCCGCCGTCACCCTCCTCGCCACACTGTGGGATTCCGACGGCGCGGTCGCGGTCGACGGGATGACCAGCAGAGACGCGCAGACGCCCGAGTACTCCGAGGAGACTCTGCGAGACGAGGCGGGCCTGCTCGACGGTGTCAGCCCGATCGGTCGCGACGACATCTACGGGCGGATCTGGAACAGGCCCTCCATCACGATCACCGGGATGGACGTGACGAGCGTGGCCGAGGCGTCCAACACCCTGCTGCCCGAGGTGAGCCTCGTCATCAGCGCCCGGGTCGCCCCCGGTCAGAGTGCCGCCGACGCGTACGCGGCGCTGGAACGACACCTGCGCCGGCACGCGCCGTTCGGCGCGGAGCTCACGTTCTCCGACATCGACCTCGGCGACGGCTTCCTCGTCGACACCTCGGGGTGGGCTGTCGAGCTCACCCGCGCCGCGCTGGGAGACGGCTACGGCGTCGCGGCCGTCGACCTCGGCGTGGGCGGATCCATTCCCTTCGTCGCCGACCTGGTCCGCGAGTTCCCCGGCGCGCAGATCCTCGTCACGGGCGTCGAGGACCCGCACTCCCGGGCCCACAGCCCGAACGAGTCGCTGCACCTCGACACGTTCCGCAACGCCGTGCGCACCGAGGCACTGCTGCTGGCCAGGATGAACGAGCGCGCCGGGGAGTCCTGAGCAGTGGGATCGATGCCCGCACGCGATCGGCCCGGCGTGCGGCGACGGCGGTAGAATCGTGCACGAGCAGCGAGACCGCGCTGCCCGTTGCAAGGAGTTGAGATGAGCGACACCACCCTGACCTCAGAGCCCACCGCCGCCCCCGCCCACGGCGTCTCGCTGACCGACGCTGCGGCGCTGAAGGTCAAGAGCCTGCTCGAGCAGGAGGGCCGTGACGACCTGCGTCTTCGCGTGGCCGTGCAGCCCGGCGGATGCTCGGGCCTGATCTACCAGCTGTACTTCGACGAGCGCTACCTCGAAGGCGACGAGACCGTCGACTTCGACGGCGTCGAGGTCATCATCGACAACATGAGCGTCCCCTACCTGGACGGCGCGTCGATCGACTTCAAGGACACCATCTCGGAGCAGGGCTTCACGATCGACAACCCCAACGCCGCAGGCAGCTGCGCGTGCGGTGACAGCTTCCACTGAGGCGCGCCTACCTGCGTGGTTGGCATGAATCGCGTGTGAGGTTGCCCTAGACTTGAGTCTGCTCCTGTCCGAGATCTGAAAGGTGCATCGTGCCCTCGAAACGCCGCCTTCGTTGGGCCGCGCTCCCGCTGGGAGCAGCGGCAGCTGTGGCCCTGGCGGGATGTACTCCCACCGAACTCAATGGATTCCTTCCGGGCTTCGTCGAAGACGGCACCCCCGCGACCAACCAGACCGAGACGGTCTCCGGTCTCTGGGTCACCTCGTGGGTCGTTCTGCTGACCGTCGGCGTCATCACCTGGGCCCTGATGGGATGGGCGCTCGTGATGTACCGTCGGCGCACCGGTCAGACCGGACTCCCGGTCCAGCTGCGCTATAACATGCCGATCGAGATCCTGTACACGGTGATCCCGCTGATCCTCGTGCTGGGCATGTTCTTCTTCACCGCGCGCGACCAGGCCGACATCGAGACGCAGTGGGATGAGCCCGACGTCGAGGTCACGGCGATCGCCAAGCAGTGGGCCTGGGACTTCCAGTACGGCGGCGAAGACGATGCCGTGTGGACCATGGGCGTGCAGGCCGACCCCGACGAGAACGGCGACATCGAGCGCGAGAAGCTTCCGACGCTCGTGCTGCCCGTCGACAAGAAGGTCACGATCGACCTGCAGTCGCGCGACGTGATCCACTCCTTCTGGATCATCGACTTCCTGTACAAGAAGGACATGTACATCGGCAAGGACAACTCCTGGTCCTTCATCCCCACGCGCGTCGGCGAGTACGACGGCAAGTGCGCCGAGCTCTGCGGTGAGTACCACTCGATGATGCTCTTCAACGTGAAGGTCGTCGAGCAGGACGAGTACGACGCATACCTCGAGACCCTGCGCGAGCAGGGCAACACGGGCGACATCACCGACGCCTACGACCGACTCAGCAATCTCCCCGGCAGCGGCGCGAGCACGCAGTCCGAGGAAGAGGAGTAAGCCATGACCACCACAGCTGAACCCACGACAGCGCCGGGCGCCCGCCCGACCACGCTGCCGCCGCGTCAGGCAGCCCTGCTCACCTCCTCCCGCGTGGAGCAGAAGGGCAACATCATCGTCAAGTGGATGACGTCCACCGACCACAAGACGATCGGGTACATGTACCTGATCGCCTCGGTGCTCTTCTTCCTCCTCGGCGGTGTGATGGCGCTGATCATCCGCGCCGAGCTCTTCGCTCCCGGCATGCAGATCGTGCCCACCAAGGAGCAGTACAACCAGCTGTTCACGATGCACGGCACGATCATGCTGCTGATGTTCGCGACGCCGCTGTTCGCCGGCTTCGCCAACGCGATCCTGCCGCTGCAGATCGGCGCGCCCGACGTGGCGTTCCCGCGTCTGAACGCGTTCGCCTTCTGGCTGTTCACCTTCGGCTCGATCATCGCCATCGCCGGCTTCCTCACCCCGCAGGGCGCGGCCTCGTTCGGATGGTTCGCGTACCAGCCGCTCGCCAACTCGTCGTTCTCGCCGGGCGTGGGCGGCAACCTCTGGATGCTCGGCCTCGGCATGTCCGGTTTCGGCACCATCCTCGGCGCGGTGAACTTCATCACCACGGTCATCACCATGCGCGCACCCGGCATGACCATGTGGCGCATGCCGATCTTCTCGTGGAACACGCTGATCACCAGCCTCCTGATCCTGATGGCGTTCCCGGTGCTCGCCGCGGCGATCCTCGCCGCAGCGGCCGACCGCGTGCTCGGTTCGCACATCTACGACGTCGCGAACGGTGGCGTGCTGCTGTGGCAGCACCTGTTCTGGTTCTTCGGTCACCCCGAGGTGTACATCATCGCGCTGCCGTTCTTCGGCATCGTGTCCGAGATCTTCCCCGTGTTCAGCCGCAAGCCGATCTTCGGCTACAAGACGCTGGTGTACGCGACCATCGCGATCGCGGCCCTCTCGGTGGCCGTGTGGGCTCACCACATGTACGTGACCGGCGGCGTGCTGCTTCCGTTCTTCTCGCTGATGACCATGCTCATCGCGGTGCCGACGGGTGTGAAGATCTTCAACTGGATCGGCACGATGTGGCGAGGCTCGATCACCTTCGAGACGCCGATGGTGTTCGCCCTCGGCTTCCTCGTGTCCTTCGTCTTCGGTGGACTCACCGGCGTGATCCTCGCGGCTCCGCCGCTGGACTTCGCCCTGAGCGACTCGTACTTCGTCGTCGCCCACTTCCACTACGTGGTGTTCGGCACCGTCGTGTTCGCGATGTTCGCCGGCTTCTACTTCTGGTGGCCGAAGTGGACCGGCCGCATGCTCAACGAGCGCCTGGGCTACATCCACTTCTGGATGCTGTTCATCGGCTTCCACATGACCTTCCTCGTGCAGCACTGGCTGGGCGTGGACGGCATGCCCCGTCGTTACGCGGACTACTCCACCTATGACAACTGGGAGTGGGGCAACCAGGTCTCCACGATCGGTGCGATCATTCTCGGCGCCTCGATGCTGCCCTTCTTCCTCAACGTGTGGATCACCGCCCGCAAGGCGCCGAAGGTCACCGTCGACGACCCGTGGGGCTACGGTGCATCGCTGGAGTGGGCCACCTCGTGCCCGCCGCCGCGTCACAACTTCACGTCGATCCCGCGCATCCGCAGTGAGCGTCCGGCGTTCGATCTGAACCACCCCGAGGCCGCAGAGCACCCGGTGGGCGTCGCAGCGGGAGAGGTCAAGTAAGTCATGCGCAGCAATGTCATCCTCTGGTGGATCATCGCGGTCTTCTTCACGATCGCGTCCATCGTCTACACGATCTGGAACCTGGTCGACCCCTTCCACGGCTACGTGGAATGGGTGGGCACGGTGGCGCTCCTGTTCGTCGCCTTCATGGGTGCCATGATCGCCGTCTACCTGCAGCGCACGTACAAGGCGCAGGGTGGAGAGCTCCCCGAAGACGTCCTGACGGCGGACATCGACGACGGTGACCCCGAGCTCGGCGAGTTCTCGCCGTGGTCGTGGTGGCCGCTGGTCCTCGCCGCCTCCGCAGGTGTCTTCTTGCTCGGCCTCGCGGTCGGTCAGTTCCTGCTGCCGATCGGTGTGGCGATCTTCCTCGTCGCGATCGTCGGCTGGGTGTACGAGTACTACCGCGGGCACTTCGCGCGCTGACACTCTCGTCAAGGCCCCCTGGATCCGTCCAGGGGGCCTTCGTCGTCGGCGGGGAGGGGCTTCAGCGGTCAGCGGGAGGCGTCGTCAGGGGAGGCGTGCGCGCACCACTGCACCGGGGTGCGCACGAATCACTGCGGCGAGGTGTGCGTCTGCGCCGCGCGGCATCACGGCCGGGTTCGGATGCGGGGGACGCCGGTCAGGGCGTCGATCGGACGGCGGTGGATGCCGTCGTGGTCCTCGACGGGATATCCCTCGCGAACCCAGTACTCGAAACCGCCGATCATCTCGCGCACCGAGTAGCCCAGAGCCGCGAACTCCAGAGCGCCCTTGGCGCCGGCGTTGCACCCGGGGCTCCAGCAGTAGACGACGACGGAGGCGTCGGACGGGATCTCCACCGGCGCTCGCTCGGCGATCTCGCTGTAATGCATGTGCACGGCCCCGGGAACGCGACCCTGTGCCCACGCCTCGTCGGAGCGCACATCGACGACCACGAGGTGTGTCCCCGCCTTCCGCGCCGCGTGCACGTCGCTCGCATCGGTCTCGTACTGCAGCTTGGCGGCGAAGAACTCGTGTCGGTCGATCATGGTCACAGGGTAGCGCGCCGGTATCGTGCCTGCGCGCTCATGACATCCTGCCGAGGAGCGTGCGAACTCGTCTCGTCGCTTGCCGCACCTGCTCGGACCGCACGGACGGACGCCGAGGGCGACGGAAGGACGCCGAGGGCGACGGACGGACGCCGAGGGCGACGGAGAGCCGTGGAGACGACAGAGGGCCCGTCCGGATTCGGACGGGCCCTCTGTCGTGGGGGAGTGCGGCTTACTCGCCGTCCTCCGACTTCTTCTTCCTGCGCGGCTTGGCCGGGTCCTTCGCGATCACCGAGCTGGGGGTGTTCGGCGTCTCGTCGACGTGCAGATCGGTTGCGGCGATCTGGTCTTCGGAGGTGACACCCGCGCGAGCGTGTGCCCCGGCGATCTCGGCCGCCTCGATCTCCGCGTCGTGCGCCAGCGTGTGCTGCTGATGCGCGTCGGCTGCCGCGATCTCGGCCTGGGTGAGCGGCTGCAGGCGGTCTTCGTAGAACCACCGCGAGATCGAGCTGCGAAGGTTCTCGTGCCACGGGATGCGGCCCTTCGCGTTCGGGCGCACGACGAGAGGCTCGTAGGTGGCGTAGTCGATGAGCTTCCAGCGGTCGTACACGTCGACGGGCTGGTGCACCTCGATGAACTCGCCACCGGGCAGGCGCACGATGCGGCCCGACTCGTAGCCGTGCAGAACGATCTCACGATCCTTCTTCTGCAGCGCGATGCAGATGCGCTTCGTCACGAAGTACCCGAGGATCGGGCCGACGAAGAGCAGGGCCTGCAGGGCGTGAATGACACCCTCCATGGTCAGCATGAAGTGCGTGGCCATGAGGTCGGACGAGGCCGCAGCCCAGAGCACCGCGTAGAAGATCATCCCGGCGACACCGATGGCGGTGCGGGTCGGGGCGTTGCGGGGACGGTCGGCGATGTGGTGCTCGCGCTTGTCGCCCGTGATCCACGCCTCGAGGAACGGGTAGATCGCCACGGCGACGATGAACAGTCCGAGCACCAGCACCGGGATGACGATGCCGAGCGACAGCGTGAAGTTGCCGAGCATGACGTCGAGGTGCGGGGGAGCGAGACGCAGGGCGCCGTCGGCGAAGCCGATGTACCAGTCAGGCTGAGTGCCGGCCGAGATCGGGGACGGGTCGTAGGGACCGTAATCCCAGAACGGCAGGATCTGGAAGAACGAGGCGATCAGGACGATCACACCGAAGACGATGAAGAAGAAGCCGCCCATCTTCGACATGTACACCGGCATCATCGGGTAGCCGACGACGTTGTCGTTCGTGCGGCCGGGGCCGGCGAACTGGGTGTGCTTGTTGATCACCATCAGCATCAGGTGCAGCACGATGAACGCGATCACCAGCAGCGGCAGCAGCAGGATGTGCATCGTGTACAGGCGGCCGACGATGTCGTCGCCGGGGAACTCGCCGCCGAAGATGAGGAACGAGGTCCAGGTGCCGATCAGCGGCAGACCCTTGATCATGCCGTCGATGATGCGCAGACCGTTGCCCGAGAGCAGGTCGTCGGGCAGCGAGTAGCCGGTGAATCCCTCGGCCAGGGCGAGGATGAAGAGCACGAAGCCGATCACCCAGTTGAGCTCGCGCGGCTTGCGGAACGCGCCGGTGAAGAACACGCGCAGCATGTGGATGCCTATGCCGGCGATGAACACGAGTGCCGCCCAGTGGTGGATCTGGCGAACCAGAAGGCCACCGCGGATGTCCCACGAGATGCGCAGCGCCGACTCGAAGGCCGCCGTCATCTCCACGCCGCGCAAGGGCGCGTACGCGCCGGTGTAGTGCGTGGGGGCCATCGAGGCCTGGAAGAAGAACGTCAGGAACGTTCCCGACAGGAACACGGCCACGAACGCCCAGAGCGCGATCTCGCCGAGCATGAACGACCAGTGGTCGGGGAAGATCTTGCGACCGAGCTCCTTGACGAGCCCCGACAGGCTGGTGCGCTCGTCGAGGTAGTTCGCCGTCGCGCCGATGAAGCGTCCGCCCAGGGGCTTCTGCTTGGTGTCCTCTTTAAGAGTTGCGGTGCTCAATGACGCTCCCAGAAGCTCGGGCCGACGGGTTCGGTGAAGTCGCTCTGCGCGATGAGGTAGCCCTCATCGTCGACGGCGATGGGCAGCTGCGGCAGCGGTCGCGCTGCCGGGCCGAAGATGACCTTGGCGTGGTCCGTGACGTCGAACTGCGACTGATGGCACGGGCACAGCAGGTGGTGGGTCTGCTGCTCGTACAGCGCGACGGGGCAGCCCACGTGCGTGCAGACCTTGGAGTAGGCGACGATGCCGTCGTAGGACCAGTCCTTGCGGTCCTCGGCCTCGATCAGCTGCTCGGGTCGCAGACGCATGAGGAGCACGATGGCCTTGGCCTTCTCCTCCATGTATCCCTCGCTGTGGCCGAGCTCGGCGAGCGGCTCGGGGATGACGTGGAAGGCCGAACCGAGAGTGACGTCCGCGGCGCGGATCGGGGTGCCCTCGGGGTCACGCGCCAGGCGCATGCCCTCTTCCCACATGGTGTGCTTGAGAAGTGCGACCGGGTCACCGGCGATGGGGTTGCCGTGCGAGTTGTTGTGCGGTGCGAGACCGCGGAACAGCGTGAGGCCGGGCAGGATCGAGGCCACGACCGCGGCGATGAGCGAGTTGCGGATGATCGCGCGGCGCCCGAAGCCCGAGTCCTCGTTGGCCGCGGCGAACGCCTCGACGGCGCCGGCGCGAGTGGCGTCCTTGCCGCGGGTCGGGTGGCGGTGCTCGATGTACTCCTTGTCGGACATCAGCGCCTTCGACCAGTGGATCGCGCCGATGCCGAGCGCCAGCAGCGCGAACGCGATGCCGATGCCGATGTACATGTTGTTGTGGCGGATGTCGATCGCCATGCCGCTCTCGATCGGGAACAGCATGTATGCGGCGACCGCCCAGATGCTGCCGGCGAGCGACAGGTAGAACAGGGTGTAGACCGTGCGGACCGCAGCCTTCTCGGCGCGCTGGTCCTTGTCGGTCATCCGCTCACGGTGTGGCGGCAGTCCCGGGTTCTCCGCAGGATCGCTGACTGCGACGCCCAGCCCCCGCGAGGGCTCGTAGGCCCTGTCGAGAGCCTGCGTGTCGTCGTCGTGTGCCATGGTGCTCCTCGTACGTAACTCTTCGATGAAAGTGCGTCAGTTGGACTTCGCCGTGATCCACACGGTGAGGGCGACCAGCGCGCCGATTCCGAAGATCCAGATGAACAGGCCCTCCGACACGGGACCGAGCGATCCGAGCGTGAAGCCGCCGATCTGCACGGCCTCCTGCTGGTAGACGAGGGCGGCGATGATGTCGCGCTTGTCCTCGGTGCTCAGGTTCATGTCGCCGAAGACCGGCATGTTCTGCGGGCCCGTGACCATGGCCGCGTAGATGTGCAGCGGGCTGGTGGAGGTCAGCGCGGGGGCGTACTTGCCCTCCGTCAGAGCGCCACCGGCGGCGGCGACGTTGTGGCACATCGCGCAGTTGATGCGGAACAGCTCCGCGCCGTTTGCGATGTCGACCTCGTCGCTCGCGTTGTCGGGGTTCTCCTCGCCTGCGGTCACCCACTTGTCGGGGTAGCTCGGGCCGGGAGCGACACTCTGCACGTAGGCGGCCATCGCGCGAATCTGCGCGTCGGTGAACTGCACGGGCTTCTGCGGCGCCTGCGGGCCCTGCATCTGCAGCGGCATGCGGCCGGTCGCCACCTGGAACTCGACGGACAGCTCGCCGACGCCGATGAGGCTCGGTCCTTCGCTCGTGCCCTGCATGTCGATGCCGTGGCAGGTCGCGCAGTTCGCGGTGAACAGCTTCTGGCCGTCCTCGACGGTCAGCTCTGCCGCAGCACTGGTCTGCGTGTCAGCGGTGGATGCCATAGCAGCGGACGCACCGGCGTACACGCCGCCGGTGAGCAGCAGGCCGGCGCCGATCAGCGCGGCAGCGGCGAGGGGACTGCGGCGACCGCGGGAGCGGTGCTTCTTCACTCGTGCCATTTCGGGAAATCGCTCCGCTCTTATTTCAGGAAGTAGATGACGGCGAACAGGACGACCCAGACGACGTCGACGAAGTGCCAGTAGTACGACACGACGATCGAGGAGGTCGCCTCCTTGTGGCCGAAGTTCTTGACCGCGTATGCGCGGCCGATGACCAGCACGAAGGCGATGAGACCGCCGGTGACGTGCAGAGCGTGGAAGCCGGTCGTGATGTAGAACGCCGAGGCGTACGAGTCGGCGGTGATCGGAAGGCCCTCGGCGACGAGCTGCGCGTACTCCCACACCTGGCCGCTGACGAAGATCGCGCCGAGGATGAAGGTGAGCCAGAACCACTCGACCATGCCCCAGCCGAACAGGCGACGACGGCCGAAGGCGTTCACCTTGCCCTTGTCGATGCGATAGGGCTGCAGGTCTTCGGCGGCGAACACGCCCATCTGGCAGGTGAACGACGACGCCACCAGGATGACGGTGTTGACGAAGGCGTACACCACGTTGAGCAGCTCGGTGCGGTCCGCCCAGAGCTCGGGGGAGGTGCTGCGTAGCGTGAAGTAGATCGCGAAGAGTCCCGCGAAGAACATGACTTCGCTGCCGAGCCACACGATGGTGCCGACAGCGACCGGATTGGGGCGCTTGATGGTTCTTGCCGCCGGGGCATACGTCGCTGAGGTGGTCACCAGACCATTATGGCCGATTCCGCGCGGGGATTCTCGCACCGACGTGGCCTGTCTCGCTGTCCTGCGACTAAGGAAGACCTAAGAAGCACCTGCGAATGTGCCGCGTTCCCACGTCCAGCGGGGTGTGCGATGACCACGGGGCACGCGTCATCTCGAAACGGCATCATCCTCCGCGCGATTAGGATCGCAGTCATGGCTGACACCCTCACCTGGCCCGATCTGCTCTCGACGCTTCTGGATCGCCGTGATCTCAGCGTGTGGGAGTCGACCTGGGCGATGCGCCAGGTCATGCGGGGAAGGGTGACGGATGCCCAGCTCGCCGGCTTCCTCGTGGCGCTGCGCGCCAAGGGCGAGACCATCGACGAGATCGTCGGCTTCCGCGATGCCATCCTCGAGGCCGCCGTGCCGCTGCCGGTGTCGTCGGATGTGCTCGACATCGTCGGAACCGGTGGCGACCGCATCGGCACCGTCAACATCTCCACCACCGCGGCGGTCATCATCGGGGCATCCGGGATCCCGGTGGTCAAGCATGGAAACCGCGCCGCGAGCTCCTCGTCCGGGTCGTCCGACGTCCTGGCCGCCCTCGGCCTCGACATCTCGCTCGACCCCGCGCGGGTCGCCGACGCGCTTGAGCGCACGGGGATCACGTTCGCGTGGGCCGCCGCCTTCCACCCCGGTTTCAAGCACGCCGGCGTCGCGCGGTCCGAGCTCGCCGTGCCGACCGTGTTCAACATGCTGGGTCCGCTGTGCAATCCGGCGCGCGCCGAGGCGAACGCCGTCGGTGTCGCGCAGCTCGACCGCGTGCCGCTGATCACGGGGGTGTTCCGCACCCGCGGCGCCACGGCGCTCGTGTTCCGCGGCGACGACGGACTCGATGAGCTCACCACGACCGGACACAGCCGCATCTGGGAGGTCACGCGCGGAGACATCCACGAGCACGACCTCGATCCGCGCGACCTGGGCATCCCGCTCGCCGAGCTCGACGACCTGGTCGGCGGGTCTCCCGAGCACAACGCGTCCGTCCTGCGGCGCACCCTGGCGGGCGAGAGTGGAGCCGTGCGCGACATCGTGCTGCTGAACGCCGCCGCCGGCATCGTCGCCTACGAGCTCTCGCACGATTCGACGCTGACGCAGGTCCCGATCGTCGAGCGGCTCCGCGACGCGTACACGCGTGCGGCCGAAGTGATCGACGACGGACGCGCCTCAGCCAAGCTCGATCAGTGGGTCCAGGTCACCAGGGAGCCGCTGCCCGCCTGAGCGGAGCGGAGCAATCGTGGAAGCCGCCGACGCCCTCCTCGAGATCGCCGCGCTGCTCGAACGCGAGCGCGCGTCGCGCTACCGTGCGAAGGCGTTCCGGCAGGCGGCAGCCGTGGTGGCGGCCCTTCCGGCTGACGTGCTGAGCGACCCCGCGCGTCTCAAGGCGCAGAAGGGCATCGGCGATTCGACGTTCGCCGTGATCCGGCAGGCGCAGCAGGGGCGGGTGCCGGACTATCTCGTCGAGCTCCGCGGCGAGGTCGAGCCCGAGCGGCGCTCCGCGCTTCGCGCGCGCCTGAAGGGCGACCTGCACAGTCACACCGACTGGTCAGACGGGACGACCCCGATCGAGACCATGGCGGCTGCGGCACGAGCGCTCGGTCACGAGTACCTGGCTGTCACCGACCACTCGCCCCGGCTGAAAGTGGCGCGCGGACTGTCGCAGGAGCGGCTGCGCGAGCAGATCCCGCTGGTGCGTGCGCAGTCGGGTGACGGACTCACGATGCTCGCCGGCATCGAGGTGGACATCCTCGAGGACGGCGCGCTCGATCAGACCCCGGAGATGCTCGACGAGCTCGACATCGTCGTCGCCTCGGTGCACTCGAAGCTGCGGATGGATGCGGAGCCGATGACCAGGCGGATGCTCGCGGCCGTCGCGGATCCCCGGGTCAACGTGCTCGGCCACTGCACGGGCCGCCTCGTCGAGGGATCCAGGGGCACGCGCCCGTCGTCGCAGTTCGATGCCAGAGCGGTGTTCGCGGCGTGCGCCGAGAACGGCGTCGCGGTCGAGATCAACTCACGACCGGAGCGTCAGGACCCTCCCGACGACCTGATCGCCGTCGCCCTCGAGGAGGGATGCCTGTTCTCCATCGACTCGGACGCGCACGCCCCTGGTCAGCTCTCGCTGCTCGACCATGGAGCCGAGCGCGCGGAGGCGGCCGGGGTGCCGGTGGAGCGGATCGTCACGTCGTGGGGGCTCGAGCGCCTGCGCGCCTGGGCGCGCGGCTGAGTCAGCCGGCATTCCCCGCGGATGCCAGAGCGCCCAGCGCGCGCGTCATCGATGAGCCCAGGTTCCATCGCTCGGCGAAGGCCTCGGCGGCATCCCGCGCCGTATCGTCGAGCTCAGCATCGTCGAGCTCAGCCAGGACGACGCCGGGAGCGGAGATGTCGAGGTCGGTCGCGACCTTCACCACGGTGGGGGCCACATCGAGGTAATCCGACGCCTCGGCGAACCGCCGTGCCGCGGTCGCCGTGAGCTGCCCCTCCTCGGCGGCGGCGCGGATGCCCGCGAGGTCGCCGTGGGAGAGCAGCAGGGTCGCCGCGGTCTTCTCGCCGACGCCCTTCACTCCGGGCAGACCATCCGACGCGTCGCCGCGCAGGGTGGCGAAGTCCGCGTACTGAGAGGGGAGCACGCCGTACTTCGCGACGACGGTCTCGTCGGTGACGATCTCGAGGTTGCTCATGCCGCGTGCGGTGTAGATGACGCGCACGTCCCGGCCGTCGTCGACGAGCTGGAACAGGTCGCGGTCGCCCGTGACGATGTCGACCGGGAGCGATGCCCGTGTGGCCAGCGTGCCGATGACATCGTCCGCCTCGTGCTCGGCCGCGCCGATGATCGGGACGCCGAGGACGCCGAGCGCCTCCCGGATCAGCGGGATCTGCTGCTGCAGGGCATCCGGAACCTCCTCGACGTCGGGCGCGTCGGCGATCTGCTCGACCACGCGATGCGCCTTGTAGCTGGGGATGAGATCGACGCGCCACTGCGGACGCCAGTCGTCGTCCCAGCAGGCGACGAGCTGCGACGGGCGGTAGAGCGTCACCAGCTTGGCGATGATGTCGAGCAGTCCGCGGGCGGCGTTCACCGACGACCCGTCGGGCGCCTTCGCCCTGTCCGGCACGCCGAAGAAGGCCCGGAAATAGAGGCTGGCGGTGTCGAGCAGCATCAGTCGTTCGGTCACCGCCCCAGCATAGGAGCAGAGGGGGAGCATCCCGGCGGCGGATCTGATAATCTGAAGCGTCACTCGTGGCAGGCCTGTGCCTGCCCTCGTGGCATCGCAATCGACATCCACCTGCTTCGAACATCCATCCCGGCGTGCGCGCCGGGCCTCGAAGCCCGATCTTCCATTCACAAGGACAACCCACTACATGACTAGCGCAACGACCGCCCCGGCCACCAAGCAGGTCGCGATCAACGACATCGGCTCTGCTGAGGACTTCCTGGCCGCGGTCGAGAAGACCCTGAAGTTCTTCAACGACGGCGACATCATCGAGGGCACGATCGTCAAGATCGACCGCGATGAGGTTCTGCTCGACGTGGGCTACAAGACCGAGGGCGTCATCCCCTCCCGCGAGCTCTCCATCAAGCACGACGTCGACCCCAACGAGGTCGTCGCCGTCGGCGACCAGGTCGAGGCCCTCGTTCTCCAGAAGGAGGACAAGGAAGGCCGTCTGATCCTCTCCAAGAAGCGCGCACAGTACGAGCGCGCCTGGGGCGACGTCGAGAAGATCAAGGAGAACGACGGGGTCGTCACCGGCACCGTCATCGAGGTCGTCAAGGGTGGCCTCATCGTCGACATCGGCCTGCGTGGCTTCCTGCCCGCGTCGCTCATCGAGCTGCGCCGTGTCCGCGACCTCACCCCGTACCTCGGCCAGGAGCTCGAGGCGAAGATCCTCGAGCTCGACAAGAACCGCAACAACGTGGTTCTCAGCCGCCGCGCCCTGCTCGAGCAGACGCAGTCCGAGTCGCGCACCACGTTCCTGAACAACCTGCACAAGGGTCAGGTCCGCAAGGGCGTCGTCTCGTCGATCGTCAACTTCGGTGCGTTCGTCGACCTGGGTGGCGTGGACGGTCTCGTGCACGTCTCCGAGCTGTCGTGGAAGCACATCGAGCACGCCTCCGAGGTCGTCGAGGTCGGCCAGGAGGTCACCGTCGAGATCCTCGAGGTCGACCTCGACCGCGAGCGCGTCTCGCTGTCGCTGAAGGCGACCCAGGAGGACCCGTGGCAGGTCTTCGCCCGCACCCACGCGATCGGCCAGATCGCACCGGGCAAGGTCACCAAGCTCGTTCCGTTCGGTGCGTTCGTGCGCGTCGCGGACGGCATCGAGGGCCTCGTGCACATCTCCGAGCTCTCCAGCAAGCACGTCGAGCTGGCTGAGCAGGTCGTGTCGGTCGGCGAAGAGGTCTTCGTCAAGGTCATCGACATCGACCTCGAGCGTCGCCGCATCTCGCTGTCGCTGAAGCAGGCCAACGAGTCGGTCGACCCCAACGGCACCGAGTTCGACCCGGCCCTGTACGGCATGCTCGCCGAGTACGACGAGAACGGCGAGTACAAGTACCCGGAGGGCTTCGACGCCGAGACCGGCGCCTGGAAGGAAGGCTTCGACGCTCAGCGCGAGGCATGGGAGCAGGAGTACGCCGCTGCGCAGGCTCGCTGGGAGGCGCACAAGGCTCAGGTCGTCAAGGCCGCCGAGGCCGAGGCTGCCGCGGGCGACGACTTCGGCGCTCAGACGTTCTCGACCGACTCCACCGGTGCCGGCACGCTGGCCGACGACGAGGCTCTCGCGGCTCTGCGCGAGAAGCTCTCGGGCGGCAACAGCTGATCACGGATCACGTCAGGAACGGGTCGTCACCTTCGGGTGGCGGCCCGTTCCGCGTATCCGGACCAGCGGACGTCGCGTGCCAGGATGGACGGATGCCACTCATCGCGCTCACCGGGGGCATCGCCTCGGGCAAGTCGACCATCGCCGCGCGCCTCGCGGAGCACGGTGCGACGGTGATCGATGCCGACGCGATCGTACGTGAGGTGCAGCAGCCTGGCGGCGCCGTGCTCGAGGCGATCGCCGACGCCTTCGGTGCGGAGATGATCGCCGCGGACGGATCACTCGATCGCGCAGCGCTCGGGGCGCGGGTCTTCGGCGACGAGGCCGCGCTGCAGCGATTGAATGCGATCGTGCATCCGGCCGTGCGCGCGGAGTCGCAGCGTCGCTTCGACGCCGCCTTCGCCGCCGACCCCGCCGTCGTCGTCGTGTACGACGTGCCGCTGCTCGTCGAGGCGCGCGTCGACGACCCGTGGGATCTCATCGTGGTGGCGGATGCCCCGGCCGAGGTGCGCGTGCAGCGGATGACGCGACTGCGCGGCATGTCAGAGGACGATGCGCGCCGCCGGATCGGCGCGCAGGTCTCGGATGAGGAGCGTCGGGCGATCGCCGACGTCGTCATCGACACGTCGGGAAGCGTCGAGCACACGCTCGAGCAGGTCGACGCGCTGTGGCGTTCGCTGACCGCGTCACCGTGATCGACTGCTGAGCCCCCCCCGCTCGCGCCCGGTGTCGGAGGGTGCTCGTAGGCTGGTGGGATGCAACCCACGCGCAGCGTCCGCCCCTTCGAGGTCGTCAGCGAGTACATGCCCGCCGGCGATCAGCCGCAGGCCATCGCCGAGCTCGCGGCGCGCATCAACGCCGGCGAGACCGACGTGGTGCTGCTCGGTGCCACCGGTACGGGAAAGTCGGCGACGACCGCCTGGCTCATCGAGCAGGTACAGCGGCCGACCCTGGTCATGGCGCACAACAAGACGCTCGCCGCGCAGCTGGCGAACGAGTTCCGCGAGCTCATGCCGAACAACGCGATCGAGTACTTCGTCTCGTACTACGACTACTACCAGCCCGAGGCCTACGTCCCGCAGACCGACACCTTCATCGAGAAGGACTCCTCGGTCAACGCCGAGGTCGAGCGGCTGCGTCACTCGACGACGAACTCGCTGCTCAGCCGACGTGACGTCGTCGTGGTCTCGACCGTGTCGTGCATCTACGGCCTCGGCGCCCCGGAGGAGTATCTGCGCGCCATGGTCGCGCTGCAGGTGGGGGAGCGGTACGACCGCGACGCGCTCATCCGCCAGTTCATCGCGATGCAGTACAACCGCAACGACGTCGACTTCTCGCGAGGCAACTTCCGGGTGCGGGGCGACACGATCGAGATCATCCCGGTGTACGAGGAGCACGCCATCCGGATCGAGCTGTTCGGTGACGAGATCGAAGCGCTGTACTCGCTGCATCCGCTCACCGGCGAGGTCATCGCCAAGCTCGACTCCGTCCCGATCTTCCCGGCGTCGCACTACGTCGCGGGCACGGACGTCGTGCAGCGCGCGATCGGCACGATCGAGCACGAGCTCGAGGAGCGGCTGGCCGAGCTCGAGCGCCAGGGCAAGCTGCTCGAGGCGCAGCGGCTGCGCATGCGCACGACGTTCGACATCGAGATGCTGCAGCAGCTCGGCTTCTGCTCGGGCATCGAGAACTACTCACGGCACATGGACGGCCGCATGCCGGGCGAGCCGCCGCACACGCTGCTGGACTTCTTCCCCGACGACTTCCTGCTCGTCATCGACGAGTCGCACGTGACGGTGCCGCAGATCGGCGCGATGTACGAGGGCGACGCGTCGCGCAAGCGCACGCTCGTCGAGCACGGATTCCGCCTGCCCAGCGCGATGGACAACCGTCCGCTGCGCTGGGACGAGTTCAAGAACCGCATCGGGCAGACCGTGTACCTGTCGGCGACGCCTGGCAAGTACGAGATGGGCATCGCCGACGGCGTCGTCGAGCAGATCATCCGCCCCACCGGTCTCATCGACCCGCAGATCATCGTGAAGCCGTCCAAGGGCCAGATCGACGACCTGCTCGAGGAGATCCGCCTCCGCGTCGAGCGCGACGAGCGCGTGCTGGTGACGACGCTCACGAAGAAGATGGCCGAAGAGCTCACCGACTTCCTCGGCGAGCACGGTGTGCGCGTGCGCTACCTGCACTCCGACGTCGACACGCTCCGCCGCGTCGAACTGCTCAGCGAGCTGCGCGCCGGTGTGTACGACGTGCTGGTGGGAATCAACCTGCTGCGAGAGGGACTCGACCTGCCGGAGGTGTCGCTGGTCGCGATCCTCGACGCCGACAAGGAGGGCTTCCTGCGATCGGGAACGTCGCTCATCCAGACGATCGGACGTGCGGCTCGAAACGTCTCGGGTGAGGTGCACATGTACGCCGACAACATGACCGACTCGATGGCGAAAGCCATCGACGAGACCGAGCGCCGTCGTGAGAAGCAGATCGCGTACAACAAGGCGAACGGCGTCGACCCGCAGCCGCTGCGCAAGCGCATCGCCGACATCACCGAGGTGCTCGCCCGAGAGGCTGCCGACACGGCCGACATGCGATCGGCGCGCAGCAAGAGCGGCAAGGGGAAGTCGCCGACGCCGAACCTGCGGCGCACGGGCATCGCGGCGGAGGGCGCGGCGCAGCTCGAGGAGACGATCGCGGATCTGTCGGATCAGATGCTTGCCGCCGCAGGCGAGCTCAAGTTCGAGCTGGCCGCGCGCCTGCGCGACGAGGTGCAGGACCTGAAGAAGGAGCTGCGGGCGATGGAGCGGGCCGGACACGCCTGATCCTTCGCGCGGGGCGCATGGCTCGACGGCGAGGGTCCGGGCCGGGGCGAGAGCCTGGCCGCGTCAGGGGCAGCGCGTCACGGACAGTGCATCAGCGGCTTCGGGCCGGTGCGGTCGATGCTGTGCTGGTTCATGGGCGCACCGCACAGCGGGCACGCGCGCTCGGCGCGCTCCGCCGCGCTCGGCGGCAGCGTCGGCTCGTACGGCCCGACCGACGCGGGCCCGGCGATGCGGATCAGATTCGAGTTGAACCAGGCGTACAGACCGCCCGCCTCTCGGATGCGGGTGCGCAGCGGAACACGGGCGGGGTTCTCGGACATACCTTTAGTGTACGTAATATCTGTGCACATAGAATCAGACGCATGATGACTGACGACGAGCTGCTGCGACTCGAGAACCAGCTCTGCTTCGCCATGGTCACCGCAGCTCGGAACGTCGTCGCCGTCTATCGGCCGATCCTCGAGCCGCTGGGTCTGACGCACCCCCAGTACCTCGTGATGCTCGCGCTGTGGGAGCATTCGCCGCGCTCGCTCACCGACCTGTCCGCCGAACTCGCTCTCGAGCCCGCCAGCGCCTCGCCGCTGGTGAAGCGGCTCGAGAAGGACGGTCTGGTGCAGCGCGCGCGGAGCACGGCCGACGAGCGCCGTCTCGACATCACCCTCACCGACGCCGGTCGCGCGCTTCGAGACAGGGCGGTCGATGTGCCGCGTGCCGTCATGGCGGCCGTCGGCACCGGCATCGACGAGGTCGCCTCGCTCCGGGACGCGCTGAAGCCGTTCGCCGGACGGGCCCCGCGTTCGCCCTCGGCTGACGCGGAGCCCGGTGTCGGTGGCCGCTCCTACACTTGAACGGTGCCCATCGTTCCTGTCGCCTCCTCCGCAAAACTCAGTGTCCGCGGTGCCCGCGTCCACAATCTGAAGAACGTCGACATCGACATCCCCCGTGACTCGCTGGTCGTCTTCACCGGGCTCTCCGGGTCGGGCAAGTCCAGCCTCGCGTTCGACACGATCTTCGCCGAGGGGCAGCGACGCTACGTCGAATCGCTCAGCGCCTATGCGCGCCAGTTCCTAGGCCAGGTGGACCGCCCCGATGTCGACTTCATCGAGGGGCTGAGCCCCGCGGTCTCGATCGATCAGAAGTCGACCAACCGCAACCCGCGATCCACGGTGGGCACCATCACCGAGATCCACGACTACATGCGCCTGCTGTGGGCGCGCATCGGCATCCCGCACTGTCCGGAATGCGGCGAGCGGATCCAGCGCCAGACGGTGCAGCAGATCGCCGACCAGCTCGTCGAGCTGCCCGAGCGCACGCGCTACCAGATCGTCGCACCGGTGGTGACGCAGAAGAAGGGCGAGTTCGTCGACCTCTTCAAGGAGCTCGGCGCGAAGGGCTATTCACGTGCGATCGTCGACGGCGAGCTGATCCAGCTGGCCGAGCCGCCGACGCTGAAGAAGAGCTACAAGCACGACATCGCCGTCGTGGTCGACCGGCTCGTGGCGTCGGACGACATCCTCGGGCGGGTCACCGACTCGGTCGAGACCGCGCTGGGACTGGCCGGCGGGATCATGCAGGTCAACTTCGTCGACGAAGAGGGTGACGCCGCGTGGCAGTCCTTCTCCGAGAAGCTCGCCTGCCCGAACGGTCACCCGATCGCGCTCACCGAGATCGAGCCCCGCACGTTCTCGTTCAACGCGCCGTTCGGTGCGTGCCCCGCGTGCGCGGGTCTGGGGACGCGGATGTCGGTCGACGTCGACCTCATGCTCGGCGACGAGGACCTGTCGATCCGCGAAGGCGTCATCCTGCCCTGGACGACCCAGGGCAAGGGCCTGTTCCAGTACTACGAGCGCCTGCTCGAAGGATTGGCGCGCGATCTCGACTTCTCCCTCGACACACCATGGAACAAGCTGCATTCCGACGTGCGCGAGGCTGTGCTGCGCGGCGACAACTACAAGGTCAGCGTAAAATGGAAGAACCGCTACGGGCGCGAGATGCGCTACACATCGGGCTTCGAGGGTGTCGTGCCGTACATCGAACGGCAGTACCTGCAGGCCGAGTCCGACACGCAGCGTGGTCGCTGGGGCGAGTACCTGCGCGAGGTGCCGTGCCCGGTGTGCGACGGCGCCCGTCTCAAGCCGGAGGTCCTGGCGGTCAAGGTGCACGGCCATTCGATCGCCGAGGTGTCGAATCTCAGCCTGGCCGACGCCAGCACCTTCATGCACGAGCTCGAGCTCACCGATCGCGAGGCGAAGATCGCCGCCCAGGTGCTGCGTGAGATCCGCCTGCGCCTGGAGTTCCTGCTGCAGGTCGGCCTGTCGTACCTCAACCTCGGTCGCTCGGCGGGCTCCCTCTCCGGAGGAGAAGCGCAGCGCATCCGGCTCGCGACCCAGATCGGCTCCGGTCTCACCGGTGTGCTCTACGTGCTGGACGAGCCCTCGATCGGCCTGCACCAGCGCGACAACCGCCGGCTCATCGAGACACTGGTCCGGCTGCGTGACCTCGGCAACACCCTGATCGTCGTCGAGCACGACGAGGAGACCATCGAGGCTGCCGACTGGGTCGTCGACATCGGGCCCGGCGCCGGCGTCGGCGGGGGTGAGGTCGTGCACTCCGGCCCCTACTCCGCGCTGCTGGCCGAGACCGGGTCGATGACCGGCGACTACCTCGCCGGTCGCCGCGAGATCGCGGTGCCCGACACGCGTCGCAAGATCGACCGGAAGCGGATGCTGAGCGTCGTCGGCGCCAAGGCGAACAACCTCAAGAACGTGACCGCCGACTTCCCGCTGGGGGTGCTCACCGCGGTCACCGGTGTGAGCGGCTCGGGCAAGTCCTCGCTGGTCAACGACATCCTGTACCAGGTGCTCGCCGGCCGGCTCAACGGCGCGCGCACGGTGCCGGGCAAGCACACCAGGGTCACCGGCCTGGACAACCTCGACAAGGTCGTGCACGTCGATCAGGCGCCGATCGGGCGCACGCCCCGATCGAACCCGGCGACCTACACGGGCGTCTTCGACCGCATCCGCACGCTCTTCAGCGAGACGCCCGAGGCGAAGGTCCGCGGCTACCAGCCCGGGCGGTTCAGCTTCAACGTCAAGGGCGGGCGCTGCGACGCCTGCTCGGGCGACGGCACGATCAAGATCGAGATGAACTTCCTGCCGGACGTGTACGTCGACTGCGAGGTCTGCCACGGCAAGCGGTACAACCGCGACACCCTCACGGTGCATTACAAGGGCAAGAACATCGCCGAGGTGCTCGAGATGCCGATCGCCGAGGCGGCGGAGTTCTTCGAGCCGATCCAGGCGATCCACCGGTACATGAAGACGCTCGTCGACGTCGGCCTCGGCTACGTGCGGCTGGGCCAGGCGGCGACGACGCTCTCGGGTGGCGAGGCGCAGCGCGTCAAGCTCGCCACCGAGCTGCAGCGCCGCAGCAACGGGCGGAGCATCTACGTGCTCGATGAGCCGACCACCGGTCTGCACTTCGAAGACGTGCGCAAACTCCTCGAGGTGCTGAACGGACTCGTCGACAAGGGCAACACCGTCATCGTCATCGAGCACAACCTCGACGTCATCAAGTCGGCCGACTGGGTGATCGATCTCGGCCCCGAGGGCGGATCGGGTGGTGGGCAGATCCTCGCCGCCGGCACGCCCGAGCAGATCGCCGGGGTGGCGGAGAGTCACACCGGCGCGTTCCTCGCCGAGGTCCTCGGGCAGGAGCGCGGCTCGCGCAAGGCCGGCTGATGGCGGACGTCCTCCCGTACAAGCCGCGCGCGGGGGAGATCCCCACCGACCCCGGCGTCTATCGCTTCCGCGACGCCGACGGCAGGGTGCTGTACGTCGGCAAGGCGAAGAACCTGCGCCAGCGCCTGTCGAACTACTTCGCGCCGCTGCGCACCCTGCACGAGCGCACCCGGCGAATGGTCACGACCGCGGCATCCGTCGAGTGGACCGTCGTCGCGACCGACGTCGACTCGCTGCAGCTCGAGTACATGTGGATCAAGGAGTTCGATCCGCCGTTCAACGTGCGCTACCGGGACGACAAGTCCTACCCGTTCATGGCGATCACCCTCGCAGACGAGGCTCCGCGTGTCATGGTGACGCGCAACCGGCGCATCCCCGGTGCGCGGTACTTCGGACCGTACCCCAAGGTCTGGGCGGTGCACGAGACCATCGACCTGATGGTGCGGGCCTTCCCGATCCGCACGTGCAGCGACTCCAGCTACCGGCGCGCCATGCAGACCGGACGACCGTGCTTCCCCGGCCAGATCGGGAAGTGCGGCGGACCCTGCTCGATGAAGGTCACCATCGACGAGCATCGCGCAATGGTCGACGACTTCGTGGCCTTCATGGCGGGCGGTGACGAGCGCTTCACGCGCGATCTCACGAAGCGCATGCAGGCGGCGTCCGCTGCGATGGACTACGAGGCGGCGGCGCGGTTCCGCGACAAGCTCACCGCGATCGACGCCGTGCTGGGCAAGAGTGCCCTCGTGCTGCCGTCCGACGAGGACGCCGACCTGTTCGGCGTCGCCGAGGACGAGCTGTCGGCGGCCGTGCACCACTTCGTCATCCGCGGCGGTCGAGTACGCGGTGTGCGCTCGCTCGCCGTCGACAAGGAGCTCGACATCAGCCGCGGGGAGCTGGTCGACCAGATCCTGCAGCGCGTCTACGGCGACTCGTCCGACATCCCCCGCCGTGTGCTGGTGCCCACCCTGCCCGACGACGCCGCCGAGCTGGAGGAGTGGCTGCGCCAGCGCCGTGGGCGTCGCGTCGAGATCGCCGTCGCCCAGCGCGGGCAGCGCGCCGATCTCATGCGCACCGCCACGCTCAACGCCCAGCAGACACTGCTGCGCCACAAGACGCGGCGGACCAGCGACTACGTCGCCCGCACGCAGGCGCTCACCGACCTGCAGGAGGCGCTCGGCATGGACGAGGCCCCGCTGCGCATCGAGTGCTTCGACATCTCGCACCTCGGCGGCACGAACGTCGTCGCCTCGATGGTGGTCTTCGAAGACGGACTGCCGCGCAAAGATCAGTACCGCTCGTTCAACATCGCCGAGACGACGGACGACACCGACTCGATGTACCAGGTGCTCATGCGCCGGCTCGCGCGGGTGGATTCCGGGCCGGAGCGGGCCGACGAGGATGAGGGCGAGGGCGAGGGGAAGCGGCGACCGCGCTTCGCCTACCGCCCGCAGCTGCTGGTCGTGGACGGAGGTCAGCCCCAGGTGCAGGCGGCCGCGAGGGCGCTGCGCGACAGCGGGCGCACCGAGATCGCGCTGTGCGGCATCGCCAAGCGGCTCGAGGAGATCTGGATTCCCGACGACGACTTCCCGGTCATCCTCCCGCGCACCAGCGAGGCGCTGTACCTGGTGCAGCGCCTGCGCGACGAGGCGCATCGCTTCGCGATCACTCACCAGCGCAAGCGCCGCCGTCGTGACATCCAGACGGTGCTCCGCGAGATCCCCGGCCTCGGCGACGCCCGCATCAAGGCGCTGCTCACCCACTTCGGATCGGTCACGGCACTGCGCGCATCGAGTCCCGAGCAGATCGGCGAGGTGGCGGGCATCGGACCGGTCCTCGCCTCGACCATCCACGCGCATCTCGCTGGCGGACAGGCACCCGCGACTCGGTAGGCTGGTAGCAGCGAAGGGAGCAACGCATGGCGGCCGCAGAAGAGGGCGAGTTCCTCATCGTCACCGGGATGTCGGGAGCAGGTCGCACCACCGCGGCGAACGCACTCGAGGACCTCGGCTGGTACGTGGTCGACAATCTGCCTCCGCAGATCCTGCGGCCCCTTCTCGAGCTCACCGACATGGGAGCCGGGAACCTTCCGAAGATCGCCGCGGTCGTGGATGTCCGCGGACGCGGCCTGTTCGACGAGCTGCCGGACGTGTACCGCGTCCTGCGCTCCCGCGGCGGGGTGAAGGTGCTCTACCTCGATGCGTCCGACGACGTGCTCGTGCGCCGTTTCGAGTCCGTGCGCCGCCCCCATCCGCTGCAGGGGGACGGCACCCTTCTCGACGGCATCCGCACCGAGCGATCGCGTCTGGCCACCATCCGCGAATCGGCTGACCTGCTCATCGACACGTCGTCGCTGAACATCCATCAGCTCGCGATGCAGGTCTCGGAGATGTTCTCGGAGGAGGGTGCGGCGCGTCATCGCCTCACCATCCTCAGCTTCGGGTTCAAGTACGGGCTCCCGACCGACGTCGACCTCGTCGCCGACATGCGCTTCCTGCCGAACCCGTTCTGGAATGAGGAGCTGCGCGACTTCACCGGACGCGATGCGCCGGTGCGCGACTACGTACTGGGTCTGCCGGGCTCGGAGCAGTTCCTCGACGCCTACGCCGCGGCGCTGCGTCCAGTGCTGGAGGGGTACCAGCGCGAGAACAAGAGCCACTCGACGGTCGCCATCGGCTGCACCGGCGGGAAGCACCGCTCGGTGGCCATGAGCGAGGAGCTGGCTCGGCGCCTCGCGGATGTGCCGGGTGTCGCCATCAACGTGCGCCATCGTGACCTCGGTCGGGAGTGACCCCCGACCCGAGGCAGCCCGCCCAGCGGGCATCCGACCACGGGCGTCGACCGCCGCCGGCACGCGATCGGGTCGGTGCGCGGGCCCCGGGCCTTGTAGGCTAGTCCCTTGCGTCGCGATCCGACGCCTGGATCGTGAGGAGTCCCGTGGCACTAACCACCGACGTCAAGGCCGAGCTCGTCAGCGTGCGGAACGCGCCCCCGGCGGTGCGCGTCGCCGAGGTGACGACCATCCTGCGTTTCGCCGGCGGTCTGCACTCGATCGCCGGTCGTGTCGCGGTCGAGGCCGAGGTGGATGCCGAGCTGCTGGCCCGTCGTGTCAGCCGCGATCTCGCCGAGATCTACGGCGTGCGTCCGGAGATCGCACAGGTCAAGGCCAGCGTCGCGACCTCCGGTGGCGCCCCGAGCGGTGCCCGCTGGGCGGTCCGGGTCATCGCCGCGGGGGAGACCCTGGCGCGCCAGACCGGTCTGCTCGACGCGCGACGTCGCCCGGTGCGCGGCCTGCCCAACCGCCTCACCACCGGCTCACCGGAGGAGCTCGCGGGGATCTGGCGCGGTGCGTTCCTGGCATCCGGATCCCTCAGCGAACCCGGTCGGTCAGCCATGCTGGAGATCTCGTGCCCGTCCGGTGAAGCCGCGATGGCGCTCGTCGGGGCCGCCCACCGTCTGGGCGTCGCGGCGAAGGCCCGTGAGGTGCGCGGCCTGCCCCGCGTGGTCGTGCGCGAGGGCGAGGCGATCCGTGCCATCCTCACCGCCATGGGCGCCCGCCGCACGGCGATCGCCTGGGAGGAGATGCGTCAGCGTCGCGAGGTGCGCGCCGGCGTGAACCGCCTGGTCAACTTCGATGACGCGAACCTGCGTCGGTCGGCGCAGGCCGCTGTGGCCGCGTGCGCTCGTGTGGAGCGCGCGCTGGAGATCCTGGGCGACGACGTGCCCGAGCACCTGCGCACCGCCGGAAGCCTCCGGCTCGCGCACCGCGACGCGAGCCTCGACGAGCTCGGACACCACGCCGACCCGCCGCTCACCAAGGACGCCGTCGCGGGGCGCATCCGCCGGCTGCTCGCCATGGCGGACAAGCGCGCCCAGCAGGAGGGCATCCCGGGCACCGAGGCCGCAGTGCCCGCCGGTCTCGACGGCTGAGGCCGACCGGAGGGCGCGCCGGATCCGGCATTCGGAACATCCGGCCGCCGGTGGCGTTGTCGTCAGTAGGATGAAAAACGTCTGCTCTGCGAGGCACTTCGGCGTCGCAGAGGATCGGCAAGCGCCGTGGCGCGGCGCGGATTGGATGAAATCGACATGGCGACCTACACGCTCCCCGACCTTCCCTACGACTTCGCGGCACTGGAACCGCACATCAGCGGCAAGATCATGGAACTGCACCATGACAAGCACCACGCCGCCTATGTCACCGGTGCGAACGCCGCGCTGGACGGCCTGGCCGAGGCCCGCGAGAGCGGCAACCTCGCCAACGTGAACAAGCTCGAGAAGGACCTCGCGTTCAACCTCGGCGGTCACGTCAACCACTCCATCTTCTGGACCAACCTCTCGCCCGAGGGCGGCGGACAGCCGGAAGGTGAGCTCAAGGCGGCGATCGACGAGTTCTTCGGCTCGTTCGAGAAGTTCCAGGCGCACTTCGCCGCCGCCGCGGCGGGCATCCAGGGCTCGGGCTGGGCGGTGCTCAGCTGGGACCCGATCGGCGCTCGCCTGATCATCCAGCAGCTCTTCGACCAGCAGGGCAACACCGCGCAGGGCACCATCCCGCTGTTCCAGCTCGACATGTGGGAGCACGCCTTCTACCTCGACTACCTCAACGTGAAGGCCGACTACATCAAGGCGGCGTGGAACATCGCCAACTGGGAGAACGTCTCGTCACGCTTCGAGATCGCGCGCGAGAAGACCTCCGGTCTGCTGGTACTGTCGTAAAAGACCGGCGTCCTAATGGGCGTCTGGCCCATTAGGACGCCGTTGTCCGCGCATTCCGCAAGAAATACGCATTTCCCCGAGTAAGAACCAGGAGACTTTCGTGTCTGTCAAGATCGGTATCAACGGCTTCGGTCGTATCGGACGTAACTTCCTTCGTGCGGCGCTCGCACAGAACGCTGACATCGAGATCGTCGCGGTCAACGACCTCACCGACAACGCCGCACTGGCGCACCTCCTCAAGTACGACTCGGTCGGCGGTCCGCTCGGCGTCGAGGTCTCGCACCAGGGCGACGTGATCACCGTCGGCGGCAAGGACATCAAGGTGTTCGAGGAGCGGGACCCGGCAGCGCTGCCGTGGGGCGAGCTCGGGGTCGACATCGTGATCGAGTCCACCGGCCGGTTCACCAAGGCCGCCGACGCCTCGAAGCACATCGCCGGCGGCGCCAAGAAGGTCATCATCTCGGCGCCCGGCACCGACGTCGACGGCACCTTCGTGATGGGCGTGAACGAGGACACCTACGACTCCGCCACGATGAACGTCATCTCCAACGCCTCGTGCACCACCAACTGCCTCGCGCCGCTCGCCAAGGTGTTCAACGACAAGTTCGGCATCGAGCGCGGGTTCATGATGACCGCGCACGCGTACACCGCAGACCAGAACCTGCAGGACGGCCCGCACAGCGACCTGCGCCGTGCCCGCGGTGCAGCGATCAACATCGTGCCGGCGTCGACGGGTGCCGCCAAGGCCATCGGCCTCGTGCTCCCCGAGCTCAACGGCAAGCTCAGCGGCTCGTCGTACCGCGTTCCGGTTCCCACCGGCTCGATCGTCGACCTCACCATCATCGCCGAGCGCGACGGCCTGACCGTCGACGAGATCAACGCCGCATACCGTGAGGCCGCAGCCGACGGTCGTCTGCAGGGCATCCTGGAGTACACCGAGGACCCGATCGTCTCGAGCGACATCCAGCTGAACCCGCACTCGTCGATCTTCGACGCGGAGCTGACCAACGTCAGCGGCAACCTCGTCAAGGTGTCCAGCTGGTACGACAACGAGTGGGGCTACTCCAACCGCCTCGTCGACCTCACCGAGTACGTCGCCGAGCGTCTCTGAACCATGGCGCTGCGCACTCTCGAGTCACTGGGGTCGCTGTCGGGCAGGCGGGTCATCGTCCGCTGCGATCTGAACGTCCCGCTGAAGGACGGCGTGATCGCCGATGACGGTCGCGTCAGGGCGTCACTGCCCACGCTCGAGGCCCTCACCGATGCCGGCGCGCGCGTGATCGTGTGCTCCCACCTGGGGCGCCCCGACGGCGCTCCCGATCCCCAGTACAGCCTCGAGCCGGTCGCGCAGCGACTGTCCGAGCTGCTCGACGCGCCGGTCGCCTTCGCGACGGACACGGTGGGCGACTCCGCGCGGGACACCGTCGCAGGCCTCGAGGACGGCGCGATCGCCGTCCTCGAGAACCTGCGGTTCAACCCCGGCGAGACTTCAAAGGACGACGCCACCCGCGCGGCGTTCGCCGGGCAGCTCGCCGAGCTGGGCGACGCCCTCGTCTCGGACGGGTTCGGCGTCGTGCACCGCAAGCAGGCCAGCGTCTACGACCTGGCCGAGCTGCTGCCGTCCGCGGCGGGCCTGCTGATCGCCGCCGAGCTGGACGTGCTCGACCGGCTCACCGAGAACCCCGAGCGCCCGTACACCGTGGTGCTCGGCGGATCGAAGGTGAGCGACAAGCTCGGCGTGATCTCGCACCTGCTGCCGCGTGTCGACCGTCTGCTCGTCGGAGGCGGGATGCTCTTCACCTTCCTCGCCGCGGAGGGCCACGCCGTGGCCTCGAGCCTGCTCGAGAAGGACCAGCTCGAGACCGTGCGCGGCTACATCTCCGAGGCGAAGGAGCGCGGCGTCGAACTCGTGCTGCCGACCGACGTCGTGGTGGCGTCCGGATTCGCCGCCGACGCCGACCACGAGACGGTTCCGGCGGATGCCATCGAGCAGAGCTCGTTCGGGGCATCCGGAATCGGCCTCGACATCGGACCCGACACGGCCGCGGCGTTCGCCGATGCCGTGCGATCGTCCGCGACCGTCTTCTGGAACGGGCCGATGGGCGTGTTCGAATTCCCGGCCTTCGCCGCGGGCACCAAGGCCGTCGCGCAGGCCCTCACCGAGGTCGACGGCCTGGGCGTCGTGGGCGGCGGCGACTCCGCCGCGGCCGTGCGCCAGCTCGGATTCTCGGACGACCAGTTCGGTCACATCTCGACGGGCGGAGGCGCCAGCCTCGAGTTCCTCGAGGGCAAGAAGCTACCGGGCCTCACGGTCCTCGGATGGGAGTGAACCCTGTGACAAGCGCGCAGAACCGCCGCACACCGCTCATCGCGGGCAACTGGAAGATGAACCTCGATCACCTCCAGGCCGTCGCGACCGTGCAGAAGCTGCACTGGACGCTGAAGGACGCCGGGCACGAGGGCGACTCCGTCGAGGTGGCTGTCTTCCCGCCGTTCACCGACATCCGCAGCGTGCAGACCCTCATCGACGCCGACAAGATCCCGTTCGCGCTCGGTGCGCAGGACCTCTCGGCGCACGACTCCGGGGCCTACACCGGAGAGGTGTCGGGCGCATTCCTGTCCAAGCTCAACGTCGGCTACGTGATCATCGGTCACTCCGAGCGTCGCGAGTACCACCGGGAGGACGACGCGGTCGTCAACGCGAAGGTGAAGGCCGCGCTGAAGCACGGTCTCGTCCCGGTGATCTGCGTCGGCGAGACCGCCGAGGATCTCGAGAAGTTCGGTGCCAGCGCGGTGCCGGCCGGCCAGCTGGAGAAGGCGCTCGAGGGTGTGCCGGCGTCGGCCGACATCGTCGTGGCGTACGAGCCGGTCTGGGCCATCGGCTCGGGCCAGGCGGCGACTCCGGCTCAGGCGCAGGACGTCTGCGCCGCCCTGCGCGGCGTGCTCGCGAAGGTGCTCGACGAGGATGCCGCCGCGCGCACCCGCGTGCTGTACGGCGGATCGGTCAAATCGGGCAACATCGCCAGCTTCATGCGCGAGCCGGATGTGGACGGTGCGCTGGTGGGTGGCGCGAGCCTCGTCGTCGACGAGTTCGCGGCGATCGTTCGCTTCCAGAAGCACGTCGGCGTGTGAGTCGGGACGGGGCGCGCGAGCGCCTCGTCCTATAATTGACCGCTAGACGGGCATTCCGGCCCCGGCGAAAGGCTTTCCTCGTGCAGGTTCTCGAGTTCGTTCTGCAGGTGCTCACTGGCGTGACCAGTGTGCTGCTGACGCTCCTCATTCTTCTTCACAAGGGCCGCGGTGGCGGCCTGTCCGACATGTTCGGCGGGGGGATGTCGGCCGCTGTCGGCTCATCCGGTCTCGCCGAGCGCAACCTCAACCGATTCACGATCGTGCTCGCCCTGATCTGGTTCATCTCGATCGTCGCGCTCGGTCTCATCGCGAAGTTCCAGGTGATCTGATGGCTACCGGAGGAAACGCGATCCGCGGCACACGTGTCGGCTCGGGTCCCATGGGCGAGCAGGACCACGGCTACCACGCCGACCGCATCGCCGTGTCCTACTGGGACGGACTCGGCAACGAGACCGTCCGCTATTTCGCGGCGGGGCTCCCCGACGACGAGATCCCCGAGACCATCGACCACCCGCAGAGCGGGCTGCCCGCGGGTCGCGACCGGCAGAACCCGCCGATGCTCGCCAAGCCCGAGCCGTACAAGACGCACCTCGCGTACGTGAAGGAGCGCCGCACCGACGAAGAGGCCGAGCAGCTTCTCGAGGACGCGCTCACGCAGCTGCGCGAGCGCCGCGGCGGCAACTGAGAACCACACGAGGAACCCCCGGAGTCTGCGACTCCGGGGGTTCTTCGCGTCTCGGGCTCTATGCGGGCCGGCGATCGAGTCGGATGCCGGGAACGCCCCGGCATGCGAGAAGGCCCCCACCTCGCGGTGGGGGCCTTCGTCAGGAGAGGGGATGACGGGAATCGAACCCGCGTCATTAGTTTGGAAGACTAAGGCTTTACCATTAAGCTACATCCCCGGAATTCCGGCGGTGTCTCGCCCTCATGGCGCCCCGCCGAGCGGAGCACCTCGTAAAGCATAGCGGACGGAGCGACGTGTTCTGTCCGTTAGACTCGTCAGGGCCGTTCCCGTGTGCGCGGGTTCAAGCCGGGGCGTAGCTCAGCTTGGTAGAGCGCCCGCTTTGGGAGCGGGAGGTCGCAGGTTCAAATCCTGTCGCCCCGACCACAGCCCGAAGACTTCACGACCGCGTCGTCAACGCGGAAACCACAAGGAGACACACCAGCATGGCCAACAGCACCGTCGAGAAGCTGTCCCCGACCCGGGTCAAGCTCACCATCACGGTCACCCCTGAGGACCTCAAGCCGAGCATCGCGCACGCCTACGAGCACATCGCTCAGGACGTGCAGATCCCCGGTTTCCGCAAGGGCAAGGTCCCCGCTCCGATCATCGACCAGCGTGTCGGCCGCGGCGCCGTCATCGAGCACGCCGTGAACGAGGCCCTCGACGGCTTCTTCCGCGAGGCGGCCGCCGAGCACAACGTCCGCGTGGTCGGACGTCCCGCCGCCGACATCACGCAGTGGCCGAACGAGAAGGACTTCTCGGGTGACCTGCTCGTCGACATCGAGGTCGACGTGCGCCCCGAGATCGAGCTTCCCGAGCTCTCGGACATCACGCTGACCGTCGACGCCGTCGAGGCCGACGAGGCGGCGATCGACGCCGAGCTCGACAGCCTGCGCGCGCGCTTCGGCACCCTGATCCCCGTCGACCGCCCGGCGGCCACGGGCGACTTCGTCGAGCTCGACCTCGTCGCCACCATCGACGGCACCGAGATCGACCGCGCCGAAGGCGTGTCGTACGAGATCGGCTCCGGCGAGCTGCTCGAGGGCATCGACGAGGCGCTCGACTCGCTCACCGCGGGCGAGGAGACGACCTTCCGCTCGACTCTCGTGGGCGGCGACCACGCCGGCGAGCAGGCCGAGGTGTCGGTCACGCTCAAGGCTGTCAAGGAGCGCGAGCTGCCCGAGGCCGACGACGACTTCGCTCAGATGGCGTCGGAGTTCGACACCGTCGCCGAGCTGCGCGACAGCCTCGCCGAGCGCGTCGCACAGCAGGGCGTCTTCACCCAGGGGGCCGCCGCTCGCGACCAGCTCATCGAGACGCTGCTCGAGCAGGTCGAGATCCCCGTTCCGGCCCAGCTCATCGAGGACGAGGTGCACGCGCACCTCGAGAACGAGAACCGCCTCGAGGACGACGAGCACCGTGCCGAGGTGGCCGAGGCCAGCGAGAAGCAGTTCCGCACGCAGGTGCTGCTCGACACGATCGCCGAGAACGCGAACGTGCAGGTCTCGCAGGAGGAGCTCAGCCAGTACCTCATCCAGTCGGCCGCGCAGTACGGCATGGCTCCGCAGGAGTTCGTCGAGGCGCTGCAGGGCGCCGGTCAGCTGCCCGCGCTCGTCGGCGAGGTCGCCCGCAACAAGGCACTGGCCGCGACCCTCGGCAAGGTGAACATCGTCGACAGCAACGGCAAGAAGGTCGACCTGTCCGAGTTCATCGGCGACGCCGAGGACGAGGACGACGCTGAGACCGAGGAGGCTGGCGCCGCCGACGAGAAGCCTGCCGCCGACGAGAAGCCGGTCAAGAAGGCTCCCGCGAAGAAGAAGGCTCCCGCGAAGAAGGACGCCGCCGACGAGGCGGACGCTGACAAGCCCGCCGCCAAAAAGCCGGCTGCGAAGAAGGCTCCGGCCAAGAAGGCCGCCGCGAAGGACGAGGCCGAGAAGGCCGAGTGATCCTCGCATGATCGAACGAGGGGCGGATGCTGCGGCATCCGCCCCTCGTCGTATCAGGAGAGGCGACGGGGCGTTGGCCGCGGACGGGCGGCGGGGGATGGATGCCGCCCCGCCACGCTGATATGCCGACGGCGAACACGGCCGGGCACGCGCGCCGCCGCCGGTAGATTCGAATCACCGACACACGGAAGCAGGAGCTGACATGGCTGAACCCCTGATGGCGACGAGCGTCTTCGACAGACTGCTCAAGGACCGCATCATCTGGCTGGGCTCTGAGGTGCGCGACGAGAACGCGAACGAGATCTGCGCGAAGATCCTCCTTCTCGCCGCCGAGGACTCGGAGAAGGACATCTACCTCTACATCAACTCTCCCGGCGGGTCGATCACCGCGGGCATGGCGATCTACGACACCATGCAGTTCGTGCCGAACGACATCGTCACCGTCGGCATCGGCATGGCCGCGTCGATGGGCCAGCTGCTGCTCACCAGCGGCACGAAGGGCAAGCGCTACATCACCCCGAACGCGCGTGTGCTGCTGCACCAGCCGCACGGCGGCTTCGGCGGCACGGCGAGCGACATCCAGACGCAGGCTCAGCTGATCCTGTCGATGAAGCGTCGACTTGCGGAGATCACCGCCGGTCAGACCGGAAAGACGGTGGAGCAGATCAACGCCGACGGCGACCGCGACCGCTGGTTCACCGCAGACGAGGCCCTCGAGTACGGCTTCGTCGACCACATCCGCGAGCACGCCAGCGACGTCACCGGCGGCGGCGGCACCGGCGCAGACCAGTAAGGAAGGAACACACACATGCACACCCCCACCTTCCGCGCTGCCGGAAACCTGCCCTCCAGCCGTTACGTGCTCCCGCAGTTCGAGGAGCGCACCGCCTACGGCTTCAAGCGCCAGGACCCGTACAACAAGCTCTTCGAGGACCGCGTGATCTTCCTCGGCGTGCAGGTCGACGACGCGTCGGCTGATGACGTGATGGCCCAGCTGCTGGTTCTCGAGAGCCAGGATGCCGAGCGCGACATCACCATGTACATCAACTCGCCCGGTGGCTCGTTCACCGCGATGACGGCGATCTACGACACCATGCAGTACGTCGCGCCGCACATCCAGACCGTGGTGCTCGGACAGGCCGCCTCGGCGGCATCCGTCCTGCTCGCGGCCGGCGCCCCCGGCAAGCGGCTCGCGCTGCCGAACGCCCGCGTGCTCATGCACCAGCCCGCGATGGGCGAGGCGGGCCACGGCCAGGCATCCGACATCGAGATCCAGGCCGCCGAGATCCTGCGCATGCGCACCTGGCTCGAGGAGACCATGTCGCGGCACACCGGCAAGGCGGTCGAGCAGGTCAACCGCGACATCGATCGCGACAAGATCCTGTCGGCGAACGAGGCCCTCGAGTACGGCATCGTCGACCAGGTGCTCACCTCGCGCAAGCGCAGCTGACCCGTCGTCACGACGAACGGCCCGGGCATTCGTCCGGGCCGTTCTTGCGTGCTCGGGCGCTCGTCGCCGCGAGTACGCTGGAGTTCCCACCATTCCGACCTGGAGGCCCTCGTGTCCGCACCCCTCGCCCGGCACATCGACCACACGCTGCTCAAGCCCGAGGCTACGAGCGCCGACATCGCCGCGGCGATCGCCGAGGCCGCCGACCTCGGTACCTACAGTGTGTGCCTTTCGCCGTCCGCGCTGCCCGTCGACCTGCCGGGCGAGCTGAAGCTCGCGGTCGTCATCGGGTTCCCCAGTGGCAAGCACCACTCGTCGATCAAGGCCGCCGAGGCGGCTCTGGCCGTGGCCGAGGGTGCGGACGAGCTCGACATGGTCATCGACATCGGCGCGGCGATCGAAGGACGCTACGCCGACGTCGAGGCCGACATCCGCGCCGTGCGCGACGCGGCTCCCCGCCCCGTCGTGCTGAAGGTCATCATCGAGTCCGCCGCGCTGAGCGACGAGGCCATCGTGGCCGTGTGCCGGGCCGCCGAGGAGGCGGGCGCCGACTTCGTGAAGACGTCCACGGGCTTCCACCCGTCCGGCGGTGCCAGCGTGCACGCCGTGTCGCTGATGAAGCAGACCGTCGGAGACCGGCTCGAGGTCAAGGCATCCGGAGGCATCCGCACGGCCGCCGATGCCCAGCAGATGATCGAGGCGGGCGCGACGCGCCTCGGCCTGTCGTCGTCGCGCGCGATCCTCGAGGGAGCCGAGGCTGCGGCGGGGTACTGACTCTCACGTGACCGACTCCAATGCCGCCCTCTGTCGGTGCCTGCGGTTAGGCTCGATTGACGGCATCAGGACCCTGCCTGGCCGAATGCTCGAGGAGGACGCGCATGGCACGCATCGGTGAAAGCGCTGATCTGTTCAAATGCTCTTTCTGTGGGAAGAGTCAGAAGCAGGTCCAGCAGCTCATCGCCGGCCCCGGTGTGTACATCTGCGACGAGTGCGTCGAGCTGTGCAACGAGATCATCGAAGAGCGCATGGCCGAGGCCGGCAGCGGCCCGGTCGCCGACTTCGAGCTGCCGAAGCCTCGTGAGATCTTCTCGTTCCTCGAGGAGTACGTGGTCGGTCAGGATGCCGCGAAGCGCTCGCTCGCTGTAGCGGTCTACAACCACTACAAGCGCGTCCGCGCCCGCGGCACCATCCAGTCCGCCGAGCAGAAGGCGGAAGAGGTCGAGGTCGCCAAGAGCAACATCCTCATGCTCGGTCCGACCGGCTGCGGCAAGACCTATCTCGCCCAGACGCTCGCCAAGCGGCTGAACGTGCCCTTCGCCGTGGCCGATGCGACGGCGCTGACCGAGGCCGGCTACGTGGGCGAGGATGTCGAGAACATCCTGCTCAAGCTGCTGCAGGCGGCCGACTACGACACCAAGCGCGCCGAGACCGGCATCATCTACATCGACGAGATCGACAAGATCGCCCGCAAGGCCGAGAACCCCTCCATCACCAGGGACGTGTCGGGTGAGGGCGTGCAGCAGGCGCTGCTGAAGATCCTCGAGGGCACCGTCGCGTCGGTGCCGCCGCAGGGTGGGCGCAAGCACCCGCACCAGGAGTTCCTGCAGATCGACACGACGAACGTGCTGTTCATCGTCGCGGGAGCGTTCGCCGGGCTGGAGGAGATCATCTCGGCCCGCGTGGGCAAGCACGGCGTCGGGTTCGGCGCTCCGCTGCACGACAAGGGCAAGGACCTCGATCTGTTCAGCGAGGTGCTGCCGGAGGATCTGCACAAGTTCGGGCTCATCCCCGAGTTCATCGGGCGCCTGCCCGTCGTGACCTCGGTGTCGCCGCTCGACCAGGACGCCCTGATCGACATCCTCACCGGTCCCCGCAATGCGCTCGTGAAGCAGTATCAGCGGATGTTCGAGATCGACGGCGTGCAGCTCGAGTTCGAGGAGGACGCGCTGCGTTCCATCGCCGACCTCGCGGTGCTGCGCAAGACCGGCGCCCGCGGCCTTCGTGCGATCCTCGAGGACGTGCTCGGGCCGATCATGTTCGAGATCCCGTCGGCAGAGGACGTGTCGAAGGTCGTGGTCACCAAGGCCGCGGTCGACGAGGGCGCGCCGCCCACGGTCGTTCTCTCGCGCAAGCGCAAGAGCGCCTGATTCGCCGGGCGACCGCGCAGCGCGAGCGGTTCACCCCTGCCATCCGCTCGCGTGGCTCACGCGCGGATGGCAGAGCGGGACGGGGCGCCGCACGCCCGAGTTGACCGGATGAGCGCGTTCACCCGCTGAGGCGACTCATCACGCGCTCGAGTCCGTCGACGACCAGCCGCACACTGCGGCGGCGCAGTGTCTCGGGGCGCGCCAGCACGTCGATGAGGCGGTGCGTGCTCACGCCCAGCAGCGGGATGCGCACGATCTCACGATCGTCGACGCTGCGCGAGGTGTATCGGGGCAGCATGCCCACGGCGTCGCCCGCCGCGATGGTCGCCGCGACGGTGGCGTAGTCGTTGACACGGTGCTGCACGCGCGGTGCGATGTTCGCGACGGCCGCGATCGCGCGCAGCACGTCATCGGGGGAGTAGCCGATCCGACTGGTCACCCAGCGCTCTCCGGCGACGTCGGCGGGAGTCACGGCGCGGCGCGCGGCGAGCGGGTGCGACGCGGCGACCGCGACGTCGAGCGGCTCGCGGACAAGGGTGAGGCTGCGCACACCCTGCGACGGCCAGGGCTCGGAGTGCTCCATCCGGTGCGCGAGCACGAGGTCGTAGCGGGCGGTGAGCGCGGGGAACTCACTCTGCGCGACGTCCTCATCGGTCAGCTGCACGGTCGGTGAATCGTCGCTCCCGGCGAGGTCGCGCAGCAGGGCACCGAACAGTGCCTGCCCCGCGCTGTGGAAGCCGCTCACGGTGACCACTCCGGCGGAATCCTGCTCGAACGCGTCCAGCGCGCCGCGGGCGGCGGCCATCGCGTCCAGCGCCTCCGCCCCGGCCTCGGCGAGCACCCGCCCGGCGGCGGTGAGCGCGAGGGTGCGACCGTGTCGCCGGGTGAGCGGGGTGCGCACGCCGCGCTGCAGGGCGGCGAGCTGCTGGGAGACGGCCGACGGCGTCACGTGCAGCGCATCGGCGACGGCCGTCACGCTGCCGAGGGCGCCGAGTTCTCGCAGGATCTGCAGCTGGTGAAGCTCCACCCCTCGATCGTATCTTTCAGTGCAGCTTGATTCACTATGCAGAAAGAGAGCGTTGCTCTACAACGGCGGATGCGGTGAGATCGAGACCATGAAGGCACTGTTCAAGAGCGCACCACGCGCCGGCTTCGAGCTCGTCGACAGGCCGGACCCTGCGGCCGGCGCCGGCGAGGTCGTCATCCGCGTGCTGCGCACTGGGATCTGCGGCACCGACCTGCACATCCACCGCTGGGACGAGTGGGCTGCGTCGGCGATCCAGACGCCGCTGATCCCCGGGCACGAGTTCTACGGCGAAGTCGTCGACGTCGGCGACATGGTGCACGACATCGCCGTCGGCGACCGTGTCTCGGGTGAAGGACACATCGTCTGCGGCACCTGCCGCAACTGCCGCGCAGGGCGCCGGCAGATGTGCATCCGCACCGTCGGGCTCGGCCTGCAGCGCGACGGCGCCTTCGCCGAGTACCTCTCCCTCCCCGCCACGAACGTGTGGGTGCATCACGACGACGTGACCCCCGAGCTCGGCGCGATCTTCGACCCGCTCGGCAATGCCGTGCACACCGCGCTGATGTACCGCGTGATCGGCGAGGACGTGCTGGTCACCGGGTGCGGGCCCATCGGCCTGATGTCGATCGCCGTCGCCCGACATGCCGGCGCGCGATTCATCGTCGCCACCGACGTCAGCATCCCGCGACTCGAGATGGCGAGGCAGATGGGGGCTGACGCCGTCGTCGACGTCTCGACGCAGGACATCCGCGAGGCGCAGCGCGCGCTCGGGCTGCGCGAGGGCTTCGACATCGGCTTCGAGATGAGCGGTGCGCCCGCGGCGCTCCCGGCGATGATCGACAACATGAACCACGGCGGACAGATCGCCATGCTGGGGCTGCCCAGCGCCGGCTTCGACATCGACTGGAGCAAACTCGTCACCCACATGCTCACGATCAAGGGCGTCTACGGGCGAGAGATGTTCGAGACCTGGAACGCGATGGGGGCCATGCTGCAGACCAGTGCCACCCTGCGCGAATCGATCACCCGCGTGATCGCGGATGTCATCCCCGCGCGCGACTGGGAGCGTGGATTCGCCGCCGCCGAGTCGGCAGGCACGGGGAAGATCATCCTCGACTGGACCGAGCTGTGAGAACCGGGCTGTGAGAACCGAACTGTAAGGAGCTGTGATGTACGCGACATTCAAGGATCACCTGCAGGCCGAGCTCGCGGGCATCGAAGAGGCGGGCCTCACCAAGCGGGAGCGCGGCATCCGCGGACCTCAGAAGGCGCAGATCGTCACGGGCGGCACGGAGGTGCTCAACTTCTGCGCCAACAACTACCTCGGTCTCGCCGACGACCAGCGCATCCTGGACTCCGCTCACCGGGCGCTCGACGAGTGGGGCTACGGTCTCGCCAGTGTGCGCTTCATCTGCGGCACGCAGGAGCAGCACCTCGAACTCGAGAAGCGCCTCGCCGCCTTCCTCGGCACGGACGACGCGATCCTGTACTCCTCCTGCTTCGATGCGAACGGCGGCGTGTTCGAGACCCTGTTCTCGGCCGAGGATGCGATCATCTCCGACGAGCTGAACCACGCGTCGATCATCGACGGCATCCGTCTGTCGAAGGCGCGTCGTCTGCGCTACCGCAACCGCGACATGGCTGATCTCGAGGAGCAGCTGAAGGCCGCGGCGGATGCCCGATTCCGCGTCATCGTCACGGACGGGGTCTTCTCGATGGACGGCTACATCGCGCCGCTGCGCGAGATCTGCGACCTGGCGGAACGCTACGACGCGCTCGTGTTCGTCGACGACTCGCACGCCGTCGGCTTCGTGGGGGAGAGCGGACGCGGCACGCCCGAGCTGTGCGGCGTGTCCGATCGCGTCGACATCTACACCGGCACGTTCGGCAAGGCCCTCGGTGGCGCCTCGGGCGGTTACGTCGCCGCACACCGCGACATCGTCGCGCTGCTGCGCCAGCGCTCCCGGCCCTATCTCTTCTCGAACACCCTGGCGCCGTCGATCGTCGCCGGCACGCTGACCGCGCTCGACCTGGTCGAGAGCTCGGCCGATCTGAGGTCTCGCCTCCGCGAGAACGCGGAGCTGTTCCGTCGGCGCATGGCCGAGGAGGGGTTCGAGCTGCTGGCCGGCGAGCATCCGATCGTGCCCGTGATGTTCGGAGACGCCGCGCTCACCGCGCGCATCGCCGACGAGATGCAGCGCCAGGGTGTGTACGTGACGGCATTCAGCTTCCCGGTGGTGCCGCGCGGCCACGCGCGCATCCGCGTGCAGCTCTCGGCAGCGCACACACAGGAGCAGGTGGAGCGCTGCGTGGCGGCCTTCGTCGCGGCTCGGGAGGCCGTGAGCTGACCTGACCCGCGGAGAGCACGACCGGCCGGGAGCAGGTGCAAAGAAATACTTGCAAAGGGATGTTTGCAAGGATATCTTTGCATTCATGACCGCGAACGATACCTACGGCCGCACTCTCGAGCCGAGCGCGCTGAAGGCGCTCGCGCATCCGATGCGCGTGCGGATCTACGATCTCCTCAGCGAGCGGGGTCCGCAGACCGCCAGCAGTCTCGCGGCGCTGATCGGCGAGACCTCCGGGGCGACCAGCTATCACCTGCGCGCCCTGGCAGCCCACGATCTCATCCGGGAGGTGCCGGACCGCGGCACGGCGCGTGAGCGCTGGTGGGAGCGGCCCAAGGGACGCATCAACATGCCCGGCCCGGCAGAGGCGATGTCGCCGTCGAACCGCGCGGCAGCCCAGATCGTCACCACCGAGTTCCTGCGTCTGCGTCACCAGACTCTGATGGAGTACATCAACCGGCCGGAGTCCGATCAGCCCGAGGGGTGGCAGGACGCCGGCCTGGTCATGACGACGATGCTCGACATCACCGCCGAGCAGATGACGGAGCTCAAGAACGAGCTCAGCGCCGTGGTGGATGCCGCCATCGAGCGCTACCGCGGGCAGGAGGCCCAGCCAGGTACCCGGCGCGTGACCCTGCGCGCCGAGGTCTTCGACCTTCCTGCGGCGCCGCGCCGCAGGACTCCCGAACAGGAGTGACCATGACCAGCGCGACTCTTCGTCTCGCCACGCCCACCGCGGTGGAGCGCGCCCTGCAGCGGCTCTCGATCGCCCTGGCCCGCTACGTCGAACGCCGCATCGCACGGCGCGCCGAGCGCCGCGAGCTCGCGCTCGACCTGCTGCGCGAGCAGCACGCCAGGCGGCAGGATCCGCGAGCGCTCGACATCGCCCTGCTCGCGATCGGATCCAGGCCCCGGCCCTGAACGCCCTCCGATGCGCCGGGGTTCAGTCCTGGAAAGGCCGGGCGAGAACCTCGCCGGATGCGGTGAGCACGACCTCCCACCCGGCATCCAGCTCAGCGATCGGCCGACCCTCGAGCCAGGTGAGTGTCCAGTCGCCGCTCAGCCCGCGAGCCTCGATCTCGGCGATGGCCGGACGCAGGGAGGCGGGGACGGAGGCCGGCGGCTCAGCCCCCGTCGCCCAGCGCGTGCCCAGCTGCATCAGCCCTCCATCGGTGCCAGCTCGATCGCGGTGACCGCGAGCTCGTCGGCCTCGGCGAACTCCAGCTCGGCGATCCGGCCCACCGCGCGCAGGTCGTCGGCCGCGGCGCGCAGCGCGTCGATCTTCGCCGCCGGAGCCGAGATGGTCGCGGTCGCGACCGGGGTCTTCTGCGAGGCCTTCGCCTCGGTCTTCGCCCGTCGGATGCCGATCAGGGCCTCACTCGCCGTCGCGAGCACCGCAGGGTCGCCGTCGATGCCGAGCGGCTCCGGCCAGGTCGCCGTGTGGATCGAGCCCTCCTCGAACCACGACCACGCCTCCTCGGTCGCGAACGACACGATCGGGGCGAGCAGGCGCAGCAGCGTCGACAGTGCCAGGCGCAGCGCGAGCGCCGCCGAGGCCTGCTTGACGTCGGTCTGGTCGTACGCGCGCTCCTTGACGAGCTCCAGATAGTCGTCGCAGAACGTCCAGAAGAACGCCTCGGTGATCTCGAGCGCCTTGGCCTGGTCGTAGTTCTCGTACGCTCTGGTCGCCTCACGCACGACCTGATCGAGGGCGGTGAGCATCGATGCGTCCAGGGCGTGCGTGACCTCTGCGCCCTCGGGCACGGGGAACGACAGCACGAACTTCGCCGCGTTGAGGATCTTGATCGCGAGCCGCCGCCCGATCTTCACCTGCGTGGGGTTCTGCGGGTCGAAGGCCGCATCCATGCCGAGGCGGCTGGACGCCGACCAGTAGCGCACGGCGTCGGAGCCGTGCGTGGAAAGGATGTCTGCCGGCGTGACGACGTTGCCCTTCGACTTCGACATCTTCTTGCGGTCGGGGTCGACGATGAAGCCGCTGATGGCCGCGTTGCGCCACGGCGAGCGCTGGTCTTCGAGCGTCGAGCGCAGCATGGTCGAGAACAGCCAGGTGCGGATGATGTCCTGGCCCTGCGGGCGCAGGTCGAACGGGGCGACCGCGTTCCACAGCTCCTCGTCGCGCTGCCAGCCGCCGGCCAGCTGCGGGGTGAGCGACGAGGTGGCCCAGGTGTCGAAGATGTCGGCTTCGGCGTCGAACCCGCCGGGCACGCCGCGCTGATCCTCGGTGTACCCCTCGGGCACGTCCGTGGTGGGGTCGATGGGCAGGGTCGCCGGCGACGGGGTCAGCACGCGCTCGTAGTCGCGCTCGCCGTTCTCGTCGAGGGCGTACCAGACCGGGATCGGCACGCCGAAGAAGCGCTGGCGCGAGATGAGCCAGTCGCCGGTCAGCCCGCCGACCCAGTTCTCGTACCGCACGCGCATGAAGTCGGGATGCCACCGAAGCTCGCGTCCGTTCTCGAGCAGCTGCTCGCGCAGCTGCTCGTCGCGGGCGCCGTTGCGGATGTACCACTGGCGCGTCGAGACGATCTCGAGCGGACGATCGCCCTTCTCGAAGAACTTCACCGCGTGGCTGAAGGGCTTGCCGACCTCGAGCAGGTCTCCCGAGGCCTGCAGCTGCTCGACGACGCTCTTGCGCGCGCTGAACACCGTCTTGCCCGCGAGTTCGGCGTACGCAGCGCGGCCGGCATCCGACGTGATCGCGTCGGGAGCGTCGGCGAGCACCCGGCCGTCCTTGCCCAGGATGGTGCGGTTGGGCAGGTCGAGCTCGCGCCACCAGATGATGTCGGTCACGTCGCCGAAGGTGCAGATCATGGCGATACCCGAGCCCTTGTCGGGCTGGGCGAGGTGGTGGGCGAGAACGGGCACCTCGACGTCGAAGATCGGGGTGCGCACGGTCTTGCCGAAGTAGGGCTGGTAGCGCTCGTCGTCGGGGTGCGCGACCAGGGCCACGCACGCCGGCAGCAGCTCGGGACGGGTCGTCTGGATCTCGATGTCACCGGACCCGTCGGTCTTGTGGAACGCGACGCGGTGGTACGCGGCCTGCTGCTCGCGGTCCTCGAGCTCTGCCTGGGCGATCGCCGAACGGAAGTCGATGTCCCACAGGGTGGGCGCCATCGACTGGTAGGCCTCGCCGCGCTCGAGTCCGCGCAGGAAGGCGAGCTGGCTCTGGCGGATCGTGTCGTCGGAGATCGTGCGGTAGGTCTGCGTCCAGTCGACGCTGAGGCCGAGCTGGCGGAACAGCGCCTCGAACTGCTTCTCGTCCTCGACGGTCAGCTTCTCGCACAGCTCGATGAAGTTGCGGCGGCTGATCGGCTGCTGGTCGGCTGCGCGGGACGACTTGTTGTCGCCGCCCTCGAACGGAGGCGTGAAGTCGGGGTCGTAGGGCAGCGTGGGATCGCAGCGCACGCCGTAGTAGTTCTGCACGCGGCGTTCGGTGGGCAGGCCGTTGTCGTCCCAGCCCATCGGGTAGAACACGTTCTTGCCGCGCATGCGCTCGAAGCGGGCCTTGATATCGGTGTGCGTGTAGGAGAACACGTGACCGATGTGCAGGCTTCCGGAGGCCGTCGGCGGGGGAGTGTCGATCGAGTAGACGCTGTCGCGTCCGGATGCCGTGGCCAGGGCGCGGTCGAAGAGGAACGTGCCCTCCTCGGACCACCGCTCACCCCACTTCGCTTCGAGGCCTTCGAGCGCGGGCTTGTCAGGGATGCTGGACATGGAGTCTCCTCGAGCGATGTGTGCGGCACTGTGTGAGCGTGCCTGAGTGTGGGTTGTGCCGCGAGTCTACCGGTCGCCCCACGGCCACTCCTAGATCGACCGCGTCCAACAATCACCGATAGGATGGAGCGTTCCCCCTCCCTGCACTCATCGAGGTTCCGAATGCCGTCTCGTCCCGCGCGCCGACTTCTGCCCCTGGCCGTCCTTGCCACCGCATCCGCTCTTGTGCTGAGCGCCTGCGCGGGCCCCGCCGATGGCGGCAGCGGGGGCGACGCCGACGCCGAGCTCGTCTGGGCCATCGAGGGCGCCAACCTGTCGGCCGGCCACATGGACCCGCAGACCAGTCAGCTCGACGTGTCGGGCATGGTGCAGCGTCAGGTGCTCGACTCGCTCGTCTTCCAGGAGGCCGACGGGTCGTTCTCCCCGTGGCTCGCGAAGAGCTGGGAGGTCTCCGACGACGGGAGGACATACACCTTCGACCTGCGTGACGACGTCACCTTCTCGGACGGCACGCCGTTCGACGCCGCCGCGGTGAAGGCCAACTTCGATCGCATCGTCGACCCGGCGACGAAGTCCGCACAGGCGGCGAGCATGCTCGGCGGCGAGCTGTACGCGGGCACCGAGGTCACCGGCGAGCACACCGTCGAGGTCAGCTTCACCCAGCCGTACGCGCCCTTCCTGCAGGCGGCGAGCACCGCGCAGCTCGGCTTCTGGTCGCCGAAGGTGCTCGAGACGTCCGCCGACCAGCTCGCGGCGGGCGGACCCGACGTCACCGTCGGCACCGGCCCGTTCGTGCTCAGCGAGTACACCGCCGATCAGGAGATCGTCTACACCCGCAACGACGACTACGCCTGGGGGCCCGACGGCGCCCAGGCGCCGAAGATCCAGACCCTGCGCGTGGAGCTGCTGCCCGAGGCATCCGTCCGCGCCGGCGTGCTCTCCTCCGGCGAGGCGGACGTCGCGACCCAGCTGCCGCCGAATGTCGTCGCCGACCTCGGCGACGACATCGCCGTCACCGCGAAGGAGTACCCGGGTCTGCCGTACTCGCTGTTCCTCAACGAGAAGCACGGCGTCTTCGCCGACCAGAAGGTGCGCCAGGCGTTCTCGCTGGCCATCGACATCGACGCGGCCGTCGAGGAGATCTTCTTCGGCGAGTTCCCCCGCGCCTGGAGCATCCTCGGTCCGACCACCCCCGGCTACGACGCGTCGCTCGAAGGCACCTGGGCCTTCGACGCCGACAGGGCGAACGCCCTGCTCGATGAGGCCGGCTGGACCGAGCGCGGCGCCGACGGCATCCGGATGAAGGACGGCGAGCGGCTCTCGGCCCGCTGGATCGCCTGGACGCCGATCTCCGACGACCGCACCGCGCTCGCCAACGCCATCCAGTCCGACCTGAAGGACGTCGGCTTCGAGATCGTGCGGGAGAAGCTGGAGCCGGCCGCCTACAACGAGCAGTACGGCCCGAAGACCTACGACATCACCGACTGGGACTTCTCGGGTGTCGATGCCGACCTGCTGCGCAGCCACCTCGGCACCGACGGCTTCCAGAACGCATCGCAGGTGAGCGACCCCGCCGTCGACGACCTGCTGGAGCGGGGCCTGTCCACCTCCGACACCGGCGAGCGCGCCGAGATCTACACCGAACTGCAGCAGTGGAACGCCGAGCACGTCGCGATCGTGCCGCTGTACGTCTCGTCTCTGATCACCGGGTCCGCATCGAACGTGCAGGGGCTGGTGTACGACCTGTACGGACGCCCGCTGTTCTACGACGCGAGCGTCAGCCGCTGACGTGCGGCGCGTCCTCATCCGGCTCGCGGGGATCGCGGCGTCCGCCGTCCTCGTGCTGTGGGGTGCGGCGACGCTCGCGTTCCTGGCGTTCCGGGTCATCCCCGGCGATGCGGTCTCGGTGATGCTCGGCCCGCAGGCGAAGGTGAGCGAGGCGGTGAAGGCAGCCGTGCGGGCCGAGCTCGGCCTCGATCGTCCCGCGCTCGAGCAGTACCTCTCGTACATCGGCGGACTGCTGCGAGGAGACCTGGGCACGTCGTATCAGCTCCGGATGCCCGTGACCGAGGTCATCGGGCGGCAGCTCGGCGCCACCCTGCAGCTGACCACGGTGGCGCTGCTGATCGCAGTGGTCGTCGCGCTCGCCGTGGCGCTGCTCGCACGTCGCGGACCGGCGCGGGCGGTGGTGGTCGCGGGGGAGCTGATCGTGCTGTCGTCGCCGGTGTTCTGGATCGGGATCCTGCTGCTGGCCGTGTTCGCCTTCGGCCTGGGCTGGTTCCCGGTGGCGGGCACCCGCAGCCCCGCCACTGTCGTGCTGCCCGCCCTCACCCTCGCCCTTCCGGTGTCGGCGCTGATCAGTCAGGTGCTGCGCGACGGCATCGACGAGGCGGAGCGGCAGCCGTTCGCCGAGACCGTCCGCTCCCGCGGCGCCGGTCCGGCCCGCCTCGTGCTGCGGCACTCGCTGCGCCACGGGGCCGCGGGCGCGCTCACCCTCGCCGCATATCTGATCGGATCGCTGCTCGGCGGGGCGGTGCTCGTCGAGACCGTCTTCGCGCGGCCGGGGCTCGGCCGGGTGACGCTGACCGCCATCGTCGACCGCGACCTGCCGGTCGTGGCCGGGGTGATCATGCTCAGCGCGCTGGTGTTCGTCGTCGTCAACGTGATCGTGGAGCTGCTGCACCCGGTCATCGACCCGCGGCTGCGCGCGCGGCCGGCCGTGTTCGAGGCGCCGCCCATCGAGGAGCGCCGATGATCGCGCGACGGGTGGGACTGACCTGCGCCGTGGCGTTCCTTGCCGTGGTCGCGCTCGCCGCCGTCTTCCCCGATCTGCTCGCGACCCACGACCCGCTGCGCACCGACGTGCGCTCGGCGCTCGAGGCGCCGGGACCGGCGCACCTGTTCGGCACCGACCAGTCGGGGCGCGACGTGTTCTCCCGCGTCGTGCACGGCGCAGGTCGCTCGGTCGGCATCGGACTGCTGGCCACCGTGCTCGCCGTGGTCGCCGGGCTCCTGCTCGGATCGCTCTCGGGTGTCTCGCCGCGGGTGGTGGATGCCGTGGCGATGCGCGTCACCGACATCCTGCTCGCCTTCCCCGAGTTCCTCGTCGCGCTGATCGTGGTCGCGGTGCTCGGACCCGGCGCGACGAACGTCGCCGTCGCGGTGACGATCGCGGCCGTCCCGGTGTACATCCGTCTCGCCCGAACGCAGACCCGCACGCTGCGCATCGCCGAGCACGTCGAGGCGGCGCGCATCCTCGGGGTCGGCCCGGTGCGCACCTTCACCCGCCACGTCGCGCCCGGGGTGCTCGGTTCGCTGAGCGTGCTCGCCACCATCGGCATCGGCTCGAGCATTCTGGCCGCCGCCGGGCTCAGCTTCCTCGGACTCGGGCCGGCGGAGCCGGATCCGGAGTGGGGGCTCATGCTCTCGGGCGGGCGCAACGTGCTGGGACGCGCCTGGTGGATCTCGGTGTTCCCCGGCCTCGCGATCACGCTCACCGTGATCAGCGCGACCGTGGTCGGCCGCACCCTCCGCGCCAGGGCCGAAGGGAGGCGCGCATGAGCGCGGTGCACGTACGAGGGCTGCGCATCGCGATCGACGGACGTACCGTCGTCGACGGGATCGACCTCGATGTGGCCGCCGGGGAGTGCGTGGCCATCGTCGGCGAGTCCGGCGCCGGCAAGTCGCTCACCGCCCGCGCGCTGCTGGGGATGCTGCCGGACGGCGCTCGCATGACTGCCGACGAGCTGCGGATCGACGGCGCCGACACCGCAGGCCTGAGCGAGTCCGGCTGGCGGTCGGTGCGCGGCCGGCGAATCGCGCTGATCTCGCAGGAGGCCCTGGCCGCGCTCGACCCGCTGCGCCGGATCGGACGCGAGGTCGCCGAGCCGATGCAGATCCATGGCCTGCACCGCGGACGCCGGGAGGAGCACGTCGTCCAGCTGCTGGCATCCGTCGCCCTGCCCGACCCGGAGTGTCGGGCACGTGACCGCCCGCACGAGCTGTCCGGCGGGATGCGCCAGCGTGCCCTGATCGCGTCCGCGCTCGCCGCGGACCCGGCTGTGCTGGTCGCCGACGAGGCGACCACAGCGCTGGATGCCACCGTGCAGGCGCGCATCCTCACGTTGCTGCGCTCGATCGCCGACGAGGGACGCGCGGTGCTCTTCATCAGCCACGACTTCGCGGCGGTGCGGAGGGTCGCCGACCGGGTGCTGGTGATGCGCGAGGGGCGCATCGTCGAACGCGGACCGGTCGCGGAGGTGATGTCCTCACCCCGCGACGCGTACACGCAGGCTCTCGTCGACGCGAGCACGCCTCGACGACACGCGGTGACCGGCGCGCGGAGCGACGTGCTGCTGCAGGTGCGGGATGTGTCGAAGCGGTTCGATCGGCCCGCCGTCGTCGACGCGTCGTTCACCCTGCACAGCGGGCGCACGCTGGGCGTCGTCGGAGAATCGGGCTCGGGGAAGACGACGTTGGCCCGGATGCTGATCGGGGTCGAACGCCCCGATCAGGGCGAGATCCGGTGGGCGAGCCCGCAGCGGATTCAGCTCGTGCATCAGAACCCGCTCGGCGCGTTCGACCCGCGCTGGACGATCGGACGATCGATCGCCGAAGCGCTGCAGGCAGCGGGTGTTCCGCGTGGCGAGCGCCCCCGAGCCGTCGCGTCCCTGCTCGCAGAGGTCGGCCTGGACGAGGAGCTGAGCATGCGCCGGCCGCGGGAGGTCTCCGGCGGACAGCGCCAGCGCGCGGCGATCGCCCGGGCGCTCGCCGCCGAACCTCAGGTGCTCGTGCTCGACGAGCCCGTCTCAGCTCTCGACCCCACCGTGCGAGCCCGGGTGCTCGAGCTTCTCGCCCGGCTGCAGAGCGAGCGGCAGCTGACCATGGTGTTCGTCTCGCACGATCTCGCCGTGATCGCCGCGGTGTGCGACGACGTGCTCGTCATGCGCGACGGGGCCATCGTCGAGCAGGGTGCGGTCGCAGACGTGTTCGCGGCCCCGCGGCATCCGTTCACGCGCGAGCTGATCGCGGCCGGTCTCTGACCCGGGGGCGCGTCCTCTCACAGCAAAACACCAGGTTCGCTATGGTGGGGCGCAACAGCGACGACGAAGCCGCTGCCGAAAGGAAGCTCATCCATGTCTCCCGTTCTCCTCATGGTCCTCGGACTGGCGATCTTCGCCGTCGGGTACCTCGTCTATTCGCGCTACCTCGCTCAGCGCGTGTACCGACTCGATGCGTCGTACGAGACCCCCGCGCACGAGCTGAACGACGGCGTCGACTACGTGCCGACGAACAAGTTCATCCTGTGGGGCCACCACTTCACCTCCGTCGCGGGCGCCGCGCCCATCGTCGGTCCTGCGATCGCCGTCATCTGGGGCTGGGTTCCGGCCTTCCTGTGGGTCACCATCGGCACGGTGTTCTTCGCCGGCATGCACGACCTCGGCGCGCTGTGGGCCTCGACTCGCAACAAGGGCCGATCGATCGGCGCCCTGTCGGCGCGGTACATCGGCAAGCGCGGCGCGAGCCTCTTCCTCGTCGTCATCTTCCTGCTGCTGCTGATGGTGATCGCCGCATTCGCCGTCGTGATCAAGAACCTGCTGATCTCGACGCCCAGCGCGGTGATCCCCACCTGGGGAGCGATCCTGGTGGCGCTGCTCGTCGGTGTGGCCGTGTACCGTCTGCGCTGGCCGCTGCTGCCGGTGACCGTCGTCGGCGTCGTCACGCTGTACGCCCTGATCGTGCTGGGCGACCAGGTTCCGGTCGTGCTGCCTGACGACTTCCTCGGGATGGGCCCCGCGACCTTCTGGATCCTCGCGCTGTTCGTCTACGGCGCGATCGCCTCGCTGCTGCCCGTCTGGGTGCTGCTGCAGCCGCGTGACTACATCAACGGCGTGCAGCTCTTCGTCGGACTGGTCCTGCTGTTCGGGTCGGTGCTCACCGCGACGCTGTTCTCGGGCACCGCTCCCGAGATCGTCGCCCCGGCGATCAACACCGCCGTCCCGGACGGCACCCCCAGCATGGTGCCCCTGCTGTTCGTCACGATCGCCTGCGGGGCGATCTCCGGCTTCCACGGCATGGTGTCCTCCGGCACGAGCTCCAAGCAGCTCGACAAGGAGACGGATGCCCGCTTCGTCGGCTACTTCGGCGCCGTCGGCGAGGGTCTGCTCTCGCTGGGCACGATCCTCGCCGTGATCGCCGGCTTCCGCACGGTCGCCGAATGGAACGAGGTCTACAGCGCGTTCGGAGCGGGTGGAGTCGGAGCGTTCGTCACCGGGGGCGGGGCGCTCATGCAGGCCGGCATCGGCCTGCCCGCGTCGCTGAGCGCCACGGTGCTGGCCACCATGGCGGTGCTGTTCGCGGCGACGACGATGGACACCGGCATGCGCCTGCTGCGCTTCGTCGTGCAGGAGATCGGCGATGCGGTCAAGGTGCGCGTCACCAAGGTGCCCGCCACGATCGTGGTGGTCGTGGTCGGCCTCGGTCTGACCTTCTCGCAGGGGCTCGGCGGCGACGGCGGGCTGCGCATCTGGCCGCTGTTCGGCACCACCAACCAGCTGATGGCCTCGCTGACGCTGTCGATCATCGCGGTCATGCTCATCCGCAAGCGCCGCAACCCGCTGCCGGCGGTGATCCCGCTGGTGATCGTCTTCGTGCTGTCATTCTGGGCGGCGCTCGAGCAGCTCGCCTCGTTCGCCGACCCCGCGAAGGCCGATTGGCTGCTGTTCGCGCTGGATGTGATCATCATCGCCTCGAGTGTCTGGGTCGCTGTGGAAGCGGTGCTCGCGATGCGTCGCGCGGCACGCGACGAGCCCGAGCACGAAGATGAGGATGCGCAGCTCGAAGCGGTGCGCGAGGAGGTCTGATCGATGGTTCGCACCGAGGCGGCCCGGCGCCTGCGCGGGCGCTGGGCCGCCTTGCGGCGCGGGATGGCGGAGTACTACGCCGGTCCGTACCGCCAGATGCTCGCTCGCGAGCAGCGCGATGAAGACGACCTGTTCGCTCTGGTCGTGCTCGGCGAGGCGCTGGGCGTGCCCGACCCGGCGGCGTACTACAGCGCCGAGCTCATGCCGCTCGTGGCCGACGACTTCCACCGCTGGCACCGCCGGATGGGCATGCCGCGCTCGCCGCTGGACAACATGACATGCTGCTAGACGCACTGCGCAGACCGATGCTCTTCGTCGGGGGCAAAGGCGGCGTGGGAAAGACCTCGCTGGCATCCGCTCTCGCCGTCGCCCGCGCACGCGACGGCGAGCGCGTGCTGGTGGTGTCCACCGACCCCGCGCACAACCTCGGCCATCTCTGGCGGCGCGAGGTGGGGGACGCTCCGGTGCGACTGGCCGACTTCGCCCGCGGCTCGCTGGACGGCGTCGAGGTCGATCCGCACGCGACGATCGACCGGCACCTCGACGCCGTCGAGAAGACCATGACCCGCATGCTTCCTGAGCGGCAGCATCGCGCCGCCCGAGAGCATCTGGAGCGGGCGCGGCACGCGCCCGGCAGCCATGAGTCAGCGGTGCTGGAGCGCATCGCCGAACTCGCCGAAGCGGGGCAGCGCGACTACGACGCCGTCATCTTCGACACCGCGCCCTCCGGGCACACTCTGCGGCTGCTGGCGCTGCCGGGTCAGCTCGCCGGCTGGACCGAGACCCTGCTGCGCAACCGCGACCGCTCGGAGCGCTTCTCGGCCGCGATGCGCGGGCTCGCCGGAACCGCCGATCCGCAGGCGGAGGCACAGGCCGATCTCCGCCGCGCGCTGCAGCGTCGCCGCGACCGGTTCAGCGGCATGCAGCAGGCCATCGCCGATCCCGCGCGCACCGGCTTCGTGGTCGTGTTCACGGCGGAGGCGCTGCCGGTGGCGGAGACCCTGGAAGTCGTGCAGAGCCTGCGGAGCATGGGCGTCACGGTCGCCGGCCTGGTGGCCAATCGGCGCTCGCCCGCCGACGGCGGCGAGGTGCTGGCGGCGCGTCGCACCGTCGAGGACGCACACCTGCAGCACGTGCGCGACGCCGTGCCGGATGCCCCGGTGCTCGAGATCCCCCTCGTGCCGGGGGAGCTGACCGGACCGGAGGCGCTGACCACGCTCGCCGGACTGCTGGAGTGCGCCGCCGTCGGATGATCGAGGCCGGACGCAGGAGTCCTTGTGGCCGGACGTCTGTCGGACATATCCTCCCCGCATGGCGCCGCGGGGCCACGTCGAGGACGGGGGCGAGATGAGTGAGGACGCGAGGACCGGCCTCGTCGAGTGGATGCGGCGTCGCCGTCGGCCGCTCGGCGCGGTGGGAGCGGTCATCGCCGCCGGGATGAGCGCCCTGTGGGTCGTCGTCGTGCCGGACCGTGTCGACACGGTGACGGGCGTGCAGGAGGTCGTGATCCGGTGGGGGCACCCGGTGTGCTGGGCTCTGCTCGCGATCGTCGGCGTCCTCATCGCCGTCGCCGCACCGAAGCGCATCCGCGACGTGGTCGCGGTGCTGGCGGCCGGCAGCTACGCGGCCTTCGTGATCGCGATGCTCTGGCCGTGAGTCGTGCTGCGCTCGCCGGGAAGACGCGTAGAATGGACGCACAAGCAATGATCCGGCCATCACCGGGGAGCTCTCGGAAGAACCCTTCGCCTCGGCGCAGGAACTAGACCCGAGCGGGGCAGGCCCGTCATCGCCGCAGTGAGAGCGGCTTCGCGAGAAGCACGCAGGGTGGTACCGCGGTCCGTGAACGCACGGGTCGTCCCTGCAGCAGCATCCGCCCACGACCACTGCGAGCGCACATGACCTATCCTCAGCCATTCCGGTTCCTGAGCAGCGGCGAAGCCGACAGTCGAAGGGTCGGACCCGCCGCCGACTCCGTCGTCCCCAGCCCGCGGTTCCCCGAGATCGAGACCGAGGTGCTCGACTTCTGGGAGTCGGACGACACCTTCCGGGCATCGATCGCGCAGCGCGAGGGTGCCGACGAGTGGGTCTTCTACGACGGGCCCCCGTTCGCGAACGGCCTGCCGCACTACGGGCACCTGCTCACCGGCTACGCGAAGGACGTCTTCCCGCGCTTCCAGACGATGCTCGGCAAGAAGGTCGACCGCGTCTTCGGCTGGGACACGCACGGCCTGCCCGCCGAGCTCGAGGCGATGAAGCAGCTCGGCATCACGGAGAAGAGCGAGATCGAGCAGATGGGCATCGACGTCTTCAACGCGAAGGCGCGCGACTCGGTGCTCACCTACACGCGCGAGTGGCAGGACTACGTGACCCGCCAGGCCCGCTGGGTCGACTTCGAGCGCGGGTACAAGACGCTCGACCTCGGCTACATGGAGAGCGTGCTCTGGGCGTTCAAGACGCTGTACGACAAGGGCCTCGCGTATGAGGGCTACCGGGTGCTGCCCTACTGCTGGCGCGATGAGACTCCGCTGTCGGCGCACGAGCTGCGCATGGACGACGACGTGTACAAGGACCGTCAGGACCCGTCGGTCACCGTGACCTTCCCCCTGGTCGGCGCCAAGGCCGAGACGCTCGGCCTGACCGCCGTGCGCGCGCTGGCCTGGACGACCACGCCGTGGACGCTGCCCACCAACCTCGCCCTCGTCGTCGGCCCCGAGATCGAGTACGTGGTGCTGCCAGGCGGGCCGAACGGCGCCGCCGACATCGTGCCGGGGGACGACCCGGCCGAGAGCGACGCGCACCGCTACCTGCTCGCCCGCGATCTGCTGGGCGGCTACGCCAAGGACCTCGGCTACGAGTCCGCCGACGACGCGTTCGCCGCGGTGCAGCAGACCGTGCTCGGCGCCGAGCTCGAGGACGTCGCGTACGACCGGCTGTTCGACTACTACGCGGATGCCGAGACCTGGGGCACCGAGAACGCCTGGCGCATCCTCGTCGACGACTACGTCACCACCACCGATGGGACGGGCATCGTGCATCAGGCACCCGCCTACGGTGAGGACGACCAGCGCGTGACCAACGCCGCGGGCATCCCGACGATCATCTCGCTCGACGACGGCGGACGCTTCCTCCCATCGGTCACCGACGTGGCCGGTCAGCTGTGGATGGACGCCAACACGCCGCTGATCCGTCTGCTGCGCGCCGGCGGGCGGATGCTGCGCGAGCAGAGCTACGTGCACTCCTACCCGCACTGCTGGCGCTGCCGGAACCCCCTCATCTACAAGGCCGTCTCGAGCTGGTTCATCCGGGTCACCGACATCAAGGACGACCTGCTCGCGAACAACGAGCAGATCACCTGGGTGCCCGAGAACGTCAAGCACGGCCAGTTCGGCAAGTGGCTCGAGGGCGCGCGCGACTGGTCGATCAGCCGCAACCGCTACTGGGGCTCGCCGATCCCGATCTGGAAGAGCGACGACCCCGAGTACCCCCGGGTCGACGCGTACGGATCGCTCGAGGAGCTCGAGCGCGACTTCGGCACGCTGCCGCGCAACCCCGAGGGGGAGGTCGACCTGCACCGGCCGTACATCGACGACCTCACGCGCCCGAACCCGGACGACCCGACCGGCAAGAGCACGATGCGTCGCATCGAGGACGTGTTCGACGTGTGGTTCGACTCGGGATCCATGCCCTACGCGCAGGTGCACTACCCGTTCGAGAACCAGGAGTGGTTCGACTCGCACGCGCCGGCGGACTTCATCGTGGAGTACATCGGACAGACCCGCGGCTGGTTCTACGTGATGCACGTGCTCTCGACCGCCCTGTTCGACCGGCCGGCGTTCACGGGCGTCAGCTGCCACGGCATCGTCCTCGGCAGCGACGGCTACAAGATGTCGAAGTCGCTGCGCAACTATCCCGATGTCAGCGAGGTGCTCGACCGCGACGGGTCGGATGCCATGCGCTGGTTCCTCATGTCGAGCTCGGTGCTGCGCGGCGGCAACCTCGCCGTCACCGAGGAGGGCATCCGCTCGGGCGTCCGCGAGTTCCTGCTGCCGCTGTGGAACTCGTGGTACTTCTTCGCGACCTATGCGAACGCTTCCGGTGACGCGGGCTACGAGGCGACGTGGCGCACCGACAGCACCGACGTGCTCGACCGCTACATCCTGGCGCGCCTGGGCGACCTCGTGCGCGAGGTGCGCATCGACCTCGAGGGGCTCGACTCGACCACCGCATCCGCCCGGCTGCGCGACTTCGCCGAGGTGCTCACCAACTGGTACATCCGTCGCTCGCGCGACCGGTTCTGGGAGGGCGTCACCGACGACCCGAAGAGCCGCGAGGCCTTCGACACGCTGTACACGGTGCTCGAGACGCTGTCCCGTGTCGCGGCACCGCTCGTGCCGCTGATCAGCGAGCGGGTCTGGCAGGGACTCACCGGCGGGCGCAGCGTGCACCTGACCGACTGGCCCGACGCCGACGCGTTCCCCGCAGCCAACGACGTGCGCGACGCGATGGATGCCGTCCGCGAGCTCTCCAGCGTCGGCAACGCCCTGCGAAAGAAGGAGAAGCTGCGCGTGCGTCTGCCGCTCGCCCGCCTCACCGTCGTGTCACCGCTGGCCGGCGACCTCGCGCAGTTCGAGGGCATCCTCCGCGAAGAGCTCAACGTCAAGACGGTCGAGCTCGTGCAGCTGGCCCAGAACACGGCATCCGACTACGGCATCAGCCACCGTCTCAGCGTCAACGCCCGCGCCGCGGGACCGCGCCTGGGCAAGGAGGTGCAGAAGGTCATCCGCGCCGCGAAGGAGGGCCTCTGGAGCGAGAAGGGCGGCGTGGTGACCGCTGACGGCATCGCCCTCGAGCCGCACGAGTACGACCTGGTGCTCGAAACTTCAGGGCGCCCGGAAGGCGAGGCCCTCGCCCTTGTGCCCGGCGGCGGGTTCATGCTGCTCGACACCGTGACCACGCCGGAACTCGAGGCCGAGGGGATGGCGCGGGATGCGATCCGCGTCGTGCAGGAGGCTCGCAAGAACGCCGGTCTCGACGTGAGCGATCGCATCGTGCTGGCTCTGAACGTCTCCGCGGCGGACGCGGAGGCTCTTCGCCGGCACGCCGACCTGATCGCGGGCGAGACGCTCGCGGTGGGATTCGCGGTGCAGCCCACAGACGAGATCGAGCAGGTGGTCGAGAGCCTGGGCAGTCCCGGTGACGGCGTGTTCCGCACCAGCGCCAAGGCGCTGGGATCGCAGAAGGCGACGATCATCGTCACGATCGATTCGAACGTCCCCCAGGAGGCAGCGCGGTGAGCGACATCCAGCGGGCCGACATCGTCTACGAGAAGCTGCTCGAGCGGGCAGGGGAGCGGTGGGTGCAGCCGCGCAAGGAGCGGGTCGCCCGCATCCTGACCCTGCTCGACGACCCGCAGCGCACCTACCGCGTGGTGCACATCACCGGCACGAACGGCAAGACATCGACCGCACGCATGATCGAGAGCCTGCTGCGTTCGCACGGACTGCGCACGGGCCTGTTCACCAGCCCGCACCTGAAGCGCTTCACCGAGCGGATCATGATCGACGGCGAGCCGATCGCCGACGGGGCGATCGCGGATGCCTGGGATGAGATCGAGCCCTTCGTGGGCATCGTCGACGCCGAGCTGGAGTCCGCAGGCGACGCGCCGCTGACGTTCTTCGAGCTGCTGACCGTGCTCGCGTTCGTCGCCGCGTCGGACGCGCCCGTCGACGTGCTCGTGCTCGAAGTGGGCATGGGCGGGTCGTGGGACTCCACCAACACCGCCGACGGCGACGTCGCGGTCTTCGCGCCGATCGACATGGATCACGCCGACCGCCTCGGCGACACCATCGAGGCCATCGCCGAGGTGAAGGCCGGCATCATCAAGGACGGCGCCGCCGTCGTGTCGGCCGAGCAGCGACCCGAGGTCGCCGCGGTGCTTCGCCGCGTGGCCTCCGAGAAGGACGCGACGATCGCGTTCGAGGGCGAGGACTTCGGGCTCAGCGACCAGAAGCTCGCGGTGGGCGGCCAGCTGATCGGCATCCGCGGGCTCGCCGGCGAGTACGTCGACGAGTACCTGCCCCTGTACGGCGCGCACCAGGGTCACAACGCCGCTCTCGCCGTCGCCGCGGTCGAATCGCTGATCGGCGGTGCGTCGCAGCGCATCGTCGGCGACATCCTCGCCGACGGACTGCAGAACGCGACGTCGCCGGGACGTCTGCAGCTGGTGGGCATCGCACCGACCGTGGTCGTGGACGCCGCGCACAATCCGCACGGCGCCGCGGCCCTCGCGCGCTCGCTCGACGACAGCTTCGACTTCGACGAGTGGGGTCTCGTGCTCGGCGTCTTCGCCGACAAGGACGCGGCCGGCATCGTCGATCAGCTGCTCCCGCAGGTCGCCGAGGTGTTCGCGACGGCCCCCGATTCGGATCGGGCTGCGGACGCGGATGCCATCGCCGACCTCGTGGAGGAGCGCGGCCGCCGCGCGAGTGTGCATCCCACCCTCGCCGACGCCGTCGACGCAGCCCGGGAGTGGGCGGCCTCGGCCGACCGTCGCGCCGTCGTCATCGCCGGGTCGATCGTGCTGGCCGGCGAGGCCCTGCTGCTCTCAGAGGAGGAGGACTGGAAGTCGGGGTGGCGCGCATGAGCGCCCGTGTGGCAAGGCATCCCCGTGCTCCGCGCACGCTGGTTCAGAAGCTCGGGTCGATCGTGCTCGGCTTCGAGGCGATCGGCGCCCTGCTCGCCGGACTCGTGATCTTCGGGCTCAAGGCTCTGCCCGCGGGCATTCCGCCGTGGTGGGGGATCGTCGCCGGCGCGGCGGTCGCGATCGCGCTCGTCGCTGTCGCCGGCGCGATCGCGAAGCCGTGGGCGGTCCCCGCCGGATGGGCGCTGCAGGTCGTCATCGCCCTGGGCGCGCTGCTGGTGCCCGCGATCGCGTTCGTCGTGCTGATTTTCGGCGGCATGTGGGCGTATGCGACGATCGGTGGGGCCCGCATCGACCGACAGCGGCCGGCGGGCCCGCCGGCAGAACCTCACACAGAGAGCGAATGACATGGCCACTGAAGAAACCCTCGTCCTCGTCAAGCCCGACGGCGTCGCCCGCGGCCTGACCGGCAGCATCCTCGCCCGCATCGAGGCGAAGGGCTACGCGCTCGTCGACCTGCGCCTGGTCGAGCCCGACCGTGACCGGCTCGCGGCGCACTATGCCGAGCACGAGGGCAAGCCGTTCTACGAGCCCCTGCTCGAGTTCATGATGTCGGGCCCGTCGGTCGCGATCCGGCTCGCCGGCAACCGCGTCATCGAGGGGTTCCGCTCGCTCGCGGGAACCACCGATCCGACGACGGCGGCGCCCGGCACCATCCGCGGTGACTTCGGCCGCGACTGGGGCCTCAAGGTGCAGCAGAACCTCGTGCACGGCTCGGACAGCCCCGAGTCCGCCGCGCGTGAGCTCGGCATCTGGTTCGACTGAACACGGACCGAAGACGAGAAGAGGGACGCCCGATCAGGCGTCCCTCTTCTCGTGGGGTGGTCAGAAGATCATGCCGATGACCTCGCCGAGCAGATCGAGGCCGGCCAGCTGCGCCATCGCGATCACGGTGGCGTAGGCCAGGATCGTCGCCAGCGGCACCCACACCATGAGGCGTCCGGCACGCTCCCGAGCGGCCGTGGAGCGGCCGAGCGTGCCGTTGCGCACGAGGTGCAGTGTCGTCGCGAAGAAGGTCGGTATCGTCACCGCCCACGTGGCCATGCACCACGGGCACAGGGTGTGCAGGCTGTAGATGCTCTGGCCGATCAGCCAGCACACGAAGATGAATGCGCCGAGCACGCCGACACCGAACAGACCCCAGAACCAGCGCGGGAAGCGCACTCCCGAGAGCACGGCGACGCCCATCACGAGCACGGCCATCCACGCGGTCACGCCGATCAGGGGGTTGGGGAACCCGAACACGGCACCCTGCCAGGATCCGAGGTTCTTGTCGCACTGCAGCATGACGCTCACGTAGCAGCTCGTCGTCTCGCCCGGATTCTCGAGCACGTAGAACTTCTCGATCGTCAGCTGGAAGGCCGCCCACCAGCCGAGGACCGCGGCGATGATGAGCCAGATTCCGTAGCCGACATGGCGGGTGCGCGCGGTGGTCATGGCGCGATTATCCCAGTGGCGGCTATGCGGCTCGGGTGAATCGCGGCGCGCGAGTCGAACGCTGTTCGGCCGTCGGGCCGCGGTAGTGCGATAATGACTGAAGACGACGTCGCGCTCACGCGTGATGGAATCGACAAGACTTCGGGGTGATGTGCCCCAGGCGGTCGTGCCCGAGAGCCGACCTCCAGCCGATCGAGTTCGCGGCCGCTGTTTCGCCGCACGAGTTTTCGCGGCGCACGCAGTGCCCGCGCAGGGAGCTAGCCAGAGATGGCCGATGAGAACGATGACACCACCACCCCCAGCCTCGACGAGACGCCGGCGCAGCCGGTAGGCGAGGACACCGCGACCGCCGCGACGGATCAGCCCGCCGCCGCGCAGCCGGATGCCGTGGAGCCGGATACCGCAACGGATCAGTCCGCCGCAGCGCAGCCGGCCGCAGAGCCTGCGGCCGCTTCGCCCACGACGAGCGAGGAGCCCCAGCCCGTCACCGCGGTGAGCCTGGGGCTGCTGCCCGAGGTGTTCGTGTCGAAGGTGTCGACGCAGCTGCACTTCTACGCTCCCGAGATCGTCCCGCTGCCGGCACACGGTGGACGCGACGACGAGGGCGATGACCGCGACGACCGCGACAGCGCGTTCCGCCGAGGACGTGGCCGTCGACGCGGCGAGGGCGACGAGAGCCGGGACGAGCCGCGTCAGCGCCAGCGCCACGTCGAGTACATCACCGAGCCGAAGGCGATCAAAGGCTCGACGCGCCTCGAGGCCAAGAAGCAGCGTCGCCGCGACGGCCGTGACGCCGGCCGTCGTCGCCCTGTGGTGACCGAGGCCGAGTTCCTCGCCCGCCGCGAGTCCGTCGATCGCATGATGGTCGTGCGCTCGAAGAACGGTCGCACGCAGATCGGCGTGCTCGAAGACGAGGTGCTGGTCGAGCACTACGTGGCCCGCAACCAGGACGCGTCGCTGATCGGGAACGTCTACCTCGGCCGCGTGCAGAACGTGCTGCCCAGCATGGAGGCGGCCTTCGTCGACATCGGCCGCGGACGCAACGCGGTGCTGTACTCCGGTGAGGTCGACTGGGACGGCGTCGAGACCGGCAACCAGCCGCGTCGCATCGAGCTGGCGCTCAAGGCGGGCGACCGCGTGCTGGTGCAGGTCACCAAGGATCCGATCGGACACAAGGGCGCCCGACTCACCAGCCAGATCTCGCTTCCCGGCCGCTACCTCGTGTACGTTCCGGGCGGGTCGATGAACGGCATCTCGCGGAAGCTTCCCGACAACGAGCGCGCTCGTCTCAAGCGCATCCTCAAGGAGGTGCTGCCCGAATCGTCCGGCGTGATCGTGCGCACGGCGGCCGAGGGCGCCACCGAGGAGCAGCTGACCCGTGACGTGCAGCGGCTCACCGCGCAGTGGGAGCACATCCAGAAGCAGGTGCAGACGCAGCAGGCCCCGGCGCTGCTGCATGCCGAGCCCGACCTGCTGGTCAAGATCGTGCGCGATGTCTTCAACGAGGACTTCACCCGCATGACCATCCAGGGCGACGACGCCCGGCAGACGATCCGCGCGTACCTCGAGAGCGTCGCCCCCGACCTGCTCGAGCGCGTCGAGACCTACACCGACGAGGTCGACCCGTTCGACGCGTACCGCATCACCGAGCAGATCGAGAAGGCGCTCGACCGCAAGGTGTGGCTGCCCTCCGGCGGCTCGCTGGTGATCGACCGCACCGAGGCGATGACGGTCGTCGACGTGAACACCGGCAAGTTCGTCGGCTCCGGCGGAAACCTCGAGGAGACCGTCACCAAGAACAACCTCGAGGCCGCCGAGGAGATCGTGCGCCAGCTGCGCCTGCGCGACATCGGCGGCATCATCGTCGTCGACTTCATCGACATGGTGCTCGAGTCCAATCGCGACCTCGTGCTGCGCCGCCTGGTGGAGTGCCTGAGCCGCGACCGCACGAAGCACCAGGTCGCCGAGGTGACCTCGCTGGGTCTCGTGCAGATGACCCGCAAGAAGCTCGGCCTCGGCCTGCTGGAGACCTTCAGCGAGGCGTGCGATGTCTGTGCGGGGCGCGGCGTGATCGTGCACCACGATCCCGTCGTCAAGCACCGCAGCAGCAACGGCGGCGGGTCGAACGGCGGCGGGCAGAACCGTCGTTCGCGCGGCGGTTCCTCGCAGCAGTCCGCACCGGCAGCCGACAAGCAGCAGTCCGGCAGCGGCGGCACGCACAGCATCACCGAGGTCGCCAAGTCGGCACTCGCCGCGATCGCCGCCTCGACCATCGTCGTGAACGGCGAGGCCGCACCGGATCAGCCCGCAGCAGAGCAGCAGGCGTCGTCCGAGGCCGCTGCGCAGAGCGAGCGTCCGAAGAAGCGCAAGAAGCGCGGAGGCGAGCGCAAGGGCGCTCCGAAGACGCAGACCGAGCAGCTGCTCGACTCGGTGCTCGACGCCCTTCCCGAACCGAAGGCCCCCGGTCAGGGCCGCAACCGGCGTCGGGTCACGACCGCCATGCTGACTCCGAACTCGTCCTCGGACGCGTCAGCGCCGGTCTCGGGCTCGGACTCGCAGCCCTGACCGGATGAGCCGCCTGGTGAGCTCCTTACCGCCCACGTGCACCGCACCGGCGGCGAGGAGTCTCGGCAGCGCGTCCTCCGGGACGTCGTAGTGATCCAGATCGAAGGCGCGGGGCGGGATGCCGTGCTCCGCCGCGAACGCGTGCAGTTCGGCCAGATCCGCGTCGCTGACGAGGTGCGCCCACAGTCTGCCGTGCGCGGGCCAGATGGCGTCGTCGACGAGAACGGTCATGTCGAGATCCTAGAGGGGACACGCGATCGGGGCCGCTTTGCGGCATCGGCGCTGATCCGGTAAAGTTGTCCTTTGGTGCGAGACCCCTGGCGGCTTTGCCGATCGCAGGAGAAGTCTTGCGTCCGCATCCGTCGCCCCGGCGATGAACGCAAGCAACAGTCTTCCCGTGAGATTCCCGGAGCGATCCGCTCCCCAACGAAACAGGTATGAAGTGGTTTACGCAGTAGTGCGCGCCGGTGGCCGGCAGGAGAAGGTCGAGGTCGGCACGATCGTTCAGCTCGACCGTGTTCAGGCTGCCCAGGGCGAGAACATCGAGCTTCCCGCCGTGCTTCTCGTCGACGGTGCCTCTGTGACCACCGACGCCGACAAGCTGGCGAAGGTCAAGGTCACGGCTGAGGTCATCGGCAACCTCCGCGGCCCGAAGATCGTCATCCAGAAGTTCAAGAACAAGACCGGCTACAAGAAGCGCCAGGGCCACCGTCAGGAGCTCACGCGCGTCAAGATCACCGGCATCAAGTAAGCACGGAAGAGGCTCAGGACATGGCACACAAGAAGGGCGCGAGCTCGACCCGCAACGGTCGTGACTCCAACGCACAGCGACTCGGCGTGAAGCGCTTCGGCGGTCAGACCGTCAGCGCCGGCGAGATCCTCGTCCGTCAGCGCGGCACCCACTTCCACCCCGGCGCGGGCGTCGGCCGTGGCGGCGACGACACGCTGTTCGCTCTCGAGGCGGGCGCCGTCGAGTTCGGCACCAAGGGCGGCCGCAAGGTCGTCAACATCGTCGCAGCCGCTCAGTAAGAGCAGCAGACTTCCTGGACGGGGCGGGCTTCGGCTCGCCCCGTCCTCGTATCCCCGCCCGTCGCCGGGCTCGGGGCCCAGTTCAAGGAGCAGTCACACATGGTCACGTTCGTCGACACCGTCACGCTGCACCTCCGCGCCGGCAGGGGCGGCAACGGCTGCGTCTCGGTGCATCGTGAGAAGTTCAAGCCGCTCGGCGGTCCGGATGGCGGCAAGGGCGGCGACGGAGGAGACATCATCCTCGTCGCCGACCCGCAGGTGACGACACTGCTGTCGTACCACCATTCGCCGCACCGCACCGGTGGCAACGGCGGCTTCGGCATGGGCGATCACCGCTCCGGGTACGACGGCGAGTCGCTCGAGCTTCCGGTGCCCGTCGGCACCGTGGTGAAGAGCGTCGACGGCGACGTGCTGCACGACATGATCGTCCCCGGAGAGAAGTACGTGGTCGCCGAGGGCGGCCGCGGCGGGCTCGGCAACGCGGCACTCGCCTCGCCCAAGCGCAAGGCCCCCGGCTTCGCGCTGCTCGGCACGCCCGGGCAGGAGTGCTCGGTCGTGCTCGAGCTGAAGACCGTCGCCGATGTCGCCCTCGTGGGCTACCCGTCCGCGGGCAAGTCGAGCCTGATCGCCGCACTGTCTGCCGCGCGTCCGAAGATCGCCGACTACCCGTTCACGACACTGCACCCCAACCTCGGAGTGGTGCAGGCCGGTGACAGCAGGTACACCGTCGCCGACGTTCCCGGCCTGATCGAGGGCGCCAGCGAGGGCAGGGGGCTCGGCCTCGAGTTCCTCCGCCACGTCGAGCGCTGCAGCGCCCTGCTGCACGTGCTCGACTGCGCCACCCTCGAGCCGGGTCGCGATCCGCTGTCCGACCTCGACGTCATCCTCGCCGAGCTCGGCGCGTACGAGGTGCCCGAGGGGCAGATCCCTCTGCTGGACCGACCGCAGATCGTGGCCTTGAACAAGGTCGACGTGCCCGAAGCTCGCGAGCTCGCCGAGATGGTGCGCCCCGATATCGAGGCGCGTGGCTTCCGGGTCTTCGAGATCTCGACCGTCGCACGCGAGGGGCTGCGCGCGCTGAGCTTCGCGCTGGCCGAACTCGTCGACCAGCACCGCGCCGAGGTCGCGGTCGAGGTTCCCCGTGAACGCGTCGTCATCCGGCCGAAGGGCGCGAAGGAGGAGTTCTCCATCCGCGTCGAGGGCGGCACCTACGGCAACATCTACCGCGTGCTCGGTGAGAAGCCGGTGCGCTGGGTGCAGCAGACCGACTTCCAGAACGAAGAGGCCGTGGGCTACCTCGGCGACCGTCTCGAGCGTCTCGGCGTCGAGACCGCGCTGTTCAAGGCGGGCGCCGTGGCCGGCGCGACGGTCATGATCGGCACCGGAGAGAACAGCGTCGTCTTCGACTGGGAGCCCTCGATCGCCTCGACGGCGGAGCTGATGGGCTCGCCGCGCGGCACCGACATCCGCATCGGCGGCTCGAACCGCCGCACCACGGCCGAGCGTCGTGAGCAGTACCACGAGATGATGGATGCGCGCGCCGCAGCCCGAGCCGAGCTCGAGGAGAAGCGCCTCGCCTCACGCGAGGACGAGGAATGACCGCGAGCAGCCGCGCCGAGCTGGCGACAGCGAACCGGATCGTCGTCAAGGTCGGATCCTCATCGATCAGCGGCGAGTCGTCGTGGCGCATCCCGATGATCGTGCAGGCGCTGTCATCGGCGCACCGGCGCGGGGCGGAGATCATCCTCGTCTCATCGGGGGCGATCGCCACGGGCATCCCGTTCCTGGCCCTCGACTCGAGGCCCACCGATCTCGCGACCCAGCAGGCTGCCGCCGCAGTGGGGCAGAACGTCCTCGTCTTCCGGTACCAGGAGGCCCTGCGACCGTTCGGCATCGTGGCCGGTCAGGTGCTGCTGACGACCGGTGACCTCGAGAACCCGACGTCGCGCAGCAACGCGCGACGAGCGATGGACCGGCTGCTGTCGCTGCGCATCCTGCCGATCGTCAACGAGAACGACACGGTCGCCACGCAGGAGATCCGCTTCGGCGACAACGACCGGCTCGCGGCGCTCGTCGCGCAGCTCGTCGGCGCTGATGCGCTCGTGCTGCTCAGCGACGTCGAGTCGCTGTACACGAAGCCGCCGACGGACCCCACGGCGGTGCCGATCGAGGAGATCCCGGCCGACGCCGATCTCAGCGGTCTCGAGTTCGGCGCCTCGGTCGTCAACAGCGTGGGCACCGGGGGAGCGGCGACGAAGGTCTCGGCTGCGCGGATGGCCGCGGCATCCGGCATCGGCGTGCTGGTGACCAGCGCCGACCTGGTCGGCAAGGCCCTCGAGGGTGAGCCGATCGGCACGTGGTTCGCCCCCTCCTTCGGTCGCTGACCCGCCGGCGTCATGGCGGCCCTGGCCGCGCCGGCGCGTCGATACACTGACCGGATGAGCACAACTCCCGTCTTCGATGCCCAGGCGGACACCGCGCAGGCTCGCCTCGTGCGCGCCAAGGAGGCCTCACGGTCGATCGCACGGCTGACCAGCGCCGACAAGGCGCGTCTGCTCGAGACGATCGCCGAGGCGATCGAGTCGAGCACCGCTCGGATCGTCGAGGCCAACGCGCTCGACATCGAGCGGGGGCGGGCGGATGCCATCGGCGAGTCGCTCATCGACAGGCTGCGCCTGGATGAGCGGCGTGTGGCCGCACTGGCATCCGCCGTCCGCGACGTCGCCACCCTGCCCGACCCGATCGGGCAGGTGATCGGCGGGCACCGGATGCCGAACGGCGTCGCCCTCGAGCAGGTGCGGGTTCCGTTCGGGGTCGTCGGAGCGATCTACGAAGCGCGCCCCAACGTGACCGTCGACATCGCCGCCCTCGCCCTGCGCGCGGGCAATTCGGTGGTGCTGCGCGGCGGCAGCGCCGCCCGGGAATCGAACACGGTGCTGGTCGCCGTGATGCGGCAGGCGCTGGCGGATCTCGGGCACGACCCCGAAGCGATCCAGAGCGTCGACGACTTCGGTCGCGACGGCGCGAAGGCGATGATGCACGCGCGCGGTCTGATCGACGTGCTCGTGCCGCGAGGCAGCGCCGCGCTGATCGAGACCGTCGTCACCGAATCCACCGTGCCGGTCATCGAGACCGGGGCCGGGGTGGTGCACATCGTGATCGACGAGTCGGCGCCGATGGACTGGGCGCGCGACATCGTGCTGAACGCGAAGGTGCAGCGCCCGAGCGTGTGCAACGCGGTCGAGACCGTGCTGGTGCACCGCCAGGCCGCTCCCCAGCTCATCCCGGTGATCGCGAGCGCGCTGCTCAGCGAGGGCGTCGCCATCCACGGCGACGACATGGTCGCCGGTCTCGTCGCGGGCACGATCCCGGCCACCGAGGAGGACTGGGCGGCCGAGTACCTCGGTCTGGAGATCGCGATCAAGGTCGTCGACGATCTCGACGAGGCGCTGGCGCACATCCGCCGATACAGCACCGGACACACCGAGTCGATCATCACCACCGACACCCGCAACGCGGAACGGTTCCTCGCCGAAGTGGATTCCGCGGTCGTGATGGTCAACGCCTCCACCCGCTTCACCGACGGCGCCGAGTTCGGGTTCGGCGCCGAGGTCGGGATCTCGACGCAGAAGCTGCACGCGCGCGGCCCGATGGGCCTCGGCGAGCTGACGAGCACGAAGTGGCTCGCGCGCGGGTCCGGCCAGATCCGCGGCTGAGGACTAGAATGGACAGGCGTTTGCTTGCCATGTCAGGAACGGAGTCAGGATGAACCTCATCGCCCAGATCGCGATGGCCGCAGCCGAGACGGAGCACCACGGCAACGTGGCCGCCGAGACCTTCATCTTCGGTGTCATCGCCGCGATCGTCTTCGCCGCGATGGGCCTGGTGACGCTGTCGTTCCGCAACGTCGCGAACCGCCACGCGGCCAAGGCCGAGGCGTACGCCCTGAAGCACGGCAAGGACGGCCACGGCCACTAGGACCGCATGCACGATTCCAGCGCTCGGGCACCGCGCATCGGCGTGATGGGTGGCACGTTCGACCCCATTCACCACGGTCACCTGGTCGCGGCGAGTGAGGTGGCGCACTCCTTCGGCCTCGACGAGGTCGTGTTCGTGCCCACCGGCCAGCCCTGGCAGAAGCAGCACGTCTCGCCGAGCGAGCACCGCTATCTGATGACGGTCATCGCGACGGCCTCGAACCCCGGCTTCACGGTCAGCCGCGTCGACATCGATCGTGACGGGCCGACGTACACCATCGACACGCTGCGCGATCTGAAGGCGCAGCGTCCGAACGCCGAGCTGTTCTTCATCACCGGCGCGGACGCCGTGGCGCAGATTCTCAGCTGGAGAGACCATGATGAACTGTGGGACCTCGCCCACTTCGTCGCCGTCTCCCGTCCGGGGCACGTGCTGAGCACGGACGGACTGCCCACCGACGACGTGAGTCAGCTCGAAGTGCCGGCGCTGTCGATCTCGTCGACGAACTGCCGCGAGCGCATCGCCGACGGCCAGCCCGTCTGGTACCTGGTCCCGGACGGCGTGGTCCAGTACATCGCGAAGCATCATCTGTATCGGAGCAAGGCATGAGCACTGAAGAGGACGGGCACACCCTCACGCGCAAGCAGCTGCGTGAGCTCCGCCTGACCGGCTCGACACCGGTCGTCAGCAGCGAGGACGCAGCCGCCGCGCAGGCGGCGCAGGCTGAGACGCCGAGCGACCGGTCCGCCGAGACGGACTCGGTCGAGTCGCACGCCGCCGAGCGCGCCGCAGCTGAGCCGGGTGCAGCAGTGCAGGCATCTTCGGCCGCCTCGTCGGCGCCGCTGACCCGCCGCGCCGCGCGTGCCAAGGAGCGCGGCCGCACGGATTCCGGCCCCGTCGACTCCATCGCACCGCAGTCCGCTGCCGAAGAGCCGGTCGCCGCTCAGCCCGTCGCCGAGCCGGTCGTGGCCGAGCCGGTCGTCGAAGCAACCGTCGTCGAAGAACCGGTGGTCGACGAGACCGTGGTGCAGGAACCGGTCGTGGCCGAGCTGATCGTCGACGTACCCGTCGCCGAGGCGGCCGCTGCGGCGGGATCCGTCCGCGACGGAAGCGTCCCGGTCTTCGCGCCGCAGCCGGCGCAGTCGACCACCTCCGACGCCGGCCTGCCGAGCGCGTCACCCGCCCGCGATGTCGAAGAAGACCAGGCGGACGCGGATACGGATGGCGATGCGGATGTCGAGCCCGAGCGCCCGATGGTCGGAGCCGCGTTCGGCATCGGCGTCAAGCGGTCCCCGTCCGGGCCGGCCACGCCCACGGCATTCGACGATCTGATCGATACCGGATCGGGCGGTTCGCACAAGACCGCGAGCACGCTGATCTTCACGCCGTCGCCCGGCGCCGGGTCGCTCTCGGGGCCCGTAGCATCGACCGGCGAGCTGCTGATCACCGGCACCTACGCCCTGCCGGACGGCATGGGCTCGCAGGGTCACGCGCTCGGCACCACCGACGGCAAAGACATCGATGCCGTGCTCATCGACGGCGAGCTCGCGCCGGCGTCGTCGCCGACGCCCATCGCCGCGAGCTCGGCGATCAGCACCTCCAAGCCCGCCGGTGAAGTCATCCGTCCCCCCGTGCCCGACAAGGGCAGCAAGCTCACTCTCACCCTCGCGATCGTCGCCGGGGGTCTCGCGCTCGCGCTGGCCGCGTCGCTGATCATCGCTTTCACCACAGGAGTCCTCGGTTGATGCAATCCCCAGAAACCGCCGCAGAGATGCTGCAGATCGCCGCTCGTGCAGCTGACGCGAAGGGGGGCGAGGACCTCCTTGCCCTGAACGTCTCCGAGCCGCTGCCGCTCGTCGACATCTTCCTGCTCGTGACCGGAAACAGCGAGCGCAACGTCGCCGCCATCGCCGACGAGATCGAGGACCAGCTTCTCGAAGCCGGGCACCGTCGAGTGCGCCGCGAGGGCCGTGCCGAGTCGCGCTGGGTGCTGCTGGACTTCGGCGACCTGGTTGTGCACGTCTTCCACTCCGAGGAGCGGGTGTACTACGGTCTCGAGCGTCTCTGGAAGGACTGCCCGGTCGTTCCCATCGAGCTCCCCGCGCCCGCCGCGGGGGAGTGATCGCGGGCGTCGCCGCCCAGCGTCAGTCGACGCGCTCGTCGCCTGACCAGGCGTCGTCAGCGTCTGCGGCCCCGGATGCCAGGCGGTCGGCGTCGATGCTGTCGATCCCGTCGGGATCGGCGTCCGGATCCAGCTCGACCTCGCCGTCCACCTCGCGGGTCGGAACGGCTTCGTTCTCTTCGAGGTCGGGGTCTTCGGGAAGCATGTTCGGGGTGGGGTTCGACATGATCGCTCCTCTTCGTGACGACGTCGTGCGCGCCGTGTCCGGCGAATCTAGCGCGCCCCGGTCCGGTGTCGGATCCGGTTGACGGCGCACGTCTCAGGGGCTAGGCGAGGCGACACACCCGGCCCGGTGGGGCGATTTGGCACCCGCCCGCCGGTGCGTAGTATGCTGATCAGGTTGCCGAGTCAGGCAGCGAAGATGGGCCTGTGGCGCAGCTGGTAGCGCACCTGCATGGCATGCAGGGGGTCAGGGGTTCGAGTCCCCTCAGGTCCACCGATAAGAAGTCCCGCGAGTGATCGTGGGACTTTCTTCTTGTCCGCGGCGGATCAGCCTAAGCGGGCTGCGCAGGCGCTCGTGCCCTTCGCCGCAGCCTGCGTCCTCCGCCCCGTGCACGACAGGTCGCTGCGGAAAACGGCCATCAGGCTCAACGGATCATCTGGCCATTGACGCGGGACCTCAGGGGTGCCACTGTGTGACAAAGCATCGCCTGGGGGCGGGCTGCCGCCGCATTGGGACACTGGGGAGGGCGCAATGGAGACACCGGAACCGAGCAGTACACCATTCGACCCTGCATCTACCGCGGTGAATATCGCGCTCTCGAATTACTACATGGCCATCATCTTCGTGGTCGCGGCGATCCTCGTGATCGTCGTGGCGCTCGTGTTCGCGCACCTCTACCACCGCCGGGCCCTGAATGTGATCGCGGCCGCAGTGAGGAAAGGCCAGACCGTTGCAACGACGTCTGACGAGGCTGCCCGTGGGCTCGGTGATGACGCCCGCATCAAGGGGCCCACGTCGGGTGCCCCGAATGAGGAGCTGTTGTTCGGCCTTGTCGGAGTCGAAAGTGGAAAGACGATCGATTGGGGCGCCGTCGGGGCCACGCCGTCGTCGCAGGGCGGCGAAACGTTCACGACAACGTTCACGAAGGGGGGCGCTACACAGTCAAGGCCACGGTGGAGGGTCTGACGGAAGCACTGACGAAGGAAGTGATCATCGGCACCGCAACAGCCGACGGGGCCTCGACGCCGGTGACGATCCCGTTCGTGCTGAAGAACTGGGGCAGATTGGTCATCGTGCTGTTCGGCGTGGGTGTGATAGCTGCGCTCATGTCGACTCGGATCATCAGCGCAGAAGCCGGCATCGGAATTCTGGGAGCTCTGCTCGGTGTCGGCGCCACCGCCGTCGCAACCGCAGGAACGTCAGACGGAGGATCGACGGCCCCGCCACGCGCAGCGGGGGATGATGAGCCGACGGAGAAACCTGATGAACAGAGGTGACGCCGCCCTCCTCGGCACCGGGTTCGGCGCCGACGACGCGGTGGAGGCGCTCGGCACATCCTTGACGATGGACTTTCTGCGTTCAGCGGACGGGCGGTGGCGCAGCAGACCTGTCAGACCCGAATGGGTAGAGACGGCACCGTGGTCGGATTCCCGCATCACCATCGCCGTCGTCGACACCGGCGTCTGCGACGACTATCCTCCCCTCGTGGGCAAGGTTGTGGAACAGGTGGACCTGACCGGCGAGGGAGTTCGCGACGAGCACGGCCACGGAACCGCAGTGGCGGCCATACTCCTTGCGCACAGCTCACCGTTCACCGAAGTGCTCAGTGTCAAGGCCCTCGGCCGGGACAAGACCGCCACGGTCGGCAGGCTGTCTCTGGGCATGCGCAAAGCCGCAGAGATGCTCGGCGAGCGTGGACGGATCATAAACGTCTCGGCGGGGCGTCGCACCCCCGAATGCACCGGCGACTGTCCGCTGTGCACGACGGTCACACAGCTTCAGGACGATGGCTTCATCGTCGTCGCCGCTGCCGGAAATAGTGTCGGAGTCACGTACTGTCCCGCGCGGGTGTCGATCTCCGTCACCACAGCCGGGCCGGATGCCGCGGAGGGGACGGTCACCAGCAGCCTGCCTGACTGGGAGCTGATCACCACATAGCAGCCGGCGTCGTGCACTGAGACAGTAGCCCACCAACGCCCTCGACGGGGGTCAGACGAACACGCTGATCCCGTAGACCACGAACAGCAGCAGGTGCGCGGCGCCGTGCACGGGATTCACCCGCCGTGCGGAGAAGGTCGCCATGGTCAGCAGCAGAGTGAGACCCAGCAGCAGCAGGTTCATCGGGCTCTCGGCGAGCACCACCCTCTCGCCGGTGACGAGGCCGATCGTCAGCACGGCGGGGATGGTGAGACCGGCGGTCGAGACGAGAGCACCGTGACACAGGTTGCTCACCCGCTGCATCTCGCCGACCAGGGCCGCGCGCACGGTGGTGATCGTCTCGGGCAGGAAGACGATCATCGCGATCAGGATGCCCGAGAGCGCCACCGGAGCACCGAGGTGGTCGAGGCCGACATCGAGCAGCCTGGCCATGTCGTGCGAGAGCAGCACGATCGGCAGCACGAGCGCGAGCAGCAGCAGCGTGCGGGCGACGAGCTCGCGCCGGTGGCCGGTCAGCACGGTTCGCACCGAGGCGTGAGAGGGCCCTGCACCCGCATTCAAGCGAGCCCCCGGCTCCTGAAAGTCCGTCTTCTGCGGCCCCATCTGCCTCTGCAGGAAGAACGCGTAGAGCAGCACGACGAGCACGACCATGGCGATCGCCGCGGCTGGGGCGTACGATCCGCTCTCGCCGAGGAACGCGGGGAACGCGAACGCGACCGCCAGCAGCACGATCAGCATCGCGAGGTAAGCGGACACTCCGTCGCGGTTCGCGCGCAGACCGCGATGCCGCAGTCCGCCGACGATCAGGGCGACGCCGACGACGAGATTCATGATGATCATCGACACCGCCATCACCGAGTCGCGTGCAATGGTCTGATGCTCGCCGGGCCCGAGCATGACGGCTGCGATGAGGATCACCTCGATCGCCGCGATCGACAGGGTCAGCACGAGTGTTCCGTAGGGGTCGCCGAGCCGGTGCGCGAGGTGTTCGGCTTCGGTGACGACGCCGAAGGCGCACACGGCGATGATGGTGACGATCGCCGCCAGAACGAGCCACAGCACCGGCGTCGGCAGGTCGCTCTTCAGGAGAGCGGAGAATGCGGTCAGTGCGCCGACGGAGCCCCAGCCGAGCAGCAGCCGCACGACCGCGGTGCGCGTGAGAACGGTGCGACTGAGAGCGGAGCGGGTCACGGTGCGATCCGAATCTGCGGGGCCGTCCCCACCTGCGATCACTCCGTCGGGTCGTCCCGCCGGTCACGTCAGCACCAGAGTAGCAATCCGCCGACGCCGACGCCGACGCCGACGCCGACGTCACGACCTCGCACAGCCGACGGTCGGAGTGGCCGAGTACCGTCGACACCATGCGTGCTCGAGCGATCCGTGGTGCCCTCGCCGCTGCCCTGGCCGTGTGCCTGCTGGCCGCGTGCACTCCCGCCGCGCCCGCAGCATCGAGCCCCGCGAGCCCCGATGCTCCCACCGTCGTGCCGTCGCCCGAACCCCGCCCGTCGAGGGATCCGGCCGTCGACGCGGTCGCGGCGATGAGCATCACCGAGCAGGCCGCCAGCGTCGTGATGGGGCACATCTCCGGCACCGACCCCGCCGCCCTGCGCGCATACATGCAGTCGGCACCGCAGGGCGCGCCTCTGGGCGGATTCATCCTGATGGGCGGGAACATCGGCGCTGACGCATCTCAGGTCAGAGCGCTGAGCGATGCGCTCACCCTCGACCCCGGGCTGCCTCCGCTCATCGCGATCGACGAGGAGGGCGGTGTCGTGCGGCGCCTGCCGTGGGACACGCTGCCGGGCGGGCGGGGCCTGCACGGACTCGATGCGACACAGACCGAGCAGGTGTTCGCCCAGCGTGCCGCCGTCATCGCCGAGACGGGTGCCAACGTGAACTTCGGGATCGTCGCCGACGTGCCGGCCGACGCCTCGTCGTTCATCGCCTCTCGGGCGCTGGGCCCCGACCCCGACTCCGCGTCGACCCGGGTGACGGCCGCCGTCGACGGCGAGGAGGGCGTGGTGCTCTCGACGCTGAAGCACTTCCCGGGTCACGGTGCAGCGCCCGGCGACTCCCACCACAGCATCCCCACGACCGCGATGACCCTGCAGCAGTGGCAGTCGGGCGAGTCGCGCCCGTTCGTCGCGGGCATCGACGCCGGCGCGGAGCTGCTCATGTTCGGGCACCTGGCGTACACGGCCGTCGATCCGGCCCCCGCGTCGCTGTCGGCCCGCTGGCATGATCTCGCGAGGGATGAGCTGGGCTTCGACGGGGTGATGATCACCGACGACCTGGGCATGCTCAGCGGATCGGGCATCGCCGAGTACCAGGATCCCGTGGCGAACGCCGTGACGGCACTGCAGGCGGGCAACGACATGGTGCTCATGGTCGCCGGGTCGACGGCGCAGACCGCGCCCCAGATGGTCTCCGGGATCGTGGGCGCCGTCGACGACGGGAGACTCAGCCCCGACCGCCTGCGTGACGCCGCCGCGCACGTCATGCGACTGCGGATGCAGCTGGCAGACGACCGCTAGTCGCGACGGGCAGACGACCGCTGAGCGCGACCGGCAGACGACGGCTCGTCGCGGCCGTCTGAGGGCCGCTGATCGCGACCGAGCCACGCCGTCAGCAGAGCCTCGCGCAGCAGGTTGCCGCGCTCGGCGAACACACGCTGCCGACGCACGTACTCGGCCTTGCCCTCCGTCGTCTCGATCCGCACGGGCACGATGCCCCATGCCGACAGATCGTAGGGCGCGGCCTCCATGTCGAGGCGGCGGATGTCGGAGGCGAGCTCGAAGGCATCCAGCAGCAGCTCGCCGGGAACGAGCGGGCCCAGCTTGACCGCCCACTTGTACACGTCCATCCCCGCGTGCAGACAGCCGGGCTGCTCGAGATCGGGCTGACTCTCCCGGGTCAACGGCACACGGTTGCGCGGCACGGCATCGTCGGTGAAGAAGCGGAACGCGTCGAAGTGCGTGCAGCGCAGCTCGGCGGCCTCGACGACGGCGTCCGTCCCGGCGCCGCCGAGGCGCAGCGGCACGGCGTGCCGGTGCTCGTCCGTGCGGTAGACCATCGCCCACTCGTGCAGCCCGAAGCATCCGAACTGGCCGGGGCGGGCGGCGGTGAGCCGCAGCATCCGCTCCACGAGAGACGCCAGCTGAGGCTTCTCGCCGCGGAACGCCTCCGCATCCGGAGCGTATCCGCCTGGCTCGACGCCGGGGGAGTACCAGCGCCATTCGGCGCGCTCCCCGGCATCCTGGAGCGTCACACCGGCACCCGGATGCCACCGCCGCAGCTGCGCGGGCTTGTACGAGTAGTAGGTGAACAGGAAGTCCTCGACGGGATGCTTCTCGCCGCGCTGCTGCCGCGCGCGATGCGCCGCGGTCAGGGCGTCGGCCCGGTCGGCGTGCGTCTGCGCACGGGCCGCCCACTCGGTGCGCGTGAGCGAGCTGCTCATTCCGCCAGGATGCCGACCTCGGTGAGCCGCTCGCGCAGCCCCGCGCCGTCCTCAGCGCTCACCCACGGCACGCTGCCTTCGGCGTGCTCGCCCGAGGCACGCCCGCCGGCGAGCACAGCCTCGGCCGGCAGCAGGCGACGGATCGCGACAGCCGCGACGGAGGAGGGGTGCTCTTCGAGGAACTGCGAGTAGATGGCCTCGTCGTGCTGGCCGTCGTCGCCGATCAGCAGCCAGCGCACGTTCGGGAACTCCTCCGCCAGCCGGCGCAGGTTGCCCGTCTTGTGCGCCTGGCCGCTGCGGAACCAGCGGTCGTGCGTGGGCCCCCAGTCGGTGAGCAGCATCGCTCCGGCGGGGAAGAGGTGACGGCTGAGGAAGCGGGTGAGCGTGGGAGCGACGTTCCACGCGCCCGTGGACAGGTAGATCATCGGCGAGCCGGGGTTGTCCCGTCGCAGCTGCTCGAGCAGCACCGCCATCCCGGGCACGGGAGTGCGGGCGTGCTCGTCGACGACGAACGAGTTCCACGCGGCGATGAACGGCCGTGGCAGCGCGGTGACCATCACGGTGTCGTCGACATCGGAGACCACGCCGAAGTCGACGCTCTCATCGACGATGAACGCGGTGGCGTCGACCGGTTCCTCTCCCTCGACCGACATCGAGAAGGTCTGCCAGCCCGGCGGCAGCTCCGCTTCGATGACGGAGTCGATAACCCCGCCGCGGTCGGCGACGACCGTGTGCGTGCGCCCGCCGATCTCGACGACGACGGAGGCGAAGCTGACGGGGATGCTGACGAACGAACGCCACCCGCGCACGCCGCCCTCCCCGCGAGCGTTCTTCCGCGGCGTCGGGACGATCAGCGCCCGACCGACGACGCGCACCCAGCCGGTGCTGCCGTAGCCGGGGAACGGGACGACGGTCGCCGAACGTCCTCGTCGGCGAGCGCGGCGCTCGCGCCAGACGTGGAGGCGGTGTTCGAGGCGGGCGAACCAGTGGATCTTGGCCGGTGACGCAGGAGTCATCGGCTCCAGTCTTTCACGCTTCGCACGCGACGGTCACTGTCCGCTCTGCTGCCCGCCCTCATCGGTGTCGCTGATCCGGAGCATGTGGCGCTCCTCGCGGCGGGCGAGCAGCTTCTTGCCGACGAGCAGCACCAGGAGCAGCACGACGATCACGCCGACGAACACGTACCCGGCGTAGTGCACCCTCTCCGACAGCTCGGGGTAGCTGCCCGCCGCGGTCGCTGCGACACCCACGTACAGCGCGGCCCACAGCACACAGGCGGGCAGCGTCCAGGCGATGAACCGGCGATATGCGTATCCGCTCATGCCGACCGTCAGCGGAACGAGGGAGTGCAGCACGGGCAGGAACCGGGAGAGGAAGATCGCCACCCCACCACGTCGACGCAGGTACCGCTCCGATCGCCGCCACTGCTCCTCGCCGATCCGGCGCCCCAGCCACGACGCGCGGATGTACGGACCCGCCCACGTGCCGAGCCAGAATCCGATCGACTCGCCGATCAGCGCGCCGATCACCACGGTCACGCCCAGGGCGATGCCCTCCACCCAGCCGTCGACGCCGATCGCCGCGACGAGTACGACCGTGTCGCCCGGCACGACCAGGCCGATCAGGATGCTCGTCTCGAGCATGATCGCCAGACCGGCCAGCACCGTGCGCAGCACAGGATCGACGGCCTGAACGGCCTCGATGACCCAGAGCACGATGTCGTTCACCCCACGAGCGTAAAGCCTGCGGCGGAGCCATACGCTGTGAAGGTGCCCGCACCGCTTCCCCTCACCGCACACGTCGTGGCGCGTCCGGTGGACGCGCACCGTTCCGACGTCGGCTCTCTCTTCGCGCACCTGTTCGACGATGCCGGGGCGGCGTTCTGGCTGGATGCCGGAACCGACCCGCGCGAGGGGTGGAGCATCATCGGCACCGGCCCCGTGGAGGACGACCCCGAGACGGTGCGCCGCGTCGACCTGAGCGGTGCGGCTGAGGCATCCGGGATCCCGTTCCTCGGCGGCTGGGTGGGGTGGCTGCCCTACGAGCACGGCGCGGCGGCGAACGGCGCCCCGATCGCCGACAGCCCCGCGGCGCCCACGTGGATCGCCGTCACACGTGCCGTCGCCCTCGACCACACCACCGGAACGGTGCACGCTCTCGCGCCGGAGACCGACCTCGAGGCGTGGTCGGCCGAGGTGCACGACGCGCTCGCCGCGATGCCGATCGAGCCGCCCCCGCCGGCGGCACCGACGCGCGACGCCGCGGCGCGGCACGGGGTCGCCGAGTACAGCGCCCTCGTCGAGGAGTGCCGCGCGGCGATCCGGCGCGGCGATGCGTACCAGCTGTGCCTCACCACCCGGTTCACCGCCGCCCGTCCCGACGATCCCTTCGCCGTGTACCTGCGGCTGCGCGCGGCGACGCCCGCGCATCACGGCGGCTACCTGCGGGTGGGGGGGCAGCACGTGCTCAGCGCCAGTCCCGAGCAGTTCCTCACTACGGGGGCCGGGCGCGTGTCGACGAGTCCGATCAAGGGCACCCGACCGCGAGGAGTCACGCCGGCCGACGACGTGCGGCTCGCCGAAGAGCTGCAGACGGATGCCAAGGAGCGCGCCGAGAACGTCATGATCGTCGACCTCATGCGCAACGACCTCTCGCATGTGGGTGCTCCTGGCACGGTCCAGGTCGAGCGGCTGTGGCACGTCGAGAGCTACCCGGCGGTGCATCAGCTGGTGAGCACCGTCAGCGCACGGCTGCGCGACGGCGTGACGTTCGGTGACCTGTGCGACGCCGCTTTCCCGGCGGGCAGCATGACCGGTGCGCCGAAGCTGTCGGCGATGACGATCCTGCACCGCCTCGAGAAGGGGCCCCGCGGCATCTACTCGGGGTGCTTCGGTCACGTCGGCCTCGACGGCAGAGTCGACCTCGCCATGGTCATCCGCACGATCGTGATCGACGCGGATTCGGCATCCGTCGGCGCCGGTGGGGGGATCACCTGGCTCTCCCGACCGGACGCCGAGGTTGCGGAGGTCGCAACGAAGGCACGCGCTCCACTCGCCGCGCTCGGCGCCGCGCTGCCGCAGCCCTGGCGCGACCTGCTGCCGGTTTCCTGACCGCATGCCGCTCGCGATACCCTGGAAGGGCCCGATTTCCGGGCCGTTCCGCATCGTCAGATTGGCCGTTCCTTGACCGAGCACGCGTCCCACGCCGAGTCCCCTGAAGTGATGTCCGCGCACGACATCCAGCTCAAGTGGCAGGAGTACTGGGCCGAGAACGAGACGTTCGAGGCCGGCGGCGACGGCGACGAGCGGCCCCGCAAGTACATCCTCGGCATGTTCCCGTACCCGTCGGGCGACCTGCACATGGGTCACGCCATCAACTACCTGTACCCCGACATCGTCGCGCGGTACTGGCGGCACCGCGGGCACAACGTGCTCAACCCGATCGGCTGGGACTCTTTCGGGCTGCCCGCCGAGAACGCGGCGATCAAGCGCGGCGCCGACCCGCGGGAGTGGACCTACAAGAACATCGACCAGCACAAGGCCGGGTTCCGCGGCTACGGCATGTCGTACGACTGGTCGCGCGTGCTGCACACCTCCGACCCCGAGTACTACCGCTGGAACCAGTGGCTGTTCCTGAAGCTGTACGAGCGCGGACTGGCGTATCGCAAGAAGAGCGCCGTGAACTGGTGCCCGAACGACCAGACCGTGCTCGCCAACGAGCAGGTCGTCGACGGCCGCTGCGAGCGCTGCGGCACCGAAGTCGTGAAGAAGAAGCTCACGCAGTGGTACTTCAAGATCACCGAGTACGCCGACCGTCTGCTCGACGACCTCGACACTCTCGAGGGGCACTGGCCGCACAAGGTGCTGCAGATGCAGCGCAACTGGATCGGCCGATCCACCGGTGCCGACGTCGACTTCGTGATCGAGGGTCGCGACGAGCCGGTGACCGTGTTCACGACGCGGCCCGACACGCTGCACGGGGCGACGTTCTTCGTGGTCGCCCCCGACTCCGACCTGGCTGCGGAACTGGCATCCGGGTCGTCGTCGGAGGTGCGGATGCGCTTCCAGGACTACCTCGAGACGGTGCAGAAGCAGACCGAGATCGAGCGGCAGTCGACCGACCGTCCGAAGACCGGCGTGTTCCTCGAGCGCTATGCGATCAACCCGGTGAACGGCGAGCGGATGCCGGTGTGGGCCGCCGACTACGTGCTGGCCGACTACGGCCACGGCGCGGTGATGGCCGTGCCCGCGCACGATCAGCGTGACCTGGACTTCGCTCGCGCGTTCGACCTGCCGGTCAGGGTCGTCGTCGACACGACCGTCACCGGCGGTGCGAACGAGGGAGACGACCTCGCCGAGCTCGATCCCGCCGTGACCGGCACCGCGCTGATCGGCAACGGCCGGATGACCGGGTCGGGCGATCTCGACGGTCTGGCCAAGGCCGAGGCCATCGCCCGCACCATCGCCACGCTCGGCGAGGCGGGCACCGGCCGCGCGGCGAAGAACTACCGCCTGCGCGACTGGTTGATCTCGCGCCAGCGCTTCTGGGGCACGCCAATCCCGATGCTGCACCTCGACGACGGCAGCGTCGTGCCCGTGCCCGAAGACCGTCTGCCCGTGCAGCTGCCGAGCGTCGACGGCCTCGACCTGCGCCCGAAGGGCTCGTCGCCGCTGGGCGCGGCCGAGTCGTGGGTGCGCACCGTCGATCCCGCATCGGGTGAGCCCGCGCTGCGCGACGCCGACACCATGGACACCTTTGTCGACAGCTCGTGGTACTTCCTGCGCTTCCTGTCGCCGAACAGCTCCGAATTCGCGTTCGACCCCGCCGAGGCCAAGCGCTGGGCGCCGGTCGACGGGTACTTCGGCGGTGTCGAGCACGCGATCCTGCACCTGCTGTACGCCCGGTTCATCACGAAGGTGCTCTTCGATCTCGGCCTGATCGACTTCGAGGAGCCGTTCTCGAACCTGGTGAACCAGGGCATGGTCATCATGGACGGCGCGAAGATGTCGAAGAGCAAGGGCAACCTCGTCGAGCTGTCCGACCTGCTCGGGCAGTACGGTGCCGACGCTCTGCGCCTGGGCCTCGCCTTCGCCGGTCCGGTGGAGGACGACAAGGAGTGGAACGGCGTGTCGCTGTCGGGCGCGCAGAAGTTCCTCTCTCGCGCGCTGCGCGTCGCCGACGAGGTGGCGAGCGAGCCGGGAACGGCACCGGATGCCGGTGACGCGGCCCTGCGCCGCATCACGCACCGTCTGCTTGCCGATGCGCCGGCGCTCGTCGAGCAGACGAAGTTCAACGTCGTCGTCGCGCGTCTGATGGAGCTGGTGAACGGCATCCGCAAGACGATCGACACCGGCGCCGGAGCCGCCGACCCCGCCGTGCGCGAGGCCGCCGAGACCGTCGCGATGATCCTCGAGCTCATCTCGCCGCACACGGGTGAGGAGATGTGGGCTCGCCTCGGTCACGAGCCGTCGGTCAGCGCCGTGCAGTGGCCGGATGCCGACCCCGCCCTGCTCGTGGAGGACACCGTCACCACCGCCGTGCAGGTGAACGGCAAGGTGCGCGCGACCCTCGAGGTCGCCGCCGACATCTCCGACGCCGATCTGGAAGCCGCCGCCCGCGCCGACGAGAAGGTGCAGCGCGCCCTGGAGGGCAAGGAGATCGTGCGCGTCATCGTGCGTGCGCCGAAGATCGTCAACTTCGCCGTCAAGGGCTGATCGACTCTTCACGGCGGCTGTGCACAGCTCGCCGTCTCGTGCGAGTTGTGCACAGTCGCCGGGATCTGTCTGCAGTCGTCCGTGCCGCGCGCCCTAGCGTGACAGGGTGTCAGCCGACGAGTCCGCAGAGCCGGATGCCCGTGCGCGCCCGCGTCTGAGGCTCGGCGTCGGCGCCGCGGTGACGCTGGGGCTCGTGGTGCTGTCGGCCGCGGTCGGCTGGGGGATCCTGCGCGGCCAGGCGGCCCCGACCGAGAGCATCGCGCTGGACGGCGCAGCGTCGGCGTCGGCGGCCACCGGTGACGACACGCGTGGCGGCTCTGCCGTCGCGCCGCCCGAGGGGCTGTACGTGCATGTGCTCGGCGAGGTCGCCGCCCCCGGCCTGTACATCGTCGATCCGGACGCGCGGCTGGTCGACGCTCTGGCGGCTGCCGGCGGCACGCTCGAATCCGCCGACCTGCAGGCCGTGAACCTCGCGCGTCCGCTGAGCGACGGCGAGCAGATCGTCGTGCCGAAGATGGGCGCTGAGCCGTCGGCCGGAGCCCCAGAGGGAGGAGTCGGGGGCGCGGGGACCGGCGTCGGTGCCGGGGCGGCGGACGGGATCGTGAACCTCAACACCGCCGACCAGACGGCGCTCGAGACGCTGCCGCGCATCGGTCCGGCGCTGGCGCAGCGGATCATCGACTGGCGCGATGAGAACGGTCGATTCCGTGCTGTCGACGACCTGCTGGCCGTGCCGGGGATCGGCGAGAAGCTGCTCGCCGGCATGCGCGAGAAGGTGCGGGTGTGACCGACCTGCGCACGAGCGTGGTGGCCGTCGTGCTCTGGGGCGCGGCACTGCTGCTCATCCACGTACCTCGGCTCGCCGGGCCCACCATCCCGATCGCGCTGATCGGAGCGGTGCTGCTGGTGATCCTCCGTCGTCGTCGAGCGGGTCTCGTCGTGCTCGTGCTGCTGTGCGGTGCGGGTCTCGCCGCGACCGTCGCGGCCGCACAGCCGGCCCGCGACGCCCTCACGGCGCAGGACGGGCACGTCGTCGAGGCGCTCGTCGAGGTGAGCTCATCCGCATCCCTCGGCGGCGATGGGCGTCTGTGGTTCGACGCGCAGACCATCGCGATCGGTCCGCCCGGGCACCCGCAGCGCGTCGCCGGCCCGATCCGGGTCGGCGTCGCACCGATCGACGGAGCGGATCTCGGTGCGGTGCTGCGCGTCACGGGTCAGGGCAAGCGCACGGATGCCGGTGAGCGCGCCGCTCTGGTTCTCTTCGGCGTCCGCGCCGAGGTGACGGCGCCGGCCTCGGGGGTCTTCGCGGTCGCCGCGACCACGCGCGCCGAGTTCATCCAGCGTGCGAGCGGACTTCCCGAACCGGGCGCAGGGCTGCTCCCTGGCCTCGCGGTGGGCGACACGAGGGCGGTGTCGGAAGAGGTGAGCGCGGCGATGCTGGCATCCGGACTCAGCCACCTCACGGCCGTCAGCGGGGCGAACTGCGCGATCGTGGTCGCGGCGGTGTTCTGGCTCGTCTCGCTGCTCGGCGGCGGTCGCGCGCTGCGGGTGGCGCTCTCGCTTCTCGCGCTGGGTGCCTTCGTCGTGCTGGTCACCCCCGAGCCCAGCGTGATCCGCGCCTCGGTGATGGCCGCGCTCGCGATGCTCACCCTGCTGATCGGGCGGCCGAGCGCGGGGCTGGCCATGCTGTCGCTGGCGGTCTGCGGACTGCTGATCGCCGACCCGTGGCTGGCCGCGACACCGGGGTTCGCGCTGTCGGCTGCGGCGACCGCCGCGCTGCTGGTGCTGTCCCGTCCGCTGCTGCGCGGGCTCGGGCGCTGGATGCCCGTGCCGCTCGCCCTCGCCCTGTCGGTGCCCCTCGCGGCCCAGCTGGTGTGCGGACCGATCGTCGCCCTGTTCTCGGAGACGCAGTCGGTGGTGGGTGTCGTCGCGAACCTCCTCGCCGCCCCCGCAGCCCCCATCGCGACGGTGATCGGGCTGCTCGCCTGTCTCACCTCCCCGGTGCCGCCGCTGGCCGATCTGCTCGCGGCGGCTGCCTGGCTGCCCGCCGCCTGGATCCAGACCACCGCGACGGTGTCGGTGTCGCTGCCCGGCGCGACAGCTGCGGTGCCGGCCGGTCCGCTCGCGGCCACCGTGGTCGCCGTGATCAGCGCGGCTGCGACGCTCGTGCTCGTGCGCCCGCGCTCACGGCGGCTGCGTCTTGTCGCGGCCGCCGTGGTGGTCATCGCGTCGGCCGCCTCGGTCGCAGGGATGCTGCTGCGCGGGCCGCTCGCATCGATGACCACTCCGCGTGCATGGACGATCGCCGCGTGCGATATCGGGCAGGGCGATGCGGTGCTCATCCGCTCGGGCTCGCAGACCGCGCTCGTGGACACGGGTGCGGATCCGGATGCCCTCACCGGATGCCTGGCACAGACCGGCACCGACCGCATCGATCTGCTCGTGCTCACGCACTTCGACCTCGACCACGTGGGAGCGGCGACTTCGCTGGCCGGCCGCGTCGACACGGTGCTGCACGGGCCCGTCGCCGAGCCTGCGGACCAGCGGATCCTGGATGAGCTCGCCGCAGGCGGCGCCGCTCTGCGGGGCGGAGCGGTGGGCACGCACGGGTCGCTCGGATCGGCCGAGTGGCGCGTCGTCTGGCCGCCGCCTGACTCGGCGGCGTTCCCCAGCGGCAACGACGCGAGCATCGTCGTCGACATCGCCGGCGGGGGAGTGCCCCGGATGCTGATGCTCGGCGACCTCTCCGCCGCTCCTCAGCGTCAGCTGCTGGCGAGCGGTCGGGTCGGCGGCGAGTACGCGGTGGTCAAGGTCGCGCATCACGGCAGCCGCGACCAGGAGCCCGCACTGTACGCGCAGATCGCGGCACCCGCAGCGCTGATCAGCGTGGGGGAGGACAACGACTACGGGCATCCGCGCAAGGAGACGCTGATCATGCTCGAGGCGGCCGGCTCGCGTGCCCTGCGCACCGATCGGCGCGGCCTCGTGCTGCTCGGCGAGCAGGGTGGGCGACTCGTGGTGTGGACGGAGCGCCAGGAGTGACAGCACCAGGAAGCAGGGTCGGCACCCGCCGGTAGGCTGAGAGCATGGCAGCTCCTCGTTCTTCGGCACGCAGCACGGCCGCGAAGGGCACCAAGATCCCGCAGGTGTCGTGGCGCGAGCCGCGCCCGGCGCCGATCGTTCTCGTCTCCGGGCCCGAGGAGGTGCTCGCCGAGCGCGCGATCGCCGGGGTGCGCGACTACCTGCGCGCCGAGGACCCGGCGCTCGAGGTCAGCGACATCCGCGCCGACGACTACGCCGAGGGCACGCTGCTCACCCTCACCTCGCCGTCGCTGTTCGGCGAGCCGCGACTGGTGCGCGTCGCCGGCGTCGAGAAGTGCACCGGCGCCTTCCTGCAGGAGGCCGTGCGCTACCTCGAGGCCCCTCAAGAGGGGGCTACCGTCATCCTGCGGCACACCGGCGCGACGGTGCGCGGCAAGAAGCTTCTCGACGCTGTCCGCGCAGGCACCGGCGGCGGCATCGAGATCCCGTGCGCAGCGGTCAAGCGCGACTCCGATCGTGTCGACTTCGCCGCCGGCGAGTTCAGGGCCGTGAAGAAGCGGATCCAGCCCACCGCGCTGCGCGCTCTCGTCTCGGCCTTCGCCGACGACCTCACCGAGCTCGCTGCCGCCTGTCAGCAGCTGATCGGCGACGTGGAGGGCGACATCACCGATGACGTCATCACGAAGTACTACGGCGGTCGCGTCGAGGTGTCGGCGTTCGTCGTCGCCGACACGGCCATCGCCGGTCGCTACGGCGAGGCCCTCGTCGCGCTGCGTCACGCCCTGGCATCCGGAGCCGACCCCGTGCCGATGGTCGCGGCGTTCGCCATGAAGCTGCGCACCATGGCGCGCGTCGCCGGCCGTCGAGAGCCCAGCCGTCAGCTCGCGCAGCAGCTCGGCATGAAGGACTGGCAGGTCGACCGCGCCAGGAAAGACCTCGCGGGGTGGAACGAGCGCTCGCTCGGCATGGCGATCCAGGCGACCGCGCGCGCGGACGCGGAGGTCAAGGGCGCCGCGCGCGACCCGATCTTCGCGCTCGAGCGCATGGTGACGGTGGTCGCCACCCGCGACGCGTTCGCGTCGACCCGCTGACGCGGCTCCCGAGCGAGCGAAGCGAATCGAAGGGCGCTCAGGACAGCCTTCCCGACACAGCAGAAGGCCCGCCCCGCGAACGGGACGGGCCTTCGAAGCAGAATGCGGAGGCTCAGAGAGCGGCGACCTTCTTGGCGATGGCCGACTTGCGGTTCTTCGCCTGGTTCTTGTGCACGACGCCCTTGCTGACGGCCTTGTCGAGCTTCACGGACGCGATCTTGAGGGCGCCCTCTGCGGCCTCCTTGTCGCCGGAGGCGATGGCCTCGCGGGTCTTGCGAACCAGCGTCTTCAGCTCGCTCTTGACGGCGCGGTTGCGCTCCTGAGCCTTCAGGTTGGTCTTGTTGCGCTTGATCTGCGACTTGATGTTTGCCACGTGTGGACACTTTCTGTCTGGATGGATTCGGTGTGCTGCCGACGGTAGAGGGACGTCGCACAGCGGTCGTGAGGGACGAACCCACACGCAAGCCAAGAGTCAATGCTACCAGTAGTCAGGCGCTGGTGCAGCACGCCCCCGCGGGTGCGCCCGATCCGCCCGACCTCGGCTCCTGGCATCCACGACCGCCAGCGCCAGGCGCAGCACCGCGTTGAACACCGTCGGGCGCATCGCCGTCACCAGATGCGTGGCGTGGGGCACGACGATCAGCTCGGCATGCGGTGCGAGACGCTGGAACAGCGCCTCGTTCACCCGCAGCTGGTCGAACTGCCCGTTCACGAACCACAGCGGCACGCGGATGCGCGGGAGAGCCGCCTCCAGATCCAGAGCGGCGAGGCTGCTCAGCGCGGCATCCTGCGCGTCGAACGCGTAGCCGCCGGCGGCGAAGTCGCCGCGGGTGTCGACCGGGAGGGTCGCGGCCAGCACCCGATCGGTGAGCCACTGCCCTCGCTGCGGCAGCGAGTTCATCGCCCGGGCCAGAACACGGTACGCGCGCAGCGCCGCGCCGCGGGGGATCGCCGTGCACGACACGGCCACGACGCCCGCGATCGGCGGCGTGTCCTCGCCGCCGGCGTAGGCCAGCGAGAGCAGCCCGCCCATCGAGTGGCCCACCAGCAGCACGGGTCCGTGCCGGGCCGCATCCCGCACCGCGGCATCGATGGTGTGCAGCGCCTCGTGCAGGGTGAAGTCCTCGTCCATCCGCATGCCGTGCGCGGGAAGATCGATCGCCGTCGCCGGGATGCCGTTCTCGGCCAGCCAGTCGAGCTGCGAGCGCCACATGGTCGATGACGTGCGGATGCCGTGCACGAAGACGACCTGGACGCTCACCCCATCAGCATATGAAGAAAGCGGGGCCGGTGGATCACCCACCGGCCCCGCTCACATGATGCGGTGCTTACTTCTCCCAGCCGACGTTCTCAACCGGCTGCACGCCGAAGAGGTCCAGGCCCACGTAGGGCTCGGGCGTCAGGTTGGCGAGTCCCGTCTTGGCCGCCGAGATGGACGGTCCGTTGTACAGCGGGATGAGGCCCCAGTCCTGGAAGATCTCGGCCTCGAGCTTCATGGCCGCGGCCGTCTGCTTCTCGGGGTCGTTGATCGACTCGACCTCTTCGTGGATGCGCTCATCCATCTCCGGCGTCTGCACGCCCGAGAGGTTCAGGCCCATGTCCTGGCAGTACAGCTGGCAGAACCAGGCCGCACCGAACGGGTCGGACGAGGTGAAGCGCAGGCTGAAGATGTCCCAGTTCTTGGAGTTGTAGTCCTCGGCGAACTTGTTCGCCGGGCGGACGTCCACCTTGACATCGATGCCGATGGCCTTCTCCTGAGCCTGGATCGACTGCGCGAGGGCCTTCTGGGTCGGGTCGTCGTTGTGGATCGGGTAGGTGACCGAGAGCTTGACGCCGTCCTTCTCGCGGATGCCGTCGGAGCCCTCCTTCCAGCCCGCCTCGTCGAGCAGCTTCTTGGCGCCCTCGACGTCGAACTTGTAGCCGGCCTCCTCGAGCGCGTTGCTGTAGCCGGGCTGGAACGAGAAGAGGGTCAGCGAGCCGGCCGGCTCCTCTTCGTAATCCAGGCCGTTCCACGCGATCTTCTTCTGCTGGTCGATGTCGATCGCCTTGAAGAACGCCTCGCGCACCTTGACGTCCGCGAACTGCGGCTTCTCGGCGTCGACCTCGAGCAGCGTGTTGGCGGTCTGCTGCGCGCGGTAGATCTCGATGTCCTTCATGTCCTTGACCTGCGCGAGGCGGTCCTTGGTGCCCACGCCGACCATGTCGATCTCGCCGTTCTTGAACGCGTTGATCGAGGCCTGCGAGTCCATGCCCTTGAAGGTGACCGTGTCGAGCAGCGGCTTGTCGCCCCACCACTTGTCGTTCGGCTTGAACGAGATGAAGTCCTTGTTCGCGTCGAACTCGTCGACCGTGTACGGGCCTGCGCCCCACTCGGCGTGCGGGTCGTCGATCATCGCGGAGTTGAAGGTGTCCGGGTCGGCCAGCGCCGGGTGGATGATGCCCGTCAGGAACGGCATCTGCGGCCAGGCGAACTCGCCCTTGAAGGTGACGATCGCGGTCTTGGGGGTGTCGCCCTGCTCGACCTTCTCGATCTCCTTGTAGCCGTCGGTGGCGTTGGGGACGAAGCCCTCCTCGGTGGAGCGGCTGGCCTTCCACGTCGCGTCGATCGCCGTCCAGTCCATCGGCGTGCCGTCGTTCCAGGTGGCCTCGTCGGTGAACGTGAAGGTGATCTGCGTCTTGCCGTCGACCGTGTCGATCTTCCACTCGTCGAGGTACGCGTCGTGCTTGTAGGGCGTGCCGTCCGGCTTCTGCAGCAGGATCTGCGGCATGTACCACGCGGCGACGCGGGCGGTGTCGGCGCTGCCGTCACCGTGGAAGGAGTTCAGCTGCTCCGGGATCTCGTTGATCGGGAAGTTGACCGTGCCGCCCTCCTTGAGGTTCTCGCGCGGCTGCGGGTTGTAGTCCGCGGCCGAGGTCTCGGCTGCGCTGCCGTCATCGCCGCTGCCACCGTTGTCTCCGGTGTCAGAGGCGCACCCGGTGAGGACGAGTGCGAAAGCGCCGGTGAGTGCCAGCGCTCCCATCAGCTTCTGCTGCTTCATGGTGCTCCTTTCGCCTTGCGGCGTGTCATATGGGGAGAATAGTTGCGCTCGTGCGCATGCGGCGGGCGCGACAGTGAATCGGGACTAACTGTTATCGGACGGTGATCAGACAGTCGCCGGACGCGTCGACATCGTCTCCGGGTCGAACACGACCCGCTGGCGGGTGCGCTCGACATCGGGATCGGGCACGGGAATGGCCGACAGCAGCGCCTGCGTGTACGGGTGCTGGGGGTTGTCGAAGACCTCGTCGACGTCGCCGTGCTCGACGAACTCGCCGAGGTACATCACCGCGACACGGTCGGCGATGTGACGGATCACCGACAGGTCGTGGGCGACGAAGAGGTACGACAGCCCGAGCTTCACCTTCAGCTCGTCGAGCAGGTTGATCACGCCGGCCTGGATCGACACGTCGAGCGCCGACACCGGCTCGTCGAGCACGATGATCTTCGGGTTGGTCGACAGCGCACGGGCGATTCCGATGCGCTGACGCTGACCACCCGAGAACGCCCCGGGGAAGCGGTCGCGGTGCGCAGGGTTCAGCCCCACCAGGTCCATCAGCTCCTGCACCCGGGCATTGACGTCATCCTTCGCCATCCCGATGGCGCGCATCGGCTCGGCGATGATGTCGGTGACGGTCATGCGCGGATCGAGTGCACCCATCGGGTCCTGGAACACGATCTGGATGTCGCGGCGCAGCCGGCGCTCCAGCTTGCGGTCGTGCAGCTCGTTCACGCTCGTGCCCGCGATGATGATGTCGCCGTCGGCCTGCTTCTCGAAGTCCATGATCTGCAGCAGCGTCGTGGTCTTGCCCGATCCGGACTCGCCCACGATGGCCATGGTCTCGCCCTCGCGCACGTCGAAGCTGACGCCCTTGACCGCGTGCACCTCGCCGACCTTGCGCTTGAGGAAGGCGCCCTTGGTGAGCGGGAAGGTCTTGACCATGTTGCGCACTTCGAGCGTCACCGGACGCTGCTCGCGCGGCGTGCGGGTCAGGTCGCTCTCCGGGATCGGCTCGACCGGGTACACCGGCAGGCCGCCGATGCGTCCGTCGTCGTCGATCTCGTCGGCTCGGATGCAGGCAGCCAGATGCGCCTGTCCACCGCCGGTGGCCACGGGCAGCAGCTCGGGCTCCCGCTCGACGCAGGCGGCCACGGCGATCGGGCAGCGCGCGGCGAACGGGCACGCGTCAGGCAGATCGATCAGCAGCGGCGGATTGCCCTTGATGGGGATCAGCGGCTCCTTCTCGACCTTGTCGACGCGCGGGATGGCTCCCAGAAGGCCGATCGAGTACGGCATCCGTGTGCGGTGGAACAGCTCGTGCGCCGGGGCGTGCTCGACGGGCTTGCCGGCGTACATGACCATGACGTCGTCGGCGGTGCGCGCGACCACTCCCATGTCGTGGGTGATCATGATCACCGCGGCGCCCGTCTCGTTCTGCGCCTTCTCGATGAGATCGAGGATCTGCGCCTGGATGGTCACATCGAGGGCGGTCGTCGGCTCATCGCAGATGATGAGGCGCGGGTTGTTGGCCATGGCGATGGCGATCACCACGCGCTGACGCATACCGCCGGAGAACTCGTGCGGGAACGACTTCATCCGCTTCTCGGGCTCGGGGATGCCGACCAGGCGCAGCAGCTCGAGCGACCGCTCCCATGCATCGCTGCGCGAGAGGCTGCGGTGCACGGTGAGCGCCTCGATGAGCTGGTCGCCGATGGTGAACACGGGAGTGAGCGAGGTGAGGGGATCCTGGAAGACCATCGCCATGCCGTTGCCGCGGATGACCGACATCTGCTTGTCGGTCTTGCCCAGCAGCTCCTCGCCCTCGAACTGGATCGATCCGGTCACGCGGGCGTTCTCGTCGAGCAGCCCCATGATGGCCAGCGAGGTGACCGACTTGCCCGAGCCGGACTCGCCGACGATGCCGAGCGTCTTGCCCGCCTCGAGATCGAAGGAGACGCCGCGCACGGCGTCGACGCGGCCGGCTTCGGACGCGAAGCTGACCCTGAGGTCACGGACGGAGAGTACGTTGCTCATGCACGGCCTCCTGCCGCAGAGGTGGGATCGAGGGCATCCCGCAGACCGTCGGCGACGAGCGCCATCGACACGGTCAGCAGGGTGAGGGCCAGCGCGGGGAAGTAGAACAGCCACGGCGCGCTGGTGACGCTGGCCGCTCCCTCGCCGATCAGCGAGCCGAGCGACACGTCGGGGATCTTCACGCCGAAGCCGATGAACGACAGACCGGTCTCCGTCATCACCGCGGCGACCACCCCCAGGGTGAAGTTGATCACGAGCAGCGAGCCGACGTTCGGCAGCAGGTGACGCAGCACCACGCGCATTCCGGGCACGCCCATGTAGCGCGCGGCGTGCACGTACTCGCGCTCGCGCAGCGACAGTGCCATCGTCCAGATCACGCGAGCGGGGAAGAACCAGCCGATGAAGATCAGCGCCAGCGAGATCACCCGCCAGTCACCGCCGGCGTTGTTCGAGACCAGGGCGAGGATGAGGAAGGTGGGCACCACCATGAAGAAGTGGATGACGATGAGGGTCGTCCGCTCGACGAATCCGCCGAAGTAGGCCGCCGCGGTGCCGACGATCGCGGAGATCACCGTCACACCGATGGAGACGACGAGGGCGATCATCAGCGATCGCTGCAGGCCGACGAAGGTCTGCGTGAACGTGTCGTTGCCCGAGGCGTTCGTGCCGAAGAAGTGGTCGGACGAGGGGCCGGTGGAGAGGTTGAGGAAGTCCATCTCGTTGACATCCCAGCCGGACAGCGGCGGGACGACGACGGATGCCAGCGCGAGCAGGACGAAGACGACGATGCCGAACACGGCCGGCTTGTTGCGCATGAACCGGCGCGTGTAGAGCGTCCACTTCGACATCTGCTTGGCCGGCACCCGCTCGGCGGTCGTGTCGGGCCCGACGGGCGGCTGGATCTGGGAGTCGATCATCTGGTTGGTCATGTCAGCTCACCCTCACTCGCGGGTCGAGGACCACGACGGCGATGTCGGCGAGCACGGCGCCGATCGCGGTCAGGACGGCGCCGAAGGCGGCGACGGCGACCACGCCGTGCACGTCGTTGCCGTTGATCGTGGTCAGGAAGTAGCGGCCCATGCCCTGCCAGGCGAAGATCGTCTCGGTCAGGATGGCGCCGGTGAAGATCGCCGGGATCGAGAACGCCACCTGCGTGGCGACGGGGATCAGCGACGTGCGCAGCGCGTGCCGCCGGATCGCCTGGGACTTGGTCAGGCCCTTCGCGCGAGCGGTGCGCACGTAGTCGGCACTGATGTTGTCGAGCAGCAGGGAGCGCTGCAGGAAGTGCGTTCCGGCGTATCCGGTCACGACGAGCGCGATGGTCGGCAGGATCAGATGCTGCAGCGCATCGACGAGCACCGGGAAGAACCCGGTCACCCCCTGGCTCGAGGAGCCGGTGACGTAGAAGACGCGGGTGCCGATCCAGTTGTTGAAGTTGATGGCCAGGATGACGACGGCGAGTGCCGCGACGATGATGTTGATGTTCATCGTGATGATCGACACGGCCTGCCAGATGCGGTCACCCAGCTTGTACTGGTGGGATGCCGTGTACACGCCGATCCAGATGCCGAGGACGGTCATGATGATGGTCGCCCCGAGCACCAGCTCGGCGCTGACCCACATGCGGTAGCCGATCTCGTTGTTCACCGAGCCGCCGGTGGGGCTCAGGCCCCAGTCCCACCGGAGCAGGATGCCGGTGAGCCAGGTCCACCACCTCTCGAGCAGCGGCGTGCTCTCGCTGAGGTTTCGCGGCCCGAGCAGACCTTCGATCTGCTCAGGGCTCAAGGGGGGCTTGCGGCCGACGTAGTTGCTTCGCGGATCGAGGAATGACCAGGCAAGGAAGTAGGTGACATTCGTCGCGACCACGATCATGAGCAGCCAGCCGAGTGTCCGGCGCACGAGATACTTGATCAAGGTGAAGGGTCTTTCTCTTCTACAGCCGTGCCCGGGATCTCCGACGCGACGCTGAGTCGGGATGACTTTCTGGGTCATTCCGCCTCCAGCCTACGCCGACACCCGCAGGGAGGCTGTGACGGAGTCGTATAGCCGATGAGACCCAGTGTCACCAGGTCGCCTCGGACAACTTCGCGAGACTATCACCGGCTCACCCGAATGGGGGATTGAGCCGGGCTGAACGTAGACTTGCCTGAACCCTCTCGGACGCCTCAAGGACCACATGTCACCCCGCGCTCACACCCCGCTGTCGCCTGCCGCGACGCCCGCCACGCAGATCCGCAACTTCTGCATCATCGCCCACATCGACCACGGCAAGTCGACCCTGGCCGATCGGATGCTGCAGGTCACCGGCTCGGTGGCGGATCGTGACATGCGCGCCCAGTACCTCGACCGGATGGACATCGAGCGCGAGCGCGGCATCACGATCAAGAGCCAGGCCGTGCGGATGCCGTGGTCGGCCGACGGCGAGACCTTCGCGCTCAACATGATCGACACCCCGGGCCACGTGGACTTCACCTACGAGGTGTCCCGATCCCTCGCCGCCTGCGAGGGCGCGATCCTGCTCGTCGATGCAGCGCAGGGCATCGAGGCGCAGACCCTCGCCAACCTGTACCTGGCACTCGAGAACGACCTGCACATCATCCCGGTGCTGAACAAGATCGATCTCCCGGCCGCCGACCCCGAGAAGTTCGCGAAGGAGCTCGCCGATCTGATCGGCGGCAGCCCCGACGACGTGCTCCGCGTCTCGGGCAAGACGGGTGTCGGGGTCGAGGAGCTGCTCGACCGGATCGTGCAGGACATCCCGGCGCCGGTCGGCGATCCGGATGCTCCGGCGCGGGCCATGATCTTCGACTCGGTGTACGACTCGTACCGCGGCGTGGTCACCTACGTGCGCATGGTCGACGGCAAGCTGAACCCGCGCGAGCGCATCCAGATGATGTCGACCAGGGCGATGCACGATCTTCTCGAGATCGGGGTGTCCAGCCCCGAGCCGATCCCGTCGAACGGGCTCGGCGTCGGCGAGGTGGGATACCTGATCACGGGTGTGAAGGATGTGCGCCAGTCGAAGGTCGGTGACACCGTCACCACCGCCAGGGGCGCCGCCACCGAGGCCCTCGCCGGCTACACCGACCCGAAGCCGATGGTGTTCTCGGGCATCTACCCGATCGACGGCAGCGACTACGCCGACCTGCGCGAGGCACTGGACAAGCTCAAGCTGTCCGACGCGTCGCTGCAGTACGAGCCCGAGACGTCCGTCGCACTCGGCTTCGGCTTCCGCTGCGGATTCCTCGGGCTGCTGCACCTCGAGATCATCACCGAACGGCTCTCGCGCGAATTCGGGCTCGACCTGATCACCACCGCGCCCAGCGTGATCTACGAGGTCCTCACCGACACCGGCGAGACGGTGATCGTGACCAACCCGAGCGAGTACCCCGACGGCCGCGTCGCCTCCGTCTCGGAGCCGATGGTGAAGACCGCGATCCTGCTGCCGAAGGACTATGTCGGCACGGTCATGGAGCTCTGCCAGTCGCGCCGCGGTGCGCTGCTGGGCATGGAGTACTTCTCCGAGGAGCGCGTCGAGCTGCGCTATCGCATGCCGCTCGGTGAGATCGTGTTCGACTTCTTCGACCAGCTGAAGTCGAAGACGCAGGGCTACGCGAGCCTGGACTACGAGCCGGACGGCCAGCAGGAGGGCGACCTGGTCAAGGTCGACGTGCTGCTCCAGGGCGACAAGGTCGACGCGTTCAGCGCGATCGTGCACCGCGAGAAGGCGTACGCCTACGGCACGATGATGGCCGAGCGCCTGCGCAAGCTCATCCCGCGGCAGAACTTCGAGGTGCCCATCCAGGCCGCCATCGGCGCGCGCATCATCGCCCGCGAGACCATCCGCGCCCTCCGCAAGGACGTGCTGGCCAAGTGCTACGGCGGTGACATCAGCCGCAAGCGCAAGCTGCTCGAGAAGCAGAAGGAGGGCAAGAAGCGCATGAAGATGGTCGGTCGCGTCGAAGTGCCCCAGGAGGCGTTCATAGCCGCGCTGTCGGGTGACGTCGAGGGCAAGGACAAGAAGTAGGTCGCTCGGGACGCGGTGTCGTTCGGAGACTGTTCAGACAGGTCGCTTAGGCTGGAGATCATGCGTCGGGGGACTTTCCGAGAAGGCACGGTTGACTATGCCGCGGTGGGCGCGACCCACGCGCCCGACCTGATGCAGTACCCGCCGGAGCGCAGCATTCCCGCGGAGGCATCCTGGCGTCTCGGCAGCGGCGAAGAGCGTTTCCGCACCGCAGGAGAGTCGCTGCTGTCGTGGACCGCGCAGCGCGCCGCCGGACTCGAGCTGCGCGACGTGCGCCCGGCCGCAGGCTCCGCCTACACCGGCGTCAGCTTCGACGCCGAGGGCGCGCCCATCGCCCCGAACCGCACCCAGGTCGAGCAGCGCTTCGCCGCCGACGGGATGCCGTTCGTCGCGCCCGGCATGACGCTCAAGCTGCACGGCAGGGTCAAGGGCATGAGAGCGGACGCCGAGCTGCGCGTGATCTCGGTGACCGAGGAGCGCCGCCGCGTCGGGTTCGTCCTCGGCACCGTCGGCGGCTCCGTGGTCAGCGGCGAGGAGTCGTTCGACATCGAGTGGCGTGAGGACACCGACGAGGTGTGGTTCACCGTGCGGGCGTTCGACGCTCCCGTGGCGCTGCTGTACCGGCTGCCCGGAATGGTGCGTCGTCGACGGCGCGAGCTGTTCTCCCTCTACCTGCGTGCCATCTCACCCCTGTACGCGACCCCGATCTGATGGCGCTCGCACTCCGATGACACTCGCACTCTGATGGCCGGGCCCCTCCCGATCGGGGATCCGGCACCGGCCGACGGCCGTCTCCCCGATGATCTCGCCCTCGACCGCTCCACGCCGTTCTCGGCGTACCTGCACGTGCCGTTCTGCCGCGTGCGCTGCGGCTACTGCGATTTCAACACCTACACCGCGACCGAGCTGCGCGGAGCGAAGCAGGACGAGTACGCCGACACGCTGATCCGCGAGATCGCGCTCGCGGGGAAGGTGCTCGCCGAAGCCGACGGCATCCGCCCGCTCGACACCGTCTTCTTCGGCGGCGGCACGCCCACCCTGCTCCCCGCCGGCGACCTCGCGCGGATGCTCACCGCGGCGACGGCGGCGTTCGGCATCCGCGACGGCGCGGAGGTGAGCGTCGAGGCCAACCCCGACACCGTGACCCCCGAGGTGGTGCGGACGCTGGTGGATGCGGGGGTCACTCGGCTGTCCATCGGGATGCAGTCCGCGGTGCCTCACGTGCTGGCGGCGCTGGACCGCACCCACCGGCCCGAGAACGTCCGCACGGCCGTCGACGCCGCACGCGATGCGGGCCTCGACGTGAGCGTCGACCTCATCTACGGCGCTCCGGGGGAGTCGCTGGCCGACTGGGAGCGCTCGCTCGACGCGGCTCTCGCCCTCGAGCCCGATCACATCTCGGCGTACGCGCTGATCATCGAGGACGGCACCAAGCTCGCCAGGCAGATCCGGCGGGGTGAGGTGCCGGCGCCCGACGACGACCTGCAGGCCGACATGTACGAGAGCGCGGATCAGCGGCTGGGCGCCGCGGGCTTCGAGTGGTACGAGGTGAGCAACTGGGCCCGCGCCGACGGCGACGACCACCGCTCGCGGCACAACATGGCCTACTGGCGGGGCGCGGACTGGTGGGGCTTCGGGCCAGGGGCGCACAGCCATGTCGCGGGCCTGCGCTGGTGGAACGTGAAGCACCCGGCCGCGTACGCGCAGCGGCTCGCGCTCGGCGAGTCTCCGGCGGCCGGCCGCGAGCGGCCGGACCTCGAGGCGCGCACGCTGGAGCGCGTGCTGCTGCAGAGTCGTCTTGCGGAGGGCCTGCCGATCGACGACATCCCCGAAGGGCGTCGCGACCGGGTCGCGGAGCTGATCTCCGACGGACTCGTCGATGCGGCAGCGGCTCTGCGCCAGCGTCGCGTGCGCCTCACCCTGCGGGGTCGGCTGCTGGCGGATGCCGTCGTGCGCGCGCTCACCGACTAGCGGGCGAGGCCGGAACAGGGCGCGCGGACGGGTGCCGGGCGCGAACGGGTAGGATTGGCACTCGGAACGTTCGAGTGCCAGCGGGAGGGATGATGGTCACACAACGAGGCCTTGAGGTCCTCCGTGCGATCGTGCAGGACTATGTCGCGACCCACGAGCCCGTCGGGAGCAGGTCGATCGTCGAGCGGCACGCATTCGGCGTGTCCGCCGCGACCATCCGCAACGACATGGCCCAGCTCGAGGACGAGGAGCTCATCACCGCGCCGCACACCTCGTCGGGGCGGGTGCCGACCGACAAGGGCTACCGGGTCTTCGTCAACCACCTCGCTCAGCTGCGACCCCTCTCGGCGCCGCAGCGCACGGCCATCGAATCCTTCCTCGCCGCGCCGAGCGACCTGGACGACCTCATGGCACGCACGGTGCGCGTGCTGACCCAGCTCACCGGTCAGGTCGCGCTCGCCCAGTACCCGTCGTTCGCGCGGGCGAGCATCACCCACGTCGAGCTCGTCGCGCTGGCACCGAATCGCGTGCTGGTCGTGCTGGTCACCGACGCCGGCGGCGTGTCGCAGCGCATCTGCCCGCTGCCCATGGACATCGACGACACCGACCTGGCTGTGCTGCGCGCCCAGCTCGCCGCGCTCATCACCGGCCGTGCCGTCGGCGAGGCCGCCGAGCGGATCGCATCCGCCGTCGAGCTGCAGACCGGTTCCCGGCTGCAGCCGGCCCTGTCGGCACTGGCCGGGGTGATCGCCGAGGAGCTGGCCGAGTTCCGGCAGGAGCGGCTGGTGATGGCGGGGGCGGCCACGCTCGCGCGACGCGAACAGGACTTCCGCGGCAGCATCCACCCCCTGCTCGAGGCGATCGAGGAGCAGGTGACCCTGCTGCGGCTGATGAGCGAGATGGTGACCGACGAGCACGGTCTCGCCACCAGCATCGGCACCGAGAACGCCCCGTTCGGGCTCGGTGAGGCATCGATCGTCGCGAGCAACTACGCCGCCCCCGGGGGCACGGCCCGCGTCGGCGTGATGGGGCCGACCCGCATGGACTACCCGAGCAACCTCGCCGCAGCACGGGCCGTGGCCCGCTACCTGTCGCGCATGCTCGACGAAGACGAGGCGGCCCGCTGATGTGGGCGGCCGCACACACGAACGCACACGAAGAAAGGTGACCGTGGCGGATCACTACGAGGTCCTCGGGGTGTCGAAGGACGCCTCCCAGGACGAGATCAAGAAGGCCTACCGCAAGCTCGCCAGGCAGCTGCACCCCGATGTGAACCCGGGGGAGGACGCGGCGGAGCGGTTCAAGCTCGTCACGCACGCCTACGACGTGCTCAGCGACGAGGACTCCCGGCGTCGCTACGACATGGGTGGCGACCAGAACGGCGGCTTCGGCGGAGGGTTCGGCGGCTTCGGCGACATCTTCGAGACGTTCTTCGGCGCGGCGGGCGGCGCCCGATCTGCGCGTCCGCGGTCGCGTCGGGAGCGGGGCCAGGATGCCCTGGTGCGCATCGACCTCGAGCTCGGTGACGTCGTCTTCGGCGTGCACAGGGACATCGAGGTCGACACCGCGGTGCTCTGCGAGACCTGCCAGGGCAGCTGCTGCCAGCCAGGGACGTCTCCGGTCACCTGCGATGTCTGCGGCGGCAGCGGCCACGTGCAGCGCCAGGTGCGCAGCCTGCTCGGCAACGTCGTCACCACCCAGCCGTGCGGCTCCTGCGAGGGCTACGGCACCGTCATCCCGAACCCGTGCGGATCGTGCGCCGGGCAGGGCCGGGTGCGCTCGCGTCGCACGGTCGCCCTCGACATCCCGGCGGGCGTCGAGACCGGCCTGCGCCTGCAGCTGCCCGGCTCGGGCGAGGTCGGCCGCGCGGGCGGCCCGCACGGCGACCTGTACGTCGAGGTGGCCGTCGCACCGCATCCGGTCTTCAGCCGGGACGGCGACGACCTGCTGGCGACTCTCGAGGTGTCGATGACGGATGCCATCCTGGGCACCACCACGACGATCGAGGGCCTCGACGGCTCGGTCGACCTCGAGCTGCGCTCCGGCGTGCAGTCCGGCGACGTGCTCACCATCGGCGGGCGGGGCATCACCCCGTTGCGCGGATCGCAGCGCGGTGACCTGCGCGTCGGCGTGCAGGTGATCACGCCGACCAAGCTCGACGGCGCGCAGCGCAAGCTCATCGAGGACTTCGCGAAGAAGGCGAAGGCCCCGGCCCCCAGACTCGCCCAGTTCCAGCAGGGGCTGTTCTCGAAGCTGCGCGACCGCTTCCGCAGCCACTGACCGACTCCCGCACCACAGCCGATCGGAGCCCCATGGCCCTGCACTTCGTCGTACCCGACTGCACCGACGCCGCGATCGGAGAACTCGTCCGGTTCACCGGCGCCGAGGCGAAGCACGCGTCGCTGGTGCGTCGTGTGCGCGTCGGCGAGACCGTGACGATCGGCGACGGCCGCGGTGTGTGGCTCGAGGGCGCGGCGGAGGACGTCACCGCATCGCAGGTGAGCGTGCGGATCACCGAGCGCCGCGTGCACGACGGCCCCGAGACGCGCATCGTGCTCGCGCAGGCTCTCGCGAAGGGAGACCGCGACGAGCTGGCCGTGCAGGCCGCGTGCGAGCTCGGGGTCGACGAGGTGATCCCGTGGCAGGCCGCGCGCAGCGTGTCGCGCTGGGAGGGACCGAAGGCGGCGAAGGGCCGCGAGCGCTGGGCGGCGATCGTGCGCGAGGCGGCCAAGCAGTCGCACCGGGCCTGGGTTCCCGATGTCTCGGCGGTGCAGTCCACCGCCCAGCTCGCCGAGCGAGCGGCGCACGCGCGACTGCTCGTGCTCGATCCGTGGACCGAGACGCCGCTCACCGGCATCCGTCCCGACGGGCGCGATCTCGTGCTGGTGGTCGGCCCCGAAGGCGGCATCGCCCCCGACGAGCTGGAGCGTCTCGAGGCGGCGGGCGCCGAACGCGTCCGCCTGGGCGACACGGTGCTGCGCACCTCGACCGCCGGCCCCGCCGCGATCGCGGTGCTCTCGGCCAACCTGGGCCGCTGGTGAATAGACTTGCAGGCATGAGCGAACCCTCGATCTTCACCCGCATCCTGAACGGGGAGATCCCCGGCGACATCCTCGCCGAGAACGACCGCGTGTTCGCGATCCGCGACATCGATCCGCAGGCTCCGCTGCACGCACTCGTGATCCCCAAGACCGAGCAGTACCGCGACGTCACCGAGCTCGCCGCCGGCGACCCCGGCCTGATGGCCGACATGGTCGCCGTCGCCAAGCAGATCGCCACCGAGCACGCCAACGGCGAGTACCGCCTGATCTTCAACAACGGCGCCAGCGCCGCGCAGTCGGTGTTCCACGTGCACGCGCACGTGCTCGGGAACATCGAGGAGGGCAAGCTCGTTGGCTTCTGACGACAGCGCACCCGCCGAGAGCGGCCCCCCGCGATTCCCCGCGCAGCCCGAGCGCGTCGAGCGCATCTTCGCCGACGGCGTCGCCATGGTGCAGCTGCTCGGCCCGCAGGACCGCCTGCTGCGGATGCTCGAGAAGCAGCATCCGAGCGTGCAGGTGATGGTGCGCGGCAACGAGATCACGCTGGGCGGATCGAGCGCCGACGTCGCGGCGGCGAAGCGGCTCGTCGACGAGCTGATCGAGATGACCCGCTCCGGCCACGACCTCGCGCCCAGCGACGTCGAGCACTCCGCGCGCATCCTTCGTCGCGACGACGGGCCCCGACCCAGCGAGGTGCTCGGTGAGGCGATCCTGTCGACCCGCGGCAGGGTGATCCGCCCGAAGACCCTCGGTCAGAAGAAGTACGTCGACGCGATCGAGCAGAACACCATCGTGTTCGGCATCGGTCCGGCCGGCACGGGCAAGACCTATCTGGCGATGGCGAAGGCCGTGCAGGCGCTGCAGCGCAAGGAGGTGCAGCGCATCATCCTCACCAGGCCGGCTGTGGAGGCGGGGGAGAGGCTCGGGTTCCTGCCGGGCTCGCTGACCGACAAGATCGACCCGTATCTGCGCCCGCTGTACGACGCGCTCAACGAGATGATGGACCCCGAGGTCGTGCCGCGCCTGATGGCGACCGGCACCATCGAGGTCGCCCCTCTCGCGTACATGCGCGGCCGGACGCTGAACGACTCCTTCGTCGTGCTCGACGAGGCGCAGAACACCACCCCCGAGCAGATGAAGATGTTCCTCACCCGCCTGGGCTTCGGCACGAAGATGGTGGTCACCGGTGACATCACCCAGATCGACCTGCCCCAGGGTGCGTCCGGACTCCGCCTGGTCACCCGGGTGCTCGGCGACATCGACGACATCCACTTCTCACGACTGACGAGCGACGACGTCGTGCGGCATTCGCTGGTCGGCCGCATCGTCGACGCGTACAGCGAGTACGACGAGCAGCGCACCGCAGCGCGGGTCGAGCGCGAGCAGGCGCACCAGTTCGCGAACCGCGCCGAGCGCCGCAACGGGCAGCCGCAGAAACCCCGAGACCGCATGCCGAAGCGAGGCCTGAAGTGATCGAGATCAACAACGAATCGGCGATCGCCGTCGACGAGACCGTGCTGCAGCGACTCACCGACTTCAACCTCGCGCAGCTGCACGTCAGCCCCGACGCGGAGGTCGCGATCGTGCTCGTCGACGAGGGCGCCATGGAGTCGCTGCACGTGCAGTGGATGGATGAGCCGGGCCCCACCGACGTGCTGAGCTTCCCGATGGACGAGCTGCGTCCGGGCAGTCCGGAGAACCCGACGCCTTCCGGCCTGCTCGGAGACATCGTGCTGTGCCCGCAGGTCGCGGAGGCTCAGGCGCAGACCGCCGGTCACTCGCTGATGGACGAGCTCATCCTGCTGACCACGCACGGTCTGCTGCACCTGCTCGGCTTCGACCACGCCGAACCCGACGAGGAGCGTGAGATGTTCGGGCTGCAGAAGTCGCTGATCGAGGGCTTCGCGCGCGTCGAACGCGGTCGATGACCCCCGCGATACTCCTCGCGGCCGCCGTGCTGCTGGTCGCCTTCGGCGGCCTGATGGCCGCGGTCGACGCGGCCTTCTCGGTCAGCTCGAACAGCGACCTCGAGAACATGTCGGCCGATGGCCGCAACGCCGAGGCCCTCGCGCGCATCGCCGCCGATCCCGCGCCGCACGTGAACGCCGTGGCGTTCATGCGCGTGCTCTCCGAGACCACGGCCGCGGTGCTCGTCACCGTCGCGCTCGACGCCCTGCTGCCGAGCATCTGGTGGGCGATGCTGGCGGCCGCGGTGCTGATGACGGCCATCACGTTCGTGCTCGTCGGATCGAGCCCCCGCTCGTTCGGCCGGCTGCACGCGACGTCGATGCTGCGCACCTGGGCGCCCGTCGTGCGCGGCATGCGCATCCTGCTCGGGCCGCTCGCCCAGGCTCTCGTCTCGGCCGGTCAGCGCGTGACACCGGGCACCGGTCGCAGCAGCTTCGCCTCTGAGGAGCAGCTGCTGAGCATGGTCGACGAGGCGGCGTCGAACCTGCTCATCGAGGAGGACGACCGCGACCTGATCCACTCCGTGTTCGACTTCACCGACCAGTTCGTGCGCGCGGTGATGGTGCCGCGCACCGAGATGATGACGGTGGATGCCGAGGCGACCACCACCGAGGCGATGGAGCTCTTTCTGCGCACCGGCGTCTCGCGCATGCCGGTCGTCGACGACGACGCGGATGACGTCGTCGGTGTGCTGTACCTGAAGGACCTCGTGCAGTTCGCGTACCGCGACGAGAGCGCGTGGCGTGGGCGGCCCGTGCGGCCGATCGCGCGACCGGCGGTCTACGTGCCCGAGTCGATGCGCGCCGAGACGCTGCTTCAGCAGATGAAGCGCGACGCGGTGCACGTGTGCATGGTCATCGACGAGCACGGCGGTATCTCGGGCCTGGTCACGCTCGAGGATCTCATCGAGGAGCTCGTCGGCGAGATCGCGGACGAGTACGACCGGGGACCGGCCGAGGTGGTGGAGCTGCCCGACGGCCGCTACCGCGTCAACTCCCGCCTCGGTCTGGAAGACGTGGGCGACCTGTTCGGGCTCGAGCTCGAAGACGACGACGTCGATTCGATCGGCGGCCTGCTGGCGAAGGAGCTCGGTCGGATCCCGCAGCCGGGTGCCACGGTGACCGTGCAGGGCCTCGTGCTCACCGGCGGGGCGTCGCGCGGCCGCGGGCGCGGGATCGCGACGGTGTTCGTCGAGCGGGCGGCTGCGGGTTGGGATGATGAACGCGATGGAGGACAGGGCGATGACTGATCGAGAGAAGACGCGCAGCGGATTCGTGACCTTCGTCGGGCGACCGAACGTCGGCAAGTCGACGCTGACGAACGCCCTGGTGGGTGAGAAGATCGCGATCACGAGCGAGAAGCCGCAGACCACGCGACGGGCGATCCGGGGCATCCTGAACCGCCCCGACGGTCAGCTCGTGATCGTCGACACACCCGGCATCCACAAGCCCCGCACGCTCCTCGGCGAGCGGCTGAACGACCTGGTCGAGCAGGTGCTCGGCGACGTCGACGTGATCGGATTCTGCGTGCCGGCCACCGAGAAGGTCGGCCCAGGAGACCGGCGCATCGCCGCGTCGTTGGACGGCTACTCTCGTGCGAAGAAGGTCGCGATCGTGACCAAGACCGATGCCGCGCACCGCGACGACATCGTCGAGCGGCTCATGGAGGTCGACTCGCTGCGCGAGGACTGGGCCGCCGTGATCCCGCTGTCGGCACTGACCCGCGAGCAGCTCGACGTGCTGGCCGACGAGATGCTGCAGCTGATGCCCATCGGTCCGCGCCTCTACGACGAGGGGATCGTCACCGACGAGTCGGATGAGGACCGCATCGCCGAGATCATCCGCGAGGCGGCGCTGGAGGGCGTGCGCGACGAGCTGCCGCACTCGATCGCGGTCGTCGTCGATGACGTGGCAGCCCGGGAGGACAGCGACCTCACCGACATCCACGCATCGATCGTCGTCGAACGCGACAGCCAGAAGGCGATCATCATCGGGCGCAAGGGCGCTCGCCTGCGCGACGTCGGCGCGGCTGCACGCGCGGGGATCGAGGAGCTCCTCGGCACGCGCGTGTTCTTGAAGCTGCATGTGAAGGTCGCGAAGGAGTGGCAGCGCGATCCGAAGCAGCTGGGGCGGCTCGGGTTCTGAGGGGCATCCGGGCGGGCAGCTCGCGTCGATCGCCTGAATCGCCTCCCGGGTGAGCATCCTGCCAAGCGGGGTGTTAGCATCGATGCATGCCTCTGGGCGGTCTGCTTCTTCTTAGCTGCCGCGACGAGTCCTGACAATCGGGCCTCTCTCGTCGCGGCGCTTGTGTTGGCCCGAGCACGTTTTCCGACGAAGAGAAGCAGCCCCATCATGAAGAACAACCAGAAGCCCTCCTCGATGCCGGTGCACAAGTACCGTCCCTTCCACGAGCAGATCCGCATCGATCTCGAAGACCGCACCTGGCCGTCGAAGCGGATCACCGAAGCGCCGCGCTGGTGCGCGGTGGATCTGCGCGACGGCAATCAGGCGCTCATCGACCCCATGTCGCCCGAGCGCAAGCGCGTGATGTTCGAGCTGCTCGTGAGCATGGGGTACAAGGAGATCGAGGTCGGCTTCCCGTCGGCCAGCCAGACCGACTTCGACTTCGTGCGGCAGCTGATCGAAGAGGACCTCATCCCCGACGACGTCACGATCCAGGTGCTGACGCAGTGCCGTGAGCACCTGATCGAGCGCACCTACGAGGCCATCACCGGGGCCAAGCAGGCCATCGTGCACTTCTACAACTCCACGAGCGTGCTGCAGCGCGAGGTCGTCTTCCGCTCCGATCGTGAAGGCGTCAAGCAGATCGCCCTGGAAGGCGCGCGTCTGTGCCGGCAGTTCGAGAAGCGCATCCCCGACACGCAGGTCTACTACGAGTACTCGCCGGAGAGCTACACGGGCACCGAGCTGGAGTACGCCGTGGAGGTCTGCAACGCCGTGCTCGACGTGCTCGAGCCGACGCCAGCCCGCAAGGTCATCATCAACCTGCCGGCGACCGTCGAGATGGCCTCGCCCAACGTGTACGCCGACTCGATCGAGTGGATGAACCGCCACCTGGCCCACCGCGAGAACGTGATCCTGTCGCTGCACCCGCACAACGACCGCGGCACCGCGATCGCCGCGGCCGAGCTCGGGTATCTCGCCGGCGCCGACCGCATCGAGGGATGCCTGTTCGGCAACGGCGAGCGCACCGGGAACGTCGACCTGGTGGCGCTGGGCATCAACCTGTTCACGCAGGGCATCGACCCGCAGATCGACTTCAGCGACATCGACCAGGTCAAGCGCACGGTCGAGTACTGCAACCAGCTGCCCGTGCCCGAGCGCAGCCCGTGGGCGGGCGACCTCGTCTTCACCGCGTTCAGCGGATCGCACCAGGACGCGATCAAGAAGGGGTTCGAGGCCATGGCCGCGAAGGCCGCGGACCAGGGCGTATCGGTCGACGAGATCGAGTGGGGCGTGCCCTACCTGCCGGTCGACCCGAAGGACCTCGGCCGTTCGTACGAGGCCGTCATCCGCGTCAACTCGCAGTCGGGCAAGGGCGGCGTCGCCTACCTGCTGAAGACCGACCACGCGCTCGATCTGCCGCGCAAGCTGCAGATCGAGTTCTCGGGTGTGGTGCAGGCGAAGACGGATGCCGAGGGCGGCGAGGTCACCAGCGAGCAGATCTGGTCGATCTTCCACGACGAGTACCTGCCGTCCGACGACGAGAGCGCGAAGTGGGGTCGTTTCGAGCTGCTCGGCACGCAGACCCGCAGCGACATGTCGGGGGAGGTCGCGCTCGACGTCGTGCTGCGCGACGGGGAGACCAGCGAGCAGGCGTCCGGTCGGGGCAACGGCCCGATCGCGGCGTTCATCGAGGTGCTGCGCGAACGCGGCTTCGAGATCTCGCTGTACGACTACGTCGAGCACACGCTCTCCACCGGCGGCGACGCGCAGGCGGCCGCCTACGTCGAGCTGCAGGTCGACGACCAGCGGCTCTGGGGCGTCGGCATCGACGGCGACATCTCGACGGCGTCGCTCAAGGCGATCGTCTCGTGCGTGAACCGCTCGATCCGCACCCGCGAGGCCGAGCTCGCCGGAGTCTGAGCGCGCATGATCCCGATCACGGCTTGATGATCGGGATCATGCCCGTCTCGGTGGCCACCTTGCGGCGGTACAGGCGGCGCTGCTCGGGCAGCGACACGTCGAACACGACGGCGAGCACCCGGATCACGGCGGTAACGACGATCCCGATCACCGCGGCGAGCGTGATCGAGACGTCGAAGGCGTTCAGGATGATGATGGCCGTGCATCCGGCGCCCGCTGCCACGGCGTAGAGCGAGCCGACGTGCATGATCGCGACGGGCAGACCCATCAGCACATCGCGCAGCACCCCGCCGCCGACGGCCGCGCACACGCCGATGAAGACCGCGGGAACGGGAGGGATCCCGAATGCGATCGCCTTGCTGACGCCGAACGCGCCGAACATGCCGATCACGGCGGCATCGAGGACGACGATCAGGGTGTTGATGCGGTTCAGCACGCCGGCGAGCAGCATCCCGAACAGCGCCGCACCGGTCGCGGTGATGAGGTACCAGTCGTTCTGCAGGGTCGCGGGGGGCTGACCGATCAGCAGGTCGCGGATGAGACCGCCGCCCATGCCGATCATGATGCCGATGATCGCGACGCCGAGCCAGTCGAGGCGGCGCTGACCCTGGAAGCCGGAGGCGAACATCGCCCCCTGGATGCCGCCGAGCCCGACGCCGAGCAGATCAGCCCAGAGCGGGATGGTGAAGAGCGGTTCCGTCACCCGTCCATTCTCTCGTGCCCGGGAGATAATCGAGGGGTGCCCACCTATCGAGACGAAGCGGTGATCCTGCGCACCCACAAGCTGGGTGAGGCCGATCGCATCGTCACGATGCTGTCACGGCGCAACGGAAAGATCCGCGCGGTCGCGAAGGGCGTGCGGCGCACCTCGTCGAAGTTCGGCTCCCGGCTCGAGCCGTTCATGGTCGCCGATGTGCAGATGTACAAGGGGCGATCGCTCGACATCGTGCAGCAGGCCGAGTCGCTGGGCGCCTACGGGGCCGACATCGCGGTCGACTACGAGCGCTTCACCGCGGCCAGTGCGATGGTCGAGACCGCCGACCGGCTCAACGAGGCCGAGGCGACCGCTGAGCAGTATCTGCTGCTCGTCGGGGGGCTGCGGTCGCTCTCGCGCGGCGAGCATGCCGCCCGCAGCATCCTGGACTCCTACCTGCTTCGCGTCATGGCCCTGTCGGGCTGGGCTCCGGCTCTCGATGACTGCGCCCGATGCGGCGCGCCGGGCCCGCACCGGCATTTCGGGGCGCAGCTGGGCGGGTCGGTCTGCGACGCGTGCGCCCCCGCCGGCAGCCCGCGGATCTCGTCTTCGTCGCTGGCGCTGCTGCGGGCGCTGATCGGCGGCGACTGGACGATGGTGGATGCCGCAGCTCCGGCCGACATGGCAGCCGCGTCCGGCACGGTCGCCGCATACGCCCAGTGGCATCTCGAGCGCGGCATCCGCTCCCTCGAGCACGTCACCCACCCGTCGAGCATTGGAGCACGGTGACCCCGAAGCCCTACACGCACAAGGACGCGGTGCCGTTCCGCCCGCTCGACTGGACAGGCAGGACTCCGCCGGCGTTCCCGGCCGTGCCGGAGCATGTCGCGATCGTGATGGACGGGAACGGACGCTGGGCCAACCGCCGCGGCCTCAGCCGTGTCGAGGGTCACAAGGCCGGCGAGGAGGTGCTGCTCGATGTCGTGGCCGGCGCCATCCAGGCGGGGGTGAAGCACCTGTCGGTCTACGCGTTCTCCACAGAGAACTGGGCCCGCTCGCCGGAGGAGGTGCGCTTCCTGATGGGCTACAACCGCGACGTGCTGCATCGGCGGCGCGATCAGCTCAACGAGTGGGGCGTGCGGGTGCGCTGGGCCGGGCGCACGCCGCGCCTGTGGGGATCGGTCATCAAGGAGCTGCAGTTCGCCGAGCAGCTCACCAAGGACAACGACGTGCTCACCCTCACCATGTGCGTGAACTACGGCGGCCGCGTCGAGCTCGTCGACGCGATGCGGGCCATGGCGGAAGAGGTGAAGGCGGGGCGGATGCGCCCGAGCGCCATCACCGAGAAGCAGATCCGCAGGCACCTGTACGTGCCGGACATGCCCGACGTCGATCTGTTCCTGCGCAGCTCGGGGGAGCAGCGCACGTCGAACTTCCTGCTCTGGCAGGCCGCGTACGCCGAGATGGTCTTCCTCGACACGCTCTGGCCGGACTTCTCCCGCGAGGAGCTGTGGCGGGCGATCGAGATCTACCTGGCGCGGGATCGCCGCTTCGGGGGAGCCGTGGACGCGCCCGACGCGCCCGCCTGACGCGGCTGCCTGAGGCGGCTGGTAGCAGCCTGCTGCCTGAGGCGGCTGCCTGACGCGGCTGGTAGCAGCCTGCGCCTGACCTGCGCGGCTCAGGTGTCAGTCGCCTCCCAGGGTGGCGTCTCGTCGTGGGCGGCCCAGTCGCCACGCGCCGGCCAGTCGACGTGCGTGGGCCGGTCGCCGTGCGCGGCCCCGCGGGTGGGCGTGTCGGGTGGCTCGGACCGTGCCGGATCACACGTGTCGGGTGGCCAGGGCCCGGTGGGCACGAACATGACGCGGCGAGGCGGCGGGTCGAGGTGGGTGCGCCCGGAGGGGCTGGTCCACTCGAGCGACCAGTCGGGCAGCTGACGGGCAGTCCAGCGGAACTGCGCCGGTATGTCCGGATGCTTCAGAGCATGGTGGGTGAGGCAGAGGTAGGCGAGGTTGTCGGTGCGGGTGGGGCCGCCGCGGGCCCAGTCGATGGTGTGGTCGGATTCGCAGCGGTGGACGGGCATGCGGCAGCCGGGGAAACGGCAGTGCTGATCGCGGGCGCGCAGGTATCGGCGCATCGGCTCGGTCGGGGTGTAGGTGTCGGTTTCGGTGACGAATCCGGTCGGGTCGAGGAACAGACGGGTCCATCCGGTGGACTGCCCGGCGAGTCGACGGGCAGTGTCGGGGTGCAGGGTGCCATGGCCGTCGAGCTGGGCGGGGGTCTCGTCGACACCGGCGAGGGTGGTCGCGGCGACCGTGACCTGGATGCGGGCGTGGATGTTCTCGAGACCGGTGCCCATGATCGCGCTCGGCGCTGCTCTGAGCAGGAGGTCGCTGAGCAGTTCGGTGCGGATCTCGTCCAGCGCGCGGCTGTCGGTCGGGATCTGGATGACGGTGGGACCCGCCGCGATGATGCGCTCCATCGCGTCGTCGTACGCCTCCCACGCCCCCGGGACATCGAACGGGTCGGACGGGTCGAACGGGTCGGTGGCGCAGGAGTCGCCGGTTCCGGAGATCGCCCCGGTGGCAACCGCGGTGGCCTCGGCGGCCGCCGCTGCGGCCGCGGCGCGAGCGGCCTCGAACTCGAGATCGGCCTCGACGTCGGCGGGGAGGGTGGGAGTGCGGTTCTCGGGATGCTGTCGCTGCGTGCGGGCCATCGTGGTGAGACGGTCGAGGATGGCGACGGCCTTGTACGTGGGCATGACCGCCTGCAGCAGAGACATCTCATCGTCGAGCTCCCGCACGCTCACCACCTGCTGAGCGGTCGCCGCGCGGTGCCGCTCGGCCACTGTCTGCGGCGCGAGCGCCGCGACGAGCTGCCGCACGTGAGCCCGAGTTCGGGCCGGGGCTTCGGTCTCGGCGAACTCCAGTGCTGCCGCCTCGTACAGCGCCCACTGCGCCTCGGTCGCCGTACCGCCGCTGCGCGCCTGGATCAGTGGGCCCGCCGCACGGAGGATCTCGCGCACATGCGCCGCGCCGATCCGCCCGGCGGCGTACGACGCGCGCAGGTTCGGGAAGTCATCGCGCAGTGCGCAGGCGTCCGAGAATGCCTGCTCGACGGCGCCCTTCGCCATCCTCCCGGCTGCGGAGTACTCCGCCACCATCGACCGGCGGATCGCCTCACGATGCATCGGGGCGGTGGCGACATCGGCATCCATCACCTCCACGCGCTGAGCCAGCAGCGTCGCCGCCCGCGCCTGGAGGCGGTTGATCTCGGCGCGCACATCGAGCCACTCGTCCAACAGCTCGCGCTGCCGGGCGAACGGATCAATCGATGTGGTGGCCATACGAGAACGGTAGAACATACCTCCGACATTCAGCTGCCGCAGGCAGAGCGGGCGCTCAGGAATCGGCGACGGCGAGCCGCGCGAGCCAGCGCTCCGTCTCGCGCGGATGGCGGAAGCGCACGATCGTCAGATGCGGATGCCGCCGTTCGACATCCGGCATCCGCTCCGTCCACTTGTGCAGAGTTCTTGTCTGCCACAGCAGGAGGTTCTCCTCGGGGTCGCGCCGGAACATGTTCGAGATCCCGCGCTCCCGGTTGCCGTTCCACAGCTCGGTCCTCAGCACCTGCCGAGCGACCGTGCGGCGCACGAGCCGCGTGCGCACCACGCGGTACGGATAATCGAGCCACAGCACGAGCTCTGCGCGAGGAGCGAGCACCGCCTCTGTGCCCCTGCTCGTGTACTGCCACTCGGTGATCCAGCGCTCATCGGCGGCGAACGCCCGCACGTCGTCGAGGAACTCGGGCCGAGGTGTCCACTCCGGCCCGTGGAACAGGGCGTCGAGCTCGACGTGACGCAGGTTCCAGATCACGGCGAGGCGCCGCGCGAGCGTGGTCTTGCCTGATCCCGTCACTCCGGCGATCAGCACCCGCGACGGTCGCAGAGGGAGGGCGTCTTCGGCAGTCAGCACCCGAGAAGGCTAGTCGATCGGGAATATGCGCACCGGGGCATGCGGTTGTCACCCATGTGAGCGAACCCATCTCCATCGACATCTGGTCCGACATCGCCTGCCCCTGGTGCTACATCGGCAAGCGCAACCTCGAGAAGGGGCTCGCCGCGACCGCCGGCGATGACGACGCGCCGCAGGTGCGGATCACCTTCCACTCGTTCGAGCTCTCGCCCGACACCCCCGTCGACTTCGACGGCGACGAGATCGACTTCCTCGCCGGGCACAAGGGCATGCCGCGCGAGCAGGTCGAGCAGATGCTCGGGCAGGTGACGAGCGTCGCCGCGGCGGCGGGGCTGGAGTACCGTTTCGATCTGCTGCAGCACACGAACACCGTCAAGGCGCACGAGCTGCTGCACTTCGCGAAGGCGAAGGGCCTGCAGCACGAGATGGAGGAGAGGCTCATGTCGGCCTACTTCACCGAGGGCAGGCACGTGGGTCGTGTCGATGATCTGGTCGCCCTGGCCGAGGAGGTCGGGTTGGATGCCGCCGAGGCGCGCTCAGCGCTCGAATCGAGCGCCTACCTCGACGCCGTCCGCGCAGATCAGGCGCAGGCGCGCGCCTACGGCATCAACGGCGTGCCGTTCTTCGTCATCGACGGCCAGTACGGCGTGAGCGGTGCCCAGCCTCCCGAGGCGTTCGAGAACGTCATCCGCGACGTGTGGGCGCAGAAGAGCGCCGCGAGCTGATCAGCGACCCGCCTCCGTCAGAGCCGTCTCGATCGCCGAGACGATCTCGACGGAGTCCGGGAGCTGCTTCGGGCGGAAGCGCTGCACCGACCCGTCCGCGCCGACCAGGAACTTCTCGAAGTTCCACTCCACCCGGCCGGCCCTGCCATCGGCATCCGGAGTCTCCTTCAGAGCCTTGTAGAGGTCGTGCGCGCTGCGTCCGTTGACCTTGACCTTGTCGTTGATCGGGAAGGTGACGCCGTAGCTGGTCGAGCAGAACTCGAGGATCTTCTCGATCGACCCCGGCTCCTGACCGAAGAACTGGTTGCAGGGGAAGCCGATGACGCTGAAACCGCGATCGGCGTAGCGCTGCTGCAGCTGCTCGAGCTGCGTGTACTGCGGAGTGAGCCCGCACTTCGACGCGACGTTCACCACCAGCAGCACGTCTGCGCCGATGTCGTCGAGAGTCTTCGAGGCGCCCTCGGCGTCGGTGAACGGGATCTGTCGCAGGGTCGCATCGGCCATCTCCACAGCCTAAACGCGCGGTGCCCTGGTCCGGCCGCCGTCTGGGAGAATGGACAAGACATGACTATCGCCCCTGACTCCGCTCTCGACACCGCCCCGGCCCCCGCTCTGCGCATCGGCCCGATCGCACTGGACACCCCGGTGGTGCTGGCCCCGATGGCGGGTATCACGAACACGGCATTCCGCCGGCTGTGCCGGGAGTACGGCGCAGGCCTGTACGTGAGCGAGATGATCACCTCGCGCGCGCTCGTCGAGCGCAACGCCATCACGATGCGACTCATCCAGCATCACGAGAGCGAGACCCCCCGGTCGATCCAGCTCTACGGCGTCGATCCCGCGACGATCGCCGAGGCCGTGCGGATCATCGTGGCCGAGGATCGCGCCGATCACATCGACCTGAACTTCGGCTGCCCGGTTCCCAAGGTCACCCGCAAGGGCGGCGGCGCCGCGCTGCCGTGGAAGATCGGCCTGTTCTCCGACATCGTCCAGCGGGCGGTGAAGGCGGCGGGCGACGTGCCGCTGACCGTGAAGATGCGCAAGGGCATCAACAAAGACCACCTCACCTTCATCGACGCCGGCCGGGCGGCGGAGGATGCCGGTGCGGCCGCCGTCGCGCTGCACGCGCGCACGGCCTCGGAGTACTACTCCGGCCACGCCGACTGGAGCGCCATCGGCGAGCTCAAGCAGGCGGTCACCAGCATCCCCGTGCTGGGCAACGGAGACATCTGGTCGGCCGCCGACGCGGTGCGGATGATGGAGGAGACCGGCTGCGACGGCGTGGTCGTCGGTCGCGGATGCCTGGGCCGGCCGTGGCTGTTCGGCGAACTCGCCGCGGCCCTCGGACCTTCTGCCCAGCCGGGTGGCGAGCCCGCACCCGTCGTCGACGCGACGCTCGGCTTCGTCAAGGACGCCTTCCGCCGGCACGCGGAGCTGCTGGTGGAGTTCTTCGAGGACGAGGATCGCGGCTGCAAGGACATCCGCAAGCACGTCGCCTGGTATTTCAAGGGCTACCCGGTGGGCGGCGAGCTGCGCGCCGCGCTGGCGCGGGCATCCACCCTCCAGGAGATCGACGACCTGCTCGGCACGATCGGCGACGCGCCGTACCCCGGCGTCGGTGCGGAGGGCCAGCGCGGGCGCGCCGGTTCGCCCAAGCGAACCGCCCTGCCCGAGGGCTGGCTCGACTCGCGCGAGATCGGCGAGGGCGTCGGCGACATGATGCGCGGAGCGGAGACCGAGAACGATGGCGGCTGACCTCGTGCACGGCTACGACGAGCATGACGCCGAGCGCTTCTTCGCGGAGACCCATCGGTCCGAGCGCGACCACTTCTCCCGCGACCGCGCACGCGTGCTGCACTCCGCGGCGCTTCGGCGCCTCGCGGCGAAGACCCAGGTGCTCAGTCCGGCCAGCACCGCCGACTTCGCGCGGAACCGGCTCACGCACTCCCTCGAGGTCGCCCAGGTCGGCCGCGAGCTCGCCAGCGCCCTGGGCGTCTCGGCCGACGTGGTCGACACGGCCTGCCTGAGCCACGACCTCGGGCATCCGCCGTTCGGGCACAACGGCGAACGCGCCCTGAATGAGTGGGCGGAGGACATCGGCGGCTTCGAGGGCAACGCGCAGTCGCTGCGCATCCTGACCCGCCTCGAGGCCAAGGTGCTCGACGACAGCGATCACTCCGTCGGGCTCAACCTCACCCGCGCCAGCCTCGACGCGACCTGCAAGTACCCGTGGACCGTCGACGAGCCCATGCCGGACCCGGGCGGGCGGCTGAAGTTCGGCGTGTACCCCGAGGACGAGCCGGTCTTCCGGTGGATGCGCGACGGAGCCCCGGGTCGCGAGCGGTGCATCGAGGCCGAGATCATGGATCTGTCCGACGACATCGCCTACTCGGTGCACGACTTCGAGGACGCGATCGTGAACGGCTACGTCGATGTGGCGCAGCTGTCGGATCCGGTCGAGCACCACCCCCTCGTCGGCCGCATCCAGCAGTGGGTCGGGTACGACTACACCCGCGACGAGCTGGCCGACGCGCTCTACCGACTCACCCGCGAGACGATGTGGATGCGCTCGTTCGACCGATCGCGTCGTGACCTCGCCCGGCTGAAGAACCTCACGAGCGACATGATCGGGCGCTTCGCGCGCGGCTCGGTGGCCGCGACACGGGCGGCGTACCCGGGTGAGACGCTCGCGCGGTACAGCGCGCACGTAGTGATCCCTCGTGAGGTCGAGACCGAGATCGCCGTACTCAAGGGCATCATGGGTCAGGCCATCGTCACGATCGACGCCCGGAAGGGCGTGTACAAGGAGCAGCGTCGCGTGCTGCAGCGACTGGCCGACGCGCTGTGGTCGACCGATGCCCTGTGGTCGGCGGGAGCGGACGTGCTGGAGCCCGCGTTCTCGGCGGATTTCCTCGCGGCGGACTCCGATGCGCAGCGCGCCCGGGTGGTCGTCGACCAGATCGCGAGCCTGACCGACCAGACCGCCGTCGACTGGCACAATCGTCTCGTCGGCGAGATCGATCCCGCCGAGGTGGGGATCTGGTCACCGCGTCACGCCCGGCCCGGGGTGCGCCACCGAGCTGAATCCCGGGTGGTCGTCGAAGGGGCCGTCTGATGCCGCGCATCCTGCAGGCGGACGTCGAGGAGGTCAAGACCCGCACGAACATCGCCGACATCGTGGGGGAGCGCGTCGCGCTGAAGTCTGCCGGCGTCGGATCGCTCAAGGGCCTGTGTCCGTTCCACGACGAGAAGAGCCCGAGCTTCCACGTGCGCCCGCAGGTCGGCTATTACCACTGCTTCGGCTGCGGCGCCTCGGGAGACGTCTACTCGTTCCTGCGCGAGATGGATCACGTGAGCTTCACCGAGGCCGTCGAGCGGCTCGCCGCCCGCGTCGGCTACTCGCTGCATTACGAGGACGGCGGGGCCGCGCCGGAGACCAGCGGCCGCAGCCGGCTGTACGCCGCCAACACCGCGGCGGGGGAGTACTTCCGGTCGCAGCTGCTCAGCCCCGAGGCGGAGAGCGCTCGGCGCTTCCTCGGTGAGCGCGGGTTCGATGCGGGCGCGGCAGCCCATTTCGGTGTCGGCTACGCGCCGCGCGGGTGGGACAACATGCTCAAGGCGCTGAGCGCAAAGGGCTTCACACGCGACGAGCTCACCGCGGCCGGGCTGGTCTCGGCCGGCCAGCGCGGCGTCTACGACCGGTTCCGTGGCCGAGTCGTCTGGCCGATCCGCGACGTCACCGGTCAGACGATCGGGTTCGGCGCGCGCAAGCTCTACGACGACGACCAGGGGCCGAAGTACCTGAACACCCCCGAGACGCCGATCTACAAGAAGGCGCAGGTGCTCTACGGGCTCGACCTCGCCAAGCGAGACATCAGCAGGGGCGACCCGCGTCGCGTCGTCGTCGTCGAGGGGTACACGGATGTGATGGCGTGCCATCTCGCCGGCGTCACGACGGCGATCGCGACCTGTGGCACCGCGTTCGGTGCGGAGCACATCAAGGTGCTTCGCCGGGTGATGGGCGACGACTCGGCGGCGGGCGAGGTGGTGTTCACGTTCGACGGCGACGAAGCGGGACAGAAGGCGGCCCTGCGCGCCTTCTCGGAGGACTCCCGCTTCACCGCGCAGACTTTCGTGGCCGTCGCGCCCGACGGCCTCGATCCGTGCGACATGCGTCTGCAGCGCGGCGATGCCGCTGTGCGCGGGTTGATGGATGCCAAGGTGCCGATGTTCGAGTTCGCGATCGACCGCAAGCTCGCCGGCTACGACCTCTCGACCGTCGAGGGGCAGGTCGGTGCCCTGCGTGCCGCAGCGCCGATCGTCGCCGAGATCCGCGACGAGCTGCTGCGCCCCGGATACGAGCGGGTGCTCGCCCGCCGACTCGGGATGGACCCCACGGCCGTGCACCAGCAGGTGCAGCGCGCGGCACGCGGAGAACGCGAGCAGCCCGCACAGCGTCAGCAGCCGCCGCCCGCCGGGGACGGCGTCGAGAGCACCACACGGGTTCGCCTGGTGGACCTGCCGCGCACGCCCGAGGTCGCGCTCGAGCGCGATGCGCTGATGGGCGTGCTGCAGTACGGTCACCGACTCGACCAGGAGGTGCTCGCGCGCGCGCTGAGCGAGCCGTTCCGGCATCCGGCGCTGAACGCGGTGCGCGACGCCGTGGCGTCGGTCGGCGATCGCACCCGCGTCGGCTGGGCGACGGCGGCGGCGGACAGCGTTCGCGAGCCGTACCGCAGCCTCGCGGGGGAGCTGCTGATGATGCCGTTCCCGGCACGCGACGACGAGGGCGCACTCGCCTCGTCGGCTGACCTGTGCCGGCGGCTGATCCTGCGCAGCATCGAGCGCGAGAAGCAGGAGCTGCTGGGTGCCGTGCAGCGGGTGCCGGCCGACTCGGACGGCGGCCGTGCGCTGCGCATGCGCCTGCGCGATGTGGATGCCGAGCGGCTGCGGTTCACCGAGTCCTGAGCGCTTTCGCTCGCGGAACCGGCAGGATGGACGGTATGCCTGCCGACAGCGAGTTCGCGATCGACTGCCACGACCTGGTCATCGACCGGATCGGGCACGGCGGAACGACCCGCGCGGTCGACGGTGTGACGTTCTCGCTCCGGCCCGGCGAGCTGATGTGCATCGGCGGGGCGACCGGCGCGGGGAAGTCGACCCTCGTGACCGCGCTGGCCGGGATGGGTGACGCGTCGCTGAAAGTCGCCGGGGGTCGAGCGACGGTGTGCGGTGTGAACATCCGCAGACCGGGGCGCGCTCGTCGCACCCTCACCGCGCTCACCGGTCACCTCGCGCAGGCGGCAGGCGCGGCGCTGCCACCCCGGCTCACCGTGGCCGAGGCGATCTCGGAGCCGATCACGTCGCGCGAGAAGAAGGTCAACGGCAGGGCGCTGGCGATCCGTGTCGCGTCGCTGCTCGACGAGCTGCACCTGCCGCTGGGGCTCGCCTCGAAGTTCCCCTACGAGCTCAGCGCCGGCATGCGCCAACGCGTCGCGATCGCCCGAGCGCTCATGCTCGAACCGCACGTGCTCATCGCCGACGAACCGCTCGCGAACCTCGACCTCGAGGTGCGACCGGTCGTCTTCGATGCGATCACCCGCCGCCGCACCGAGCGCGCCATGGCCGCGCTGCTGGTGACGAACGACGCCGCGTTCATCCGCGAGCTCGACGCCGAGGCACTGCTGCTGCGGACGGGTCATGTCGTGGCTCGAGGCACCGGATCGAACCTCATCTGGGCGCCGAACGCCGAAGGCGACGTCACGCCCTGACCCCGCCACGCCCGGGCGGCGCCGTGTGTTCAGCAGCGCCGGTGGAGTTTGCTAAGCTGGGGGAGTTGCCCGCGCAGCGGGGAACGACCGAATGATCCTCGGTAGCTCAATTGGCAGAGCAGCCGGCTGTTAACCGGCAGGTTCTTGGTTCGAGTCCAAGCCGGGGAGCCAATCCCTGCGAAACCCCGCCCGAGTGGCGGGGTTTCGTCGTCTCTCCGCTCGGATCGTCGCGCGATCAGTACGAGCGCACCAGGATCCGGTTGTCGACGAAGCGCACGTGCGCAGACCCCTCCGTGCGTCAGTCCGCAGGCCCGGCGGTGAGCGAATGTCCCCACTGCCTGGCCCGATCGAGCTCCCCGTCCACGAGCGGTCCCTCATAGCCCTCGACGAGGAAGCTCTCCGGCGCGGCCGTGTGCGTGAATCCCTTCCGTCGCGCTGCCCGGGTCGCCGAACGCGAGGCCGCGCCCGGCATCAGCGGCATGTCGACGCGCGTGTCGAACGCGACGAAGATCGGCTTGTCCTCACCGGACGGCAGATCGGACAGCCAATCGCGTATGCCGCGCGGGAGATCGGCGACTCGGCCCCCGCGGTGCGCGGCCTCCTGCCGGGTGGAGTACCGCGACATCGAGAACGCGTGAGTGGGGCCGCCGACCACGAGGAGGTCGACCGCGTCGGAGATGTCGTCCGGGGCGTCCGTCACCTCGACGAGATCGACGTGCGCGCTGTCGCGCATGCCGTCGGCGATCGCCTCCGCGATCTTCCGCGTGTTGCCGAACATGGTCTCGTAGACGACGAGTGCGCGCATGCTGACTCCCGACTCTCCGCGCGGAACGTCGTGGTGCTCCGCGCTGACATCATGTTCTCGGAACCGCCGGCGCTGCACCGGGACTTTGGTCACAGCTCCCCGCGTGGACCCGGGGTCAGGAGGTGACTGGAACCCGCCACTGCGCTCTGGTGCCCCGGTCCGTGCCGTCGGCGATGCTGAAGTCGCCGCCGTGATCGGCCGCGCGGTGCGCGAGATTCACGGTTCCGCTGGGCACGCCGGCACGCTCTCCGAGGCCGTCGCCGTCGTCGTCGACGGTGACGGTGACACCGGCATCGTCGACCTCCACAGCGACCGAGCAGTTCTGTGCGTTCGCGTGGCGTGCGATGTTCGCGAGCGATTCCCGCACGACGGCGATCACATCGTCGGCGAGGGTGCCCGTGACGGCGAGATCGACCGGTCCCGAGAAGGTCACCCGCGGTGGCCGGAAGAGCGCGGGGGCGAGTTCGGCGACGACAGCGAGGATGCGGTCGCGCGTCTGCTGCGCCCCCGGCTGCCGTCCGCGGAGGGTGAAGATCGCCGTGCGGATGTCTGCGATCGCGGCATCGAGCTCGCTGACGTGCTCGTCGATGCGCTCGGACTGCGCGGGGATCGCTGCGCTCAGGGCCTGCAGGCCGAGGCTGGTCGCGAAGAGCCGCTGGATCACGTGATCGTGCAGATCCCGCGCGATCCGTGCGCGGTCCTCGATGATGTCCAGGCGCTGACGATCCGCTCGGGCCCACGCGAGGGACACGGCGATGCCGGCGTGGGCGGAGAACTCCGCGATCGTGGCGAGTTCGCTGCGGGTGAAGCCGCTCTCCGCGCGCTCGCGGAACACGCAGAGCGCGCCGATCGCACGGCCCGAGGCCGTCAGCGGGACCGCGGCGCCGGGTCCGACGAGGATCCGGCCGTCGAGGAACGTCCGCTCGTGTGACTCGTCGATGATCGGCTGCCCGCTCTCGATCGCGCGCGCTGCCAGGGAGGTGATGGCGGGGATGGTGGTGCCGGCGAGGTCAGCGGAGCCTTCGCCGTGCGCGACCGCGATGCGGATGTTCTCGCTGTCGGCGGGTACGGCGATGGTGACCAGCCGACTGGGGATGACGAGCGCGACGTGCTCGGCCACGACGCTCAGCACGTCGGCGGTGCGGGAGGAGAGCAGGGCCGTCGCGATCTCGGAGAACGCCTTGCTCAGCCGTTGTTGGCGTCGCGCCTCGTCGTAGAGTCGGGCGTTCTGGATGGCGACCGCGGCCGTGCTCGCGAGAGCCTGGATCAGCTGCTCGTCCTCCTCGGTGAAGAACCCGGCGGCGGGGTCGGTGAGGTACAGATTCCCGTACACCTCGTCACGCAGCAGGATCGGCACACCGAGGAAGGCGTCCATCGGGGGGTGGTGCTCCGGGAAACCGACCGAGCGGGCGTCGTCGGTGATGTGCGCGAGCCGGATCGTCTCCGCCGAGTCGATGACGGCCCCCAGCAGCCCGTATCCGTGCGGAAGCGGGCCGATCCTCTCGACCTGTTCGGCGGGGATCCCGCAGTGCACGAAGCGCTCCAGCGTCCGGTTCTCGTCGATCACTCCGAGCGCTCCGTACCGGGCGCCGACGAGAGTCATCGCGGACTGCACGATCTGGCCCAGCACCCTGTCGATGTCGAGGGCGTCGATGACCGACCGTGTGGCCGTCAGCAGCTCGCGCAGCCGCCCCTGCACGGCCAGCACATGCTCAGCGTGCGAGATGAGCTCGCCGATCGTCTTGTCGAGCTCGGCTCTGGGCTGATCGGGAAACTGAAGGTTCGCGTCCACGCTGCAGCACCTCCCGGTGGCTGGTAGCCCGAGTGTAGCGTCCGAGGCGGTGCGGCCGACAGCGGGATCACCGGCGCCCGCGCCGTCGCGTCGGGCCGAAAGTCCCATGCGGTCTCATCGCCGTCCGCGTACTGTCGTGCACAGCGGCTCCGCCTCGTTGCCGCGTACGGTCGGAACGACTTCGAGAGGGGCCACGCCATGCTGCGGGTGTTCCTGGTGGACGATCACGAGGTCGTCCGGCGCGGCGTCGCCGAGCTGCTGGCCTCGCAGCCGGACATGGAGCTGGTCGGTGAGGCGGCGACCTGCCGGGAGGCGCTCGGCCGGGTCGCGGCCACTCTGCCCGACGTCGCTGTGCTGGACGTGCAGCTTCCGGACGGCAACGGCGCGGAGCTGTGCCGTGAGATCCGGCAGCGGCATCCGCGGGTGCGCTGTCTGATGTTCACCGCATTCGACGACGACGATGCCGTCTTCGCGTCGATCCTGGCGGACGCCTCAGGGTACCTGCTCAAGAGCGCGCACGGTGTGGATCTGGTGCACGCCATCCAGCGCATCGCCGCAGGCCATCGGCTGATCAACCCGGTGGCTGCGCAGCGGGCGGCTCAGCAGATGCGCGCAATGGCCGCAGACGATCCGCGGTTCGGCTCGCTGGGGCTGCGCGAACGGCAGATCCTCGCTCTGATCGCCGACGGGCTCACCAACCGCCTGATCGCGGACCGGCTCGGCCTGGCCGAGAAGACGGTGAAGAACTACGTCTCGACCATGCTCGCCAAGCTCGGGCTGGAGCACCGCACGCAGGCCGCGCTCTTCGAGAACGATCGCAAGCATGCGCAGATGGATGCGCAGATCGCCGGGCGGTCCGTGCCGCATCCGTGACCCGGATGCGGTCGCAGACCGCTGCTCACCGGTGCGGGACCGGCTCGCTCTGTCGCGATGCCGCGGGCACGTCCGCGTGCGCGTGCACGATCAGCACGGGGCACTTCGCATGTGCCGCGCACGCCGTGCTCACCGACCCGAGGAGCAGGCCCACGAAGCCCCCGTGCCCGCGGTTCCCGAGTACGAGCATCCCCGCTCGGCGGCTGACGTCGATGAGCGTCGGCGCGGCCGGGCCTGCGAGCACGCTGCGCACGAGGTCTGCCGGCGGATCGGATGCGAACGCGTCGGCGATCGCGGCATCGAGCAGCTTCTCGGCATCGTCTTCCGGCGACCAGCCGGCGATCGTGTACGAGTCCATGATCGGCGGATAGGTCCAGGTGGTCACCGCCTCGAGGGGAGCGTCGAGCGCGTCGGCGATCCGGGCTCCGTATCGCAGCGCCGCGATGGAGGCGGCGGATCCGTCGACGCCGACGACGATGCGGTCGTCCTCGGTGTGTCGGCCGTCGGCCGCGTCGGTGCTGCGCGCTGGGGCGTTGGTGTCCATGACGTCACCCTGCCCGCCCGCCTCCCGCTGCGCCGGGACGAAAGTCCCATGAGCGGCTGCGGCGATCGGTGTGGAGTCAGAGCAGCTCGGCGCGCAGCTGCTCAGCGGTCTTCGGGGAGAGCAGCCCCGGCGCGATGTCGAACGGCGTCTTCGCGCCGTGGTCGCCCGACGCGTGCAGGCGCGCGGCGGCGCGCGCGTACGCCACGAGGACGCTGGCGGTGAACTCGGGGTTCGACTCGAGGGCGAGTCGGAACTCCATCGTCTGAGACGAGGCGTCGGAGGTCGTCCCGCTGCGGATCACGAAGCCGCCGTGCGGCGCGCCGGCGTGATCGCGGGTGAGCTCCTCCGCCGACACGAACCGCACCGTCGTGTCGTAGGGCTCGAAGTAGTCGGGCATGCTCACGATCGCCTCGCGCACGGCATCCGGATCGGCGCCGTCCGCCAGCACCACCACGCACTCCCTGGTGTGCTTGTCCCGCGTGCCGAGCTCGGGACGCTCGCCCGCGCGCACCCTGGCCACAGCATCGTCGGACGGGATCGTGTACTGCACGCCGGCCGCGACTCCGGGCACGCGACGGATGGCGTCGGAGTGCCCCTGACTGAGTCCGCGCCCCCAGAAGGTGTACGTCTCGCCCTGCCGCAGGATCGCCTCGCCGTAGAGCCGCTGCAACGAGAACAGCCCGGGATCCCATCCGGTCGAGATCACCGCGGTGGTCCCCGCTGCCCGCGCCGCGGCGTCGACAGCGGCGAAATGCTCGGGGATGCGCGCGTGGGTGTCGAAGCTGTCCACGACCGAGAAGCGGGATGCGAGCTGCGGCGTCTGCTCGGGCAGGTCGCTCTTCGAGCCGCCGCAGAGGACCAGCACGTCGATCTCGTCCTGCATGGCGTCGAGCTCGTCGACGCCTCGCACCGGGACGGCCGGGTCGACCGTGCGGACCGAATCGGGGTCGCGCCTGGTGAACACCCCGACGAGGCGCATGTCGGGATTCAGGGCGATGGATCGCTCGACCCCGCGCCCGAGATTGCCGTAGCCGACGATGCCGATGCGCAGCTGTGCGTTCATGGTGCTCTCTTCTGTAGCGCGCGAGCGCGGTCTGTCCGTGGGGGAGTCTCAGCCCTCGAGGTCGTCGACCCCGGGCATCCAGCTGTGCGAGCCGCGGTTCCAGCCGCGCTTGCGCGCGATCTTCTGCACCGTCTTCGCGTCCGAGTCGCCGAGGCGATCGACGTAGAGCACGCCGTCGAGGTGGTCGAACTCGTGCTGCATGATGCGCGCCCGCCAGCCGTCGACCTCGATGCGCACGTCGCGGCCCGCGAGATCCGTGCCCGTGACGAGCACGCGGTCCGAGCGGCGCAGCGCGAAGCGCTCACCGGGGAACGACAGGCAGCCCTCGGACTCCTCGTCGGGGTCGGGGGAGCCGGGCTCGAGAGGGGTCATCCACAGCACGGGGTTGATGATCTCCCCGCGCCAGGGGTTCTCGTCATCGTCGACGTAGGAGTAGACGTAGATGCGCAGGCCCACGCCCACCTGTGGCGCCGCCAGCCCGACGCCGGGAGCGGCGTCCATCGTCTCGTACATGTCGGCGACGAGCGTGCGGATCTCGTCGGTCACCTCGCCCACCTCGCTCGCGGGTGCGTGCAGAACAGGATCGCCCATGATGCGAATCGGAAGAACAGCCACGCCACAACCCTAACGGGCGGGAAGCGGCAGGTAGGGTGAGACGGTGCAGCATGGGGCGGACTTCGCAGGGAACGTGAGCGATCAGCTTGTCGGGGTGTTCCAGAACCCCGCTCTGCTGTTCGGCATCCCGCTGGCTCTGGCCGGAGCGGTCTTCATGTCGCTCGGTGCGCAGTACCAGCATCGCGGCGTCGAGAAGGTGGAGCGGCTCAGCGGCACGCAGGGCGCGACCGGTCTCAGCGGCGCACAGCTGAAGGGGCTGCTCACACGCCCGTCGTGGATCATCGGGACCCTGATGCTGGCCCTGGCGATCGTGTGCCAGCTCAGCGCCATCGCCATCGCCCCGCTGATCGTCGTGCAGCCGCTCGGTGCGATCGCGCTCGTGGTGACCACTCTTCTGAACGCGCGGATCTCCGGTCACACCCCGACCCGGCAGTCGCTGATCGCGATCGGCGCGTGTCTCGGCGGCATCTTCCTGTTCGTCGTGTTTGCCGCGCTCTACGCGACCGAACGACCGATCAGCAACGACGACCTCTTCATGATCCTCACGATCCTGCTGGTCGTGATCATCGCCCTCGGCGCGTGCTGGCTGATCCTGCGTCGCCGCATGCGCGCCCTGTTCTACGTCACCGGCGCCGGCATCCTGTACGGCTTCGTCGCCACGCTCGCCAAGGCGGTCATCAGCCGCATCCAGGCCGGCGACTTCGAGTGGCTCACCGTGGTCTGCGTGATCGCCCTGATCGCCGCCGCCGCCGTCGGCGCGTACTTCGTGCAGACCGCCTACAGCTCGGGGCCGCCCGACCTCGTCATCGCCGGCCTCACGGTGATCGATCCGATCGTGGCCGTGCTCATCGGCGCGCTCGTGCTCGGGGAGGCCGCGGCCGCTCCGCTGTGGGTCGTGATCCTGTTCGTCGTCGCCGGAGCGATCGCCATCTGGGGCGTGTTCAGCCTGGCGCGGTACCACCCGCAGGTGCTCAGCGACAGCCAGGAGCTCGGCATCCGCCGGGGCAGCGACCCGGGCACGGGTTCAGCGTCCGCGCAGAACTGACCCGCACCAGAAACGGCCGGCCGGACCGGCCGGGCTCAGTAGTCCCGGTCGATGAGCTCGGGCGAGACCTCCGCTGCGGCGGCCTCGTCGACGAAGAACACCGTGCGGCGGCGCCCTTTCGCGCCCGCCGCCGGCACACTGGCGTAGCTTGCGCCGGCGAGGGCGAGACCGAGAGCGGATGCCTTGTCGGCACCGGTCAGCACCAGCCAGACGCGCTTGGCTGAATTCAGCACCGGACGGGTCAGCGTGACGCGTTCCGGCGGCGGCTTGGGCGAGTTGCGCACCGGCAGCGCCGCGGCGTCTGTCACGGTCACCTCGGGGCGGTCGGGGAACAGCGAGGCGATGTGCCCGTCGGGTCCGACGCCGAGGAAGCAGACCGCGAACGACGGCCACTCGTCGTGCACGCTGGCGAAGCGGGCGAGCTCGGCGGCGTACGCCTGGGCCGCCTCGTCGAGGGTGACGCCGTCGCTGGGCGCGGCGACCTCGTGCACGTTCTCGGCCGGTACGGGGATGTGATCGAGCAGCGCACGCCGCGACTGCAGCGAATTGCGGTCGGGGTCGTCGCGCTCGACGAAGCGCTCGTCACCCCACCAGAAGTGCACCAGCGACCAGTCGATGTCCGCCGAACGGGGGTCCTCTGCGGTCGCCGCGAGCACGGCCCCGCCCATCGAACCACCCGTGAGGCACACGTGCGCGATGCGGCCGTTGCGGGTGCGGGCCTGAAGGCGGGTGATGAAGCGGTCTGCCACGCGCGCCGCGAGATCGGCGGGAGTGGGCTCGACGACCACGGTCTTCGTCGTTCCCTGGACCTTCACGCCGATCACGCTCCCTGCTCGGGCGGGCCGAGGTGCGACCAGCCCTCGGTGATGACACGACCATAGAGCAGATCCGCGTCGAGGCGGCGCAGCTCCTCGGCGAGGCACTCGCGCAGCGTGCGCCGCGGCAGGTGCAGCTCGTGGTCGGGCTGGCCGGGCTGGGTCAGCACGGCGACGCCGGGTGAGGGCCGCTCGAGCAGGATGTCGCCGCTGGCGCGGGTGAGGCGCACCGACTTGATGCCCTCCTCCCACTCGCTCGGATCCTCGTACGACCACGTCACGGGCACATCGAGCGCCATCTGCAGCCATGCGGCCAGCAGCGCGGTCGACGGCGACGCCGCGGCGCCGCGCACCTCGGCGCCGACCACGTCCTCGAAGGGCGGCTGGTCGAGCACGGCTGCGAGCTGTTCGCGCCAGTGCGTGAGGCGGGTCCAGGCGAGGTCCGTGTCGCCGGGGGCGTGGGTGCGGCCCAGCAGGGTCAGGCGGTCGCGCACATCGGAGCTCGTGGCCGCGTCGGTGATGCGGCGCTGCGCGATCCGCCCGAGAGGGGAATCCGCGGCATCCAGCGGCGCCTCGTCCGGCCACCACGCGACAACGGGGGCATCCGGCAGCAGGAGTCCGGTGACCAGGCTCTCGGCGTTGCTCGCCGCGTCGCCGAAGGCTCGCAGCACCACCACCTCGCTCGCTCCGGCATCGCCGCCGACGCGGATCTGCGCGTCCAGTCGGGCCTCGCCGTCGCCGAGGGTGAGGACGATCACGCGCATCGGGTGCTCGCGGGATGCGTCGTTGGCCGCCTCGATCGCCTCTTCGGCGACCCCGTTGCGGGCGGCGATGATCAGGGTCAGCACACGACCGAGGGCGACGGCGCCGCCCTCTTCGCGCACCTTGACGAGCTGCTTGGCGACCTGACTGATCGTCGTGTCGGGAATGTCGATGATCACGGGCGTCTCCAGACTCGTCCGTCGCGGGCAAGGAGGTCATCGGCCGAGGCAGGGCCCCAGGAGCCGGGGGCGTACTGTTCGGGCTGCTCGTCCAGAGATGCCCAGTACTGCTCGATCGGGTCGAGGATCTTCCACGACAGCTCGACCTCCTCGTGCCGGGGGAAGAGTGGGGGATCGCCGAGGAGCACGTCGAGGATGAGGCGCTCGTACGCCTCGGGGCTCGCCTCGGTGAAGGCGTGGCCGTACCCGAAGTCCATGGTCACGTCGCGCACCTGGGTTCCGGCGCCGGGGACCTTCGAGCCGAAGCGGATCGTGACGCCCTCGTTCGGCTGCACGCGGATGACCAGGGCGTTCTGGCCGATCTCCGACGCGCGGCCCATCAGATGGTGCGGCGCGCGCTTGAAGACGATCGCGATCTCGGTGACCCGGCGTCCCAGGCGCTTGCCGGTGCGGAGGTAGAACGGCACACCTGCCCAGCGGCGGTTGGCGATCTCGAGCTTGAGGGCCGCGTACGTCTCGGTGGTCGACTGGGGGTTCATCCCCTCCTCTTCGAGGAAGCCGTTCACCTTCTCGCCGCCCTGCCACCCGCCGGCGTACTGGCCGCGTGCGGCCGCCAGCGACAGATCCTCCGGGAGCTGGACCGCCTCGAGGACCTTCTCCTTCTCGGCGCGAAGATGCTCGGCCGACAGGCTGATCGGCTCCTCCATCGCCGTCAGGGCGAGAAGCTGCAGCAGGTGGTTCTGGATCACGTCGCGTGCCGCGCCGATGCCGTCGTAGTAGCCCGCGCGGCCGCCCACGCCGATGTCCTCGGCCATGGTGATCTGCACGTGATCGATGTGGTTGCGATTCCAGATCGGCTCGTACAGCTCGTTCGCGAAGCGCAGCGCGAGGATGTTCTGCACCGTCTCCTTGCCGAGGTAGTGGTCGATGCGGAAGATCGAGTCGGCGGGGAAGGCGACCTCGAGCGCGCTGTTGAGGGCCCGAGCCGACTCCAGGTCGTCGCCGAACGGCTTCTCGATCACGACGCGGCGCCAGCAGGTGTCGTCGTCGCTGTCCTCGCCGACCAGGCCGGATTCCTTCAGCTGGCGGGCCACCGTCGGGAAGTCCTTCGGGGGGATCGACAGGTAGAAGGCGTGGTTGCCCATGGTGCCGCGCTCGACGTCGAGCGTCTCGACGGTCTCGCGCAGCCGTGCGAACGACTGCGGGTCGTCGAACGTGCCCTGCACGAACCGGATGCCCTGCAGCAGCTGCTGCCAGGTCTCCTCACGGAACTCGGTGCGCGAGTGCTCCTTCACGGCGTCGTACACGACCTTCGCGAAGTCCTGGTCCTCCCAGTCGCGCCGGGCGAAGCCGACGAGGGCGAAACCGGGCGGCAGCAGGCCGCGGTTGGCGAGGTCGTACACGGCGGGCATGAGCTTCTTGCGCGACAGATCGCCGGTCACGCCGAAGATCACCAAGGCGCTCGGTCCGGCGATGCGATTCAGGCGGCGATCATCAGGGTCGCGGAGGGGGTTGTGTCCGCGGGAGACGGTGGCAGTCATCGGTGGGGGATATCTCCAAGTCGTGAGGATGAGCTCACTGAGCGGCTTCGAAGAGCGCCAGCACGTCATCCACGGCGTCTGTGATGGTCAGGGTGACGACCGGGCGACCGAGACCGGAGAGCACGGCCGCGTCGCCCGCAGCCTGTGCCTCGATCAGCTGCCCGAACGTGAACGGGCGCCCGGGGATCTCCAGATCCACGTCGGTGCGCTCGGTGATCTGCAGGAACACGCCCTGGGCCGGGCCGCCCTTGTGGTACTGGCCCGTCGAATGCAGGAAGCGGGGCCCCCAGCCGAACGTGGTCGGACGTCCGGAGTCGGCGGCCACCATCTCGCGCAGCCCCGAGAGCTGGGGCATGTCGTTGCGGTCGACGTACGCGTGGATCGCCACGTATCCGTCGGTGCCGAGCCGCTCCCACAGGGCGTCGAGCACACCGGCGAGCGTACCCGAGCGCAGCAGCCCCGGATCCGACGCCCGCACCTCGATGCCGCTCTCGACGAATGCCGCCGTGGTCGCCTCCGGTCGCGCGTCGAGGAGACCGCGTGCGGCCGTCTTCGCGGCCTCGACATCGGGCTGGTCGAACGGATTGATGCCGAGCAGACGGCCGGCGATCGCCGTGGCGTACTCCCAGAGCAGGAACTGCGCGCCGAGCGTGCCGCTGACGAGGATCTCGCCGTGGTGGCGCAGGTGGAACTCGTCGGCGTCGTCGACGAGTCGCACGATCTGCAGATCGGCGGGCGCAGACTCCACCTCGGGGGAGACGGGCAGCAGCACGACGGGGAGGATGCCGGTGCCGGCCTTCCCGGTGGATTCGGCGATGAGCTGCTCGATCCAGTCGGGAAGCCCCTCGATGTGGGTGCCGTCGCTGATGAGCGCGAGCTTGTCGCGGCGGGGCTCCGTGCCCACGAGGGCGGCGGCAAGTCGCAGCGCCGGGTTCTCGGTCGAGTCGACGGCGAACTGCAGCATCGATGCCTCCGCCTCGTCGAGCAGCTCGGCGATGTCGGCGCCGGCGAGACCGGCCGGCACCAGGCCGAATGCCGTGAGCGCGGAGTACCGGCCCCCGACGTTTGGGTCGGCGGTGAAGACGCGGTATCCGGCCTCCCGCGCCGATTCCTCCAGCGGGGATCCGGGATCGGTGACGACGACGATGCGCTCGGCCGGGTCGATGCCGAGGTCGCTGAAGGCGGCCTCGAAGGCGCGGCGCTGCGAGTCCGTCTCGATGGTGGACCCGGACTTCGACGACACGACGAGTGCCGTGCGGGCGAGGCCCTCGTCGATCCCGCGCAGCACCTGCGCGGGTGCCGTGCTGTCGAGGATGGTCAGCGGCACGCCCGCGGTGTTCGCGATGACCTCGGGGGCGAGCGACGACCCGCCCATGCCGGCCAGCACGATGCGGTCGATCCCGCGCGCGCGGAGATCGTCGCGCAGTGCGACGATCTCCGCGACGAGCGGACGCGAGTTCGAGACGGCGTCGACCCAGCCGAGGCGAACGGACGCCTCGGCTGAGGCATCCGGACCCCACAGGTCGTTGTCGGCTGCGGTGACACGTGAGGCGACGAGGTCGTCGACCAGCCCTGGCACGAGCTGCTCGACGGCGGCCTGAGCCGCCTGCGACACGTGCACCGAGACGGTCATCGTGCGGCGTCCAGGACCCCTGCGACGCTCTCGAGCAGGCCGTGCCACGAGTCGATGAACTTGGCCACGCCCTCCTCCTCGAGCACCCGGGTGACGTCGTCGAAGTCGACGCCGACGGCCTTCAGGTTCGCCATCACCTCGTGCGACTCGGCGTAGGTCGAGGTGATCGTGTCGCCGGTGACCTCGCCGTGGTCGAAGGTCGCCTCGAGCGTCTTCTCGGGCATCGTGTTCACGACGCCGGGAGCGACGAGCTGGGTGACGTAGAGCGTGTCGGGCAGGTTCGGGTCCTTGACGCCGGTCGACGCCCACAGCGGCCGCTGCAGGTTGGCACCCAGGGCGATGAGATCCTGAGCGCGCTTCTCGGCGAACTTCTTCTCGAACAGCTCGTAGGCGAGGCGGGCGTTGGCGAGCCCCGCCTTGCTCTTCAGGGCCAGCGCCTCCTCGGTGCCGATCTCCTCCAGACGCTTGTCGGTCTCGGTGTCGACGCGAGACACGAAGAAGGAGGCGACCGAGTGGATGCTCGACAGGTCGAAGTCGGCGGAGTGCGCGCGCTCGAGGCCCGTGAGGTACGCGTCGATGACCTCTTCGTACCGCTCCAGGCTGAAGATCAGGGTGACGTTCACACTGATGCCGGTGGCGATCGCCTCGGTGATCGCGGGAAGACCGGCCTTGGTGGCGGGGATCTTCACCAGCAGGTTGGGGCGGTCGATCTTCTGCCACAGCTCCTTGGCCGACGCGACCGTGCCCTCGGTGTCGTGCGCGAGGTCGGGGGAGACCTCGATCGAGACGCGTCCGTCGACGTGGTTCGTCGCCTCCCACACCGGGCGGAAGACGTCCAGCGCGTCGGCCACATCCTGGGTGGTGGCGGCGAAGATCGCCTCTTCGGCGGATGCCCCGGCCGCGGCGAGCTCGCGGGTCTGCTCGTCGTAGGAGGTGTCGTTCTTGTCCATCAGCGCGGTGGCGAAGATGGTCGGGTTCGTGGTGACGCCGACGACGTTGCGGCTGTCGATCAGCTGCGCGAGGTTGCCGGAGCTGATGCGCGTGCGCGACAGATCATCGAGCCAGATGCTGACGCCGGCCTGTGCGAGGTTCTCGGTGGGGGTGCTCATGTCTCTCGTTCTCCTTCTGCAGCGCTCAGCGCGCTGCGTCGGCGATGGTCTCGCGTGCGGCCGAGACGACCGCCTCGGCGGTGACGCCGAACTTCTCGAACAGGGTCTTGTAGTCGGCCGACGCGCCGAAGTGGTCGATGCCGATCGAGCGACCGCGGTCGCCCACGATGCCGCGCCAGCTGGCGACGGAGCCCGCCTCCACCGAGACGCGCGCGGTGATGGACGCCGGCAGCACCGACTCGCGGTACGCCTCGTCCTGCTCGGCGAACCACTCCAGCGAGGGGGCCGAGACGACGCGCGCGCCCACGCCCTCCGCGGCGAGCGTCTCGCGCGCGGCGACCGCGAGCTGCACCTCGGAGCCGGTGGCGATCAGGATCACGTCCGGCGTGCCGTTCGGCGCCTCGGCGAGCACGTAGGCGCCCTTGGCGGTGTGCGCCGCCGACGCGAACGTGTCGCCCGAGGCCTCGCCGTCGCCGCGCTCGAAGACGGCGATGTTCTGCCGCGTCAGGGCGATGCCGGCCGGGCCGCCGTGACGGCGGAGCAGCTCGAGCCACGCGGCGGCGGTCTCGTTGGCGTCGGCGGGGCGCACCACGGTGAAGTTCGGGATCAGTCGCAGCGACGCGAGCTGCTCGATCGGCTGGTGCGTCGGGCCGTCCTCGCCGAGGGCCACCGAGTCGTGGGTCCAGACGAAGATGCTCGGCACGTTCATCAGGGCGGCCAGACGAACGGCCGGGCGCATGTAGTCGCTGAAGATGAGGAACGTGCCGCCGAACGCGCGGGTGGGCCCGTGCAGCACGATGCCGTTGATGATCGCGCCCATCGCGTGCTCGCGGATGCCGAAGTGCAGCACCCGTCCGTAGGGGGCGCCCTTCCACTCGTGCGTCGACCACTCCGTCGGGATGAACGACGGGGCGTCCTTGATGGTCGTCAGGTTCGACTCGGCCAGGTCGGCCGAACCACCCCACAGCTCGGGGAGCTGGGCGGCGAGAGCGTTGATGACCTGTCCGGATGCCGCTCGGGTCGAGACGTCCTTGTCGGCTTCGAAGACCGGCAGGGCGTCCGCGATGCCCTCGGGCAGCTCGTGCGCCTCGAGACGGTCGAGCAGCGCCTTGCGCTCGGGGTTCGCCTCGGCCCAGGCGTCGAACGACTTCTGCCACTCGGCACGCGCCTCGGCCGCCCGCTGCGCGAGTTCCCGGGTGTGCGCGATGACGTCGTCGGCGACGGCGAAGTGCTGCTCCGGGTCGAACCCGAGCACCTTCTTCGTCGCGGCCAGCTCGTCGGCGCCCAGCGCGGAGCCGTGGATCTTGCCGGTGTTCTGCTTGCCGGGGGAGGGCCAGCCGATGATCGTCTTCAGGATGATCAGCGAGGGCTTGGACTGCTCGCCCTGCGCCGCGGCGATCGCGGCGTGCAGCTCGGCGACGTCCTCGACGTACTCGCCGGTCTTCTTCCAGTCGACGGTCTGCACGTGCCAGCCGTACGCCTCGTAGCGAGCGGCCACGTCCTCGGTGAAGGCGACATCGGTGTCGTCCTCGATCGAGATCTGGTTGGAGTCGTAGATCGCGATGAGGTTGCCCAGCTGCTGGTGGCCGGCCAGCGAGGACGCCTCGCTGGTCACGCCCTCCTGCAGGTCGCCGTCACCGGCGATCACGTAGACGAAGTGGTCGAACGGGCTCGTGCCGGCGGCGGCATCCGGGTCGAACAGCCCGCGCTCGTACCGGGCGGCGTACGCAAAGCCGACGGCCGACGCGAGGCCCTGACCGAGGGGACCGGTGGTGATCTCGACGCCCTTGGTGTGCCCGTACTCGGGGTGCCCAGGGGTCTTCGAACCCCAGGTGCGCAGCGACTCGAGGTCTTCGAGCTCGAGTCCGAAGCCGCCGAGGTACAGCTGCACGTACTGCGTGAGCGAGGAGTGGCCGACCGACAGGATGAAGCGGTCACGGCCGAGCCAGTCGGTGTCGGTGGGGTCGTGACGCATCACGCGCTGGTAGAGGAGGTACGCCGCGGGAGCGAGGCTCATCGCCGTGCCGGGGTGGCCGTTGCCCACCTTCTCGACAGCATCCGCCGCGAGCACCCGGGCGGTGTCCACCGCTCGTCGGTCGATCTCATCCCAGTGCAGTTCTGCCACAGCCATACTCCTTTAGACGCTCGGGGACGCTCCCGCATTCCTGCGCCTTCCTCGTCTTCACGGAGTGGATGTGCACAGCAGCGGGTGCGCGAGTGGGTTTCAGCATAGCGGTGCGCACACGACGGGTCGGCGTGTGTTGCACGCGACGGCACGGCCGCGGCAGACCCCTTCGGCGCGGGTTCTGAGCGGCGTGCCGAGTCACCCGCCGAAGGCCGGGCTCGACACGCCTGGTGGCATAGAATGGGGGCACATCCGCCATGTATAAGGAGGGGATCGCGATCTCGACGACATCGCAGACCGCCGCGATTCATCACTCGCTCGGTCAGAGGATCCGCGGTTACATCGCCCTCACCAAGCCTCGCGTACTCGAGCTTCTGCTCGTCTCCACCGTTCCGGTGATGTTCCTGGCCGAGGGCGGGATGCCCGATCTCTGGCTCGTCATCGCGACCGTCATCGGCGGTGCGATGAGCGCATCCTCGGCGGCCTCGTTCAACATGTACCTCGATCGCGACATCGACGTGCACATGAAGCGCACCGAGAACCGGCCGCTCGTGACCGGCGAGGTCTCTCCGCGCGGTGCCCTGGTCTTCTCGTGGGTGCTGGCCGTGGCATCCACCGTCTGGCTGCTGCTCACGACCAACTGGCTCGCCGCGACGCTCTCGGTGATCGCCATCTTCTTCTACGTCGTGATCTACACGATGATCCTCAAGCGCCGCACCGAGCAGAACATCGTCTGGGGCGGCATCGCGGGATGTTTCCCCGTGCTGATCGGCTGGAGCGCCGTCACCGGGTCGCTCGACTGGCCGCCGCTGGTTCTCTTCGTGCTCGTCTTCCTCTGGACGCCGCCGCACTACTGGCCGCTGTCGATGAAGTACAAGGACGACTACGACGACGTCGACGTGCCGATGCTCGGCGTCACCCGGTCGGCCTCGCAGGTGGGTCTGCAGGTCATTCTGTACGCGTGGGCGACCGTCGCGTGCTCGCTGCTGCTCGTGCCCGTCGCGCACATGGGACTCGTCTACACCGTCTCGGCCCTCGTCTTCGGCGGCTGGTTCATCTACGAGTCGCACCGCCTGTACAACCGGGCCGTGCACGGCGACGAGGCGCGGCCGATGCGGGTGTTCCACGCGTCGATCACCTACCTCACCCTGATCTTCGTCGCCGTCGCGGTCGACCCGCTGCTGCCGTTCTGATCCTCCGATCGACATCACGAACAGGCCCCCGCCGGATCCATCCGGCGGGGGCCTGTTCGTGGCGTCGAGTCTGGTCAGGCCGCGGGCGTCTTCAGTCTGGTGACGACCACGGTGTACGTCGCGGCAGACAGCGCGGCGAGCACCATATGGATGCCGACCAGCACCGGGGGCAGACCGGTGCGCGCCTGCAGCACGCCGACGCCGACCTGCACGAGGATCGCGACGACGAGCACGAGCATCCACCGGCGCGGCGGCAGCTTCAGCACCCATGCCGACACGGCCAGGATGAGCACGAGGACTGCCAGCACGTAGCCCGGCCAGGCGTGCACGTGGGCGAGGATGCTGGCGTCGAAGCCCTGCCGCTGGATGTCGATGTCGCCGGAGTGGGGGCCTGAGCCCGTGGTCAGCACGCCGAAGACGATCGTGAGAGCCAGCGCGACACCGGTGAGATGCGCCGTGATCGAGAACCAGGCCGGAACGGCGGGGATGCGCCTGCCCGGCTGCGCGCGCAGGCGCACGAGGAACAGGGCCGTGACGCACACGAGGAGCAGGGACACCGTGTAGTGGAAGCCGACGAGGAACGGGTTGAGGCTGCTGATCACCGCGAAGCCGCCGACGACCGCCTGTGCCATCACGCCCACCAGCACCACCCACGCCAGGACGGCGAGGTCGCGCCGCTCGGTCGTCTGCCGGAGCGAGTCGACGGCTCCCACCAGCACCGCGAGGAGCAGCACGGCGGACATGAGCGCCGCATCCGGAAGACCCAGCGCGGACGCCGCGATGTACACCGCGACCCCTGCGGCGATGCCGCCGAGCGCGAACCAGACGGCGCGCAGCACCAGTCGGCGTCCGCTGATGACGTGCAGCGTGAGCATGAGCACGGCGAGCGCGAGCAGACCCACGACGCCGGTCATCACCCGGTTGCCGAACTCGATCGCCCCGTGCACGCCCTGCACCTCGAGGATCGGCACGAGCGACTCCGGCGTGCACAGCGGCCACTCCGTGCAGCCCAGGCCGGAGCCGGTCAGCCGCACGGCGCCGCCGGTGCCGATGATCAGCACCTCGGCGGCGAACGACAGCCACGCGAAGACGCGCAGCCGCCGGCCGATCGTCGTCGGCAGCCAGCTCAGGGTGTCGCCGGGCGTGCGCCTGCGCGGGAGGGTATCCGTAGCGGCGTTGTGGTTCATGGTGCCTCCGGTTCGCGGAATCGACAGGCGGGCGCGGCCCGCTCGCGAGGCGGAACCTGTAGAATCGGGATTGTGATGAGGGGCGCACACAGCGCGGATTCCCTCACCGACAGTTTAGGCGCGAGTCTCGCGCCGAAGATGAGGGCCCATGAGCGGCATCCTTTTCCCGAAGACTCGACGGGGAACCGGTGTGCCGGGGCGGATGACACCGTCTGGGCCGTGTTGAGGAGAGTGTGTCATGTCGGATGTCCTGATCGACCGCCCGGAACTGGATGGGCTGGGGGTGTACGAGTTCGGCTGGCACGACGCCGATGCCGCCGGAGCCAGCGCGCGCCGCGGTCTCTCCGAGGACGTCGTGCGCGACATCTCCGCTCTCAAGAACGAGCCGGAGTGGATGCTGAAGACCCGCCTCAAGGGGCTGTCGCTGTTCGACCGCAAGCCGATGCCCACCTGGGGTGCGGATCTCAGCGACATCGACTTCGACAACATCAAGTACTTCGTCCGCTCCACCGAGAAGCAGGCGCAGAGCTGGGAAGACCTTCCCGACGACATCAAGAACACCTACGAGCGTCTCGGCATCCCCGAGGCCGAGCGTCAGCGTCTCGTCGCCGGCGTCGCCGCGCAGTACGAGTCCGAGGTCGTCTACCACCAGATCCGTGAGGACCTCGAGGCCCAGGGCGTCATCTTCATGGACACCGACACGGCGCTGCGCGAGCACCCCGAGTTCTTCGAGGAGTACTTCGGCACCGTGATCCCGACCGGCGACAACAAGTTCGCCGCGCTCAACACGGCGGTGTGGTCGGGCGGCTCGTTCGTGTACGTGCCCAAGGGCGTTCACGTCGAGATCCCGCTGCAGGCGTACTTCCGCATCAACACCGAGAACATGGGTCAGTTCGAGCGGACCCTGATCATCGCCGACGAGGACAGCTACGTCCACTACATCGAGGGCTGCACCGCCCCGATCTACAAGTCGGACTCGCTGCACTCGGCCGTCGTCGAGATCATCGTGAAGAAGAACGCCCGCGTGCGCTACACGACGATCCAGAACTGGTCGAACAACGTCTACAACCTCGTCACCAAGCGCGCGGTCGCCCACGAGGGCGCGACGATGGAGTGGGTCGACGGCAACATCGGCTCCAAGGTGACGATGAAGTACCCCTCCATCTACCTGATGGGCGAGCACGCGAAGGGCGAGACCCTGTCGGTCGCCTTCGCCGGTCCCGGTCAGCACCAGGACGCGGGCGCGAAGATGGTGCACATGGCGCCGTACACGCAGTCGTCGATCGTGTCGAAGTCGATCGCCCGCGGCGGCGGACGCGCCGGGTACCGCGGCGAGGTCCGCGTGGACGCCGCTGCGCACCACTCCGCCAACTCGGTGGTCTGCGACGCGCTTCTCGTCGACACGCAGTCGCGCTCCGACACGTACCCGGCGATCGACATCCGCGTCGACGATGTCCAGCTCGGTCATGAGGCCACGGTCTCGAAGGTCAGCGAGGAGCAGCTCTTCTACCTGCAGTCCCGCGGCATCGAGGAGACCGAGGCGATGGCGATGATCGTGCGCGGGTTCATCGAGCCCATCGCACGCGAGCTGCCCATGGAGTACGCGATGGAACTGAACAAGCTCATCGAGATGGGCATGGAAGGATCGGTCGGCTGATGACGGCCCCCACCCAGGCGCCCGAGCTGGCGCCGCAGACGAACGCGCACATCGACCCTGCCGCGCAGGTCGCGAGCGCCGGCTTCGTGCCGGTGCAGACCCGCTCCGAGCGTCCGAGGTCGTTCGACCCGGATGACTTCGGCGTTCCGACCGGCCGCGAGGTCAACTGGAAGCACACCCCCGTCGCGCAGATGAAGACGCTGTTCGACACCGCAGCCGTGAGCGACGCGGTCACCTACACCTTCAGTCACGAGCAGTACGTCAGCGCGCCGCTCGCGCACGGCGCCGCGCCGCGGGGCGAGTTCTTCGTCCCGGAGGACGTCGTCTCGGCCGTGGCATGGCAGGGTGCGGCCGAGGCGCTGCACCTCAGCATCCCGGCCGATGAGGAGGTCGCAGAGCCGATCGTCGTGACGATCGACGGCAGCGGCGGCCGCGCTGACGCGCACCTCGTGATCGAGGCCGGACGCCACAGCGTCGCCACCGTCGTGCTGCAGCACGGCGGTACGGCGGAGTACGCGCAGAACGTCGAGATCATCGTGCGCGACGGCGCGAAGCTCAAGGTCGTCACCGTGCAGCGCTGGGAGGACGACGCAGTGCACGCGGCCGCCCACCAGGCGCGCGTCGACCGCGACGCCGAGCTCACGCACATCGTGGTCAGCCTCGGCGGCGGCGTCGTGCGTGTGAACCCGAACGTCGAGCTCGCGGGCACCGGGTCGCACGGCTACCTGTACGGGCTGTCGTTCGCCGACTCCGGCCAGCACCTGGAGAGCCAGGTCTACCTGCACCACAAGGGTGCGCACACCACGGGCGATGTGCTGTATAAGGGCGCGCTGCACGGTCAGAGCGCGCACAGCGTCTGGATCGGCGACGTGCTGATCGGACCGGACGCGACCGGCACCGACTCGTACGAGGCGAACCGCAACCTCGTGCTCACCGAGGGCGCCCGCGCCGACTCGATCCCGAACCTCGAGATCCAGACCGGCGACATCGCCGGGGCGGGACACGCGAGTGCGACGGGTCGCTTCGACGACGAGCAGCTGTTCTACCTGCAGGCGCGAGGCATCTCCGAGGAGGAGGCGCGCCGCCTGGTCGTGTTCGGCTTCCTCACCGAGGTCGTGCAGCGCATCGGCATCCCGACGCTGCAGGACGAGCTGACCGCCGCGCTCGAGGCCGAGCTCGAGGCGGTGACCCGATGAGCGCACAGCGCGCCTGCAGTGTCAGCGAGCTGGAGCAGGACACGCCGCTGCGCGTCGAGCTCGACGGCATCGCGATCTCGATCGTGAAGGACAGCGACGACGAGATCCACGCGATCGGCGACCGCTGCACGCACGGCGACATCTCGCTCTCCGAGGGGTTCGTGGAAGGCAAGACGCTGGAATGCTGGGCCCACGGCTCGGCGTTCTCGCTCGAGACCGGCCACCCCCTCAACCTCCCCGCTTACGAGCCCGTCCCGGTGTTCGTCGTCGAGATCGACGGTGACGACGTGCTCATCGACCCCACTGTCACTAAGGAAGTCTGAATGTCTGTTCTCGAGATCCGCGACCTGCACGTAACGGTCGAGACCGACCAGGGCGAGACGCCGATCCTCAACGGGATCGACCTCACCATCAAGACCGGTGAGACGCACGCCATCATGGGCCCCAACGGCTCGGGCAAGTCGACGCTCGCCTACACGATCGCCGGCCACCCCAAGTACACCGTCACGCAGGGCACCATCACCTTCGACGGTGCGGACGTGCTCGAGATGAGCGTCGACGAGCGCGCCCGCGCCGGCCTCTTCCTCGCGATGCAGTACCCGGTCGAGATCCCCGGTGTCACGGTCACGAACTTCCTGCGCACCGCCAAGACCGCGATCGACGGCGAGGCGCCCTCGATCCGGCAGTGGACGAAGGACGTCAAGGCGGCCATGTCGAACCTGCGCATGGACCCCAAGTTCGCTCAGCGAAACGTCAACGAGGGCTTCTCGGGTGGCGAGAAGAAGCGTCACGAGATCATGCAGCTCGAGGTGCTCAAGCCGAAGCTCGCCGTTCTCGACGAGACCGACTCCGGTCTCGACGTCGACGCGCTGAAGATCGTCTCCGAGGGCGTCAACCGCGCCAAGGACGCCACGAACCTCGGTGTGCTGCTGATCACCCACTACACCCGCATCCTGCGCTACATCCGCCCCGACTACGTGCACGTCGTCGTCAAGGGACGGATCGTGGAGGAGGGCGGACCCGAGCTCGCCGACCGGCTCGAGGCGGAGGGCTACGATCGCTTCCTCGACCCCGCCGAGCCGATCGAAGCGTAGGCTGGGAGCATGACCGCGACGCTCAGCCCCGAGAAGTTCGACGAGGTCACCGAGGCTCTCAAGGACGTGATGGATCCCGAGCTCGGGATCAACGTCGTCGATCTCGGCCTCATCTACGATCTCTCGTGGGACGACGAGAACGACGCACTCGTGATCCACATGACGCTGACCAGCGCCGGATGCCCGCTCACCGACGTCCTCGAGGAGCAGACCGCCCAGGCGCTGGACTCGGTCGTCGAGCAGTTCCGGATCAACTGGGTGTGGATGCCGCCGTGGGGCCCGGAGCGGATCACGGACGACGGGCGCGACATGATGCGCGCCCTCGGGTTCGCGATCTGAGCTGACGGGCGTCGGCGACTGGGTCGAGGTCGACAAGATCTGCCGACCCACGCTGTAGGTGTCGGCGTGCGCCGCCTGGGATCTTCTCAATACTGTGGGAATCGACAACGTGACAGCCGCTTCGGTGCACGTAACCCACGACCTCGGAGGATCCATGGCTCCCGACCGCCGTCCGCTCAGCGCTGATCTGGCGCGCATCGCCGTCTTCGCCGCACTGGTGATCGTGCTCGGCACGGTGATGGTGCCGCTGCCGAGCGGTGTTCCGATCACCGGTCAGACGCTCGGCGTCATGCTCGCTGGACTCGTGCTCGGCGCGCGCCGTGCGCCGCTGTCGGTGCTGCTCATGCTCGCACTCGCGGCGATCGGACTCCCGGTGCTGGCCGGGGGACGCGGTGGGCTCGGAGCCTTTGTCGGGCCGACCGCCGGATACATGGCGGGCTGGGTCGTCGGGGCGGTCGTGATCGGCCTGATCGCGCACAGTGGGCGCTTCACCTGGTGGCGTGCGGCCACCGGATCCCTCGTCGGCGGCATCATCGTCGTCTACCTCTTCGGGATCCCGGTGCAGGCCGCTGTCACCGGCGTGCCGCTCGACCTGACGGCGCTGTCGACCGTCGCCTTCCTTCCCGGCGACCTGATCAAGGCGACGCTGGCGACCGTGCTCGCGGTCGCGCTCCGCCGGGCGTACCCCCGGGCCTTCCCGGCGGGAGTCGGCGCGCCTGCGCGAGCTGTCGGCGCCACTCCCGTCCCCGCGCGGTGACAACCGCTCACATCGCCTTCGACGACGTGTCCTACGTCGTCGACGATGCTCCGATCCTGCGTGGCGTCACGACCCGGTTGACCGCGTCACGCACGGCGGTGATCGGCGCCAACGGCTCGGGGAAGTCGACGTTCGCCCGCATGATCAACGGGCTGCGTCAGCCGACCTCCGGCTCCGTCCGCGTGCTGGGACTCGACCCGGCGGCCGATGCCGCGAGGGTGCGCTCGCGGGTGGGCTTCGTGTTCACCAACCCCGAGGCTCAGATCCTCATGCCGACACCAGCCGAGGATCTCGCGCTCTCTCTCGGCTCCCTGTCGCGAGCGATGCGCACGCTGCGCGTCGAGCAGATCCTCGAGCAGTACGGGCTGGCCGGGCGGGGCGATCAGCCCGTCTCCGAGCTCTCGGGCGGCCAGCGACAGCTGCTGGCGCTGGCTGCGGTGCTGTGCATCGATCCCCGGCTGGTCGTCGCGGATGAGCCGACCACGCTGCTCGATCTGCGCAACGCCCGCCGGATCGCCGACCTGCTGCTCACGCTGCCGGTGCCGGTCGTGATCGTCACACACGATCTGGAGCTGGCGGCGCGCTGCGACGCGGCGGTGCTCTTCGACGGCGGGCGCCTGGTCGAGACGGGGGAGCCGCCAGCCGTGATCGAGACGTATCGGCGGATCAGCGCGTGATCTCCCTGTATCGGGCCGGCGACAGCATCCTGCACCGGATCCCCGCCGGGTGGAAGCTTCTCGCGCTGGCGATCTGCGCGCTGGCCATCTCGATCACGCGTCTGCCCACGACCGGGACCATCGTGCTGCTCGGTGCGGCCACGACCGTGCTGCTCTCGACCGGCGCGGGCCTGCGGGGGACAGCTCTGGCCTGGTGGCGGCTGCGCTGGCTGATCGTCGTGCTGGGCGGCGCGCTGGTCGTCTTCGTCGACGTCACCGCCGCGGTGCAGAGCACCGGCCGGGTGGTGGCCATGCTCCTGCTGGCGGAGGCGGTGACGAGGACCACCAGGACGGGCGACCTGCTCGACGTGCTGCGCCGGCTGTTCCGGCCGCTGCGCGTGTTCGGCGTGGATCCTGAGACCCCGGCTCTCGCCGTCTCGCTGACGATCACGATGGTGCCCGTGCTCGCCGGCCTCCTCGAGCAGGTGCGCGACGCGCAGCGCGCGAGGGGAGTGCGGCTCGGTGTGCGGGCCGCCGTGCCCCTGCTCGTGCTCGCGATGAAGCACGCCGACGACGTGGGCGATGCGCTCACCGCCCGAGGGCTCGCCCGCTGACCTCACGGGCCGGCCGTGGGGCGGGGGCGCGGGCGTCCTCCCATCCTGAAAGGCCCCGCATCGCCCGCGAACTATACTGGGAGGCTGGCCCCTCGGCCGCTCTCCCCTCTACGAACGGATACCGCTGTGCTCGCCGTGCATGACCTCGAGATCCGCGTCGGAGCACGTGTGCTCATGTCGGACGTCTCGTTCCGGGTCGCCGCCGGCGACAAGATCGGCCTCGTCGGCCGCAACGGCGCCGGCAAGACCACCCTGACGAAGGTGCTCGCCGGCGACGTGCTGGCCTCCGAGGGCAAGGTCACACGATCGGGCGAGATCGGGTACCTCCCGCAGGATCCGCGCATCGGCGACCCTGAGATGCTCGCCAGGACCCGCATCCTCGATGCGCGCGGTCTGGGCACTATCCAGCTCGGCATCGCCACGGCCTCGCACGACATGGCATCCGATGATACGAAGATCGCCGAGCGCGCCATGCGCAAGTTCGCCAACCTCACCGAGCGGTTCGAGGCGCTCGGAGGCTATGCGGCCGAGGCCGAGGCGGCGTCCATCGCCAACAACCTCTCGCTGCCCGATCGCATCCTCGATCAGCCGCTGAGCACGCTCTCCGGCGGCCAGCGTCGAAGGATCGAGCTCGCCCGCATCCTGTTCTCCGACGCCGACACGATGATCCTCGACGAGCCCACCAACCACCTCGACGCCGACAGCGTGGTGTGGCTGCGCGAGTTCCTGAAGAACTACAAGGGCGGGCTCATCGTGATCAGCCACGATGTCGAGCTCGTCGGCGAGACGGTCAACCGCGTGTTCTACCTCGACGCGAACCGCCAGGTCATCGACATGTACAACATGAACTGGAAGAACTACCTGCGCCAGCGGGTGGCGGATGAGGAGCGCCGCAAGAAGGAGCGCGCCAACGCCGAGAAGAAGGCCACCCAGCTGCAGCTGCAGGCCGCGCGGTTCGGCGCCAAGGCGTCGAAGGCCGCCGCGGCGCACCAGATGGTCGCGCGCGCCGAGAAGCTGCTGTCGGGCCTCGACGAGGTGCGTCAGGTCGACCGGGTCGCGAAGCTGCGCTTCCCCAAGCCCGCGCCGTGCGGGAAGACGCCGCTGATGGCATCCGGGCTGTCGAAGTCGTACGGCTCGCTCGAGATCTTCACCGACGTCGATCTCGCTATCGACCGCGGCTCGAAGGTCGTCGTGCTGGGGCTGAACGGTGCGGGCAAGACCACGCTGCTGCGTCTGCTCGCCGGCGTCGACCAGCCCGACACGGGTCAGCTCGAGCCAGGCCACGGCTTGAAGATCGGCTACTACGCGCAGGAGCACGAGAACCTCGACGTGAAGCGGTCGGTGCTGGAGAACATGATCTCCGCGGCCCCCGATCTGAACGAGACCGAGGCGCGCAAGGTGCTCGGATCCTTCCTCTTCACCGGTGACGACGTGCACAAGCCCGCCGGCGTGCTCTCGGGCGGCGAGAAGACTCGTCTGTCGCTGGCGACGCTGGTCGTGTCGGCGGCGAACATGCTGCTGCTCGACGAGCCGACGAACAACCTCGACCCCGCCTCCCGCGAGGAGATCCTGGGCGCGCTCGCGCACTACGAGGGAGCGGTCGTGCTCGTCTCGCACGACCCCGGTGCGGTGGCGTCGCTCAATCCCGAGCGCGTGCTGATCCTGCCCGACGGCGTCGAGGACATCTGGAGCAAGGAGTACCAGGACCTCATCGAGCTCGCCTGAGGCGCTCGCCTGCGGCGCTGACCGCTGCGGGTCAGCGTGTCGCGGAGTCGAGCAGCGCGTCCTCGTCGTCGGCGTCCCGGTCGCGGCGACGCGGCTGGCGGGTCGGCAGCTCTCCGGCATCCTCCTTGGCCTTCACGATCTCGATGCGGATGACGTAGCCGATGAAGGCGAAGCCCATCACCGCGAACAGGATCCACTGGATCGCGTACGACAGATGCGGGCCGGGGTCGTCGGTGGGGGAGGTGAACCCGCCCAGAGCGGATGCCGCGGCCGGATCCTCGGAGACGAGCTGTCCGTAGGCGCTCGTCACGAGCGCCGGATTCACCCGCTCGGCGATCGTGGGGAGATGGATCGTGGGCACCTGTCCCGCCGGCGCACTGCGACCCGACGAGGGCAGGCGCTCGCCCGGACGCAGCCGCACCACCACGGTGCTCTCGCCCGCGGGGGGCGCGGGAACCGTCTTCGGAACGGCGTCCTCGCCCGACGAGATCCAGCCGCGGTCGACCAGCAGGACCAGGCCGCTCTCATCCCGGAAGGGCACCAGCACCTCGAACGCGCTCGTGCCGCCGTGCGGACGGTTGCGCACGAGAAGCTGCTGGTCGGCGAGGTACTCCCCGCGCAGCAGCACCGGATGCCACTCGTCGGCCGGCGCGAGCGCTGCGTCGTCACCGAGCAGCTCGGCGACGGGCACCGGCTCCGCGTCGTAGTTGCGCTCGACCAGCGCGATCTGCTCCGCACGCGCCTCGTTGCGGTCGAACTGCCACTGCGACAGGAAGGCGCATGCGATCGCGAAGCCGATCGCGACGAGCAGGTATATGCCCCAGCGCATCAGACGGCTCACGCGGGCATCCCCTCGTGCACGGTGACGGGGAAGTCCCTCGCCCGGAGATAGTCGCTCAGGAACCCCACGTGCGCGTCGCAGGCGAGCCAGATCTTGCGTCGGTCCTCGGCGTGGATGCGCGGGTTGCGCCAGACGATGTGGTGGGTGGCGCGTTCTCGGCATTCCGCCCGCGCGCACTCGAGCTCGGCTGTCATCGCTCGCCGGCCTCGCGGTCGCCCGGTCTCTCGATGATGGTGATGACGTCCGGATCCGCGCCGGTGGGTGCGGGGGCGGAGGCGCGTGGCGCTTCGAGCTGCGTGACCGGCGACTCGACGGTGCTGGAGGTGCTGTCGCTGCCCGCGTTCGCGTAGACGACGGCGATGTACGGGAGGAAGATCGCGGCGACGGCGAACGCCCACGTCCACCACCCGAGCGGCTGCACGAGCACCATGAGCAGGAAGCAGACCGTGCGGATGATCATCGTCAGCGCGTACCGGCGCACGCGGTGGTCCGCCTCGGCCTGCGGCGACTGCGGCAGGGAGGTGACAGCGGGGGCGCGGCGCTTCTCTTTCACGGTGCTTCCAGCCTACGCCGCGCGCGGCATGCCGGACGCCGCTCGGCGGGCCGCGCGCGGCAGGACGTGGTCGGTAGGATGGCGTGCGATCCGATCCCCAGTCAGGAGCCCTACATGAGCGCTGAGCGCGTCGTCCTCGTCACCGGCGGAAACCGCGGCATCGGCCGTGCCATCGCCGAACGCTTCGTCCGCGACGGATACCGCGTCGCGGTCACGGCACGCAGCGGCGAGGGCCCCGAGGCCACTCTGACCGTGCGTGCCGACGTCACCGACGCCGCCGCCATCGACGCGGCGTTCACCGAGGTCGAGCAGCAGCTCGGACCGGTCGAGATCGTCGTCGCCAACGCCGGGATCACCAAGGACACCCTTCTGATGCGCATGAGCGAGGACGACTTCGACAGCGTCGTGGCGACCAACCTCGGCGGCACCTTCCGGGTCGTCAAGCGCGCCTCGAAGGGCATGCTGCGCGCGCGCTTCGGACGCGTCATCCTGATCTCCAGTGTCGTCGGCCTGTACGGCTCGGCAGGGCAGGTCAACTACTCGGCCTCCAAGAGCGCGCTGGTCGGCTTCGCCCGCTCGCTCACCCGGGAGCTGGGCGGTCGCGGCATCACCGCGAACGTGGTCGCACCGGGGTTCATCGAAACCGACATGACGGCGGAGCTGCCCGAGGACACGCAGAAGCAGTACAAGGCGAGCATCCCCGCGGGCCGTTTCGCGACGCCGGACGAGGTGGCCGGTGCGGTCGTGTGGCTCGCGGGCGACGACGCGGCCTACATCTCGGGAGCCGTCATCCCGGTCGACGGCGGGCTCGGCATGGGGCACTGAGCCCGGCCGGCGCGGACCGGGACAGGCGGCACCTCAGGGCAGCAGCGGGATGATCTCGGACAGATCCTGCGCTCCGACGACGAGCGACGCCGCCGCGCGCACGGCGGGCTTGGCGTTGAACGCGATCCCGAGCCCTGCCACGGCCATCATCGTGAGATCGTTCGCGCCGTCCCCGATCGCGATCGTCGCGTGCGGTGCGACGCCCAGTTCAGCGGCCCAGCTCTGCAGCGACGCCGCCTTCGCGTCGGCGTCGACGATCTCCCCGTCGACGGCGCCGGCGAGCACGTCGCCCTCGAGCAGAAGCCGGTTCGCCCGCCAGCGATCGACGCCCAGACCCGGTGCGATGTGGTCGAGGATCTCGTGGAACCCGCCGGAGACCACGCCGACGACACCGCCGCGCTCATGCACCGCCGCGGTCAGCTCGTGCACGCCCGGCGTGGGCTCGATCCGGGCGCGCACGCGCTCGAAGGCGGCGGTGGGCACGCCGCGCAGCGCGTCGACACGTGAACGCAGGCTCGTCGCGAAGTCCACCTCACCGCGCATCGCCGCTTCGGTGGCCGCCTGCACCTCGGCGCGGCGACCCGCCTCGTCGGCGAGGAGTTCGATCACCTCATTGCGGATGAGGGTGGAATCGGCATCGAGGACGACGAGGAATCGCGCAGCGGTCACCCGTCGAGCGTAGCGCTCAGCGGGTGACGCGCACGCCCTTGCCGACGACCGTGATGCCCGAGTCGGTCACCGTGAAGCCGCGTTCCAGGTCGCGTTCGCGGTCCACCCCGACCGTCGCGCCGTCCTCGAGGATGACGTTCTTGTCGAGGACCGCGCGACGCACGCGGGACCCGAGCCCCATGTGCACGTTGTCGAGGAGCACCGAGTCGGTGATCGTCGAGCCGCCCAGCGCGACGCCGCGCAGCCCGATCACGCTCCGCTCGATGTGCGTGCCCGAGAGCACCGAGCCCGCGGCGACGATCGAGTCGATCGCGTTGCCGATCCTGCCGACCGCATCCCGCACGAACTTGGCCGGCGGCATGTTGACGTTCTGCGTGCGGATCGGCCAGTCGGTGTTGTACAGGTTGAAGATCGGCAGCGTCGAGATCAGGTCCATGTGGGCGTCGAAGTACGAGTCGATGGTCCCGACATCCCGCCAGTACGAGCGATCCCGCGGCGACGAGCCGGGCACATCGTTCTGCTTCATGTCGTAGTAGCCCGCCTCGCCGCGCTGCACGAAGTAGGGGATGATGTCGCCGCCCATGTCGTGCCCGGATGAGGCGGATTCGCCGTCCGCCTCCACCGCGGCGACGAGCGCGTCGGCGTTGAAGACGTAGTTGCCCATGGAGACGAGCACCTCGTCGGGGGAGTCGGAAAGCCCGACCGGGTCGGCCGGCTTCTCGAGGAAGTCGCGGATGCGTCCGGTGTCGGGATCCGCGTCGATCACCCCGAACTGCGAGGCCAGCGCGATCGGCTGACGGATGCCGGCCACGGTGGCGGGCGCGCCGGACGCGATGTGCGCGTCGATCATCTGTTGGAAGTCCATGCGGTAGACGTGATCCGCGCCGATCACGACGACGATGTCCGGCTTCTCGTCGTTGATGAGGTTGAGGCTCTGCAGGATCGCGTCGGCGGAGCCGGAGAACCAGCGCTTCCCGAGACGCTGCTGGGCAGGAACGGAGGTGACGTACGAGTCGAGCAGCGCCGACATCCGCCAGTTCTGCGAGACGTGCCGGTCGAGGCTGTGCGACTTGTACTGCGTCAGCACGACGACCTGCCGCAGGCCCGAGTTGATGAGGTTGGATATCGCGAAGTCGATCAGGCGGTACTGGCCGCCGAAGGGCACCGCAGGCTTGGCTCTGTCCGCGGTGAGGGGCATGAGGCGCTTGCCCTCACCGCCGGCGAGGATGATCCCGAAAACCTTCTTTGGAGCCGACATGCGTCCACCATAGAGCGCCCGACGACCGATGTACTACCGTGCAGACATGCGAGTCGACATCATCACCAAGGAATATCCGCCGGAGATCTACGGCGGCGCCGGCGTGCATGTCGCCGAGCTCGTGGCGGCGCTGCGCAGCAGCATCGAGGTGCAGGTGCGCGCCTTCGGGGCCGAACGCGCCGAGCCGGGCACGCACGCGTATCGGGTCCCGGCGGAGCTGGCCGCGGCGAATCCCGCGCTGCAGACCCTCGGCACGGATCTGGTCATGGTCGGCGACGTCGCCGGAGCCGACCTCGTGCACAGTCACACCTGGTACGCGAACTTCGCCGGCCATCTCGCGTCTCAGCTGCACGGCATCCCGCACGTGCTCACCGCGCACAGCCTCGAGCCGCTGCGGCCGTGGAAGGCCGAGCAGCTCGGCGGCGGCTACGCGGTCTCGAGTGGAATCGAGCGGCTCGCGTACGAGAACGCCGCCGCGATCGTCGCCGTCAGCGACGGCATGCGCCAGGACATCCTGCGCAGCTACCCGCAGGTCGACCCGCAGCGTGTGCGCGTGATCCACAACGGCATCGACGTCGAGCGCTGGCGCCCGGTCGAGAACCCCGAGTTCCTGGCGAGCATCGGGATGGATCCGTCTCGCCCGTCGGTGGTCTTCGTCGGACGCATCACCAGGCAGAAGGGGCTGCCGTATCTGCTGCGCGCCGCCCGGCTGCTGCCGCCGGACGTGCAGCTCGTGCTGTGCGCTGGCGCTCCCGACACCCCCGAGATCATGGCGGAGGTGCAGGAGGGCGTCCGCCTGCTGCAGCAGACGCGCGAGGGGGTCATCTGGATCGAGCGGATGCTGCCGCGCGACGAGCTGTCGGCGATCCTCGCCGCCGCCACCACGTTCGTGTGCCCCTCGGTGTACGAGCCGCTGGGCATCGTCAACCTCGAGGCGATGGCGTGCGGCGCCGCGGTGGTCGGCACCGCGACGGGTGGTATCCCCGAGGTCGTCGACGACGGGGTGACGGGGCGGCTGGTGCCGATCGAGCAGCTGCAGGACGGCACCGGGACTCCCGTGGATCCCGAGCGCTACGTCTCGGATCTCGCCGCCGCGCTCACCGAGGTCACGGGCGACCCCGCACGGGCGCGACAGTACGGCGAGGCCGGAAGGGAGCGAGCCCGCAGCCAGTTCAGCTGGGGCGCGATCGCCGACACCACGCGCGCGCTCTACGAGGAGCTGACCGCCTGAGCCGATAGGCTGACCTCATGTCGAGCGCTCTGGATCTCACCGATGTCGTCGTGCGTCGCGAAGGCCGCAACATCGTCGATCGGGTGACCTGGTCGGTGTCCGAGGATCAGCGCTGGGTGGTGCTCGGGCCCAACGGCGCCGGCAAGACGACGCTGCTGCAGCTCGCCGACACCCTCATGCACCCGACGTCGGGCACGGTGACCGTGCTCGGCGAGACCCTCGGACGCACCGACGTGTTCGAGCTGCGGCCGCGGATCGGCTTCGCCTCGTCCGCCATGGCCCGCCGCATTCCGCGCGACGAGACCGTGCTCAACGCGGTCATGACCGCCGCGTTCAGCGTGATGGGTCGCTGGAACGAGGACTACGAGGCCATCGATGAGCGGCGCGCGCGGCGTGTGCTCGCCGACTGGCGCCTGGAGCACCTCGCGGAGCGCCTGTTCGGAACGCTCAGCGACGGCGAGCAGAAGCGCGTGCAGATCGCCCGCGCGGTGATGACCGATCCGGAGCTGCTGCTGCTCGACGAGCCCACGGCGAGCCTCGACCTCGGCGCCCGCGAGGAGCTGCTGCAGCTGCTCGGCGGGTACGCCGCATCGCCGACCACCCCGGCGATGGTCATGGTGACCCACCACGTCGAGGAGATCCCGGTGGGCTTCACTCACGTGCTGCTGCTGCGTGACGGCGCTGTCGTCGCCGGCGGGCCGATCGCCGAGACTCTGACGGCGGAAGCGCTCACCGAGGCGTTCGGCATGCCGATCGTGCTCACGCAGGACGGCGGCCGCTACGCCGCACGCGCCGCCTGAGTGGTGCTAAAGTAGATCCTTGGTGCGATAGCACCACAGACTTCCCTCGACTCTGGCAGAATCCAGGGCACCACGTAAGGAACCCCATGAAGACTGACATCCACCCCGACTACCGCGCGGTCGTTTTCCGTGACCTCGGCTCGGGAGAGACCTTCCTCACCCGCTCCACCGTCACGAGCGACAAGACCATCGAGCTGGACGGTGTGGAGTACCCCGTCATCGATGTCGAGATCTCGTCGGCTTCGCACCCGTTCTACACGGGCAAGCAGCGCATCATGGACTCGGCCGGTCGTGTCGAGCGGTTCAACCAGCGCTTCAAGAACTTCGGCGGCTCCGCCAAGTAAGCAGCCGCAGCGAAGGCCCCGCCCCGGCGGGGCCTTCGTCGTGCCCGGGCTCCGCGATCGGGCACCTGGCCTCATCGCATCCGGCCCCTCGCATCCGGCGTGCCGGCGCCCTCAGCCTCGAACCGGCCACGAGCCGTCGAGACGCTGCTCGGGGTCGATCCGCCCGATCCCGATGAAGTACTCCGTGAGGCTCGCCGCCTGGTCCCGTGCCCACCCGATCTGCCTGGTGTGCAGGTCGGCTGCCGAGCGGGGCAGCGAGAACCGGCGGGCGAGGGCGAGCGCCACCCGCCCCGCGGCCACGGCATCCGCCGACGCCTCATGCGCGTCATCCAGAGGCACCGCGTAGTGATCGGCGACGACGGTGAGCGTGCGCTTGCCGCGACGGTATCGGTCGAACGCCTTGTCGAGGACCAGCGGGTCGATGACCGGCGACGGACTGATCAGCTCGGGGATCCCGTGGCGGCGCGCCTCGTGCGCGAGGAGCGAGAAGTCGTACGAGGCGTTGTACGCGACGATCGGCAGACCCTGCGCGAACAGTGCGCGAAGGGCATGCACGATCTCGGCCACCACCTCACGCGCCGGTCGACCGTCGGCCCTGGCCTGCTCGGTGCTGATCCCGTGGACGGCCGCCGCGCCGTCGGGGATGGGCACTCCCGGATCGGCCAGCCAGTCACGGGCGGCGAGCTCCCTGCCGTGCCGATCGAGCACCCCGACGTGCGCGGTGACGATGCGATCCTGCGCCACATCGACGCCGGTCGTCTCGAGATCGAACACGCCCACGCGGGTGAGCCAGGCCGGAGCATCGAGCGGGAAGGTCATGCCGACACCATAGGAGGGGGCGCCGACACGGCCCGATTCCGCACCGACGGCCCGGGATCACTACGCTGTGCTGGTGACCTGGACGGTATGGCTCTCCCTGTTGGCCGCATGCGTGGTGATCAGCTTCACACCCGGGGCCGGGGCGATCAACACGATGAGCAACGCCCTCGTGCAGGGCTGGCGCCGTTCGCTGTGGGGCGTGCTCGGCCAGCAGGCCGCTCTCATCGTGCACGTGGTCATCGTCGCGGCGGGGGTGGGCCTGGTCGTCTCGCGATCGCCGCTGCTCTTCGAGATCATCAGGTACGCCGGCGCCGCCTACCTGATCTATCTCGGCATCCGCCTCCTCCTGACGCCGCCGCAGCCGCAGGGCGTCGACACGACCATCTCGGCGCGCGAAGGCGCATGGTCGATCTTCCGGCGGGGATTCTGGGTGAACCTGCTCAACCCGAAGGCGATCGTGTTCTTCCTCGCCTTCGTGCCGCAGTTCGTCCGGTTGGACCGCGATCCGCTGCCGCAGTACCTGGTGCTCGTCGGCACCGTGATCGTCGTGGACATCCTGGTGATGTGGTTCTTCTTCGCCGCCGCCGCCAAATCGTTCCGGCGGTTCACGACCCACGCCCGCGGTCAGCGCGTCCTGAACTCGGTCTTCGGCGCCCTTTTCATCGCCGTCGCCGCGCTGCTGCTGTTCCTGCACTGACGACCCACCTGCTCGCGCGGTCTTCCTGCACCGATCGCGTCGGCGGCCGGTTGTCCACCGTCGCCGCGATACCGGCTCCGTGCGACCCGCGGCGGCATGCACTCTGGTCGAACCCGGGCTGGTCCCGGCAACGAAGGAGCACGCTATGAGCATCACCAACGACGTCCTGACCATCGCCGGGAACATCGGCAACGACCCGACCGGCAACGAGACCCGAAGCGGCAAGGTGGTGATCAACTTCCGCGTCGCCACCTCGTCCGGGTACTTCGATCAGCGCACCGGCGCCTGGGTCGACGGGGTCACCAACTGGTATGCGGTTTCGGCGTTCGGCAAGCTCGCCGAGCACGCGAAGGCGTCGCTGCACCGCGGCGACCCCGTCATCGTCGTCGGGCGTCTGCGCCAGAAGGAGTGGGAGGCGAACGGCAAGAAGGGCATCGACATCGAGCTCACCGCCGACGCGATCGGCCACGACCTGCGGCGCGGTACGAGCGCGTTCGTGCGCCGCCCGCGTCCGGAGCAGGCCAGCGTGCCGCCCGCCGGCGACGACGCACCGGCGTTCGACGAGCCCACCGCGGCGGATCATGAGGCGTGGGCAGACGCCGGGCTGCGTCCGGCCGGTGGGCCGGATTCCGACGACCCCGCGGGGGAGTCCCGCGATGACGCTCTGACCTTCGCGTGATGCCCGACGCGGCGGGGACGCAGAACCGAGCGCCTAGACTCGAGGCGTGCGCCACAGGTCCTCCGTCCCCGCCCGGCGGTCGGCGCGATCATGCTCTCTGCTGGTCAGCGCGGGGGCGCTCGCGCTCGCGCTGACGGCCTGTGCTCCGACGGCTGCTCCTGTCACGCCCCCCGTCTCACCGTCGCCTGCGCCTGCGGCCGCCGAGAGCGCCCCCGCACCGTCTGCCTCGCCGACGGGTGCGGATGCCGCTCTCGCCGCCTTCACGGAGGTCACCGCCCGCGTGTGGGCATCGGACTCGCGGCTGCAGGGCCGTGCCTACGTCGACGCCCTCGAGCAGGCCGGCTTCGCGAAGGACGCGATGCAGGTGACCGCCGATCGGAGCACGGTCGGCAACCCCGCGGAGAGCCTGCAGTTCTCGGTCGCGTGGAGCGACACGCAGTGCCTCGTCGGTCAGGTCGGCCCGTCGACCGGCGAGCCCGTCACGGCGGTGCTTCCTCGACTGGCTGACGGAGCCTGTCTCGTGGGCGGCACCAGGCCCATCGACTGGTGACCCGTCGTCGGAGTCGACCGCACGGCGCCTGAGCGCTGCCGCGCGCGTCGACCGGTAGGCTGGGAAGCCGAGCCGACCAGAGGGGCAGCCCCCGTGTTCGGCCGCACACACTTCGCGCATCCGGACCCGGCATGCGCTGCGCCGATCACGGGCGCTGAGACAGATCCTCCAGAGGAGCGGTGAAGGTATGGCTGAGTACATCTATTCCATGGTGCGAGCGCGCAAGGCGGTCGGTGACAAGCTCATCCTCGACGACGTGACGATGGCGTTCCTGCCCGGCGCCAAGATCGGCATGGTCGGCCCGAACGGTGCCGGAAAGTCGACGATCCTGAAGATCATGGCCGGCCTCGACACTCCGTCCAACGGCGAGGCGAAGCTCACCCCCGGCTTCAGCGTCGGCATCCTCATGCAGGAGCCCGAGCTCGACGAGACCAAGACCGTGCTGGAGAACATCCAGGACGGTGTGGCGATCAAGCCGAAGCTGGATCGGTTCAACGAGATCTCGGCGCTGATGGCCGACCCCGACGCCGACTTCGACTCGCTGCTCGCCGAGATGGGCGTGCTGCAGGAGGAGATCGACGCAGCCGACGGCTGGGACCTCGACTCCCAGCTCGAGCAGGCGATGGACGCCCTGCGCACGCCGCCGGCGGACGCGGAGATCGGCCCGCTCTCGGGCGGTGAGAAGCGTCGCGTGGCTCTGGCGAAGCTGCTGCTGCAGAAGCCCGACCTGCTGCTGCTGGACGAGCCCACCAACCACCTCGACGCGGAGAGCGTGCTCTGGCTCGAGCAGCACCTCAAGGACTACAAGGGCGCGGTCATCGCGATCACGCACGACCGGTACTTCCTCGACAACGTCGCGGAATGGATCGCCGAGGTCGACCGCGGTCGCCTGATCGGCTACGAGGGCAACTACTCGACCTACCTCGAGAAGAAGGCCGAGCGCCTCGACATCCAGGGCAAGAAGGACGCCAAGCTCGCCAAGCGGCTGAAGGACGAGCTCGAATGGGTGCGCTCCAGCGCCAAGGGTCGGCAGACCAAGTCGAAGGCGCGTCTGGCCCGTTACGAGGAGATGGCCGCCGAGGCTGAGCGCACCCGCAAGCTCGACTTCGAGGAGATCCAGATCCCCGCCGGTCCGCGCCTCGGCAGCGTCGTCATCGAGGCGAAGAAGCTGCGCAAGGCGTTCGGGGATCGGGTGCTGATCGACGGTCTGAGCTTCAGCCTGCCGCCGAACGGCATCGTCGGCGTCATCGGTCCGAACGGTGTCGGAAAGACCACGCTGTTCAAGACCATCGTCGGGCTCGAGCCCCTCGACGGCGGTGACCTGAAGATCGGCGAGACCGTGAAGATCAGCTACGTCGACCAGTCCCGCGCGAACATCGATCCGAACAAGACGCTGTGGGAGGTCGTCTCGGACGGGCTCGACTTCATCACGGTCGGCAAGACGGAGATCCCCTCGCGCGCATACGTCTCGAAGTTCGGCTTCAAGGGCCCTGACCAGCAGAAGAAGGCCGGCGTGCTCTCCGGTGGTGAGCGCAACCGCCTCAACCTCGCACTGACGCTCAAGGAGGGCGGCAACCTGCTGCTTCTCGATGAGCCGACGAACGACCTCGACGTCGAGACCCTGAGCTCGCTCGAGAACGCCCTGCTCGAGTTCCCCGGCTGCGCGGTGGTCATCACGCACGACCGGTGGTTCCTCGACCGCATCGCCACGCACATCCTCGCCTACGAGGGCACGGACGAGAACCCGGCGCAGTGGCACTGGTTCGAGGGCAACTTCGAGGCGTACGAGAAGAACAAGATCGAGCGCATGGGCCCGGAGGCGGCGCGCCCGCACCGCACGACCCACCGCAAGCTGACCCGCGACTGATCCCCGGGCCCCACTCCGGACGGCGCCCGGCGCTGTCCGGAGCAGCCGGGGCGCGGGGTTCCCACGCCGATCGAACCTGACGGGAGCTGTGACCGTGACATTCCGGCGTCTGCACATCCCCATCCACCTGCGATGGGGCGACCTCGACGCGTTCAACCACGTCAACAACACCTCGATGCTCAAGCTGCTCGAGGAGGCGCGGGTGCGCGCCTTCTGGAAGCCGGAGCCGGGGGAGCAGGCTCCGGAGACGGCGATCCTCGCCTCCGGAATCGATCAGGGAGTGCTGACCCTGATCGCCCGTCAGGAGATCGAGTATCTGGCGCCCGTGCCGTATCAGCGCCGTCCGCTCGAGGTGCAGATGTGGTTCGGCAAGCTGGGCGGCTCGAGTCTCGAGGTCTGCTACGAGGTCCACAACGATCCGGCGAGCTCCGCACGCGTGCTGTACGCGCGCTCGACCGCCGTCATCGTGCTCGTCGATGCCGTCACCGGCCGCCCGGTGCGGATCAGCCCGGAGATGCGTGAGGCGTGGCAGCCGTACGTCGGGGAGCCGATCAGCTACGCGCGTCGCTGACGCTCACACGCCGGCCTCAGGCACCCGCACCATGACCTCCTGCGCCACGCTGGCCAGCAGTGTCCCCGCACGGTCGTAGATCCGACCCGTGGAGAGCCCGCGTCCACCGCGTGCGTTGGGCGACTCCTGCACGTACAGCACCCATTCGTCGGCGCGGCCGAAGCGGTGCCACCACATGGCGTGATCGAGGCTCGCGACCTTCAGCCCCCGGGTGCTCCAGGTCACCCCGTGGCGGCGCAGGATCGGCTCCTGGATGGTCATGTCGCTCAGATACGCGAGCGCCGCCCGGTGCAGGCGCGGATCGTCGGGCATCGCCGCGCGCATCCGCATCCACACCGCCTGATGGGCGACCGCCTCCCCGGCGACGTCGACGAAGAGCGGACCTTCGACGTGGCGCACATCGGCGGGGCGCTCGGCGAGCATCTTCCGCGTCAGCGGGTGCACCTCGCCGACGAGCTCCTCGTCGGGACGCAGCTGCTCGGGGTCGGGGATGCCGCCCGGCATCGGCTCGGCGTGCTCGGCACCCGGATCCTCGTCCTGGAACGACGCGATCATCGAGAAGATCGGCACGCCGCCCTGGAACGCCTGGCAGCGGCGCGTGGAGAACGAGCGCCCATCGTGGATGCGGTCGACGGAGAAGGTGATCCTGCTCGTCGTGTCTCCCGGTCGCAGGAAGTAGCCGTGCATCGAGTGCACCACACGGTCCTCGGGCAGCGTGCGCTCCGCGGCGACGAGGGACTGAGCCAGCACCTGACCGCCGTACACCCGCCCGGTGGGCATGAAATGCGAGCGGCCGGTGAAGATGTCCTCGGTGGTCCTCGCCTCCGACTCCGCCAGATCGAGGACGTCGAGAAGGGCGTCGACGGATCGGCGGGCATCCTGCTCAGCGGTCATCCGACCAGTCTAGGTCGACGGATCACCGGCCTCCGGGCCGGCGGTCATCCGGCTAACTTAGAGGGGTGACCAGACCGCTCGTGCTCGCCGACGCCCAGACCGCCCGTGACGTGTTGACCTTCGCCGGGCGAGCGGCCCAGGCCGGAGCGGACGGGGTGCGGCTGCAGGCGGCCGACGGCGTGCTCGCTCTGACCTCGGCGGCGCTGGCGCCGCAGAGCCTGTTCGATCAGACGCCCACGGTGCTCGCGATGCGGATCGTGCGCGCCGATCCCGAACTGCACTGCGACATCGTCGTCGACGAGCTCGCCGAGGGCGAGAACCCGCACGAGCTCACCCTTCCCGACACCGGTCGCGCGCCTGCGTGGGCGGGCGTCGCGCCGCCGCGCGCGCAGTGGGAGCACGTGGGCCATCTGACCGCGCAGACGGTCGCCGAGCGCGCCCAGTGGGGCATCTCGGCCGTCGCGCACGGCACCGCACCCGGATCCGGCGAGGAGGCCGTGCGTGCGCTGCGCGCCCGCATCTGGGGCGAACCGGACGACGCCCTGTCAGGACTGCCGCGCGGTGTGGCGTTCGCCGCTCACGCGTTCGGCTTCATCAACGGCGCCGAGCAGGTGCGCATCACCCGGTCGGGCCGCTGGACGCGACTCGCGTTCGCCCGTGGGCACGTGCTCAGTCGCGGCCCGGCCGTGACCGGCCTCACCGCCGTGCGCAGCACGGCCTCCTCGGCAGGCTCGGAGACCCCGTAGCCGGCGCGCCGGACCCGCGCTCAGCGCGCCGCGGCTCGTCCCGCCCTGCGACCGGAGAACAGACACCCGCCGAGGAAGGTCCCCTCCAGCGCTCGGTAGCCGTGCATCCCGCCACCGCCGAAGCCGCTCGCCTCACCGGCGGCGAACAGCCCGGGAATGGCATCGCCCGCGGCGTCCAGCGCGCGAGCGTCGAGGTCGGTGTGGATGCCGCCGAGCGACTTGCGGGTGAGCACGTGCAGCTTCACGGCGATCAGGGGGCCAGCTGAGGGATCCTGCAGACGATGCGGCGCCGCGGTGCGGATCAGCCGGTCACCGCGATAGCCCCGCATCGAGCGCAGCATGGCGATCTGCGCATCCTTCGTGAAGTCGTTGTCGATCTCGCGATCACGCGCGAGCACCTCTTCGCGTGCGCGGTCGACGTCGAGGACCTCGCCGCCGGGCAGGGCGCGCATGCCGGCGAGGAGCGCTTCCAGATCGTCCTCCACGATGAAGTCCGCGCCTCCCTCCAGGAACGCGCGCACAGGCTCCGTCGGCCCCTTCGCGAGGCGTGAGCGCAGCAGGAGCCCGACGTCCCGCCCGGTGAGATCGGGGTTCTGCTCGCTGCCCGACAGCGCGAACTCCTTCTCGACGATCCTCCGCGTGGTCACGAACCACGAGTGGTCGTGACCGGTGCCGCGCAGGTGCGCCAGCGTGCCGAGCGTGTCGAAGCCGGGATACAGCGGCGCCGGAAGGCGGCTGCCGGTCGCGTCCAGCCACAGCGACGACGGGCCGGGGAGGATCCGGATGCCGTGCCCCGGCCACACCGGATCCACGTTCTCGATCCCCTCCACGTAGTGCCACATGCGGTCGGCGTTGATCAGGTCGGCGCCCGCCGCCCGCGCCACCGCCTGCATGGAGCCGTCGACGTACGCGGGGACTCCCGTGAGCATGTGCTCGGGCGCCGTGCCGAGACGCTCGGGCCAGACCGCTCGGACGAGATCGTGATCCCCGCCGATGCCGCCGGAGGCGACGATCACGGCGTCCGCCCTGATCTCGAAGTCGGCCACCGGCTCGCGCGACGTCGGCACGCCCCTCGGGGCGAGGGCATCGGCGAGCACTGTGCCGCGTGCCCCGACGACGCTGCCGGAGTCGACGAGGAGATCCGATACCCGGTGGCGGGGCAGCACCCGGGCCCGTCCCTCGGCCTCCGCCTGCTCGACGGCGGCGGCGAACGGGGCGACGATGCCCGGACCCGTTCCCCACGTGATGTGGAAGCGAGGCACCGAGTTTCCCGGTCCGATCGCGCCCCCGCCTCCTCGCTCGGCCCAGCCGACCACCGGGAAGAACCCGACCCCGCGCTCGCGCAGCCAGGCGCGCTTCTCTCCGGCGGCGAACTGCAGGTACTCCTGCGCCCACAGCCGCGGCCAGGCGTCCTCGGGTCGGTCGAAGCCGGCGCCGCCGAACCAGTCCTGCCGCGCGAGATCGAGCGAGTCCCGGATGCCCATCCGACGCTGCTCGGGGGAGTCGATCAGGAACAGGCCCCCGAACGACCACCACGCCTGCCCGCCGAGGTTCTGGCGGGGCTCCTGGTCGATGATCGTGACCCGTCGACCGGCGGCGAGCGCCTCGGTGGCGGCCACCAGCCCCGCCAGCCCCAGCCGATCACGAGGACGTCGGTGGCGGGCATGCGGGGCGGGGTGGTCATGTGGTCTCCGTCGACTCCGGGGCGGCGCGGTGCTCGAGCGTCGGGCGGCCCTGGGGGCGGGCACCGATGCCCGAGGGCTCGAATGTGTTCACCATCGCATACGCCGCCCGCTCCAGGTAGTCCCACAGCGTCGCCTCGTGCAACGGCGAGAGCTGCACCTCGTCGAGCGCGGTGCGCATGTGACGCAGCCAGCGGTCCCTGGCATCCGGATCGATGTGGAACGGCACATGCCGCATCCGCAGCCGCGGATGACCGCGCTGCTCGCCGTACGTCGTCGGCCCGCCCCAGTACTGGACGAGGAACCAGGTCAGGCGCTCGGCGGCGGGCCCGAGATCCTCCTCGGGGTACATCGGCTTCAGAACGGGGTCGAGCGCGACCTCGCGGTAGAACACCGCCACGAGGCGCTCGAAGGTGGGCCGGCCGCCGACCTCGTCGTAGAACGTCACTGTGCGCCGCCTTCCTCGTCAGTCGTCTTCTTGCGTCGCCAGATGCCGCGATCCACGATGCGCGGCACGCCGGTGACCGGGTTCGGCTTCGTGACCGGCGGGTTGGCTCCGCGCACCCGGCGGGCGCCCTCCAGGCCGGTCAGCGTCACCGCGGCCAGGCGCGGCACGCCGATGCCCTGCTCGGCCAGCGCGGCCCGCAGCCGACGACGCAGCTCCTGCGAGACGTCGTCCATCGCGTTGGCGCGGGTCTTCATGACCACGCGCACCACGAGGGCATCGCCGTCGACGCTCTCCAGTCCCCAGATCTCCGGCTTCGCGATGATGCGCGTGCGCCACTTCGGGTCCTTCGCCAGGCTCTGCGCGGTGTCCATCATCGACTTCTCGACCAGCTCCAGGTCGGCGTCAGGCGCGACGCCGAGGTCGACGATGGCGCGTGCCCAGCCCTGCGACATGTTGCCGATGCGGGTGACCTCGCCGTTGCGGACGTACCAGAGGGTGCCGTTCACGTCGCGCACCTGCGTGATCCGCACGCTGACGTACTCGACGACACCGGATGCCAGGCCGAGATCGACGACGTCGCCGATGCCGATCTGATCCTCGGCGACGAGGAAGATGCCGTTGAGCACATCCTTCACGATGTTCTGCGCGCCGAAGCCGAGACCGGCGCCGACCGCGGCGGTCAGCAGCGTGAGCGAGCCGAGCAGGCTGGAATCGACTGCGTTCACGGTGAGGACGAGCGCGATGACCACGAGCATCACGTTGACGATGTTCTGCAGGATCGAGCCGAGCGTGCGGGTGCGCTGGACGAGACGCATGTCGGCGAGCGGGGAGCGCTCGAGAGCCTGCGTGTCGTCGACCCGCGCCTTCGTCTTCGCGCTGTTGACGATGCGCTGCACGACGCGGCGGATGACCAGGCGCAGGATGAACGCGATGGCCACGCAGCTGGCGATGATCACGGCGACGGTGAGCGCTCTGCCGCCGATCTTCAGCAGGATCTCCAGCACGCCGCCCCACCACCCCGGATCGGTGGGGTCGGGGGCGGGAGTCTCGGCGGCGAAGCGGATGTCCATCACGTCGATGTTAGCGATCGGGCCTCAGCGCATTCTGCGTGCGCTGAGGCCTGATCGGCTGACGGTGCCGTGCGGATCAGTCCTCGGCGTCGCGGGACTGCGCGGCGAGCGCGCGCTCGACGTCGGCGAGGTTCTCGTGGACGAGACGGCGCAGCGCCGGGGCCGCGTCCTGGTTCTCGGCGAGCCACGCGCGTGTCGCGTCACGCAGCTCGACGCTCGCGAGCGACCGCGGGTAGAGGCCGACGATGAGGTAGTCGGCGATCTGGTAGGTGCGCTCCTCCCAGATCGGCAGCAGCATCTCGAAGTACTTCGGGATGAAGGCGCCGAGCACCTCGACGCCCGCCGGGTGCACGAAGCCGAGGGCGGCGGCGCGCACGATGGTGTTCGGCAGGTCGCTGTTGTCGATCAGCGACGACCACGCGGCGTGCTTCGCCTCGGCCGTCGGCAGCGCGGCGCGCGCCTGGGCCGCGAACTCGGCGCCCTTGGAGGTGTTGTCGGCCGCGAGCGCGGCGTCGATGGCTGCGGCGTCGGTGGCGCCTGCCGCGGCGAGGCCGGTGAGCAGCAGCCACGACAGGTCGGCGTCGATCTCCAGCCCCGGCAGGGTCTCCTCGCCCGCGCGCAGCCGGCCGACGATGCCGGCCTGTTCGGGGGTCGCGATCGAGTTGGCGAACGCGGTCACGAGCTGCAGCTGGCTGTCGCTGCCTGGCTCGGCCTGGTGGGCGAGCGCCCACAGTCCGTCGGCGACCTTCTCCCGGGCGGCCGCGCGGGTCTCGGGCGCGACGTAGATGTTCGCCGCGAGCTGCAGCTGCGAGAGCGTCGTGCGCACCGTCGTCGACTCGGTCTCGCGACCGATGTTGCCGAGTACCAGGTCGATGTAATCGGAGGCGGCGGTCTCGGCATCCCGGGTCTGGTCCCACGCCGCACCCCACACGAGCGAGCGCGCGAGGGGGTCGGAGATGTCGGACAGGTGCTCGATGGCGGTCGCGAGCGAGCGCTCGTCGAGGCGGATCTTCGCGTAGGCGAGGTCGTTGTCGTTGAGCAGCACCATGTCGGGACGCTCGAGGCCCTGCAGCTCGGGGATCTCGGTGCGATCGCCGTCGACGTCGACCTCCACGTAGTGGGTGCGCACCAGCTCCGACCGCCCCGCGGCGTCATCGAGGGTGTAGAACCCGATGCCGAGGCGGTGCGGACGGATGGTCGGGTAGTCGGCGGGAGCCGTCTGGGTCACCGCGAAGCGGGTGATGACACCCGCGGCGTCATCGACGATGACCGGCGCGAGCGTGTTGACGCCCGCCGTCTCGAGCCACTTCTTCGCCCAGGTGGTCAGGTCGCGCCCGCTGGTGGCCTCGAGCTCGGCGAGCAGGTCGCCCAGCTCGGTGTTGCCCCACGCGTGCTTCTGGAAGTACTGGCCGACGCCGGCGAAGAACGCGTCGATGCCGACCCATGCGGTCAGCTGCTTGAGCACCGAGCCGCCCTTCGCGTAAGTGATGCCGTCGAAGTTGACCATCACGTCTTCGAGGTCGTTGATCTCGGCGACGATCGGGTGGGTCGAGGGCAGCTGGTCCTGGCGGTACGCCCAGGTCTTCTCCATCGCGTTGAAGGTCGTCCAGGCGGCCTTCCACTCGGTGGCCTCCGCCGTGGCGATGGTCGACGCCCACTCGGCGAACGACTCGTTCAACCACAGGTCGTTCCACCACTTCATGGTGACGAGGTCGCCGAACCACATGTGCGCCAGCTCGTGCAGGATCGTGACGACGCGACGCTCCTTGACGGCGTCGGTCACCTTGCTGCGGAACACGTACGACTCGGTGAACGTCACCGCACCGGCGTTCTCCATGGCGCCCGCGTTGAACTCGGGCACGAACAGCTGGTCGTACTTCTCGAACGGGTAGGGCACGCCGAACTTCGCCTCGAAGTACTCGAAGCCCTGGCGGGTCTTGTCGAAGATGTAGTCGGCGTCGAGGTGCTGCCAGAGGCTCTTGCGGCCGTAGACGCCGAGCGGCACGACCCGACCGGACGCGCTGGTGAGCTCGGAGAAGGTGGCCTCGTAGGGACCCGCGACGAGCGCGGTGATGTACGACGAGATGCGCGGGGTCGGGGCGAATCCCCAGGTCGCCACGCCCTCGGAGCCCGAGGACGCGTCGTGCACGATCGGCTCGGGGGTGGGGGAGTTGGAGACGACCTTCCACGCCGAGGGCGCGGTCACGGTGAACTGGAACGTCGCCTTGAGATCGGGCTGCTCGAACACCGCGAACACGCGGCGGGAGTCGGGCACCTCGAACTGCGAGTACAGGTACACCTCGCCGTCGACGGGGTCGACGAAGCGGTGCAGGCCCTCGCCGGTGTTGGTGTACAGGCAGTCGGCGTCGACGATGAGGACGTTCTCGGCCTGCAGGTCGTCGAGTGAGATGCGCGAGTCGCCGAAGGCGGCGCTCGGATCGATCTGCTCGCCGTTGAGCGTGATCTCCCGGACATCCCGTGCGATGAGGTCGATGAAGGTCGACGCGCCGGGCGTCGCCGTGAAGCGGACCACGCTGCGCGATCCGAACACCTCCGCGCCCTTGGTCAGATCGAGTGAGATCTCGTACGACTGCGTGTCGATGACGGCGCGGCGCTCCTGCGCTTCGATACGTGTGAGGTTTTCTCCAGGCACAGCTGATTTCTCCCATTGGTGGAGGGGATGTCGAGGTGCATCGACGCTGCTGGCGCCGACGGCAACCATGACAGCCTACGCCAGCCCCGCATGCGGGTGCAGATCTCGATGCTGGCTCATAGAGAGTCGGTGTCAGGATGTACCCGTGAGCTCATCAGAGAAGATCGTCGTACCGCACGCCTCGCCGGCCGCATCGACCGGCTCCGCACACGTCGAGGTCCCCGTCGCCTACGACGGCATCCTGCTCGCCGGATTCGGCGGCCCGGAGGGCCAGGACGACGTGATCCCGTTCCTGCGCAACGTCACCCGCGGCCGCGGGATCCCCGATGAGCGCCTCGAGGACGTCTCGCACCACTACCGTCACTTCGGCGGGGTCAGCCCGATCAACGCGCAGAATCGTGCGCTGAAGGCGGCGCTCGAGGCCGAGCTCGCGGCCCGGTCGATCCAGCTGCCCGTGTACTGGGGCAACCGCAACTGGGCGCCGTACCTCGAGGACGCGGTGGCCGAGGCGGTCGCGGATGAGCACACCACGCTGCTGGCGTTCGCGACGAGCGCCTACAGCTCGTTCTCGAGCTGTAGGCAGTACCGCGAGGACTTCGCGAGGGTGCTCGACGGCACGGAGTACGACGGCGTCGTCACCATCGACAAGATCCGTCCGTTCTTCGACCACCCCGGCTTCGTACAGGCGTTCGTCGAGGGCGTGCACGACGCGGTGCGTGCTCGACTGGACGAGGGCCTGGCTCCGGACGCCGTGCAGGTGCTCTTCTCGACCCACAGCATTCCGATGGACGACGCCAAGCGCTCCGGCCCGCGCGACATGGACCTCGGCGAGGGCGGCGCGTACGCCGCTCAGCATGAGGCGGTCGCAGCGTGGGTGATGCACCGCGTGGCCGAGCTCGCCCCCGCGGCGGCCGACGTGCCGTGGGAGCTCGTCTACCAGTCGCGCTCCGGCCCCGCGTCGCAGCCGTGGCTCGAGCCCGATGTCTGCGATGTGATCGCCGAGCTGCCCGCACGGGGCCGCCGCGCGGTGATCGTCGTGCCGGTCGGCTTCATGAGCGATCACATGGAGGTGCTCTGGGATCTCGACACCGAGGCGAAGGAGGCCGCAGAGGAGGCGGGGCTCGCGTTCACCCGCACACCGACCCCCGGTGTGTCACCGGCCTTCGTGGCCGGCATCGTCGACCTCATCCAGGAGCGCCTCGAGGGTCGTCCTGCCGCCGATCGCGCGCACACCACCGACCTCGGGCCGTGGTTCGACGTGTGCCGTCCCGGATGCTGCGAGAACATCCGCGCCGGTTTCAAGCCGGCGGCCGCGGGCATCGCCCCCTGACCTCTCCCAAATAGGATGTCGTCTATGCGCATCCACATCGCCACCGACCACGCTGGACTCGACTTCTCGACCCGCCTGCAGCAGCATCTGCGCGAGGCCGGCCACGAGGTCGTCGATCACGGCCCCGTCGAGTACGACGCGCTCGATGACTATCCCGCGTTCTGCATCCGTGCGGCGCAGGCCGTGGTCGCCGACCAGCGCGCCGGCGTCGAGGCACTCGGTGTGGTCTTCGGCGGATCGGGCAACGGTGAGCAGATCGCCGCGAACAAGGTCGACGGCATCCGTGCGGCTCTCGTGTGGAACCTCTCCACGGCGGAGCTGGCGAGAGAGCACAACGACGCGAACGTGATCTCGATCGGCGCCCGTCAGCACGACGTCGACGAGGTGATCTCGTTCATCGACCGCTTCATCGCGACGCCGTTCTCCGGTGACGAGCGCCATGTGCGGCGCATCGGCCAGATCGCCGACTTCGAGAAGGACGGGACCCTGCTGCCCGACCCGCGGGCCTGACATGCCCGAGGGTCATTCCGTCCACCGCATCGCCCGGCAGTTCGCGCGCAATTTCACCGGTCGGCCCGTGCAGGCGTCCAGCCCGCAGGGGCGCTTCGCCGAGGGGGCGGCGGTGCTCGACGGGCGCGAGATGCTGCAGGCGATGGCGGTCGGCAAGCAGATGTTCCTCGAGTTCGAGGATGCCGTCTGGCTGCGCGTGCACCTCGGCCTGTACGGCGCATGGGACTTCGCGGGCGAGATCGTCGCGGACGCGACCATCGCCTCCGCCAACGGACGCATGGGGCAGACCAACCAGCGCGGCACCGACCTCGAGGACGCGATCTACGACGACGCGGGTGAGAACTCCCTGACGTCGATCGGCGCGCCTCGCAGGTCGCGGGTGCACGTGCGGATGTCGGAGCAGACCAGCGGACTCGCCGACGAGGGCGACGAGTGGCCACCGCCGGTGGTCGGCCAGGTGCGGCTGCGGCTGCTGAACGAGACCACCTGCGCGGATCTGCGTGGACCGACCGCGTGCGCGCTGCAGACCCCGGACGAGATGCTCGCCACGGTCGCCAAGCTCGGACCCGACCCGCTGGTCGGCGATCTCGACGAGGGCGAGGAGCGCTTCGTGCGCACCGTGCGGCGCAAGCCGACCCCGATCGCGCTGCTGCTGATGGACCAGTCCGTGGTCAGCGGCATCGGCAACGTGTACCGGGCCGAGATGCTGTTCCGCGCCCGACTCGAGCCGCACACGCCGGGACGCGACGTGCCGGAGGAGGTCGTGCGCGCGCTGTGGCGCGACTGGGTGGAGCTGCTCTCGATCGGGGTCGAGACAGGCCAGATGATGACCATGGACGGCCTCACCGGCGCGGCGTACCGCGCGGCGATGGCCAGCCGCGACGACCGGCACTGGGTGTACCACCGTGCCGGGCTGCCGTGCCGGGTGTGCGGCACCGAGATCGCCCTCGAGGAGATCGGCGCTCGCAAGCTGTACTGGTGCCCGTCCTGCCAGCGCTGATCGCGACCCGCGGGCGATGATCGAACCTGAGTGCGCGCTGTGAATAGGATGGCTGAGTCCGTTCGCAACGTCGCACGACAGGAGACCTCATGGACCTTTCCGCGCTGCAGAGCGTGCTCGAGAACATCAGCTCATGGATCTGGGGGCCGTGGCTCCTCATCCCGCTGCTGCTCGGCACCGGCCTCTACCTCACCATCCGCCTGGGCGGGCTGCAGTTCATCCGGCTCGGCGCAGCGCTGCGCCTGGGCCTGTTCACCCGCAAGGACCCCGGCTCCGACGGTGACATCTCGCAGTTCCAGGCCCTGACCACGGCTCTCGCCGCCACGGTGGGCACCGGAAACATCGTCGGCGTCGCGACCGCGATCGGCATCGGCGGCCCCGGCGCGCTGTTCTGGATGTGGGTGACCGGTCTGCTCGGCATGGCGTCGAAGTACTCCGAGGCGTTCCTCGGCGTGCGCTTTCGCACCACCGACTCCGCCGGCGAGAAGAACGGCGGACCGCAGTACTACCTCGAGCGCGGCATCCCGAACAGGTTCGGCAAGTTCCTCGCGATCTTCTTCGCCGTCGCCGCGGTCATCGCCTGCTTCGGCATCGGCAACATGACCCAGGGCAATTCGATCTCGGCGAACCTCGAGAACAGCTTCGACGTGCCAACATGGGTCACCGGCATCGTGCTCACCGTGTTCGCCCTGCTGGTCCTCGTCGGCGGGATCAAGTCGATCGGGCGCGTCACCGCCGGTCTCGTGCCGGTGATGATCATCTTCTACGTGCTGGGCGCCGTCTACATCCTCATCGCAAACATCGGCGGCGTGCCGGCGGCCTTCGCGCAGATCTTCACCGACGCGTTCACCGGCACGAGCGCGGTCGGCGGGTTCGCGGGTTCTGCGATCATCATCGCCGTGCAGTACGGCGTCGCGCGCGGCATCTTCTCGAACGAGTCGGGCATGGGCTCGGCCGCCATCGCCGCCGCCGCCGCGAAGACCAGTCACCCCGTGCGCCAGGGGCTCGTGTCGATGACGCAGACGTTCATCGACACGATCATCGTCGTCACCTGCACCGGCCTGGTGATCATCACCACCGGCGTGTGGAACATGACAGACCCCGCGACCGGGGAGCAGATCGACCCCGCCGTGATGACGGGCGAGGCGTTCTCGCACGGACTGCCGGGCGAATGGGGGCACTACATCGTGACGATCGGCCTCGTGCTGTTCGCCGGTTCCACCATCCTCGGCTGGTCGTACTACGGCGAGCGCAGCATCGAGCGTCTCATCGGCCGCAAGGCGGTCATGCCGTTCCGCATCGTGTTCTCGCTCGTCGTCTTCATCGGCTGCACGGTGCAGCTCGGCGTCGTGTGGGCGTTCTCGGACGTGATGAACGGCCTCATGGCGCTGCCGAACCTCATCGGTCTGCTCATCCTCTCCGGCCTCGTCGCACGCGAGACGAAGAAGTACCTCGACAACGACCCCAAGCTGACGGCGACTCCGGAAGAGGTGAACGCGTTCATGGCGGGCGATCAGGCGTTCGAGGACTGGAAGACCCAGGCGATCCCGGTGGTCAAGACCAGGCGGTGAGCGACTCTCGGGCCGGGTCGGTCCTAGGCTTGCAGGGTGCGTCAGAACCCCAGCTTCGCCATGACCGACCCGGCCGAACTGCGCCGGATCATCGAGCTCAACCCGTGGGCTACCCTCGTCAGCGACGCGGAGGACGGGCTCGTCGCGTCGCACTACGTCGTGCTGCTCGATGACGGGCGCGACGACCTCACCGTGGTCGGCCACGTCGGCCGACCGGACGACCTCATTCACGGGCTGGGCGAGCGCGAGATCCTGATCGCCTTCCAGGGCCCGCACGGGTACATCTCGCCGGGGTGGTACGGCGACGTGCAGGCCGTCCCCACCTGGAACCACGTGTCGGTCCACCTCAGCGGGGTGCCGGAGATCCTCTCCGACGCCGAGAACCTGCGGGTGCTCGAGCGGATGGTCGACGTCTTCGAGAATCGCATGCCGAGCCCGCGCGGCATGTGGCAGCTGCCCAACGATGAGGCGTTCGTGCACCGCCTCGCGGCAGGGACCGTCGGCTTCCGCCTGACACCCGCGCGGATCGTCGCCAAGCGCAAGCTCAGCCAGAACAAGCCCGCCGAGATCGTCGACGAGGTGATCGCCGCGCTCGAGGGCGATGCAGCCCACGCCGACCCCGCCCTCGCGGCCGAGATGCGCCGCGCCCGCGACGAGCGACGGGGGAGCCGCTCGTGATCTCGCGCGGTGATCGCATCGATGTCCTGCGTGCGGTCCGGCTCAGCGGGCCGCTGGCGCTCACCTTCGGCGACGAGCCCGTCGATCTGATCCTCCGGAACGGACGCATCGCCGACGTCGCGCCGACCGGGGCGCTGCCGGCCAGGGGACTCGTCCTCGACGGGGAGGGGCACCGGGTGGTGGCGGGGCTCTGGGATCACCATGTGCACACCGTGCAGTGGGCGCTGAACGCCGAGCGCGTACCGCTCGGCGACGTGCGCAGCGCCGCCGAGGCGGCCAGGGTGATGGGCGATGCCGAGGCCCTAGCCGACGGGCGACGGGTCGGTGCCGGGATGCGGGATGCCCTGTGGCCGGACACCCCGTCCCTCGCCCTGCTCGACGAGCGGACGGCCACCGAGCCGACCTACCTCATCAACGCCGACGTGCACAGCGTGTGGCTGAACAGCGCCGCGTTCCGGCGTGAGGGCTTCCTCCCCACCGACGACGGGATGCTCAGGGAGGAGGACGCCTTCGAGATCTCCCGGCGGCTGAACGCCGCTGACGACCTCACGGCGGATGCCGCGGTGCGACGCGCCGCCGATCGGGCCGCTGCCCGCGGTATCACCGGCGCGGTCGACTTCGACATGGCGTGGAACGCGGAGGCCTGGCTGCGCCGGGCGGATGCCGGGTTCGCTGCGCACCGCGTGGAGTTCGCCTTCTACGCCGCGGACCTGTCGCGCGCGATCTCCCACGGGCTGCGCACCGGGGATGCTCTCCCCGGCACCGGCGGGCTCGTGCACGTCGGCCCGCTCAAGCTCATCACCGACGGCTCGCTCGGCACCCGCACCGCCGCGTGCTCGCACGCCTACGACGATGACCCGGCCAACTTCGGCGTGCTCACGATCGAACCCGATCGCCTGCGTGACCTGCTCACCGAGGCCACCGCGTCGGGGATCGAGGTGGCGGTGCACGCCATCGGCGACCGCGCCGTGGCATCCGCTCTCGACGCATTCACGTACACCCAGGCGCGGGGCACGATCGAGCACGCGCAGCTGGTGCGCCACGCCGACCTCGCCCGGTTCGCACGCCTGGGTGTGGTGGCCAGCGTGCAACCCGAGCACGCGGTCGACGACCGCGACATGGTCGGCATGCTGTGGCAGCATCAGCGGGCGCTGAGTCACCCGCTGGCGTCGCTGCTCGAGGCGGGCATCCCGGTGCGTTTCGGATCGGATGCCCCGGTCGCGCCGCTCGATCCGTGGCTGACGATCGCCGCCGCGGTGCACCGCACCGCAGACGATCGCGAGCCGTGGCAGCCGAACGAGCGGGTCGGCGTCACGTCCGCGCTGCGGGCGAGCAGCCGCCACGGCGAGACGGATATCGAGATCGGCGGGCTCGCGGATCTCGTGCTGTGCGGCAGTGACCCGCTGACCGCTGATCGCACCGAGCTGCACCGGATGCCCGTCTCGGCCACCCTTCTCGGCGGAACGCTCACCCACCTGGCCTGAGACCGGCTCGACGAGCAGACGAGAAGGGCGCCGCAGCGATGCTGCGGCGCCCTTCTGCGTGGCAGGATGTCAGGCCGCGATGTGGGAGATGAGGAACCAGCGGTCCTTCTCGAGCCCGCGCTGGATCTCGATCGCCACGTCCTGGCTGGTCAGGTCGACCTCGTCGAGACCGTCGACGGCGGCCTTCACGTCGACGAGGATCGCGTCGATGTCGCCGATCACGGCGCGGATGAGCTCGTCGGACTGCTCGAAGCCGGCGGGAACGGCGGTGCGGCCGGCCTTCTCGGCCACATTCTGCACGCGCGCGTCGATCGGCAGGCCGAGAGCGACGATGCGCTCCGCGGCGGTGTCGGCGAAGTCGCCGGCGTGCGCGACGATCGTGTCGAGCAGCTCGTGGACACCGACGAAATTCGCGCCGCGCACGTGCCAGTGCGCCTGCTTGCCGTTGACGGTGAGAGCCTGCAGGCCGTGCACGACGGGGGAGAGGAACTGCGCGGCGGCAGCGGCGACGGTCGGGTCGACGGCGATGCTGGGGACGGTCTGGGCCTTGCTCATGTGAACCTCCGGGATGTCTGCTTGCGCGTCTGGTGAGTACAACGCTACTCGGCACGACCCATTCCGCAAGCAAGCGTAGGCAACGCTTACCGGCCTGTTCTTCGGCGGAATCACGCGGGAGTGAGGGTAGTCTCACCTTCATGACCATCGCCGGGAACGCCTCCGTCATCGCCCTGGGAACGCGGGTGCCCCGCATCACCGCCGACGCCTTCGTCGCCGACGGCGCGCGCATCGTCGGCGAGGTCGCGCTGGGTGATTCCGCGAGCGTCTGGTACAACGCGGTGCTGCGCGCGGATTCGGCATCCATCACGATCGGCGCGCGCAGCAACGTGCAGGACAACGTCTCGGTGCACGTCGACCGTGAGCATCCCGTCGTCATCGGGGAGGACGTCTCGATCGGCCACAACGCGGTCGTGCACGGCTGCACGATCGGCGACGGCTCGCTCGTCGGGATGGGAGCCGTCGTGCTCAGCGGCGCGGTCATCGGATCCGGATGCCTGATCGCCGGCGGCGCGGTGGTGCTGGGCGGCACGGAGGTGCCGGACGGATCCCTGGTGGCGGGCGTGCCCGCGAAGGTGCGCCGCGCGCTCACCGCCGAGGAGCGCCGCGGACTCGTCGCGAACGCCGAGATCTACCTCGACCACACCCGCACGCACGCGGCCGCGCAGGCGCGGTAGGGCGCTGCGCGGACGGTAGGCTGGTGCTCTACGGGGCGGTGGCCAAGCTGGTTAAGGCAGTGGGCTCATAACCCAACGATCGTCGGTTCAAGTCCGACCCGCCCTACTCCTTCGAGCTCACCCGCTCAGTCGTCGCTGCGGAATCCGGACGTCTTGTGCGCGCCGTCGCAGAACGGCTTGATCGACGACAGCCCGCATCGGCACAGCGCGATCGTGCGTCGGTGGCGTTCGATGGGCCTCCCTGCGGCGGACTGCAGATCGACGTCTCCGCGCACCAGCAACGGCCCGTCGGTGCACGCGGTGATGGTCGGTGCCTCGGCTCTGTCGGTCATCTGAACTCCTCATCGCGGTGGGATCCGAGTCTCGCGTCCGTCCGCGGCGCACGGCAGGGACTTGACGGACGGTCGCGCCCCGTGTCAAGGCCTGTGAGCACGCCCGGGGCGCGCCCTAGGGTTGTCGCACGCGGATGATCCGACCCGGTCGCCGCCAGACGAAGGAGCCCCATGACGCTCAGCCTCTCCACCGAAGCGACGGCCGTCGCCATCGCCCCGCGCGGTCCGCTCAGCGCCGAACTGCTCGACGTGCTCGCCGATCGCAGACCCGAGAGGGCGGAGAACCTGCCGCAGCTGGCCCGCGACGCCGTCCTGGTCGAGGACCCGATCACCGACGACGACGTGCAGCTCTCGCTCTTCCTGCTGTACTCCGTCGCCTACGGCTCCCTGCCGCAGTTCGGGGCGCACTGGGAGTGGGATGTGTCTCTGCTCGCCACTCGTGCTGTCCTCGAGCGCGCCTTCGAGGATGCCGTGCGCGCAGCGGTGCCGCTGCCGGAGGCGCCGCAGCCCACGCGGGAGGACGTCGCCGCGGCGCTGTTCGCCCTCGCCGCCCCGCAGCCGGGACCGAGCCTGTCGCATTTCGTGAGCCGGAAGGCCGACGTCGATCAGGCGCGCGAGCTGCTCATGCAGCGCAGCATCTACACGCTGCGCGAGGCCGATGCGCATTCGTGGGCCATCCCGCGCCTGACCGGCCGTGCGAAGGCCGCGCTGATCGAGATCCAGGCCGACGAGTACGGCGGTGGACGGGTCGAGCGGATGCACCAGGTGATGTTCGCCGACGCGATGCGCGGTGCCGGACTCGACAACACCTACGGCGCGTATGTCGACGTCGTCCCGGCGATCACGTTCGCCTCGTTCAACCTGATGACGATGTTCGCGCTGAACCGCCGACTGCAGGGAGCGGTGGTGGGGCACCTGGCAGCGTTCGAGATGACCTCCTCGCTGCCGAGTCGAGCGATCGCCGAAGGGCTCAGACGGCTCGGGTTCGGCGATGACGTCGCGGCGTACTACGACGAGCACGTCGAGGCCGATGCGGTGCACGAGCAGATCGCGGCGCGTGACCTGGCGGGGTCGCAGGCCGAGGATGCGCCCGAGCTTCTCGACGACATCCTGTTCGGCGCTGCGGCCTGCCTCACCGTCGACGGATGGGCGAGCGAGCACATCCTGCACGCGTGGGAGGCGGGCCGCAGCTCTCTGCGAGACGAGCGTCAGTCTGCCTGAGCGTCCTCGGACGCCGGTGCGGACCCGTCATCGGCGGTGTCGCTCTGCGGCCCGCCGATGACGCCGATGCCCACCGCGGCGTGGTCGGGCTCGGGGTCGGCAGGGTGCTCGACCTTGGGCTCCTCGCCGGGCTCCTTCTCCGTGCTCGGCTCGTCGAGCTCCTCCGTGGAGGGCTCCTCGTCGGGCTGCTCGTGGATGTTCGACATGTCTGCTCCTTTCCGCTTCCACCGTGGCGCGGGCGGGATGCCAGGACAACGGGGTTGACCGGCGGACGCCGACGGGTAGCATCGCGCTCCGACCGGATGCAAGGCGGGTGCCCCGCACCCGCGGATGCGGCATCCTGAACTCATGGCCACAGATGCTTCCCCGACCGATGCCCACCGCGACGGTGAGCGACGGGAGGCGACGGTGCTCATCGTACGGCGGGTGGCACGCGGCTTCTTCCGCACCTACTGTCCGGATGCCGCGGCGGGCCTGACGTTCTACGCGGTCCTCGCGATGTTCCCCGCCCTGATCGCGGCGTTCTCGGTCATCGGGGTGTTCGGCGAGAAGCGCGGTGCGGCTGAAGCCGTGCTCGACGTGCTGCGCGAGGTCGCCCCGAACGACATCGAGCAGGCGCTGCGGCGACCCCTGGAGCAGGTCGCATCGACGGCGGGCGCGGGCTGGCTGATCGTCCTGGCGCTCGTGTTCGCGCTGTGGTCGGTCGCCAGGTACGTCACCGCGCTCGGTCGTGCGATGAACAGGATCTACGGCGTGCCCGAGGGGCGGATGTTCTGGAAGGCGAAGCCGACGCATCTGATCGTCACGCTGGCGGTGTTCGTGCTCGTCACGATCGCCTGCGCCCTCGCGGCTCTCAGCTGGCCTCTCGCGCAGACGCTCGGTCGGTTCCTGGGTGCCGGCGATGTCGCCCTGACGATCTGGCGCATCGCCCGCTGGCCCGCCGTCGCTGTCGTCGTGTGCCTGATCGTGGCGATCCTGTACTACTTCGCGCCGAACGTCGAGCACCCGAGGTTCCGGCTGATGAGCGTGGGGGCGCTGGTCGCGATCGCCGCCTTCGCCCTGGCGTCGGTCGGCTTCGGGTTCTACGTGAGCCACCTCGCCGACTACGACCGGATCTACGGATCGTTCGCGGGGATCGTGATCTTCCTGCTCTGGCTGTGGATCGGCAACATCGCGCTGCTCGTCGGCGCCCTGTTCGACGCCGAGCTCGAGCGCGTTCGCGAGCTGCGCCGCGGGGTGCCCGCCGAGCGCGAGCTGCAGGTGTCGCTGCGCGACACCACTCGCCTGGAGAAGACCGCGGAGAACGACGTCGCCGACGAGCGGCTGGCTCGCCGACTGCGCCGCTCCCGACGCTGAACGGCTCGCGATCGCTCGGATCGTCGCCGAACCCGCTCAGCGCACGCGGCGGCTGTTCGCGAGATCGATGAGGCGGGGCAGCACGTCACCCGCACGCAGTCCGTTGTGCTCGTGCTCGCTCGTCACCCAGGTGTGCACGCCGGGCAGGAGGCGAGCGGTCTCCATCGAGAACTCGAACGGCACGTAGACGTCGTTGACGTACACGGCGGCCGCTCCGACGGCCCCGGATGCCTGCACCGCGGCGGCGTCGTAGATTCTCGGCCACTCGTGCTCGGCCAGCTGGAGCGCGACGTCACGCCACGGCCGCAGGGCAGGGACGGTGTCGGCCCAGTCGCGGCGGATGTGCTCGCCGGTGAACAGGGTGGGATCGGCGGCGAAGTCGGCCGGTTCGACGCGTTCGGCGGACCATCGCGTGGCATGGCCGGACGCATAGCTCGACTCGTGGAACGCGAAGTACAGCGGGTTGCGACCGCCGTACGGCATCGCTGCGGCGAGGTCATGCCGGAACGCGTTCGAGGTGGGGTCGAGCTCGAGCAGCGACCAGAGCGTCTGCCAGCCGTCGTTCGTGCCCAGGGCGGAGCCCGCCGAGCGCAGCCTCGACAACGAGACGACTTCGCCATCGGGCAGGGTGAGCTCGCCGGCGAGCGCGAGGTCGGCGAGCCGTCGCATCCGATCGCGGTGCTCGGGGAAGCGACGGTAGTACCTCTCGGACGCATCGCGCATCTTGTCGTAACAGAGTGCGTACACCTCGTCGGGCGTGCGATCGAGGGTGCTCAGCCCGCCGGTGATGTACACGCGCTCGAGCGACGACGCGTCGGTCGACAGGTAGGCGAGGGTGGTGAACCCGCCGAACGACTGGCCGAGCACACTCCAGCGCTCGGCACCGAGGTGCTGCCGGAACGCCTCGCAGTCGCGCACGATGGCATCCGCACGCAGGTGCGTGAGGTGCTCGGCGACCGCCTCGGCGCCGCGCTGCAGATCCGCGTCCCGTACCGGGGTGGACCGGCCTGTCCCGCGCTGATCGAGCAGCACGACACGGTGCTCGGCGAGAGCCGCATCCAGCCATGACGGACCCGTCGGGGAGCGGAACGGGCGCGGCGCCTCATGTCCGGGCCCGCCCTGCAGAAACACCAGATAGGGCAGGTCCTCGCCGCCCGCACGGCTGACGACGGCCGCGAAGACGTCGATCGTGCGCGAGTCGCCCTCGTCGCCCCACACGAGCGGCAGGGTGAGCGTGTGCTCCTCGACGGTGAGATCCTGCATGTGGCGGACCGTGGTCCTGGCGTCGGTGGTGGTCATCACATCACGTTCCCGATATAGGAGTACTTCACGAACACCTCGGCGGCGATGCCGGACTCCTCCAGCACCCCCTGCAGTGCCGTCATCATGTAGTGCGAGTCCCAGCCCATGTAGAGGAAGTGCGACTCGTCGAACTCATCCCACTGGCCCTTCCACGCCATCTCGGCGTAGAGCGGGCCGCCGTGCTCCGCGCTGTAGGCGAGAGCTGCGGCGCGGTCGTCGGTCCATGCGCGTCGGAAGACCCGGTTGAACAGGGCGCGGACGTCCTTGATCTCCCAGTGCTCGCCGCGGTATTCGCAGTAGTCGAACTCCCGGTCCCATCCCGCGGGCCAGCCTCGTCGTCGCACGGCGTCCAGCACCGGTGTCAGCCCGTCGTCGTCGATCTCTCCGACGTCCGGGCGGGGCCAGATCCTCAGCAGCTCCGCGGTCAGCCGCACAGTGCGGGCGGCTATCGCGGCCGTGTTCCACGCCGGGATCCCGGCCAGCTCCCTGGTGGCCGAGATGCTGCTGCGGGCGTAGGCGAGATCGCGCTTCTCGGGGAACGACGCCCCGAAGACGCGCAGGGTGAGCGCATCCTCGAGCAGAGTGAGGTTGCCGAGCGTCGGGGTCAGCGCGCGGTGCGCGTTCTGCTCGTCCTCGCTGTACTCGTTCCACGCCCGGATGCCGTCGCCGCTCCACGAGGTGGCGGGAACGGGTGGGACGATGGTCTCCACGTCGTAGTCGGAGAGGTCCTCGACTCCCTCGATCCGCCCCAGCACGTACGCGGGGTGGGGGAGCTCACCGTACTTCAGCACGGCGCTGACCCGCTCGTCCGACGGCGTGATGCGGCCGATGGCCCGCATCAGCGCGTCATGGCCTTCGGCGCGAGCGCGGCACAGCCGGGCGATGAGACGGTCGGTGGGCAGCCCGACGATCGCGCGGCGCAGGAACAGCGCCTGAACCCACTCCAGCACGTCCACGAGCTGCTCTCGCGGGATGACGCCGCGGCGGTGGTCGGCGTAGGCGCTCATGACGAGCGGGTAGGCGGTGCGACCGAAGGTGTTCAGCAGCTGCAGCTGGCTGCGCAGAACCGGGTCCGGCTCGCGAGCGGGATCGAGCAGGATGCCGTAGATCTCGGCGTACTCGCGCCACACAGCCGCATCGCTGCGGAGATGCTCGAGGTCGAGCCGGGGGAACGAGCCGCGGAACGCCGCGTACACGCCGTGCTCACCGGCCGCGTCGATCTCCCGTCCCGTCGTCATGACCAGGTGATGACGCCAGAAGGCGCCGATCGTCTCTCCCGTGTGCTGCTCGATCGGCAGCCAGAACTCTCGTTCGATGCGCTGCTGCTCCGCGTGCGAGAGACCCATCAGGATGTAGTTGTGGATCAGCTCGTGGTCGCGCAGCGGCTGCCCGGTCGAGTTCAGGCTCTCGAAGATCTGCTGAGCGCTCGCCCGCGAGCCCAGGGTGATCGACACATGCTCGAGGCGCTGCAGACCGCGCCAGATCGCTGGTGCCTCGTCGGCGTGCACCTGGCTGCGGAAGAAGGCGTAGTTGTCGTCGAACCGCGACTCGCGTTCCGCATCATCGCGTCGGTCGAGCACCACGGACTCGTAGAGCCCGGCCCAGGCATCGTGCGGGCGCAGCTTGGTGCGCGTGGGATCATCGGCGCGCACGAGCACCCGCTGCAGCTCCGACGCGAGCGTCGGGTCGCTCTCGCGGACCGTGTGGTGCAGAGCGGCGATGAGCAGCATGATCGTCGTGATCCGCTGCTGCCCGTCGATGAGGATCAGATCGTCATCCCCGGCATCCGCGCCCGCGCTGCCGGAGGCGGCATCCCGGCCCGACAGGATCGAGCCGATGAAGTGCCGGTGACCGTCGTCCTCGCCGGCGACCGCCCGGATGTCGGCGAGCAGCTTCTCGCAGCCGCCGATGTCCCAGCGGTACTGGCGCTGATAGACCGGGACGACGATGTTCGTCGTCGAAGCGGAGAGCCACTCGATCGTTCCCGTCGCGTGTGCGTCGACGTTGGTCGCCATTGCCATGACTGCGTGATTCCTCCGGACGGCGGGGTGACGGTCCGCCGCATCGAGTCTAGTCCGGGGCCATTTTGTCCGGCCGAGCCGCCGGGGCCCGCTCAGGGCCCCGATGTAGGCTTGCCTAAGTAGGGCCTGTTAAAACGTGCTGGCCCATTACGAAAGGACATGACTCAGATCATGGGATACATCAAGTCCGCAGCCCTCGAAGACAAGGGTTTCGTCATCCTCGACAGCTACGGCGGGGAGATGGACCCGAAGGAATGGCTCGACATCGAGTACGTCGACTGGAAGTCCTCGGGCGACACCCGCTTCTCGCCGCTCGCCAGCGCCAAGGGCGAGATCGAGTGCAACGGGTTCTGGAACCACAAGCCGCCGCGCACCGACAAGGACGGCGTCTGGATCGACTCGCAGACCGCGATCGCCCCGACCCTCACCGCTCGTGCCAAGGAGCCGGGTGCCAACGTCGGTCGCTGCCGCGTCATCGAGCTGCAGCCGACCCCCTACGGCGAGTGCCTCTACAACCTCCACCAGGACGACAACAACCGTCTCAACCCCGACGGCACCGGCTGGGTCGTGCGCGGGTTCTTCAACCTCACCGACGACAAGGACAGCTACTTCGTCCTGCGAGAGAACCGCACCGACCCGAGCGTCGAGTACCGCATCGCCCTTCCGGCCGGAGCCCAGCTCATCGTCGACACGCAGCGTCTGTGGCACGCGACCACCCACAACGGCACCGAGCCGCGGTACTGCCTGATCACCTCGTGGGAGTCGGGCCCCGAGCTCGACGCCTACATCGAGAAGTACCACGGCACCGACCAGCACGAGCAGGTCGAGGTCCCGCAGGACGTGCTCGAGGCGGGCTACGCCGAGCAGGCGCGTCGGGATGCCGCTCGCGCCGCGTACTACGCCGCGAAGGGCCAGCAGGCCAAGCTCGCGATGAGCGAGGCGTAAGCCGCCCGCGCTTGTCATGACGGCCCCGGTCACCGCGACCGGGGCCGTCATGGCATCCGGGAGGACACGCTTGTGATTCCCGGGCTTCTGAGCGATAATCGCCGTACAACCGCATAGTTCGCCACATCTTCGGATCAGGTCGTAGGGGAAGACGTACCTGATGAAACGGAGAGATCATGGCGACGGGATACGCACGCGGAGTGGTGTTCATCCACTCCGCCCCACGCGCGCTCTGCCCGCACCTCGAATGGGCGGTGGGACGCGCTATCGGTCGTGCCGTCAGCTTCGAGTGGAGCGACCAGCCCGTGCAGCCGGGCACCCGACGTGCGGAGTTCTACTGGGACGCGCCGGCCGGCACAGGGGCGGCGCTGGCGACGGCGATCCGCGGCTGGGAGCACCTGCGGTTCGAGGTGTCGGAGGACCCGACGCCGGGCAGCGAGGGCGGCCGGTGGCTGCACACGCCCGATCTCGGCATCCACTACGCGCAGACCGACTCGGCGGGCAACATCGTCATCGGCGAGGATCGGATCCGATACGCGATGGAGATCGCCGCCGGCAACGCCGCCGAGCTGCAGCGTGAGCTCGACGTGGCTCTCGGCTCGGCGTGGGACGAGGAGCTCGAGCCGTTCCGGCACGCGGGCGACGACACGCACGTCGTCTGGCTGCACAAGGTCGGCTAGCCGAGGCGCCTCGGCGACGGAGAAGACGTGCGGGAGAGGCGCGAGTAGCGGGATCCGGTGGGGGCACCCGGAGACCGAGAAAGCGAATCTCCCGCATCAGGCAGGAGCCCCCGCCGGGGAAGGCGGGGGCTCCGTCACGCCCGCGGGCGCGGGCGCGGGCTGGTCGTCAGACGCTGCGGAAGGCGACGACGGCGTTGTGACCGCCGAACCCGAACGAGTTGCTGATCGCCAGCAGGTCGCCGTCGCCCAGAGGCTGCGGCGACGTGGACAGCTTGAACGGCACGGCCGGGTCGGGCTCGGTCATGTTGATCGTCGGGGGAGCGACGCGGTCGCGCAGGGCGAAGATCGTGAACACGGCTTCGAGCGCACCGGTGCCGCCGAGCAGGTGTCCGGTCGACGCCTTGGTCGCCGAGACCGGGATCTCGTCGATGCGGTCGCCGAACACGCGCTTCAGCGCGACGTACTCGTTGGGGTCGCCGACGGGCGTGGAGGTGGCGTGCGCGTTGATGTGCGCGACCTCGTCCGGCGATGCACCCGCCTGCGCGAGGGCCGCCTCGACGGCGCGCGCCGCGCCGGTGCCCTCGGGGTCGTTTCCGGTGATGTGGTACGAGTCGGCCGTGACGCCGCCGCCCACCACATAGCCGTAGATCTTGGCTCCGCGGGCCGTGGCGTGCTCTTCGGTCTCGAGCACGAGGGCGGCGCCGCCCTCGCCCATCACGAAGCCGTCCCGGTCGATCGCGCCGGGTCGGGATGCGGTGGCCGGGTCGTCGTTGCGACGGGAGAGCGCCTGCGCCGAGGCGAAGGACGCCATCGTGATCGGGTGGATCGCCGACTCGGCGCCACCGGCGATCACGACGTCGGCGAAACCGTCCTGCAGGTGCTCGTACGCGTTGGCGATCGACTCGGTGCTCGACGCGCACGCGCTGACCACCGTGCGGGCGAACGCCTTCGCGTTGAAGTGCAGCGAGAGGTTGCCGGCACCGGCATTCGGCATGAGCATGGGCACCGTCAGCGGCATGACGCGCCGGGGGCCCTTCTCGCGCAGGGTGTCCCAGGCATCCAGCAGCGTCCACACGCCGCCGATGCCGGTCGCCCAGTCGATGCCGAGACGCTCGGGATCGACATCAGGGGATCCCGCGTCCTCCCACGCCTCACGCGCCGCGATCATCGCGAACTGCGTCGACGGGTCGAGGCGCTTCGCCTCGTGACGCGGCAGCACCTCCTCGGGTCGCACGACGGCCTCCGCGGCGAAGTGCACGGGGATCTGGTACTTCTCGATCCAGTCGTGCGGCAGCGTGCGGGTTCCGGACTGGCCGGCGAGCAGGTTCGCCCAGTTCTCGGGAGCCGTGCCGCCCAGAGCGGACGTGGCGCCGATGCCGGTGACGACGATGCGCTTGGTCATGGAGGTCCTTCGTGAGGAGGAGGGATCGGTGCAGGAGGATGCCACACCCCGCGGTCCGCGGGGGTGGCATCCGCAGGTGTTACTCCTGGCCGGCGACGATGAAGTTGACGGCGTCGGCGACGGTCTTCAGGTTCTTGACCTCGTCGTCGGGGATGGTCACGCCGAACTTCTCCTCGGCGTTGACGACGATCGTCATCATCGAGATCGAGTCGATGTCGAGGTCGTCGGTGAACGACTTCTCCATCGTGACCTCGGACGCGTCGATGCCCGTCTCGTCGGTGACAAGCTCAGCAAGGCCGGCGAGGACCTCGTCGTTGGTGAGAGCCATGGTGTTTCCTACTTTCTCGGAATGGGTTGGACCGGTGATCAGTCTAGGGAAGGCGCGGGCCGGATCAGGGCAGCACGACGACCTGCGCGCCGAAGACCAGACCGGCGCCGAACCCGATCTGCAGGGCGAGACCGCCGCTCAGCTCGGGGTGCTCCTCGAGCAGACGGTGCGTCGCCAGCGGGATCGATGCGGCCGACGTGTTGCCGGTGGTCTCGATGTCGCGCGCGATGACGGTGGTCTCGGGCAGCTTCAGCTGCTTCGCGAACTCCTCGATGATGCGCAGGTTGGCCTGGTGCGGGATGAACGCGGCGAGATCGGATGCCTCGATGCCGGCCCGCTCGAGCGCCTCGCGGGCCACCTTCGCCATCTCCCACACCGCCCAGCGGAACACGCTCGGGCCCTCCTGGCGCAGCGTGGGCCAGGGGGCCTTGCCGTCGCGGAAGTCGGTGAGGGTGTGGTTCATGCCGACGAGGTCGGACTTCGAGCCGTCCGAGCCCCAGATGGTCGCGGAGATGCCAGGGGTGTCGCTCGGTCCGATGACCACGGCGCCCGCGCCGTCACCGAGCAGGAAGGAGATGCTGCGGTCGGTCGGATCGACGACGTCGGAGAGCTTCTCGGCGCCGATGACCACGGCGTGGCGAGCGGCGCCGGCTCGGATGAGCGCGTCCGCCTGCGCGACGGCGTAGGCGTACCCGGCGCACGCGGCGTTCATGTCGTACGCCGCCGCGGGTGTGGCGCCGATGCGATCGGCCACGATCGCCGCGACGGACGGGGTCTGCTTCGGGTTGCTGATCGTCGCGACGATCACCAGGTCGATCTCGGCCGGGTCGACCCCCGAGCGCTCGACGGCTTCCTTCGCTGCGGCGGTGGAGAGCTCGATCACACTCGTCTCGGGCACCGCGCGGGTGCGGGTGATGATGCCGGTGCGCTGCCGGATCCACTCATCGCTGGAGTCGATGGGGCCGACCAGGTCGTCGTTCGGCACCGCGTTCTCACCGCGCGCCGCGCCGACCGAGTAGATGCGGGTGTAGGCGGGGCCGGTGGCCTGCTTGAGGGTGCTCACGAGAGTGCTCCGTTCTGCGATGACCCGGTCAGCAGCTCCACAGCCGCGTCGAGGTCGTCGGGGGTCTTCACTGCGACATTCGGCACGCCGCGCAGTCCGCGCTTGGCGAGGCCGGTCAGGGCTCCGGCGGGGGCCACTTCGATGAAGCCCGTGATGCCGGCGGCGGTGAACGCCGCCATGCACAGATCCCAGCGCACCGGCGAAGAGACCTGGGTCACGATGCGGTCGAGGGCGTCCTGTCCGGCGTCGACGACGGCGCCGTCGCGGTTCGACCAGAGGGTGACGGTCGGATCGTTCGCGGCGATGTCCGCCACGGCGGCGCGCAGCGTGTCGACGGCGGGAGCCATGTACGAGGTGTGGAACGCGCCCGCGACCTGCAGCGGCATCACGCGCACGCCGCGCGGGGCACGCTCGGCCAGCTGAGCGAGCGCGGGCAGCGCGCCGGCGGCGACGATCTGCCCGGCGACGTTGTAGTTCGCGGGGGTGAGCTCGAGCTCGTCGAGCAGTGCCAGCACCTCGTCGACGTCGCCACCGAGCACCGCGCTCATGCCGGTGGGTGTGTGAGCTGCGGCATCCGCCATCGCTCGACCCCGGATGCCGACCAGGCGCATCGCGTCGTCGGCGGCGATCACCTCGGCGCCGACCAGGGCGGCGAGTTCACCGACGGAGTGTCCGGCCACGCCGTCGGCTCGGCGGCCGGCGCGCAGGCTCAGCTGCTCCGCGGCGATCAGCGATGCCGCGACGATCAGCGGCTGCGCGATGCGCGTGTCGCGGATGGTGTCGGCGTCCGATTCGGTGCCGTGCGCGATCAGGTCGACCTCGGCGGCGTCGGAGTACGCGCTCAGCCGGTCGGCGACGCCGTCCAACTCGAGCCACGGAGCGAGGAAGCCGGGGGTCTGGGAGCCCTGTCCGGGCGAGGCGACGACGATCACCTGTCCAGTCTGCCAACGATCGGTCACCGGTGGTGGATGAAACATCACAACAATCGACGAATCGATTGTGCGTGGCGCACATCGATTCGTCGCGTGCCGCTTCGGGGCGTCAGCGACGCCGCGTCACTGCACGACGTCTGGCGGGCTCCGCGGTGCCGATCGAGCCGAGGATCAGGGCCGTCTGCAGGATCAGTGCTTCGCGCGGGCCGGTGGCATCCCAGCCGATCACCTCGGTGACCCGCTTGAGCCGGTAGCGCACCGTGTTCGGGTGCACGAACAGCTCGCGGGCGGTGGCCTCCAGCGACCTGCCGTTGTCGAGATAGCTCCACAGCGTCGTGACCAGATCGGTGGAGTGGGCCTGCAGGGGTCGGAAGATCCGGTCGATGAGCGTCTGCTTGGCCAGCGTGTCTCCGGCGAGGGCCCGCTCGGGCAGCAGATCGTCGGCCTCGACCGGCCGCGGCGCGCCCCGCCAGGCCCGGGCGACGGCGAAGCCTGCCAGCGCGGCACGGGCGCTCTGCCCGGCGTCGACGAGCGCGGTCACCGGCGGGCCGAGCACGACGTATCCCGGCCCGAACGAGGGCTCCAGGCGCTGCGCGATCTCGCTGAACGGCAGGTCCTCGGTCTCCTCCTCCTTGCCGGGCACGCGGGCGCGACCGATGACGAGCACGAGCCTCGAGCCCTGCACGCCGATCAGCACGTCGACCGACATGCGCCGGGCGGTGCGACGCACCAGGTCGACGTCGAACTGCGGGGGAGTCGTGCCGACGAGGACGCTGACCTCGCCGTGGCCGTGCCACCCGAGGGCGGCGATGCGGCTGGGCAGCTCCTCGTCGGCCTCGCCCGTGAGGATGGAGTCGACCACGAGTGCCTCGAGCCTGGCATCCCACAGTCCGCGCGCCTCGGCGGCGCGGGCGTACACGTCGGCCGAGGCGAACGCGACATCGCGCGAGTAGAGCAGGATCGCCTCGCGCAGATCCTCTCCGCGTCCGGCGACACGCTCCTCGGTGACCTCGACGGTGACGCGGATCAGCTGCAGCGTCTGCTGCAGGCTGACGCTGCGCAGCAGCTCGCGCGGAGCGGCGGCGAAGATGTCGGCGGCGATCCAGGGGGTCGACGTCGGATCCTCGTACCACTGGATGAACGACGTGATGCCCGCCTGGGCCACCAGCCCGACGGCGGAGCGTCGGGCCGGTGGCATGTCGGCGTACCACGGCAGGGTGTCCTCGAGCCGCTTGATCGTCACCGTCGCGATGTCACCGGAGATCCGGCGCAGCCAGGCGAGTGTCGCGGCCTTGTCCATGGCCTGCTGGGCGGTACTGCTCACAGGTTCAGCTCTCGCCGCCCGCGTTTCCACTGGTGCCGGCGTTCACGTCGAACAGACGGTACTTCTCGATGGCCTGGCCGATGACCGAGCGGTCGACCTTGCCCTCGTCGGCCAGCGCCTGCAGAGTGCGGACCACCATGGACGGACCGTCGATCTTGAAGAAGCGTCGCGCGGCCGCGCGGGTGTCCGAGAAGCCGAAGCCGTCGGCGCCCAGCGTGTAGTACGGGTTCGGAACCCATGGACGGATCTGGTCCTGCACGGCGTGCATGAAGTCGCTGACCGCGACGACCGGGCCCTCGGCGCCCTGCAGCTTCTGCGTGAGGTAGGCCGTCTGCGGCTCCTCCTCGGGGTGCAGGAAGTTGTGCTCGTCGACGGCGAGTCCGTCGTGGCGCAGCTCGCTCCACGAGGTGACCGACCACACATCCGCGCTGACGCCCCAGTCCTGCTGCAGCAGCTCCTGGGCCTCCAGCGCCCACGGCACGCCGACGCCGGAGGCGAACAGCTGCGCCTTGTGGCCCTCGCCCGTGCCGGGCTTGATGCGGTGGATGCCGCGGATGATGCCGTCGATGTCGGCATCCTCCGGCTCGGCCGGCTGCACGAGCGGCTCGTTGTAGACCGTGATGTAGTACATCACGTCGGGGTCGGGGTGCGATCCGCCGTACATCCGCTCGAGTCCCGAGCGCACGATGTGCGCGATCTCGTAGCCGTATGCGGGGTCGTACGAGACGGTGGCCGGGTTGGTGGATGCCAGCAGCGGCGAGTGTCCGTCGGCGTGCTGCAGTCCCTCACCGGTCAGCGTCGTGCGGCCGGCGGTGGCGCCGATGATGAAGCCTCGCGCCATCTGGTCGCCCGCGGCCCACATCGCGTCACCCGTGCGCTGGTAGCCGAACATCGAGTAGAAGATGTAGATCGGGATCAGCGGCTCGCCCTGCGTGGAGTACGACGTGCCAGCGGCGGTGAACGCCGCCATCGCGCCGGCCTCGTTGATGCCGACGTGCACGATCTGCCCCTGCGGGCTCTCCTTGTACGCGAGCAGGAGCTGGCGGTCGACGGAGGTGTAGTGCTGGCCGTTCGGGTTGTAGATCTTCGCCGTCGGGAAGTACGCGTCGATGCCGAACGTGCGCGCCTCATCGGGGATGATCGGCACGATGCGGTTGCCGAAGTCCTTCGCCCGCAGCAGGTCCTTGAGCAGACGCACGAACGCCATGGTCGTGGCGATCTCCTGGGTGCCGGATCCCTTGCGCGGCAGCGCGTAGGTCGACTCCTCGGGCAGCGTGATCGCGGTGTGCGAGGTGCGGCGCTCGGGGATCATGCCGCCGAGGTTGCGGCGGCGCTCGAGCATGTACTGGATGGTCTCGTCGTCCTTGCCCGGGTGGTAGTACGGGGGCAGGTACGGGTTCTCTTCCAGCTGCGCGTCCGTGATCGGGATCTGCATGGTGTCGCGGAACGTCTTGAGGTTGTCCAGCGTCATCTTCTTCATCTGGTGGGTCGCGTTGCGGCCCTCGAAGTGCGGACCGAGGCCGTAGCCCTTGACGGTCTTGGCGAGGATGACGGTCGGCTGGCCCTTGTGCTCCATCGCCGACTTGTAGGCCGCGTACACCTTGCGGTAGTCGTGACCGCCGCGGCGCAGGTGCCAGATCTCGTCATCCGAGAGGTCCTTGACCAGGGCTGCGGCGCGCTCATCGCGACCGAAGAAGTTCTCGCGGATGTACGCGCCGGACTCGGCCTTGTACGTCTGGTAGTCGCCGTCGGGGGTGGCGTTCATGATGTTCAGCAGGGCGCCGTCGGTGTCGCGGGCGAGCAGGTCGTCCCATTCACGGCCCCAGATGACCTTGATGACGTTCCATCCGGCGCCGCGGAAGAAGGACTCGAGCTCCTGGATGATCTTGCCGTTGCCGCGCACCGGGCCGTCGAGACGCTGCAGGTTGCAGTTGATCACGAAGGTGAGGTTGTCGAGGCCTTCGTTGGCGGCCACCTGCAGCTGTCCGCGGCTCTCGACCTCGTCCATCTCGCCGTCGCCGAGGAACGCCCAGACCTGCTGGTCGCCGGTGTCCTTGATGCCGCGGTTGGTGAGGTACTTGTTCGCCTGCGCCTGGTAGATCGCGTTGATCGGCCCGAGACCCATCGACACGGTCGGGAACTGCCAGTACTCCGGCATCGACCGCGGGTGCGGGTACGACGGAAGGGCGTGGCCCGCGTGCGACTTCTCCTGACGGAAGCCGTCCATGTCGGCCTCGCTCAGGCGCCCCTCGAGGAACGAGCGGGCGTAGATGCCGGGGGAGGCGTGGCCCTGGATGAAGATCTGGTCGCCGCCGCTGGGGTGGTCCTGGCCGCGGAAGAAGTGGTTGAAGCCGACCTCGTACAGCGAGGCGGCTCCGGCGTACGTGGAGATGTGCCCGCCGACGCCGATGCCGGGGCGCTGTGCGCGGTGCACGGTGATGGCCGCGTTCCAGCGGATCCAGTGCCGGTAGCGGCGCTCGATCTCCTCGTCGCCGGGGAACTCCGGCTCGTTGGAGGCGGCGATGGTGTTGATGTAGTCGGTGGTCGGCACCATCGGCACGCCGAGGTGACGCTCCTTCGAGCGCTTCAGCAGGCTGAGCATGATCTCCCGGCCGCGGCCGGGACCCTTCGCATCCACCAGCTCGTCGAGCGACTGCTGCCACTCGCCGGTCTCCTCTGGGTCGCTGTCCAGAGGTGCCTGGGAGTACGGATCCTGATCGTGGACGGTCACGTGGAGCCTTTCGTCAAGCTGGCAGGTCGTGCCAAGGAAACGGGATGCGCCGCGGTCGGACCTTGTCGGCACCGCACAACGCGCGCTGTGGTCAGCCTATATCCGTTCTGAAGACGTGTTCCGCAAATTCCGCACCGTAGAATGGGGCTACCAGGGCCTTTAGCTCAGCTGGTAGAGCGCCACGTTTACACCGTGGATGTCGTCGGTTCGATCCCGGCAGGGCCCACCGTACGCCGATGCGCGGGTGTCACATCTCCTCGTGCGAGGCAGGGTCTGCGTCGAAAAGGCGACCGTCGGCACGGCCGAGTCCGGTGATCGCGTCGACCTCGGCGGCGTCGAGCACGACGGATGCCGCCTCGAGGTTGGTGCGCTGATGCTCGGGCGACGACGCCTTCGGAATCGACACGGTGCCGCGAGCGACGTGCCAGGCGATGATCGCCTGCACGGGGGAGATGCCGTGACGCTCGGCGATCTCGATGATGACCGGCTCGTCGAGCACCTGCTCGGCGCGCCCGAGCGGAGACCACGCCTCGGTGAGGATGCCGCGCTCGGCATGGAATGCGAGCGCCTCCTCCTGGGGGAAATAGGGGTGCACCTCGATCTGGTTCACGACGGGCCGCACGCCGGTCGCCGCCTCGATGCGCTCGAGGTGCTCGGGGAGGAAGTTGGACACGCCGATCTGGCGGACGGTCCCGCGCTGGTGGGCATCGACGAGACCCTGCCAGGCCTGCTCGTACCGGCCGGTGATCGGGTTGGGCCAGTGGATGAGGTGCAGGTCGGTGGCATCCAGTCCGAGACGGAACCGGCTCTCCTCGATGCTGGTGCGCGCCTTCGCCGACTCGTGGTGACGGCCCGGCAGCTTCGTGGTGACGATGATCTCGGAGCGATCGACTGCGGATGCCCGCACGCCGGCGCCCACGGCGCCCTCGTTCTCGTAGTTGAACGCCGAGTCGATCAGACGGTAGCCGAGGCCGATCGCCGAGGCGACCGCCGTCGCGCCGGCTTCTCCGTTCAGCCGGTACGTGCCCAAGCCCACGGCGGGAAGCTGGAATCCGTTGTGAGCGGTGAAGACGGGAGCAGCGGTCATGGTGGCCCTTCGGTTCGTCGGTCAGGCCAGCCTACGGCCGCGCCGCCCGGCGCTCGCGTGTCAGCATGGAGTCATGTCGACACCCGCGAGCGATCAGCGATGCCCCTGCACCAGCGGAGACGTGTTCGGGGCGTGCTGCGGCCCGGTGCTGGCATCCGGGTCGGCGCCGACCGCGGTGCGACTGATGCGCTCCCGGTTCACCGCTTTCGCGATCGCCGACGAGGGGCATCTGCTGCGCACCTGGCACCCCTCCACTCGCCCCGAGCGGCTCGATCTCGACCGAGGCACCCGCTGGACGCGCCTCGACATCCTCGATCACAACGACGGCGGCCCGTTCGACGATCAGGGCGTGGTCGAGTTCGAGGCCTTCTACCGCGACGACGAGGGCAGAGGCGCGCTGCGTGAGCGCAGCCGCTTCGTGCGCGAGAACCGCGTGTGGCTGTATGTCGACGGTGTCGTTCGCGCTGACTCGGCGTGACGTCGACGGGCGCACGCGCAGCGGCTAGATTCGAAGGGTGAAAGCCACCCCCGAGCACCAGCGCCGCCTCCTCGACATCGCCGACCTCGACCGCAGGATCGCGCAGGCGGAGCGCGCCCGCACCACGCCCCCGCAGGGTGCTCGCATCAATGAGCTCGCCGCCCTCCGCCAGCGTCAGCTGGGCGAGCTGACCGGGCTCACGGGGGTGCTCGACGACGCGAAGGCCGAGCTCGCCCGGCTGGAGTCCGACGTCTCCCTCGCCGCGCAGCGGCGCGACAAGGACGCCGCTCGTCTCGCCACGGCGACCGACCCGAAGCAGGCGCAGGCGCTCGAGAACGAGATCGAGAGCCTCGGCCGGCGCATCACGATGCTCGAGGATTCGGAGCTCGACGTGATGGGGCGAGTGGAGGACGCGCAGGCGGCGGTCGACGCGCAGCAGGCGCTGATCGACCAGACCCAGTCCGAGGGCGCTCAGCTCACCGCCGCCGCGAAGGCGGAGATGGCGGCAGCGGCCGCCGAGGGCGAGCACCTCGCACGCGATCGTGCCGCTCTCGCCGAGAGCGTGTCCGCCGAGCTGCTCGCCGAGTACACGCGCCGCGCCGCGAGGGGTGGAATCGGGGTCGGCCTGCTGCGCCGGCGGATCTGCGAGGGCTGCCAGATGGTGCTCTCCGGCAGCGAGCTGGCGGCCGTGCGGGTGGCGGCCGAGGACGACGTCGTGTCGTGCCCGGAATGCGGCGGGATCCTCGTGCGCACCGACGAGTCCGGGCTGTGAGGACCGGCACCCGTCTCGACGACCGTGCCGATGCCGGCCGCGGGTGACAGACCGGATGCGGTGACCCGAGCCGCCGAGCCACCGCACGCCCTGGTGGCGCGAGCCCCGAGCGGCGGGTGGATCATCATGCTGCACGCGGACGTCGACGCCGACCCGGCGGTCACGGAGGTCGCCGACCGCGATCTCGTCCTGCGGGTGCGGGAGATGGAGCAGGAGCTGTCACCGCGCTGGACCGTGCGGAGCCTGCGCACGTTCTACCCGCGGCTGCTCGCCGCCGGGGTGCGGCTGCGCCGGGCGCACGATCTGCTGCTCTGCCACGCCATCCTGCGCGACACCGCGTCGTCGTCGCATCCGGTGCCGCCGTCGGACCGCTGGCTGCGGACCGACGACATCGACGACGCCGCCGGGCAGCCGGGGCTGTTCGATGTGGACGCCGCGAGCGCCGGACGCGGCGACGACATCGACGAGGTGAGGGCGCAGTGGCGAGCTCAGCTGACGGCACTGGCCTCGGCACCCGACTCCCGCCTCGCGCTGCTCTGCGCCGCGGAGTCGACGGGTGCCCTCGTCGCGGAGGAGATGACCGCGGCGGGCCTGCCGTGGAGCACCGCGGCCCACCATGACATCCTCGAGCAGCAGCTCGGCCCCCGGCCGCTGCGCGGCGCGCGGCCGGCGCGCATGGCGGTGCTCGCCGCCGAGATCGGTCGCTGTCTCGACGACCCGAGCCTGAACCCCGACAGCGCGCCGCGCCTGCTGCGGGCGCTGCACCGTGCCGGCGTGTTCGTCGACTCGACCTCGCGATGGGAGCTGTCGCGCGTCGAGCATCCGGTGGTCGGTCCGCTGCTGGAGTACAAGAAGCTCGCCCGACTCTTCACCGCGAACGGATGGGTGTGGCTCGATGAGTGGGTGCGTGACGAGCGGTTCCGTCCGATCTATCTCACCGGCGCCGTGGTGACCGGGCGCTGGGCGTCATCCGGCGGCGGGGCGCTGCAGATACCGCGTCAGCTGCGCGACGCCGTCCGGGCGGACGCCGGCTGGATGCTCGTCGACGCCGACGTGGCGCAACTGGAGCCGCGCGTGCTCGCCGCCATGTCGCGCGACAGCGCCATGGTCGAGGCGGCGCGCGGGCGCGACCTGTACGAGGGCGTCGTGCGCTCGGGAGCGGTCGCGACGCGTGACGAGGCGAAGTACGCGGTGCTCGGAGCCATGTACGGCGCGACCACGGGTAAGAGCGGGCAGCTCGTGCCCCGGCTGCGCACCGTGTATCCGCGGGCGATGGGGCTCGTCGACGCCGCCGCGCGCACCGGCGAGCAGGGGGGAGTGGTCAGCACGCTGCTCGGCCGCAGCTCGCCCCGGCCCGACGACGCGTGGCGTCTGGCCCAGTCCCTGGCGGGAGGGCCAGACGCTGCGGGGGCAGAGGAGAGCAGGGCGCGCGGCTGGGCCCGCGAGCGCGGGCGCTTCACCCGCAACTTCGTCGTGCAGGGCACGGCCGCCGAGTGGGCGCTGCTGTGGCTCGCCGAGATCCGCCACCGTCTCATGGCCCTTCCGCCGGCATCCGTGCCTGCGGCCTCCTCCGGCCCGATCTTCCGCGACCGCGCGCATCTCGCCCTCTTCCTGCACGACGAGGTGATCGTGCACGCCCCCGCGGAGCAGGCACAGCTCGTGGCGGGCATCCTCCGCGATGCCGCGGACGCCGCCACCGCCCGGCTGTTCCCCGGCTTCGACATCGACGTGCCGCTCGACGTGCACGTCGCCGAGAACGCCGCGAAGGACGCGTAGAATCGAGGGGCGAGTGGGTCGGCCGGACGGCCGCGTGGCGCGTGAGCGCACCGAGGAACGTCCGGGCTCCACAGGGCAGGGCGGTGGGTAACACCCACCCGGAGTGATCCGCGAGACAGTGCCACAGAGAGAAGACCGCCCCCTCGGGGGTAAGGGTGAAAGGGTGGTGTAAGAGACCACCGGGGAGCGCGGTGACGCGCTCCGCCAGGTAAACCTCGCCCGGAGCAAGACCAGACAGAGGACGTTGACGCGGCTCGCCGAGTCCTCGGGTAGGTCGCTGGAACGACACGGCAACGTGTCGTCGAGAGAGATGGCCGTCAAGGGAGCGAAGAACTCCTGAACAGAACCCGGCGTACAGGCCGGCCCACTCGCCCCGAACACGCAGGAAGGCCCGGTCGATGACCGGGCCTTCCTGCTGTGCGCGTGATCAGTCGACCGACAGAGCCGCCGCGCCGATGATGCCGGATGCGTTGCGGTGCACGGCCGACACGATCGGGGTGCGCAGATCGAGCAGCGGCAGGAACTTCTCGGGATGCTTCGACACGCCGCCGCCGACGACGAACAGGTCGGGGCTGAAGAGGAACTCGACGTGCGAGTAGAACTCCTGAAGACGTGCCGACCACTCCTCCCACGACAGGCTCTCGCGCTCCATCGCCGAGTAGGCGGTCCAGCGCTCGATCGACTCGCCGTCGCGGTTGAGATGACCGAGCTCGGTGTTCGGCACCAGCACGCCGTTGTAGAGGAAGGCCGAGCCGATCCCGGTGCCCAGCGTCGTCATGATGGTGAGCCCGCGGGCATCGCGCGCGGCACCGTGACGAGCCTCGGCGACGCCGGCCGCGTCCGCGTCGTTGACGAACGTGATGCTGCGGCCCAGTCCGTCCTCGAAGAACTTCTCCGCCTCGAAGTCCACCCACTCCTTCGAGATGTTCGCAGCAGAGAGCGTCCTGCCGTACTTCACGATGGCGGGAAAGGCCACGCCCAGCGGCAGCGTCGACTCCGCGACACCCAGGGTGTCGAGCACGCTGCGCACCGTCTCGACCACGTCGGCGGGGTGAGCGCCCTCCGGCGTCGGGACGCGCACTCGATCCGAATCGAGAGTGCCCGTGGAGAGATTGACGATGCCCGCCTTGATGCCCGTTCCGCCGATGTCGACGCCGATTGCCTGTGCCATGGCGAATAGCCTAGCGATGCACGACGCAGCGATTAGGATCGTGACGAGATCCCGACGAAGGAGCTGACATGTCCGACGGCGACGAGAAGTACTGGTACAACCTCAGCACCGGGGAGGTCGAGTTCGGCATGCTGTCCGCATCGGTCGACCGGGTCGGTCCGTTCGACACGCGTGAGGACGCGGCTCGCGCCCCCGAGACCCTGCGCGAGCGCTCTCGCGCGTGGGCCGCGGACGACGCGGCCGACGACGCGTGGGGCTCCAGCTCTCTCGAGTCTGGCCAGTGAGGGTGGACAAGCAGCGCGACTTCGTGCTGCGCACCATCGAGGAGCGCGGCGTCAAGTTCGTCCGACTCTGGTTCACCGACGTCATCGGAACCCTCAAGTCGGTCGCCATCGCGCCCGCTGAGGTCGAGGGCGCCTTCGCGGAGGGGATCGGCTTCGACGGCTCGGCCATCGAAGGGCTGACGCGCACCTACGAGTCCGACCTGCTCGCCCAGCCCGATCCGACGACGTTCCAGATCCTGCCCTGGCGTGGGGAGATCGACCCGACCGCCCGCATGTTCTGCGACCTCACCACCCCCGACGGTCGACCCGCTGTCTCCGACCCGCGCAACGTGCTGCGTCGGGCGCTCGCGAAGGCGGCCGACGCCGGATTCACGTTCTACACGCACCCCGAGATCGAGTTCTACCTGCTGAAGTCCTCGCAGCTCGGTCCGGAGGGTCCGATCCCCGCCGACAGCGCCGGCTACTTCGACAACGTCCCCGGCGGCACCGCGCACGACTTCCGCCGCAGCGCCGTGCGGATGCTCGAGGACCTGGGCATCTCGGTGGAGTACAGCCACCACGAGGGCGGGCCGGGGCAGAACGAGATCGATCTGCGCTACGCCGACGCGCTCACCACGGCGGACAACATCATGACCTTCCGCACCGTCGTCAAAGAGGTCGCGATCGAGCAGGGCGTGTACGCGACGTTCATGCCGAAGCCGCTGAACGACCACCCCGGCAGCGGCATGCACACGCACATGTCGCTGTTCGAAGGCGACATGAACGCCTTCTACGAGGCCGGCGCCGAATATCAGCTCTCGCTCACCGGCCGCCGGTTCATCGCGGGGCTGCTGCGTCATGCGAACGAGATCGCCGCCGTCACCAACCAGTTCGTCAACTCGTACAAGCGCCTGTGGGGCGGCGACGAGGCGCCGAGCTTCGTCACCTGGGGTCACGCGAACCGCTCGGCCCTGATCCGCGTGCCGATGTACAAGCCCAACAAGGGGCAGTCGACGCGCATCGAGTACCGCGCCCTGGACTCGGCGGCGAACCCGTATCTCGCGTACGCGCTGATGCTCGCCGCCGGACTCAAGGGCATCGAGGAGGAGTACGAGCTGCCACCCGAGGCGGAGGACAACGTGTGGTCGCTGAGCGACTCCGAACGTCGCGCTCTCGGCTACGCGCCGCTGCCGGCGAGCCTCGACCACGCCCTCGAGTACATGCGCGACTCGGAGCTGGTCGCCGAGACGCTCGGCGAGCAGGTCTTCAACTACGTGCTGCTGAACAAGCAGAAGGAGTGGGAGGCCTACCGCGGCCAGGTGACGCCGTTCGAGCTCAAGAACAACCTCGGGCTGCTCTGAGCCGGCGATGGCGCGTCCTGATGCGTCCATATCGCTGTCCGCCCTGGCACGGCTCGGCTTCGTCGAGCTGACCTCCGCGTCCGCGGATCTCACCGAGCTGTCGGAGCTCACCGGCCTCGAGCGCGCGCAGCTCGCCGACGGGATGGTCGCCGCCGATCCGGATGCCGCGGTGCGAGGCCTCGTGGGCGTCGCGCGCCGCGACGCGGCGCAGGTCGCCGCCGTGCTGTCCGATCCGGTCGCGCGGGAGGCGGCATGGCGGCTGTTCGGAGCATCCCGAGCGCTCGGGATGTTCTTCGAGCGGCATCCCGAACGCCTGCATCCCGATCTGCTGCTGCGCACGCACCTGCCGGATGCCGCCGAGCTGACCGCGCGGATGCTCGGGGCCGTCGAGGCCGACGACGGCTTCGCGCGCGCCGACGATCCCGTCACCGCACTGCGGGTGGAGTACCGGAGCTGTCTGAGCGAGATCGCCGCGGTCGACCTGGCGTCGGAGTCGGCGACGCTCGCGATCGCCGGCGTCTCGGCCGCACTCGCGGATGCGGCGGGTGCGGCGCTGGAGGCGGGGCTCGCCGTCGCCCGCGCGGTGGTCGACCGGTCGGGTCGCGCCGGCACCCACGACGAGATCGCCGCGACACGGCTGGCGATCATCGGCATGGGCAAGGCGGGTGCGCGCGAGCTGAACTACCTGAGCGACGTCGACGTGATCTTCGTCGCAGGCACGGCCGACGAGAGCGTCGTCAGCGAGGCGAGGGCGATCGACATCGCGACGCGCCTGGCGCGCGAGACGATGACGGCACTGAGCGGCGTCGAGATCGAACCACCCCTGTGGGAGGTCGACGCGGCGCTGCGCCCGGAGGGCAAGCAGGGTGCGCTGGTGCGCTCGCTGGCATCCCACCTGGCCTACTACGACCGCTGGGCGAAGAGCTGGGAGTTCCAGGCGCTGCTCAAGGCGCGTCCGCTGGCCGGCGACACCCGACTCGGCGCGGACTACATCACCGCCGTGCAGCCGAAGGTCTGGACCAGCGCCGAGAGGTCGGATTTCGTCGAGAGCGTGCAGCGCATGCGCGAGCGGGTCACCGATCACATCCCCGCCGACGATGTGCCCTACCAGATCAAGCTCGGTCCCGGTGGTCTGCGCGACATCGAGTTCACCGTGCAGCTGCTGCAGCTCGTGCACGGGCTCAGCGATGAGGGCATCCGCACCCGCGGCACGCTGGAATCGCTCGACGCGCTCGTCGAGGGCGGCTACATCGGCCGCGCGGAGGCGAGCGCCTTCGGTGAGCAGTACCGCATCCTGCGGCTGCTCGAGCACCGGCTGCAGCTGCACGACCTCACCCGCACGCACCTGATGCCGCGAGACGACGAGGGCATGCGGCGCCTCGCCAGGGCCACGGCGCTGGCCGACAGCGCATCCGGTCTGCAGCAGATCTGGGACGAGGTGCGCCGCGCGGTGCGAGATCAGCACGTGCGCCTGTTCTACCGGCCCCTGCTCTCGGCCGTCGCCTCGCTGCCGGCCGAGGAGCGCACGCTCTCGACAGCACAGGCCGGCTCGCGACTGGCGGCGATCGGGTTCCGCGACCCCGCCGGCGCGCTGCGGCACATCGCAGCGCTCACCTCCGGGCTGAGCCGCAAGGCCACGATCCAGAGGCACCTCATGCCGGTGATGCTGCGCTGGTTCGCCGACGGCACCGACCCCGACTACGGACTCGTCGCCTTCCGGCGCATCAGCGAGAGACTCGGCGACACGCACTGGTTCCTGCGGATGCTTCGCGACTCGTCGGGTGCCGCCGAGCGCCTGACCCGGCTGCTCTCGAGCTCGCGCTACGTGGGTGAGCTGATGGAGTGGATCCCGGAGTCCGTCGCCTGGCTCGACACCCCGGCCGCCCTGCGTCCACGCGGCGGTGCCGCGCTCGACGAGGAGGCGCGCGCGATCCAGACGAGGCATGCGACGACGAAGGCCGCTCTGCGAGCCGTGCGGGCGCTGCGCAGACGCGAGCTGCTGCGCACGGCGATGGGTGCGGTGCTGGAGCAGGTCGGAGTCGACGAGATGGCCAGGGCGCTCACCGAGATCACCGAGGCGACGATCCAGGCCGCGCTGCGCGCGGTGCGCCGCGAGGTCGTGCCGCCGGAGGACGACGCGATGGACTTCTCGATCATCGCGATGGGTCGCTTCGGCGGCGCCGAGCTCGGCTTCGGCTCCGACGCCGACGTGCTGTTCATCTACGACCCCAACGGCGTCGATCCGCAGCGCGCTCAGCAGCACGCCGCCAGGATCGTCGCGGGCCTGCGCGAGCACCTCGCCGACCAGCGCGTGCCGCTGGAGCTCGACGCCGATCTGCGTCCCGAGGGGCGCAACGGGCCGATCGTGCGCACCATCGAGGCGTACACGCAGTACTACCGTCGCTGGTCGCTGTCGTGGGAGGCGCAGGCGCTGCTGCGGGCGCGGGGGATAGCCGGAAGCGTCAAACTGATCACCCGATTCACCGCGCTCGCTGACAGCATCCGCTACCCGGAGGCCGTCTCGCTGCAGGATGTGCGGGAGATCAAGCGCATCAAGGCGCGGGTGGAGGGCGAGCGGCTCCCGCAGGGCGCCGACCCGCGGCGCCATCTCAAGCTCGGCCCCGGCACGCTGAGCGATGTCGAGTGGATGGTGCAGGTGCTGCAGCTGCAGCACGGCCACCGGGTGCCCGATCTGCGCACGACGTCCACGCTGCAGGCGCTGGATGCCGCCGTGCTCGCCGATCTTCTCCCCGCCGACGACGCCGAGCGACTGCGCGAGGCGTGGGTGCTCGCCAGTCGGCTGCGCTCGGCCATGACGCTGCTCACGGGGCAGACGAAGGATGTGCTCCCGGCCGATATCCGTGAGCTCGACGGCGTCGGTCGCCTTCTGGGATATCCTGACCGCGCCGCCACCGTGCTCGAGGAGGACTACCTCCGCGTCACGCGTCGTGCGCGGCGAGTCTTCGAGAAGCAGTTCTACGGCTGACATCCAGCCGTGATGAAGGGGGAGCAGATGGCACAGCGGTTCGGGATCATCTGGAATCCGACCAAGATCGAGGGCGACGCACTTCGGGATGCCGTGACGGATGTCGTCCCGGCGGACACCGAGCTGATGTGGTGGGAGACCTCCGCCGACGACCCCGGCCGAGCCATGACGACCGAGGCGGTGCGGGCCGGATGCGACGTCGTCATCGCCGTCGGCGGGGACGGCACCGTGCGCACGGTCGCCGAGATCCTCGCGTCGGTCGAGAACGCCCCCGCACTCGGAATCGTGCCGCAGGGCACCGGGAACCTGCTGGCGCGCAATCTCGGCATCCCGATCGGCAGCATCCCCAAGGCGCTGGAGGTCATCGCCGCAGGCGACGAGCGTCGCATCGACATGGGCTGGACACGCACGGACGACGCGGAGGTCGAGGTCGGATTCCTGGTGATGGTCGGTTTCGGCCTCGACGCGCACATGCTCGCGGAGACCGACGACGATCTGAAGAGCAAGGCCGGCTGGCTCGCCTACGTCGCCGCGATGGGACGTGCGGTGACGGCCTCAGAGACCGTCGACTTCCACATCACGCTCGACGACGGCGAGGAGCAGCTGCTCAGCGGACACACGCTGCTCATCGGCAACTGCGGTGACATCCAGGGCGGGGTCACCCTGCTGCCGGACGCCGTGGTCGATGACGGCCGCCTGGATCTGCTGCTGATCAGCGCCGACAACGTGACGCAGTGGCTGCAGACCCTGCGCACGGTGGTCTGGGACAACGGCATCCGGCGGCTGCTCGGCGGGGATGACGAGACCGTCAGCATCGACTTCGCGCAGCACCTCACCGGCGAGGCCATCGCCGTCGCCCTGCCGGGACCCGTGCCCTTCGAGATCGACGGTGAAGAGGCGGGAGACATCTCCAAGCTGGCCGTGCGCGTGCAGCCGGGTGCGCTGCGCGTGCTCTGCTGAGTTCCCGCCCGCTCGGTTCCCGCCCTCCGAGTCCCGCCCGCTGAGCCCCGCGCACGGTGCGGTGGCCCGCGGTGCGGGAGGGGCGCCAGCCTCCCGTAAACTCAGAGGGAAAGGACGGTGCATGACGACTCTCGACTCGCCGCTTCCCCCCGTTCGGATCGTGATCCCGTGGCGACCCTCGCCGTCGCGTCTCGACGCATACGAGCGCGTGATCGCGTGGTATCGCGAGGCGCTGCCGCAGGTTCCCCTCGAGACCGTCGACACGGGGGATGTGCCCTTCGTGCTCGCCGCGTGCCGCAACACCGCGATGCGCAATGCGGCCGCGGACGAGGTTGTCGTGGTGGGTGACGCGGACACCATCCCCGAGCGCGAGCCGCTGATCGCGGCGATCCGCGCGGCAGCGGACAGCCCGTTCGTGCACCTGCCGTACGACGAGTACCGCTGGCTCGGACGCACCGGATCGGCCGAGCACGCCGCCGGTGTGCCGCTGGCGCGATGCACCGTCGAGCAGTACGTCGACGGGGCCTGCTCGGGTGTGTACGTGGCGACGCCGCGCACCTGGGGCAGCCACGGGGGACAGGACGAGGGGTTCCGCGGATGGGGCTTCGAGGACGCCGCATGGTTCCTCGCGCATTCGACGATCCTCGGGGTGCCGCCCGTCCGTCATCCCGGCCGCGTGTACGCGCTGCACCACGTCGGCGAGGTGCGCGCCGGCGCGGCGTACGACGCGAACGCATCGCGCATGGAGCACTACCGGGCGGCTGCCGGCGATCCGTCGGCGATGGCCCGGCTGGTGGGCGCGGTGCGCCTGCCGGACCCCGTCAGCTGAGCTCGCCTGCGGAGGCGGACACCGTCGCTCGGGCGATCGACGGGCCCGGCTGCGCCACCTGGGCCGCTGCCGCCGCTCGCAGCACCGGGCGCCCGGTGAACGTCGGGTCCGCGACCTCCCGGAGGGCGGCGGCGAGCTGCTCGACGGTCGCCGCGTTCGGGTCGAGCGCGCGGCCCGTGCCGGTGCGCTCGATCGCCGCTGCGCCCGCGAACTGGTCCGTCGAAAACGGCAGCACGAGCAGCGGGACCCCGTGCCCCACGGCCTCGGTGACAGAGTTGTTTCCCCCGTGCGTCACCGCCGCGGCGGCCGAGGCGAGCAGCCGCACCTGGGGCAGGTACTCCGCGACCAGCCAGTCGTCGGGGATCGGGCCCAGCATCGCCGCATCCGTCGTTCCCGTCGCTATCGCCGCCCGCAGACCGGTCGCGCGCAGCGCGTCGGCCACGCGGGCGAGCACGTCGCCGCGGACCGACAGGAAGCTGCCGAAGCTCACGTACACGTACGGGTGGCCCGTGGCGATCCACCCCTCGACGTTGGAGGCACCGGCCTCGTCGCGCGGCGTCGATCCGAGGAAGCGATGCGGCGGGAGCTCGCGCCCGTCGCCGGCGGCGAGCTCGGCCGGGTAGTTGTAGAGCACGGTGTCGCCGTGCAGCGCGAAGGCATCGGCGACCGGTCGGGCGCCCGGATCGAGAGCGGCGGCGGCGTCGTTCCACTGGGTCGTGAAGCGCCGCGACACCTCCTCGCACAGCGCGCGCAGCTCGCGCAGCTGCGCCGCCTCCGGGGTGAAGGCGGCCGGCCACGCGGGCGGATAGCCGTAGACCTCACCCGCGACCGGCAGGGCGCTCGGGTGACCGAGCACCACGTCGCCGTAGGCGATCCCGTGCGTGTGCAGTGCCAGGCGGGCACTGTAGGCGAGGTGGTCGACGAGGATCGCGTCGGGCGCGACCTCGTCGATCACCTGCAGCGTCGCTCGTGCGCGGTCGACGGGGCGCCACATGAGATCGGTGAGACGTTCGCGTGCCTGATAGGCGAGCGTCGCGACCATGCCTGTGCGCGTCGCGGCGAAGAAGCCCTCGAGCGACGCGGCCTCCTCGGCCTGCTGCTCGGAGCTGCGGATGACGCCTGCATTCGCGCCCCGGCCCAGCGGGAGGTCGACCCGGTCGTAGCCGAAGCCGGAGACGATGGCCGCCGTCGCGGGGCCGGTCGCCACGACGACCTCTTCTCCCGCATCCCGCCATGCGGTGCCGAGAGCGGCGAGCGGCAGCAGATGAGAGGCGTAGTCGGGGCTGATGATCAGCAGAGTCATACCAGCAGCTCCGCCGCGCGCTGCAGCTCGGCCTCGCTGTGCGCGACCGATTCGTACACGGGAGCGAGCTTGGCGGCCATGCCCTGAATGGTGAAGCGCTCAGCCACGAGGTCGCGCGCGCGTTCCGCTGCGCCGTCGTCTGCGCCCCCGGCGCGCGCGAGGGCGCGCTCGGTCGCGGTGGCGAGCTTCGCCGGGTCGGCGGTCTCGGTGAGGAAGCCGGTGTCGTCGTCGTCGACGTAGGTGGCGGGTCCCCCGCTGTCGGGTGCGACCACGAGCAGACCGGTGGCCATCGCCTCGAGGATGGCCAGGCCGAACTCCTCCTTGAGGCTCGCGCAGACGTACACGCCGCCGGGTGCCGCCCGGCCGGGAAGCCCGAAGCGCGCGGCCGCCAGCCACTCGGCGGCGACGTCGTTCGATCGGTGCCCGGTCAGCAGCAGCCCGCGCGCCGCATGCTGGGCGGGCGGCAGTGCGGCGCGGATGCGGTCGAGCTGCTCGCGCTCGTCGAGCGAGGGGTGCTCGAGGTCGCCGCCGATCACGAGCAGGTTGGCCGCGTCGGCCAGCGGTCCGTCGGCCCATGCGCGCACCAGAGTGGCCATGCCCTTGATGCGGTGCATCCGCCCGACGGTGACCAGGAGCGGCAGTCGCCGTCGCTCTGCGGGCAGCGCGTCGAGCAGGGCGGCCAGCTCGGCGAGGGCACCGACCGGCTCGTCGCCGGCGGCGACCTGCCGGGCGCGCGCGACGGCACGATCGACCACCTCGAGGTCGACGCCCTCGGCGACCACGGTGTGCCGCTCGGGGTGCGAGGACATGTCGATGCCGACGAGCGCGCGCATGTCGCGCTCGAGCTGAGGTCGCGGGAAGAAGACGGAATGCGCGGCGGACGCCGCGAGGCTCTGCACCAGGTGCGTGCGGAACCAGAAGTGCTCCGTGAGATCCACCGGGCCGAAGTCCTTCCGCGTGAGGGTGCCCGATCGCTCCAGCGACGCGATGACGCTGTGCGGGTCGGGCGCCACGGTGAACACCGTCGGGATCCCCAGTTCACGCGCGACGTCGGCAGCCGCCAGGCTGCCGACGTCGGCCATCCGGAGGTGGAGCACGTCGACGCGTCCTGCGGCGCGCAGCAGGCGTCGGATGCCGCGGCGCACGCTCACCCGCAGCGGCCACGCCGCCGCTGAGCCCACCGGCGGCGAGCTCAGCGGGATGTGGCCGTACACGTGGCCGGTCTCGCCGCCGGCGACACGGAGCAGGTCGGGGCCCGCCTGGGCGGCCGTGCCGCGCGACAGGGTCAGCACGCGCTGGACAGGGGCGGGCTCGGCGACCAGCGCGTCGCCCAGTCGCACGAGCAGGGTGGCGATGCCGCCGTTGTCGCCGGAGCCCGCCGACGACAGCGACGGGTCGATGTCCGCGTGCAGGAACAGCTGGGCGACTGTGAGCCCCTCGCCGCTGTCACGGACGAGCGGGGCAGGCTCGGCGTCGATGAGGGCCAGCCGGGCGAGGTCGCCGAGGACACCGCCCTCCGCGACGATCTGCTCGAGCGTCGAGATCGCGGCGGGCTCGCCGCGCTGGCCGAGCGCGGCGACGGCCGCCTCGCGCACGGCGGTCGGAGCCGCGGCATCCGTCGCCCGCGTCTGCAGCGGGCGCACGACGAGCGGGTGTCGCACCAGCCCCATCGTCTCGACCAGTCGGGCGCGCGCGTCATCGGGAAGGGTCCCGGTGCTCGCGGTCTCGAGGGCGACCGCGAGCAGTTCGGCCGCGCCCGTCGACCACTTCTCCAGCGTGTGCTGGGCGAGCATGCCGGCGAAGCCGCCTTCGGCGACGAGGCGCACCAGGCGCCCGACCGCATCCGGGCGTGCGGGCCGCCGGCCGAGGGCGTCGGCGGCGTGCTCCACGATGTAGGGCCGGGGCGAGGAGAGCAGGCTCGACAGCAGCCGTGCCGCCTCCTCGTCGTTCATCTCGGCCAGGGCGTGCACGGCCGCGATCGCGGCGAGATCGTCGTCGGCGGCGATGGCGGCCGAGAGCACACGCAGCGTGCGAAGCCCAGGGTCGCGGCCGGCTTCGAAGGCCAGGTCGTCCGCCGCGCGCATCGCCTCGATGATCGATCCGGATTCGGTGATGCGGTCCATCGCCGTCTGAATACCCATGCTGCCCTCCCTGCGGGCGCTGAGATAGCACCGTCTGGAATGGTACTGGGGTGAGCAGAAAAGAGCCTACGGTTGACAAGGCGCCGAACGTCGGCTCCGGATTCTGAGCGAAGGGTTAGCGTGAGCGTTCTCACCATCGGCGACATCGGCGTGCTGTCGGGCATGATCCATATCGGAGACGAGGCGATGTTCGAGGCGGCGCGCGACGAGCTCGCGGCCCGCGGTCTGAGCATCGTCGGCGTCTCGTCGTCGCCCGAGGAATCCGCCGCCCGCTACGGCGTGCCCTGCGTGCCGCGACTCGGTTTCGGCGGGCTCGAGCGCGAAGCGGCGGCTCGCCGCTCGGCGCTGCTCGTGGATGCTGCGGCGGGACGCACTGCGCTCGACGCCGACGACCCCGCCCGGGCGGCCCTGACCGCGCTCGACGACGCGTCGGGTGTGCTCATCGCCGGCGGCGGCAACCTCGCCTCGCGCTGGCCGGTGCACGTCTACGAGCGCACGACGCTCGCCGCGATGGCACGGGCCCGTGATCTGCCGGTCGTCGTGTCGGGCCAGACCTTCGGCCCCGATCTGGAGGATGCCGACGCGCAGCGCGTGGCCGACATGGTCCGTGCGGCCGCCCGCACCGGTGTGCGCGAGCACGCGTCCGCTGAGCTCGCCCGCGGGTGGGGCGCACACGTGAACGCCGGCGTCGACGACGCCTCGTTCCTCGGCGGCGGACCGGTGGACGACGACGGTCCGGCCGCATCCGAGCGCGTGCTCGTGAGCCTGTCGGGCTGGTTCGCCGGACGTCCCGCCGACGAGGTCGAGAGCGGTATCGCGGCCCTGCTCGATCACGCCGCCGACGCGGTGGGACCCGTCGTCTTCCACGCGCACTTCGGCCCCGAATCCGCCGGTTCCGAGCCCGCTGGCGACGCGGCCCTGCACGAGCGGGTGCGGGCGCGGATGCGGCGGCCGAGCGAGGTCGTGCCCAGCGGCGATTCGCTCACCGCCGCGCAGCGTGCACGCACCTCGCGCCTGCTCGTGACCAGCCGCTATCACCCCGCCGTGTTCGCCGCGCCGGCGGGCGTGCCCATCGTCGCCCTGGCTGCAGACGAGTACACGCACATCAAGCTCTCCGGCGCGCTCGGCCATTGGGGTCAGGACGGCGTCGTCGACCTCGACGCCCTCGCCGACGCCCCCGAGCATCTGTCCCGGATCGCCGACTCCGCTGCTGCCGTGACCCGCGGGGCAGCCGAGCGCCTCGACGGGCACCGAGCCGACTCCGCCGCGTGGTGGGACGCGGTCGCCGACGCCCTGCGCTGACCCGCCCCGCCCCGCCTGCGTCTCGCCCCTGACCGCGAGAAACCACTTCCCGCCTGAGACACACGCTCACACGTGGTGTCTCGGGCGGGAAGTGGTTTCTCGGCGGGTGGCGGGCTCAGCAGCCGTAGTACAGCTCGAACTCGTACGGGTGCGGACGCTGCGCCATCGGCAGGATCTCGTTGGTGTACTTGTACTCGATCCACGTGTCGATGAGCTCCTGCGTGAACACGCCGCCCTCGAGCAGGAAGTCGTGGTCACGGCGCAGCGCCTCGAGGGAGTCGAGCAGCGAGTTCGGCACCTGCGGGATGTTCGCGGCCTCCTCCGGGGGCAGCTCGTACAGGTCCTTGTCGATCGGCTCCATCGGCTCGATGCGGTTCTTGATGCCGTCGAGGCCCGCCATCAGCTGCGCGGCGAACGCCAGGTACGGGTTCGACGAGGCATCCGGAACGCGGAACTCGATGCGCTTCGCCTTGGGGTTCGAGCCGGTGAGCGGGATGCGGATCGCGGCCGAGCGGTTGCCGGCCGAGTAGGCCAGGTTCACCGGGGCCTCGAAGTGCTTCACCAGGCGGTGGTAGCTGTTCAGCGTCGGGTTCGTGAACGCGAGCACGGCGTGCGCGTGCTTGAGCAGTCCGCCGATGTACCAGCGCGCGATGTCGCTGAGCTGTCCGTAGCCCGCCTCGTCGAAGAACAGCGGCTTGCCGTCGAGCCACAGCGACTGGTGGGTGTGCATGCCCGACCCGTTGTCGCCGAACAGCGGCTTGGGCATGAACGTGACCGTCTTGCCCCACTCCTCTGCGGTGTTCTTGACGATGTACTTGAACTTGAGGATGTCGTCGGCCGCGCTGACCATCGTGTCGAAGCGGTAGTTGATCTCCTGCTGGCCCGCCGTGCCGACCTCGTGGTGCGAGCGCTCGAGGTGGAAGCCCGAGTCGATCAGACGCAGGGTCATGTCGTCGCGGACATCGGCCGTCTTGTCGACCGGGGCGACGGGGAAGTAGCCGCCCTTGAAGGGGGTCTTGTTGCCCAGGTTGCCGCCCTCCTCCTCACGACCCGAGTTCCACGCCGCCTCCTCGGAGTCGACCTTGTAGAAGCTCTCGCCGGAGGTGACCGAGTAGCGCACGTCGTCGAAGATGTAGAACTCGGCCTCGGGTGCGAAGAACGCCGTGTCGGCGATGCCCGTCGAGGCGAGGTACTTCTCGGCCTTCTTGGCGACCTGGCGCGGGTCCTTGCTGTAGATCTCGCCGGTGCGCGGGTTGTAGATGTCGAAGACCATCACCAGGGTCTTCGCCGCGCGGAACGGGTCGATGTACGCGGTCGTGACGTCGGGGATCAGCTGCATGTCCGACTCGTGGATGCTCGCGAAGCCGCGGATTGACGACCCGTCGAAGAGCTGTCCGTCGCGGAAGAAGTCGTCGTCGACCGTGGAGGCGGGGATGTTGAAGTGCTGCTGGACCCCGGGAAGGTCGGTGAATCGGATGTCGAGGAACTTGACGTCGTTCTCCTCGATGTAGCGGATGACCTCAGCGGGCTCTGTGAACATGTACGACTCCTGATCGGGTATCGGTTGCATCAACCTTACGCAGGTTATGCGCATGGAGTTTCTCAGCCGTGTCCGCTGTGTTTCGGGCATGTTACAGCCGCTCGGTAGGCTGAGGGGGTGAGTGACTACCCCGGTGAACGCCTCGGCATGCCCATCTCCGGACCGGGGAGCATCGCCCGCCCGGGCCGGCGGATCGGCGCTCTGCTGATCGACTACTTCGCGGCGACGATCATCGCGATCGGCTTTCTCGGGTACGACCCGCTCGAGCTGCCCGCAGAAGCCGGCTGGCGTCAGTTCGCACCCATGATGGTCTTCGCCGTGCTGCAGATCGTGTTCCTCGCCACCGCGAACGGCAGCCCCGGCCACCGGATGCTGGGCATGCGCGTGGTGCGTCTGGACGGCGCCTGGGTGGGGCTGTGGCGTCCCATCGTGCGAACGCTGCTGCTGGTGTTCGTGATCCCCGCGGTGATCTGGGATGCCGATCAGCGGGGCCTGCACGACAAGATCGCCGGCACGGTGCTGATCCGCGGCTGAGCGCCGCCGCGAGCCCGTGTCGGGTCAGCGGCCGCGGTTGCGGTTGCGCATCTCGCGCGGTGCGCGACCGCCGAGGAACGAGCGTGCCGGGTCGACGAGGAATCCCTGTCGCAGCGCCTCGCGGCCGATCAGCATCCGGAAGCCCATCTCATCGCGGTTGGTGAGGGTGACCTCGGCATCCACCTCCCTGCCGACCAGCCGCACCCGCATCGTGACGACGATGCGGTGCTCGGTGTGGCCGGACGAGCTGCGCACGGCGCGTCGATCGTGCACGCGCGTCTCGTGCACCACGGCATCGGCGGTGCTGTCCTGCCAGGGGTGCACGGCGAAGCGCACCCACTCCTCGCCGTCGCGTTCGAACTCGGCCACATCGAAGGCGTGCAGAGACGACGTGCGCGCGCCCGTGTCGATCTTCGCCTTGAGCCATTCGATGCCCAGATCCGGCAGCCCGACCCACTCCCGCCAGCCCGTGGACGTGTTTGAATGAGAGGCCCGTGTCACTCCTACATCCTGGCAGGAAACCTCTGTGAAGATCGCTGTTCTCTCGCGCGCCCCGCACTCGTACTCGACGCAGCGACTTCGCGCTGCGGCGCAGCAGCGCGGACACGATGTCAAGGTGCTGAACACGCTGCGTTTCGCGATCGATCTCACCGCTGACGCGCCCGACCTGTTCTTCCGCGGGAAGCAGCTCAGCGACTACGACGCGGTCCTGCCGCGGATCGGCAACTCGATCACCTACTTCGGCACCGCGGTGGTGCGTCAGTTCGAGCAGATGGACGTCTACACCCCGAACACCGCGAACGGCATCTCGAGCGCGCGCGACAAGCTCCGCGCCAACCAGATCCTCTCCCGGCACAACATCGCGATGCCGCCGACCGCGTTCGTGCGCAACCGCGCCGATGTGCGCCCGGCGATCGAGCGGGTGGGCGGCGCCCCGGTCGTCATCAAGCTGCTCGAGGGGACCCAGGGCATCGGGGTGATCCTCGCCCCGCAGGTGAAGGTCGCCGAGGCGATCATCGAGACCCTGCACTCGACGAAGCAGAACGTGCTCATCCAGAAGTTCATCGCGGAGAGCCGTGGCCGCGACATCCGCGCGCTCGTGGTCGGCGACCGTGTCGTGGCGGCCATGCGCCGCGTCGCGGACGGCGACGAGTTCCGCTCGAACGTGCACCGCGGCGGCCGGGTGGAGCCGGTGACCCTCGACCCGGTGTACGAGCAGACGGCCGTGCGCTCGGCTCAGATCATGGGTCTGCGCGTCGCGGGCGTGGACATGCTGGAGAGCGACGACGGCCCGCTGGTCATGGAGGTCAACTCCTCGCCCGGGCTGCAGGGCATCGAGACCGCGACGAAGCTCGACGTGGCGGGCGCGATCATCGACTACATCGCGAACCAGGTCGCTTTCCCCGACATCGACGTCCGCCAGCGACTGAGCGTCTCGACCGGATACGGCGTGGCGGAGCTGGCCATCCACGCCGGCGCGGAGCAGGTGGGCATGAAGCTCGGCGACCTGGGCCTGTGGGATCGCGACATCACCGTGCTCACGCTGCATCGGGGTGTGAGCGTCATCCCCAACCCGCGCAAGCACGTCGAGCTCGAGGCCGAGGATCGCCTGCTGTGCTTCGGCAAGCTCGACGAGATGCGCTCGATGATCCCCGAGAAGCGCCGCCGCCGTCCGCGGGTGCGCCGGCTGCCCAAGGAGCCCCTGGGCGAGTGAGATGCACAGAACGGCCCCTCTCCGCGGACAGGGCCGTTCTGCTGTCCGAGCGCGGTGCGCGGCTCAGCGCGGACGCTGGGAGCGCACGCGGGTGGGGTCGATGCCCTTCGGGATCGGCAGCGACGACAGCGACTGCGACACCGACTCGATGCGGCGGATGACCGCAGCCATGGTGGCCTTGTCGATCGCCTTGGGCAGCTTCTTGATGGTCTTCGACAGGTCGGCGATGGCGACGTCGTCGTCGCCGTGGCCGACGTAGAGCACCGTGACCGGAACGCCGTGCGCGACGCGCTGCGCCTTCTGGCGCTCCTCGTTGATCAGACGGGTGAGCCGGCCGCGCGCGCCCTCTCCGACGATGACGATGCCGCCGCGACCGACCACGCGGTACACGGCCTCCTGCGTCTTCGGGTTGATCCCGACCGGGGTGTCGGATGCCGACCAGCTGCGTCCGAGGCTGGTGCTGAGCACATGGCCGCTCGCTCCTGGCATCCCGTCGATCTTCGCGTACATCGCGGTCGTCGACAGCCGCGTCATGAGGAACATGGCGCCGAGGATTCCGAACAGCAGACCGGTGAAGCCCCAGAGGATCAGGCCGAGCACGGAGGCACCGCTGATCAGGAAGCCGATGATCAGACCGATCAGCACGCCGGCGATGAGGATGGCGATCTGCGCCCACGGCAGCCAGCCGTACACGTCCCGCGTGAAACGGAACAGGGAACGGATCTGCGAGAAGAAGCCGGGCCGCTTCTCGGTGACGGGAGCACTCTTTGCCATGCGTACAGCCTACCGATTCCGGGGTGTGCGTTCTTCCTGCACATCAGGCGAGATCGGCTCGACCCTCCCCAGATCAGCTGTTCTCGCCGGCGGTCGGCCGTGCCGCGCGCTGAGATGGTCGGATGGACGAGACGCCAGCTCTGACGCCGGGGGCGCATCGTGCGATCCGGATGGTGGATGCGCAGGAATCGGCGTACGCCGGCGAGCTGATCACCGATGGTGAGCGGCGTGCTGTCCGGGTGGATGCCGAGACCGTGAGCGAGCAGCTGTGGGCGATGGCCGGTGCGGAGCACGTGGCCGGGGTGCGGGACGTACTGCGCAGGGCCGACGGACACGACGCCGTGCTGCCCTGGTGCACGGATCGCATCGAGGTGCTCCTGGGGCGCCGGGAGGTCGCGGAGAGCGCTCTGTCGGCGGGGGAGACGGTGACCCTGGTCGGCAGCATGCTGCGCGGGATCGTGGAGGTGGGCGACCGCGACGTCACAGGTCAGTGGTGGCTCACCGACGAGACGCGTCCGGTGTTCGCGCCCGGCGAGGGCGTGGCCTGCGCGGAGTCGGCGGTGGCCCTCATCGCTCGGGTGCGGGAAGGATGCGCCGATCGCGCGATGAGCCGACTGCTCGACGAGATCAGCGTGGCGGCGCGTGATCCGCGTGTGGTCGGGCGGTCGATCGAGAGGTGGGAGCGCGAGCTGATGGAGCTCGCGGCGCCGCGCTCGCTGGTACGCGAGGTGGCTGCGCCCGAGCGGGTGGTCGCGATCGACGCGCATGCGGTGCGGCTGCGCCAGGATGCGGATCTGCTGACCCCGCAGCCGACCGCGCTGCACCGGGTGACGGATCGTCTGCTCGAGGCGGCACGCGGCGCCGTCGCGCTCGTGCGGACCCGGCTCGGACGCCGCCGGGGAGCGGCCGTGTCGCCAGGCCGCGCAGGGCGGCCGCCCGATCGCGCCCCACGCGGTCGGATGCTGATCCTCGGCGGGACGGCCGCCGCGCTCGTGCTCGTCGGGGGGCTGATCTGGCCGACACCGGAGCAGGACTCCGCGGCGACCGAGCAGACGACGGGGATCGCCGCGGCGACGGCGTCGTCGACCGCGGATCCGACGCCCCCCGTTCCTGATCAGGCGACGCCGGTTCCGGATGCCGACCATGGGCAGGACACGGTGGTCCCCGGCACGCCCATGCCGGAGGCCGTGATCGACGGATCGGTCGAACAGCGCGCCGCGGCGCTGCTCACCCGCGTGGTCGCATGCGCCCGCGCCGGGGATGCGGTGTGCGCCGACGCCGTCGTGGACGGGTCAGGAGAGGCGGTGCAGCAGCGGCTGGCGGGGACGGATGCGCAGCGCACGATCACCGCGGTGGAGGACTACGGCGACGTGGCGGTGCTGCGACTCGGCCCGTCGGGCGAGCGCGGGGAGCAGATGCTCGTGCTCGTCATGCAGAAAGACCGATGGCTGGTTCGCGACGTGTACGACGTCGCGAACCAGCCATCGGATGAGGGCTGAGCGTGCTCAGATACCCAGATCCGCCGTGAACTCCGCCGACTCGAGGCGGGTCTTGATCGCGCCGAGGAAGCGAGCTGCGTCCGCTCCGTCGATCGTGCGGTGGTCGTACGAGATGGCCAGGTAGACGTACGAGCGGACCGCGATCGCGTCCACACCGTCGACCGTGACCACGCCGGGGCGCTTGAACACCACACCGGTGCCGAGGATCGCCGACTGGGGCAGGAACACCAGGGGCGTGTCGAACAGCGCGCCGCGCGAGCCCGTGTTGGTGATCGTGAAGGTGCCGCCGGCCAGCTCGTCCGGCTTCAGCTTGTTGTCCCGCGTGCGGGCCGCCAGGTCGGCGATCTCCTGGGCGATCTGGGCGATGTTCTTCGTTCCCGCGTCACGGACGACCGGGGTGAGCAGGCCGCGCTCGGTGTCGACCGCGATCGAGATGTTCTCGTTCGCGGGGTAGACGATCGAGTCGCCGTCGACGGTCGAGTTGATGATCGGGAAGGCCTGCAGCGCCTCGGCGGCGGCGAGCGTGAAGAACGGCAGGAACGACAGCTTCGCGCCGGTCTTCTGGTTGAACTCGTCCTTCTTCGCGTTGCGGAACGCTGCGAGCTTCGTGACGTCCACCTCGACGAAGGTTGTCAGCTGGGCGGTCTGCTGCATCGAGGCCACGGCGCGCTCGGCGACGACCTTGCGCAGACGCGACATCTTCTGCGTCGTGCCCCGCAGCGGCGAGACCTCGAGCGCGGGAGCAGCCGGAGCGGCGGCCTCGGCGGCCGGTGCCTGGGACGTCGACTCGGCGGCCTTGAGGACGTCCTCCTTGCGGATGCGTCCACCCACGCCGGTTCCGGTGACCGTCGACAGGTCGACGCCCTGCTGGCTGGCCAGACGGCGCACCAGCGGGGTCACGTACAGCGAGTCGGAGTCGGTGGAGGCGGGTGCCTGCTGTGCGGGTGCCTGCTGTGCGGGTGCCTGCTGTGCGGGTGCCTCCTGTGCGGGTGCCTCCTGTGCGGGTGCCGCCTGTGCGGGTGCCTGCTGTGCGGGTGCCTGCTGTGCGGGTGCCGCCTGTGCGGGTGCCGCCTGTGCAGGAGCCTCCTGTGCAGGTGCCTCCTGTGCCGGAGCCTCCTGTGCGGCTGCGGGGGCGCCCGAGCCGATCCGGGCCAGAACAGCGCCCACCTCGACGGTCTCGTCCTCACCGGCCAGGATCTCCTGCAGCGTTCCGGCGACCGGCGACGGGATCTCGGTGTCGACCTTGTCGGTGGAGATCTCCAGCAGTGCCTCATCGACGGCGACGTCGTCGCCGACCTGCTTCAGCCAGCGGGTGACCGTGCCCTCGGTGACGCTCTCGCCGAGTTCAGGCAGCACCACGTCGGTGGCGTCGCCCGACGCCGCGGGGGCGGGCGCATCGCTCTGCGCCGACTCCTGAGCCGCCTCGACCTCGTTCTCCGCCGGGGATGCCGGCGACTGCGCCTGCTCTGCGGGCGCCTGCTGCTGCTCGGCCTGTGCCTCGGCGGCCGGGGCGTCGTCGCTCGACGCCGCGCCGCTGCCGTCGCCGATGCGCGCAAGCAGCGCGCCGACCTCGACAGTCTCATCCTCTGCGACGAGGATCTCCTCGATCACACCGCTGACGGGGGACGGGATCTCGGTGTCGACCTTGTCGGTCGAGATCTCCAGCAGGCCTTCATCAGCCTGCACGGTGTCGCCGACCTGCTTCAGCCAGCGAGTGACCGTGCCCTCGGTGACGCTCTCCCCGAGTGCGGGAAGGACCACGGCTGTGCTCATGTCGAGTCTCCTTCGGAAAATTGTGATGCCCCAAGCTTAGTGACCTGGGAGTATATGGATATTGGTGCGTTCCTACAGGGCGTGCAGCGGTTTTCCGGCGAGTGCGAGGAAAGCCTCGCCGAGTGCCTCACTCTGCGTGGGGTGCGCGTGGATGAGCGGCGCGATGTCTTCCGGGTGCGCCTCCCAGGCCACGGCGAGCTGGCCTTCCGTGATGAGCTCGCCGACGCGGTCGCCGATCAGGTGCACACCGAGGACGGGGCCGTCCTTGCGGCGGACGACCTTCACCATGCCGCCGGTGCCGATGATCTCGCTCTTGCCGTTGCCGGCGAGGTTGTACTCGTACGACACGACCCCGTCAGCGCCATGCGCCGCCACGGCCGCCTCCTCGGTGATGCCGACCGACGCGACCTCGGGGCTGCTGTACGTCACCCGGGGAATCTGGGAGTCCGGGGGAGTGGGCACATCCATCCCCGCGATCCGCTCGGCCACGGCGATCCCCTGCTGGAAGCTGCGGTGCGCGAGCTGCAGACCCGGCACGATGTCGCCGACTGCCCAGATGCCGGGAACGGCGGTGCGCAGCTGATCGTCGACGGTCACGAATCCTCGTTCGAGGCCGACGCCGGCCTCCTCGAAGCCGAGCCCGTCGGTCACAGGTCCGCGACCCACCGCGACGAGGAGGTAGTCGGCGCTGAAGCGGGTCCCGTCCTCGAGAGTGACGGTCACCTGCGCGTCGTCCTGCTCGGCGGTCGCGAAGCGCGTGCCCAGCGAGTACCGGATGCCGCGACGGCGGAACGCGCGCTCGAGTCCCTTGCTCATCGCGATGTCCTCGTTCGGGACGAGGTGCGGCAGCGCCTCGATGATCGTGACCTCTGCTCCGAACGACTTCCACACGCTGGCGAACTCGACGCCGATGACACCGCCGCCCAGGATGATCACGCTGCCGGGCACCTCGTCGAGCGCGAGCGCGTGCTCGCTGGTGAGGATGCGCCCGCCGATCTCGAGACCCGGCAGGGAGCGGCTGTACGAGCCGGTGGCCAGGACGACGTCGGCGCCCACGTAGCGGTCGTCGCCGACGACGACCGAGCGATCGGCATCCAGACGGCCCGCGCCGTGCACCGTCGTGATGCCGCGCGCCTTGACGAGTCCTTCGAGGCCCTTGAACTTCTTGGCGACGATGCCCTCGCGGTACGAGCGGACCCCCGCCGGGTCGACCGCCTCGAAGGTGGCCGTCACTCCGACGGAAGCCGCGGACCGCACGTGGTCGGCGACCTCTGCCGCGTGCAGCAGCGCCTTGGTGGGTATGCACCCGCGATGCAGGCAGGTGCCGCCGACCTTGTCCTTCTCGATGAGCGCGACCTTCTTGCCGAGCTCGCTGGCTCGCAGCGCAGCGGCGTAGCCGCCGCTGCCGCCGCCGAGGATCACGACGTCGAACTCGTGCGTGGCCATCAGGACTCCTTCGCCGATGCCCGCGCGAAGGCGATGAGGGAGCGCACCGCGGCGCCGGTCGGGCCCTTCTCCGTGTGCCCGTACGGTGCGCCCTTGTGCTCGCCCGAACCCGCGATGTCGAGATGCACCCAGGGGATGCGCGGTGCATCCTCGGCATCCGAGGTGCGGCCGATGAAGCGACGCAGGAAGAGTCCGGCGAAGAGCGACCCGCCGGAGCGGTCGCCCATGTTCGCGTTCACCATGTCGGCGATCTGCGAGTCGAGGCTCTCCTCCATGAATTCGGGAAGCGGCAGCGGCCAGGCATCCTCTCCGACCGATTCGGCTGCGGCGAGATATTCGGCGACGGCGTCGTCGTCGCCCATCACGCCGGTGTGGCGCATGCCCAGCGCGACGATGATCGCGCCGGTGAGCGTCGCGACGTCGATGATGACGTCGGGGTTCTCCCTGCTGGCGGCGACGAGTCCGTCGGCCATGACCAGGCGACCCTCGGCGTCGGTGTTCATCACCTCGACGGTCTGGCCGTCGAGCATCCGAAGCACATCGCCGGGACGCGTCGCGCGGCCCGACGGCATGTTGTCGGCGATGCACAGGAAGGCGGTGACGCGCACCGGAAGGCCGAGGGCCGCGATCGCGCGGATCGCCGCGAGCGAGGTGGCAGCCCCCGCCATGTCGAACTTCATCCCGACCATGCTGGCGGCCGGCTTGAGCGACAGGCCACCGGTGTCGAACGTGATGCCCTTGCCGACCAGGGCGATGTGGCGGCCGGCCTCGGCGGGGGAGTACGACAGTCGCACGAGTCTCGGCGGGCGGTCGGATCCGCGACCGACGCCGAGGATGCCGCCGTAGCCCTGCTCCTCGAGCTGCTTCTCATCGAGCACCTCGATCTCGATGGGCAGCTCGGCGACGGCCTTGGCGGCCTCATCGGCGAGCTGGGCAGGACTCTGCCATTCCGCGGGCACCGAGACGAGATCCTTGACCAGGGCGACGGCCTCGGCCACCGCGCGGGCGTGCTCGAGCGCACCCTCACCGATCGATGCGGCGTGCAGCACGATCGTCTCGGCGCGAGACGGCTTCTTCTCGGAGCGGTAGTCGTCGAAGCGGTAGCCGCCGAGCAGCGCGCCCTCCGCCGCGGCGTCGGCGTGCTGATCGAGGTCGCCGGCGAACCCGATCGACACCGTGGCGAAGCCCGTCAGCGAGCGCACCGCGGTCGCGACGGCGTCGCGCACGGCTGCGGCATCCCGCTGCTTCCCGACGCTGACGACGGCGAGGGGCAGCGACGTCACCGTCGGCAGGTGCACGCGCGCATAGGCGGAAGCGGTTCCCTTGTATCCGATGCCTGCCAGAGTGTCGGCAAGACCCTCGTACCCGCTCAGCGCGTCGGCGGCGGAGGAGGGATCGGGGATGACGAGCACTGCGGCGTCTGCGGTGCCTCCGGGGAACGGATCGGTCGTGTGGGTGATCACGGGAAGCGTCATGACTCCATCCTATGGACGGGCACTCCTGCGGAGCCGAGGCGCTGCAGCCGTGTTCGCTGTGAGCATGCACCGCGCCGCCCGGGCCGGGGATGCGACTCGTAGCATGGAGTCATGCCGTCACCTGCTGACCTCTTCGAGTCGGTTCCCGGGGCTCCGGACGTGCCTGCCGGGCTGCCCCTGGTCATCCTGCTCACCGGCTTCACCGATGCCGGCAGCGCCGTCGCGGGGCTGATCGAGCACCTGAACGCGACGACCGACCCGGCGCCGGTCGCCGTGTTCGACAACGACGTGCTGCTGGACTACCGCGCGCGGCGGCCGATCATGCTCTTCGATCAGGACCACCTGACCGAGTACCGCCCGGCGCGGCTCGAGCTCTCGCTCGCGCACGACGCGCTCGGTCAGGCGTTCCTGCTGCTCTCCGGGTACGAGCCCGATTTCGCCTGGAACGCCTTCGCGCGCGCCGTCGTCGACTTCGTGGAGGCTCTGCAGGTCTCGACGGTCACCTGGGTGCACTCGATCGCCATGCCCGTCCCGCACACCCGCCCGCTGGGCGTCACGGTCAGCGGCAACCGCCGCGACCTCACGGCCGTGCATTCGGTCTGGCGTCCCCGCACCCAGGTGCCGGCGACCGCGGCGCACCTGCTCGAGTTCCGGCTGGTCGAGGACGACGTGCGCGTGGCAGGGTTCGTCCTCCTCGTGCCGCACTACCTCGCCGACACCGAGTACCCCGACACGATCGCCGCAGCGGCGGACAAGCTGATGGCGGGCACGGGTCTGGTCCTGAGGATGGATGCCGTGCACGAGCGCAGCGCGGAGTTCCAGGCGCGCGTCGCCGAGCAGGTGCAGGGCAGCGAGGAGCTCGTGCAGATGCTGCACGGCCTCGAGCAGCGCTACGACGCGTACATGGCAGGCCGGGACGAGACCGGCGACGAGGGCGGCTTCGACGAGCGCGACCTGCCCAGCGCCGACGAGCTCGCCGCCGAGCTCGAGCGGTATCTCGCCTCGCGACGCCCCGGAGACGACGACAAGCAGCGCTGAGCCGAGGCGGATTCCGCGAATCGGAGAAAGCCGGCGGTGTCGTGTGTGATAATGGATACTCGACCCGTTGTCAACAGATTCCTCGCGGATGGACTTGACAAGGGTCTTACTAGTGTCCGAAACGGCTCGGAGCGCGCGCACCGCTCCGTGAAAGGCGAAACGTGACTCCTGCCACGAGCAAGAACTCCCGGACGACGACGACGACTGCTGCCGACCCCGACGCCGTCGAGGCCGAGGTGACGGGCGCCGCCGAGGCGGCGCCCGAGAAGGTGACGAAGGGCGCTGCTGCCAAGAAGGCCCCCGCTGCCAAGAAGGCCCCCGCTGCCAAGGCCCCCGCCAAGAAGGCTCCCGCCCGTCGCACGGCGAAGAAGAAGGACGACGAGGCTCCGGTCGACGACGAGGCCGTCGAGACCGATGACGTCGACGATGAGGAGGGCGACAAGAAGCCCGCCTTCACCGAGCCGCTGCCCACCGGCGCCATCGTCCTGACCTCGAAGGACGAGGACGATGTCCCCGTCTACTCCACGCAGATCACCGGCGCGACCGCCGACCCCGTCAAGGACTACCTGAAGCAGATCGGAAAGGTCGCACTGCTGAACGCGGCCGAAGAGGTCGAGCTCGCGATGCGCATCGAGGCGGGCCTGTTCGCCGAGGAGAAGCTGTCGACGATGTCGGCGGCCGAGAAGTCCAGCCAGCTCGGGCTCGACCTGCAGTGGGTCGCGCGCGACGGTCAGCGCGCGAAGAGCCACCTGCTCGGCGCCAACCTGCGCCTCGTCGTCTCGCTCGCGAAGCGCTACACCGGTCGCGGCATGCAGTTCCTGGATCTCATCCAGGAGGGCAACCTCGGTCTGATCCGCGCGGTCGAGAAGTTCGACTACACCAAGGGCTTCAAGTTCTCGACCTACGCGACGTGGTGGATCCGTCAGGCGATCACCCGCGCCATGGCCGACCAGGCCCGCACCATCCGCATTCCGGTGCACATGGTCGAGGTCATCAACAAGCTCGCCCGCGTGCAGCGTCAGATGCTGCAGGACCTGGGCCGCGAGCCCACGCCCGAGGAGCTGTCGCGCGAGCTGGACATGACTCCGGAGAAGGTCGTGGAGGTGCAGAAGTACGGCCGCGAGCCGATCTCGCTGCACACCCCGCTCGGCGAGGACGGCGACAGCGAGTTCGGTGACCTCATCGAGGACACCGAGGCGGTCGTCCCTGCGGACGCCGTCGGGTTCACCATGCTGCAGCGTCAGCTCGAGCAGCTGCTCGACTCGCTGTCCGAGCGCGAGGCCGGCGTGATCCGGATGCGCTTCGGCCTCGGCGACGGTCAGCCCAAGACCCTCGACCAGATCGGCGACACCTTCGGCGTGACGCGTGAGCGCATCCGTCAGATCGAGTCGAAGACGATGGCCAAGCTGCGTCACCCGAGCCGGTCGCAGTCGCTGCGGGACTACCTCGAATGATGCAGGCGACACCCCAGGCGCGTTCGGCCGGCCTGCGGTACGTCTTCCCCGTGCTGGCGGGCAAGCTCGCGCGATTCGCGACCCGTCTGCGCGGGGGAGGGTCTGCGTTCCCCGGCTACCTCACCAACCGTCTCGCCCCGACGCTGCTGCCGACGCTCGCCGACCAGTTCCACTACGGCGTGGTCTTCGTGCTCGGATCCAACGGCAAGACGACGACGACGCACATGATCAGCGAAGTGCTGCGCGCGCACGGTCTGCGGGTGTTCACCAACCCGACCGGTGCCAACCTGCCGCAGGGGGTCACCAGCGCCCTGCTCGCCGACGCGACGCTGACCGGTCGCATCCGCGCAGACGTCGCCGTGCTCGAGATCGACGAGGGCTTCGCCGCTGACCTCGCCGACCGCCTGTCGCCGTCGGTGATCCTCTCGCTGAACGTGCAGGTCGACCAGCTGTACCGGTTCTACGAGACCGAACGGGTGGCCGACATGATGCTCGAGGCGTCGAAGCGCGCCTCGGCGCACGTCGTGGTGAACCGCGACGATCCCTACCTGTCGAAGATCGACGTCGACGCGATGCGCGCCCCCGTGACGTTCTTCGGGGTGGCGTCCGACATCGTGGCATCCTCCGCGCACGGCCTCGCCAACGCCGTCGACACCCGCAGCGGCACGGCCGGCATCATCGACCGGGAGGCGTTCGCGGAGGTCCGCGAGGTGTCCGGTCGAGACGTGGTCGTGAGGGTGGGGGAGGCGGATGCCCGCATCACCCTTCCCGCGAGGGGGCTGCACTACGCCGCGGACGCCGCGGCCGCCCTGGCGGTCGCATCCGGAGTGCTGGGCGCCGAGTTCGACACGCAGCGCGCGGCCACCGGCTTCGCAAGCATGGCACCGGCCTACGGGCGTGGCGAGGTCATCCCGCTGCGTCGCGACCCCGCCGGCGAGCAGGTCGAGTTCGTGATGTTCAAGAACGCTCCGAGCATCCAGATGAACCTCGACGCACTGGAGGGCACACCCGAGCGTGCCCTGATCGCGATCGACGAGGGGACTCCTGACGTCTCGTGGCTGTACGACGTCGACTTCGCGCCGCTGCCGCGCGTGGACGTGGTCACCGGCGACAAGGCCCATCAGCTGGCTCTCGCCCTGGCGTACGCGGGTGTGGAGATCGGCACCGTCGAGCCCGACATGGAGAAGGCGGTCGCGATCATGCGCTCGTTCCCCGAGACCACGACCGGCAAGCAGACCTGGTTCGTCAACTACGAGCTCATGATGATCGGTCGCCGCATCCTCGGGTACGGCGACCAGGAGGTGGCGCGCCGATGACGCAGATCAGCATCGTCCAGCTGTATCCCGCCGAGCTCGGCATCACCGGAGACCGCGGCAACGTCCGCACGCTCGAGGAGCGCCTCCGCGCGCGGGGCGTCGCATCGACCACGGCGCACGTCGGAGTCGGCGAGCCTCTGCCGGAGGACGTCGACATCGTCGTGATCGGCAACGGTCCGCTCTCGGCTCTGCGCGGTGTGCACGCCGATTTCGTCGCCCGTGCGCAGCAGCTGCGCTCCTTCATCGCCGACGAGCGCACGCTGTTCGCGATCGGCGGGTCGGCCGAGCTGCTCGGTGAGCGCATCGATCTCACCGACGGCGACAGCGTCGACGGCGTGGGCGTCATGCCGTACCGGGTGTCGCGCACCCGCGACCGTCGGGTCGGATACATCACCGTGCGCACGCCGGACGCCGCCGTCGTCGGCTTCGAGGACCACGCCTCCGAGTGGACGCTGACCGACGAGTCCGCCGCGTACGGCACCGTCGTCGCCGGTCGCGGCAGCTACTCCCGCGGTGACGCCCGCGGCGAGTTCGTGCGCCACCGCAACGCGGTCGTCGGCAACGTGCAGGGGCCCGTCCTGCCGCTCAACCCGGCGCTGGCCGACGTGCTCGTCAGCGCAGCCGCCGCCCGCCGCGGCCTGGATCTTCCGGATGCCACGCCGAGCCCGTTCGATGAGTACGCGAAGGGCGCGCGCGATGCGATCGAGCGCTTCGTGCACGACAAGGGCTTCAAGACCATCCAGCTCTGAGAGCCGGAGATCCGCATGACTGCCAGCAGCGCGCTGCCCAGGGTGCTCCTCTCTCGAGGAGCACTCGAACGCGCGACGCGCGCGCTCGTCGCGCCCGGAGCGATCGTCGACCTCCGGCACGACGGGTTCGGTCACGGCGCGGCCGAGGTCGCCGGGGTCCTCGCGGATGCCGGGATCACAGATGTGATCGTCGACCCCGAGCACGTCGCCGTCGTGTCGTCCCGTCCCGGTCTGCGCGTGCACACCGCGGGTGCGGGCGATATCGAGCCCGCCGCGCTGTTCGGGATTCCGGATGCCGACGGGTCTCGGACGTCGGAGCCGGTGATGAGCCTGCAGGGGCACGTGCTCTCCACCAAGCCGCTGCGCGCCGGGGAGGCCGTCTCGTACGGCTACACCCATCGCGCCGTCGACGACACGCGCATCGCGCTGGTCACCGGCGGCTATGCCCAGGGCATCCCGCGCGTGCTCGGAAACCGGGTCCGGGTGCAGATCGGCGAGCGGATGCTTCCCGTGGTCGGACGCATCGCGATGGACGTGTGCGTGGTCGATCTGGAGGGCGGCGATGCTGAAGACGGCACGCCCGTCGTCTACTTCGGCGGTGCCGGCGGCGCCCGCGATGCGCTCGCGCACTGGGCATCGGTGAGCGGACTCACGGCGCTGGAGATGGCCGTGGTCATCGCACGACACGGACAGGGGGAGTGGGTCGCATGAGCGGACCTCTGCTCGAGATCTCGCGCGGCGCATTCCGCCGCAACATCGCCGCGGTGCAGCGTCGCCTGGCTCCGTCGGAGCTGCTGCTGGTGATGAAGGACGACGCGTACGGTCTCGGCGTCGACTGGTCGGTCGCCGAGGCGACGGCCGCCGGGGTGACCTGGTTCGGCGGCTACGACATCCCCACCGCGCTGCGCATCCGCGCGCTCACCGATCAGCGGGTGTACGCGTGGGCGACGTCAGCGCGGTCCGAGGTCGCCACGGCGATCACGGCGGACATCGACCTCGGTGTGGGATCGGCGGCCTATCTCGACGCCGTCATCGGCGAGGCCGAGGCCGCGGGCGCGCGTGTGCGCGTGCATCTGAAGATCGACACCGGCCTGCACCGCAACGGCTTCCGCCCTGAGGAGTGGCAGGATGCCGTCGCCACCGCGCTGGCCGCGCAGCGCCGCGGCAGCGTGGTGGTGTCGGGCGTGTGGAGCCACCTCGCCGAGGCGAGCGATGCGGACGATGACACCGCCCAGCGGGTGTTCCTGGACGCGGTCGCGCATCTCGTCGAGGCCGGCGGCGAACCCGAGGTGCTGCACCTGACAGCGTCCGCCGCCGCGTGGTGGCGGCCCGAGCTGCGCGGCTCGCTGAGTCGCGTCGGGGCGTTCTGCTACGGCATCCGCTCCGCCGACGGTCCGCCCCTCGAGGGTCTCCGACTCGTCGCGCGGCTCAGCGCGCCCGTCGAGCAGGTCGATGGCGGCGTCGTCCGTGTCGGCATCGGAGCGTTCCACGGTCTGCCGTCGATCCTGCGCGGCGCGCAGATCGCCACACCGGGCGGGCTGCGTCGCATCGTCGACATCGACGGCACGACCATGACGGTCGAGCCGTGGGGCGGTGCGGCCTCAGGTCAGCGCGTGGTGCTCTTCGGGCCGGGCGAGGCGGGTGAGCATGATGCGACCGCACTCGCCGAGCATGTGGACACGGTCGGCGAGGAGATCATCACCAGGCTCACTCCGGCGGTGCGTCGACTCGTTGTCGACTGATCGCTTCACGCCTCGATGAGGCGGGCGGTCTCGTCGTGCCACGAGGTGGCGACGGCGCGCAGCTTCTCCTCGTATTTGCGTCCGTGGTGTGCGCAGAACAGCATCTCGGTGCCGTTGACCTCGGCGGCGATGTACGCCTGCGCCCCGCAGGAGTCGCAGCGGTCCATCGCGGTGAGGCGGTACTCGGCAGTCTCGCGCTCAGTCGTGGCGTTCATCTCGGTGCCTCCTCAGCGGTTCGGATCCTTTGAGATCGTGCTCAATACAACCACGCGCCGCCTGTATGCATGCCCGGATCCGGGCGTGTTTCGCTGTGCGCGTACGCCGCACGCCCTGGCTTGCCGTGCGGGAGTGTCGCGGCGTCGGCCCCTGTCGCCGCGGAAATAGAATCGATGATTGTGACTTCCGAGTACTCCGCCCACCACCTCCAGGTTCTCGAGGGCCTCGAGGCGGTGCGCAAGCGTCCCGGCATGTACATCGGCTCGAACGGGTCGCCGGGCCTTATGCACTGCCTGTGGGAGATCATCGACAACTCGGTCGACGAGGCCGTCGACGGCAACGGCTCGAAGATCGCGATCACCCTGCATGCCGACGGCAGCGTCGAGGTTGCCGACCGCGGTCGTGGCGTTCCCGTCGATGTCGAGCCGCGCACCGGACTCACCGGCGTCGAGGTCGTCTACACCAAGCTGCACGCCGGCGGGAAGTTCGGTGGCGGCTCGTACGCCGCCTCCGGTGGTCTGCACGGCGTGGGCGCCTCGGTGGTCAATGCGCTCTCGGAGCGTCTCGACGTCGAGGTGGACCGCGCAGGCAAGACCTACGCGATGTCGTTCCACCGCGGTGAGCCGGGCATCTTCGCCGATGACGGCGAGCCGCGCCCCGACGCTCCGTTCACCCCGTTCGAGCAGCAGAGCGAGCTGCGTGTGATCGGCAAGGTCGCCAAGGGCGTCACCGGCACCAGGGTGCGCTACTGGGCCGACCGGCAGATCTTCACGAAGGACGCCGCGTTCCAGCTCTCCGAGCTCGAGACGCGCGCGCGTCAGACCGCGTTCCTCGTTCCCGGCCTCGAGCTCGAGATCCGCGACGAGCGCCCGCTTCATGCCCCGTCACCCGACGCGGACGCGCCCGCCGGCCCTCGGGTGACGTCGTACCGGTACGAGGGCGGCATCTCGGAGTTCGTCGACTTCCTGGCATCCGATGCTCCGGTGACCGACACCTGGCGCATCCAGGGCAGCGGACGCTTCACCGAGACGGTGCCGGTGCTGCAGGCCGACGGGCACATGAAGGCCACCGAGGTCGAGCGCGAATGCGAGGTGGATCTCGCCCTGCGATGGGGTACCGGGTACGAGACCACGGTCCGCTCGTTCGTGAACATCATCGCCACGCCCAAGGGCGGCACGCACCAGCAGGGCTTCGAGCAGGAGCTGCTGAAGACGCTGCGCGCCCAGGTCGAGCAGAACGCCCGGCGCCTCAAGGTCGGAAACGACAAGCTCGAGAAGGACGACGTGCTCGCCGGCCTCACGGCCGTGCTCACCGTCACCGTGCCCGAACCGCAGTTCGAGGGGCAGACCAAGGAGGTGCTCGGCACCCCCGCCGTGCGCACGATCGTCGCGCAGGTGGTGCGCAAGCAGCTCGCCGAGCGCTTCGCCTCGACCAAGCGGGACGACCGCAACCAGGCGTCGATGCTGCTGGACAAGATCGTCTCCGAGATGAAGGCCCGCGTCTCGGCGCGAGCGCACAAGGAGACCCAGCGGCGCAAGACCGCGCTCGAGTCGTCGTCGCTGCCGGCGAAGCTCGTGGACTGCCGGTCGAAGGACTTCGAGCAGAGCGAGCTGTTCATCGTCGAGGGCGATTCCGCGCTCGGCACGGCACGTCACGCACGCAACAGCGAGTTCCAGGCGCTGCTGCCGATCCGCGGCAAGATCCTCAACGTGCAGAAGGCATCGGTCAGCGACATGCTCGGCAACGCCGAGTGCGCGGCGATCATCACGACGATCGGCGCCGGCTCCGGCCGCTCGTTCGACCTCAGTGCCGCTCGTTACGGCAAGGTCATCCTGATGAGCGACGCCGACGTCGACGGTGCGCACATCCGCACCCTCCTGCTCACCCTCTTCTTCCGCTACATGCGTCCGCTCGTCGAGGCGGGCCGCGTCTACTCCGCGGTCCCGCCCCTGCACAGGGTGATCGTCATGAACCCCGGCTCCAAGCCGAACGAGACGATCTACACCTACTCCGAGGCCGAGCTGCACGCTCTGCTCGCCAAGCTGCAGAAGGCCGGCAAGCGCTGGCAGGACCCCATCCAGCGCTACAAGGGTCTGGGCGAGATGGATGCCGACCAGCTGGCCAACACGACCATGGAGAAGTCCGGCCGTCTGCTGCGGCGCGTGACGATCGAGGACGCGGAGTCGGCGGACGCCGCCGTGCGCACCTTCGAGCTGCTGATGGGCAGCGAAGTGGCGCCGCGCCGCGAGTTCATCATGAGCTCGAGCGACAGGCTCAGCCGCGAGGCGATCGACGCCTGAGACCGCCGGATCCGGGCGCGTCGAGGCCGCCGCGTCGGGTGCCTCGTCCGGGGGTCAGCCGATCGCGGTGCCGACCGACCCGATCACGGCGTCCAGGGGCTGCCCCGATCCGTCGCGCTTCGCACCGGATTCGGGCAGCACGCGGGCCGCGCCGTCGGTCCCGACCGCGCGCGGATCCACGCCCACCCAGGCGAGGCGAAGTCCGTCCTCGCCCTTGAGCAGCGCGTGCGCCCGCACACCTCCGGTCGCGCGGCCCTTCGCCGGGAACTCGGCGAACGCCGAGACCTTGGCTCGACCGGCGTCCGCGCCGGCGAGGGTGCCCTCCGAGCCCGAGACGGTCACCACCACGGCATCATCCGCAGACGAGACCACCGTGAACGAGATGACCTGGCTCTTCGCGCCGAGCTTCATGCCGGCCATTCCCGCTGCGGGCGCACCCTGGGGCCGCACGTTCGATGCCGAGAAGTGCAGCAGCTGGGCGTCCGAGGTGACGAACACGAGCTCGGCGTCATCGGGGGCGGGAGCTGCGCCGACGACGACGTCCTTCGGCTTCAGCCCGATGATCTCCAGCTCGGGTCGCACCGCGAGAGCGGAGGGCACGATGCGCTTGACTACGCCGTCTCTGGTGCCCACCGCGAGCGGCGTGTCGTCGTCGAAGCGGATGAGCGCGACGACCCGCTCGCTGCGATCGCTCAGCCCGAGGTAGTCGGAGATGCGCACGCCCGCACCGAGCCCGACCGAGGAGGCGGGCACCGCGGGGATGTCGACGGGCGTGAACCGCACCACGCGTCCCGCGGTCGTGACGGCGCCGATCTCGCTGCGCGTGGTCGTCTCCAGACGAGCCTGGATCGCATCGTGCTTGCTGCGACGCGGAGGCGTGGTGATCACCGCGCCCGGTTCGAGGTCGACGCGCACGGCGCGACCCGTCGTCGACAGCAGCAGCGTCGTCGGGGCGTCCGCGATCTGCAGCTCCGCAGCGGACTTCGCCGAGCGCGCCTTGGGCGGCGCGGCGTTGAGCAGCAGGGTTCGCCGGTGCGTGCCGAACTGGTCGGCCACCGCATCCAGCTCCTGCGCGACCTGAGCGCGCACCCGGGCGGGATCGGCCAGCAGCGTCTCGAGTTCGGCGATCTCGGCGAGCAGCTTGTCGCGCTCCGCCTCGAGCTCCAGACGCGAGAACTTCGTCAGGCGGCGCAGGCGGAGCTCGAGGATGTACTCGGCCTGCACCTCGTCGAGCTCGAACACCTGCTGCAGTCGCGAGCGGGCGGTCTCGGAGTCGTCCGAGGTGCGGATGACCTGGATGACCTCGTCGATGTCGAGGATGGCCACCAGCAGGCCGCGCACCAGGTGCAGGCGCTCGTTGCGCCGTGCCAGGCGGAAGCGACTGCGCCGGGTGACGACCTCGACGCGGTGCTGCAGGTACACCCGCAGCAGCTCTTTGAGGCCGAGCGTGCGCGGCTGTCCGTCGACGAGGGCGACGTTGTTGATCGAGAACGACTCCTCGAGCGGGGTGAAGCGGAACAGCTGCTCGAGCACCGCGGCCGGGTCGAAACCCGTCTTGACGGTGATGACCAGCCGCAGACCGTTCTTCCGGTCGGTCAGATCCTGCACGTCGCTGATGCCCTGGAGCTTCTTCGCGGTGACCGCGTCCTTGAGCTTCTCGATGACCCGCTCCGGCCCCACCTGGTAGGGCAGCTCGGTGATGGCGATGCCTGTCCTGCGCGGGCCGAGCGGCTCGATGGAGGTCTTGGCCCGCAGCCGGAAGGCCCCCCGACCCGACTCGTACGCGTCCCTGACCCCGTCGAGACCCATCAGGATCCCCCCGGAGGGGAAGTCGGGCCCGGGTACGAACTCCATCAGCTCGGCCGTGGTGGCCTCGGGGTTCTCGAGCAGGTGGGTCGCGGCGGCGACGACCTCGATGAGGTTGTGCGGGGCCATGTTCGTCGCCATGCCGACGGCGATGCCGCTGGCGCCGTTGACGAGCAGGTTGGGGAAGGCGGCGGAGAGCACGGCGGGCTGCTGGAACTGGCCGTCGTAGTTGGGCACGAAATCGACGACGTCCTCGTCGAGGCTCTCGGTCATCGCCAGAGCGGATGCCGCCAGGCGCGCCTCGGTGTACCGGGATGCCGCCGGTCCGTCATCGAGCGAGCCGAAGTTGCCGTGTCCGTCGACCAGCGGCACGCGCAGTGCGAAGTCCTGCGCCAGGCGCACGAGAGCGTCGTAGATGGCGGAGTCGCCGTGCGGGTGCAGCTTTCCCATCACCTCGCCGACGACGCGGGCGCTCTTGACGTGCCCGCGGTCGGGCCGCAGCCCCATCTCGGCCATCTGGTAGAGGATGCGCCGCTGGACGGGCTTCAGACCGTCGCGCGCGTCGGGCAGCGCACGGGAGTAGATCACCGAGTAGGCGTACTCGAGGAACGAGCCCTGCATCTCCTGCGACAGGTCGATGTCCTGGATGCGCTCCTGAACGGGCTCGGATGACGAGGGCTTTGGCATGGACTTCCTGCTGGTCGCTCGGTGCGGACTCGCGACGGCGCTCGGGCGCGGTGCGTCGGGCCACCTGTGCGAGACTGACCCGGATGCCTCTCATCCTACCGACCAGCCTCGATTCGACGCGGAACATCAGCGGGGTGGCGCCGCAGCTCCTCGCCGCGCTGCGGGGCGGATCCGCGGACCTTCCCCTGGCGCGGTCGGTCGTGCTGGTGGTCGTGGACGGACTGGGGGCGCCGGCGCTGCGCGCGCACGCCGGGCACGCGCGCACGCTGTCGTCGGCCATGGCGAAGAAGGACGTCGCGGGATCGGTGTTCCCGACCACGACCGCGGCCGCGCTGACCAGTCTGCTCACCGGGGCCGTCCCCGGGGCACATGGCCTGGTGGGCTACAGCGTGCGGGATCCCGAGTCCGATGCGCTGGTGAACCTGCTCAGCGGATGGGAGGCCGGAGGCATCGATCCGCTGGAGTGGCAGAGCGCCCCGACCGTCTTCGAGCAGGGCGCAGCGAGCGGACATCCGGTGTTCGCCCTGGGCATCCCGGCCTACGCCGGCAGCGGGTTCTCCGGGGCGACGCTGCGCGGCGCCGAGTTCCGTTCGGCACCGGGCGCGGCCGAGCGCGTGCAGCTCGCGTGGGAGCTCGCCGACGCCCACGACGGCGCCATCGTGTACTGCTACCTGCCCGAGGTGGACAAAGCAGGGCACCGGCACGGCGTCGACTCGGCCGAGTGGGTCGCCGCTCTGGAGGATGTCGACGCCGCGCTCTCGCGGACGGTTCCCGACGGGGTGGGGGTGCTGGTCACGGCGGATCACGGGATGATCGATGTGCCGCAGCACCGTCACCTGATCCTGGATGCCGCAGGTGGCTGGCACGACGGCATCCGGCACATCGGCGGCGAACCGCGGATGCTGCACGTCTACACCGAGCCGGACGTCGACCAGGCGGCGCTGCTGTCGCGCTGGCGGCGGGATCTGGAGGGCGCGGCGGACGTGGTCAGCCGCGCCGAGGCGATCGAGGCGGGCCTGTTCGGACCTGTCGCCTCGGATGCCGTGCGCCGACGCATCGGCGACATGCTGGTGATCGCCCGCGGCACCGTCGCTCTCTACGACGGCGAGGCCGACGACCAGCGGGCCCGCGGCATGGTGGGCCAGCACGGCGCGCTCACGCCCGAGGAGTGGCGGGTGCCCTTCATCAGGCTGGGCGCCTTCCGGCGCTGACGGATCAGCCCGCGCTCACTCGTCCGTACGCGCTCCGAACACGATCTCGTCCCAGGAGGGCATCGCGTTGCGGCGCTTCCGGCGACCGCTCGGCTGCTCGGCTGCAGCCTCCGGCGCAGGCTTCGTCGCCGGCGTCTCGGCCGACCTCGTCTCCGCAGGCGCCTCGGCAGGCTCGTCGAGCGGGTCGAACAGCGCCAGCGGGGATGCGTCCTCGTCGGCCTCGTCGAACAGCGGTGCGCTCTCGCGCTGGCCCCGTCGGCGGCGCAGCGCCTCGAGCAGGTCGGCGGTCTCCGAACTCGTGCGGTGCTCGTCGGGGGCGCGCCGGGCGGCGGCATCGTGAGCTGCTGCACTGGAGTGCTCCGCGACGGGGATCTCCTCGGCCTCCTCGGGCGGCGGAAGAAGACGGGGTCCGAACGCCCCGGAGTCGAAACGGCTGTCGTCCTTGTACGGCGACACGCGCTCCGCATCGACCGCGCGGAGGCGTGGGATGAGCCCCTCGGGAAGCGACCCCTGCCGGGAGAGCTGTGTGGCGTCGGCGTTGACGGGCGACAGGGTGCTGCGGCGCGGGTCGAAGGCCCAGCGCGCGTCGTGTGCGACGTCGTTCGCCGTGAACTCGAGCTTGACCGTCCAGCCCGTGTCGTCCTTCCAACTCGCCCAGCGCTCGTCCGACGCGGCCAGGTCTGCCAGCTTGGCGCGCACCGCGGAGCCGAAGGTGGGCTGCGCGTCGGGCTCCACCTCGCTGCCGATCAGCACCGGCACCGCGAGAGCCTGGTTGACGATGTGCTCGCGCTCGGCGAGGACGGGACCCTCGAAGCGCGCCACATCGGACTCGCTGACGCCGAGCAGCGCAGCGACCTCTGCCGCCGTCAGACCCGCGCGGATCTGCGCCTGGATGTCCCGCGGGCTCGCGGCCAGACGCGCCGGCGCGGGTTCGGACTCGCGGGTCGCGCGACGCACCTCGCGGTGCAGGACGTCGTCGATGGGCAGCGCGAAGCGCTGCCCGGACTCGGTCGCGAGGACGAGGACTCCCGCTTCCGTTCCGATGATGGTGACGTTTTCCATGCCAATGCCCCTCTGATGGGTGTGCGTTCATGGTGTCACGCGCACCCTGATCGCGTGCGGAATACCGTGGGCGTGCCGCGAGTTTCCCCGATCGGGCCGCATGGCATTTGCTTATTGGTGCGCAGTCGTGCAAACTATGGCCCGCCGATCACCCGAAATCGGATCCCCCCACCTCGAACACTCGCACCACGGAAGTGGAGAATCACCGCATGGCAACCGATTACGACGCCCCTCGCAAGAGCGAAGACGACTCCGAGTCGATCGAAGCCCTCAAGGAGCGCGTGCCGAGCACCCAGTCCGGCGCCGGCGATGTCGAGGACTCGGACAACCCCACCGGGTTCGAGCTCCCTGGCGCCGACCTCTCCGACATGGAGCTCGATGTCGTCGTGCTGCCCGCGCAGCAGGACGAGTTCACCTGCATGAGCTGCTTCCTCGTGAAGCACCGCTCGCAGCTCGACCACGACGGCGCGGACGGCCCGATCTGCAAGGAATGCGCCGCCTGATCACCGACCCGCACGCGCCCCCGGCCCGATGGCCTGGGGCGCGTTCTGCGTTCCGGCCCGTCAGCGGCGCACTGCACGCGCCGAGCTGATCGCCGCCGCGAGACGGTCCGGGGTGCGCGACGAGATCGTCCAGCTGCTCACCGGGTCGTCCGGGTCGGTGACGGGCACGACGACGACGCCGTCGATGCCGCCGCGGAGCAGGTTCCAGCCGTCCCTGGCGATCTGATGGGAGCGCCGGGCCCTGGCCTCCTCGCCGGAGAACTCGCGGGGCTCACCCAGCCACACGGCGTCGATGTGCGCGCGCCCCGCGTGCAGCACGCCGTCGACCACGCGGACGGTGGGGGAGAGCACGATGCTCAGGGTCACCAGCACGAGCGAGACGATCGCTCCGACCGCCAGCGCGAGGCTCGGGTCGAGCGGCGTCAGCACGAGCGACACCATCGGGCCGGCCAGGGCGATGGTGACCAGGAGCCAGAGGCCGGGGGCCAGTCGCTCGCGATAGGTCTCGCGCGTGTCGGGGTGGGGGTTCTGCATTAGCCTCATGGGGTGACTCATTCCGTTGCCGTCCCCATTATCGCGGCGAACGTCCCGTTCTACGCGCACCCCGGAGATGCCGGGGCCGATCTGGTGTCGACCGAGGCCGTCCGGCTCGAGCCCGGCGAGCGGGCGCTGATCGGAACGGGCGTGCGCATCGCGCTGCCGGAGGGGTACGCCGCCTTCGTCGTGCCGCGCAGCGGTCTCGCCGCCAAGCACGGCATCACCGTGGTCAACTCGCCCGGCACCGTGGATGCGGGCTACCGCGGCGAGATCCGGGTCAGCCTGCTGAACACCGACAGCCGGGAAGCGTACGATGTGGCGGTCGGCGACCGCATCGCGCAGCTCATCGTGATGCCCGTCGTCCAAGCGCGGTTCGAATCCGTCGACGAACTGCCCGAGAGCGTCCGCGGTGACGGCGGATTCGGGTCGACCGGCTATACCCAGGGAAAGAGCGAATGACTGAAGAGATCGAACCCACGCTGAAGTCCGCCCCGGCCGACCGGGCGACCGCCGGCCCGTTCGACGACAGCGAGGCGAACCCCGTGCGCCCGTACATCGATCTCGGCGGCATCAAGGTGCTGCCCCGAGAGGGACTGAATCTCCGCCTCGAGGTCGAGGAGCAGAGCAAGCGGATCGTCGCCGTCGGCCTCGACTACGCCGGCTCGTCGCTGCAGGTGCAGCCCTTCGCCGCGCCGCGCTCGCGAGGGCTGTGGGATGAGACCCGCGTGCAGCTGCGCGATCAGATCCGCACGCAGGGTGGACGGGTCGAGGAACGTGAGGGCACGCTCGGCAAGGAGCTGCTGGCCGAGGTACCCGCCACGGCTGCGGAGGGGTCCGGCATGCGGCTGGCGAGGTTCGTCGGCGTCGACGGCCCGCGATGGTTCCTGCGTGGAGTCATCGGCGGCGATGCCGCGTCCGATCCGGCAGCGGCCGAGCAGGTGGAGGACCTGTTCCGGTCGATCGTCGTGGTGCGAGGCGCGACGCCGATGCCCCCTCGCGACCTGATCCCGCTGAAGATGCCGTCCACGCCGGGATCGGCGTGACACCGGCCGACGACCGGCGCGACGGGGCGAGCTCCCGGCATCCCGCGGCTGAGCCGATCGGCTCGGCGGAGCCGTCGGCTGCCGAACCGTCGGCTGCGGAGGTGATCGGCACCGCCCTCGGCGGTGCGGCGCGCCGGGCCGGCCTGAGCTCGGAGACCGACGAGAGCGCGCAGCGCATCGTGTGGCGTGCGATGGGCGGCTGGCGCGGGATCATCGAGTCTGTCCTTCCCAGCCTGGCCTTCGTCGTCCTGTTCACCCTGCAGCCGGAGCCCCTGCTGCTGTCGCTGGGCGTGTCGGTCGGCATCGCGTGCGTGCTCACGATCATCCGGATCGCGCAGAAGTCGCCTCCCGCTGCGGCGTTCGGCGGCCTGGTGGCCGTGGCCGCCGCGGCAGGCCTGGCGCTGTGGACGGGGCGCGGCGCCGACAACTTCGTCCCCGGTCTGATCACGAACGCGCTCTACGGCACGGTGATGGTCGTCGCGGCCCTCGCCGGCTGGTCGATCATCGGACTCGCCGTCGGGTTCCTGATGGGAGAGGGCACCGCGTGGCGGGGGGACCGTCGCAAGCGGCGCGCCTTCTTCTGGCTGGGACTGGCCTGGGGTGCGCTGTTCCTGCTGCGACTGTCCGTGCAGCTGCCGCTGTACCTGACCGACCAGGTGACCCTGCTCGGCACCCTCAAGCTGGTGATGGGGCTGCCGCTGTTCGCGCCGATGGTCGCCGTCACCTGGCTCGTCGTCCGCGCGCTCTACCGACGCGCCGACTGACGGCGGACCGGCGTCCGTTCTGGTAGATTTATCTTGACGTCAAGATAAATTGCTCGTTCCGTCGAGCGGCCGCACGACGCACACTGGTAAGGCCAACCTTGCTAGCCGTGCCGCTCACTCGGCGAGCAAGATGGAAGCGCCTGTCGCTCCCATCCGATCAGAAGGAGACGGATTCGTGTCCACGGTGAACAGCTTCGGTGCCAAGAGCACCCTGACAGTCGGCAGCACCGACTACGAGATCTTCCGCATCGACACGGTCGCGGGTCACGAGAGGCTCCCCTTCGCTCTGAAGGTGCTTCTCGAGAACCAGCTGCGCACCGAGGACGGCGCGAACGTCACGAAGGCGCAGATCGAGGCGCTCGGTTCGTGGGACCCCACCGCGGAGCCCGACACCGAGATCCAGTTCACACCGGCGCGCGTGGTCATGCAAGACTTCACCGGCGTGCCCTGCATCGTCGACCTCGCCACCATGCGCGAGGCCGTCACCGCGCTCGGCGGCGACCCGAACCGCATCAACCCGCTCTCTCCCGCCGAGATGGTGATCGACCACTCCGTCATCGCCGACCTGTTCGGACGCCCGGACGCGATCGAGCGCAACGTCGAGATCGAGTACCAGCGCAACGGCGAGCGCTACCAGTTCCTGCGCTGGGGTCAGACCGCGTTCGACGACTTCAAGGTCGTGCCCCCGGGCACCGGCATCGTGCACCAGGTGAACATCGAGCACCTGGCCAAGGTCATCTACGACCGCACCGTCGACGGCGTGCTGCGCGCATACCCCGACACCTGCGTCGGCACCGACTCGCACACCACGATGGTCAACGGTCTGGGCGTGCTCGGCTGGGGCGTCGGCGGCATCGAGGCCGAGGCGGCGATGCTCGGTCAGCCGGTGTCGATGCTCATCCCGCGCGTGGTGGGCTTCAAGCTCACCGGCGAGATCCCCGCCGGCGTGACCGCGACCGACGTGGTGCTCACGATCACCGACATGCTCCGCCAGCACGGCGTGGTCGGCAAGTTCGTCGAGTTCTACGGCGCCGGTGTGGCCTCCGTCCCGCTCGCGAACCGGGCGACCATCGGCAACATGTCGCCCGAGTTCGGTTCGACCGCGGCGATGTTCCCGATCGATGACGTGACGCTCGACTACCTGCGCCTCACCGGCCGTGACGAGCACGCCGTCGAGCTCGTCGAGCAGTACGCCAAGGTGCAGGGCCTGTGGCACGATGCCGACAAGGAGCCCACGTACTCGGAGTACATGGAGCTCGACCTGTCGACGGTCGTCCCCTCGATCGCCGGTCCCAAGCGCCCGCAGGACCGCATCCTGCTGGCCGAGGCGAAGCAGCAGTTCGAGAAGGACATCGTCAACTACGCGGAAGCCACCACCAGCGACGACATCGTCGACCTCGAGTCGAAGCACTCGTTCCCGGCATCCGACCCCGGTCAGGTTCCCGGCGAGGAGTCGCCGACCACGCGCCCGGTGCACATCAACAGCGGCGCTCCGGCGAACGTCTCGCGCCCGGTGCCGGTCACCACGCCCGACGGGCAGAAGTACATCCTCGACAACGGCGCCGTCACCCTCGCCGCCATCACGTCGTGCACCAACACGTCGAACCCGTCGGTGATGATCGCCGCCGGTCTTCTCGCCCGCAAGGCGCGCGAGAGGGGCCTGAAGCAGAAGCCGTGGGTGAAGACCACTCTCGGCCCCGGCTCGAAGGTCGTCACCGACTACTACGAGAAGTCCGGCCTCGACAAGGACCTCGAGGGTCTCGGCTTCTACACCGTCGGCTACGGCTGCACGATCTGCATCGGAAACTCCGGCCCGCTGATCGAAGAGGTGTCCGAGGCGATCAACGAGCACGACCTCGCCGTCACGGCAGTGCTCTCGGGCAACCGCAACTTCGAGGGGCGCATCAGCCCCGACGTGAAGATGAACTACCTGGCCAGCCCGCCGCTGGTCGTCGCGTACGCCCTCGCCGGCTCGATGCACTTCGACTTCGAGACCGATGCTCTGGGCCAGGACGCAGACGGCAACGACGTGTTCCTCAAGGACATCTGGCCGGCCACCGAAGAGGTGCAGGAGATCATCGACAGCTCGATCTCGCGCGACCAGTTCATCAAGCAGTACGCCACCGTCTTCGACGGCGACGAGCGCTGGAAGAACCTGCCGACGCCGACCGGGCCGATCTTCGAATGGGACGAGGCGTCGACCTACGTGCGCAAGGCGCCCTACTTCGACGGCATGGAGCTGACCCCCGCTCCGGTCACCGACATCAGCGGCGCTCGCGTGCTGGCGACGCTGGGCGACTCGGTAACCACCGACCACATCTCGCCCGCCGGAAACATCAAGGCCGGCACGCCGGCCGCGCAGTACCTCACCGAGCACGGTGTCGAGCAGCGCGACTTCAACTCCTACGGCTCGCGCCGCGGAAACCACGAGGTGATGATCCGCGGCACGTTCGCGAACATCCGCCTGAAGAACGCGCTCGTCAAGGCCGTCAACGACGGTCAGCAGATCGAGGGCGGCTTCACCCGCGACTTCACGCAGGAGGGTGGCCCGCAGGCGTACATCTACGACGCATCGCAGAGCTACCAGGACCAGGGCGTCCCGCTGGTGATCTTCGGCGGCAAGGAGTACGGATCGGGCTCGTCGCGCGACTGGGCGGCCAAGGGCACCAACCTGCTCGGCGTGAAGGCGGTCATCACCGAGAGCTTCGAGCGCATCCACCGCTCCAACCTCATCGGCATGGGCGTCGTCCCGCTGCAGTTCCCCGCCGGGGAGAGCTGGGAGTCGCTCGGGCTCGACGGCACCGAGGTCATCTCGATCGAGGGTCTGACGGCTCTCAACGAGGGCACCACGCCGAAGACGGTCAAGGTCACGGCCACCCCGAGCGAGTTCTCCGCCGAGGGTCGCGAGCCGATCACCTTCGACGCGGTCGTCCGCATCGACACACCCGGTGAGGCCGACTACTACCGCAACGGCGGAATCCTGCAGTACGTGCTGCGTTCGCTGGTCTGACCCGCGTCGCGCAGGGGCCCGGATGCTTCGGCATCCGGGCCCCTGCCGCATCCCGAGGTAGAATATTCGGATGCGCACGCCTTCCCCGGCGGGCGATCCACGTCGCGGAAGGACGTCCATGCCGATCCTGCCGAGCATCACCGGCCCCCGAGATCTCGATCGACTCTCCAGCGGGGAACTGGTCGAGCTGGCGGCTGAGATCCGTGCATTCCTCGTGGAGAACGTCGCTCGCACCGGCGGGCACCTCGGCCCGAATCTCGGCGTCGTCGAGCTCACGATCGCGCTGCACCGCGTGTTCTCGTCTCCGGACGACCCGATCATCTTCGACACCGGCCACCAGTCGTACGTGCACAAGCTGCTCACCGGTCGCCAGGACTTCTCCGAGCTGCGCTCCCGCGGCGGGCTCGCCGGATACCCGCAGCGATCCGAGAGCGTGCACGACGTCGTCGAGTCGTCGCACGCGTCGAGCTCGCTGAGCTGGGCCGACGGCATCTCGCGTGCGTTCACCGCGACAGGACGCGCCGATCGGCACGTCGTGGCGGTCGTCGGCGACGGCGCCCTCACGGGGGGGATGACGTGGGAGGCGCTGAACAACATCAGTGACGACAACGAGCGCAACCTCGTCATCGTCGTCAACGACAACGGCCGTTCCTACGCGCCGACCATCGGCGGCATGTCGCGCTATCTCAACCGCGTGCGCACCGCGGGTATGTACCGCGAGATGCACCGCAAGTCCGACCGGCTGTTCCGCGCGTTCGGCCCGCTCGGCCGCGCGGTGTTCCGCGGCGTGCGCGGCGGCACCCACGGCTTCCTCTCGCGGTTCGCGAACAACGTGGCGCTGTATTCCAACCTCGACATCAAGTACCTCGGGCCGGTCGACGGCCACGACGTCGAGGCGCTCATCGAGACGCTGCGCTACGCCAAGGACTACGGCGCACCCGTGATCGTTCACGCCATCACCGAGAAGGGGCGCGGCTACCAGCCCGCCCTCGACGACGTGGCCGACCAGTTCCATGCGGTCGGGCGCATCGATCCGAAGACCGGCGGAGCCCTGTCGTCGTCGTCCGGCACCTCGTGGACCTCGGTGTTCTCCGACGCGCTCGTCGAGATCGGCAGCCGCGACGACAAGGTCATCGCGATGACCGCCGCGATGCTGCGTCCGACCGGCCTGGCCGCCTTCGCCGAGCGCTTCCCCGATCGGGTGTACGACGTCGGCATCGCCGAGCAGCACGCCGTGGCATCCGCCGCGGGACTCGCGTTCGGCGGCCTGCACCCCGTCGTGGCCATCTACGCGACGTTCATGAATCGCGCCTTCGACCAGGTGCTGATGGACGTCGCCCTGCATCGCGCCGGGGTGACGTTCGTGCTCGACCGCGCCGGCGTGACCGGGCCGGACGGGCCGAGTCACAACGGCGTCTGGGATCTCGCGATGCTGCAGATGGTGCCCGGCATCCGGATCGCCGCGCCGCGCGACGCCGTGCGTCTGAGCGAGTGCCTCGCCGAAGCCGTCGCGATCGACGACGCGGCGACGGTGATCCGCTATCCCAAGGGCGATGTGCCCGACCCGATCACCGCGATCGAGCGTCTCGCCGACGGCACCGACGTGCTCGCCCGCGGCGATGAGGAGGACGTGCTGATCGTCGCGATCGGCGCGTTCGCCGAGGTGGCCGTCGACATCGCCGCGCGTCTGAGCGCGCGCGGCATCGGGGCGACGGTGATCGATCCGAGGTGGGCGGTGCCCGTGCAGTCGTCGGTCGTCTCCCTGGCGGCACGGCATCGTCTGGTGATCACGCTGGAAGACGGCATCCGCGTCGGCGGCATCGGCACGCGCGTGCGCCAGGTGCTGCGCGAGGCGGGGATCGACACCGGGGTGGACGAGCTGGGTGTGCCGGACGAGTTCCTCCAGCACGCGTCCCGCGAGCAGATCCTCGAGGACGCCGGACTCACGGTCGACAAGATCACGGCCGACATCGTGGCGCAGGTCGGCGGCACCCGGATCCCGGTCGCGAAGGCTCCCGGCCAGACCGGGGCCCTCGACCTCTCTCTCAGCCAGAAGCGCTGAGCTCGCGCGGTGGGTGAACCCGTGCGCCTCGCCCTCATCGTCAACCCGCACGCGGGCAGGGGGCACGCCGTGCGGGTGGGAGCCGCGGCCGAGCGCGCGCTGCGGGCGGCCGGGGCCGAGGTGACCCTTCTCGTGGGGGAGTCGGCCGAGCAGACCCGGTCTCTCGCCCGCCGGGCGGTGCGCGCCCAGTCCGACGGCATCGTCGTCGTCGGCGGCGACGGCACCCTCACCGGCATCGTCGACGTGCTGGCGCAGAGCGGGAAGCCGATCACACTGGTGCCTGCCGGCACAGGGAACGACCTCGCCCGGTCGCTCGGCATCCCCACCCGCGATCCGCGGACGGCCGCCCTCGCCGCGATCCACGCCCGCGCCCGCACCATCGATCTCGGCACGGTCTCGTCGCGGGGCTCGGAACGGGTCTTCCTCACCGTCGCCGCCCTCGGCTTCGACGCGAAGGTGAGCGAGCGCACGAATGCGTTGCGGCGCCCCCGCGGCCCGCTGCGCTACTACCTGGCGCTGGTGATCGAACTCGTGCGCCTGCGTCCGGTCGTGTTCCGGGTCTCGATCGACGGCGGCAGCGCTCAGGTGCGGCCGGGCACCCTGCTGGCCGTCGGCAACACCCGCAGCTACGGTGGCGGGATGCCGATCTGCCCCGGCGCCGACCCTGACGACGGTCACCTCGACGTGGTGCACGTCGCGCCCGTCAGCCGCGCGCGGCTGGTGCGCCTGTTCCCGCTGCTGCTGCGCGGGCGTCACCTGCGGCGTCCCGAGGTGCGGCACGAGCGGGCCACCTCGGTGCGGGTGTCGGCCCCCGATCTGGTCGTCTACGCCGACGGCGAGCGCGTCGGGGTGGGGGAGTGCAGCATCGGTGTGCGCCCGGCCGCCGTCACCATGATGATTCCGAGGGAGTGAGCACATGCCGTACGACGAGGATGTCGTGATCGTGGGATCCGGCTTCGGGGGATCGGTCGCGGCGCTGCGCCTGTCCGAGAAGGGATACCGAGTGCGGGTGCTCGAGGCCGGGAGACGCTTCGACGACAGCGACTTCGCGAAGACGTCGTGGGATGTGCGTCGCTACCTGTGGGCACCGAGGCTCGGGTGCTTCGGCGTGCAGCGCATCCACCGCCTGCCGCATGTCATGATCCTCGCCGGCGCCGGGGTCGGCGGCGGATCGCTGAACTACGCGAACACGCTGTACGAGCCGCCGCCGGCCTTCTTCGCCGATCGGAACTGGCCCGCCGGCAGCGACTGGCAGAGCGAGCTCGCCCCGCACTACGCGACGGCGAAGCGCATGCTGGGCGTCGTCGACGAGTACCCGCACACCGGTCCGGTCGAGCGGATCATGGCGGGTGCCGCCGAAGATCTCGGCGGGGGAGAGACCTTCCGCCGGGCTCCGGTGGGGGTCTTCCTCGGCATGCCGGGGTGCGGGTGCCGGATCCGTTCTTCGGCGGGCAGGGACCGGATCGCACCGGATGCACGCTGTGCGGCAACTGCATGATCGGCTGCCGGGTGGGCGCGAAGAACACGCTGGCGAAGAACTACCTCGCCCTCGCCGAGCGGCGTGGCGCGCGGATCGAGGCGCTGCGCATCGTCGTCGAGGTGCGCGATGATCCGCGCGGCGGCTACCTCGTCACCACCGAGCGCTCGGGCGCCTGGCTGCGCCGCCGACGCCGGACCATCCGCTCCGAGCAGGTGGTGCTCGCGGCCGGCACCTGGGGTACCCAGCAGCTGCTGCACCGGATGCGAGCGTCGGCCGCGCTGCCCCGGATCTCGGATGCCGTCGGACGGCTCACCCGAACGAATTCGGAGGCGCTGGACGGGGCGGTGGCGACGCGGGTTCCGGATGCCGCGGGGTACGCCCACGGTGTGGCGATCACCACGTCGTTCCACGTCGACGAGCGCACGCACGTCGAGAACGTGCGCTACGGTCCCGGGTCCAACCTGATGGGCGCTCTCGCGACGGTCCTCGTCCCCGGAGGTCGCTCCCTGGCCAGGAGGATCAGTTCGCTGCTCGCGGCATTCGGCCGGCATCCGCTGCGTCAGCTGCGCCTGGCCAGCCTGCACCGCTGGAGCGAGCGCGGCATCATCGCGCTGGTCATGCAGACCGCGGACAACTCGCTCACCCTGTCGCTGCGCCGCCGTTTCGGACGCGACGTGCTCACGAGTCGGCAGGGACACGGCGCGCCGAATCCGTCGCACCTGCCGGAGGCCCATCGCGCCGTGGCTGCCATCGCCGGGCGCATGCAGCGCGAGACCGGCGTGCGAACCGAGCCGCGCGGCTCGTGGCCGGAGGTGTTCGGGATCCCTCTGACGGCGCACTTCCTCGGCGGTGCGGTGATCAGCGACTCGCCCGACCGTGGCGTGGTGGATGCCTGGAACCGGGTGTGGGGGCATCCGGGGCTGCACGTCGTCGACGGCTCGGCTGTGCCGGCGAACCCCGGCGTGAACCCGTCGCTCACGATCACCGCGCTCGCGGAGCGGGCCTTCGCGCACTGGCCGCGACGCGGTGAGGACGACCACCGACCCGCACCGGCGGGCTGAGCGGGCCACGCGGAACGGCGACAGGGGCCGCACCAGACGGTGCGACCCCTGCTCGCTCGAGCGTCAGCTCTGCGCGATCCCGCGGATCGGCGGGGTGTGGAACGTGCCGCCGAAGACCCGCTCCGACGCGCCTTCGCGGTCGAGGTAGGGCGAGGCGCCGCCGTCGATGAACGGCCAGCCCGCGCCGAGGATCAGGCAGAGGTCGATGTCCTCCACCTCGGGCACGACGCCCTCGTCCAGCATGAGGCGGATCTCCTGCGCCAGGCCGTCCTGCACGCGCTGCAGGATGGTGTCGGCGGATGCCGGAGAGCTGCCGACGTGACCCTTGAGCACCTTCTCGGCGCTCTTGGTCCAGCCGACGACCCGGCCGCCCTTGTCCTTCTCGACGACGGCATCCAGCTCGGCGAGAGCGTGGAAGTTCTCGTTGGCGTAGAAGCGATCGGGGAAGTGGCGCACCATGGTGTCCTGCACGTGTGCGGCGACCTTCCACCCGACGAGGTCGATCAGCTGGAACGGCCCCATCGGCAGACCGAGCGGACCGAAGGCCTTCTCGACGTCGGCGATCGGCGTGCCCTCGTAGACGGCGCGCGCTGCTTCGCCCATGACCTTCGCGAGCAGACGGTTCACGACGAATCCGGGTGCGTCCGCGGTGAGGACCGCGTTCTTGCCCAGACCCTTCGCGACGACGAACGCCGTCGACAGCGCGGCCTCCGCCGTGTGCGGCGTCTTCACGATCTCGATCAGCGGCATCACCGCAACCGGGTTGAAGAAGTGGAAGCCGACCAGGCGCTCGGGATGGGCGAGCTTCGAGCCGATCTCCTCGACGGACAGCGACGAGGTGTTCGTGGCGAGGATCGCATCGTCGGCGACGATCTTCTCGATCTCGCCGAACACCTGCTGCTTGACACCGACCTCCTCGAACACGGCCTCGATCACGAAGTCGCAGTCGGCGTACTGGCTCTTGTCGGTCGTGCCCGTGACGAGCGAGCGCAGCCTGTTGGCGGTGTCGCCGTCGAGGCGGCCCTTCTGCTCGAGCTTTCCGATCTCGTCGTGGATGTACGCCACGCCCTTGTCCACACGTGCCTGATCGAGGTCGGTGATCAGCACCGGCACCTGGAGCCTGCGCACGAAGAGCAGCGCGAACTGACTGGCCATCAGACCCGCACCGATGATGCCGACCTTGGTGACCTTCTTCGCCAGAGCCTTGTCGGGAGCGCCGACGGGGCGCTTCGCGCGCTTCTGCACGAGGTCGAAGGCGTACATCGACGCGGCGAACTGGTCGCCGGTGACGAGCTCGGCCAGCGCCTCGTCCTCTCGGGCGAAGCCCTCGGCCCTGGTGCCGCTCCTGGCCTTGTCGAGCAGGTCGAGCGCGACGTAGGGCGAGCGCGGAACGGTGCCGATCTTCGACTCGAGCATGCCGCGTGCCGTCTTGATCGCGATCGGCCACTTGACCGTGCGCTCGATCTTGCCGGGCTCGTTCCTGCGCTCGACCTTCTTTCCGCCGAGCACGTCATCCGCCCAGCTGAGCGAGCTCTCCAGGAAGGTGGATGCCGGGAAGATGGCATCCATCAGACCGAGCTCGAACGCCTGCTGCGGCTTGAGCATGCGGTTCTGCTTGAGCGGGTTGGAGATGACAACCTCGAGGGCCTTCTCGATGCCGATGAGGTTCGGCACGAGGTAGGCGCCGCCCCAGCCGGGGATGATGCCGAGGAAGACCTCGGGCAGCGCGAGCGCCGCAGCCGATGCATCGACCGTGCGGTAGGTGGAGTTCAGGGCGATCTCCATGCCGCCGCCGAGCGCGAGCCCGTTGACGAACGCGAACGACGGCACGCCGAGCTCCGACAGCGAGCCGAGCACCTTGTGCCCGAGCTGCGCGATCAGGCGCGCGTTGTCCTTCGAGCCGAGCCGGCTGATGTCGGAGAGGTCGGCTCCGGCGGCGAGGATGTACTGCTTGCCGGTGATGCCGATCGCCTGGATCTCGCCCGCCGCCGCACGGGCCTTCAGCGACTCGAGCGTCTCGCCCAGTTCGATCAGCGTGGCAGGGCCCAGCGTGTTCGGCCTGGTGTGGTCTCGACCGTTGTCGAGGGTGATGAGCGCGAGCACCCGGCCCGAGCCGAGGCGGATGTCTCGAACGGGGGAGTGCGTGACCACCTCTCCGTCGGCGAGAGCGGAGAGCGGTGTGAAGTCGATGCCGGCATACGGGGCGTTGGTCGTGTCCTTCATCGCCGTCACTTCCTCTTCTTGCCGTCGTAGAACGGGTTCTCCCAGACGACCGAGCCGCCCTGGCCCAGCCCCACGCACATGGCGGTCAGGCCGTAGCGCACGTCCGGTCGTTCGGCGAACTGCGCGGCGAGCTGGATCATCAGACGCACTCCGGATGCCGCGAGCGGGTGTCCCAGGGCGATCGCGCCGCCCCACTGGTTCACGCGCGGGTCGTCGTCGGCGATGCCGAAGTGATCGAGCAGGGAGATCACCTGGATCGCGAACGCCTCGTTCAGCTCGAACAGACCGATGTCGGAGATCTCGAGGCCGGCCTTCTTCAGGGCCTTCTCGGTCGAGGGGATCGGACCGATGCCCATGATCTCGGGCTGCACGCCGGCGAAGGCGAAGGAGACCATCCGCATCTTCGGGGTGAGCCCGAACTCCTTGACCGCGCCGCCGCCGGCCAGCAGCGACATGGTCGCACCGTCGGTCAGCGGCGAGGAGGTGCCGGCGGTGACGCGACCGTGTGGACGGAAGGGCGTCTTCAGCGCGGCGAGGTCCTCCATCGTGGTCTGCGGGCGACGGCCCTCGTCCTCGGTCGCGAGTCCCCAGGCGCCGTCGGCTCCCTTGATCGCCACCGACACGAGGTCGGGCTGGATCTTGCCCGCGTCGTACGCGGCCTGCACCTTGTGCTGGCTGAGCATGCCGAAGCGGTCGGAGCGCTCCTTGGTGAGGTGCGGGAAGCGGTCGAAGATGCGCTCGGCGGTGACCCCCATGTTCAGGGCGCCGGGGTCGACCATCTTCTCCGCGACGAAGCGCGGGTTCGGGTCGGCGTTGCCGCCGATGGGGTGGTGGCCCATGTGCTCGACGCCGCCGGCCAGGGCGACGTCGTACATGCCGACGCCGATCGACGCGGCCATCGTGGTGACGCTGGTCATCGCGCCGGCGCACATGCGCTCGACGGCGAGGCCGGGGACGGTCTGCGGAAGGCCGGCGAGGATGGCGACAGACCGGCCGAGGGTGAGACCCTGGTCGCCGGTCTGCGAGGTCGCGGCGATGGCGACGTCGTCGATGCGGTCGGCCGGCACGGCGGCGTTGCGCTCCATCAGGCCGATGGTCGCCTTGACGGCGAGGTCATCCGCGCGGGTGTTCCAGTACATGCCCTTTTCGCCGGCGCGCCCGAACGGGGTGCGCACTCCATCGACGAAGTAGACGTCCGAGATCTCGGCCACTCTGCCTCCATAGGTTGGGGTTCGCGTCCAGCCTAGGAGCGGGGTATGGCCGCTCTGAATCGGTTGGATCGAACCTACGAAGCGTTCGGGAGCCCCTCGACGGCCGTTTGCGGCCCCTCTACAAACGCATCGACGATCTTCTGTGCGGTATGCGCAACCTGCCAGGGGCGAGCGCCGAGCTCGAGCAGCGCGGCGGCGACGGACTCGGCGGTCAGATCGGCCGGCGGCTGCCAGGCGACACGACGCAGGTGCTCGGGGGTCAGCAGGTTCTCGGTCGGCATGTGCAGATCGTCGGCGAGCGCCTCGATCACGGGGCGGGCGGCCTTCAGCCGCAGGTCGGCGTCCGGGTTGCGATCGGCCCACGCTCGGGGCGGCGGGAGAGCATCGCTCGGCACGCGCTCGCGGGGCAGGTCCTCGGTGGTGCGACCGCGCTCGATCGCGGCCCACCAGCGATCGATCTGCGTCCGACTCGCACGCCCGTTGAACGTCTTGAGTCCGGCGAGCTCCTGCTTCGACCGCGGCGCGGCCAGCAGTGCGGCGAGCAGCGCGCGGTCGGGCACGAGGCGGCCGGGCGAGACATCGATCTGCTCGGCGTACTGCTCGCGCGCCGTCCACAGCTCCCGGGCCACAGCCAGCTGGCGGGCACCGCGTACCTTGTGCAGCCCGCTCAGCCGACGCCACGGCTCCTCGCGGGGCGGCTTCGGCAGACGGTGCAGCGTCGCGTCGAACTCCTCGGCGGCGATCTCGGTCTTTCCCGCGGCCTCGAGCTCGTCGACGAGCGCATCGCGCACATCGACGAGATGCAGGACATCCAGCGCTGCGTACTCCAGCCACGGGCCCGGCAGCGGCCTGGTCGACCAGTCGGCGGCCGAATGCGCCTTGGCCAGGGTGATGCCCAGGGCGTGCTCGACGACCGCGGCGAGTCCGAAGCCGTCGCTGCCGAGAAGCCGGGAGGCGAGCTCGGTGTCGAAGATGCGCGCCGGCTCGAGGTCGAGCTCACGCAGCGAGGGCAGATCCTGGCTGGCGGCGTGGAACACCCATTCGGCGTCGCCGATGGCATCCTGAAGCGGGTGGAAGTCGCCGATCGCGGGCGGGTCGAACAGGAACACACCCGCCCCGCGGCGGAACACCTGCACCAGGTACGCGCGCTGGGAGTAGCGGAATCCGGATGCTCGCTCCACATCGACGGCCACCGGACCTGACCCCTCGGCGAGCGTCTCGGCTGCCCGCTCGAACTCCGCGCGGTCGTCGATCACGGAGTACTCAGCCACGTGCACCCTTTCTCGCGCCGAACACGGCGACGTCCTCTGATCCCGGCGGGAGCCCTGCGAGCATCCCGACCAGCTCCGCCCATGCTTCCACATGCGGGCCCAGCGGAGCATCCGGAGTCCACGACGCGCGCAGCTCGATCTGCGCCCCGTCGCCCTCCGCCGCCAGCGCGCCGAAGCCCTTGGAGAGCATCTTCGTCGACGTGCCGGACGCCGAGTGATAGCCCGCGTCGCGCGAGTCGAGGGCGTCCACCAGCCACGACCAGGCGACGTCCGCCAGCAGCGGGTCGGTGCCGATCTCGGGCTCGAGCGGGGCCTGCGCGAACGCGACGATGCGCCACGCGCCGCCCCAGGCGTCCGGTTCGTCCGGATCGTGCAGCAGCACGAACCGCCCGGTGCCGTACACCGAGTCGCCGTGATCATCGGGTCGCACGTCGGCGGCGAGGGCCAGGGCGAAGGGCGCGAGCCCGGCGGGTGACGGGATCTCCCGCACGACGATGTCGCTGCGGAACGCCGTCTCACGAAGCTCTGCCGCCGCTGCGTCGAACAGCGCTGCGGCATCCGGGTGTGCGCTCACGTGGACAGGCTAGAGTCGGGAGGCGATGAAGAGTCTCAGGCACGCCGTAGCCTTCGCCGTCCCCGCTGCCATCGCGGTGGGAGCCGCGGCAGGAGCGGCCGCCGTCCTCGCGACGGCACGCCGGGTGGTGATGCCCTCCGTGCGTCGGAACGACACCCAGATCCTCGCTGTCGACACCGGCGCCCAGACGATCGAGCTCTCGCGCACGCCCGACACCGAGCTGCCAGGGCGGTACGGGCTGTTCACCACGGGCACCTACGGATACGTCAAGCTCGGAGCCGTGCTCAGCGCCGACGCCACGAGCGTGCGCCGCAAGCTGCTCACCCAGATCGAGCCGGGCGCGAGAGTCGATCGCGACGCGGCGTTCAGCGGCTGGTACCACCAGTCGCCGAGCGAGCTGCACCTGCCCTGGGAGAGCGTGCTGATCGGCTCGCCGGCAGGCCCCTGCCCGGCCTGGCTGTTCCTGGCCGACTCGTCGACGTGGGTGATCCAGGTGCACGGTCGCGGCACCCTCCGCTCCGAGTGCCTGCGCGCGGTCCCCGTCATGCACGCGCTGGGCCTGCCGACCCTGGTCGTGTCGTACCGCAACGACGGCGAGGCGCCGCGCACGCGGGGCGGCTCCTACGCACTGGGCGCCTCCGAGTGGCGCGACGTCGACGCCGCGATCGGATACGCGCTGCGGCAGGGCGCGCAGCGCGTCGTGCTGATGGGCTGGTCGATGGGCGGGGCGATCGCGCTGCAGACCGCCGTCTCATCCGAGCAGCGGGATGCCATCGCCGGCGTCATCCTCGACTCGCCGGTGGTCGACTGGCGCACGGTGCTGCGCTTCCAGGCGCGCGAGTCGGGACTGCGCGAGCCGCTGCCCGGTCTCGCCATGGGAGCGCTCGGGAACAGGTTCCTGGCCAGGCTCAGCGGCGCCGAGGAGGCGATCCCGTTCGACAGGCTCGACATGGTCGCCAGGGCGTCGGAGCTCGACGCCCCGATCCTGATCCTGCACAGCGACGACGACGGATTCGTCCCCGCTGACGCGTCGCACGCCCTGGCCGATGCCCGACCGGATCTCGTCACGATGCCCGAGTTCCACGTCGCGCGGCACACCAAGCTCTGGAACTACGACGAGAGCGCCTGGTCGTCGGCCATCACCGGCTGGTTGACCGCGCAGGGTCTGGCCTGACGCCGGGAGCGGCGCCGACCGTCGTCGTTCAGCGCTTGGCCTCGACCTGGCGCTTCGCGCGCATCAGCATCCCGGTCATGCCGCCGATCCGCAGCGGCGAGACGAGCCGCGTCAGGCCGATGCTCTGCGGGTAGTCGTTCGGCACGGCGAGGACCTCGTCGGCCGTGAGACCCGTCAGCCCCTGGGCCAGAATGCTCGCGAAGCCGCGTGTCGTCGGGGCCTCCGGCGGCGCCGTCGCATGCATGGTGACGACGCCGTCGGAGACCTCGATGTAGATGTACACGGGGGACTGGCATTCGGCGACCCGCTCGGCCATCTCGGGGTGAGCCGCGATCTCATCGGAGACGGGAGGGAGCTCGTTCGCGAACTCGAGCAGCAGCTCGAGTCGATCCGCTTCGGGCAGCTCGAGGAACTCGTCGCGGAACTCGGCGAGGGTGGCGGGGACGTGCGTGTCAGTCATCCCTGCCATCATCCCACCTCGCCGCGGGCCGGGCCTGTCAGAGCGAGCCGGGCTCGCTGCCGCTGACGATCGGCACGCGCACCGCGCTGCCCCATTCGGTCCACGAGCCGTCGTAGTTGCGCACCTTCTCGATCCCGAGCAGGTGCTTCAGGACGAACCAGGTGTGGCTGGAGCGCTCACCGATGCGGCAGTAGGCGATGACATCGTCGGAGTCGTCGATGCCGGCCTCGTCGAGGTAGATCGCCTCGAGCTCGGAGCGCGAGCGGAAGCCGCCGTCCTCCGCGACCGCCCTGCCCCACGGCACGCTCTGCGCGGTGGGGATGTGGCCGGCCCGGAGGCTGCCCTCTTCGGGGTACGCGGGCGCGGTGGTCCGCTCGCCGTTGTACTCCTCAGGGGAGCGCACGTCGATCAGCGGCCCGGTGCCGATGAACGCCAGCACGTCGTCCTTGTACGCACGCAGCTGCGAATCGTCGCGCTCGACGACCGGGTACTCGGTGCGCGCTCGCACGGTCTTGTCGGTGGTGATCTCGCGTCCCTCCGCGATCCACCGGTCACGACCGCCGTCGAGCAGGCGCACGTCCTGGTGTCCGAACAGCGAGAACACCCACAGTGCGTAGGCCGCCCACCAGTTGTTCTTGTCGCCGTAGATGACCACGGTGTCGTCACGGGCGATGCCCTTGCGGCTCAGCAGCTCGGCGAAGCCCTCGCCGTCGACGTAGTCGCGCACGACGGGGTCGTTGAGCTCGGTGTGCCAGTCGATCTTCACCGCGCCCGGGATGTGCCCGGTCTCGTAGAGCAGCACGTCCTCGTCGGATTCCACGACCACGAGGCCGGGGGCGCCCAGGTGGGCGGCGAGCCACTCGGTCGACACGAGGCGGCCGGGCTCGGCGTACTCGGCGAACTTGGGGGATGACGTGTCGTGATCGACGGCCACAGTGGCTCCTCTGGGTCGGGCTCGGGTGGGCATGCGACGGCGTAAAGTTGAGCCGTCCCCCTACGACGATAGATCCCCCGGCGCGCACCCGCATCCGGATCGTAAGACTATGACCTCAGGAAAGTGATGACCCAGCAGATCAGCACGGGCGTCGTGCACCTCACCGAGCGCACGCCTGTCGTGACCGGTACCGAGATGCTGGCAAGCCTCGTCCCCCCTCCGCAGTTCGACGCGGCGACCTTCGACAGCTACCGCTCCGATGACCGCTACCCCTCGCAGGAGGCGACCAAGCAGCTGCTGCAGCGCTTCGTCGGCGAGGGAGCGGCGCCGGCGAAGAAGGCGGGCCTGTTCCGCCGGGCGCCGAAGGAGACGCCGATGAAGCCCGGCGTCTACCTCGACGGCGGGTTCGGCGTCGGCAAGACCCACCTGCTGGCGTCCGTCTACCACGCGCTTCACGCACGCCGGAAGTACTTCGGCTCGTTCATCGAGTACACCGCACTGGTCGGTGCGCTCGGCTACAAGAACACGGTCGACCTGCTGCGCGGAGCAGACCTGCTGTGCATCGACGAGTTCGAGCTCGACGACCCGGGCGACACCATGGTGATGACGCGGCTGCTGGGTGAACTCGTGGCGTCGGGAACGAAACTGGCCGCCACCTCCAACACCCCACCCAACGCGCTGGGCGAAGGACGTTTCGCGGCACAGGACTTCCTGCGCGAGATCCACGCGATGTCCGAGAGCTTCGAGACGCTGCGCATCGACGGCGTCGACTACCGGCAGCGCGCGCTCGACGGCAGCGCGCTCGTGGCGGATGACGCGCGCTACGCCCGGGCCGTCGAGAGCGCGTCGGCGTCCGGCGCTGCCTCCGACGACGAGTTCGCGGCGCTCATCCAGCACCTGGCACAGGTGCATCCGTCGCGCTACATCCGCCTGATCGACGGCCTGTCACTGGTGGGCCTGCGCGAGGTGCGCACACTGACCGATCAGTCCGAGGCGCTGCGCTTCGTGGCGTTCGTCGACCGGGTGTACGACGCGCAGCTGCCGATCGTCGCGACCGGGGTGTCGCTCGATCAGGTCTTCGCCGACGAGATGCTCGCGGGCGGGTACCGCAAGAAGTACCTGCGGGCGATCTCGCGTCTGAACGCGCTGACGCATTCGGCGGCCGAGTAACACGATCGTCACACCGGCCGCCGGGCTGTAACACGCCCGCAACACGGCGCGTCGTCGCTCGAAACATCGCGCGCACAGACTGACCTCATTCGTTCTACGGAGGAGGTTTCGACATGGATGCCACAGGCAACGTCTCGTGGGTGATCACCGCGACCGCGCTCGTGCTGCTGATGACGCCGGGGGTGGCGTTCTTCTACGGCGGTCTGGTGCGGGCGAAGAGCGTCGTGAGCATGATGATGATGAGCTTCGGCGCGATCGGTCTGATCGCGGTGCTCTGGGTGCTCTACGGGTACTCGATGAGCAGTGTGTCGTCGCCCGCGCACTTCGCCGGGGATCCGTTCGCGGACCTCGGTCTGGCGGCGGCGGCCTCGGCACCGGATGCCAACGTGGCCCTGCTCGGCGTCGCCTACGGCGCGACGTTCGCGATCATCACCGTCGCGCTGATCTCCGGGGCGATCGCCGATCGTGCCCGGTTCGGACCGTGGCTGATCTTCGTGGGCGTCTTCGGCACGATCGGGTACTTCCCGATCGCGGCGTGGGTGTGGGGCGGCGGGTGGATCATGCACCTGGGCGCGACCCTGTTCGGGGAGGACAGCGGCGTGGCCGTGATCGACTACGCCGGCGGAACGGCGGTGCACATCAACGCCGGCGCGGCCGCCCTCGCCCTCGCCCTCGTGCTCGGCAAGCGCATCGGCTTCGGGCGCGAGCTGAACAAGCCGCACAACGTGCCGCTCACGCTGCTCGGCGCCGCGCTGCTGTGGTTCGGCTGGTTCGGCTTCAACGCCGGCGCGGAATGGCTGTCGGAGGACATGGGCGGCGTGGGCCTGATCGCGATCAACACGCTCGGGGCCGCGGCCGCCGGCATCCTCGGCTGGGTGCTGGTCGAGAAGCTGCGGGTCGGCAAGCCGACGTCGGTCGGGGCTGTCTCCGGCCTGGTCGCCGGACTCGTCGCGATCACTCCCGCGTGCGCCGACCTGACGCCGGGGTGGGCGCTGCTGCTGGGTGCCCTCTCCGGGGTCGCGTGCGCGCTGGCAGTGGATCTGAAGTTCCGGCTCGGCTTCGACGACTCGCTCGACGTCGTCGGACTGCACCTCGTGGGCGGGCTGCTGGGCACGGTGTACCTGGGGTTCTTCGCCACCGGCCAGGGCCTGTTCACCGGCGGCGACCTGCGGCTGCTCGCTGTGCAGGTGATCGCGGCCGGGGGAGTGATGGTGTACTCGTTCGTCGTGGCCTACGCGATCGGCTTCGCGATCGAGAAGACGATCGGCTTCCGCGTCACCGGGGAGGACGAGCTCGCCGGTGTCGACCTCGCCGTCCACGGCGAGGAGGGCTACGCGCTGGAGCCGGCGCCCGCCGCTAGTGTGGGCGGGTGAGCTCGAGCAGCAGGTTCCTCTCGGTCATCGGCGACATCCTCGGCAGGGCGCTGTCAGGGCGAGGCGGGGGCGGGCAGCAGTCCCGCCCCCGCTCTCGCGCGCGGCTTCGCGTCGAGGGTGAGGGCGGGCAGCGAGACGTCGACGCGGGACGGATGCCCGGATCCGAGACGGTCCGGCTGGATCCGGCCCGCGTCGGCGCTGTCAGCGTCGGCTATTCGCCCTCGCGCAACGGGATGCCGGACTCCGGGGAGGTCATCTGGACCTGGGTGCCGTACGAGGAGAACGACGGACGCGGCAAGGACCGCCCGGTGCTCGTGATCGGCAGGCAGAGCGCCGACCGGGTGTACGCCGTGCGGATGACGAGCACACGCCATGATCGCGACCGCGACTTCATCCTGATCGGCTCGGGCAGCTGGGATTCGCGGGGGCGCGAATCCTGGGTCGACATCGAGCAGCTGTACAGCGTGCACCACGACGGCATGCGTCGGGAGGCATCCGTGCTGGACTCCGGTCGATACGGACGCGTCGCACAGGCGCTCATCAGCCGCTACGGGTGGGCGCGCCTCTGAGGTCAGGCGCACCTCTGAGGTCGGAAGCACCCTGACGCCCGCACCGGACGACCGGCGTCGCTCAACCCTGGACGGCGGGGCTCAGCCCAGCACGGCGGGGCTCAGCCCAGCACGGCGGGGCTCAGCCCAGCACGGCGGCGAGCGCCGCCGGGGCGGTCGGGTGCCGGAACTCGAAGCCGCTGCCGGTGAGCGCGTCGGGCACGGCGTCGGCATCCGCCAGCAGCAGGGAATCGGCTGCTGCACGACCGAGACCCAGGCGCAGCGCCCACGCCGGCGCGGGGATGAGGTACGGGCGATGCATCAGGGAGGCCAGCGTGCGTCCGATCCCGCCTGCGGTCGCCCGGTGCGGTCCGGTGAGGTTCACCGGACCGTGCAGGTCGGAGTCGATGACGTGCCGGATCGCGCGGACCTCGTCCTCCAGCGAGATCCAGGGCCACACCTGGCGCCCCGACCCGAGCGGGCCGCCGAGTCCCACCCGGGTGAGGGCGATCATCGGCTTCAGCACGGCATCCGGATGCAGGATCGGCGCGGTGCGCAGCAGCGCGACCCTGGTGGCGTCGGCGGCTCGCATCGCCTCCCGCTCCCACTCCACGCAGATCTCGGCGAGGAAGGTCTCGCCGGGTGCGCCTGCCTCGTCGAGCCGGGCGCCGGGCTGGTTGCCGTAGTAGCCGACGGCGGATGCCGACAGCAGGGCGGGAGCCGCGGTCCCCAGCGCGAGCAGCGCATCAGCCAGCACCGCGGTGGGCTCCAGCCGCGACCGGCGGAGGGTGTCCCGGTAGCTCGCCCCCCACGGCAGCCTGCCGATGCTCGCGCCGTTGAGATTGACGACCGCGGCCGCGCCGGCCAGCACGTCGGGGTCGAGCGGACTGCCGGTGAGCCACTCGACCTCGTCGGCGCCGCGGGCGGGACGACGAACGAGATGCACCACGCGGGTGCCGTCCGCGCGGAGTGATCGCGTGAGCGCGCCGCCGATCAGGCCGCTCGCTCCGGAGATGACGATGCGTGAGTCGTTCATGTGCGCCACCGTTCGGGATGCGGCAGGGATCGTGTGCCGGTGAAGCCGATCATAGGTCGCCCTGAGCGTCGGAGGCGTGTGCAGCGGGAGCCGAACCAGGACTCAGCACGACCTTGATGCAGCCGTCCTCCTTGCGCTGGAAGGTGCGGTACAGGTCGGGCGCATCATCGAGCGGCGCACGATGCGTGACGAGATCCATCACTCCCAGCGGATCGGCGTCGTCCTCCACCAGAGGAAGAAGGTCGTCGGTCCAGCGCTTCACGTTGCACTGGCCCATCCGCAGGGTGATCTGTTTGTCGAACATCGTCTTCATCGGCAGGATGTCGGCGTCGCCCGCGTACACGCCGCTCAGCGAGACCGTGCCGCCGCGGCGGACGAGGTCGATCGCGGCGTGCAGCGCGGCGAGACGGTCGACGCCGGCGTGCTCGAGCATCGGGCGCGCCAGTGGGTCGGGCAGCAGCCCGACCCACTGCTGCACCACGGAGATCGCCGGATTGCCGTGGGCTTCGAGTCCGACCGCATCGATCACCGAGTCCGGGCCGCGGCCCGCCGTGACATCACGCAGATGCGGGATCGCGTCGTCGTCGAGGTCGAAGACCTCGATGTCATGACGGGCGGCCATGGCGCGACGTTCGGGAACCGGGTCGACGGCCAGCACGCGGTGTCCGCGTGAGCGCGCGATGCGGGCGGCGAACTGCCCGACCGGGCCCAGACCCAGCACGGCGACGGTGCCGTCGACGGGGATGTGGGCGTAGTCGACGCCCTGCCACGCGGTGGGCAGGATGTCGCTGAGGAACAGGTAGCGATCGTCCGGCAGCTCACCGCCGACCTTCACGTGGTTGTAGTCGGCCAGGGGCACCCGCAGATACTCGGCCTGGCCGCCGGGGACCTGCCCGTACAGTTTGGTGTACCCGAACAGCGCGGCGCCGCTGCCGTACTCGCGCACCTGCGTGGTCTCGCACTGCGACTGCAGCCCCCGCCGGCAGAACCAGCACGTGCCGCATGAGATGTTGAACGGGATCACGACGCGGTCGCCTGGCACGAGGGTGCGGATCTCCGAGCCGACCTCGACGACCTCGCCCATTGTCTCGTGACCGAGGATGTCGCCTCGGTCGAGGAAGGGTCCGAGCAGCTCGTACAGGTGCAGATCCGAGCCGCAGATGGCGGTGGAGGTGACGCGGATGATCGCGTCGGTCGGCTCGAGGATGCTCGGGTCGGGCACCTGCTCGACGCGGACGTCGCGCTTGCCGTGCCAGGTCAGTGCCTTCATGAGGTGCTCCTCTGCTCGTCGCTCTCGCGGTCATCGGTGGGGTCGGCTTGCTGCGCTGCTGCCGCATGCACGCATCCGCCTGAGGCGGGCATGGTGGGCAGTCGTCGTCGATCGACGTCGAGGCCTTCGGGTGAGATGCGCACCCGCGGGTCGCTGAGCACGGCGATCGCGGCTGACAGGCCGGCGATCGCGAGCTTCTCGCCCGGGCAGCGGTGACCGGTGTCGACGTCGGCCCCGCCGTGCGGGATGAACGCGGGGATCGCCTCGTAGTCGGGTCGGTGGATGAAGCGCTCCGGTCGGAATTCATGCGCGTCGTCCCACGACGCGTCATCGAGGTCGGTGCCCAGGATGTCGATGACGACCCGTCCGCCGGCCGGGACGCGCTGGCCGTCGAAGTCGATGTCGGTGATCGCGCGACCGGGCAGCATCGGCACGAACGGGGAGGTCCGACGGATCTCCTGCGCGAAGGCCACGGCGAGCTGCCCACCCACGAGCTGTCCGCTGCGGGCGGTCTCGGCGTGGATGCGCAGGCGCCAGTCGGGGTTCTCGAGCAGCTGCTTGGCCGCGTACGCGACGAAGCGGGCGACCGCGATGAGCGGACGGATGCTGTTCTGCAGCTCGACGCCGGCCAGGCGCTCCGGCAGCAGCCCTCCGTCGGGCCTCCGATGCCAGGCCCACTCGTACAGTGCCGTGCCCTGCGGTGGCACGAGTCTGCCGGCGCGCACATCGTGGATCAGTCGTGCGGCGCGCCGATCGGACCAGACGCGGTTGAACAGGGCCGCGGCGAAGTCCGGGGAGAGCGGCCGGCCGAAGCCGTCGACGATCTGCGCGAGCCGCGCCGCCCACCCCGTGCGCGCGTCGTCGGAGCCGGGGAGGCCGGCCCACTGCATCCCGGCGCGCCCGAACGCACCGACCGCGGCGTCGTACGCGGTGCGGTCTCCGCCGGCGAGCCAGTCGTCGAGCTCGCGCTGCCATTCGCGCTCGAGGTCCGGCTGCAGACGCCGCACCTGCTCGTCCTCGTATGCGACGTCGACGAACGTCGCCTTGCGGTGGCGGTGCTCGGCCCCGTCGAGGCTGTGCACCGATCCGTGGCCGAACAGCGTCTCCTGCACGAACCGCGGCATGGCGCCGTGGCGGGCGACGCGGGTCTCGTCGTAGAACAGCCCGACGCCCTCCGCGCCTCGCACGAACACGGCTCGATGGCCGAGCAGTCGCATCGGCGCACCGCGTGCGCCATCGCGCACGCGGGACCAGATGCGGGCGCCGAGGTCGTAGCCGTGCACGAGAAGAAGAGGGGCGTCGTCTGCGATCCGGTGAGGCATGCCTCCAGCCTGATCACCGAACGCGAATGTGTGAACGGGGGCGCGATTCGCGACCGTCTGTGCTACAGGTCAGGCTGCTCGGAGGCCCTGCGTGCAGGAGACGAGGCTCGTGGGCAGAGACGAAGCCTGCACACGACGAAGCCCCGACAGATCACTGTCGGGGCTTCTGGATGGTGGGCGATGCCGGACTCGAACCGACGACCTCTTCCGTGTGAAGGAAGCGCGCTACCAACTGCGCCAATCGCCCATGTGGAGTTGTGTCGTGCACGGTGGCACAGTCAGCAAGCATACCCGATCCGCACCCGCCTCCTGACACCGCGCGACGGGCCGGGCGTGGCGGCGCGAGCCGCATCAGAAGACACGCCCGGCGGCGTGGAGCGGTTTGGCGATGCGCCGATCCTGGGCTAATGTATTTCAAGTGCCCGGGACGCCGGGAACGACAACAGAATATGCGGATGTAGCGCAGTTGGTAGCGCATCACCTTGCCAAGGTGAGGGTCGCGAGTTCGAGTCTCGTCATCCGCTCGAGTGCAGGAGCCCCCTTCAGGGGGTTTCGGCATGTGGGTTCGAATCCACTTCGCGGTGGCGTGGCCGAGAGGCTAGGCACCGGCCTGCAAAGCCGTTTACACGGGTTCGAATCCCGTCGCCACCTCTCTGACAACTGAACAGCCTTCTAGGCGCGATTGGCGCAGCGGTAGCGCGCTTCCCTGACACGGAAGAGGTCACTGGTTCGATCCCAGTATCGCGCACAGACAGAAACCCCCGGACGAGTCCGGGGGTTTTCTCGTTCCCGGGGCGTCGGCGGGTCGCGCGTGTTGCCGCTCGATCCGCCGAGCGCAACCCCCTCTTCCATGTCGCACAACGTGATTACGTTCGCTGGCATGACCACAGGGCAGATGCAGCAGGCGATCATTCTGATCGATGACGACGACAGCATCCCGCTGGAACGCGACCAGGACATCGGCGATCTGAAGACGCGCATCGAAGAGGCCGCGGCTCAGAGCCGGTTCGTGGACTTCCGCACCGCCGAGGGGGCGGAGGTGTCGGTTCTGCTCTCGCCGCACAGCCGGGTCCGGATCGCTGTGCTGCCGCCGCGTCTCGAGGCGCTCGACATCGAGCAGCCCAGCGGATTGGACGACCTCCCGGCCGACCTCCTGTAGCCGTCGATCCACGCCGATCAGCGCGCCCGCCGCATCTGCTCGTACGCGGCGAGCGCCGCCTTGCGCGTCTCGCCGAGATCGACGATGGGCTCGGTCGGCGCATCGCGGGCCCACTCGCGGACGTAGTGGCCGTCGCGATCGAACTTCTTCGCCTGCAGCTCGGGGTTGAAGACCCGGAAGTACGGAGCGGCGTCCGCGCCGGAACCGGCGACCCACTGCCAGTTGAACGGGTTGGCGGCGTCGTCGGCGTCGACCAGCGTGTCCCAGAACCATTCCTCCCCCCGACGCCAGTCGACGAGCAGGTTCTTGATCAGGAACGACGCCGTCACCATCCGGACGCGGTTGTGCATGAAGCCGGTGTGCCAGAGCTCGCGCATCCCGGCATCCACCAGGGGGATGCCCGTCTCGCCGCGCTGCCAGGCTGCCAGGTGCGTCGGCTGGAGGCGCGGCCACGGGAACGCGTCGAACTCGGGGCGCAGGTTGCGGGTCGCGAGCTGCGGGAAGTGGAACAGCGTGTGCCAGGCGAACTCCCGCCAGCCGATCTCGGAGAGGAAGCGTCCGGCGCCCTCATGCTCGGTCGCCGCGTGCCACACGGTGAACGGGCTCAGCTCACCCCACCGCAGGCGCGGCGACAGCAGCGACGTGTTTCCCGCCGCCGGCTCGTCGCGGGTGGTGTCGTAGCCCCGCAGATCCTCGCGGAGGAACGAGCGCAGCCGTGCACGCGCGGCGGGCTCGCCCGGCTCCCACGTCTCGCGCAAGCCCGCCGCCCAGTCCGGCCGGCTCGGCAGCAGCGACCATCCGTCGAGCTCGTCGAACGCCGGCACGCGAGTCGGACCGCGCAGTTCGCGCGGCTCCGGCAGGGGAGCGCGCGGCGCCGGAAGGGCCAGGCACGCGCGCCAGAACGGCGTGAACACCGAGAAGTGCGTGCCGCCTCCGGTGCGCACGGTCCACGGCTCGAACAGAAGGGATGCCGCGAACGAGCGCACCTCGACGCCTCCCTCGCGCAGGCTCGTCTTGATCTGCGTGTCGACGTCGCGCTGCGGACCGCCGTATCGGCGGTTCCAGAACACCGCACCCGCGCCGGTCTGCGCGACCAGCTCGGCGATCGCCGAGGCCGCGACGCCGCGGCGCAGCACGAACGCCCCGCCGCGCTCGATGACCCGATCCCGCAGCGACACGAGCGAGTGATGCAGCCACCAGCGGGCGGCGCCGCCGAGGCTGCGGAACTCGGGCGACTCCTCGTCGAGGACGTACACGGCGATCACCGGCTCACCGCGCTCGACCGCTGCCCGAAGCGCGGGGTTGTCCGCGAGGCGGAGGTCGTCGCGGAACCACACGATCGAGGGGGACGTCATGCGCTCAGCATTCCAGACGATGCGGCCGGATGGTGCGCGTCGCACGCTTCGACTCGCGCCGTCAACCCCCTACGGTCACGGCAACGCGCCCCCGTACCGTCGGGATATCGGAGCTCGACTGAGCTCCAGAACCGAAAGGAGCGATCATGAATCCTCTTCTCATCATCATCGCGGTGATCGCGATCATCCTGGCGATCACGGGCGGGCTGGTGCAGTCCCTGAACTTCCTGCTGTGGGTCGGACTGGTCCTTCTTGCGCTCGCGGTCATCGCGTGGCTCATCAGGGCGGTCTCGGGTCGTAACACGAGCGTGTGACCTCCGACCCCGCGTCGATCATCAACGGGTAGGCGGTCGGCGCCCGGCCCCGGTCGCGGAGCAGATGCTCTCGCACCGGGGCCTTCTGCATGCCACGGCGGATGCGGGATGCCGGGATCCGGCGGCGTAGACTTCACGACATGGAATCCGCGTCGACCGCTCTCGTGAGCTCTGTCACCGGTGTCGTCGCGCGAACTACGCAGGCCTGAGCGGGCAGGGCGCGACTCGCGCCTGCAGCTGAGTCGTCCTCTTCCATCGTCTACCTGGAGAATCACGTGTCAGACATCGCCCAGCCCCGTGCAGACAAGCGCGACGGCTTCGCCCTGTTCACCGATCGTTCCGTCGTCGCCATGCGCGTGAACGGCGAGCTGAAGGATCTCGCGGCGACCGTCGCCGACGATGACGTCGTCGAGCCGGTCACCATCGACAGCCCCGACGGGCTCGCAATCCTGCGTCACTCCACGGCGCACGTGCTGGCCCAGGCCGTGCAGCGGATCCGCCCTCAGTCGAACCTGGGCATCGGCCCGCCCATCACCGACGGCTTCTACTACGACTTCGGCGTCGAGGAGCCGTTCACCCCGGAGGATCTCAAGGCGATCTCGAAGGAGATGCAGCGCATCATCCGCGAGGGTCAGCGCTTCACCCGCCGGGTGGTCAGCGAAGACGAGGCCCGCGCGGAGATGGCGGGCGAGCCGTTCAAGCTCGAGCTGATCGACCTCGCCGGCGGCCCCGGCTCGGGCGCGGACGCGGCCGAGGGGGCGTCCGCGGAGATCGGCGCCGGTGAGCTGACGATCTACGACAACGTGACCAAGGACGGCGAGGTCGCCTGGAAGGATCTCTGCCGCGGTCCGCACGTGCCCAGCACGCGCATGGTGGGCAACGGGTGGGATCTCACCCGTGTCGCCGCCGCCTACTGGCGCGGCAGCGAGAAGAACCCGCAGCTGCAGCGCATCTACGGCACGGCGTGGCCGACGAAGGACGAGCTGCGCGCCTATCAGGAGCGTCTGGCCGAGGCCGAGCGTCGCGACCACCGCAAGCTCGGTGTCGAGATGGACCTGTTCTCGTTCCCCGACGAGATCGGCTCGGGTCTCGCGGTGTTCCACCCCAAGGGCGGCATCATCCGCTATGAGATCGAGGAGAACCTGCGGCGCCACCTGCTGCGCAACGGCTACGAGGTGGTGAACAGCCCGCACATCACGAAGAAGGATCTGTTCATGACCTCGGGTCATCTGCAGACCTACGCGGACGGCATGTTCCCCCCGATGCACCTCGATGAGGCGCGCGACGAGGAGGGCAACGTCACCCGGCAGGGCCAGGACTACTACCTGAAGCCGATGAACTGCCCGTTCCACAACCTGATCTTCCGATCGCGTGGGCGCAGCTACCGCGAGCTTCCGCTGCGGATGGCTGAGTTCGGCACGGTGTACCGCTACGAGAAGAGCGGGACCCTTTCGGGCCTCACGCGCGTGCGCGGGCTCACCCAGGATGATGCGCACATCTACGTCACCCAGGATCAGGTGCGCGAGGAGCTCGCGACGAACCTGAACCTCGTGCTGACCCTGCTGCGCGACTACGGGCTGAACGACTTCTACCTCGAGCTGTCGACCAACGAAGAGGGCAACGACAAGTTCCTCGGCGATCCCGAGCAGTGGACGACGGCGATCGACACGCTGCGCGAGGTCGCGCTCGAGTCGGGGCTTGAGCTCGTCGCCGACCCCGGGGGAGCGGCGTTCTACGGCCCGAAGATCTCGGTGCAGGCCCGTGACGCGATCGGGCGCACCTGGCAGATGTCGACGATCCAGCTCGATTTCAACCAGCCCGAGCGCTTCGAGCTGGAATACACGGGCCCCGATGGGCAGAAGCACCGGCCGGTGATGATCCACCGCGCGCTGCTGGGATCGGTCGAGCGCTTCTTCGCGATCCTGCTCGAGCACTACGCCGGCGACTTCCCGCTGTGGCTGGCGCCCGTGCAGGTGATGGGCGTGCCCGTCGCCGATCAGTACGCCGAGTACCTCGACGGCGTGATCGCACAGCTGCGGGACGCCGGGGTGCGCGCCGACGTCGATCACTCCGACGATCGGATGCAGAAGAAGATCCGCAACCACACCACCGCGAAGGTGCCGGTGATCCTCATCGCGGGCGAGCAGGATCGTGCCGCGGGCACGGTCTCGTTCCGCTTCCGCGACGGGTCGCAGGAGAACGGGGTGCCCATCGCGGATGCGGTGTCGCGCATCCGTTCGGCGATCGCGGCCCACGCCCGCGTCATGACCTCGGAGGATCTGGCTTGAGCGAACTCGAGGACGGCAGCCGCCTGGTCGGAGTGCCAGACGAGTTCCAGCGGCTGTGGACCCCGCACCGGATGGCGTACATCCAGGCGGGACCGCAGCCGCTGCGCGACGAGTGCCCGTTCTGCGAGGCGCCGAAGCATCCGGACGAGGAGCGGCTGATCGTGGCCCGCGGCGAGACCGCCTTCGTCGTGCTCAACCTGTTCCCGTACAACTCGGGTCACCTGCTCGTGTGCCCGTATCGCCACATCGGCACGTACGATCAGGCGACACCGGAAGAGGTCGCGGAGATCGGCGCGCTCACACAGACCGGGATGCGGGTGCTGCGCGAGGTCTCGCGCTGCGACGGCTTCAACCTGGGCATGAACCAGGGGGAGGTCGCCGGTGCCGGCGTGGCCGCGCACCTGCACCAGCACATCGTGCCGCGCTGGGCGACCGACGCCAACTTCTTCCCGATCATCGCGAAGACCAAGGCGCTGCCGCAGCTGCTCGACGATATCCGCGAGGCCGTCGCGAACGCCTGGCCGCGCTGAGCGCGGCGGCGTGCTGCGTCCGCGCCGGCGTCAGCGCACCTGACGCGCGGTGAACTGCATCCGCGGGTTCGCGTAGGCCTCCTGCGACTCGACGAGACGCAGTTCGCGGTCGCCCGAGTCGAGAGTGCTCTGCAGCAGATCGAACACGCTCGACACCGTGCGCTCGAGGGCGAGTCTCGCGTCACCCGTCGACGTGTAATGCGCGGTGAACAGCGCGGCCGTCACATCGCCCGACCCGTTCGCCTTCATCGGCAGGTGCGGGGTGGACACCAGCCAGGCGCCCTTGCCGTCGGCGGCGAGCATCTCGATCGTGCCCTCCTCGCGGTCGGGGCGCTCGACCGAGGTCACCAGCACGGTCGACGGACCCATCGCCATCGCGGCGTCCACCGAGGCGAGCGTGGAGTCGAGGTCCGACGGCTCGGTGCCGGTGAGGAAGCCCAGCTCGAACTGATTCGGGGTGATGATGTCGGCGACGGGCACGACCCTGTCGCGCAGCAGCACGGGGATCGCCGGGGCGACGAAGCAGCCGGACTTCGCGTTGCCCATCACGGGGTCGCAGGCGTACACGGCATCCGGGTTGGCGGCCTTCACGCGAGCGACCGCATCGATGATGACGTCGGCGATGCCCTCGCCGCCCTGATAGCCGCTGAGCACCGCGTCGATCTGGCCGAACACGCCGCGCTCCTCGATGCCGGTGATGACCTCGCGCACGTCGGTCGGATCGATCATCGGCCCTCGCCACGCCCCGTAGCCGGTGTGGTTCGAGAAGTTCACCGTGTACACCGGCAGCACATCGACGCCGATGCGCTGCAGCGGGAAGACGGCGGCCGAGTTTCCGACGTGGCCGTGCGCGACGGCCGACTGGATCGAGAGGATCTTCATCCTGTCATCCTCTCACTGCGGCCGCGGCCAGATCGTCGACGAGGCGGGCTGTCTCGGCATCGGTCAGGTCGTGCACGGTGAGCCGAAGGTGGCGCGACGGACCGGCGGTCTCGTCGAGCAGGAACTCGTCGCCGGGGCGAGCGAGCCACCCGCGACGCATCAGCCGCTCGGCGGCCGCGCGGGCGGTGGTGTCCAGCTGAACCCACAGGCTCAACCCGTCGGTCGAGACGGTGCGGATGCCGCGCGCGGCGAGCGCCTCGGTGAACGCGGCGTTCCGGGCGGCGTAGTGCTCGGCGGCGCGGGCGATGCGCGCTCGCACGTCGGCGTCGGTGAGCTGCGCGTGCGCGAGTCGCTGCAGCAGGTGACTCACCCACGTCGTACCGGGGCTGAGACGCATCGCCAGCCGCTCGGCGGTGGTGGGATCGGTTCCCGCCAGGGCGAGGCACATGTCCGGCCCGAGGAACTTCGACACGGATCGGATCAGCGCGTAGCGCCGATGCGTCGGTCCGATCAGCGAGGCGTACGGATGCCGGGAGAGCAGGGAGAAGTGGTCGTCTTCGATGATGAGCACGTACGGGTGATCAGCGAGCACCGCCCGCAGTGCCGCGGCGCGTGCGGGGGACAGGCTCACTCCCGTCGGGTTCTGCGCCCTGGGTGTGCTGATCACGGCACGGACCCCCGCGTCGAGCGCGGCGCGCAGCCCGTCGACGGTCATGCCCTCCTCGTCGACCGCGACAGGAACCGCCCGGTAGCCGCCGAGGCGCACCGTGTGGATGCTGGAGAGGAAGCACGGATCCTCCAGCGCGACCGCATCGTCGCGCGTGAGCGCCTGAGCGAGCAGGCGCTCGACCGCGTCGACGGCGCCGCTGGTGACGACGACGTGCAGGTCGTCGCGGGGGAGGTCGGCCAGCATCCACTCCCGCGTCCACTGCTGCAGACCGGCATCGATCACCGGTTCGCCGTACAGCACCGGGCGGCCGACGATGCGCCCCAGCGCGGGCGTCGGGTCGGGGATGAGTGCGGGGTCGGGGTTGCCGGATGCCACGTCGCGCAGCACCGTGTCGGCGACGCCCTCCTGCGCGACGGGCGCGCCGCCGGAGATGACCGTGCCCGCGCGTCCTCGCGAGACCACGAGCCCCGCCTGCGCGAGCTGCCGATAGGCCGCGACCGCGGTGTTGCGGTTCACTCCCAGCGTCGCAGCGAGCTCGCGCACCGACGGCAGCGCATCGCCCGGTCGCAGCGCTCCGCGCTCGCGCAGTCCGCGCACGCTGTCGGCTATCTCGGCAGCGGAGGTCCCGGTGATCGTGGCGTCCATCGTCCTGATTCTATGGTGATATCGTTTGGCATAGGCCAAAGTGCGGATTGTCACAACGAGGAGTGATCATGGCAGCCACCGACCAGAACCCGACCACCGGATCCCAGCGTGTGAAGCGCGGTCTCGCCGAGATGCTCAAGGGCGGCGTCATCATGGACGTCGTCACGGCCGAGCAGGCGAAGATCGCCGAGGACGCCGGGGCCGTCGCCGTGATGGCGCTCGAGCGCGTGCCCGCCGACATCCGTGCGCAGGGCGGCGTATCGCGGATGAGCGACCCCGACATGATCGACAGCATCATCGATGCCGTCTCGATTCCGGTGATGGCGAAGGCCCGCATCGGGCACTTCGTCGAGGCGCAGGTGCTGCAGGAGCTCGGGGTCGACTACATCGACGAGTCCGAGGTGCTCTCGCCGGCCGACTACGTCAACCACATCGACAAGTGGCCGTTCACCGTGCCGTTCGTCTGCGGTGCCACGCACCTCGGCGAGGCGCTGCGTCGCATCACCGAGGGCGCGGCGATGATCCGCTCGAAGGGCGAGGCCGGCACCGGCGACGTCTCCGAGGCGATGAAGCACATCCGCAAGATCCGCGGCGAGATCGCCGCGCTCGGCGCCCTGTCGAAGGACGAGCTGTACGTCGCCGCGAAGGAGCTGCAGGCTCCGTACGATCTGGTCGCCGAGATCGCCGAGACCGGTCAGCTGCCCGTCGTGCTCTTCGTCGCCGGCGGTGTCGCCACTCCCGCTGACGCCGCGATGATGATGCAGCTCGGTGCCGACGGCGTCTTCGTCGGGTCTGGCATCTTCAAGTCCGGGGATCCGGTCGCCCGCGCGAAGGCGATCGTCAAGGCGACCGCCTTCTACGACGACCCGAAGGTGATCGCCGAGGCGTCGCGCGGCCTGGGCGAGGCGATGGTCGGCATCAACGTCTCGGACCTGCCCGCTCCGCACCGTCTCGCCGAGCGCGGCTGGTGACGACGGCCCGCGTCGGGGTGCTCGCGCTGCAGGGTGACGTGCGCGAGCACGTCATCCTGCTCGAGCGCCTGGGGGCCGAGGTGGTGCGCGTGCGCCGCCCCGAGGAGTTCGCGTCCGTCGGAGGGCTGGTGATCCCCGGCGGCGAGTCGAGCGTCATCGACAAGCTCACCAGGATGTTCGGGCTCGCAGAGCCGATCCGTGCCGCCATCCGCGAGGGCATGCCCATGTTCGGCACCTGCGCGGGACTGATCATGCTCGCCGACCGGCTCGTGGACGCGATCGACGGGCAGCAGACCTTCGGCGGCCTCGACGTGACGGTGCGGCGCAACGCCTTCGGTCGTCAGGTCGACTCGTTCGAGGGGCCGGTCGTGGTGCCGGCGTTCGGCGGCGAGCCGGTGCATGCCGCGTTCATCCGCGGTCCGGTGGTCGAGACGGTGGGTCCGGATGCCACGGTCCTGGCGTCGCTGGACGACGGCACCGTCGTCGCCGTCGAGCAGGGGAACCTGCTCGGCATCAGCTTCCACCCGGAGATCTCCGGCGAGACGCGATTCCACCGGCGGTTCCTGGCGCGGGTCGCGGCGCGTACCTGAGGGGCATCCCGCGTCATTCGATAGAATGGACGACGCCCTGGAGGCGACTCCGGGCGCAGACGACGAGCGGAGACATATGTCCGGGCATTCCAAGTGGGCCACGACCAAGCACAAGAAGGCGATCATCGACTCGCGCCGTGCCAAGTCGTGGGCGAAGCTCATCAAGAACATCGAGGTCGCCGCGAAGCTCGGCGGACCCGATCAGGCCGGCAACCCGACGCTCTTCGACGCGGTGCTCAAGGCCAAGAAGATGTCGGTCCCGAAAGACAACATCGACCGCGCGGTGAAGCGCGGTGCGGGCATCGGCGGCGAGGCCGTCGAGTACACCTCGATCATGTACGAGGGCTACGGTCCCAACGGCGTCGCCCTCATGATCGAGTGTCTGACCGACAACAAGAACCGCGCTGCGGCGGAGGTGCGCACCGCGCTCACGCGCAACGGCGGAAGCCTCGCCGATCCCGGGTCGGTCGCCTACAACTTCACTCGCAAGGGTGTCATCGTCGTCGGCGGAGAGGGCACCACCGAGGACGACGTGATGATGGCGGCCCTCGAGGCCGGGGCTGAAGAGGTCGAGCCGCACGCGGAGGGCTTCCAGGTGATCGCCGAGGCGACCGATCTCGTCGCCGTGCGCACGGGCCTGCAGGAGGCGGGCATCGACTACGACTCGGCCGACATCGAGTTCGTGCCGAACCTGAAGGTCGAGATCGACGCGGACACGGCGCGCAAGGTGTTCCGCCTCATCGACGCGCTCGAAGACAGTGACGACGTGCAGAACGTGTTCGCGAACTTCGATCTCACCGCCGAGGTGCAGGCCGAGCTCGAGAGCGACGACGAGGAGTAGTCCTGCGACCGGCTCGGCGCCCCCGCGGGGAGCCGAGCAGCCACGACACCGGGAGGCCCCGGGCGCGCCTGCGTCCGGGGCCTCCCGCGTGCTCCTAGCCTGGGGGTGTGAGCCCTCTGCGCGTCCTCGGCATCGATCCCGGCCTCACCCGGTGCGGCATCGGGATCGTCGACGTCGACCGATCGCGCCGGGCCTCTCTCGTCCACGTGGGTGTCGTGCGCACCCCCGTCGACGCGGACCTGTCGACACGGCTGGCTGCGGTCGCCGCCGGCATCCGCGCCGCGATCGACGAGCACCGGCCCGGAGCGGTCGCCGTGGAGCGGGTCTTCGCCCAGCACAACGTGCAGACCGTGATGGCCACGGCCCAGGCATCCGGCGTCGCCCTGCTCATCGCCGCGGAGGCGGGGCTGCCGGCCGCGACCCACACTCCCAGCGAGGTGAAGGCCGCCGTCACCGGGTACGGCTCGGCCGACAAACGTCAGGTGCAGTCGATGATCGCGCGGATCCTCCGGCTGGATGCCCCACCGCAGCCCGCGGACGCCGCCGACGCGCTCGCGATCGCCCTCTGCCACGCGTGGCGTGGCGGCACGGCCGCGGCGGCCCTGGGCGGGAGCCTCACCCCGGCGCAGCAGGCGTGGGCGGACGCCGAACGTGGGGCGCGTGCGCCCTCGCGATCCCCTCGCGCCCGTGTCGGTCGAACGGATGTACGACCTGCTCGATAGGCTGGCCGCATGATCTCGTCTCTGCGCGGCATGGTGCTGCACGCCGACTCGACCCACGTCGTCATCGAGACCGGCGGGGTCGGGTTCTCGGTCTTCGTCCCCGCGGATGTGGCGCACACGGCGGTGGTAGGCGACGAGCTGCAGCTGCACACCAGCCTGATCGTGCGCGAGGACGCGCTCACCCTGTTCGGCTTCAGCGACCGCGACGAGCTCGAGATCTTCGGTCAGCTTCTCAGCGTGACCGGCGTCGGACCGAAGTCCGCCCTCGGCGTGCTCTCGCACCTCACCGTCGACCAGATCGCGGAGGCGGTCACCGGGGAGGACGACGCTCCGTTCCGGCGCGTCTCCGGGATCGGACCGAAGACCGCGAAGCTCATCGTGGTGCAGCTGGCCGGCAAGGTGCAGCCGCGCGTGGCATCCGCCCCTGCCGGAGCGCCCGCCACCGCGACCGTCGAGCAGGTCGCGGCGGCGCTGGTGGGACTCGGCTGGTCGGAGAAGGTCGCCGCCGAAGCCGCGGCGCAGTCGGCGGAGGACGCCACCGACGCCGAGCGCGAGTCGGTTCCGGCGCTGCTGCGCCGCACGCTCGCCGCCATGGGACCGGGGGTCAAGCGTGGCTGACACCTCGCGGGAGGCGGGTGAGGCGCTCGACGAGACGGAGCTCGCGATCGAGGGCGCCCTGCGTCCCAGCAGCCTCGACGAGTTCGTCGGGCAGCCGAAGGTGCGCGGTCAGCTGCAGCTGCTGCTGCAGGCCGCGCACATCCAGGAGCGACCGGCCGACCACATCCTGCTCGCGGGCCCGCCTGGGCTCGGCAAGACCACCCTCGCGATGATCGTCGCGCATGAGAGCGGTCGTCCGCTGCGTCTGTCCAGCGGGCCCGCCATCCAGCACGCCGGAGACCTCGCCGCCCTGCTGTCGAGCCTCACGCCGGGGGAGGTGCTGTTCATCGACGAGATCCACCGGATGGCGCGCTCCGCGGAGGAGATGCTGTACCTCGCGATGGAGGACTTCCGCATCGACATCATGGTCGGCAAGGGCGCGGGCGCCACGAGCATCCCGCTCGAACTCGCACCCTTCACCCTGGTCGGCGCGACGACCCGCTCGGGGCTGCTGCCCAACCCGCTGCGCGACCGCTTCGGCTTCACCGGACACCTCGAGTTCTATGACGACGACGACCTCGAGCGTGTCATCGCACGGTCGGCGAACGTGCTCGGCGTGCGGCTGCCGGACGACTCGCTCAGCGAGATCGCGCGACGCTCGCGCGGCACCCCCCGCATCGCCAACCGGCTGCTGCGCCGGGTGCGCGACTACGCCCTCGTGCACGGCGGAGGGGCGGCGGCGTCGATCGCCGACGTGAAGGCCGCACTCGAGCTGTACGACGTGGACGCGATCGGACTCGACCGGCTCGACCGTGCCGTGTTGGACGCACTCGTGCGGCGGTTCCGCGGCGGCCCGGTCGGACTCAGCACCCTCGCCGTGGCGGTCGGCGAGGAGGCCGAGACGGTCGAGAGCGTCGTCGAGCCGTACCTCGTGCGCATCGGCTTCCTCGGCCGCACGCCGCGCGGGCGGATCGCCATGCCCGAGGCGTACCGGCATCTCGGCATCGCGCACCCCGACGGTGTGGCATTGTTCGATGACCTATAATCGCTGAAGCCTCCCCGAACTCTTGTGCGCTCATCGGCGTGCGCTCTCTGAAAGGTCCTCTCCCATGGAACTCATCCTCTTCGGTCTTCTCGGCGTGATGCTCGTGTTCATGTTCCTGAACACCCGCAAGCGCCAGAAGCAGATGAAGGAGCAGCAGGAGGAGAAGGCCACCAAGACCGTCCCCGGCGTCAAGGTCCTGCTGCAGGGCGGCCTGTACGGCACGGTCGTCTCCTACGACCCGATCGACCTCGACAAGCCCGCGCAGATCGAGATCGCACCCGGCGTGGTCATCGAGGTGCACAGCCAGGCCATCCTCCGCCTCGTGGAGGAGACCGCGGAAGACGACGCGGTCGTCGACGCACCGGCGACGGACGTCGACGACGCCCTCGCCCACGACCGGGCTGACGGCATCGAGTCGATCAAGGTCGAGACGCCGGAAGAGACCAAGGCGCGCCTCGAGCGCAACGACGAGAACTGACGCGCCCGCACCGGCACTCACTCGAAAGCGGAACTCCGTGGCATCATCATCCCCGACTCGCCATGCCTGGCGAGTCCTCCTCGGCCTGCTCATCGTCACGGCCGTGCTGTTCGGCATCAATGCGCTCGGCGTCTACGTCTTCAAGACCGACGCCGGGGAGCCGGCCAGCTCCTGGGCTCCTGAGCTCGCACTCGACCTGCAGGGCGGAACCCAGATCATCCTGGGTGCGGAGTCGCCCGACGGCGCCGCGCCCACCGAGGACCAGCTGAACCAGGCCGCGGCGATCATCCGCCAGCGTGTGGACGCCTCCGGTGTGGCCGAGGCCGACATCACCACGGAGGGCGGCCGCAACATCGTCGTCCAGATCCCCGGCGCCGCCGATCAGGCGACGCGGGATCGCATCCAGGCCAGCGCGAAGCTCGAGCTGCGCCCGGTGATCCTGGCGACCGACCCGGCGACCTCGTTCGTCGGCGAGGACGGTCAGGAGACGGCATTCCCCACCCCCGACGACGCCATGAACGCGACGCCGACCGCCGAGCCCACCGACGGATCGGACCCCAACTGGGCGACCGAGCGGCGCATCGCCGAGCTGCAGGCCTACGACTGCTCCGCGGAGCGCGATTCGACGAACGCGCCCGAGGACGAGCCGCTGATCGCCTGTGAGGAGAACGGCAGCGCCAAGTACCTTCTCGGGCCGGTGGAGCTCGACGGCACCGTGATCGACGACGCCACCGCCGGGCGCGAGCAGCAGAGCGGCCGCTGGACGGTCAACCTCGTCTTCGACGCCAAGGGCACCGAGATCTTCGGCGAGGTCAGCCAGCGGCTGAACGCCAACCGTCTCGCGCAGCAGTCCCCGCGCGACCAGTTCGCGTTCGTGCTCGATGGCAAGGTGCTCTCCGCGCCGACCATGCAGGCGGTCATCCTCAACGGCAAGCCGAGCATCTCGGGCAACTTCACGCAGGAGAGCGCGAAGGCTCTCGCCGACCAGCTGCGCTACGGCGCGCTGCCGCTCAGCTTCACCGTCGAGAGCTCCGACACCATCTCGGCCACGCTCGGCTCGCAGCAGCTCGAGATCGGCCTGATCACCGGCCTCATCGGTCTCGGGCTGGTGGCCCTGTACTCGCTGATCACCTATCGCGCACTCGGGTGGGTGATCATGGCATCCATCGGCGTGATGGGTGTGCTGACCTACATCGTCATCGCGATCCTCGCCTGGCGGATGGGCTTCCGCCTTTCGCTCGCGGGCGTCGCCGGTCTGATCGTCTCGATCGGATTCACGGCCGACTCGTTCATCGTGTACTTCGAGCGGATCCGAGACGAGCTGCGTGACGGCAAGTCGATCGTCGCCGCCGTCGAAGACGGCTGGGGACGAGCGAAGCGCACCATCTACATCTCGAAGTCGATCAACGTGCTCGCCGCCGTCGTGCTGTACGTGCTGGCCGACGCCACGGTGAAGGGCTTCGCGTTCACGCTGGGCCTGACCACGCTCATCGACGTGTTCATCTTCGTGATCTTCACCCACCCCGTCATGCAGCTGCTCGCTCGCACCCGGTTCTTCGGTGGCGGACACAAGCTGTCCGGTCTCGACCCCGATGCGCTCGGTGCGGTCTACCGCGGTCGCGCGCAGTTCCGCGACGTCCGCACCGGTTCGTCCGGGCGGGCCGCCCGCAACAAGGGCGCGCGCGGCGAGGCCGAGAAGCGGCAGACCATCGCCGAGCGCAAGCGCGCTGAGGCTCTCGCAGGATCCAAGGATGCCGGAAAGGACTCCGACGCCTGATGTTCTCCATGAATGAGTTCGGCAACAACCTCTACTCGGGCAAGACCTCCTTCCCGTTCGTCGGCAGGCGGCGTCTGTGGTTCATCATCGCGATCCTGCTGGTCGTCGGCTCGGCCCTGGTGCCGCTCGTGCGTCCCGTGCAGTTCTCGATCGAGTTCACGGGCGGATCCCAGTTCGTCGTGCTCGCTCCGTCGTCGACCGATCAGGGCCTGGCCACCGACGCGGTGCGCTCGGTCGTGCCGGATGCCGCGGCCAAGGTCGTCACGGTCAACAGCCGTGACGTGCGTGTGCAGACCGACCAGATGACACCCGGCGAGACGCAGGACGTCAAGGCTGCGCTCGCTGACGCGTACGACGTGAAGGCCGACGAGATAACGGATTCGTTCATCGGCCCGGCGTGGGGCGAGAACGTCACCCGTCAGTCGCTGTGGGGCCTGGCGATCTTCCTCGCGCTGACCTTCCTCATCCTGGCGATCTACTTCCGCACCTGGAAGATGTCCGCGGCCGCGATCATCGGCCTGCTCGACGTGCTGCTCATCACGGTGGGCGTGTACGCCCTCGCCGGGTTCGAGATCTCGCCCGCGGCGGTGATCGGGTTCCTCACGATCCTCGCGTACTCGCTGTACGACACCACGGTCGTGTTCGACAAGATCCGCGAGAACACGACGGAGGACGTCAATCAGACGTCGCGCACGTTCGGCGAGTCCGTGAACCTGGCGGTCAACCAGACGCTGATCCGCTCGATCAACACGTCGATCGTCGCCGCCCTGCCGGTCGGCGCGATCCTGTTCATCGGCTCACTGTGGTTCGGCGCCGAGACCCTCACCGACATCTCGCTGTCGATCTTCGTCGGCATCATCGTCGCCACCTACTCGACGCTGTTCGTCGCGGCGCCCCTCTACTCGCTGTTCCGCGAGAAGGAGCCCGACATCGTCGCACACGACGCCAAGGTGCACGAAGCGCGCGAGCGCGCTGTCGCGACGGTGTGATCGCCTCCGCGCGGTCGGGGAGCGCCTCGGCCGCGCGTAGGATGATCTGATCGGGAACGGGAGCAGATGATGGCGGATTCGCAGGCGTCAACGCAGGTGTCGAGCCTGCGCCGGCTGGTGCCTCGCATCTTCTCGCGCGCACCCAGGGTCAACGACCTCGACAACCTGATCCGCACCGTGCGGGCGAACCACCCGCGCGGTGACCTGCCCATCATCGAGCGCGCCTACCGGGTCGCCAGGGAGAAGCACGAAGGGCAGTTCCGGCAGAGCGGCGAGCCCTACATCACCCATCCTCTCGCGGTGGCGCAGATCCTCGCGGAGCTCGGGCTGGGGCCTCGCGCCATCGCCGCGGCTCTGCTGCACGACACCGTCGAGGACACCGGCTACGCGCTCACCGAGCTGACGGCCGAGTTCGGCGACGAGGTCGCCATGCTCGTCGACGGCGTCACGAAGCTCGACAAGGTCAAGTACGGCGAGAGCGCGCAGGCCGAGACGGTGCGCAAGATGATCGTGGCGATGTCGAAGGACATCCGCGTGCTGCTGATCAAGCTCGCCGACCGCCTGCACAACGCCCGCACCTGGGGCTTCGTGCCGCCGGAGAAGTCGGCGCGCAAGGCCAAGGAGACGCTCGAGATCTACGCGCCGCTGGCGCACCGCCTCGGCATCCAGACGATCAAGTCCGAGCTCGAGGATCTGTCGTTCGCCGTGCTGCATCCGAAGATCTACGCCGAGATCAACAGCCTCATCGCGCAGCGCACCCCGCAGCGAGAGAAGTACCTGCAGAGCGTGGTCGAGTCGATCAACGAGGATCTTCGCGAGCTGCGCATCCGCGGCAAGGTGGTCGGCCGACCCAAGCAGCTGTACTCGGTGTACCAGAAGATGGTCGTGCGCGGACGCGAATTCGACGACATCTACGACCTCATCGGCATCCGCGTGCTGGTGGGCTCGGTGCGCGACTGCTACGCCGTGCTCGGTGCGATCCACGCCAGGTGGACCCCGCTGCCGGGCCGGTTCAAGGACTACATCGCCACCCCGAAGTTCAACCTGTACCAATCGCTGCACACGACGGTCATCGGCCCGTCGGGACGCACGGTCGAGATCCAGATCCGCACGCACGAGATGCACCAGCAGGCGGAGTTCGGTGTCGCCGCGCACTGGATGTACAAGGAGCGGATGAACGGCGGGAAGGTCGATGCCCGGGCGACCGACGCCGACATGGCCTGGCTCGCGCACATCTCCGACTGGCAGGCCGAGACGGCGGACCCCAGCGAGTTCCTCGACTCGCTGCGCTTCGAGATCGGTGCGAAGGAGGTCTACGTCTTCACCCCGAAGGGGCGCGTCATCGGCCTTCCCACCGGAGCGACGACGGTGGACTTCGCGTACGCCGTGCACACCGAGATCGGGCACCGCACCATGGGCGCCAAGGTCAACGGTCGGCTGGTCCCGCTGGAGACCGAGCTGAAGAGCGGCGACGTCGTCGAGGTGTTCACCTCGAAGAACCCCGACGCAGGCCCCAGCCAGGACTGGCTGAGCTTCGTCAAGAGCACCAGGGCGCGCAACAAGATCCGTGGGTGGTTCACCAAGGAGCGTCGCGAAGAGGCGATCGAGCAGGGCAAGGAAGCCATCGCCCGCGCGATGCGCAAGCAGAACCTGCCCCTGCAGCGGCTCATGAACCAGGAGTCGTTCGCCGAGGTCGCCCGTCAGCTGCGCTACGAGGACGTCTCGGGCCTGTACGCCGCGGTCGGCGAAGGTCACGTCTCGACCCAGTCGGTGCTCGAGAAGGTCACCGCTCTCGTGGCCGCCGATGAGGACACCAGCACGGGCGCGATCGAGCTGCCCGGCCGGGCTCCCGCGCGCGAGGCGCGCACGAGCGATTCCGGTGTGCTCGTGCGCGGCGCATCCGACATCCTGGTCAAACTCGCCCGGTGCTGCACCCCGGTGCCCGGCGACCCGATCGTCGGTTTCGTCACGCGCGGCAGCGGCGTCTCGGTGCACCGTCAGGACTGCGTGAACGTCAAGGCCCTCGGCTCCGACCCGGAGCGCTTCATCGAGGTGGAGTGGGCGCCGACGACCAAGAGCGTGTTCCGGGTGCAGATCCAGGTCGAGGCGCTCGACCGATCGGGCCTGCTCTCCGACGTCACGCGCGTGCTCAGCGAGCACCACGTCAACATCCTCTCGGCCGCCGTCTCGACCACGGACGAGCGTCTCGCCCTCAGCAGGTTCGTCTTCGAGATGGGCGACTCCGTGCATCTCGACCGGGTGCTCAACGCCGTGCGCCGCATCGACGCGGTCTACGACGTGTACCGCGTCACGACCTCCTGACTCGCCCACCTCTCCAGGATCCGCCTGGCGTGGTTGGCGCCCGGCCGTCTGCCCAGCGGGATGACCCGATCGCGAACCGCCTCGGCGAGCCCCGGGGTGATGCGGATCAGGGAGTGCAGCCAGAGCTCGTCCTCCGCGCTGCGCGCGGAGCTGAGCAGCAGCGACTCCGCGGTCGCCTCCGGCGTCTGCACCCAGACACCCGAGATCGATCTGACATCGTCGGCACACAGTCGTCTCTCGTGATGCACGACGCGGATCGACGGCGCGATGCGCTGACGGCTCGCGCTGATCCGCGACACGTGATGCACACCCGGGGGAGCGTCGCCGGCACCGTGCACCCACGCGGCGCTGATTCCGCTCACGGCGGTGCCCGGCGGGACGAGGGGTGACAGGCTCAGGGCGCGCGCACCCGCCCCCTCGATCGCGTCTGCGGGGATGTACCCCTCGCCGACTTCGACGACGTCACCGTCGAGGCGTGCGGCACTCAGCTCGGGAAGGCTCAGCCGGCCACCCGGACGGTAGAACAGAGCGGGATGCACGCTGAACAGTATGAGCCGCGACGCCCTGCTGGAGGGTGCCGCGGCTCATACTGTGGATAACGACGGATGCCGTGCAGCAGCTCGGGTCAGCCGCCGAGCGCGCTCAACCAGGCGCGACGCGCGGCCAGCGCCTCGGTGGCCTCCTTGACGGCGCGCTTGTCTCCGGCCTTCTCCGCGGCGGCGAGTTCGGCCTCGAGCTTCTCGATGGCGTCGAGCAGCTGCGAGCTCATGTCGTTCGCGCGAGCCTTCGTCTCGGGGTTGTTCTTCTTCCAGTCGACGTCCTCACGCGACTTGAGTGCCTGCTCGATCGAGCGCATGCGGTCGTCGAGCACGCGCTCCTTCTCGCGCGGGAAGATGCGGCCGACTTCATCCCACTCACGCTGGATCCGCGTGAGCAGGGCGCGAGCGCGCTTGAGGTTCGGCTCGTCGGCGACGGCCTTCGCCTCTTCGAGCAGCGCCTCACGGGCCTCGATCCGCGGAGCCGAGTCGGCCTCTTCCGCGGCGGCCTGCTCGGCGCGTGCCGAGTACAGCGCGTCGCCCGCGGCCTTGAATCGGGCCCACAGGGCGTCGTCGGCCTTGCGGCCGGCGCGGCCCGATGCCTTCCACGCGTCGAGCAGATCACGATAGGCGGGGATGCCGTCGACACCGCGGGGGGCCAGCGCCTCGGCGCGCTCGACAAGACGGGCCTTCGCGTCACGCGCGGTGCGGTGGGCGTCATCGAGCTCTGAGAAGAACGCCCGACGTGCCTTGTCGACCGTGGAGCGTGCATCGCGGAAGCGCTTCCAGAGCTGCTGTGCGACGCCCTTGGGCAGACGCGGCGCATTCTGCTGATGCGCCTGCCACGAGTCGAACAGCTCGGTCATCTCGGTGGTGACCTGCTTCCACTGCACCTTCGACAGGTCGCGGGCGGCGATCGCCTCGGCCTTCTCGACGATCTGCGTGCGCTCGGCGATGGCGGCGTCGAGCGCTTCCTTCGCGGCAGCGGACTCCTTCGCCGTGGCCTCGGCGAGCGACGCGAGCAGCGTCTCGATGCGCTCCCGCAGCGAGACCAGGTCACCGACCGCGGCCGCGTCCGTCGCCTCGCCCCGCAGGTGGGTGGCCTGCTTGGTCAGGTCGGATGCCGAGGCACCGCCGTTCTGCGCGCGGGTTTCGAGCGTGCCGAGCTTGACCGCGAGATCGTCGTACTTGCGTGCGAAGTACGCGAGCGCCTCCTCAGCCGTGCCGTCGGGGTACTGACCGACCGCACGCCAGTTCTCGCCCTCGCGCACCTCGACGGTGCCGTCCTCGGTCACGCGGCCCCACTCGGCGGCGTCCGATGCGATCGGAGCGACCACCGGAGCTGATGAGGCAGCCGGAGCGGCCGCCGGCATCGGCTTGCGCGGCGGTGCCGGCACCGGCGGACCGGGGACGGGCGGGGTGGGCGTGGGGGCGTCGTTGTCAGACACGATGTTCTCCTTGCGCGGTCGCTCCGCGGGAGGGGGAAAGGACGTTGCTCAGCCTAGTTCACTCACCCGGAGACTGCGTCGGGGTCGGGCTGAGCGGTGGGCTCGTGGAGGGGGCGGGCGACGGGGTCTCGACCGGCGTCGAGGTGGAGGTCGGGGCCGGGGTCGGCTCGGGTGCGGTCACCTGCGCGTGCACGACCTGGCTGGCGATGGCGCCGACGACGATCAGCGAGCCGGCCACGGTCGCGACGACGGTGTCTCTGCGCCGCCGACGGATCGTTCTGCTGTGCCACGCCGCTCGGGCGGCGTGGAGTCTGGTGCGCTCCGCCTCGGTTCTGAGCCGGGCGTCACGAGAACCACGGGCTGGCATCGGCTGTCCTCCTGATCGGGGTCGTGCTTGCGAGCCTACCGTCGCCGTCTCACATGCTTCGTTATGCGTTTGTGAGCGAATTGTTCGCTGCGCGTAACGCGGGGCCGCGGGTTCGCGAAACACACGTTGCGTAGCTTCGGGTCTGACGGAAGGGGGGCCGGATGGCAATTCAGAACACCACAGCCTCAGAGGTGCTCGTGATCGGCGCCGGGATGGTGGCACATCGCTTCGTGGACAGTCTGCTCAGCGGCGCCGACGTGGGGCGATCGGTGACCGTCATCGGCGAAGAAGGGCATCCGCCGTACGACCGGGTGGGTCTGACGTCGTTCTTCTCCGGGGCGACTGCGGAGGACCTCGCGCTCGACAGCGCGGTCCTCGCCGATGAGCGGGTCACCTACCTCGGCGACGACCCCGCGGTGCGGATCGACCGTGAGTCGCGAACGGTGAGCACCGTGTCCGGTGCGGTGCACTCGTACGAATCGCTCGTGCTCGCCACCGGCTCGTCGGCACCACGTGTTCCCGTCGAGGGCAACGATCTGCCCGGCTGCTTCGTGTACCGCACACTGGACGACGTCACGGCCCTGCGCACGCACGTGCAGGAGCGGTTCGCGGTGCTCGGGCGTCCGCTCCGAGGCGCAGTGGTCGGTGGCGGCCTGCTCGGCCTCGAGGCCGCCGGCGCCCTGCAGGGCATGGGCGTGGAGTGCACGGTCATCCAGTCCGCCGACCGCCTGATGTCCGCTCAGCTCGACGACGCGGGCGGTCGCATGCTGCAGCGCCTGATCGAGGCTCGCGGCGTCGAGGTGCGCACGCGCAGCCGCACGACGAGGATCGCATCGGACGATTCCGGCTGGGTGCGCCGGGTCGACTTCGAGCAAGGCGGACATCTTCCCGCCGATGTCGTCGTCTTCACCGTCGGCGTGCGTCCCCGTGACGAGCTCGCACGTGCCGCGGGAATCGCGGTCCACGCGAACGGCGGCGTGCTGATTGACGACGCGTGCCGCACCTCCGACCCGCGCATCCTCGCCATCGGGGAGGTCGCGAGCTTCGACGGGCGCTGCGTCGGGCTCGTCGCCCCTGGTTACGCGATGGCCGAGGTCGCCGCGAGCGGCCTGCTCGGCCGGCCCGCGGGCTTCCCCGGATACGACGACGCGACGAAGCTCAAGCTCTCCGGGGTCGACGTCGCCAGCTTCGGTGACGCGATGGCGACCACGCCGAACGCTCTGGACGTGGTCTACGCCGATCCGGTCGCCGGGGTGTACAAGAAGCTCGTGCTCTCGGATGATGCGCAGACGCTGCTCGGTGGCATCCTCGTGGGCGATGCCAGCGCCTACGGCGAACTTCGCCCGCTCGTCGGAGCCGCGCTGGGTGGCGACCCCGCCGCGTATCTGATGCCGGAGGAGCGAGCCGGGACGCCGACGCGCGAACTGCCCGACGCCGCAGTCGTGTGCTCGTGCGCCGACGTCACGGCAGGGCGCATCCGCACCGCGGTCCACGAGGAGGGCTGCGCCGACGCTGCGGCGGTGAAGGCCTGCACTCGTGCAGGTGCGACGTGCGGTTCGTGTGTCTTCATGGTCTCGAAGATCGTCGGAGCCGAGCTGGCCAAGACCGGCCGCACCGCATCGACCGCGCTGTGCGAGCACTTCGACATGTCGCGACGGCAGCTGTTCGACGCGGTCCGCGTCTCCGGGCTGACGACGTTCAGCACCGTCATTGCGCGCTTCGGACACGGCCGCGGGTGCGACATCTGCAAGCCCGCACTCGCGGGGATCCTGGCGGTGCTCGTCGGCGATCACGTGCTCGAGGGTGAGAACGCGACCCTGCAGGACACGAACGACCACGTCATGGCGAACATGCAGAAGGACGGCACGTACTCGGTCGTGCCCAGGATGCCGGGCGGCGAGGTCACCCCTGCCGGCCTCATCGCGATCGGCCGGATCGCCGACGAGTACGGGCTGTACACGAAGATCACGGGTGGCCAGCGCATCGACATGTTCGGCGCACGCCTGGAGCAGCTTCCCGAGATCTGGGGGCGGCTCGTCGACGCCGGATTCGAATCCGGTCAGGCCTACGGCAAGGCGCTGCGCACCGTCAAGTCCTGTGTCGGGTCGACCTGGTGCCGTTACGGAGTGCTCGACTCGGTCGGCATGGCCGTGCGTCTCGAGCTGCGCTATCGGGGGCTCCGCGCGCCGCACAAGCTGAAGCTGGGCGTCTCGGGATGCGCGCGAGAATGCGCGGAGGCCCGCAGCAAGGATGTCGGCGTGATCGCCACCGAGCAGGGCTGGAACATGTACGTCGGCGGGAACGGCGGCTTCTCCCCTCGCCACGCGCAGCTGCTCGCGTCCGGTCTCGACGACGACGGGCTCATCCAGGCCATCGACCGGTTCTTCATGTACTACATCCGCACGGCCGACCGGCTGCAGCGCACCGCAGCGTGGTGCGAAGACCTCGAAGACGGTCTCGACGGGCTCCGCAGCGTCGTCTTCGACGACGCGCTCGGCATCTGTACCGACCTGGACGCGGCGATGGCGCGTCACGTGGATCGCTATGAGGACGAGTGGGCCGCCACCCTGCGCGACCCCGAGAAGCTGCGACGCTTCAGCTCCTTCGTCAACGCCGCCGACACCCCCGACCCCTCGCTCGCCTACGTCCCTGTGCGCGGGCAGGTGCGCCCCGCCACCGAGGCGGAGCGCACGGCGGGCGGCATCCTGATCGCCGGAACCACCCTGGAGGTGCGCAGATGACCATCGCCCACAGTCTCGACACGCTCGTCCGCGCATGCGCGCTGACCGATCTCGAGGTCGAGAGAGGGCGCGCCGCCCTCTTCGGCAAGACGCAGATCGCGCTCTTCCTGCTCGCCGACGGCACGGTGCACGCGGTCGCGAACCTCGACCCGTACAGCGGGGCGCAGGTGATGTCTCGCGGCATAGTGGGCACCCGCGACGGCGCCCCCACCGTCGCTTCGCCGATGCACAAGCAGGTGTTCGACCTGCGCACCGGTCTGTGCGTCGCCACCCAGGGACGGCCGCCCGCGACGCTGCGGGTATGGCCCGTGGTCATGCACGACGGCGACGTGCTCATCCACCTCGGGGAGCTGCGATGACGATGCTCGGCAGAGTGGACCTCGTCGGCGGCGGCCCCGGTCCGGCCGATCTGATGACGGTGCGCGCGGCGCGTCTCATCGCCGAAGCCGACGTGATCGTGTTCGACCGGCTCGGCCCGGCAGCCGAGATCGTGCAGGGACTCGACCCTCGCGTGCTGGTGATCGACGTCGGCAAGCAGCCCGGTCATCACCCGGTTCCTCAGGAGGAGATCAACAGGCTTCTCGTGATGCACGCGGCGGCCGGCCGCCGGGTGGTGCGTCTGAAGGGAGGCGATCCCTTCGTCTTCGGCAGGGGAGCGGAGGAGATGCAGGCGTGTCTCGTGGCGGGTGTGCCGGTCGACGTGACCCCGGCGCCGAGCAGCGCGATCGCCGTTCCGCAGGCGCTCGGCATCCCCCTCACGCATCGCGGCACGGCCGCCGCGTTCCACGTCACCACCGGGCATCGGGGCATCGACGCGACCACGCTCACGGCCATCTCGGATCCCCAGGTTACGACCGTCATCCTGATGGGAGTGACCGCGCTTCCCCGTCTCGTCGACACGGCACTGCGACACGGCATCGCACCCGGCACGCCGATGGCGTTCATCGAGAACGGCCACACGCGGCAGCAGCGCTCGATCCGCACCACCCTCGGCAGTGCGGCGGCGGATGCCAGGACGATGGGGCTGCGCAATCCCGCGGTCATCGTGATCGGCGACGTCGCGCGAGCCGGGCTGCTCGCACCGGTCCGGCCATCTCCGGTGCCCTTGGGAGCAGTGTCCGCGTGACGCCTGGCCGACTGCCGGATTCCGCTCTGGCGGGATGCGCGATCGTCGTCGTCGCCGATCGTCGCGCCGGCGATCTCGCCGTCGCGCTCGAACGTCGCGGCGCGACGGTGCAGCGTGCGCCCGCTCTCAGCATCCTGCCCGCCACCGATGACGAGCTGCTCCTCGAGCGCTCGCGCGAGCTCGTCGCCCAGCCGCCCGACACCGTCGTGGTCACCACCGGGGTCGGGCTCCGCGGCTGGATGGATGCCGTCCACGAGCGCGACCTGCACCCGCAGCTGACCCACGCGCTGTCGCAGGCGAGATTCATCGCCCGCGGACCGAAGGCGCACGGAGCCATTCAGCAGGCGGGGTTCTTTGCCGACTGGGTGGCGAGCACGGAGACGTCCGCCGAGGTGGCGGAGCATCTCATCGCCCGCGGCGTGGAAGGTGAGCGGATCGCCGTGCAGCATCACGGCGCGGGCTCCGACGGACTGGACGAGCTGCTCACCGCACACGGCGCGACCGTCGTGCCCCTCATCGTGTACAGGTGGGGCCCGCCGCCGGATGCGGGCCTCGTGCGCCGCTCGGCTGAGCAGGCCGCCTCCGGAGCCGTGGACGCGCTGCTGTTCACGTCGGCGCCGGGCGCTGCGGAATGGCTGCGCATCGCCGAGATCGCCGGGTCGCTCGCCGCGATCCGCCGGCGCGCGGAATCCCGGCGGCTGCTGCTCGCCGCCGTCGGTCCGATCACCGCGGCGCCGCTCCGGGATGCCGGCCTGCGGACGGCGGTCGCCGCGCGCGGACGTCTGGGTTCGCTCGTGCGGTGCGTCGTGGAGCATTTCGCGGCCGGGGCGCCCTTCGCCACCACAGCGGCGGGCGCGCTCGAGGTGCGCAGCGGTGGTGCGCTGATCGGTGATCGCTTCGTGCCACTGTCCCCGGCATCTGCGGGTGTGCTCGGCGCACTGTTCGATGCCCGAGGGAGCGTTCTCTCGCGGGAGGAGCTGGGGCGAGTGCTGCCGCGGGGAGGCCAGAGTCCGCACGCCGTCGAGATGGCGGTCGCGCGTCTGCGCGAGGCGCTCGGCGACAGGCGCGCCGTGACGACCGTGGTCAAACGCGGGTACCGGCTGGCGCTCGACGAGCGGCTCTGAACACGGGCCGACGGAGAGGCACCTCGCGTGCCTCTCCGTCGGCCCGTCCGCGAATGCACCTGCGCTCACACCATGACGGAACGGGACTCCTCCGCGGGCTGCCGGACAGAGCTGCCGCCGTGCGTCAGATAGAGGGGGAGCCCGACGAAGAGCAGTCCGCCCACGAGGTTGCCGACGACCGTGGGGATCTCGTTCCAGATCAGGTAGTCCCACAGCGTGAACTCCCCGCCCATGAGCAGGCCGGAAGGGAACAGGAACATGTTCACGATCGAGTGCTCGAAGCCCATGTAGAAGAACAGCATGATGGGCAGCCACATGGCGATCACCTTGCCCCCGACGGTGTTCGACGCCATCGCCAGCACGACGCCGGTCGACACGAGCCAGTTGCACAGCATTCCGCGGATGAACAGCGTCAGCATGCCGGCGAGGCCGTGATCGGCGTATCCGACGGTGCGACTGTGGCCGATCTCGCCCAGCGCGCGGCCGACCTCGTTCGGCTCGGCTGAGAAGCCGTAGGTGAAGACCGCGGCCATGAGCACGGCGACGAGGATCGCGCCGCAGAGGTTGCCCAGGAACACCAGGCCCCAATTGCGGAGCATGGCAGGAACCGTGGCACCGGGGCGCCGTGCGAGGACGGCGAGAGGACCGAGGGTGAACACGCCGGTGAGCAGGTCGTAGCCGAACAGGTAGAGGATGACGAAGCCGACGGGGAAGAGCACGGCGCCCAGCAGCGGCTGGCCGGTCTGCGTGGCGATCGTCACGGCGAAGGCCGCGCCGATGGTGAGCAGGGCTGCGCCCATGAAGGCCCGGATCAGAGTGTCGCGTGCGGACATCTGCATCTTGGCGGCGCCGGCGTCGAGCATGTGGCCGACGAGTTGGGCGGGCTTGACGTAAGACACGAGTACCTCCTAGGAAAGGAGCCCGGTCGGGCTCTCTCGAGGACAGCGTGGTCCAGCGATGTTTCCGAGGTTCGTGTGTGTGGTTACGCCTATGGAACCAAGTTCTCACCTCGCCCGCGCGGCGCTGTGAGCAAGACGGGTGTCGGCCGCCCCGACTAGCCTGGGAGGATGACCTCCGCGCCCCTGCTCTCGGGACAGACACCGCTCGCCGTGCGCATGCGGCCGGTCTCGCTCGACGAGGTGGCCGGGCAGCAGCATCTGCTGCGCGCGGGGTCGCCGATCGTCGCCCTCGCCGATCCGGATGCCAAGGCGCCCGGCGCGGTGTCGATCATCCTCTGGGGTCCGCCCGGCACAGGCAAGACCACGCTCGCTCAGGCCATCGCCCGTTCCTCGGGGCGCCGGTTCGTCGAGCTGTCGGCGATCACCGCCGGGGTCAAGGACGTACGGGAGGTCATGCAGGAGGCGATCACGCAGCGTGACCTCTACGGCCAGACCACGATCCTGTTCCTGGATGAGATCCACCGGTTCACGAAGGCCCAGCAGGATGCCCTGCTGCCCGGCGTCGAGAACGGCTGGGTCATCCTCATCGCGGCGACCACCGAGAATCCGTCGTTCTCGGTGATCTCGCCGCTGCTCTCGCGTTCGCTGCTTCTGACACTGAAGCCTCTCACCGACGACGACATCGGCGTGCTGCTCGACCGTGCCGTGGAAGACGCGCGCGGGCTGGCCGGCGCGGTGAGCGTGTCCGATGATGCGCGGGCGGCCCTGATCCGTCTCGCGTCGGGGGATGGGCGCCGTGCTCTCACCGGACTCGAGGCGGCCGCGGCCGTCGCGCTCTCGAAGCACGAGGAGGGTGAGGAGGTCGTCGTCACGGATGAGGACGTCGCCCAGGCCGTCGATCGGGCGCTGCTGCGCTACGACAGACAGGGCGACGAGCACTACGACGTGATCAGCGCCTTCATCAAGTCGATCCGCGGGTCGGATGCCGATGCGGCGGTGCACTATCTGGCACGGATGATCGAGGCGGGGGAGGACCCGCGGTTCATAGCCCGTCGACTCGTGATCTCCGCTGCGGAGGACATCGGTCTCGCCGACCCGCAGGCGCTGACGATCGCGACGGCCGCCGCCGATGCGGTCGCCTTCATCGGGATGCCAGAGGGGCGCATCCCGCTCGCCGAGGCGACGATCTACCTGGCGACGACCGCCAAGTCGAACGCCGCGTACGCCGCGATCAATCAGGCGATCGCGGACGTGCGGGCCGGCGGATTCGGCCGTGTGCCGATCCACCTCCGCGATGCCCATTACGCCGGAGCGAAGCGCCTCGGGCACGGCAAGGGCTACCGCTATCCGCACGACAGCGACGCGGGCATCCTGCCTCAGCAGTACCTGCCCGACGAGCTCGTGGGGCGGCGCTACTACGAACCGAAGAACCTCGGTGCCGAGCGCGACATCGCACCCCGGCTGGAGCGCATCCGGCGGATCCTCGGCGACCGCTGAGACGCTCAGCCCGATCTGTTAGCATTGACCGGCTCGAAACAGAGTTTTCGGGCATCCCTCCGCTCCTGCACCACTTCCCGACGCGCCCCGGCGTGCGCGACGAGAAGGAGGAAGCGAGGCGATACGCCCGTGAGGCGCGAAAGACGCGTCCACGTCACGGAAGGAACACTTCGTGGTCACGAAGTCCCAGGACCGCCGCAAGGTCCGTCTCAGCCGTGCGCTGGGAATCCCGCTCACCCCGAAGGCCGCCCGCTACCTCGAGAAGCGTCCCTACGCTCCCGGGGAGCACGGCCGCACCAAGCGCAAGGCCGACAGCGACTACGCCGTCCGTCTGCGTGAGAAGCAGCGTCTGCGCGAGCAGTACGGCATCCGCGAGAAGCAGCTGCGCATCGCGTTCAACGAGGCCCGCCGCAAGGACGGCCTGACCGGTGAGAACCTGGTCGAGCTGCTCGAGATGCGTCTCGACGCGCTCGTCGTGCGTGCCGGCTTCGCCCGCACCACCGCGCAGGCCCGTCAGCTGGTCGTGCACCGTCACATCCTCGTCGACGGTCAGCTCGTCGACCGCCCGTCGTTCCGCGTGAAGCCGGGTCAGCTCATCCACGTCAAGGCCAAGTCCGAGGCTCTCGAGCCTTTCCAGGTCGCAGCAGCCGGCGGTCACGCCGAGGTCCTGCCCCCGGTCCCGGGCTACCTCGAGGTCGAGCTCGACAAGCTGCAGGCCCGCCTGGTCCGTCGTCCGAAGCGCGCCGAGGTCCCCGTGACCTGTGAAGTGCAGCTCGTCGTCGAGTACTACGCAGCCCGCTGATATCAGCATCCGCACGAGAGGCGTCGGGGTTTCCCCGGCGCCTCTCGTCGTAGGATGGAGCGATGAAGAGACTGTCTTGGTTCCTGACCGGCGTGATCGGCGGATTCGTCGCCGCCCACTTCATGAACAAGGATCCTCGCGGGCAGGAGATCTTCGCCGACCTCGACGCCCGTCTGTCTCAGGTCACCGCCGTCATCGGCGACGCGTATCGGCAGCAGGAAGCCCGCCTGTCCGACCCCGCAGACGACTGAACCCGATTCACAATCGCCGCGCGCCCCGACGCGGCGCTCCCACGCAAGGAATGCCACGAGCTCTATGAAAACTGCGGAGATCGCGCAGCGGTACCTCGACTACTTCGAGAAGAACGACCACCTCATCGTCCCGTCGGCATCCCTGGTCAGCGATGACCCGTCGCTGCTCTTCACCGTCGCCGGAATGGTGCCGATGATCCCGTACCTCACGGGGGTCGTTCCCGCTCCGCATCCGCGCATCGCCGATGTGCAGAAGTGCATCCGCACGAACGACATCGAAGAGGTCGGCCGCACCGCCCGCCACGGCACGTTCTTCCAGATGCTCGGCAACTGGTCGTTCGGCGACTACTTCAAGGAAGGCGCGATCCGGTACGCCTGGGAGCTGCTGACCTCGTCCGAGGCCGACGGAGGACTGGGCTTCGACGAGAAGGACCTGTGGGTCACCGTCTACGAGACCGACGACGAGGCCGAGGCGATCTGGCGCGACATCATCGGGCTCAAGCCGGAGCGCATCCAGCGGCTCGGCCGGGCGGACAACTACTGGAACACCGGGCAGCCCGGCCCCGGCGGCCCCGACTCGGAGATCTTCTTCGATCGCGGTCCCGCCTACGGCAAGGACGGCGGTCCGGCCGCCGACGACTCGCGGTTCCTCGAGATCTGGAACCTCGTGTTCATGCAGGAGTTCGTCGAGAACGTCCGCAGCAAGATGGAGTTCGACATCGTCGGCGAACTGCCCATGAAGAACATCGACACCGGCATGGGGCTGGAGCGTGTCGCCTTCTTGAAGCAGGGCGTCGAGAACATGTACGAGACCGACCAGGTGCGTCCGGTCCTCGACCGCGCCGTCGAGCTCTCCGGCAAGAAGTACGGCGCGGTGCACGAGGATGACGTGCGCTTCCGCGTCATCGCGGATCACGTGCGCTCGTCGCTCATGCTGCTCTCCGACGGCGTGCGCCCCTCGAACGAGGGCCGCGGCTACATCCTCCGCCGCCTGATGCGCCGCACCGTGCGATCGATGCGCCTGCTCGGGGTGGACGCGCCGTCGTTCCCCGAGCTGTTCGCGGCGTCGAAGGACGCGATGAAGTCGGCGTACCCCGTGCTCGAGGCGGACTGGTCGACGCTCTCCTCGGCCGCCTTCGCCGAGGAGGAGACCTTCCGCCGCACCCTCGCCCAGGGATCGACGATCCTCGATCTCGCGCTCGGCGACACCAAGAAGAAGGGCGGGGCCACCCTCAGCGGCTCCGAGGCCTTCCTGCTGCACGACACGTACGGCTTCCCGATCGACCTCACGCTCGAGGTCGCCGAGGAGGCAGGGCTCGACGTCGACCGCCCCGCGTTCGACGCGCTCATGAAGGAGCAGCGCGACCGCGCCAAGGCCGACGCCCGCAACCGCAAGCGTCAGCTCGCCGATGTGTCGGTGTATCGCGAGTTCCGCGCGCTCGGTGAGACCGGCTTCGCGGGGTACACCGACCTGCAGACCGAATCCCGGGTGCTCGGACTGATCGTCGACGGCGCGCCCGTCCAGACCGCATCCGAGGGACAGGTCGCCGAGGTCGTCCTCGCCGAGACCACGCTCTACGCCGAGTCGGGTGGCCAGGTCGCGGACAAGGGCACGATCGTGGGCGCCGGGTTCGAGCTCGACGTGCTCGACGTGCAGCGCCCCGTGCCGGGGCTGATCAGCCACACCGTGCACGTGGCCACCGGGTCGGTGTCGGTCGATGACCGCGCGACCACCGTGGTGGACGCCGCCAACCGTCGCGCGGCGCGACAGGCGCACTCGGCCACGCACCTCGTGCACGCCGCCCTGCGTGACACGCTCGGCAAGACCGCGACCCAGGCGGGTTCGCTCAACCGCGCCGGGTACATGCGCTTCGACTTCTCGTGGTCGCAGCCGCTGTCGCTGGAGACCCGCTCGGAGATCGAGGAGATCACCAACCGCGCGGTGAACGACGCGCTCGAGGTGACGACCCGCATCGTCTCGCTCGACGACGCCAAGGACGCCGGCGCCATGGCGCTGTTCGGCGAGAAGTACGGCGACGTGGTGCGCATGGTCGACATCGGCGGGCCCTGGTCTCGCGAGCTCTGCGCCGGCACGCACGTGGCGACGAGCTCCGAGATCGGCCTGGTGAGCCTCGTCGGCGAGTCGTCGGTCGGTGCATCCAACCGGCGCATCGAGGCGCTCGTGGGGCAGGACGCCTTCCGCGAGCTGGCCGCCGAGCGCACCGTCGTGTCGCAGCTGACCTCGGCGCTGAAGGCGCCGCGTGATCAGCTCAGCGCGCGCATCGAAGAGCTGCAGGCGAACCTGAAGGCAGCCGAGAAGCGCATCGCGCAGTTCGAGGCGAGGGAGCGCGAGGGCCGAGTCCCGGCTCTTGTCGAGGCCGCATCGCAGGTCGGCGGCTACCGCGTGGCATCCTCGTCGCTCGGCGAGGTCGGCTCGGCCGACGACATCCGCACGCTCGCTCTGAGCGTGCGCGAGCGTCTCGGCTCCGACGCCGCTGTCGTCGCCTTCGGCGGTGTCGTCGGCGGCCGCCCGATCGTCGTCGTGGCGACCAACGACGCCGCGCGCGCCGCCGGCGCGAAGGCGGGTGCGCTGGTGCGCATCGCGGCGGGCATGCTCGGCGGCGGCGGAGGCGGCAAGGACGACGTCGCGCAGGGCGGTGGGACGGATGCTTCGGCTCTGGACGCCGCGCTCGCAGCGATCGTGTCGGAGCTCGCGGGAGCGTGACCGGTTTCCGGCGAGGCACCCGCATCGGGATCGATGTCGGCAAGGCGCGTGTCGGCGTCGCCCGGTGCGACCCCGACGGCATGCTGGCCGTTCCGGTCGAGACCGTGCCCCGGTCGGAGACGTCGATCGACCGCATCCTGCAGCTCATCGCCGAGTGGGAGCCGCTGGAGATCGTGGTGGGCCTGCCCGTGAACATGCGCGGCGAGGAGACGCTGTCGACCGAGGACGCGCGCGCCTTCGCCGAGGAGCTGCAGCGCCATTCCGGCCTCGATATCCGCATGGTCGACGAGCGGCTGAGCACCGTCAGCGCCCACACCGCCCTGCGCGCTTCCGGGCGAACACAGAAGAACTCTCGTAGCATTGTCGACCAAGTGGCCGCAGTGGTGCTGTTGCAGCATGCCGTGGACACCGAGAAGAGCACCGGGATGCCCGCCGGTGCGTTGATCACGCCTGCCCAGGAGCCGCCCCGCGATGTCTGACCCGCACGATCGCAGATCCGACTCGCTCGGTGACTTCTTCGACAACGTCCCCACAGCGCCGCCGCCGGTGACCGAGCGCGAAGCCCGCGATGAACCGGCCCCCGGTTCGCGACGCGCACTGCGCCAGGCGGCCGCCCGCGGATCCGCAGAGCGCGAGACGGCTCCGGCGAACCCGTCGGCTCAGCCGGACCAGGAAGCGACGGCCGGCGAGGCCGCAGCAGCCGCACGGCCCGTGGCTGCCGCACCGACCCCGGCTGCGGTGGCGACCGACGCAGAGGGCTCCGAGCCTCTGGACGCGCTCTTCGCTCCCGAGCCCCCGGCCCCTGCGCCGCGCAGGCGACGGGGTCGTGGCTGCCTGATCACCCTGATCGTGCTGCTCGTCATCGGCGGTGTCGCCGCCGGCGCGGGCGTCTGGATCTACAACACGTACCAGACCCAGATCGACGACATCATGGGCTGGGGCGAGCCGAAGGACTACGAGTCCGGAATCGCCACCGGCGAGGCGTTCGTGACCATCAAGAAGGGCGATACCGGGGGTCCGGTGTCGACGGCACTGTTCGAGGCGAAGGTCACCAGGACCGACCGCGTGTTCTACGAGTACCTGATCGAGAACGAACCGAATGCCACGTTCTATCCCGGGGTGTACAAGCTCCAGCAGAAGATGACGGCGGCTGCAGCGCTGAAGGCGCTGTCGAACCCGGAGAACCGCATGGCCAACACCGTGCGCATCGCCGAGGGCAGCACGGTCGCCTCCTCGCTGCCGCAGATCGCCGAGGGCGTGGGCATCCCGATCGAAGAGCTGAAGGCCGCCGTTCAGGATCCCTCCGCGTACGGTGTCTCCGCGCAGAGTCTCGAGGGCTGGCTGTTCCCGGCCGTCTACACGTTCGACCCCGGTGCGACGGCCGAGGACGTGATCGCCGCGATGGTCGATCGCACCCGCGAGTCGCTGGCCGAGGCGGGTGTTCCCGCAGAGGACGAGCAGCGCGTGCTCACGATCGCATCGATCATCGAGCGCGAAGCGCGCACCCCCGACTTCCCGAAGGTGTCGCGCGTCATCGCCAACCGCGTCGCCGACGGCATGATGCTGCAGATGGACTCCACCGCCCAGTACGGCTACGGCGAGCTGAACGCCGGCAAGGCGAGCACGTCCGAAGCCGCGCAGTATGACGACAACGCGTGGAACACGTACGTCATCAGCGGCCTCCCCGCGACACCGATCGCGAACGCCGGATACGCGGCGATCGACGCCGCGATGCACCCGGTCGACGGCCCGTGGCTGTACTTCGTCACCGTCGACTTCTCGACCGGTGAGACGCAGTTCTCCCAGACCTATGAAGAGCACCAGCAGGGCATCAAGAAGATGCGCGCCTGGTGCTCGGCGAACCCCGAGTACACGGGCTGCTGAGGTGGCCTCGCGCACGCGTCTCGCCGTGTGGGGTGACCCGATCGGGCACAGCCGCTCACCGCTGCTGCACACGGCCGCCTACCGTCATCTCGGGCTGGACTGGACGTACGAGCGCCGTCAGGTCGACGCGGCCGCGTTCCCTGCCGCCCTGAGCTCCCTCGACGACTCCTGGCGCGGGCTGTCGCTGACGATGCCGCTGAAGGAGGTCGCGCACGCCGCGGCCGACGAGCTCGACAGAGATGCGGTGCTGACCGGAGCGGTGAACACCCTGCTGCTCGGCGAGACCGTGCGCGGTTTCAACACCGACGTGGGCGGCATCGTGGATTCGTTCACTCATGCCGGGATCGCCGGAGTTCGGCGCGGGCGCATCCTCGGAGCCGGCGCCACGGCGGCATCCGCTCTGGTGGCGCTGAGCGACCTCGGCGCGACGGAGGTGGAGTTCCGCGCTCGGCGGCCCGAAGCCGTCGACCGGCTGCGCCCGACCGCCGAGGCTCTAGGTGTGCAGCTCCGCACCGTCGACTTCGCGGCACCGGCATCCGACGTCGATGTGACCGTCGCCACGCTGCCGAGCGGAACTGTGCTCGACGCCGACGTCGCGACACCGCTCGCCGCCGTCGGCGGCACGCTCTTCGAGGCGGCGTACGCGCCGTGGCCCTCCGCCCTGGCTGCGCTGTGGCCCTCGTCGAACGTCATCTCGGGGTTCGAGATGCTGCTGTTCCAGGCCGTGCGGCAGATCCGCGTCTTCTGCGGCGGCGACCCGCAGCGCGAGCTGCCCGACGAAGCCGTCACAGTCGGCATCATGCGGTCGGCGGGCATGGGAGACTAGGGCAATGCTCCGCGTGCTCACTGCCGGCGAATCGCACGGCCCCGAACTCATCACCATCGTCGAGGGTCTGCCCTCCGGTGTGACGGTCACGGCCGAGGCCATCCAGGCCGACCTCCAGCGTCGCAAGCTCGGTTACGGCCGCGGCTCGCGCATGAAGTTCGAACAGGACGAGCTGACCATCTCCAGCGGTGTTCGTCACGGTCTCACCCTCGGCAGCCCCATCGCGCTGCGCATCGGCAACACCGAGTGGCCGAAGTGGACCGAGGTGATGAACCCGGCGCCCACCGAGCTGACCGAGAAGTCTCGCGGACGGGGCGCCGCGCTCACGCGTCCGCGTCCCGGCCACGCCGACCTCGTCGGCATGCAGAAGTACGACTTCGATGAGGCCCGACCGATCCTCGAGCGTGCGAGCGCACGCGAGACCGCCGCGCGAGTGGCCCTGGGCGCCGTGGCGCGCTCGTTCCTCTCCGAGCTCGGCATCCGCCTGGTCAGTCACACGCTCTCGATCGGACCGGTGCGGGCCCCGGAGGGCGCCGCGCTGCCCACGCCGGACGACGTCGACGCGCTCGACGCCGACCCGCTGCGCTGCTTCGACACCGAGACGTCCGCGCGCATGGTCGAGGAGGTGGACGCCGCCCGCAAGGACGGCGACACCCTCGGCGGCATCGTCGAGGTGCTCGCCTACGGACTGCCGCCCGGAATCGGCTCGCACGTGCACTGGGACCGCCGTCTTGACGGCCGCCTCGCGCAGGCCCTGATGAGCATCCAGGCGATCAAGGGCGTCGAGGTCGGTGACGGCTTCGAGACGACCCGTCGCCGCGGCTCGGCGGCTCACGACGAGCTGTTCGCCGGCGATGACGGCATCACCCGGGCATCCGACCGCGCCGGGGGGATCGAAGGCGGCATGAGCACGGGGACCGTGCTGCGCATCCGTGCCGGCATGAAGCCGATCGCCACGGTTCCGCGTGCGCTGCGCACGGTCGACGTCGCCTCGGGCGAGACGGCCACGGCGCACCATCAGCGCTCGGACGTCTGTGCGGTACCCGCCGCCGGCGTCGTCGCCGAGGCGATGGTCGCCATCGAGCTCGCGAATTCGCTGCTCGAGAAGTTCGGCGGCGACAGCATCCGCGAGACGCGACGCAACCTCGAGTCCTACCTCGCGGCGATCCCGGAGTCGCTGCGCACAGCACCCGCATCCGAGGCGGCGCTGCTCGCCCATGATGAGCTCGTCTGACCATCCGCTGACTCTCGTGCTGGTCGGCCCGATGGCCGCGGGTAAGACGAGTGTCGGCCGCAAGGTCGCGCGACTGCTCGACGTGCCCTTCATCGACACCGACAAGCGCATCGCCGCCGAGCACGGTCCCATCCCTGAGATCTTTGCCGAACACGGTGAAGCGCACTTCCGCGAGCTCGAGCGCGAGGCCGTCGCCACGGCGGTCGCGGAGGGCGGTGTGGTCTCGCTGGGCGGGGGAGCGGTGACGGATGCCGAGACCCGTGCTCTGCTGCACCGGCATCCGGTCGTCTTCCTGACCGTCACCGCCGAGGCCGTCGAAAGACGCATCGGCGGGGCCAGCCGCCCGCTTCTCGCGGACGAGGAGAACCCGGTGCAGCGGTGGCGCATCATCTTCGATCAGCGTCGACGCTGGTACGAGGAGGTCGCCGACCTCACCGTCGACACATCACGCAGACCCATGCGGGCACTGGCGGAGGAGATCGCCGCCTGGAGGAGGAAGCAGCAATGACCACGACCACGATCAGCGTCTCCGGACAGACACCCTATGAGATCACCGTCGGGCGTGACATCCTCGACCGGGTTCATGCGGCTCTCGACCCGGCGGTTCGCAAGGTGCTCGTCGTGCACCCGCCGACGCTCGGCAAGCGGGCGGCAGAGCTGCGCGAGCGGCTCATGGCGGAGGGCGGTCTCGAGGTGCTGCTGGCCGAGATTCCGGATGCCGAGGCCGGCAAGCGCATCGAGGTCGCGGCGTTCTGCTGGCAGGTGATGGGCCAGGCCGACTTCACCCGCACGGATGCCGTGGTCGGCTACGGCGGCGGATCGGTGACCGATGTCGCCGGCTTCGTCGCCGCCACCTGGCTGCGCGGCGTGCAGGTCGTGCAGGTGCCGACCACCGTGCTCGGCCTGGTCGACGCGGCCGTCGGCGGCAAGACCGGTGTGAACACGGCCGAGGGCAAGAACATGGTCGGGGCGTTCTGGGCTCCCCGCGCCGTCATCGGCGATCTCGATGAGCTGCAGACACTGAGCGCGAACGAGGCCACGGCGGGGTACGCCGAGGTGGTGAAGGCCGGATTCATCTGGGCGCCGGAGATCCTGGACATCATCGAGGCATCTCCGGAGCGGGCGGTCGATCCGACGACCGACGAGTTCCGCCGCACCGTGGAGCTGGCGATCGACATGAAGGCGAAGGTCGTCTCGGATGACTTCCGCGAGGCGGGGCTGCGGGAGATCCTCAACTACGGCCACACGCTCGGGCACGCGATCGAGCACGCCGAGCGCTACCAGTGGCGCCACGGAGCGGCGATCTCGATCGGCATGATGTACGCCGCCGAGCTGTCGCGTCTGGCGGGCCGGCTCTCCGATGCCGGTGCGGACCGGCATCGAACGGTGCTCGAATCGCTCGGGCTGCCGACCACCTACCGCGCGGGTGCCTGGCCGCAGCTGCTGGCGACCATGCAGCGCGACAAGAAGGCGCGCGGCGGGATGCTGCGCTTCATCCTGCTCGACGACATCGCCAAGCCCACCGTCGTGCAGGCGCCGGACGAGTCGCTCATGTTCGCCGCATACCAGGAGGTCGTGGGATGAGCGACGCCCGCCGGTTGATGCTGCTGAACGGTCCGAACCTCAACCTGCTCGGCACCCGGGAGCCCGACGTGTACGGCACCGCGACGCTGGCCGACGTCGAGCAGCTCACCGCCGCTGCCGCGGCGGACGCAGGATACGAGCTGCGTGCGCTGCAGAGCAATCACGAGGGTGTGCTGATCGACGCGATCCACGCGGCCCGCGAGGACTGCGCGGCCATCATCATCAACCCCGGCGGGCTCACGCACACGTCGGTGTCGCTGCGCGATGCGCTGACCGGCGTCGGCCTGCCGTTCGCCGAGGTGCACATCTCGGACGTGTACGCCCGGGAGAAGTTCCGCCACTTCTCCTACCTCGACGACGTCGCCACCGTGCGCGTCGTCGGCGAAGGCGTCGACGGCTACGCGCGGGCCGTGCGGGAGCTGGCCGCGCTGCTCTGACCTCCGTCGGCCCAGAACGGGCGGGCTCGCGAGCTCAGCTCGGACATCGTTCCATGGTCGGTGCGCACCCGTGTCTCGCCGATGCCGAATGTCGGCCACTGCATGACCACGTCGACGGCTCCGTCGGGTGGCAGCGGCCACACTCGTGGTCGCCGGCGCCAGATCTGCCTTGCACGGATCGTGTGGAGAGGAAGCGAACGTGATCCCGATACGGCCTGTTCCTATCGCGCCGCGCGCCGGCGGCTAGAAGGGTGGTGGCGCGGAGCTGGCGTATCCGGTGGGGGAGATGACCTGCACCGAGCGATCGGGTCGGGTCCGGTACCGGACGCGGGTGCGATGTCGGATGATGGGGTCGCGGGGGCAGAGCGGCCGCAGTTGGGTGAGGTCGGTGGTCCCGCCCCTCGCCCACGGTCTGTCGTGGTCGAGGTCGGCGTCGACGGCGAGGCGGGTGCATCCGTCGCGGGAGCAGGTGCCGTGGTGCAGGGTGAGCCAGTCGCGTTGTGCTCGGGTGGGGCGGTAGGTGCGGCGGTCCATGTCGACGACCACGCCTTTGACCGGGTCGGTGATCACCCGACGGAAGCCGCGGGCGTCGAGGAAGAGCTGCTTCGCGGTGAGCGGGTCGATGCTGTCGCCGCCGACGATGGAGGCGGACTCGACGGGGACCGGGTCGCCGGCGAGGAGCTGCACGGGCACGGTGACGAAGACCTTCGTCTGCACCGCCGTGGCGGTGCCGACCCCGCGCAGCCAGGCGCTGAACAGATCGGCACGGATCTGATCCCGGGTGCGCCCCTCACGAGTGTCCTTGCGGGTGTGCTTGGCCGTCGCCGACAGGCGCCGCATCGCTGCGACCGCCTCATGAGTGGGAAGCAGGGCGGTCAGCCACGACATCCCGTAGCCGGCGGGGGAGACGCTCACGTGCCGGTCGGCCATCGCCCGGGCGTGCCGGCGCGCGGCAGTATCGCCGGTGATCCGGTCGACGAGCTTCTTCGCCCGCTGCCGCAGCACCGCCGATGAGCAGGTCAGCACCCACTCGTGCGCGGCACGATCCAGCCGGGCGAGGGCCGCAGCCGCAGCATCCCGCACCTCCCGCGGCGCGCCCACCGGAGACGCGAGCGGGCCGGCGGCGGTGACGATCGCTCCGACGCTGTGCATCGACGCGAACCCGTCGCGGGCGCGCTGCCACAGCAACGGCAGATCCCGCGCCGCCGTCTCCGCCGTCGAGCACAGCTCCCGTACCCGCTCCTGCGAGATCCGCAACCGCAGCGACAGCTCCAGCACCACAGCCCGCTCGGCCATCTGCACGTCGGCGTCGATCGTGTAGATCTCCGGATGCCGACGAGCGAACTCGACCGCCTCCACCACCCGCTGCGCCTGACGCGCCGCCGACCGGTTCGCATCCACCTCAGAGCACGTCACATCATCCAGAAGCACCCCCAGCACATCACCCGCGGACTGCGGGATCACGCCGAGCTCCTCATTGATGACCATGACACCAGTATAGAACAAAGATTCGAAAAAGGGAAGGGCGACGTCCGGACAGATCGCTCGATCCGGGGCATCCGATAGAATCGCTTTTCGGCCACTTCACTGCGCGCATCCGCGCCCGGCCCTCGAAGCTTCTGAATGAACGGACCCGCATCACCATGGCATCCACCGCAGACATCAAGAACGGCGTCGTCATCAAGATCGACGGACAGCTCTGGAGCGTCGTGGAGTTCCAGCACGTCAAGCCCGGCAAGGGCGGCGCCTTCGTCCGCACCAAGCTGAAGAACGTCGTCACGGGCAAGTCGGTCGACAAGACCTACAACGCCGGCACCAAGATTGAGATCGAGAACGTCGATCGTCGCGACTTCACCTACCTGTACACCGACGGCGACAGCTTCGTCTTCATGGACCAGGAGGACTACGACCAGATCAACGTCCCCGCGGCCACCGTCGGCGACGCGAAGAACTACATGCTCGAGAACCAGCAGGTGCAGATCGCGCTGAACAACGGCAACCCGCTGTACATCGAGCTGCCCGCATCGGTCGTGCTCGAGGTCACCTACACCGAGCCTGGCCTGCAGGGCGACCGCTCGTCGGCAGGCACGAAGCCCGCCACCCTCGAGACCGGCTACGAGATCCAGGTCCCGCTCTTCCTCGAGACCGGCACCAAGGTCAAGGTCGACACCCGCACGGGTGACTACCTCGGCCGCGTCAACGACTGACCTTGAGCGCCCGCACCAAGGCGCGCAAGCGCGCCCTCGACATCCTCTTCTCGGCCGACGTGCGCGGCGAGGAGCTCTCGGTCGTGCTCGCCGCGGCCGCCAAGCGCGCCGCCAGCGAACCGGCTCGCGAAGCCTCGTGGCTGTATGCCCGCGAGATCGTCGACGGAATCATCGACAACCGCGATGAGATCGACGAGCACATCACGACCCACAGCAACGACTGGAAGATCGACCGGATGCCCGCCGTCGACCGTGCTCTGCTGCGCATCGGCACGTGGGAGATCGTCTACAACGACGAGGTCCCGACCGCTGTCGCGATCGATGAGGCCGTCGAGCTCGCCAAGGAGCTCTCCACCGAGGACTCCGGCGCATTCGTGCACGGCGTGCTGGCCCGCATCGCCCGTTCCATCTGAGTCGCAGCCGGCGCTGAGCGCGTGTCGGTGGTGACGGGGAGGATGCTGTCATGAGCTCTCCCCGTCCCTCCGCCACCGCGCTGCGCGAGCTGGCCGGAGACGGCGGCTATCAGCGCGGCCTCGACTACGCCCGCCGCGGTCGCGTCAGGGACGCGCGGTGGGATGCCGGGTCGCAGACCCTCGTCGCCGAGGTGTACGGCAGCGAGCGTTCCCCCTACCGCTGCCGGGTGCGCTTCGACGGGCCGCGGATCATGACGACCAGCTGCACATGTCCGGTCGTCTCCGCATGCAAGCATGCGATCGCGGCGATCCTCATCGGAGCCGACCCGGATGAGACGCCGGACCAGGCGCCCCTGCCGCCCGCCGATCCGCCGCGACCGGCGCCCCCGCCGCGAGAGCCGTGGGAGCAGTTCGGTGCATTCGCGCGACCCGTCCCGCAGGCGGCATGGCGCGCCCTGCTGAGCGCGCCTGCCGTGGAGTCGACCACGCTGCCGCTCGCCCTCGGCATCGAGCTGCGGGTGCGTCCGCGCCACTCGTTCGAGCGATGGGGGCCCGCCGCGCTGCAGACGGCGACACCCCGCGACCTCGCCGGCGAACACGGCGAGATCCTCCTCTGCGTCCGGCCGCTCATGCGCAGCGCATCGACCGGTCGATGGATTCACGGCGATGCCTCCTGGGACTCGGTACGTCGCTCATCGGGGCGCTTCGATGCCGAGCAGGCGCGCTGGTTCACCGACTTCCTCAACATCGCGCGCGACTCGCTGCTCTCGGGCACCGCGGGGGACTGGATCGCGCTCGACAGGGTGGAGACGCCGCTGCTGTGGCAGCACATCGACGCTCTGGCCGGGCTCGGCATCCCGATCATTCCCACGCAGAAGCACACCGCCGTCCGACTCGCCGAAGACGCGGCGATCGGTCTGCGCATCGACCCGGCCGCGGGCGGTGCGCTCTCGGTCAGCGTCGATGCGGTCATCGACGCGCACCCGGCTCCGGCGGCGCAGCTGCGGCCGATCGGACGCATCGGACTGTATCGGTGGGAACTCGTGGGATCCGGCGTCGAGGTGACCATCGCGCGCGTCGGGCTCGCGCCTGCCGTGCTGAACGCCATCAACGCCTCGACGCCGATCGACGTGCCGCCGCACGACCGGGAAGGGTTTCTCGCCGACGCCTACCCCGCCCTCGCCAGGCAGACGGCCGTGACGGCACCGGATCACCTCGCGCTGCCCGCCCTCGCCGAGCCGGATCCGGTGCTGCGGGTGGCGTTCCGCAGCGGCCATCGCATCGCATACCGGTTCGAGTGGGAGTATGCCGGTCACGGCACGGTCGCCTTCACCGGCGGCTCGGAGAGCTTCCGCGATCCGGATGCCGAGCGAGCCCGCGCTCGTGACATGGAGACGATCTGGGCCGGAGCGACCCGAGACGCGTTCCGCGAGCGTGCCGACCTCGAACATCTCGCCGCCGCGGAGTGGGCCGCGCACGTTCTGCCGGCGTTCGAGGCGTCGGACGTGAAGGTCGTCGTCACCGGGCGTCGAACCCGCTACCGAGAACTCACCGGCACTCCCGAGATCTCGGTCTCGACCGTCGAATCGACCGATCCGGACTGGTTCGACCTCGGGGTGCTCGTGAAGATCGACGGACACTCGATTCCGTTCACCCCGCTGTTCACGGCCCTGAGCATGCGGCGCACCAAGCTCATGCTCGTCGACGGCACCTACTTCTCGCTCGCGCACCCCGCGCTGCAGCAGCTGCGCGAGCTCATCGACGAGGCGGGTGCGCTCACCGAGTGGGAGACGGGCCCGCGCATCAGCAGATATCAGACCGCGCTCTGGGAGGACTTCGAAGACCTCGCCGACGAGTCCGAGCAGGCGGTGGGCTGGCGAACCACCGCCGAGGGCCTGCGCGGAATCGAGCACGTGCCCCGCACCGCGCCGCCCGCGGGCCTGCACGCGCAGCTGCGCCCCTACCAGCAGCAGGGTCTCGATTGGCTCGCCTTCCTCTGGCGGCACCGGCTCGGCGGCATCCTCGCCGACGACATGGGCCTGGGGAAGACCCTGCAGCTGCTCTCGCTCGTCGCGCACGCGGTGGAAGAGGGGGAGGGGCGTCCCTTCCTCGTCATCGCCCCCACCTCGGTGCTCGGCACCTGGCGCAGCGAGGCCCGCCGGTTCGCCCCCGACCTCAGGGTGCGCCTCGTGGAGGGCACCGGGTCTCGGCGTGCCGACGAGATCGGCGCGATGGCAGCCGAAGCCGACATCATCGTCACCTCCTACACGCTGCTGCGGCTGGATGCCGAGGAGTATCAGGGCATCGACTGGGCCGGCGTGATCATCGATGAGGCCCAGTTCGCCAAGAACCCCGCCACGAAGGTGCACCAGGCCATCGCGCAGCTGAGATCGGTCGTCACCATCGCCGTCACCGGCACGCCGCTCGAGAACAGCCTGACCGATCTGTGGGCGCTGTTCTCCCTCACCGCGCCCGGGCTCTTCCCGTCGAAGCGCCGCTTCCGCGAGGAGTACGTGCAGCCGATCGAACAGGGCAAGGTGCCCGAGAACGAGGAGGGGGCCCCGTACCGGCAGCGGCGTCTCGAGCGGCTGCGCCACCGCATCCGCCCGCTCATGCTGCGACGAACGAAGGAGCTGGTCGCGAGCGACCTTCCCGTGAAGCAGGTGCAGGAGCTGTTCGTCGACCTGAGCCCCGCACACCGCGCCGTCTACGACACCGTCCTGCAGCGAGAGCGCCAGAAGGTTCTCGGCCTGCTCGCCGATCTCGACCGCAACCGCTTCATCGTGTTCCGTTCGCTCACCATGCTGAGGATGCTCGCGCTGTCGCCGCGGCTGATCGATCCGGATGCCGATGCCTCGTCCGCGAAGCTGGACGTCCTGCTCGAGCACGTGCAGGAGCTGCGTGCGGAAGGACACCGCGCACTGGTGTTCAGCCAGTTCACGTCGTACCTCGAGATGGCCGCCGAGCGGCTGCGCGCCGCCGGCATCGCCTACGACTACCTCGACGGCTCGACTCGACAGCGAGAAGACGTCATCGACGGGTTCCGCTCGGGTGATGCCCCGGTGTTCCTGATCAGTCTCAAGGCCGGCGGCTTCGGGCTCACCCTCACCGAGGCCGATTACGTCCTGCTCCTCGACCCGTGGTGGAATCCTGCGGCCGAGGCACAGGCCATCGATCGCACCCACCGGATCGGACAGACGCAGCCGGTGATCGTGTACCGACTGATCGCCGCGGGCACCATCGAGGAGAAGGTCCTCGCCCTGCAGCAGCGCAAGGCGCGACTGTTCACCGCGGTGATGGACGATGAGGCCCTGTTCTCGCAGGCGCTCACCGCCGACGACATCCGCGGTCTGCTCGAATCGTGAGCGGCGCACCGCGGGCATCCCGATAGCCACGGCCGGTCACCGGCCTCGCCCAGCGAGCGCTCGATACAATCGACGTCGTCCAACCCTGAGGAGAGACATGCGGATCACGGGACTCGGCCACGCCGGGATGTTCATCGAGACGGTCGGTGGGAACATCATCTGCGACCCCGTTCTCGGACCCTCCTTCTACGGCTCCTGGTTCCCGTTCCCCGACAACCGCGGGCTGGACTGGGAGCGCCTGGGCCGCGAGGCTGACTTCCTGTACATCTCGCATCGTCACCGCGACCACTTCGACCCGAACCTGCTCGAGAGGTATATCTCGAAGGACATCGAGGTCCTGCTGCCCGAGTACGTCACCGATGACCTCGAGGTCGACATCCGCAAGCTCGGCTACGACAACATCACCTACGCTCCCGCGGGCCAGGTGATCGAGCGCGGCGATCTGAAGATCATGATCACGCCGCTGCGCGCCCCCAGCGACGGCCCGATCGGCGACTCGTCGCTGAGCGTCGACGACGGGACGGCGTCGATCCTCAACCAGAACGACTCGCACCCGCTCGATCTGGAGGCGCTGCTGTCGTTCGGCAAGCCCGAGGCCTACTTCACCCAGGTGTCCGGCGCGATCTGGTGGCCCATGGTCTACGACCTGCCCCAGGACGCCAAGCAGAAGTTCGCCGCGCTCAAGCGCGAGGCGCAGAACAAGCGCGCCATGTACTACATCGAGAAGGTCGACGCCCCCCACGTGTTCCCGATGGCGGGACCGCCGATGTTCCTGCGCGACGAGCTCTTCCGGTTCAACGGCAAGGGTCAGGACGACGACTCGATCTTCACGGATCAGAAGGAGTTCCTGGCGCACATGAAGCAGCTCGCGCCGAAGTACGACGGTCACCTCTTCATCCCCGGCACCGTGGTGGAGATGAACCACGGCGAGATGAACGTCTCGCAGAGCCTGTACTCGGAAGACGAGATCGCCCACATCTTCGACGAGAAGTGGGACTACCTCGAAGAGCAGCGCGCATCGCGCCAGCAGGAGATCATCGACGAAGAGGCCACCCGCGCGGAGGTCATCCCCCCGGCGGAGATGCTCGCGGCGATCAAGGAGTGGTGGGAGCCGCTGCTGAAGAAGTCGCGCACCATCCGCCTCGGCGTCGGCGGCAACGTGCGCTTCAAGATCGGCGAGCTGGACATGGTCGTCGACTTCCCCAAGGCGAAGGTCCGCGAGTACGCGGGCGAGGAGTGCATCTACTGGTACACGATTCCCGCCGACCTCGTCTCGACGAACATCCGCGACCACGAGATCGACTGGTCGAACTCCATCTTCCTCTCGATGCAGTTCTCGGTCGGGCGCAGCGGCAAGTTCAACGAGTTCCTCACCACCTTCCTCAAGTGCCTGTCGGTCGACCGGATCGAGTACGTCGAGAACTGGTATCAGGAGCAGACCGACCAGACCGAGGATGCCGAGATCGACGACTGGGTGGTCCAGCGCCGCTGCCCGCACCTGCGCGCCGACCTCACCCGCACCGGCAAGATCGAGGACGGCGTACTGACCTGCTCGATGCACGACTGGAAGTGGGACCTCGAGACCGGCAAGTGCCTGACGACGACGGGGCACCCCATCCGCGCTTCGCGGGTCATCAAGACCGGCTCCCACGCCGAGGAAGAGCCCCAGCCCGCTGCAGCACAGCGCTGACGTCACGCAGCGTCGGGGGCCGCCCGGTCTCAGCTAGACTTTCACCATCACCGAACCTTTAACACCGTCCTGTGAGGCGGAGAAGGGAAGTGGCCGTTGTCTGCACGCACTGTGCTGCACGAAGCCGATATAGCACGCGCCCTGACGCGCATCGCCCACGAGATCCTCGAATCCAACCGAGGCGCCGACGGGCTCGTGCTCCTCGGCATCCCGACCAGGGGAGTGACGCTGGCCGAGCGGCTCGGCTCGGTCATCTCCGGCATCGCCGACACCGAGATCCCGGTCGGATCCCTCGACATCACGCTGTTCCGCGATGACCTGTCGAAGCACCCGACGCGCGCGCCGAAGCGCACCGAGATCCCCGCCGGGGGCATCGATCAGAAGACCGTCGTGCTCGTCGACGACGTGCTGTTCTCGGGCCGCACCATCCGCGCGGCGCTCGACGCCCTGCAGTCCATCGGCCGCCCGTCGGCGGTGCGCCTGGCGATCCTCATCGATCGCGGCCATCGCGAGCTGCCGATCCGCCCCGACTTCGTGGGCAAGAACATCCCGTCCTCCCGCGCGGAGCGGGTGAACCTGCGCCTGCGCGAACTGGACGGTGCCGACGAGGTGACGATCGAATCATGAGGCATCTGCTCGACACCCGCACCCTCGATCGCAAGCAGGCTCTGCGCATCCTCGACGTCGCCGAGGACATGGCCGACACCCAGTCGCGCGAGGTCAAGAAGCTTCCGACGCTGCTCGGCAAGACCGTCGTCAACCTCTTCTTCGAGGACTCCACGCGCACCCGCATCTCGTTCGAGGCTGCGGCGAAGCGGCTCTCCGCCGACGTGATCAACTTCGCCGCGAAGGGCTCCAGCGTCTCGAAGGGCGAGAGCCTGAAGGACACCGCCCAGACCCTGCAGGCGATGGGGGCGGATGCCGTGGTGGTGCGCCACTCGGCATCCGGAGCACCCCGCACACTCGCGACCAGCGGCTGGATCTCCGCCGGCGTCGTGAACGCCGGCGACGGCACGCACGAGCATCCCACCCAGGCGCTGCTCGACGCCTTCACGATCCGCAAGCGCCGCTACGGCAGCGACAGCCGCGGCCGTGACCTCGCTGGGCTGCGCGTCGTGATCGTCGGCGACGTGCTGCACTCGCGCGTCGCGCGCTCGAACGTGTGGCTGCTGTCGACGCTCGGGGCGGACGTCACGCTGGTCACCCCGCCGACACTCGTGCCGCAGAACGTGACGCAGTGGCCGGTGCGCGTGCTCTACGACCTCGACGCCGCCCTCGCCGCCGGGCCGGACGCCGTCATGATGCTGCGCATCCAGGCCGAGCGGATGCACGCCGCGTATTTCCCCACTGAACGGGAGTATTCCCGGCTGTGGGGTCTGGATGCGGTGCGCGCGGCGACCCTGCCGGACGATAGCATTGTGATGCACCCGGGACCGATGAACCGCGGGCTCGAGATCTCATCCGAAGCCGCAGACTCCCCCCGTTCCACCGTGCTGGAGCAGGTCACCAACGGGGTCTCGGTACGCATGGCGGTGCTCTATCTGCTGCTTGCAGGCGAGCGCCACGACGAAGAGGGGAAGTGAAGTGAGCCAGACCCTCGTCATCGCAGGCGTCCAGCTGCTGGGGCGCGACAGCGCCGACATCGTGATCGAGAACGGCGTCATCGCCGAGATCGGCACCGGGCTCACCCGCTCGGGAGCGCGCGTCATCGACGCTGCGGGCCTGGTCGCGCTGCCCGGCCTCGTCGACCTGCACACCCACCTGCGCGAGCCCGGCTTCGAGACGTCCGAGACCGTCCTGACGGGCACGCGCGCCGCGGCGGCCGGCGGTTTCACCGCCGTGTTCGCCATGCCGAACACGCAGCCCGTCGCCGATACCGCCGGTGTCGTCGAGCAGGAGCTCGCGCTCGGCGAGGCAGCCGGATACGCGACGGTGCAGCCGATCGGCGCCGTCACCGTCGGGCAGAAGGGCGAGCGACTCGCCGAGCTCGGCGCCATGGCCGGGTCCCGCGCCAGGGTGCGCGTCTTCAGCGACGACGGCTCCTGCGTCTGGGATCCGCTGATCATGCGGCGCGCCCTGGAGTACGTGAAGTCGTTCGACGGCGTCATCGCACAGCACGCCCAGGACCCCCGTCTGACCGAGGGCGCGCAGATGAACGAGGGCGTCGTGTCGGCCGAGCTCGGGCTCACCGGCTGGCCGGCCGTCGCCGAGGAGTCGATCATCGCCCGCGACGTGCTGCTCGCGGAGCACGTCGGCTCCCGCCTGCACGTCTGCCACCTCTCCACAGCCGGATCGGTCGACATCATCCGCTGGGCCAAGAAGCGCGGCATCCAGGTCACCGCCGAGGTCACCCCCCACCACCTGCTGCTGACCGACGAACTCGTGCGCGACTACGACGCCCGGTACAAGGTCAACCCGCCGCTGCGCACCATCGAGGACGTGATGGCCGTGCGCGAGGGTCTGGCCGACGGCACGATCGACATCGTGGCGACCGACCACGCCCCGCACCCGGCCGAGAACAAGGCGTGCGAGTGGCAGGCCGCCGCGAACGGCATGGTCGGACTCGAGAGCGCGCTGCGCGTCGTGCATCAGTCGATGGTCGCCACCGGCCAGCTCGACTGGGCCGACGTCGCCCGGGTCATGAGCGCCGCCCCCGCCCGCATCGGACGCCTCGACGGCTTCGGCGCGCTCGAGGTCGGACGCCCCGCGCACGTCACCCTGTACGACCCGAGCGTGCCCGGGGTGTTCACCGAGTCCGATCTGCACGGGCGCAGTCACAACTCGCCCTACCTCGGACGCGAGCTGCCCGGCCGCGTGCAGTGGACCATCCACGGCGGTGTCGTGACGGTCGACGGGGGAGCCCTCGTCGAGGAGCTGAACGCGCGCAGTGAGTCGAAGTGCGATGTGCTGAGCGAGCGGAGCGAGTCGAGGTGACGCGCGAACTCGCCGCGCTGATCATCGCCCTCGTCGCCGCGCTGATCCTGCTCTCGATGTTCATCGGCTGGCGCCGGCGCCTGCGGCGGGACTCCGGTCTGACCGCCCCGCTCGGCGTGCCCGAGCATGCCGACGTGACCGGCAGACACGAGATCCTGTACGTCGCCACCACCGCGCACGATCAGCCTCTCGAGCGGCTCGCCGTGAGACCGCTGACCTACCGCGCTCGGGGCGAGCTCGTGCTCACCGACCGGGGCGTCGCGTTCAGCCTCGACGGTGCGCCGACCGTGTTCCTGTCGTCCGCGCGGCTGGTCGCCGCAGACCGGGCGACCGTCGCCATCGACCGCGTCGTGGAGCGCGACGGTCTCATCCGCCTCGTGTGGCGGGCGACCGATGACGTCCGCGTCGATTCCTTCATCCGACCCACCTCGAGTGGGCCCTCAGAGATCCTGCCGCAGCTCGAGCGCCTCTGCGCCGGCGCGGAGAACGGAGAGAACCCGTGACATCGCACACTGTCAATCCCGCCGAGCCGGCCGTGCTCGTGCTCGAGGACGGCACCCGCTTCGAAGGTCGCGCATACGGCGCCCGAGGCACGACGCTCGGCGAGGTGGTGTTCGCCACCGGCATGTCTGGCTACCAGGAGACGCTGACCGACCCGTCGTACGCCGGCCAGATCGTGCTGCAGACCGCGCCGCACATCGGCAACACCGGCATGAACCGCGAGGACCAGGAGTCGTCGCGCATCTGGGTCGCCGGCTACATCGTGCGCGACCCCGCACGCCGGGTGTCGAACTGGCGTTCGGAGGAGACGCTCGATGACGCCCTCGTGCGCGAGGGCATCGTCGGGATCAGCGGAATCGACACCCGCGCCCTCACGCGTCGCATCCGCGACACGGGATCCATGCGCGGCGGTATCTTCTCGGGCGACGCGGCGACCTCGGACGCCGAGGAGCAGCTGCGACAGGTCACGGCTGCGCCGGAGATGGCCGGACAGAACCTGTCGGCCACGGTCTCGGTCTCCGAGCCGGTCGTCATCACCGCCACCACCGAGCGCATCGGGAACGTCGCCGTGATCGACCTGGGGATCAAGCAGTCCACCGTCGACAACCTGGCCGCCCTCGGCTTCGACGTGCACGTGCTGCCGCAGTCCGCGAGCTTCGAGGACATCTCGTCGACCTCGCCCGACGCCGTGTTCTACTCGAACGGCCCCGGCGACCCCTCCGCCTCGGACGAGCAGGTCGCCGTGCTGCGGCAGGTGCTCGACGCGCGCATCCCGTACTTCGGCATCTGCTTCGGCAACCAGCTGTTCGGGCGGGCGCTGGGGCTCGACACCTACAAGCTGACCTTCGGTCACCGCGGCATCAACCAGCCGGTCATCGACAAGGCCACCGGCCGTGTCGAGATCACGGCGCACAACCACGGCTTCGCCGTCGCGGCACCGCTCGAGGGCGAGTTCGACAGCCCGCAGGGCTACGGGAGGGTGGAGGTGAGCCACGTGGGGCTCAACGACCAGGTGGTCGAGGGTCTTCGTGCGCTCGACATCCCGGCCTTCTCGGTGCAGTACCACCCGGAGGCGGCGGCGGGTCCGCACGACGCCCACTACCTGTTCAGCAGATTCCGCGAACTCGTCATCGCGAACAAGAAGGGCGCCAACTGATGCCGAAGCGTGAAGACATCAACTCCGTCCTGGTCATCGGCTCGGGTCCGATCGTGATCGGTCAGGCCTGCGAGTTCGACTACTCGGGAACCCAGGCGTGCCGCGTGCTGCGCGAGGAGGGCGTGCGCGTCATCCTGGTCAACTCCAACCCGGCGACGATCATGACCGACCCGGACTTCGCCGATGCGACCTACATCGAGCCGATCACTCCCGAGGTCATCGAGACCATCATCGCCAAGGAGAAGCCGGATGCCATCCTGCCCACCCTCGGCGGCCAGACCGCGCTCAACGCGGCCATGGCGCTGCACGAGCGGGGCATCCTCGAGAAGTACGACGTGGAGCTGATCGGCGCCAAGGTCGACGCGATCCGTCGCGGTGAGGACCGCCAGGTGTTCAAGGAGCTCGTCATCGAGGCGGGCGCCGACGTGGCGAAGTCGGTCATCTGCCACACGATGGACGAGCTGATCGCGGGTGCCGCAGAGCTCGGCTATCCGCTCGTGGTGCGCCCGTCGTTCACGATGGGCGGCCTGGGCTCGGGCTTCGCCTACGACGAGACCGACCTCCGCCGCATCGGCGGCGCGGGACTGCACGACTCGCCGACCAACGAGGTGCTGCTCGAGGAGTCGATCCTCGGGTGGAAGGAGTACGAGCTCGAGCTCATGCGCGACACCGCCGACAACACGGTGGTCGTCTGCTCGATCGAGAACGTCGACCCGGTCGGCGTGCACACCGGCGATTCGATCACCGTCGCCCCGGCGCTCACCCTCACCGACCGCGAGTACCAGAAGATGCGCGACATCTCGATCGACATCATCCGCTCGGTCGGTGTCGACACCGGCGGCTGCAACATCCAGTTCGCCGTCGACCCGACCAACGGGCGCATCATCGTCATCGAGATGAACCCGCGCGTCTCGCGTTCGTCGGCCCTGGCGTCGAAGGCGACCGGATTCCCGATCGCGAAGCTCGCCGCCAAGCTGGCGCTCGGCTACCGCCTCGACGAGATCCCGAACGACATCACCGGGGTCACGCCGGCGAGCTTCGAGCCGACCCTCGACTACGTCGTGGTGAAGGTTCCCCGGTTCGCCTTCGAGAAGTTCCCCGCCGCCGACGCCACCCTGACCACCACCATGAAGTCGGTCGGCGAGGCGATGGCCATCGGCCGCAACTACACGACCGCGCTGCAGAAGGCGCTGCGCTCGCTCGAGAAGCGCGGCTCCAGCTTCCACTGGGGGACCGAGAGCCGGACGGTCGACGAGCTGCTCGAGATCGCGAAGACCCCGACCGACGGACGCATCGTCGTGCTGCAGCAGGCGCTGCGCAAGGGCGCGACGATCGAGCAGGCCTTCGACGCGACGGCGATGGACCCGTGGTTCCTCGACCAGATCGTGCTGATCAACGAGGTCGCCGACACCGTCGCCGGTGCTGCGGAGCTCGACCGCGCCACCCTGCGCCTGGCCAAGGAGCACGGCTTCAGCGACGCCCAGATCGCGCAGCTGCGCGACCTCGACGAGGCCGAGGTTCGCGGCATCCGTCACCGACTCGACGTGCGCCCGGTCTTCAAGACCGTCGACACGTGCGCCGGCGAGTTCCCGGCGCTCACCCCGTACCACTACTCGAGCTACGATTTCGAGACCGAGGTCGCGCCGAGCGAGCGCACCAAGGTCGTCATCATCGGCTCGGGTCCCAACCGCATCGGCCAGGGCGTCGAGTTCGACTACTCGTGCGTGCACGCATCGTTCGCGCTGTCGGATGCCGGGTACGAGACGGTCATGGTCAACTGCAACCCGGAGACGGTCTCGACCGACTACGACACCTCCGACCGCCTCTACTTCGAGCCGCTGACCCTGGAGGACGTGCTCGAGGTGCTCGACGCGGAAGCCGCCAGCGGCACCATCCTCGGCGTGGTCTGCCAGCTCGGCGGGCAGACGCCCCTGGGACTCGCGAAGGGCATCGAGGCGGCCGGCTACACCGTGCTCGGCACCAGCCCCGCCGCGATCGACCTGGCCGAGGAGCGCGAGCTGTTCGCCCGCCTGCTCGACGACGCCGGTCTCGTCGCGCCCCGCAACGGCACGGCGATCGACGTCGACGGCGCCGTCCGGATCGCCGAGGACATCGGCTACCCCGTGCTCGTGCGTCCGAGCTTCGTGCTGGGCGGGCGCGGCATGGAGATCGTCTACGACACCCCGTCGCTGCGCGACTACTTCGTGCGCACCGCGGGCGAGGTGATCATCGAAGAGGGCAAGCCGCTGCTCGTGGACCGCTTCCTCGACGACGCGATCGAGCTCGACGTCGACGCGCTGTACGACGGGACCGACCTGTACATCGGCGGCGTGATGGAGCACCTCGAGGAGGCCGGCATCCACTCCGGCGACTCGAGCTGCACCCTGCCGCCGGTGTCGCTGGGCCGCACCGACATCGACCGTGTGCGCACGGCGACCCTGGCCATCGCGCAGGGCGTGGGCGTGCGCGGCCTGCTGAACGTGCAGTTCGCGATCAGCGCCGGCGTGCTCTACGTGATCGAGGCCAATCCGCGTGCCAGCCGCACCGTGCCGTTCGTGTCGAAGGCGCTGGGGATCCCGATGGCGAAGGCCGCGAGCCGCATCATGGCCGGAGCGACCATCGCCGAGCTGATCGGCGAGGGCATGCTGCCCGCGCAGGACGGCTCACGGGTGCCGCTGGGCGCACCGGTCGCCGTGAAGGAGGCGGTGCTTCCGTTCAAGCGGTTCCGCACCCACGACGGCAAGGTCGTCGACTCGGTGCTCGGTCCCGAGATGCGCTCGACGGGTGAGGTCATGGGCATCGACCGCGACTTCCCGACCGCGTTCGCGAAGAGCCAGTCCGCCGCATACGGCGGGATGCCGACCTCGGGCACCGTGTTCATCTCGGTCGCCGACGCCGACAAGCGCGAGGTCATCCTCCCGGCGCACCGCCTGCAGCAGCTCGGATTCACGCTCGTCGCGACAGAGGGAACGGCGGAGATCCTCAGCCGCAACGGCATCGAGGCTCGGGTCGTGGCCAAGTACAGCGAGACGCAGGAGAACGGCGAGCGCAACATCGTCGATCTGATCAACGACGGGGAGATCGACATCGTCGTGAACACCCCGTCGGGCGGCGCCGCGCGTGCTGACGGGTACGAGATCCGCGCCGCGGCCGTCGCCGCCGACAAGGCGCTGTTCACCACGATGGCCGTGCTCGGTGCTGCGGTGACCGGCATGGACGCCACCCAGGAGGGCTTCCGGGTGCGCAGCCTGCAGGAGTACGCAGCCGACCGCGAGGCCGCTCTATGACCGAATCGTTCGGAGCGCGCCTGCGGGCGGCGATGGACCGCTTCGGTCCGCTGTGCGTCGGCATCGATCCGCACGCTGCCCTGCTCGACCAGTGGGGCCTGGCGCAGGACGCCGACGGACTGCGCTCGTTCGGACTCGCCGTGGTGGATGCCGCGGCGGGCCGAGCGGCCGTCGTCAAGCCCCAGGTCGCGTTCTTCGAGCGCTTCGGGTCGCGAGGCTACGCCGCTCTGGAGGACATCATGGCGGCCGCGCGGGATGCCGGGCTGATCGTGCTCGCCGACGCCAAGCGCGGCGACATCGGCTCGACGATGGCCGGCTACGCGGCGGCGTGGCTGGAGGCGGGCTCGCCGCTCGAGGCCGATGCGGTCACGATCAGCCCGTACCTCGGACCCGAGTCGCTGCGTGAGACGCTCACCACCGCCGTCAGGGCAGACAAGGGCGTGTTCGTGCTCGCGGCGACGAGCAACCCCGAGGCGGCCGCGCTGCAGACCGCCCGCACGGTCGATGTGGCCGGCGGCGACGAGCAGACCGTCGCCGCGCGCGTCACCCGCGATGTCACCTGGGTCAACCGCTCTGCGGCCTTCGAGGGCTCGCTCGGCCCGGTCGGCGTCGTGATCGGCGCGACGGTGGACCGCGCGGAGGTCGGCATCGGCGACGAGATCCTCGCCGGCACGCCGATCCTGGCGCCCGGCTTCGGAGCGCAGGGAGCGACCGAGGCCGACCTCCCCGCGCGATTCGGTCCGGTCGCGGCGAACGTGCTCGCGAGCGAGAGCCGCAGCATCCTGAGCATGGGTGCGGCGGGCATCGCCGAGACGATCAGCATCCGCAATCAGCGATATCAGGAGGTCCTGCGTGGCTGAACGACCCGCCGTCCCGGACGTCGACCGCGTCGCCGCCTCCCGGCGTGCGCTCGAGCGCCGCCGTGCGCGCGCCGCACTCAAACGCGACCTCAGCACGCGGGTCGTGGCACCGCAGAGCGTGCTGCGCCAGGCGAGCGAGGATGCCGACTCCGACGCCGCCACCATGCGGGTCACCGACTTCCTGATGGCTTTGCCCGCGATCGGCGCCGGCAAGCGCGACCGGGTGCTCGCCGAGCTGCACATCGCGCCCGTCAAGCGGCTGGGCGGACTCGGCGTCCGCCAGCGCGGCGCGCTGGGGGACTGGCTCGACGAGCGCTTCCCGCCGCACCACCCGCGCCCTGCCCGCAGCCGCCTGCTGGTGCTTGCCGGCCCCACCGCGGTCGGCAAGGGGACGGTCGCCGCCCGCATCCGCGAGACCCACCCCGAGATCCACCTCTCGGTGTCGGCCACCACGCGCGCGCCGCGCCCCGGCGAGGTCGACGGAGTGCACTACTACTTCGTCGACGACGCCGAGTTCGACCGTCTCATCGGCGACGAGCAGCTCCTCGAGTACGCGGTGGTGCACAACAAGCACCGTTACGGCACGCCGCGCGGGCCCGTGGACGCGGCGCTGGCCGAAGGCAGAACCGTGCTGCTCGAGATCGACCTGCAGGGCGCCAGGCAGGTGCGGGCAGCCGAGCCGTCGGCATCCCTCGTCTTCCTGCTGCCCCCGAGCTGGGACGAGCTCGTGCAGCGTCTCCTCGGCCGAGGCACCGAGGATGCCGAGGAACGCACCCGTCGGCTGCGCACCGCGCGGGTGGAATTGGCCGCGCAGAACGAGTTCGATTACCTCGTCGTGAACGCCGACGTCGCCACGGCGGCCGAAGAGGTCGTAGAATTGGCCACAGACTCTGCGCGTCGCTCGGCTCCCTGAGCCCTCAGGCTGCGCGCCGCATCGATTTCGCGACAGCTCGTCACCCCCGACGCCACCGTCGCCTGACCAGGAGGTCCACCATGGCCGGACACAACAACGGCATCATCGACCCGCCCATCGACAACCTTCTCGAGCGCGTCTCGTCGAAGTACGAGCTCGTGATCTACGCGTCGAAGCGCGCGCGTCAGATCAACGACTACTACTCCGACCTGCACGAGGGGAACCTCTTCGACAACGTCGGCCCGCTCGTCGACTCGTCGGTCGAGGACAAGCCCCTCACGATCGCCCTGCACGAGATCAACGAGGACAAGCTGCGCATCCGTCACGCTGAGTGATCGCCTTCGCACTGTGAGCCGCCGACGTCCTCCTCAGGATGTCGGCGGCTTCATGCACACTGGCGTCGAGCCGTCACCGGCTCCGCCCCACGACCCCGCTTTGGAGCCCCGATGAGCGCGCTGCGCCTGTTCACGTCCGAGTCCGTCACCGAAGGACACCCCGACAAGATCTGCGACCAGATCTCCGACAGCATCCTCGACGGACTCCTCACGGTCGACCGCGACTCGCGCGTGGCGGTCGAGACGCTCGTCACGACCGGCCTGGTGCACGTCGCCGGTGAGATCCGCACCGAGGGCTACGTCGACATCCCGACGATCGTGCGCGACGTCGTGAACGGCATCGGCTACACCTCGAGCGACACCGGTTTCGACGGCTCGTCGTGCGGTGTCAGCATCTCGGTGGGCGAGCAGTCGACCGACATCGCGAACGGCGTCGACCAGGCTCAGGAGCAGCGCGACGGGGGATCGACCGATCCCCGCGATCTGCTCGGCGCGGGCGACCAGGGCATCATGTTCGGCTTCGCGACCAACGAGACCCCGCAGCTCATGCCGATGGCCGCGTGGACCGCGCACCGCATCGCCGAGCGCCTCACCGAGGTCCGCCGCTCCGGCGAGCTCGACTTCCTGCGTCCGGACGGGAAGACGCAGGTCACGCTCGGCTACGACGGCTTCACCCCGAAGACCGTCGACGCCGTCGTGCTGTCGACGCAGCACCACCCCGACATCTCCCAGGACGAGCTGAAGCAGCTCGTGCGCGCCGTCGTCATCGACCCGGTCCTCGAGCAGACCGGCCTCGACCTGGCCGACGACCTGAAGTACTACATCAACCCCGCCGGTCCCTTCGTCACCGGCGGCCCGAAGGGCGACGCCGGTCTCACCGGCCGCAAGATCATCATCGACACGTACGGCGGCGCTGCCCGGCACGGCGGGGGCGCGTTCAGCGGCAAGGACCCGTCGAAGGTCGACCGCTCCGGCGCCTACGCGATGCGCTGGGTCGCCAAGAACGTCGTCGCAGCGGGTCTCGCCGACCGCGCCGAGGTGCAGGTCGCGTACGCCATCGGGGTCGCTCGTCCCGTCGGGCTCTACGTCGAGACCTTCGGCACCGGTCGTGTCTCGGACGAGACCATCACCGAGGCGATCTCGCAGGTGTTCGACCTGCGCCCGCAGGCCATCATCGAGGAGCTCGACCTGCTGCGCCCGATCTACGCGCAGACCGCCGCCTACGGGCACTTCGGACGCGAGCTGCCCGACTTCACCTGGGAGCGCACGGACCGCGCCGACGACCTGCGTCGCGCCGCCGGCCTCTGAGGTCGTCGTGTCAGAGGCTCGTCCCGCGCGGGCGGCGCCCAGCGCGGGGGAGGGGCGGCGCATCGCGCGGGTGCTGATCGACTCACCGCTGCCGCAGCTGGACCGGCTGTTCGACTACGCGCTGCCGGAGACGCTCGGCGAGGTCGTGCCGGGCGTGCGCATCAAGGCGCCTCTGCGCACCGCGGGTCGCGTCGTCGACGGGTTCATCGTCGAGATCGACGTCGAGCCCGATGCCACCCGCACGCTCTCCGAGATCGAGAGCGTCGTCTCGCCGACGGTGGTCATGCCCGACCGCCTGTACCGTCTCGCGCGACGCGCGGCGGATCGCGCCGCGGGCTCGGCATCCGACGTCCTGCGACTCGCCATCCCGAAACGGCAGGTGCGGGTCGAGAAGGCGTGGACGCCGGTCGAGGAGACGATCGAGGTCGATCCGGATGCCGTGACCCGCGCGCACGAGGTCATCACGCGCTACGAGGGCCTGGCGGAGGTGCTCGCGCAGTCGGGCCGGGCGGCCGTCGAGGCGATCCCGGTGCAGAGCGGCTCGGAGCCGGGATGGGCGACGCTGCTGGCCTCCGCCGCCGCCCGGGAACTCGCGGACGGCAGATCGAGCATCCTGGTGGTGCCCGACTACCGCGACCAGGAGCTGCTGCTCGCGGCGCTCGAGAAGCTCGTGCCCGCAGCGGCGATCGCACGCCATGACGCGAGGCAGACGAACCCCGACCGCTACCGCGCATTCCTGCGGACGCTCGACGAGGCGCCCTGCGTCGTGGTCGGCAACCGCTCGGCGGTCTACTCACCGGCTCGCGCCGCGCTCGTCGCGATCTGGGACGACTCCGACCCGCTGCTCGCCGAACCGCTCGCGCCGTACGTGCATGCCCGCGACGCGGCCCTGCTCCGGCAGGAGCAGGAGGGCAGCGCGCTGCTGCTCGTCGCGCACACCCGCTCGACCGACGTGGAGCGTCTCGTGCAGCACTCCTGGCTGCGCGAGATCACCGCGTCGCGCCGCGTGATCCCGAACGTGCGGCTGAGCACCCCGCAGGAGCTCGAGCGCACGATCAGCCAGCGGGTGCCCTCGAGCGCCTTCGCCACCGCACGCGCCGCAGCCGCAGACGGCCCCGTGCTGGTGCAGGTCGCCCGCCCCGGGTTCGCCCCGACCCTCGTCTGCGCCTCCTGCCGGCATCCCGCCCGGTGCCGGGAGTGCGGCGGGCCGCTCGGCGCCCGACGCCGGGGCGCCGTTCCGGTGTGCGGGTGGTGCGGGCGCTCCGCGCACTCCTGGCGCTGCGTCGAGTGCTCGTCCGACCAGGTGCAGCTGGCATCATCGGGCACGGAGCGCACCGCCGACGAGCTGGGCCGCGCGTTCCCCGGCGTGCGGGTGATCGTCTCCGACGGTGCGCACGCGGTGCAGCACGTCGACGGTCGTCCGGCGCTGGTCGTCGCCACCCGCGGTGCCGAGCCGGTCGCCGACGGAGGCTACCGGGCAGTCATTCTGCTCGACGGCGCACGCATGCTGCAGGCACCCGAGCTGCGGATCGGCGAGTCGTGCCTGCGCTGGTGGGCGAACGCCGCCGCCCTCGCCGCCCCCGGAGCACCCGTGCACCTCGTCGGCGTAGACGGTCCCGTGGCCCGCGCTCTCGCCACCTGGTCGGCCGCCGCGTACGCCCGTTCCGAGCTGGAGGCGCGGATGCCGCTGCACATGCCCCCGACGGCCCGGTTCGCGCAGCTCGAGGGGATCCCGGCCTCGGTGCGCGGGGCGCTCGATGCGCTCGGCGGCATCGGCATCCCGGCGGACGCCGTGCTCGGACCCGTGCCGATCGACGAGGAGGGTCGCGTGCGCGCACTCGTGCGCTTCCCGTACGCCGCCGGCCAGGAGGTAGCCGACACGCTGCGCGCCAGCGTCGTCGCCGACGCCGCGCAGAGCCGGCGCGGCCGTGGGCGCCAGCGGATCCCCCTCTCGGTGCATCTCGATATCCTCGAACCCGACATCTGATCACCCGAACCAGCTCGACCGACCGGAGAACCTTCCATGCGCCTCGTGTTCGCAGGCACCCCCGCCGTCGCCGTACCGACCCTGCGCGCCCTCGCCGCACAGCACGAGATCGCGGCCGTCGTCACTCGCCCCGACGCCCCGCTGGGGCGCAGGCGCGTGCTGACCCCGTCGCCGGTCGCCGCGGCCGCCGAGCAGCTAGGACTGCGCGTCATCAAGACCGCGCGACTCGATGATGAGGCGACCGCCCAGATCGCCGCTCTCGACGCCGAGCTCGGCGTGATCGTCGCCTACGGCGGCATCGTGCGCGAACCGCTGCTGTCGACGCCGGAGAAGGGCTGGATCAACCTGCACTTCTCGCTGCTGCCGCGCTGGCGCGGCGCCGCACCGGTGCAGCGGGCGCTGATCGGCGGCGACGCCGAACTGGGCGTCGCCGTGTTCCAGCTCGTGCCCGCACTCGACGCCGGGGACGTCTTCGCCATGCGCTCCGTCGCCGTGCCGGACGACGCCACGGCTGACGTCGCTCTCGACCTGCTCGCGGAGGACGGGGCCTCGCTCACCGCCGACGTCGTCGCCGGGATCGCCGCCGGGACGGCCCAGGCGCACCCGCAGGAGGGAGAGCCGACCCTCGCCCCGAAGCTCACCCTCGACGACGGCGCGATCGACTGGAGCGCACCACTCGACGAGGTGTACGCGCGCTACCGGGGCGTCACCCCCGAACCCGGCGCGCACACGACACTCGCCGGGGCCAGGCTGAAGATCCTCGGTGCGGCGCCGGCGCCGGTAGACGCACCGCACCTGGACCCCGGCCTGCTGCACGGCACCAAGACCGCCGTGTTCGTCGGCACGGGCACGACCCCGCTCGCGGTCACCCGCGTGCAGCCGGCGGGCAAGGGAGCGATGGATGCCGCGGACTGGTGGCGCGGGATGCGCGATGCCGGAACAGTGAGGCTCGGATCGTGACCGCGCCGAAGATCCAGGCCGCCCGCTGGGTCGCCTACGACGTGCTGCGCGCCGTATCGGACGACGACGCGTATGCCAACCTGCTGCTGCCGAAGCTGATCGTCGAAGCGAACCTGAATCCGCAGGATGCCGGGCTCGCCACCGAGCTCGCATACGGCACCCTGCGTCGCCGCGGCACCTACGACGCGATCATCGCGGAGGCGGCCGGCCGGCCCGTCGAGCAGATCGACCCCGCGGTGCTCGACGCCCTGCGCCTCGGCACCCACCAGCTGCTCTCCACGCGCGTCGCCGCCTACGCGGCGGTGAACGAATCCGTGTCGCTGGTCGCGGCCGAGGCCGGGCGAGGGGCGTCCGGGTTCGCGAACGCCGTGCTGCGCCGGATCGGGCGGGACGACGCCGAGACCTGGCAGCAGCGGATCGAAGCCGGCGCGCGCTCGGACGACGAGCGTCTCGCGCTGCGCACCGCACATCCCGTGTGGGTGATCCGCGCCCTCCGCCGCGCCCTCGCCGCCGAGAGCCGAGCGGACGAGCTGGACGCTCTGCTGGCGTCCGACAACGATGCGCCCGAGGTCACCCTCGCCGCGCTCCCCGGTCTCGCCGAGGCGGGCACCCCACGGCGCCCGTACGCGGCCACCGCGTTCGGGTCGCCGGGCGGCGACCCGCGCCGGGTGATCTCCGACTCCGGCGGCACCGTCCGCGTGCAGGACGAGGGCTCGCAGCTCGTCGCGCTGGCGTTGGCCGCAGCGGCGCCGGTGCGCGCGGGGGAGCGGTGGCTGGATCTGTGTGCGGGGCCCGGCGGGAAGACGGCCATGCTGGCCGCGCTCGCGCTCGAATCGGGGGCTGAGCTCGAGGCGAACGAGGTCGTTCCCGCTCGCGCCGGGCTCGTGCGGCATGCCGTGCGTCCCCTGCCGATCGACGTGCCCGTGCACGAGCAGGACGGCCGCGTGTTCGCGGCACAGCATCCGGCGTCCTTCGACCGGATCCTCGTCGATGCGCCCTGCACCGGTCTCGGTGCGCTGCGCCGGCGCCCGGAGGCCCGCTGGCGCAAGTCGGCGGAGGACGTCGCCGAGCTCGTGGAGCTGCAGATGCAGCTGCTCGACGCCGCCGTCGACGCGGTGAAGCCCGGCGGGATCGTCGGCTACGCGACCTGCTCGCCGCATCTGGCGGAGACGACGGGCATCGTCGCCGAGATCCTTCGCCGTCGCGACGACATCGTCGAGCTCGACGCGCGTGAGGTGATGACCGGCATCTCCCGGACGCCCATCGATCTGGCCCCGCGCGGCGACGGCCCCGGCGCCGGCAGCGCGCAGCTGTGGCCGCACCGGCACGGCACCGACGCCATGTTCCTCGCGCTGCTGCAGTGCACCGATCCGGAAAGGACCACCTCGTGACCCTCCCCGCCGCACCGCGCATCAATCCGAGCATCCTCGCCGCGGATTTCGCGAACATGCAGACCGAGCTCGCCCGCATCGCGACCGCCGACTTCGCGCATGTGGACGTGATGGACAACCATTTCGTCCCCAACCTCACCTTCGGCCCGCAGATGGTGGAGCGGATCCAGGCGACCAGCCCCATCCCGCTCGACGTGCACCTGATGATCGACGACCCCGACCGGTGGGCACCGGGCTATGCCGACCTGGGAGCCGCGAGCGTGACCTTCCACCTCGAGGCCGCCGCCGACCCGGTGGCCCTCGCGCGGCGCCTGCGTGCGATCGGGTCACGTGCGGGCATCGCGATCAAGCCGGGAACGGCGGGGGAGTCGCTGTACGACATCCTCGACGAGTTCGACCAGATCCTCGTGATGACGGTCGAGCCCGGGTTCGGCGGCCAGGGCTTCATGCCCGAGACGATGCCGAAGCTGCGCGCTCTGCACGACGAGGCGCGCAGGCGCGGATCCGACGTCTGGCTGCAGGTCGACGGCGGCATCTCGGACGACACGATCGCCCAGGCCGCGGCCGCGGGCGCTGACACGTTCGTCGCGGGATCGGCGGTCTACGGCGCCCGCGACATCGAGGCCGCGGTCATCGGTCTTCGCGAGCGCGCGCGAGCGGCTAGCCTGGAATCGTGAAGACATTCGACGAACTGTTCGCCGAGCTCAGCGCCACCGCGCTCGAGCGACCCGAGGGATCGGGTACCGTCGCACAGCTGGATCGCGGAGTGCATGCGATCGGCAAGAAGATCGTCGAGGAGGCGGCCGAGGTGTGGATGGCCGCCGAGTACGAGTCGAACGACGAGGCCGCCGAGGAGATCTCCCAGCTGCTGTACCACCTGCAGGTGATGATGCTGGCCAAGGGCCTGAGCCTGGAGGACGTCTACCGACATCTGTGAGCGAGGCTCAGACCACCGTTCACCAGAGACGAAAGACATCCATGCTGCGCATCGCCGTTCCGAACAAGGGCTCGCTCTCCGAGACAGCCGCCGAGATGCTGGCGGAGGCCGGATACACCGGTCGCCGTGATCCCAAGACCCTGCACGTCATCGACGCCGACAGCGGCGTCGAGTTCTTCTACCTCCGACCGCGCGACATCGCGACCTACGTGGCATCCGGCGCGCTCGACGTCGGCATCACCGGTCGCGATCTGCTGCGCGACGTCCGGCAGGACGACGCGAGGGAGATCGAGCAGCTGGGCTTCGCCCGCTCGACCTTCCGGTTCGCCGCCCCTCCCGGCAGATACGCGACCATCGAGGACCTCGAGGGCGTCCGCGTCGCCTCCGCCTACCCCGGCCTGGTCGACGACTTCCTGCGCGAGAACGGCGTGACGGCGCAGCTCGTCCCTCTCGACGGCGCGGTCGAATCCGCCGTGCAGCTGGGCGTGGCCGACGTGATCGCGGACGTCGTCGAGACCGGCACGACGCTGCGTCAGGCCGGCCTCGAGATCTTCGGGCCGATCATCATCCAGTCCGAGGCGGTGCTGATCAGCCGCCCGGGGGACGCTCCGGGAACCGACCGACTGCTGCGCCGCCTGCGTGGGGTGATGGTCGCCCGGCAGTACGTGCTGCTCGACTACGACCTGCCCGCCCACCTCGTCGATCAGGCCGTCGAGATCGCGGGGGGCCGCGAGTCGCCGACCATCTCGCCGCTGCGCGACCCCGCGTGGGTGGCCGTGCGGGTGATGGTGCCCCGCAAGGGCGTGAACCAGGTGATGGACAACCTGTACGCGCTGGGCGCGCGGGCGATCCTCGTCACCGCGATCGACGCGGCGAGGCTCTGATGACGCTCGCAGCCCGGGTCATCCCCTGCCTCGACGTCGCGGCGGGGCGCGTGGTGAAGGGCGTGAACTTCCAGAACCTGCGCGACATGGGCGACCCGGTGGAGCTCGCCGCCCACTACGCGGCGCAGGGCGCGGATGAGATCACCTTCCTCGACGTCACCGCCACGGTCGATGCCAGAGCGACGACGTACGACGTCGTGCAGCGCACGGCCGAGAACGTGTTCGTGCCGCTGACCGTCGGCGGCGGCGTGCGCAGCGTCGACGATGTCGCTCGTCTGCTTTCCGTCGGAGCGGACAAGGTCGGGGTCAACTCCGCCGCGATCGCCCGCCCGGCGCTGATCGACGAGATCGCCGACCGCTTCGGCGCACAGGTGCTCGTGCTCTCACTCGACGTGAAGCGCGCCGCGACGACGCCCTCCGGCTTCGTCGTCACCACGCACGGCGGACGCACCGAGACGACCCTCGACGCCCTCGACTGGGCCCGAGAGGCGATCGAGCGCGGAGCGGGCGAGCTGCTGGTCAACTCGATCGACGCCGACGGCACCAAGGACGGCTTCGACCTCGAGCTGGTGCGCCTGATGCGCGAGGTGTCGGCCGTTCCCGTGATCGCGTCCGGGGGAGCGGGAGATGTGGGCGACTTCGCCCCCGCGATCGCCGCAGGGGCGGATGCCGTGCTCGCCGCGAGCGTGTTCCACAGCGGGCAGCTCACGATCGGCGAGGTCAAGGACGCGCTGCGGGAGGCCGGGGTGGTGGTGCGATGACGTCGCCCGATCTCACACGGATCGCCTGGAACGACGCCGGGCTCGCCCCGGTGATCGTGCAGCAGCACGACACCAGGGACGTCCTCATGCTGGCGTGGATGGACGCCGAGGCGCTGCAGCGCACGCTGACCGGCGGCCGCGCTGTGTACTGGTCGCGATCGCGTCAGGAGTACTGGCGCAAAGGCGACACCTCGGGCAACACCCAGCGGGTGGTGAGCGTCGCGCTCGACTGCGATGCGGACACCATCCTGTTGCAGGTCGATCAGCAGGGCCCCGCCTGCCACACGGGCACGAGCACCTGCTTCGACGGGCGCGAACTCGGTTTCGCCCCGGTGCAGGAGGAGGTCTGATGGTGCGTCGTGCGCGCATGCTGGCGGTGCTGTCGTTCCTGCTCGCGGGAGCGATCGGCATCATCTCGTCCACCCAGACCTGGCTCGTCGTCGAGAGATCGGATGCTGCGGAGCCGCTGCTCATCGTCGGAGCCGATGCGCTCACCCTCCTCGCACCGCTGTCGCTCGCTGTGCTGGCGCTCGGGGCGGCCCTCTCCATCGCCGGCATCGCGCTGCGGTACGTCTTCGCGGTGCTCGCGGCGGGCGCGGCGATCATCCTGATCATGGGCACGACGACGCTGCTGTTCGGCCCGCCCCGCAGTGTGGCTGCCAAGGCGGTGGCGGAGGCGACCGGACTCAGCGGCGACGCCGCTCTCTACGACATCGTCGACGCGATTCTGCCGACAGGCTGGCCTGCGATCGCCCTGGCGGCTTGGGTGCTCCTGCTGCTGGCATCCGCCTTCGTGTGCGCCACCGCGCCCGGCTGGAAGTCGGGTGGGCGCCGCTACCGGTCGGCGTCCGAAGCCGAACACCGCGAAACAGGACCGCAGGACGCCGTCGATTCGTGGGACGAGCTGTCGCTCGGCACCGACCCGACGGACTCCGCCCGGTAGACTGTCAGCATCGCCTAGCCACCCGGAGGAGAACATGACCAACCCGATCGCCGACCCCGGCCACGGACACTCGCCTGCTGCCTGGACCGCCGTCGTGATCATGCTCGTCGGCTTCACCGCCGGTACGGTCTTCTTCTGCCTGAACCAGCCCATCGCGGTGTGGGTCTGCGCCGCCGTCATCGTGATCGGCGCGATCGTCGGCTGGGCGATGGCGAAGGCCGGCTGGGGTGTGAAGGGCCCGAAGTACGCACCGAAGGCGCACTGATGGTCCTCGCCGACCTGACGGCCGGCGCCGTGGAGGATGCCGAGCGTCGCGCAGTCTCCCGCCCGCTCGCCGATGTCGAGCGTGCGGCCGCAGCGCGAACCCCGGCCCGCGATGTGCTCGCCGCGCTCGCCCCGGCGGACCGGGTGAAGATCATCGCCGAGGTCAAGCGCGCCAGCCCGTCTCGCGGGGCCCTCGCCGAGATCCCCGACCCCGCGCTGCAGGCCTCGCTCTACGAGCAGGGTGGCGCGTCGGCGATCAGCGTGCTGACCGAGGAGCGTCGCTTCGGCGGCAACCTCGCTGATCTCGAGGCGGTCACCGCGCGCGTATCCGTGCCGGTTCTGCGCAAGGACTTCGTCGCCACGCCCTACCAGGTCTTCGAGGCGCGCGCCGCGGGCGCGGATCTCGTGCTGCTCATCGTCGCCGGGCTGTCACGCACGGTGCTCACCGAGCTGCACGGTCTCATCACCGATCTCGGCATGACGCCCCTCGTCGAGACGCACTCCGCCGAGGAGCTCGAGGTCGCGATCGATCTCGGCGCAGACCTCATCGGAGTCAACGCCCGCAACCTGCACACCCTCGAGCTGGACCGCGACCTGTTCGCCCGGCTCTCCGACCGCATCCCCGACTCTGCGATCCGGATCGCCGAGTCCGCCGTCCTGCAGCCCGCCGACGTCACGCGGTACCGGGATGCCGGCGCCGACGTGGTGCTCATCGGCGAGGCGCTGGTCACCGGCGACCCGGTCGCCACCCTCAACGCATTCCTCGCCGCCGGAGACACACCGGTGCGCGGCAGAACGGAGACGAAGTGCGGTGCACTGAGCGAGCGGAGCGGGGCGAAGTGAGTCTGCGCGATCAGCACGGGCCGTTCTTCGGCGAGTTCGGCGGGCGGTACATGCCCGAATCGCTCGTCGCCGCGATCGACGAGCTCGCCGCCGCCTACGAGGACGCGATAGCCGACCCGGCCTTCCGCGCCGAGCTCGCGACGCTGCTGCACTCCTACGCGGGACGTCCGTCGCCCATCACGGAGGTGCCGCGATTCGCCGAGCACGCCGGCGGAGCGCGCGTGTTCCTCAAGCGGGAGGACCTCAACCACACCGGCTCGCACAAGATCAACAACGTGCTCGGACAGGCGCTGCTGACCAGGCGGCTCGGCAAGACCCGGGTGATCGCCGAGACGGGCGCGGGTCAGCATGGCGTGGCGACCGCGACGGCGGCCGCGCTGTTCGGCCTCGACTGCACGATCTACATGGGCGAGGTCGACACCGAGCGTCAGGCGCTCAACGTCGCGCGCATGCGCCTGCTCGGCGCCGAGGTGGTGGCTGTGACCACGGGCTCGCGAACGCTGAAGGATGCCATCAACGACGCCTACCGCGACTGGGTGGCGAGCGTGGAGACGACCAACTACATCTTCGGCACGGCGGCGGGACCGCACCCGTTCCCCGCCATGGTGCGCGACTTCCAGAAGATCATCGGCGAAGAGGCTCGTGAGCAGCTGCTCGCCGAGGCCGGCCGGCTCCCCGACGCCGTCGTCGCCTGCGTGGGCGGCGGCTCGAACGCCATCGGCATGTTCGACGCCTTCCTCGACGATCAGGACGTGAAGCTCTACGGCGTCGAGGCGGCCGGCGACGGTGTCGACACGCCCCGCCACGCGGCATCGATCGGTCGCGGGCGGCCCGGCGTACTGCACGGCGCGAAGACCTTCGTGCTCCAGGACGAAGACGGCCAGACCGTGGAGTCGCACTCGATCTCCGCAGGTCTGGACTACCCGGGGGTCGGTCCCGAGCACTCGTGGCTCAGCGCGATCGGTCGCGCCGAGTACATCCCTGCGACCGACGACGAGGCCATGCAGGCTCTGCGTCTGCTCAGCAGGACGGAGGGCATCATCCCCGCGATCGAGTCCGCCCACGCGCTGGCGGGCGCCCTGCGGATCGGCCGCGAGCTCGGCTCCGACGGACTCATCGCGATCTGCCTGTCGGGCCGTGGCGACAAGGACATGGACACGGCTGCGCGGTACTTCGAGCTGTACGACGCCTCGGCGCGCGACGCTGAGGAGAACGCAGAGTGAGTCGCGTCGAGGATGCCATCCGCAAGGCGCACGAGGCCGGACGAGGCGCGTTCATCGGCTACCTGCCGGTGGGCTACCCGGATCTGGACACGAGCATCCAGGCCGCCCTCACCCTCGCGCGCAACGGCGTGGACATCATCGAGCTCGGCCCGCCCTACTCCGACCCGGTGATGGACGGCGCGGTGATCCAGGAGGCGACGCAGCACGCGCTCGCCAACGGGTTCCGGATGCGCGATCTCTTCACCGCGGTCAAGGCGATCACCGACCAGACCGACGTTCCCGTGGTCGTGATGACCTACTGGAATCCCGTGATGCAGTACGGCGTCGACCGCTACGCCGACGACCTGCTCGCCGCGGGTGGGGCGGGCCTGATCACGCCCGACATCACCCCGGAGTCGGCAGGGGAGTGGATCGACGCCAGCGTGCGCACCGGCCTCGACCGGATCTTCCTCGCGGCACCGACCTCGAGCGACGAGCGACTCGACCTGGTGCTCTCCTCGTCCACCGGCTTCGTGTACACGGTGTCGACCATGGGGATCACGGGCGAGCGTGCCGAGCTCGACCGCGCCGCGCGTACTCTCGTCGAGCGCATGCGGGCCCGCGGTGACGTGCACGCGTGCGTGGGCATCGGCATCTCGAACGCCGATCAGATCGCCGGCGTCGTCGAATACGCCGACGGCGCCATCGTCGGCACGGCCCTCGTCAAGGCGCTCCGCGACGGCGGACTCGACGCCCTCGCCGAAACCACCAGAACCCTCGCCGGCGGTACGCCGACGACGCGATACTAGGATCTCTCTCATGCCCCTCGCGCCTTTCAGCAGCTTCTCCGTCGTGCCCGCGAGCATTCCGAGCCCGCCGGAGAGCAGCTTCCAGATCGGCCCGCTGACGATCCACTACTACGCGCTGTGCATCATCGCGGGCATCATCGCCGCGGTGCTGCTGACCAACCACCGCCTCACGAAGCGGGGCGCCGAGAAGTGGGTCGTGATCGACATCGCGATCGTCGCCGTTCCCCTCGGCATCATCGGTGCGCGGATCTTCCACGTGCTCACCCACCCGAACTTCTACTTCGGTCCCGGCAGGAACCCGTGGAACCCGTTCGAGTACGGCTCGGTGTGGGCGATCTGGGAGGGCGGCATCGCGATCTTCGGCGCGCTTCTGGGCGGCGCCGTCGGCGCGTGGATCGGATGCCGCTGGACCGGCATCCGATTCTGGACGTTCGCCGACGCTCTGGCGCCCGGCATCCTGCTCGCGCAGGCGATGGGCCGTTTCGGCAACTGGTTCAACCACGAGCTCTTCGGTCTGCCGACCGACGTCCCCTGGGGGCTCGAGATCGAGTCGACCAACTCGGCGTTCCCCGCGGGACTCGCCGAGGGCACGCTGTTCCACCCCACCTTCCTCTACGAGGTGCTCTGGAACGGTCTGGGCGTGCTGGTGCTGCTGTGGCTCGGTCGCACGGTGTTCTTCCAGTGGGGCCGCCTGTTCGCGGTCTACCTCATCTGGTACAGCGCCGGGCGCATCGTGTGGGAGTCGATCCGCATCGATCCGAGCGAGGTGCTGTTCGGTCTTCGCAGCAACGTCTGGGCTGCGATCCTCGGCGTGCTCGTCGGCATCGTGATCCTCATCGTGCAGACCCGTCGCCACCCGGGTGTCGAGCCGTCGCCCTACGTGCGCGGTCGGGAACCCGAGATCGCCGATGTAGACTCACAGGACAATTCCTCCGACTTCGTCGACGTGAGCGAGCCTCCCGTCCCGGCCGAAGCCAACTAGGAGCCATCGCCACAAGCACTGCTCCCGTCACGTGAGGGTCCGCTCGGGCTCTCCTTCCGCGCGAGAGATCGCACTGAACGCACGGGCCGATGATGTCCCCGGGTTCACCTGAAATCTGAGGACGGTGACTGGTGTACTTCCAGCCTCCCTACGGCGCCTCCGGCGCCTACCCCCCGAAGCAGGGTCTGTACAACCCCGCCCACGAGAAGGATGCCTGCGGCCTGGCCATGGTCGCGACGCTCCGCGGGGAACCCGGCCATGACATCATCGCGCTGGCGCTCGAGGCGCTGCGCAACCTGGAACACCGCGGTGCGATCGGCTCTGATGCCGGCACCGGCGATGGCGCCGGCATCCTCACCCAGATGCCGGATGCGTTCCTCCGAGAGGTCGTCTCCTTCGATCTCCCCCCTGCAGGCGAGTACGCCGCAGGCCTCGCGTTCCTCCCCCGGGAGTCGAGCGCCCGCCGTGAGCAGAAGGCCGGCATCGAGCGCATCGCCGCCGCCGAGGGGCTGGACGTGCTCGGGTGGCGAGTCGTTCCCACCGCGAATGAGCACCTCGGCCAGCTCGCCGACGAAGCCCGCCCGGCCTTCGAGCAGCTCTTCATCAGCATTCCCGGCGCCCGCGGCGGCTCGCCGCTGACCCTCGACCGGTTCGCCTACCGGCTGCGCAAGCGCGCCGAGCACGAGCTCGGCGCCTACTTCGTCTCGCTGTCGTGCCGCACGCTCGGCTACAAGGGCATGCTGACCACCCTGCAGCTGGAGCCGTTCTACCCCGATCTGCAGGATGAGCGCTTCGCCTCCGAGCTCGCGGTCGTGCACTCCCGCTATTCGACGAACACGTTCCCGTCGTGGCCGCTCGCGCAGCCGCTGCGCATGCTGGCGCACAACGGCGAGATCAACACGGTCGGCGGCAACCGCAACTGGATGCGCGCGCGACAGTCGCAGCTGCACTCCGATCTGCTGGGCGACATCCGTCCGCTCCTGCCGATCTGCAGCGACAGCGCGAGCGACTCCGCGTCCTTCGACGAGGTGCTCGAGCTGCTGACCCTCACCGGGCGCAGCCTGCCGCACGCGATCATGATGATGGTGCCGGAGGCGTGGGAGAAGCAGTCCGACATCGCGCCGGATCTGCGCGCCTTCTACGAGTTCCACGACATCCAGATGGAGCCCTGGGACGGTCCGGCCGCGCTCATCTTCACCGACGGCAGCCAGGTGGGAGCGACCCTCGACCGCAACGGTCTGCGCCCCGGACGGTGGACGGAGACGGTCGACGGACTGGTCGTCATCGGCAGCGAGACCGGGGTGCTCGAGTTCGAGCCCGAGCGGATCAAGCGGCGCGGACGGCTGCGTCCCGGTCACCTGTTCCTCGTCGACACCGCGCAGCGCCGCATCATCGAGGACGCGGAGGTCAAGAGCGAGCTCGCGGCACTGCATCCGTGGCAGGACTGGCTGGATGCCGGTGCTGTGCGCCTCGCGGACCTCCCGGAGCGCGAGCACATCGTGCATCCCGCCGCATCCATCACCCGCCGCCAGCGCACCTTCGGCTACACCGAGGAGGAGGTGCGGGTGCTGCTCACCCCGATGGGGCAGACCGGCGCCGAGCCGCTCGGCGCGATGGGCAGCGACACGCCGATCGCGGTGCTCAGCGACCGGCCGCGCCTGCTGTTCGACTACTTCGTGCAGCAGTTCGCGCAGGTGACCAACCCGCCGCTCGATGCGATCCGCGAAGAGGTCGTGACCAGTCTGCGGCTCGGCCTCGGACCGCAGCTCAACCTCCTGGAGTGGGGTCCGGAGCACGCGCGCACGGTGAGCCTCGACTTCCCGGTCATCGACAACGACGAGCTCGCGAAGATCAAGCACGTCGACCGCGCGCTGCCCGGCCGGCGCAGCGCGACCATCTCCGGCCTCTACCACTTCGATGCGGGCCCGCAGTCGCTGCCCGAGCGGCTCGAGGCCATGTGCGCCGAAGCCGACGCGGCGATCGAGCGCGGCGCGGAGTTCCTGATCCTCTCCGACCGGGACTCCGACAAGGACCGCGTGCCGATCCCGTCGCTGCTGATGGTCTCGGCCGTGCACCACCACCTGATCCGCCGTGAGACGCGCATGCGCGTCGGCCTGATCGTGGAGGCCGGGGATGTGCGCGAGGTGCACCACGTCGCCGCGCTGATCGGCTACGGCGCCGCGGCGGTGAACCCCTATCTCGCCATGGAGACGGTGGAGCATCTCGTGCGCACCGGGTTCATCACGGGGATCACACCCGACGAGGCCGTGCACAACCTCATCCACGCGCTGGGCAAGGGCGTGCTGAAGATCATGTCGAAGATGGGTATCTCCACCGTCTCGTCCTACGCGGGAGCGCAGGTGTTCGAGGCGATCGGCCTCAGCCAGGAGTTCGTCGACCGCTACTTCACGGGCACCGAGACGAAGCTCGGCGGCATCGGCATCGCCGACGTCTTCGCCGAGAACCAGAGGCGGCACGACTACGCCTACCCGCAGGACGCCGCACCGCGGGCGCACGAGCGTCTCTGGACGGGCGGCGAGTACCAGTGGCGGCGAGACGGCTCGCCGCACCTGTTCAACCCCGAGACGGTGTTCCGGCTGCAGCACGCCACCCGCACCCGCCGCTACGACATCTTCCGCGAGTACACCCGTCTGGTCGACGACCAGGCTCGCGAGCTGAAGACGCTGCGCGGACTGTTCGAGCTGCGCACCGGCGAGCGGCCGCCGGTGCCCCTCGACGAGGTCGAGCCGGTGAGCGCGATCGTGAAGCGGTTCTCGACCGGAGCCATGAGCTACGGGTCGATCTCGCAGGAGGCGCACGAGACCCTCGCGATCGCGATGAACCGCCTCGGCGCGAAGTCGAACACGGGCGAGGGCGGTGAGGACCCGGAGCGTCTCACCGACCCCGAGCGCCGCAGCGCGATCAAGCAGGTCGCATCCGGCCGATTCGGCGTGACGAGTCAGTACCTCACCGAGGCCGACGACCTGCAGATCAAGCTCGCCCAGGGCGCCAAGCCCGGAGAGGGCGGGCAGCTGCCGCCGCAGAAGGTCTACCCGTGGGTGGCTCGCACACGGCACGCCACCCCGGGTGTCGGGCTGATCTCCCCGCCGCCGCACCACGACATCTACTCGATCGAAGACCTCAAGCAGCTGATCTTCGACCTGAAGCGCGCCAACCCGAAGGCGCGGATCCACACCAAGCTGGTGAGCCAGTCGGGCATCGGCGCGGTCGCGGCCGGCGTCGCGAAGGCGCTCAGCGACGTCGTGCTCGTCTCGGGACACGACGGCGGCACGGGCGCGAGCCCGCTGAACTCGCTGAAGCATGCCGGCACGCCGTGGGAGCTGGGCCTCGCCGAGGTGCAGCAGACTCTCATGCTCAACGGCATGCGCGACCGCGTGGTGGTGCAGGTCGACGGGCAGCTGAAGACCGGACGCGACGTGATCATCGGCGCGCTGCTGGGTGCGGAGGAGTTCGGCTTCGCCACCGCGCCGCTGGTCGTCAGCGGCTGCATCCTGATGCGGGTGTGCCACCTCGACACCTGCCCGGTGGGCGTGGCGACGCAGAACCCGGTGCTGCGGCAGCGCTTCACCGGCAAGCCCGAGTTCGTGATCAACTTCATGGAGTTCATCGCCGAGGAGGTGCGCGAGCTGCTCGCCGCGCTCGGATTCCGCTCGATCGACGAGATCATCGGCCGGCACGACCTGCTGCGCACCGATCCCGCGGTGCGGCACTGGAAGACGGACGGCCTCGATCTCGCGCCGATCCTCGAAGGTCCGGCGTTCCCCGCCGGGGAGCCCAGGCGCAGCGCTCGGGCGCAGGATCACGAGCTCGAGAAGCACTTCGACGCGGCGCTGCTGGCGCATGCGACCGAAGCCATCGACAGCGCGCTGCCGGTCGTCATCGAGCTGCCGATCCGCAACACCGAGCGCGCCGTCGGCACGATGCTCGGTCATCACGTGACGGCCCGGCACGGGGCGGCGGGGCTTCCGCGCGGAACGATCGACATCACCCTGCACGGCACCGCGGGGCAATCCCTCGGCGCCTTCCTGCCGCCGGGCATCGTGCTGCGACTCGAGGGCGACGCGAACGACTACGTCGGCAAGGGCCTCTCGGGCGGAGACGTCACCATCCGTCCGGCCCGGGATGCCCGGTTCGAGCCGCATCGCAACGTGATCGCGGGCAACGTGATCGGCTACGGCGCGACCAGCGGCAGCATGTACATCTCCGGGGTGGTGGGGGAGCGGTTCCTGGTCCGCAACTCCGGGGCGACCGCGGTCGTCGAAGGCGTCGGGGATCACGCTCTGGAGTACATGACGGGCGGCGTCGCGGTCATCCTCGGCGACACCGGCCGCAACCTCGGCGCCGGGATGTCCGGCGGGGTCGCGTATGTGCGCGGGCTCAGCGAGGCGCGGGTGAACAGCCAGGCGCTGCAGAGCGGCGAGCTGCTGCTCACCGCGCTCGAGCGCGACGATGCGGAGGTGCTGCGCGAGCTGCTCGTCGAGCACGTCGAGCGGACGGCCTCACCGCTGGCATCCGCTCTCCTGGACGACTTCGAGAGCGTCATCAACGAATTCACGAAGGTGCTGCCGCGGGATTACGCGGCTGTGCGCACCATGCGCCAGGAGGCGGAGGCCGCGGGAATCGACCCCGACGGCGACGTCGTCTGGGACCGGATCCTGGAGGTGACCGGTGGCTGACCCCAAGGGCTTTCTGAAGACGACCGAACGCGAGCTGCCGCCCCGGCGGCCGGTGCCGGTGCGGATCATGGACTGGAAAGAGGTCTACGAGCCGGGCGACCGGGCCGTGCTGAAGCGTCAGGCGAGCAGGTGCATGGACTGCGGTGTGCCGTTCTGCCACTCCGGATGCCCGCTGGGCAACCTCATCCCGGAGTGGAACGACCTGACCTGGCGCGGCGCCGACCGCGCGGCGATCGAGCGGCTGCACGCGACGAACAACTTCCCCGAGTTCACCGGCAGGCTGTGCCCGGCGCCGTGCGAGAGCGCGTGCGTGCTCGGCATCAACCAGCCGGCGGTCACGATCAAGCAGATCGAGGTCTCGATCATCGACGAGGCGTTCGAGAACGGGTGGGTCGAGCCGCAGCCGCCGCAGCGTCTCACCGGCCGCACAGTCGCGGTGGTCGGGTCGGGACCCGCCGGTCTCGCCGCGGCCCAGCAGCTCACCCGCGCCGGGCACACGGTGGTCGTGTTCGAGCGGGACGACCGGATCGGCGGGCTGCTGCGCTACGGCATCCCGGACTTCAAGATGGAGAAGCGCCACCTCGACGCGCGCCTGCAGCAGATGCAGGAGGAGGGCACCCGCTTCCGCCCCGGCGTGGAGATCGGGCGGGATCTGTCGTGGGACGAGCTGCGCGGCCGCTACGATGCGGTGCTGATCGCCACGGGGGCCACGGTGCCGCGCGACCTGCCCATCCCCGGTCGCGACCTCGACGGCGTGCACTTCGCGATGGACTATCTCGTGCCGTCGAACCGCGTCGGTGCGGGTGACGAGGTCGCCGGTCAGATCACCGCGGCCGGCAAGCATGTCGTCGTGATCGGCGGCGGTGACACCGGCGCCGACTGCATCGGAACCGCGCACCGTCACGGCGCGCGCAGCGTGACCAACCTCGCGATCGGAAAGCAGCCCGCAACGGTGCGATCCGAAGACCAGCCGTGGCCGACCATGCCCACACTGTTCGAGGTGCAGTCCGCGCACGAGGAGGGCGGTGAGCGCACGTACCTGGCCTCCACCGTGGAGTTCCTGGGCGACTCGGAGGGGCGCGTGCGTGCCGTGCGCGTCGCGGAGACCGAGTACGTGGACGGCCGGCGCGTGCCGCGCGGCGGCACCGAGCGGGAGATCCCGGCCGAGCTCGTGCTCATCGCCATGGGGTTCACCGGCCCCGAGACGGCGTCGTACGGCGGAGACACCGTGCCGGTGGTGACCGACCGCGGCAACCTGCAGCGCGACGGCGAGTACGCCACCGCCGTGCCCGGCGTGTTCGTGGCCGGCGACGCCGGACGCGGGCAGTCCCTCATCGTGTGGGCGATCGCCGAAGGCCGCTCGGCGGCCGCGGCGATCGACAGGCACCTGATGGGTGCCACGGTGCTGCCCGCCCCGGTCGCGGTCACAGATGTCGCGTTCAGCGTTCAGCCCGCGTAGGCTGAGCGCGGCAACGTCGCCATGTTGATTTCTGTCCTCTTACCCTGGAGATGATGTTGAGACGCGCGAAGATCGTCGCCACACTCGGCCCTGCAACCTCGACCTATGAGAAGGTCCGTGCCCTTATCGACGCCGGTGTGGACGTCGCCCGCCTGAACCTCAGCCACGGGGACTACTCGGTGCACGAGGCGAACTACTCGAACGTCCGTCGGGCGGCCGAGGACTCGGGTCGTGCCGTCGCCATCCTCGTCGACCTCCAGGGGCCGAAGATCCGGCTCGGCCGCTTCGAGGACGGTCCGTACGAGCTCGAGGTCGGTGACATCTTCAAGATCACCACCGAGGACATCATCGGCAACCGCGAGATCTGCGGTACGACGTTCAAGGGACTGCCCAACGACGTCAAGCCGGGCGACTTCCTGCTGATCGACGACGGCAAGGTGCGCGTGGAGGTCGTCGAGACCGACGGCACCGTCGTCACCACGAAGGTCATCGTCGCCGGCGCCGTCTCGAACAACAAGGGCATCAACCTGCCCGGTGTCGCGGTCAACGTCCCCGCCCTGAGCGAGAAGGACGAGGACGACCTGCGGTGGGGTCTGCGCATCGGCGCCGACGTCATCGCCCTGTCGTTCGTGCGCAACGCCACGGACGTCGAGCGCGTGCACGAAATCATGGCCGAAGAGGGTGTCCGCATCCCGGTCATCGCGAAGATCGAGAAGCCGCAGGCGGTCGACGCCCTCGAGGAGATCGTCGACGCGTTCGACGGGATCATGGTCGCTCGTGGCGACCTCGGCGTCGAACTGCCCCTCGAGGCTGTTCCGATCGTGCAGAAGCGCGCTGTCGAGCTCGCCCGCCGCAACGCGAAGCCGGTCATCGTCGCGACGCAGATGCTCGAGTCGATGATCTCGAGCCCGGTGCCGACCCGCGCCGAGACCTCCGACGTCGCGAACGCCGTCCTCGACGGGGCCGACGCCGTCATGCTCTCGGGCGAGACGAGCGTGGGCGATTACCCGATCGTCGTGGTCGAGACCATGGCGCGGATCATCGAGTCGACCGAGGAGCACGGGCTCGAGCGCATCTCGCCGCTGAACACGAAGCCCCGCACCCAGGGCGGCGCGATCACGCTCGCCGCGCTCGAGGTGGCCGAGTTCGTCGGCGCGAAGTACCTGTGCGTCTTCACCCAGTCGGGTGACTCGGCCCGCCGTCTGTCGCGTCTGCGGCCCCGCATCCCCATGATGGCGTTCACTCCGGAGCCGGGCATCCGCCGCCGCATGGCCATGACCTGGGGCATCCAGTCGACGCTGGTGGAGATGGTGCAGCACACCGACTCGATGTACCGCCAGGCGGACGAGTACCTGCTCGGCAGCGGCCTGGCGAAGGAGGGCGATCAGATCGTCGTGATCTCCGGATCGCCTCCCGGGATCATCGGCTCGACCAACGACATCCGCGTCCACAAGGTCGGGGATGCCGTGGGCGGTGCGGCTCCCGTCTACAAGACCGGAGTCTGAGCAGCATTCCAGCGCCGAGGGGCGGGCCCGACGGGTCCGCCCCTCGGCGCTTCTGCGCGTGACACGCGATACGGTGCTGGGATGACGCCGGAGACGCAGCAGACGCATCGCATCGGTTCGCTGCGCGTGCGCACGGTCGCGTCTGCGGGCACCGCGGCGACGACGTTCGTGCTGGTGCACGGGATCGGCATGTCGCACCGCTACCTCGAGCGGCTGCACCGTGCCCTGACGGCGCACGGGAGGGTGATCTCCGTCGACCTGCCCGGTTTCGGCGGTCTGCGGAAGCCAGGACACGACGTCGATGTCGCGGAGATGGCGGATGCCCTCGGCGCCGTGCTCGACGAGATCGCGACCGGGCCCGTCGTGCTCGTCGGCCAATCGATGGGGACGCAGTGGGTCGTCGAGCTCGCCGCTCGTCGTCCCGATCTCCCCCTGGCGGTGATGCTGATCGGCCCTGTGGCGGACGAGCGTCGCCGCACCGTCCTGCAGCAGGCCTGGCTGCTGGCGCTGGACACGGTGCGGGAGCCACCGGGCGCGAACGCCCTGGTGTTCGGCGACTACCTGCGGTGCGGTCCGTTCTGGTACCTGACGCAGCTGGGGCACCTGCTGGACTACCGCATCGAGGATCGGATCGGGCAGCTGAACGTACCCGTGCTCATCATGCGCGGCTCCCGCGACCCGATCGCCTCGCTGAGCTGGTGCCGGCATCTGCGCGCGGCAGCGCGGACCGCGGAGCTGGTGGAGATCCCCGGCCGTGCCCACAATGCGCAGCACACGGCGCCTAGCGCCGTGGCATCCGCCATCGAGCACTTCTGCTCCGCGCACCTCGCGGCCGGGGTGCGGGACGGCGACGCCGGGTGAGCGGCCTGCTGCGCAGAGCCATCTGGTGGGCGCAGGACTACGCCTACGCGGCGGCATGGCAGATTCGCGCCTTCGGCGACCGGGACAGGGCCGAGGCGTACTCCCGGGGCACCGGAGTGCCGATCGTCGTGCTTCCCGGCATCTACGAGAGCTGGCGTTTCATGCGGCCGCTGATCGAGCGGGCGCACCGTGACGGGCATCCGGTGCACGTCATCGAACCGCTCGAGCGCAACCTGAGCCCGATAGCCGAGATGGCCGACCGGGTGAGCACCTATCTCGCCGAGCACGACCTGCACGACGTGGTGCTGCTGGCGCACAGCAAGGGCGGTCTCGCGGGCAAGCTGGTGATGCTGGGCCGCGAGGCGTCGAGGGTGCGCGGCATGCTCGCCGTCGCGACCCCGTTCGGCGGATCTCGCTACGCCAGGATGATGCTGACCCGCAGTCTGCGCGCGCTGTCGCCGCGGCATCCGTCGATCGCCGCCCTCGCCGCCCAGCGCGACGCGGACGCGCGGATCGTGTCGATCTACTCGCGGTTCGATCCGCACATCCCCGAGGGCAGCGAGCTGCCCGGCGCGAAGAACGTTCCCCTCGACACGGGAGGCCACTTCCGCGTGCTCGCCCATCCTCGGGTGATCGCCGAGCTCGCGGCCCTGTCGTCCTGATGCGCAGAGGGCCGCCCCTCCGGGACCGCCCTCTGCGCATGTGCCGGCGGTGGGGCCACGTCGCGACTCGACCCGTCGCTTCGCGCCGCGTCGAGCCTCCCGCGACGCGGGACCGGAACCCACGCGGGCTGCGCCCGCCGGTTCGAGTCCCGCTCTGTCTGCTGAATGCGCAGAGGGCCGCCCCTCCGGGACGGCCCTCTGCGCATGTGCCGGCGGTGGGACTCGAACCCACACGCCCTCTCGGACAGAGCATTTTGAGTGCTCCGCGTCTGCCATTCCGCCACGCCGGCCGGCACACCGCGCATTCGACTGTAGCGCAGCCGCACAGGTCGACCGTGCGCGGTTTCCGCCGACGCGGGCGGGCTTCGACTAGGATGGACGGGTGACTGAGCAAGAGCAGCCCGAGCAGCCCACGGCATCCGCCCCGCGTCGCGTCGTCGTCGCTGAGGATGAGTCGCTGATCCGCCTGGACATCGTCGAGATCCTGCGCGACAACGGATTCGATGTCGTCGGCGAAGCCGGCGACGGCGAGACCGCCGTGCAGCTGGCCACCGAGCTTCGGCCCGACCTCGTGGTCATGGACGTCAAGATGCCCCAGCTCGACGGCATCAGCGCCGCCGAGAAGCTGCACAAGGCGAACATCGCCCCCGTCGTGCTGCTCACGGCGTTCAGCCAGAAGGAGCTCGTCGAGCGCGCCAGCGAGGCCGGGGCCCTGGCCTACGTCGTCAAGCCCTTCACCCCGAACGACCTGCTGCCCGCGATCGAGATCGCTCTGGCCCGCCACGAGCAGATCATCACGCTCGAGGCCGAGGTCGCCGACATGGTCGAACGCTTCGAGACCCGCAAGCTCGTGGACCGCGCCAAGGGTCTGCTGAACGAGAAGATGGGCCTGAGCGAGCCTGAGGCGTTCCGCTGGATCCAGAAGGCGTCGATGGACCGTCGCCTGACGATGCAGGACGTCGCGAAGGCGATCATCGAGCAGCTCGCTCCCAAGAAATGACTTCGGTCCGAGTCGCATCGACTCGGACAGTGAAACGGCCCCCGACGTCACGCCGGGGGCCGTTTCGCGTTCTCCGTCAGGCGTCGACGGTCTTGATCAGGTTCGTGATGCGGATGGTGGAGCAGCGCCGACCCTCCTCGTCGGAGACGGCGATCTCGTGCACGGTCATGGTGCGCCCGAGGTGCACGGGTGTGCAGACGCCCGTCACGAAGCCCGAGGTCGCCGAGCGCGTGTGGGTCGCGTTGATGTCGATGCCGACCGCGAGACGGCCGGGTCCGGCGTGCAGGTTCGCCGCCATCGACCCGAGCGACTCGCCCAGCACGACGTAGGCGCCGCCGTGCAGCAGGCCGACCGGCTGCGTGTTGCCCTCGACCGGCATCGTCGCGACCGCGCGCTCGACGGTGAACTCGGTGAACTCGATGCCCATCTTCTCGGCCAGCGCGCCCATGCCGCGGTGCGTGGCCCACTCCAGCCCGGTCATCTCGGTCTGCTCGCTCAATGCTCCTCCTCAGCACGTGTCCGTCGCCCTCGTTAGGCTTGCAGGGTGACGGACTCCGCAAAGCCTACCCTCATGGTCGTCGACGGCCACTCGCTCGCCTACCGGGCCTTCTTCGCCCTCCCGGTCGAGAACTTCACCACCAAGGACAACCAGCACACGAACGCCATCTATGGCTTCCTGTCGATGCTCGTGAACCTGATCAAGGCGGAGAAGCCGACGCACATGGCGATCGCGTTCGACACGTCACGTCACTCGTTCCGCACCGAGGAGTACCCCGAGTACAAGGCGACCCGGTCCGAGACCCCGGGGGAGTTCAAGGGCCAGATCCCGCTGCTGCAGGACTGCCTGGCGGCGATGTCCATCCCGGTGCTGACGCAGGAGGGGATCGAGGCCGACGACATCCTCGCCACTCTCGCGAAGCAGGGGTCGGAGCAGGGGTACGACGTGCTGGTGGTCTCGGGCGACCGCGACACCATCCAGCTCGTGAACGACGACGTCACGCTGCTGTACCCCTCGGTGCAGGGGGTGTCGCAGCTCAAGCGCTACGACCCGGTCACCGTGCAGGAGCGCTACGGGGTGCGACCGGAGCAGTATCCCGACATCGCCGCCCTCGTCGGCGAGACGAGCGACAACCTGCCCGGCGTTCCGAAGGTCGGCGAGAAGACCGCGGTGAAGTGGCTCACCCAGTTCGGCAGCCTCGACGAGCTGCTCGCGCGCGCCAGCGAGATCAAGGGCGTCGTCGGCGGCAACCTGCGCGAGCACATCGAGGATGTGCGCCGCAACCGCAGGCTCAACCGCCTGCTGAACGATGTCGAGCTGCCCGTCACCCCGGCTGAGCTGATCGTCAGGCCCATCGACGCGCAGGGGGTGCGCGACATCTTCGCCCGCCTCGAGTTCCGCACACTCCTGCCCCGCGTCTTCGAAGCGGTGGGCGCGCCCGACGAGCCGGCACACGACGAGCCGGCCGTCGCGGTGCCGGAGCCCGTCGAATCGTCCGCGGCCGAACTCGCCGCATGGCTGGGGGAGCAGCAGGGCGAGGTCGGTCTGCTGCTCACTCTCGTCGGCGGAGCCATCACGCGAGTCGGCGCGGCGACCGAGACCGAGCTGCGCGAGTGCAGCTGGGGCCGGGAGACGGCGCACGCGCTCACCGCGTGGCTCGAGTCCGATGCGCCCAAGGTGCTCAACGACGCCAAACCGCAGGTCAAGGCGCTGCTGCGCGACGGCATCCGGCTGGGCGGACTCGCTCACGACACCCTGCTGGCCGGCTGGCTGATGCGGCCGAGCTTCCCCGACAAGACGCTCGCGCACCTCGTCGGCCGGTACCTCGACGAGAAGCTCCCCGAAGCCGACCCCACACAGCTGGTCCCGGAGACCGACGGTGCGACGCCCTCGCAGGAGGCGTGGTTCACGCTGCGCACCGCCGCCGCCATCCGTGAGGCGATGCCCGCGTCGGTCGCAGCCGTGCTCGGCGACATCGAGCTGCCCGCGGTCATCGCCCTGGCCGACATGGAATCGGCGGGGGTGGCGGTATCGCACGACGTCCTCTCGACCTTCTCGGGTGAGCTGCTCGCGCGCACCGACGTGCTCGCCGCCGAGGCGTTCGCTCTCGTCGGGCGGGAGTTCAACCTCGGCTCGCCGAAGCAGCTCCAGGAGGTGCTGTTCGAAGACCTGCAGCTGCCGAAGACCCGGAAGACCAAGACGGGGTACTCGACGGATGCCGCGGTGCTGGCCGACCTGCAGGACACCCACCCGCATCCCTTCCTCGCGCTGCTGCTGCAGCATCGGGAGGCGACCAAGCTGCGCCAGATCATCGAGTCGCTCGATGCGGCGATCGGCGACGATCACCGCATCCACACCACCTATGTGCAGACCGGAAGCCAGACCGGCCGCCTGTCGAGCACCGACCCGAACCTGCAGAACATCCCCGTCCGCACCGAGGAGTCGCGCCGCATCCGCAGCGCATTCCAGGTCGGCGAGGGGTACGAGGCGCTGCTGACCGCCGACTACTCCCAGATCGAGATGCGCATCATGGCGCACCTGTCGGGCGACCCTGGTCTCATCGAGGCGTTCAACTCGGGTGAGGATCTGCACCGTTTCGTGGGGGCGCGGGTGTTCGGGGTCGAGCCCGAGGAGGTGACCTCGGCCATGCGCACGAAGGTCAAGGCCATGTCGTACGGTCTCGTCTACGGGCTCAGCGCGTTCGGCCTGTCGAAGCAGCTGCGCATCGAGCAGTCGGAGGCGAAGCAGCTGATGCTGGAGTACTTCGCCCGCTTCGGAGCCGTGCGCGATTACCTGCGGGCGTCCGTGATGCAGGCGAAGGAAGACGGCTACACCGAGACGATCTTCGGTAGACGGCGTCCGTTCCCCGACCTCGCGAGCCCCAATCGTGTGCTGCGTGAGAACGCGGAGCGGGCCGCGCTGAACGCGCCCATCCAGGGCAGCGCCGCCGACATCATGAAGATCGCGTTGAACCGCATCCACGCAGACCTGCGCGAGCGGGGGCTCACCTCGCGCGCCCTGCTGCAGATCCACGACGAGCTCGTCGTCGAGGTCTCCGCGGGGGAGTGGGACGAGGTCGAGGGCATCGTCCGCGATCGCATGGCCGGTGCTGCCGAGCTCACCGTGCCGCTGGACGTGCAGGTGGGCCGCGGGCGCGACTGGAACGAAGCCGCGCACTGATCCCCGGCGCGGAGGGGCGCGAGGCTAGGCTCGAGATCATGAGTTCCGAGCCTCGCACCCCCTCTGCCATCGATCAGATCGCCGAGGACTGGGTCGACACCCTGGTAGACCTGTCGCCCATCCTCGCGACCTACATCGGACGCAACGAGGCAGGCGCCCGCCTCGACGACGTGAGCCCGGAAGGGCACGAGCGCAGCATCGCCGCAGCGCGTGAGACGCTCGCCGCTCTGGATGCCGCGACCCCCGTCGACAGCATCGACGAGGTCACCAGGACCGACCTCTCGGCAGAGCTGCGACTGCAGCTCGAGCTGCACGATGCGCAGTGGCATCTGCGCGACCTGAACGTCATCGCCTCGGCGCCGCAGGACTTCCGTCAGGCGTTCGACCTCATGCCCACCGACACGATCGATGACTGGGCGGTCGTCTGCGAGCGGCTGGCCGCGGTGCCGACTGCGCTGAAGGGGTACGTCGAGACGCTGCGCCAGGGCATCCGGCACGGCGTCGTGCCCGCGCGCCGCCAGGTCACGGAGGTCGCCACGCAGATCGCCCGGTACAGCGCCGATCGCGGCTTCTTCGCCTCGTTCGCCGCCACCGCCGGGCCGCGTGACGGCCAGCTGCCAGCCTCCCTCGCCCGCGACATCGCCGATCACGCCGGCGCCGCACGGGTCGCCTACGACGATCTCCGCCACTTCCTGATCAGCGAGCTGGCGCCGGTCGCCGGTTCCGAGGACGCCGTCGGGCGCGACCTCTACGCACTCAACTCCCGTCGCTTCCTCGGCGCGAGCATCGACCTCGACGAGACCTACGAGTGGGGCCGCGAGGAGCTGCAGCGGATGATCACCGAGCAGGAGGCGATCGCGAACGAGATCCTGCCCGGCGCGAGCGTCGAAGAGGCCGTCGCCCACCTCGAGGCCGACGCCAGCCGCAAGCTGCACGGCACCGACGCGCTGCAGAGGTGGATGCAGGAGACCAGCGACCGGGCCATCGCCGATCTCGGTGCCAGCCACTTCGACATCCCCGAGCAGATCCGCGAGCTCGAGTGCATGATCGCCCCCACCCAGGAGGGCGGGATCTACTACACCGGCCCCACCGACGACTTCTCCCGCCCCGGTCGGATGTGGTGGTCGGTTCCGGAGGGCGTCACCGAGTTCGACACCTGGCGCGAGCTGACCACCGTCTACCACGAGGGCGTCCCCGGTCATCACCTGCAGATCGCGCAGGCGACGTACAACCGCGCCGAGCTGAACACCTGGCGGCGAGTGCTCGCCGGCACCTCGGGCCACGCGGAGGGGTGGGCGCTGTACGCCGAGCGACTCATGGAGCAGCTCGGATACCTCGATGACCCGGCCGATCGTCTGGGCATGCTCGACGGCCAGCGCATGCGCGCCCTGCGCGTCGTGCTCGACATCGGCGTGCACCTGCGCAAGCCGCGGCTGGACGGCGACGGGATCTGGGATCACGACTACGCGCTGGAGCAGATGCGGCGCAACGTGAACATGCCCGACGAGTTCCGTCGGTTCGAGGTCAACCGGTACCTCGGGTGGCCGGGACAGGCGCCGTCGTACAAGGTCGGTCAGCGGATCTGGGAGCAGGTGCGCGACACCGTCCAGCAGAAGCAGGGCGACGCCTTCTCGTTCAAGGACTTCCACAAGCGCGCCCTCGACATCGGCGGGGTCGGGCTCGACACCCTCCGCACCGCCGTCACCGGCTGAGCGCGGCGGTGCGGCGCCCCTACGATGAGAGGATGCCGCACACCGAGCTCCCGAGCCGTGCATCCATCGCGTCCCGACTCGACGCGCTGCCCTTCGCCCGGCCCCACCTGCGTGTGCTCACCGGGTCGGGCCTCGGATGGGCGCTGGATGCGATGGACGTGGGTCTCATCTCGTTCATCATCGCGGTGCTCGCCCAGCAGTGGCAGCTGACGCCGGGGGAGACCGGATGGATCGCGTCCATCGGGTTCGTCGGGATGGCGATCGGCGCGAGCGTCGGAGGCCTGCTCGCGGATCGCCTCGGCCGACGGCAGGTGTTCGCGATCACCCTCCTCATCTACGGCCTCGCCACCGGCGCCAGCGCCCTGGTCGGCGGAATCGCGATGCTGCTGGTGCTGCGCTTCTTCGTGGGACTCGGTCTGGGGGCGGAGCTTCCGGTCGCGTCCACCTACGTCAGCGAATTCGCCCCCGCGGCGATCCGAGGCCGCGTGATCGTGGTCCTGGAGGCGTTCTGGGCCGTCGGATGGACGGCGTCCGCCCTCATCGGCTACTTCGTCATCCCGGCGTCCGCCGACGGCTGGCGATGGGCGTTCGCCCTCGGGGCGATCCCCGCGGCGTACGCGCTCGTGGTGCGGTGGGGACTGCCCGAGTCGCCACGCTGGCTGGCCTCTCGCGGACGCCTGGCCGAAGCCGAGCGGATCGTGTCGACGTTCGAGACGGCAGCCGACCTGCGACGCGCTCGGGCACCGCGGGCGGATGCCGCGGTGCGACCGGTCGCGGTGAGCGCCGCACAGCGGGTGGGGGCGCTGTGGTCTGCCGAGTTCCGCACGCGCACGCTGTGCATCTGGCTGGTCTGGTTCTGCGTGAACTTCGCCTACTACGGAGCGTTCATCTGGATCCCCAGCATCCTCGTGCAGGCCGGGTACGACCTGGTGCGCTCGTTCGGGTTCACCCTGCTGATCACCCTCGCCCAGCTGCCCGGGTACGCCGTCGCGGCGTGGCTGATCGAGGTCTGGGGGCGCCGGGCGACCCTGTCGGTGTTCCTCGCCGGATCCGCGGTCTCGGCGGTGCTGTTCGGCACCGCGAGCACGGAGGGCGCGATCATCGCGACGGGGATGGCGCTGTCGTTCTTCAACCTGGGCGCGTGGGGAGCGCTGTACGCCGTCACTCCGGAGCTGTACCCGACGTCTCTGCGTGCGACGGGCTCGGGGTGGGCGGCCGGCGTGGGTCGTCTGGCGTCGATCGTCGCGCCGCTGCTGGTGCCCGTGCTGCTCGCCACGGGCGGCGCGCCGCTCGCCTTCACGACGTTCGCCGCCTTCTTCGTCGTGGCGACCGTCGCGGCGTGGGGCCTCACGGATCTTCGCGGCCGCGCGCTCGACGAGCGCTGATCGCGTCACGCGACCTGGGTTGCGTCCCCACCGCAATAGGCTGAGAGCATGGCGGCTGTGCGGTTCGTGGCGATCGGGGATTCCTTCACCGAGGGCGTGGGCGACGAGCTGCCCGACGGGCGCGTGCGGGGCTGGGCGGACCTGGCCGCGCAAGGGTGGGCGGATGCCGTCGCCGAGCCCATCCAGTACGCCAACCTCGCCATTCGCGGGCGGCTGATCTGGCCCATCGTCGAAGAGCAGCTCGAGCCCGCACTGGCGCTTCGGCCGACGCACCTGTCGTTCAACGGCGGCGGGAACGACATCCTCCGGCCCAACGCCGACATCGAGCACATCGCCGATGCGTTCTCCCGTGTGCTGCGACGCTGCGATGAGGAGGGCGTCACTCTGATCCTGCTGTCCGGCGCGAACCCGAGCGCGCAGCTGCCCATGGGGCCGCTCTTCCAGCGCCGGGGCGACGCGCTGTCGGCCGCGGTGCTGCGGCGCGTCGAGAATCGTCCCGATGTCGTCCGCGCGCTGAACTGGCCGGATGCCGAGCTGTCCCGCCCCCGCTACTGGTCGCAGGACCGCCTGCACATGAACGCGAACGGCCACCACCGGGTCGCCGCGCGTGTGCTGCACGCGCTCGGCCTGGAGCCGCCCGAGGAATGGTGGACGCCGAGCACGGATCACCCGGCAGGTCCTGTCGGTCTCGCGTACTACCGGCAGTTCGTCGGGCCCTGGGTGCGGCGGCGGGTGACGCGCACGTCGTCGGGTGATGGACGGGTCGCGAAGTTCCCCGCCTGGGTCGAGACGATGCCGAGGTGACCGCTCTCACCGGCAGACGCCTGCCGCGTCGCGTCGCGCAGCTGCTGATCGGCGTGTTCCTGTACGGCATGGGCATCGCCTTCATCGTGCGCAGCGGGCTCGGCGCAGCGCCCTGGGACGTGCTGACCCAGGGCATCACCCGGCACGTGCCGCTGAGCTTCGGCATCGTGACGACCCTCGTCAGCGCGATCGTGCTGCTGCTGTGGATCCCCATCCGTCAGAAGCCCGGCGCGGGCACGGTCGTGAACGCGCTCCTGGTCGGCCCGTCGGCCGACGTCGGGTTCCTCTTCATCCCGGTCGGCAGGGATGTGTGGCAGCAGGCCCTGCTCTTCGCGATCGGTCTGCTCGTGCTGTCGGCCGCGACGGGGATGTACATCGGCGCGCACTTCGGTCCCGGACCGCGCGACGGGCTGATGACCGGTTTGCACGTGCGACTGCGTCGCCCGATCTGGATCGTGCGAACCTGCCTCGAGGTGACGGTCGTGCTCGTCGGATGGGCGCTGGGCGGCACCGTCGGCATCGGCACGCTGCTGTTCGCGCTGCTCGTCGGTCCGCTCTGCGAGTTCTTCCTGCAGATCTTCGCCGTGCCGCGGTCCTCGCGGCCGGCGCCGAGCACCGGCCCCGTGTCTGTGCAGGGCTGAGCGTGGATCTGTGGGAGATGCGCGCGCTGCCCGGCGGAGTCGTGACACGGCACGGTGCTCGCCGCGGGGAGCAGACGACCGTGCAGCTCGAGCCGTTCGAGATCGGCGCCTTCGCCGTCACCGAGGGCCAGTTCGCCGAGGTGCTGGGCATCGCCGCCCAGCACCCGAGACGCCCGGCGCGCGATCTCAGCTGGTTCCGCGCCATCAGGTTCTGCAACGCCGCATCGGAGTGGGAGGGCCTGGATCCGGCATACTCCTTCGACGGTGAGGACGTCACCTGGCACGTCGACAGCGACGGGTACCGCCTGCCGACCGAGGCGGAGTGGGAGTACGCCTGCCGCGCCGGATCAGTCGGGCCGCAGTACGGTCCGCTCGACGAGATCGCGTGGTCATCACGCGATGCGGTCGGAGCGCCGCAGGATGTCGGCTTGAAGCTGCCGAACCTGAACGGCCTCTTCGACACGCTGGGCAACGTCTGGGAGTGGTGCTGGGACCTCCTCGACCCCGAACTGCACGACGACCACCGTGTCTTCCGTGGCGGCTGCTTCACCGACGACACGTGGAGCGTCCGGGCATCCGTTCGCCGCGGGGGAGCTCCCCGCACCCATCACGACGACGTCGGCATGCGGCTCGCGCGCGGCGGCTTCGACGGATCGGATGCCGCACAGGGCTGGTCCGCGCGCGCCGATGTCGTGCGCGGCGGGCGCGGGGGATCGCGCCCGTTCGGCAGGGCCCCGCGTCGCTGACCCGCGCGGCTGGCCCGCGTCGCCCACGACACGCACCGATCCGAGAAGGAGAACTCATGACCAAGCCGATCGAGATCGTCATCTCACAGGGACGCGTCGGCGACCGCACGACCGGGGCGCTTCCGGGCGCGTTGAGAGCCGGTCGGGCGCTGTCGCGGATGCTCGACATCGAGGCTCGAGTGGTCGGCACGCCCGCCCCGGCGCAGGAGGACGACTGGTCGGAGTGCCTGCCCGCCGCAGCCGAGACGCTGCACGCGCTGCGCGACGCGGTCCGCGACGCCTTTGACCGCGATGCGACCCCCGTGCTCGCCACGAACACCTGCGGGGCGAGCATCGGAACCCTGCCGACTGTCGCGCAGCGCTTCCCCGAGGCCGTCGTGCTGTGGATCGACGCGCACGGCGATTTCAACACGCCGGCGACCACGGCATCCGGCTACCTCGGGGGAATGGTCGTCTCGGCGGCGTGCGGCCTCTGGGACAGCGGACACGGAGCCGGTCTGAATCCCGCCCAGGTGGTGATCGTCGGCGGACGCGACATCGACCCCGACGAGCGGATGCTGCTCGATCAGCACGGAGTCACCGTGCTGTCACCGGACGAGAGCTCACCAGAGCGGATCGCCGAGATCGTGGCCGGTCGGGACGTCTGGATCCACGTCGACTGGGACGTGCTGGAGCCCGGCTACATCCCGGCCGCCTACCGGGTGGATGCCGGACTGCTGCCGCATCAGATCGCCGCGATCTTCGCCGCGCTCGACCCCGCGCGGGTGCTCGGCGTGGAGCTGGCGGAATTCGAGGACGGCGATCAGGGCATCCCGTCGCACCTCAGCGTCGAACTGATCCTGGAGACGTTCCAGGCGCTGCGTCTCGGCGTCCCGCGCGGCTGACGCCCGGGTCAGCGACGCCCTCCACGCTCGGGGTCGAGCCCCATCCGGATGCGGGTGCTCTTGCGCTCGCGGATGATGAACGACGCCCCGAGCAGCCAGAGCGGGATCTGGGTCGCGAACGCCCAGCGGAACGCCTCGAGCGAATAGGTGTCCGGCGTGCCGGCGCCCTGCAGGTCGAGCATGAGGCCGATGAAGAAGATCGCGATGAGTGCCGCGAGGAATCCGCCGGAGTTGGTCACACCGGTGGCGGTGCTGAGCCGGTGGGCGGGGTTGTGCGTGCGGGCGTGGTCGAACGCGATCATGGATGCCGGTCCGCCGGCGGCCAGGCACACCACGAGCACGATGAGCAGCCAGATCGGTGCCGGTCCCTGCCAGAGGATCACCGTGCTCCACGCGACCACCTGGACGAGGATGCTCGGCAGCACGAGGGCGAGCGAGCGTCGGGTCGGGATGCGTCGCGACAGCATGCCGAGCACCGGGCTCAGGGCCATGCTGACGAGCACGTTCACCGACAGGATGCCGGCGGCGCCTGCGGGGGAGAGCCCCTGCCCTGCGGTGAGGAACGGCATGCCCCACAGCAGCAGGAAGGCGGTGCTGGCGAACGGGGTGGTGAAGTGCGACCAGAACGCCAGTCGGGTGCCGGGATGCGCCCAGGCGGCGCGGATGCCGACGCCGGTGTCGATCGCCGAGGTGATCACCTGAACCACGCCCGTCTCGGTGTTGACCGTGACGTCCGCGCTGCGCTCGGGTGGGTGGTTGCGCACGAGCATCCAGACGAGGATGGCGAAGAGCAGACCGAGCCCGGCGACGCTGCCGAAAGTGATCGTCCAGTTCGTCGAGTGCAGCAGCGCGGCCAGCGGCGTGAGCGCGATGAGCTGGCCGGTCTGGCCGACGAGGCCCGTCAGCTGTCCCATCACGGGTCCGCGCTGGGCGGGGAACCACGTGGCGACGAGGCGCAGCACAGCGGGAAACACCGCCGCGTCTCCGGCGCCCAGCAGCACGCGCGCGATCAGAGCGATGCCGATGCTCGGGGACACCGCCATCACGAACTGCCCGAGGGCCATGAGCAGCATCCCGATCACCATGATCGGACGCGACCCGTACCGATCGAGCAGCACCCCGATGGGTATCTGCAGGCCGCCGTACACGGCGAGCTGCACGACCGCGAAGAGCGAGAGCGTCGCCGCGTCGGCCTGGAAGCGCTCGGCGGCGTCGACGCCCACCGCGCTGAGCGAGCTGCGGTTGGTGATCGCCAGGACGTATGCGGCAACGGCCACACCCCACACCAGCCAGCCTCTCCAGCCGGGAGTCGCGCGGGGGAGGGGAGTATGGCTCACCCGTCAAGGCTAGTCCTGGCGAGCGGGTGACACGACGCAGCTGTCAAGGCCATCAGCCCGCCGCTCCCGTCGACCTAGAGTGGTGTCGTCGCCGGGCACCGGACAGGCGACGGGAGGACTCGATGACCAACGATGATTCGCTGCCCACGTCGGGCATGCTCGACGCGCGGTACGAGATCCTCGAATGCGTCGGCCAGGGCGGCATGGCACGGGTGTACCGCGCAAAGGACACGCTTCTCGGACGGGTCGTGGCGATCAAGCTGCTTCGCGGCGAGCTCGACGGCGACGACGCGTCGGCCGGGCGTGCGCGGGGAGAGATGACCGCGCTCGCGTCGCTCAACCACCCCGCGCTCGTCACGCTCTACGACGCGCAGCTGCAGCCGGGGCGACCGGAATACCTGGTCATGGAGTTCGTCGACGGACCGACGCTCGCCGCCCGCATCGCCCAGGGGCCCCTCGCCCCCTCGGATGTCGCCGCGCTCACGGCCGACCTCGCTGAGGCACTGCACGTCGTGCACAGCGCGGGTATCGTGCACCGCGACATCAAGCCGTCGAACGTGCTGCTCTCCGACGCCGCGTTCCCCGCCAGCCGCTCGGGTGCGAAGCTCGCCGATTTCGGCATCGCCGCCCTGGTCGACGCGGCGCGCCTCACCTCGCCGGGGATCGTGATCGGCACCGCGGCTTACATCGCCCCCGAGCAGCTGCACGGGGCGATGCCCGCGCCTGCAGCTGACATCTACTCGCTGGGGCTGGTGATGCTCGAGGCGCTGACCGGCCGTCGCGCGTTCCCCCAGTCGGAGGGCATCGGCGCGGCGATGGCGAGACTGACGTCAGCGCCGGACGTGCCGGTCGAGTTCGGGCCGGCGTGGTCGAGCCTGCTGACCGCGATGACCGCCACCGACCCGGGCGAGCGGCCGAGCGCGTCGGACGTGTTCGACGCGGCATGGGCTCTGGCCGCCGCTCCCGCCTCGCCGCCGCGACCGACGGTACCGGCGGCCGTCGCCGCGGCCGCGCTGGCGGCAGGTGCTGTGCCGTCGGCCGCGGCCGAGGCTCAGACAGCCGCGATGACCGCTCCGACCCGCCTGCTCGCGGCGGAGACCGGGGCCCCTCCCGCCACCCCGGTGCCGCCGCCGGCGTCCGGCGAGACAGACGCTGCCGCCCCGGGTGTCAGGGGCCGCCGCCTCGGCGTCGTCGCAGCGGCAGCCGCGGTGACGGCTGCCGCTGCCGTCGTCGCCGGGGTGTGGATGACGGGTGGCGCCGTACCCGAGCCTGCGTCGACCAACCCGGCGGATACCCGGTCGTCCGCTCCGGCGACGCCGCCCGTGCCCGCGAGCACGCCCGACCAGGACGCCGAGCCGCAGCCCGACCAGGGCGCGAATCCAGATCGCAAGGCGCAGGAGAAGGCGGCGAAGGAGGCCGAGAAGGCCGCGGAAGAGCAGCGGAAGGCCGCAGAGAAGGCGGCCGAGGAGCAGCGCAAGGCTGCCGAGAAGGCCGCGGAGGACGCCGAGAAGGCACAGGAGGAAGCGGAGAAGGCGAAGGAGGATGCGGAGGATACGACGCAAGACGTCGAGGATACGACGGAGCAGCCGTCGCCCTCGCCTACCGCGTGACGAGCAGAAGCGCGTAGCTTCTCGTCATGAGAATCGTCGTCATCGGAGGCAGCGGCCACATCGGCTCCTACCTCGTTCCCCGTCTCGTCCGCGCCGGTCACCAGGTGGTGTCGATGAGCAGAGGCCAGGCCGGCCCCTACACCGACGGCCCGGAATGGGGTGAGGTGATCCCGGTCGCCGTCGACAGGGGAGCGGCGGAAGCCGACGGGTCGTTCGGACGAACGGTGCTCGCCCAGCGCGCCGACGTCGTCATCGATCTGATCTGCTTCACCGAAGAATCGGCGGCAGCTCTCGTCACCGCACTCCGGGGCGGCGTCGACCACCTGCTGCACTGCGGGTCCGTGTGGAGGTACGGCGCGAGCCGCAAGCTGCCGATCACAGAGGATTCGGCGTGCACCGATGAGCCGCACGATGAGTACGGCATCCACAAGGCGCGGATCGCCGATCTGCTGAAGCGGGAGAACGGGAACGGGGGACTGATCACCACCTCGATCCACCCTGGCCACATCGTGGGGCCCGGCTGGCATCCGATCGGCCCGGTCGGCAACGTGGACGAGACGCTGTGGACGGCGCTGTCATCGGGCCGGACGATCGACGTGCCCGGCAGCGGCACCGAGACGCTGCATCACGTGCATGCCGACGACGTCGCGCAGGCCTTCGAGCGAGCTGTCGCGAACCGGGACGCAGCCGCGGGGGAGGACTTCAACATCGTCGCGCCGACCGCGTTGAACGTCCGCGGATACATCCAGATCGCCTCGGGCTGGTTCGGGCACGCCTCGGCGCTGCGCAGCGTGAGCTGGGATCGCTTCCGCGAGCTGACGACGCCCGAGCACGCGGACGTCAGTCGCAGTCACCTGGAGCGCAGTCAGGTGTTCAGCATCGAGAAGGCGAGGGCGCGTCTCGGCTACGAGCCGCGCTACGAGCCGGAAGCAGCGATCCTGGAGTCGGTGCGCTGGCTCATCGAACAGAACCGGCTGCCCGTGCGGGCACCGTTGCGCTGACCCGCAAGCCCGGTACGCCGCACCTCTCTGCGGGACTACTCTCAGATCATGAAGGGGCACTCGCATCCGATCATCGCGCTGCGGCGCGTGCGCATCCTGCCGCGCTGGATACGGCACATCGACGCGCGGGCGGCGCATGCGGTGAATCGCCAACGCCACCTGCCCGCACTCGACCGCAGGCTCGCACGCCTGTCGCATCGCGCGGATCGCAGTCGCCTCTGGTTCGAGATCGCGGCTGCGCTCTACCTGCTCGGGGGCAAGCCGCGCCGAGGTGCCGTTCGCGGGATCGCATCGCTGATCGTCGGCAGTGCGCTGGCGAACCTCGTCGGCAAGCGGATCTTCGGCGGCGACCGGCCGCTGCTCAAGGACGTGCCGGTGCCTCGCCGGCTGAAGCGGACACCCACTTCCGGCTCGTTCCCGTCGGGGCATTCATCGTCGGCGGCGGCTTTCGTCACGGGTGTCGCCCTCGAATCGGGCCGCTCCGGTGCGGTGCTCGCGCCGCTCGGCGCAGCCGTCGCATACTCGCGTCTGCACACGGGGGCGCACTGGCTGTCGGACGTGATCGGGGGAGCGGCGCTGGGCTCCGCCGTCGCCGTCGTCGGGCGGATGCTCGTGCCGGCACCTGCTCGGTCTGAACCCGCGCATCTCGGTCCGACGATCGACCTGCCGTCACTGCCCGAGGGCGACGGCGCGCTGATCTTCGTGAACGTCGCATCCGGCATCGATCCGCTGCGCCCGGAGCCGCGTGACTTCATCTCCCGCGAGCTTCCCCGCGCACACATCCACGTTCTCGAGGAGGGCGAGCGCATCTCGAACCTCGCGCGCGATGCTCTGACGGGGACGAACCCGCCCCGGGTCGTCGGTGTCTGGGGTGGCGACGGCACGGTCGCCGCCGCGGCCGACGCGGCTCGCCGTGCCGGCCTTCCGCTGCTGATCTTCCCGGGCGGGACGTTCAACCACTTCGCGCGCACGGCCGGCGCGGAGACGATCGACGCCGCCGTGCAGGCAGTGCGTGACGGTGCGGGGCGGCGCGTCGATGTCGCCGAGCTGATCATCGACGACGAGCCGCCGGTGACCGTGATGAACGTGGCCTCGGTCGGGGTGTATCCCGGTTTCGTCGCGGAGCGCGAGGAGATGGAAGGGGCGCTGGGCAAGCCCGTGGCGGCGCTGATCGCCGCGGTGCGGGTGCTGGCACGGGCGCACACGCTGCACGTGCGCGCCGACGGGCGCGCAGCGCGGGTGTGGTCGATCGCGGTGGCCGCGGGGCAGAACTCGTCGGCGTCGATGGTGCCGCTCCAACGTCGCCGCCTCGACGACGGTGTTCTCGACGTCCGGGTGCTGCACGCGCGGGGTCGGATGCCGCGGCTGCGCGGACTCGTCGCACTGGCGTTCGGGGTGAAGGCATCCGCTCTTCTCGACCGGGTGCCTGGGCGTGCTGCCCTCGCGACGATCGAGGCGTTCACCGCCGAGCAGGTGCGGATCGAGGCACGATCGTCGACCGGCGAGGCGGTGAACGTGGCGCATGACGGTGAGGTGTCCGTGCTCGAACAGGGCAGCACGGTGGCGACGGTGCGCATCGTTCCCGGTGGACTAAACGTCTACGGCGCTCCCGCGTCGAGCGTGAATGCGTAGGGGTCTAGGACAGCGGGAGAGCGGCCGAATCAGATGTTCTGACATAATGTGCATTATCGGTTATTCCGTGCGAACGCCCCAGCAACGTCGATGCGGCCCGGCGGGCTCACGCGACGTACTCGGCGAGATGCTCGCCGGTGAGCGTCGACCGCGAGGCGACGAGATCACCCGGCGTCCCCTCGAAGACGACACGTCCGCCGTCGTGACCGGCGCCAGGTCCGATGTCGATGATCCAGTCGGCGTGCGCCATCACCGCCTGATGGTGCTCGATGACGATGACCGTCTTTCCCGAGTCGACGAGGCGATCGAGCAGACCGAGCAGGTTCTCGACATCGGCGAGATGCAGGCCGGTGGTCGGCTCGTCCAGCACATAGACGTCGGCGGCCTCACCCATCTGGATCGCCAGCTTCAGGCGCTGTCGCTCACCGCCGGACAGCGTCGACAGCGGCTGACCGAGGGTCAGGTACCCGAGGCCGACATCCGTCATCCGCGACAGCACAGAGACCACGGCGGGGATCTTCGTCTCGGATGCCGAGAAGAACTCCCGCGCCTCGGCGACCGGCAGGTCCAGCACCTCGGTGATGTCCAGCCCGCCCAGCTTGTACTCGAGAACGCCCAGCTGGAACCGCTTGCCGCCGCAGTCCTCGCACGGCGTCTCGATCGTGTCCATGAATCCGAGCTCGGTGACGATCACGCCCGAGCCCTTGCAGCTCGGGCAGGCGCCCTCGCTGTTCGCACTGAACAGGGCCGGTTTCACGCCGTTGGCCTTCGCGAACGCCTTGCGGATCGGCTCCAGCATCCCCGTGTAGGTGGCGGGATTGCTGCGGCGCGATCCCTTGATCGCCGTCTGGTCGATCGCGACCACGCCGTCCATCGGGCTGATCGAACCGTGCACCAGCGAGCTCTTGCCCGAACCCGCCACGCCTGTCACGACGGTCAGCACCCCGGTGGGCACATCCACGTCGACGTCCCTCAGGTTGTTGGCGTCGGCGCCGCGCACCTGGATCGCGCCGGCCGCCGGCCGCACGGCACTCTTCAGGGATGTGCGGTCGTGCAGATGACGACCGGTGAGCGTGTCGCTGCGGGTCAGCTCGTCGACGGTGCCCTCGAAGCAGACCTCTCCCCCGCCGCTGCCGGCTCCCGGTCCGAGGTCGACGACGCGATCCGCGATCGCGATCGTCTCGGGCTTGTGCTCGACGACGAGCACGGTGTTGCCCTTGTCGCGCAGCTGCAGCAGAAGCGTGTTCATGCGCTGGATGTCATGCGGATGCAGGCCGATCGTCGGCTCGTCGAACACGTAGGTCACATCGGTCAGCGACGAGCCGAGGTGACGCAGCAGCTTGATGCGCTGCGCCTCTCCCCCGCTGAGGGTGCCCGACGGACGCTCGAGGCTCAGGTAGCCCAACCCGAGCGTCACGAACGCATCGAGGTTCGCGCGCAGCGCGTCGAGCAGGGGACCCGCCCCGCTCAGAGACAGGCCGCGCACCCACGCCGCCAGATCCGTGACCTGCATGCGACAGGCGTCGGCGATGCTGATCCCGTCGATCCTCGATGATCGCGCTGCCTCGGTGAGCCGGGTGCCGTCGCACTCCGGGCACGTCGTGAAGGACGCCACCCGCTCCACGAACGCTCGGATGTGCGGCTGCAGGGCGTCGATGTCCTTCGAGAGCATCGATTTCGTGATCTTGGGGATCAGGCCCTCGTAGGTCATGTTGATCCCCGAGATCTTCACCTTGGTGACCTCGCCGTACAGGAACATGTGCCTCTGCTTCTCGGTGAACTCCGCGATGGGCTTGTCGGCGGGGTAGAAACCCGACTGCGAGAAGCCCTTCACCATCCATCCGTCCGCCGTGTACCCGGGCACCATGATGGCGCCGTCGTCGAGCGACTTCGACTCGTCGATCACCTGGGTCAGGTCGATGTCCGACACCGCTCCCCTGCCCTCGCACCTCGGGCACATGCCGCCGAGGTACACGGCATCCTTGACGATCTTCTTCTCACCTCTCGGACCGGTCATCACCCCGCTGGCCTTCTGGGTGGGGATGTTGAACGAGAACGCGGTGGGTCCACCGATGTGCGGCGTGCCGAACTTCGAGAACAGGATGCGCAGCATCGCGTTCGCGTCGGTGACCGTGCCCACCGTCGAGCGCGGATTGGCGCCCAGACGCTCCTGGTCGACGATGATCGCGGTGGTCAGCCCTTCGAGCACGTCGACGTCGGGGCGGGGAACGGACGGCATGAACCCCTGCACGAACGCACTGTACGTCTCGTCGATCAGCCGGCGCGACTCCGCGGCGATCGTGTCGAACACGAGCGAGCTCTTGCCCGACCCGGAGACGCCGGTGAACACCGTGAGGCGCCTCTTGGGCAGGCTGACCGAGACGTCCTTGAGATTGTTCTCGCGCGCGCCCTCGACGCGGATGACGTCGTGGCTGTCGGCGGGGTGGTCCTGCGGCACGGTGCTTCCTTCGTCGGAGGGGATCGGATGCCGGGCGGCGCACGCGTCAGGCGACGGCCTGGTTGATACGCACGAAGTTACCGGCAGGGTCACGGAATGCGCAGTCGCGCACGCCGTACGGCTGATCGATCGGCTCCTGCACGACGTCCGCGCCCTTCGCCTCGATCTCCGCGAAGGCGGCGTCGACGTCGTCGGCGGTGAGCACGATGCCGGCGTAGCTTCCCTTCGCCATGAGCTCGAGGATCGTCCGACGCTCGTCATCGCTGATGCCCGGGTCGACCGCGGGAGGGGTGAGCACGATCGACGTGTCGGGCTGACCGGCCGGCCCTACGGTGATCCACCGCATGTCCTCGTATCCCACGTCCTTGCGGACCTCGAAACCGAGCACGTCGCGATAGAAGGCGAGGGATGCCTCCGGATCGATGTGCGGGAGGAAGCTGACGCTGATGGTGATGCTGTTCATGACCTCGACGCTACTCACGCCCGTGCGACGCCGCTTCTCGATTCCTGATCGGTCTGGTCGCCTGCTTCTCGATCCACGACGGGATGCCGGGGCCGAGCCCTGGCTCGCGTCGGTAGGCGCTCGGTGAGAGGCCGACGAGTTCGCTGAAGCGGGTGCTGAACGTGCCGAGCGACGAGAAGCCGACGGCGAAGCAGGCATCCGTCACACTCACGTCACCGCGGCGCAGCAGCGCCATGGCCCGCTCGATGCGTCGCGTCATGAGATACGAATACGGTGATTCGCCGAACACCTGGCGGAACCGCCGGCTGAGATGACCGGCGGACATGTGCTCTCCGCGTGCCAGCGTCTCGACGTCCAGTGGGCGAGCGTACTCGCGATCGATCCGATCGCGCACCCGCCGCAGTCTGATCAGTTCGGCGAGTCGGTACTCGTCCTCCACATCGTGTGCCACATCCCGATCCTGGCATCCGATAGCGTGTGCGCGAAGGGCCCGTTGTACGAAAGGACCACCATGGACACGTTCCGCTTCACCGAGCCGGGTTTCCTGCGCTCCGTCCGTCTCTTTCTCGCCATCGCCGGTGCGATCACGCTCATCGCCGGGATCGTGCTGCTCATCTGGCCCGCGAAGTCGGCGGTGATCGTCACCGGCATCTTCGCGAGCTACCTCATCATCGGCGGGCTGGTCTATCTCGGTCTCGCCGTGTTCTCGGGCAGAGGGGGCGGCTGGGTGCGCGCCGGGCACGTCGTCCTGGGTCTGCTGTACGTGGTCACCGGCGTCGTCGCCTTCGCGAACCTCAGCGCCGCGACGGTCACGCTCGCGATCATCGTGGCGATCTTCATCGGCGTGAGCTGGATCGCCGACGGAGTCGTGGCCCTGAGCCTCATGGGCCACGATGCGTCGAGGGCATGGACGCTGCTGTACGCCCTGCTCGGCATCGTCGCGGGCATCGCCGTGCTGCTCTCGCCGCTCTACGCCGCGACGGTGCTCTGGCTGATCCTCGGGGTCTCCCTGGTCGCGCTGGGCGTCGTGCAGCTGGTGCGGGCATTCACCCTCACACAGGCCGAGGCCGTGCAGACGCCGGACGTGCTCATCTGAGCCGAACCCGCGACGCGAAGAGGGAGGCCACCGACGGATGGCCTCCCTCTTCGCCGGAGCGTCACTCGGCGGCGAAGTCCGAGGTGTCGCCGACGAGGCGCGTGTTGTCGGCGGGCACCGGCTCGACGGCGGCCTTGGCGACCTCGGCGGCGAACTCCGAGACGTTGTAGAGCTTTCCCGCCGATTCGCGACGCCCGGCGATCGCCCCGGGGTTCGCGCGCTCGAGCAGGGTCGCCGTGATGGTGCCCTCGATCATGTCGCCGGAGACGACGGTGAACCCGACACCCTTCTCCGCGAGACCGGGGATCAGCTCGCGCAGAGCGTCCTCGCCCGCGCGCTTCGAGCGAGCGACGGGCTCGTACTCCGGCATGGTAGGCGTGGTGCGGATGAAGTGCGCCTGGTGGCTGGTCACGAACACGACCCTCGCCCCGTCGCCCAGCAGCGGCTCAGCAGTCTGGAGCACGTTCACCTGCGCGTCGCGGTTGAGTTTCAGGGCGTAGTCCTCGGCCATCCCCGACTCCATGCCTCCGGAGGCGTTGAGCACGAGCACGTCCAGACGACCGAACTCCTCGCGCACGCGGTCGAACATCGCCGACACGGAATCAGGATCGGTGAGATCGGCGCCCACGACCAGAGCGCGACGGCCGAGGGCACGCAGCTCGTTCGCGAGCTTCTCGGCGCGCGGAGCCTTGTTGCGGAAGTTGATGACGACGTCGGCGCCCGCCTCGGCGAAGTAGCGGACGGTGTCGGCGCCGATGCCTCGCGACGATCCGGTGACCAGAGCCACCTTGCCGTCGAGGGATCCGGCGGGAAGGACCTGGGTCATCTCTGCTCCTCGGGATGCGCGAAATCGCCCGGATGGCGACATTCCACCCTACAACGGTGCGCTGTCCGGACCGGGTCGTGAGCCCCGTGGTAGGTTGACGCTCAGGAGGGCGCATGGACGGTCTGGCGACATTCTTAGCCGACATCGGGCAGTGGGCGTGGATCGCGTGGCTGGTGCTCATCGCCCTCTTCCTGGTGATCGAGATGCTCACCCTCGACTTCACGTTCCTCATGCTCGCGTTCGGCGGTCTCGTCGGACTCGTGGCAGGGCTCCTCGGGCTCCCCTGGTGGGCCCAGCTGATCGTCGCCGCCGTCGCCGCCGCGATGTTCATCTTCTTCCTGCGGCCTCCGCTGCTGCACCGCCTGCGCCGGGGCGAGGACCCGGCGAAATCGAACGTGGATGCGCTGATGGGCCTCCGCGGCACAGCGCTTCTCGACATCACCCAGATCACCGGCCAGGTCAAGCTCAGCAACGGCGACATCTGGACCGCGCGCAGTGTCGACGGCGCGCCCATCATCACCGGCACCCGCATCGCCGTGGTCGACATCAGCGGAGCCACCGCCATCGTCCGACCCGTCACCGAATAGGAGCATGATGAACGACTCCTCGTTCGTTCCGACCGCCATCGCGTGGATCCTCGCCATCGCGGTCATCATCTTCGTGCTGGTCACGATCGCTCGCGCGATCCGGATCATCCCGCAGGCGACGGCCGGCGTCGTGGAACGCCTCGGCCGGTATCACAAGACGCTCCAGCCGGGGCTGAACCTCCTCGTGCCGTTCATCGACCGGCTGCGTCCGCTCATCGACATGCGCGAGCAGGTCGTCTCGTTCCCGCCTCAGCCCGTGATCACCGAGGACAACCTGGTGGTGTCGATCGACACGGTGGTGTACTTCCAGGTGACGGATGCCCGTGCCGCGACCTACGAGATCGCGAACTACCTCGGTGCGGTCGAGCAGCTCACCACGACGACGCTGCGCAACGTCGTGGGTGGGCTGAACCTCGAGGAGGCGCTCACCAGCCGCGACAACATCAACGGCCAGCTGCGCGTCGTGCTCGACGAGGCGACCGGCAAGTGGGGCATCCGCGTCTCCCGCGTCGAGCTGAAGGCCATCGACCCGCCCGTGTCGATCCAGGACTCGATGGAGAAGCAGATGCGCGCCGAGCGCGAGCGTCGCGCCACGATCCTGACCGCGGAAGGGTCGAAGCAGTCCCAGATCCTGGAGGCGGAGGGTCAGCGCCAGGCGGCGATCCTCAAGGCGGAGGGCGACAAGCAGGCCGCCGTGCTGCGCGCCCAGGGTGAGGCGGAGGCGATCCAGAACGTGTTCGGGGCGATCCACCAGGGCCGGCCCGATGACAAGCTGCTCGCGTATCAGTACCTGCAGATGCTGCCCAAGATCAGCGAGAGCGAGTCGAGCAAGCTCTGGATCATCCCCAGCGAGCTGACCGAGGCTCTCAAGGGCATCGGGTCGGCGTTCACTCCCCGCGGTGAGGCGGCCGACGAGCCGCCGCGCGCCCAGTGACGCACCCGTTCTTCGCCGGCAGCAGGCACCCGCGGGTCTTCGCTCACCGCGGGCTGGTGCTCCCCGACACCCGGAGCACGGTCTGGGAGAACACGGCGGCGGCGTTCGCCGCAGCCCACGCAGCCGGTGCGGAGTACATCGAGACGGATTGCCGGGTGACGGCAGACGGTGATGTCGTGCTCTTCCACGACGAGACACTGCAGCGCGTCGCGGGCGACCCGCGCGCGGTGCGTTCGGTGAGGACGAGAGAGCTGGCGGACATGTTCGCCGGGCACGGCGGACTGCTCACCGTGGCGGACGCGCTCGACGCCTTTCCCGACACGAGGTTCAACATCGACGTGAAGACCGCCGAGGCGTCGGCCCCGCTCGGCGCGGTGCTCGCTCCGCACGCGCACCGCGTGCTGATGACGAGCTTCTCCGACCGGCACCGCCTGCACGCGCTGCGGGCGACCATGGACGCGGGAGCGGAGATCCGCCCCGCCACCTCGGGTGGCCGATCGGTGATCGCGCGTCTGCGCGCACTCTCCGCTGCCCGCCTCTCCCCCGCCCGCGCGCTGCGCGACATCGACGCGGTGCAGATCCCGGAGTCGCACCGCGGCATCCGCCTGTTCACCCCCGCCCTGCTGCGGGCCGCACGCCGCAGCGGAGCCGAAGTGCACGTCTGGACGGTCAACGACCCCGACGAGATGACGCGACTGGTCGCCGGCGGCGCTGACGGCATCGTGACCGACCGCGCCGACGTGGCCGTGCGCGTACTCTCCTGACGACCTGCCGCCGACGCGTGGCGGCCCTGGGATTACCCTGTGAGTTCGCACCGGTTGTCGCCGCTGTGGATGAAGCGCACAGGCGCGAGCGTTATACCTGACAGCGACGAGAGGACCACACAATGGCAGATCGCAGCCTTCGCGGCATCCGGCTGGGTGCCCAGAGCCTTCAGAGCGAGGAGGGCGTCGTGTTCATGGAGCGACGCGCCACCGAGTACAAGTGCGACACGTGCGGTCAGGAGACCACCCTGATGTTCGCGGCGGACGCCGAGGCACCGCAGACCTGGGAGTGCCGTCACTGCGGCGCCGAGGCGGTGCTGCAGGTCGACGGCGCGTCCGTCAAGCTCGAGGACAGCGACGAGAAGGTGGCGCGAACCCACTGGGACATGCTGCTCGAGCGCCGCACGCGTGACGAACTCGAGGAGCTGCTCGCAGAGCGGCTCGCCTATGTCCGCGCCCGTCGCGGTGCGGGAGACGACCCCACCCGCCACCGCATCGGCGCGTGACTCAGCGTCGCCGCCGAGACAGCAGTCCCGCGACGACGAGCACAGCCGGCGTGATCAGCATCCCCAGCTGAATCCACGGACCCAGCACGACCCCAGCCGTGAGGCCGGAGCGCAGTTCGACTTCCTCGAGCAGCGCTCCGGCCTCATCGGCGTCCAGGGTCGACACCGTCGACCCGTCCGGCCGGATGATCTGGCTCGTGCCCACGGTCGAGACGTTCACCACGCTGCGGCCGGTCTCCACGGCGCGCATGCGCGCGAACGCGAGCTGCTGCAGGTTCTCGTCCGTCCCGCGGAAGTCGGCGTTGTTGGTCTGGAAGACGAGCACCTCGGCGCCCTGCATCACGCTCTCGCGGATGACTTCGTCGTAGATCACGTCGAAGCAGATCGCGAGACCGACTCCGGTCCCGCCCACCTGCACGAGCGGCGGGTTGGTGCCCGGGGTGTATTCGCGGCCGATGAGCCCGATGAGGTCGGGGGCGAGCGCGTAGTAGAAGTCGCGGTCGGGCACGTACTCGCCGAAGGGCACCGGATGGCGTTTGTCGTGCAGCTGCGTGGCGTCGCCGTCCTTCGTCCACAGGAACGACGTGTTGAAGATCTGCTCACCGCGCTCGGTGGCGGTGTTGGCCAGCAGCGGTGCATCGAACTCGTTCACCAGGCGGGTGAGCCGCCGCGCCGTCGTCTCGTCCTGGAACGGGTCGTAGTCGATGCCGCCCTCGGGCCAGACGAGCAGGTCGACGTCCGCATCGTCGATCATCCTGGTGGCGTCCGTCTGAGCGCTGATCACCCCGTACGGCTCGCGTTCGTCGAAGTAGCCCGTGGCGCCGTTGCCCTGCACCGCGGCGATGCGCATCTCGCCGGATCGCGCGGTGGGGAACAGCGGAGTCAGCAGCAGCACGATCAGCGTCACGGCAGGAGCGACGAGGTGCATCGGACGGATCCGTCCGCGCATCCGGAACAGCTCGATCAGCAGCGCGACGAGCGCGACCATCAGGAACGTCAGCCCGCTCACGCCCAGCCATGAGGCGACCGGCGCGAACGGACCCTGCGCCTGGGTCATGCCCAGCCGCGACCACGGGAATCCGCCGTACGGCCAGTTGCCGAGGAAGAGCTCGTGCGTGGTCCAGAGACCCGCAACGACCACGGGCAGGACAACCGGTGCGCTGCGGGGCCAGACGCGCGGAAGCCAGCGGTACGCCAGCGTGATCGGCACGAGCGCCACCGCCGTGAGCACGCCCTCCACGACCGTCAGCGCGATCCACGGCACCGGGCCGAGATAGCGCGCCGTGAAGGACACCTGCAGGGCGAAGAACACCAGTCCGTAAGCCAGGCCGACCAGCAGAGCACCGCCGACGCGGCGTCCGCGCAGCATCGGCAGCAGCAGCGCCAACGCGACGAACACGAGAGGCCAGATGGCCGCCGCAGGAAACGCGAGCGCCATGAGCAGCCCCGCGACCGCGGCCACTCCGGCAGCCGCCCACAGCGGCACGGCGGGGCGTGCCGAAGGCGGGTCGGTGTCGTTCATCCGGTTCACACCGCGGTGTAGACGACGATGCCGCGACGCACCCCGTCGAGCGCTCGGCGGGCCGTGCGGGCCAGGTCGCCGTCCTCGGCGACGATCGAGAGCTGGTCGAGCAGATCGATCGTCTGCTTGGCCCAGCGCACGAAGTCGCCGGCCGCCATGTCGGCGTCGATCAGCACCCGATCGAGCGATCCGCCGCGGGCCCACGCGTGCATGGCTGCGGCAAGTCCCGGCGCCAGCGGCTCGGTGCGCGGCAGCGAGTAGTCGTGCTCGAGATCGTCGAGCTCTGCCCACAGCCTCGTCGTGGCGTCGTACGCGATGCGGAACGCGCCGCGCGGCAGGCCCCGCTCCCCCATGTTCTGCTCGTCGCGCCGCGGCTCGTAGACCAGGCAGCTGGCCATCGCGGCGAGCGACGGCGCGTCGAGGGTGCGCCACAGCCCCTGGCGCAGGGATTCGGCGACGAGCAGGTCGCGCTCACCGTAGATACGGCGCATGGTGCGGCCCGCGTCGGTGAGCGAGAGGCGATCGCCCTCGCCGTCGAGATAGCCGACGACCTGGAGCACGTCGATCACCCGGTCGAAGATCCGCGCAACCGTGCCGGTGCGCGTCTCGATCTGTCGGCGGATGCGGTCGGTGTCGCGCTTGAGCGAGAAGTACCGCTCCGCCCAGCGCGCATGCGCCTCACGGTCGGGGCAGCTGTGGCAGGCATGCCGACGCATGCGCGTGCGCAGCCCCTGGATCTTCTTGAGGCGCTTGTCACGCGCGGCACGCCCTCCGGCATCCCGTCGGTCCTTCTTCTCGAGATCGCTGAGCTCGCGCCGCATCGCGGCGTATTCGAGGAAGTCGCCGTGCTCGCACGTCATCGCGTCGCGGTAGCCGGAGAGGGATTCCTCCGCCTCGCGCACCTTGCGCGCGAGGCCCACGACAGACCTGTCGGCCTGGAACTGCGCGAACGACGACTCGAGGATCTCGCGTGCCCGTGCCCTGCCGAACCGATCGATGAGATTGACCGCCATGTTGTAGGTCGGGCGGAAACTGGAGTTGAGCGGATACGTGCGGCGGGATGCCAGGGCGGCGACCGCCTGAGGATCCATGCCCTCGGTCCATTGGACGACGGCGTGACCCTCGATGTCGATCCCACGGCGTCCCGCGCGGCCGGTGAGCTGGGTGTACTCCCCCGACGTGATGGCGACCCTGGCCTCGCCGTTGAACTTCTCCATCTTCTCGAGCACCACCGTGCGCGCCGGCATGTTGATGCCCAGAGCTAGCGTCTCGGTCGCGAAGACCGCCTTGACGAGCTTGCGCTGGAAGAGCTCCTCGACGACCTCCTTGAACGCGGGCAGCATGCCCGCATGATGGGCGGCGACGCCGCGCTCGAGGTCGTCGCGCCACTGCCAGAAGCCGAGCACGTCGAGGTCTTCGTCCTGCAATGCACGGGTGCGATCGGTGACGATCTCGCGGATCAGGGTGCGCTCCTCCTGCGTGGTCAGACGCACGCCGGAGCGGCGCACCTGCTGCACGGCCGCATCGCAGCCGACCCGGCTGAAGATGAAGAAGATGGCGGGCAGGAGATTCGCCCGCTCGAGCAGCCGCACCACCTCGGGTCGGTCCATCCGCTCGACGCGGCCCATGTTCGACGGCCGCACGGGGCGCTTGCCGCCCCGGGGCGCCCGGTGCGCCTCCCTGCCGGCGTGTCTGCTGCTGCGGTGCTCCTGCGCGCGGCGGTTGCTCTCGTGGCGGGAGCCGGTGAACGAGCGGATGCGCAGCAGCTCCTGGTTCACCTGGGCGGTCGCGATGCCCGCGCGCTCGTCGAAGAGGGGCAGCAGGTCATCGCGCACGAGGACGTGCTGCTCGAGGGGCACCGGACGGATCTCCGACACGATCACGTCGGTGTCGCCGCGGACGGTGTCGAGCCAGTCGCCGAACTCCTCGGCATTCGACACGGTCGCGCTGAGCGAGACGAGGCGCACCTGCTCGGGCAGATGCAGGATGACCTCCTCCCACACCGGACCGCGGAACCGGTCGGCGAGGTAGTGCACCTCGTCCATGATGACGTAGCGCAGCCCGCGCAGCGCGTCGGAGTCGGCGTACAGCATGTTGCGCAGCACCTCGGTGGTCATCACCACGATGCGCGCGTTGCCGTTGATGTTCGTGTCGCCTGTGAGCAGCCCCACCTGATCCGCGCCGTACACGTCGACCAGCTCGCGGAACTTCTGGTTCGACAGCGCCTTCATGGGCGTGGTGTAGAACGCCTTGTCGCCGGCCGTCTGCATCGCGAGGTGGATCGCGAACTCGCCGACGATCGTCTTGCCCGCACCCGTGGGAGCGGCCACCAGCACGCTGCGGCCGCGCTCGAGCGCATAGCAGGCGTCGACCTGGAACGGATCGAGCGCGAAGCGCTGCCGCGCGGCGAACGCCTGTGTGTGCGGGTGCTCGGCCGCGGCGCGGGCGGCCGCATAGCGCTCGGCGGGTGAACTCATGCTGTGCGCAGGTCCGGGTCGAGGCCTTCGGCGATCCGTCGCTTGCGCCGCCGTCTGTCGAGCAGGAGGGTGAGGCCCGCGGCCGCGAAGTACAGCACCGTGAGCATGCCGGCCAGCATCAGCATGCTCACGACATCTGCGGCGGGCGTCGCGAGTGCCGCGAATGTGGTCGCGATGAGCACGGCGACCCGCCATCCCTTGAGGATCGCCTTCCCGGACAGGACGCCGGCGAAGTTGAGCACCACGAGGAACACGGGCAGCACGAAGGCGACGCCGATGACCATCATCATCTTGAAGACGAAGTCGTAGTACTTCTTCGCCTCGTACAGGTTGGTGGCGCCCTCGGCTGTGAAGGATGCCATCAGCTCGATGACGTGCGGGACGACCAGCGTGCCGACGTAGCATCCGGCGAAGAAGAGCGGCAGGGCCGCGCCCAGGAAACCGACCGTGTACCTGATCTCCTTGCGTGTCAGCCCCGGCATGATGAACGCCCAGAGCTGCCACATCCAGATCGGTGCCGACAGGAAGATGCCGATGGAGAAGGCGATGCGCATCCGCAGATCGAACGGCGCCGTGACCGAATCGTAGGTGAGCGCGACGAGCGTGTCGCTCGTCTTCGCGACCTGGTTGATCGGCTCGGTGATGAAGGCGATGATCGGGTCGGTGATGAGGAACGCGACGATCATGCCGACCAGCAGGCCGGCAGCCGCGAGCATGAGCCGCTTGCGGAACTCGAGAAGGTGAGCTCCCAGCGACATGCGCCGTTCGCCGCGTGGCTGGCTGTCCTTCGCGGCGTGGGAATCTACCGCAGCCACGCTGATCAGACTGTGCGATCAGGCCCGGCGGGCGCGTCGGGGTCGACGTCGCTCACGGCGTCCTTCTTCTTGGCGGGGTCGGCGGCGTCTTCCTCGCGCATGGCCTTCATCTCGCCCTTGAAGACACGAGCCGACTGGCCCATGCTCTTGGCCAGCGCCGGCAGCTTCGCCGCACCGAACAGAAGAAGGATGACGACGAGGAGTATAACCAGGTGCCATCCGTTGAGGTTGCCGAGCATGAAGGACTCCTAGATCGAGGTTGCGGTCAGTCTACCTGGGCGTGCTGCCGCTCAGACGTCTTGTAGAGGTCGAGTCCCGCCGCGGCCCAGTCGCGGGTCGTCGTGCGCGCGAGGGGCGGGTCGAGCACCTCGAGGGCACCGCCGAAGCGTGCGGCGACGCGCTTGATGCCGCGCGGGTCGGCCATCCGGATGCGGAGTGTCACGAGGCCCGCGCCTCGATCGACCTCCTCCTGCGGGAACGATCCGATCAGCGGCACCAGCCGCTCCGGGATCCGCACGGTCACCTCACCCTCCGGGCCGTCGCCGTCGCCGAACTCGGCGGGGACGGCGGCGTCGCCGTGCGTGATCGGGATGTCGGTGAGCCGCGCGTCGCTGACCCGGTCGAGGTGGAATGTGCGCATCGCGGTGCGCAGGTGACACCAGCCCTGCAGGTACCACTGGCCGTTGTCGATGCGGATCTGAGCGGGATCGACGGTGCGTGTGGTGGGCTGCGCGTCGGGAGCCTGGTAGCGGAACGACACGGCGACACCGTCGTGCAGCGCCTGCGAGACCACGCGCTGCACCTCCGTCACCGCGGCCGGCGCCACGACGAGGTCGGGTGGGGCACCGGCCGAGCCGCGCGACAGCTTGGCCATGAGACCGGTGACCAGGCCCGATTCGGCGACCGCCGGCACGGATGCGACCATCTGCAGTCCCGCCAGCAGCGCAGCAGCCTCGCGCGCGGTCAGACGCGGCACGCGCCGCAGCGCGACGTCGTTGGTGATCTCGATGATGTCGTGCTCGTCGAGCAGCTCCCAATCGATGTCGAACATCTCCTGCGGCAGCTGCCAGTAGCCGGAGTCTCCGGGCAGGCCGATGACCGTCAGCTTCTCGACCATCCCCCGGAGAGCCTCGCGGGTCACCCCGAAATCGGCGGCGGCTTCGTCGAGCGTCACCTGCCCGCGCTCGAGCAGGTAGGGCACGAGGGTGAGATAGAGCCGAACCTGCTCGGCAGCGAGAAGCGGGGCGCCCTGGGTGCTCATGATTCCTCCCGATCGGCGCCGTCCAGGGCGGCGGCGTGGCGCTCGGCGATCGCCCGAAGCCGCTGGATCACGGCACCGCGCAGATCCTCGGGATCCACCACCCGCACCTCTGGCCCGTATGACGCCAGCTCGTCGGCGAAGATGTCGCGGTCGACGTATCCGACGGCGATGCCCTGTGCGCGCGGTGTGGCGCGCCGGCCGAGCCGCAGCGCGGCCTCGGTGCCCGGCGTGACCTCGAGCAGGGCGCGCTGGGCGGCCGCGACGTCCTCCAGACCCGCGAGTGCACGAGCCGCGGCGCCCTCACGCAGCGCGACGTCGAAGGTCTGCGCTGTCACCTTCACATCGCTGACGATGCGGCTGAGCAGGAAGGTGCGCTCGGCGTCCGCGTCGACGTCGATCCCGAACAGATGCCAGCGCGCCTCGTACTCCACCTGCGCGAGCGGACGGACGCGTCGGCGGGTGGGCGACTTCTCCCCCGGCTTGAGGTACTCGAAGACGACCACCCTGCTGCGCTCTATCCCCTCCTGCAGCGCGGGGAACGCAGCATCCCGGGCGGCGATGCGCGGTGCGAAGCCGATGATCGGCTCGTCGCCGTCGATGCCGAGTGCGCGGATCTTGCGCACTCCTGACCGGGCATCCATCGACACCGACTCGGTGCTCCACACGCTCCCGGCGAGACGCAGCACGGCGAGCTCGGCCGGTGTGAACTCGATGTCGGTGGGCAGGTCGTACTCGGCCTGCGGGATGCGGTAGCGGGCCTCGCGCAGATCGTGCGGATCGGCGGGATCGCCGATCGTCTCGATCGGAACGCCGAGCGAACGCAGCTCGTCCTTGTCGCGCTCGAACATCTTCTCCAGCGCATCGGTCTTCGCGCCTGCCTCGACGCGCTGCCGGTAGCCGGACACGTTCTCGATGATCTGCTGCTTGGTGAGCCCGATCTCCGTGGCCATCAGCGCCACGACGAGATTCGTCAGGCGCTCTTCGGCGGGGATCCGGGCAGGCGTCACCGGCCCATCAGCTCCTCGGGGATGACGCCCAGCACGTCGACGACGTACACGGTGGCGTCGTCACCGGACTCGGTCGGCACGATGACCATCAGCTGCGATCCCACCCGCGAGCTCGAGACCGCGTCGATGACCTCGGCAGGAAGACCGTCGGTGCCGGTGAGAGTGGCGTCCCAGGTGGTCTGGCCGACGCTGCGGCTCGTCCAGCCGACGGAGGTGGAGCGGATCAGGGCGGTGCCGTCGCCGACCTTCTCGTGCTCTCCCTGCAGCAGCGTCTCGGTGATCGTCTTCTTCGGCGCGGCCGTGTCGGGGATGATCACGCCGGGGCGACCGTCGGGTGCGCGCACCACCGAAGGGAGGCCGGGTGCGTCGTTGAACACCGCGGAGCCGTCCGCCTTGGCCAGGGCGGTGTAGCGCACGTCGTAGACGGCGACGAGGCTGTCGTTCGCATCGAGCCCGATCTGCTGCGCGGCGCCCTCGGGAAGCTCCGAAGCGGGGATCGATGCGACGATGCGGCTGCCTGCCGTCGCGCACGCCAACGCCTCGTCGACGCCCGACAGCTCGGCGCCGGCGGACTCCGGGCTCCACAGCTTCAGCTGGGCGTCCAGCGTCTGTCCGGTCGTGCCGTTCACCAGCACCCGGGTGAGGATCGCCTCCTGGCGGCTGTCGGTGATCGCGCGGCCGTCACCGGTGATGATGTCGGCGTATGCGGGCTTTCCGGTGTGCACGGGCAGCTCGATCTCGACCTGCGGAGCGCCGAGATCTCCGGTCACCGTCACCGATCTCTCCAGCGCCGCCGAGCTGTCGCGCTCGCACGCGGCTCCGTCGAAAGTCGGCGCCGCGGCCGAGCATCCGGTCAGGACGAGGGTGGAGAGGGCGAGGGCCGAGAGGGCAGCGGTCGTTTTACGCACGCGCCCCAGTCTATTCCGATGCCCGCTCGCCCTCGCGCGACGCCGCCGCGACCCGCGCGCCGCCCGCGGCCTTCTGCGCCTCCCGCACGCGCTTGCGCAGGTTCTTGTCGGTGATCTCACGGTCGCCGACCGCGCCTGGCGTCCACAGCTCGACGTCCTCGTCACCGTAGCTGGACTTCGACGCGCGACGACGCACCTCGGGGGGCACGGCCCCCGGCGCCAGGCGACGTGCGGTGAGCAGGAAGCCGGTGTGCGCGACCATGCGGTGATCGGGGCGCACGGCGAGGCCCTCGACGTGCCAGCCGCGCACCATCGTCTCGGACGCATCCGGATCGGTGAACAGCCCGGTGCCTCGGATGTACTCCGCGACGCGCGACAGCTGGGTGGCCGTGGCGATGTAGCAGATCACCACTCCCCCGGGGGTGAGCGCCTCAGCGACGACGTCCATGCACTCCCACGGAGCGAGCATGTCGAGCACCACGCGATCGACCGTGCCGGCCGGGTGGTGAGCGCCCAGCTCCTCGGCCAGGTCTCCGACCACGACCTGCCACGTCGCGGGGGTCTCGCCGAAGAAGGTCTCGACGTTCGCCTTCGCGACCTCGGCGAAGTCCTCACGGCGCTCGAACGAGGTGAGCGTGCCCTCGGAGCCGATCGCGCGCAGCAGCGCCAACGACAGCGCACCCGAGCCGACACCGGCCTCGACGACCACGGCGCCGGGGAAGATGTCCGCCTGCATCACGATCTGCGCGGCGTCCTTCGGGTACACGATCGCCGCGCCGCGCGGCATCGACATCGCGAAGTCGCGGAGCAGAGGGCGCAGCGCCAGGTAGTCGTGGCCCGAGCTGTTGGTCGCGACGGATCCGTCGGGCTGGCCGATCAGATCGGCATGACGCAGCACCCCATGATGCGTGTGCAGCTCGCCGTCGGCACGCAGCGTGATGGTGTGCAGGCGCCCCTTCGGGCCGGTGAGCTGAACGCGGTCGCCCTCCCGGAAGGGACCGCTGGGACGTGCGGCGCTCATCGGGCGCCCTCCCTCGCGAATCGGGCGTGCAGGTCTGCGAGGTCGGCCGTCGTGCGGCCCTCGAGGGTCGACCACAGCTCGTCGGCACCGCACCCGTCCAGCGCGACGATGTGCGGCACGCCGAGGGTGACCGCGCCCGATGCCGCGCCGGCGGCCACACCGGTCGGCGAGTCCTCGATGACGACGGTGTCGACGATGTCGATGCCCAGCTGGGCGGCCGCGGCCAGGTACGGATCGGGGAACGGCTTGGGCCTGTCGACCTCGTCGCCGGCGATGACGAGGTCGAACGCGGGGAAGTCGATCTGATCCAGGACGTCGAGCGCCATGCGACGAAGCGACATGGTCACCAGTGCCGTCGGGATGCCCTGCGCCCGCAGGTCGGCGAGAAGCTCGCGCGCGCCCGGTCGGAACGGCACCCCCTGCGTGCGCAGGAGCTCCGCGACACGATCGGTCATCAGGTCGACGATCTGCTGAGGTTCGAGGTCGACCCCCGCCTCCCGAAGCACGCGCCCGCTCTCGAGCAGACCGCTGCCGATCAGCTGCATCGCGTCGTCGTGCGTCCAGGTGCCCCCGTAGGACTCGACCAGCTCCGTCTCGACGGACATCCAGTAGGGCTCGGTGTTGACGAGGGTTCCGTCCATGTCCCACAGGACTGCGGCGGGCTTTCTGCTCATTGCACCCATGCTAGCCGGGTCGACGCGCCTCGCTTCACGGTGAGGTCTAGCCTGGAGGGATCGACTCGGCTTCCGGAAGGAGAGGGATGGACGTCCTCGGCTCTCGCATCATCGTCGCCGCGTTCGACGGCTGGAACGATGCCGGCGAGGCGGCCAGCGGTGCGATCGCGGCCCTGCGGGCGGCCGGCGAGTACGAACAGGTGCACGCCGTCGACCCCGAGCTGTACTTCGACTACCAGTACACGCGTCCCTCGACGCAGGTGAACGCCGACGGGCGTCGAGAGCTGCGATGGCCGGAGGCGACGCTGTGGCGGCCGACCCGACCCGTCGACGCCGGGCCCGAGCTCTGGCTGCTGACCGGCTCCGAGCCGGCGCGCGCGTGGCAGGCGTTCGTGAACGAGTTCCTGGATGTCGCACTGCGCGACGACGCCACGGGTCTGGTCACGATCGGGGCGATGCTCTCCGACGTGCCGCACACCCGCCCGATCTCGGTGTTCGCCTCGAGTCAGGATGCGCGGGTGCGCGAGGTGCACGGGCTGGACAAGTCCAGCTACGAGGGCCCGGTGGGCATCCTGAGCGTGTTCGACCAGTTCTTCAGCCAGGCGGAGATCCCGGCGGCGAGCCTGTGGGCGAGCGTGCCGCACTACGTCGCGACGGCCGCCCCGTCGCCGAAGGCGACGCTGGCGCTGCTGGATCGTCTGGAGGAGCTGACCGGTGTGGGCCCCGCGCGCGAGCACATGCGCACCGAGGCCGCGGCGTGGGAGGCATCCATCGACGCGGCGGCCGCGGAGGACGAGGACATGGCGGAGTACATCCGCCAGCTCGAGCGCACCCGCGACGCGTGGGATTCCCCCGAAGCGTCAGGCGACGCCATCGCGCAGGCGTTCGAGCGCTATCTGCGCCGCCGGGGCGACGGCTTCGACAAGCGCTGATCGATCAGACGGCGGGCACGACGCCGGTCGCGAGCAGCACGATGAGGACGACGCCGAGCAGCACGCGGTAGATCACGAAGGGCAGGAAGCTGCGCTTCGAGATCCAGTTCATGAAGAACGCGATCACCCCGAGCGCGACGACGAACGCGACGCCGGTGGCGGCGAAGGTCTCACCCAGCCCGAAATGCTGATCCGGGTCTCCCCCGTGCTTGAACAGCTGGTAGAAACCGCTGCCGAAGACGGCGGGGATCGCCAGCAGGAACGCGTACCGAGCGGCCGCGGCGCGCTCGTATCCGAGGAAGAGACCCATCGTGATGGTGCCGCCCGAGCGGGACACACCGGGCACCAGTGCGAGCGCCTGCGCGAAACCGAACGCCGCGCCGTGCCCGTAGGTGAGCTGGTCGAGCTTGCGGCGCTTCGCACCGACATGGTCGGCGACGCCGAGCAGCACACCGAACACGATCAGCATGATCGCGACGATCCACAGGGAGCGGAACACCGTCTCGATCGAGTCCTGGAACAGCAGCCCCAGCACGACGATCGGGATGCTGCCGAGGATGATCAGCCAGCCCATCCGCGCGTCGGGATCGTTGCGCGGCGCCTTCCCGGTGAGGGAGCGGAACCACTGGGTGATGATGCGCACGATGTCCCGCCAGAAGAACACGACGACCGCGGCCTCGGTGCCGATCTGTGTGATGGCGGTGAACGCGGCGCCCGGGTCCTCGCCGGACGGCAGGAAGGTGCCGACGATGCGCAGGTGCGCGCTCGAGGAGATGGGCAGGAACTCCGTGAGTCCCTGCACGATGCCGAGGATGAGCGCTTCGAGCAGGTTCATGCGTCGCTTTCTGACAGGGCTTGGTGGAGACGGGCCGCGAGCGTGGGCTGGTCAGCAGCCGCGCAGCAGATCGGCCAGAACGCGCTGGCCGAAGACAAGCGATTCTACGGGGACGCGCTCGTCGACTCCGTGGAACATCCCGGTGAAGTCCAGATCCGCGGGCAGACGCAGCGGCGCGAATCCGTATCCGGTGATGCCCAGCGATACGAGCGCCTTGTTGTCGGTGCCGGCACCCAGAAGATACGGGATCACGGGAACTCCGGGGTCGTGACGCCCGAGCGCTGCGACCATGGCGTCGACGAGGTCTCCCTCGAATGCGGTCTCCATGCCGATGTCGCGCACGACCGTCTGGATCTCGACGTCGTCCCCGACGATGCGCTGCAGCTCGGCGAGCACGTCGTCCTCGGTCCCCGGGATGACGCGGACGTCGATGAGCGCCTCTGCCGTCTCCGGGATCACATTGTGCTTGTACCCCGCGGTCAGCGCCGTCGGGTTGGTCGTGGTGCGGAACGTCGAGCGCAGGAACGCCTCGGCGGGACCGGCCGCGGCGGCCAGGGCATCCGGGTCGTCGGTCGACCGGCCCGTGAGGGCGCTCAGCCCGTCGAGCAGCGCCCGCGTCGTCGGGGTGAGTCGGATCGGCCAGCGGGTGCGCCCGATCGCTGCCACCGCCTCGGCGAGCCGCGTCACCGCGTTGTCGTCGTGATAGCGGCTGCCGTGCCCGGCACGCCCCTTCGCGACCAGCCGCAGCCAGAGCATCGCCTTCTCCCCCACCTGAAGCAGATAGGCGCGGTGATCGTCGACGGTGATCGAATATCCGCCGACCTCGCTGATCGCCTCGGTGGCGCCGGCGAACCAGTCCGGACGCTCCTGCACGACGAGGGCCGAGCCCTCGACGCCGCCGTTCTCCTCGTCGGCGAAGAACGCGAGGATCAGGTCGCGCTCGGGCTGCTCGCCGGCCCGCAGGATGTCTGCGACCGCGGTGAGGATCATCGCGTTCATGTTCTTCATGTCGACGGCGCCGCGCCCCCACAGCATCCCGTCGCGCACCAGGCCCTCGAACGGGTCGACGCTCCAGTCGGCGGCGACAGCCGGGACGACATCGAGGTGCCCGTGCACGACCAGCGCCGGACGCTCGGGATCGCGGCCGCGCACGCGTGCCATGACGTTGGTGCGCCGCTCGATCGGCTCGTAGTACTCCGGTTCGAGGCCCAGATCGGTCAGGTACGCGCCGACGTACTCGGCTGCCTCGCGCTCGCCGTTCGCCCGGCCTCCCCCGTAGTTCGAGGTGTCGATGCGGATCAGGTCGCGGGCGATGCGGACGACTTCGGGCAGCTCAGACTCGGGCATGTGCCCAGGCTACCCAACCCGGGTGGCGCGCCCGGGAGTCGGGCTGGTTCGAACAGGTGCGCGGGGCGTGCTAGAGTCGATCTTCGTTCGGCAGCGAACATCTGCGCGGGTGGCGGAATAGGTAGACGCGCTAGCTTGAGGTGCTAGTGCCCGCATAGGGCGTGGGGGTTCAAGTCCCCCCTCGCGCACAGAACGAAGAAGACCCGGGTCCTGAGGATCCGGGTCTTCTTCGTCTCAGCTCCGCTCCCGCAGACGCCGCCAGCGGTACGGCGGGAAGTCCTCCGGCCAGTGCATCCGCACGGTGCGGAATCCGCGCCTCACCCGGCGGCGGAAGCCGCGACCCCGCCACAGCGGACGCATCGAGATGCCCATCCGTCCTCCCCTGATCCGACCGATGCGCCCCACCTCGCCGAGGTGGTAGGACAGGTCGAGGTCGTCGTGGGTCTCGGCATCGTGGCGGTGCACGTCGGCGCGGACCGCGCGCCAGGCATCCTTCCGCATCGCCAGACTCGAGCCGAACAGCGGACGATGTCCGAGCGCCGCGCCGGCGGCGGCCGTGTACGCGCCGAGGTAGACCTCCGCCGTCCAGCGCAGGGCACGCGGTCCGTCGATGAATCGCGCACCGCCGGTCGCCGCGACGGTCGCCGTCGAGGACAACGATGCCACCGCGTCGTGCACCCACGTCGGCGGCGGCACGCAGTCGGCGTCCAGGCGGAGGATGAGGTCTCCGGCGGCTTCGTCGTACCCGGCTGCAGCCGCGGCAGGGATGCCGATCTCGGGACACGTCACCACACGCGCGCCGGCGGACGCGGCGATCGCCGCCGACGCATCCGAGGATGCATTGTCGACGACGATCACCTCATCGGCCTGTCGCGTCTGCTCGCGCAGGGCGTCGAGACAGCGCGTCAGCAGCTCCGCGTCATCCCGCACCGGGATGACGACCGACACTCGCAACGACGCTCAGGCTTCGACGTCGCCGCGCCACGCGCCGGTCTCGCCGCCCCGGCCCTCGATGAACTTCTTGAAGTTGTCGAGATCCTTCTTGACCGCGTGCGAACCGGCACCGACCAGTGCGCCCACCTTCTCGAGCAGACCCTGCGGGTCCCAGTCGATCTGCGCGGTCACTCGCGTGGTGCGGTCGTCGAGCTTGTGGAAGGTGACGACACCGGCGTGCTCGGTCTCGCCGCCCACGCTGCGCCAGGCGACGCGCTCATCGGGGTGCTGCTCGGTGATCTCGGCGTCGAACTCGCGCTGCGCACCGCCGACCTTGACGACCCAGTGGTTGTGCGTGTCATCGATCTGGGTGATCGAGACGACCTCGTCGAGGAAGTGCGGGAAGCTCTCGAACTGCGTCCACTGGTTGTAGGCGACGGTCACGGGGACGTTCACGTCGACGGTCTCGATGATCTGGGGCATCTTCAACTCCTCGCTTCGGGGATGGACCTCCCAGTCAGCCCGATCAGCGGGCGGCGCGGGAGGGGGTTGACGGCAGGGCCCGCGAGGGTCGACTCAGACCGCGCCGACGCCGAAGACGAGCCCCAGCGCGTAGGTGATCGCCGCCGCGCCCACGCCGATCGCCAGCTGGCGCAGGGCGCGCTTGAGGGGCGGCCCGCCGGAGAGGATGCCCACCATCGCGCCGGTGGCGAGCAGGGCGATCCCGACCAGCACGAGGGCGACGATGATCGCCGTCGTGCCGCTGAGGCCGAAGATCCACGGCAGCACGGGGATGATCGCCCCGGAGGAGAACAGCAGGAAGCTCGAGATCGCCGCGGCCCAGTCGCTGCCGATCACCTCGTGGTCGGAGTGCGTTCCGATCGGTCCTGTCGAGTCGCGGCGGATGCCCGCCTGCGCGGCCTGCACGACGCGCTGCGCGCGGATCAGCGACTCGTCCTGACCCATGCCGCGCGCGCGGTAGACGAGGGCCAGTTCGTTCGCGTCGATGTCGAGGTCGCCCGCGTTCGCATCGGCATCGCTGTTCTCCTCGGTGGATGCCAGCAGCTCGCGCTGCGATCTGACGGAGACGAACTCGCCGGCACCCATCGAGAGGGCACCCGCCAGGAGTCCGGCGATTCCGCTGAAGAGCACGAACGGGCCGCTCACGCCGGTGGCGCCGATGCCGAGCACCAGCGCGAGGTTGGAGACGAGACCGTCGTTCGCGCCGAACACGGCCGCGCGGAACGAGCCCGACAGTCGTCGGCGTCCGCGCGCGGCGAGCCCGCGGACCACCTCGTGGTGCACCTTCTCGTCGGCGCGCATCGCGGCCGTCGCGAACTTCTCGGTGTCGTACGGCGATCGGGCTTCCGCGCTCTGCGCGAGGGCGAGCACGAAGATCGATCCGAAGCGCGAGGCCATCCAGCCGAGCATCCGCGAGCGCAGGCCGGCCCTCGGCAGCCTCTGCGGCTCTCCCCCGAGAAGGTCGAGCCAGTGCTGCTCGTGACGGCGCTCCGCGTCGGCGAGCGAGAGCAGGATCTCGCGCTCCTCTCCGCGGCGACGTGCGGCGAGGTTCGTGTAGACGGCGCCTTCGGCGCGCTCTTCGACCAGATAGCGTGCCCACTGCCGGCGATCGGCGGGGGTGGGCTGTGCGGGCGCGTTCATGCATCCTCCGTGCTGTGGGGAACAGTCAACGGTATCGACGGCCACGCGCAGGAACCGCGTCAGGACAGCGATTGACAGGATTTCGGATGCCCGAAGCGCAGGCCGCTCAGGAGCGCACGCGCTTGCGCAGCACGTCGATCCGTGACTGCAGCTGAGTGACGGTCGCCTGCGCGACGGCGGGTCCGCCGCACACGCGCCGCAGCTCGGCATGCACCGCACCGTGCGGCTCGCCGGTCTGCCTGGCGTACAGTCCGACCAGGCTGTTGAGCAGCTGCCGCTGCTCGCGCAGGGTGCGGTGCAGCGGCGCCGGCAGGGTCGACTCCTGCTCGGGAGGAGCCGCCGCCTCACGCGCCTGGCGCAGCTTGCTTTGCCGAGCCTGACGCTGCATGAGGAGGTCGTGCACGTGCTCGGGCTCGAGCAGCCCAGGAAGCCCGATGAACTCCTCCTCCTCCGGGGTGCCGGGTTCGGCCAGCTGGCCGAAGTCCTTGCCGTCGAAGACGACGCGGTCGAAGTGCGCGAGCGAGGAGATCGCCTGGTAGCTGAACTCCTGCGTCAGGGCATCCGACGCATCGTCCTCGCGATTGGCGCTCTCCAGGAGCGAGTCCTCGAGGCCGTCGTCGTCCTTGGTCTGACGGTCCAACGCGTGATCGCGCTGCTTCTCCATCTCGTTCGCGAGCGTCATCAGCACGGGGACGTTCGGCAGGAACACGCTCGCCGCCTCACCACGCCGGCGGGCGCGCACGAAGCGCCCGATCGCCTGCGCGAAGAACAGCGGCGTCGAGGATGAGGTCGCGTACACGCCCACCGCGAGTCGGGGCACGTCCACACCCTCCGACACCATGCGCACCGCGACCATCCACCGCCGGTCGTCGGCGCTGAAGCGCTCGATCCGCTCCGACGCCGATGCGTCGTCGCTGAGCACGACGGTGGGCTGCTGCCCGGTGATGCTGTGCAGGATCTTCGCGTAGGCGCGGGCCACGGTCTGGTCCGTGGCGAGCACCAGCCCGCCGGCGTCGGGAACGTGGTGGCGGATCTCGGAGAGGCGCCGGTCGGCGGCGCGCAGCACCGCGGGCATCCACTCCCCCTCCGGGTCCAGCGCCGTGCGCCAGGCCTGCGAGGTGACGTCCTTGGTGTTGTCCTGGCCGAGGTGCGCCTCGAGCTCGTCGCCGGCGCTCGTGCGCCAGCGCATCTTCCCGGAATACATGTGGAAGAGCACGGGGCGCACGACGCCGTCTTCCAGGGCGCGCCCGTAGCCGTAGGCGTAGTCGGTGCTGGAGACCCGTGCTCCCGATTCGTCGGGCAGGTACTCGACGAACGGGATCGGCGCGGTGTCGCTGCGGAAGGGCGTGCCCGAGAGCAGCAGCCGCCGCTTCGCCGGACCGTAGGCGTCGCGGATCGCGTCGCCCCAGCTCAGCGCGTCACCGCCGTGGTGCACCTCGTCGAGGATCACGAGCGTGTTCGCGTCTTCGGTCAGATGGCGGTGCACCGACGACTTCGCGGCGACCTGCGCATAGGTCACGACCACTCCGTGGTACTGCCGTGACGGCGCCCAATGACTGTTGCGGAATCGCGGGTCGAGGCGGATGTGCACCCGTGCGGCGGCATCAGCCCACTGCGTCTTCAGGTGCTCGGTGGGCGCGACGACGATGATCCGGTTCACCTCGCCCATGCGCAGCAGCTCGACCGCCAGCGTCAGGGCGAAGGTGGTCTTTCCGGCGCCGGGGGTCGCGGCGACGAGAAAATCGCGCTGATCGGCCTGGAAGTACTGCTCGAGCGCCTCGCGCTGCCATGCTCTCAGCTTGTCGGCGGTACCCCACGGCGCGCGCTGAGGAAAGGACGGAGAGAGCATCGCATCTACGATAATCCAGCCCGCCGACAGTTCGGTTCGAGGCCGGGGGTAGGCTCGGATGCTGTGCTCGGGGCGCCCCCGGCACTTCCTGTCGAAGGAGGGACGATGCTCGATCAGGATTCGACGCGCACCCCGTACGTCGCCAACGAGGGTCCGCATCCGTGGCGACGATTCGTCGCGGTCGGCGACTCGTTCACCGAGGGCATCGGCGATCCGGACCACCGCGCGCCGGGCGGTCACCGGGGCTGGGCCGATCGGGTCGCGGAGGTGCTGTCCCAGGACGTCGACGACTTCGCGTACGCGAACCTCGCTGTGCGCGGCAAGCTCATCGCCCAGATCGCCGCGGAGCAGATCGAGCCGGCTGTCGCCCTGAAGCCCGACCTCGTGTCGATCTGCGCCGGAGGAAACGACGTGATCCGTCCGCGCACCGACCCCGATGACATCGCCGCTCAGCTCGAACGGGCCGTCGAGCGCCTGGCCTCCACCGGCGCCGCTGTCGTGCTGTTCACCGGCATCGACACGCACTTCACACCCGTGTTCCGGCCGTTCCGCGGCAAGGTCGCGATCTACAACGAGAACGTGCGCTCGATCGCCGAGCGCCACGACTGCATCGTGGCCGATCAGTGGGCGCTGAAGGTGATCCAGGACACCCGGTTCTTCGCCGACGACCGGCTGCACCTGAACGCGCTCGGCCATCACGAGGTCGCGCGCATGGTGCTGCGTGCGCTGAACGTGCCGAACGCCCTGCAGCCGATGCAGCCGGATCCGATGCCGGTGCGCACCTGGCGCGAGGCGCGCACCGAAGACATCGGCTGGGCACGCGAGCACCTCGTGCCGTGGGTGCTGCGGCGTCTGCGGCACCAGTCGTCTGGAGACACCATCGCCGCGAAGCGTCCCGACGCGATGCCGTACCTGCGCCGCGACCTCGACTGAGGGCGGGTCCGCTGCTCAGCGCGTCGCGTAGAACGCCACCGCCGACGCCGCTGCGACGTTGAGCGAGTCCACCCCTCCCATCATCGGGATCGTCACCCGTCGATCCAGCAGACGGTCGGTCTCGGGCCGGATGCCGTCGCCCTCGGTGCCGAAGATCAGCGCGAGCCGCTCGGGTGACTGCGCCACGAGATCGTCGAGCGTGATCGCGCCGTGTCCCAGGGTCATCCCGGCGACGAGGTACCCGGCTGAGCGCAGGTCGTCGATGCCGGCGGGCCAGCGGTCGATCCGCGTCCACGGCACCTGGAACACGGTGCCCATCGACACGCGCACCGCACGGCGATAGAGCGGGTCGGCGCAGGTGGGGCTGACGAGCACCGCGTCGACGCCGAGTGCCGCGGCGGATCGGAAGATCGCCCCGACGTTGGTGTGGTCGGTGAGCCCCTCCAGGACGGCGATCCGCGGGCGCTCCGTGTCGATCTGCGACAGCAGGTGCTGCAGGCGTGCCGGCTCGGGCCGGTGCATGGCCGCCATGACCCCACGGTGCACCGCGAATCCGGTGAGCAGCTCGGCGACCTCGTCGGTCACGACGTACACGGGCACGTCGCGCTGCCCGAGCAGTTCGGCGACGGCGTCCGTCCACTTCTGCTGCGTCAGCACCGACCGGGGGCGGTGCCCCGCCTGCAGAGCGCGCTCGATGACCTTCGCCGATTCGGCGATGTACAGTCCGCCGGCCGGCTCACGCACCCGGCGCAGGGCCGTGTCGGTGAGCGAGCGGTAGTCGTCGAGCACCGGGTCGTGCGCGTCGCGGAGGTGATGCAGCTGCATCCGTCCATGCTGTCAGGTCGAGACGGACCCGACGCGCCGTCCTCCGCATAGACTTTCGGGGTGCAGTCGCTCGAGCTCTCGGACACCGCCTCCGACGCCGTCGAGCGCACGGTCGGGCTGCTGCAGGACCGGCCGTTCGCCGTGCTGACCGGCGCGGGCGTCTCGACCGATTCCGGCATTCCCGCGTACCGCGGCGCGGGCGCACCACCGCGCTCGACCCCGATGACCATCCGGACGTATCTCTCCGATGAGGCCGCGCGTCGGCGGTACTGGCTCGGCGGTCATCTCGGCTATCGTGCCTTCACGGCGCCCGACCCGAACGGTGGCCACCGTGCCCTCGCGGCGCTGGAGCGCGCTGGCGCGGCGACCGGGGTCGTCACCCAGAACGTCGACGGACTGCACCTGCGCGCCGGCAGCCGCCGCGTGATCGAGCTGCACGGCACCATGCACCGTACGCTCTGCCTGCACTGCGGGCAGGTGTACGACCGCCGGGCGATCGCCGAGCGCATCGAACAGCTCAACCCGTGGGTCCTCGTTCCTGAGAACATCGTGCTGAACCCCGACGGCGACGTGTCGCCGGAGAGCACAGCAGGATTCGTCATCCCCACCTGCGAGATCTGCGGCGGAATGCTGAAGCCGGACGTGGTGTACTTCGGCGAGTTCGTGCCGACCGCGCGCTTCGCGCTCGCGGAATCGCTCGTGCACGCCTCGGCCGCGCTCGTCGTGGCAGGCACATCTCTCACGGTGAACTCCGGCATCCGCGTGATCGAGCGCGCACGACGGCGCGACATGCCGATCGTGATCGTCAACCACGAGCCGACGAGGGCGGATGCCTGGGCCGACGAGGTCATCGAGGGCGGCACGACCGAGGTGCTCACCGCGCTCGCCGCCCGTCTCGGAGCTCTCTGAGCGGTGCGCATCGGAGCGTCGCCTAGGCTCGAGTGGTGACCCTGCTGACACTCGTACGCCACGGACAGACCGACTGGAACCTCGCTCGCCGCATCCAGGGCACGACCGACATCCCGCTCAACGAGACCGGGCGCGACGATGCCCGCAGAGCTGCCGCCGCCCTCGCCGACGAGCGGTACGACGCGATCTATGCGAGTCCGCTGGTGCGCGCGCAGCAGACGGCTGAGATCATCGCCGACGAGCTCGGCCTCGGCTCGCCTGCGCTCACTCGCGGGCTGCGCGAGCGCACCTTCGGCGACGGCGAGGGCATGCTCGTCGAGGACTACCTGAAGACGTGGGGCGACTGGACCTCGGCCGTCCCCGGGGCGGAGACCCTCGAGGAGGTGCGTGAGCGCGCGCTGGATTCGCTCGAGCGGATCGTCCGCGCCTCGCGTCGACGGTCGGCACCGCGCGCGGAGTCGATCATCGTGGTCAGCCACGGCGGAGTCATCCGCTCGCTGCTCATGCACGTGTCTGGCGGGTCGCTGCCCCGGGTGGGCGATTCCCTGCACAACGGCTCGGTGCACCGCTTCGTCGCCGAGCCCGGCACGCTGCGCCTGCTCGAGACGATCCCGGTCTGAGTTCAGCGCCTCTCGATGACGGCTCTGGCGTGCCGCAGCACGGGCTCGTCGATCATCCGCCCCTCGAAGCGGAACACCCCCCGCTCCCCCTCGGCGGCGGCGAGCACGGCCTCCGCCCAGGCGATCGTCGCGTGGTCGGGCCGGTATGCGTCGCGGATCACCGGGACCTGCTTCGGGTGGATGCACGCGGTCGCCCCGAACCCGGATGCCACGGCATCCGCGGCCTCGGCGGCCAGACCGTCGACATCGTCGATGTCGAGGTGCACCGCGTCGACGGCCGCGCGGCCGTACGCCCCCGCCGCGAGCAGGATCTGAGACCGGGCGGCGCGGGCGACGTCGCGGTAGCGCCCGTCGGAGAAGCGGCTCGACAAGCCGCCGAGCGAGGCCACCAGGTCTTCGGCGCCCCACATCAGGCCGACGACGCGCTCGTGGGCGGCGATCTCGCCGGCGCGGTGCACCCCACGGGCGGTCTCGCACAGGGCGATCAGCCCGAACTCGGCGCCGAACGCATCGAACGCCGCCGGGTCGTCGCTCTTGGCCACCATCACCGTGCGAAACGGCGTGCGTCGCAGCGCACCGACGTCGCGGGCGAACTCCGCGGTCTCGGGTGCGTTCACACGCACGATGACGCGACCGGGGTCGAGGTCGGCGGCGACGATGTTCTCCCGCGCCTGCGCCTTGGCATCGGGAAGCACCGCATCCTCGAGATCGAGGATCACGGCATCCGCCTTCTGCAGCGCCCCCGCGAACCGCTCGGGGCGGTCGGCGGGGCAGAACAGCAGCGCAGGGCCCATGTCGAGGGTCATCGCTCGCCCTCCGGCAGACACAGCATCAGAGCGGTACGTGTCGCCGTCGCCACGACGACGCCGTCCTGGTTGCGCCCGGTGTGCTCGATCGTGCAGATGCCCTGACCGGGACGGGATGCCGAGAGTCGCTTGTCGACGATCACGCTCTCGGTGTACAGCGTTTCGCCGTGGAACAGGGGATGCGGGAAGGAGATGTCTCCCAATCCCAGCTGCGCGACCAGCGTGCCCTGGGTCAGCTGCGCCACCGACGCGCCCACCATCGTCGACAGGGTCCACATCGAGTTCATCAGACGCTGGCCGAACGGCTGCTGCGCATCGGCGAACGCAGCGTCCAGATGCAGCGCCTGCGTGTTCATGGTGAGGGTGGTGAAGAGCACGTTGTCGGCTTCGGTCGCCGTGCGACCCGGCCGGTGCAGATAACGCGCGCCGACCTCGAACTCCTCGAAGTACAGGCCGCGCTGGACGATATCGGTCATGCTCGCACGCTATCCGACCAGGCCGAGCGAGCGGGCGATGACGAGCAGCTGCACCTCGGTGGTGCCCTCGCCGATCTCGAGGATCTTCGAGTCGCGGTAGTGCCGCGCGACGGAGTACTCGTTCATGAAGCCGTTGCCGCCGAAGATCTGCGTCGCGTCGCGCGCGTTGTCCATCGCGGCCTCGCCCGAGACGAGCTTGGCGATCGCCGCCTCCTCGGCGAACGGGCGGCCCGCGTCGCGCAGGCGTGCGGCGTGATGCCAGGCGAGTCGTGCGGTGTGCACGCGGGCGCGCATGCGAGCCAGCGTGAACTGGGCGTTCTGCCTCGTGCTGAGGGCCGCGCCGAACACCGTGCGCTTGCTGGCGTAGTCGACGGCGGCCTCCAGGCATCCCTCGGCCGCACCCGTCGCGAGAGCCGCGATCGCGATGCGTCCCTCGTCGAGGATGCTGAGGAAGTTGCGGAACCCCTGGCCGCGCTCGCCGAGCAGATTCTCCGCGGGCACGCGCACGTCGTCCAGGGTGAGCGGATGCGTGTCGGATGCGTTCCAGCCGACCTTGTCGTACGCCGGTTCGACGGTGAACCCCGGGGTGCCGTTCGGGACGATGATCGTCGAGATCTCCTTGCGCTCGCCGCCGTCGGCGCGTGGCACGGTGCCGGTGACGGCGGTCATCGTGACGAAACGGGTGATGTCGGTGCCGGAGTTGGTGATGAACTGCTTGCTGCCGTTGAGCACCCACTCGCCGCCGTCGAGACGCGCCGTCGTGCGGGTGGCACCCGCATCGCTGCCCGCCTCCGGCTCGGTGAGACCGAAGCCCGCCAGCGCCTCGCCCGCCAGCAGCGCGGGCAAGTGCTCCTGCTTCTGCGCCTCGGTGCCGAAGCGGTAGACGGGCATGGCCCCCAGGCTGACGCCGGCCTCGAGGGTGATCGCCAGCGACTGGTCGACACGGGCGATGCCCTCGATCGCGAGGCCGAGCGCCAGGTAGTCGCCGCCCTGACCGCCGTACTCCTCCGAGAACGGCAGACCGAAGAGTCCCATCTCCCCCATCTGCCGTACGACGTCGAGGTTCAGGGTGTGCGTGCGATCGGCCTCGTACGCCTGCGGCGCGACGACCCCCTCCGCGAATTCGCGCACCATCGCGGCGAGCTCGCGCTGCTCCTCGGTGAGGTCGACACCGGTCAGTTCGGTCTGGGCGCTCATGCTGTCTCCTGTTCGCTGACTCGTGCCACGGGCTGGTCCCGTCGCACCTGATCGCCGAGGGCGACCAGCAGGTGCACCGTGCCGTCGTGGGGCGCGAGCACCGGATGCTCCATCTTCATCGCCTCGATGGAGACGAGCGGGTCTCCCGCTCGCACCATGTCGCCGTCCGCGACGTGGACCGCCACGATGCTGCCGGGCATCGGTGCCCGGCCCTCGGGCCGGCTGGGCGCTGATGCGCGTTCGCGCTCGGCGAGACGGCGTCGCATGCGCTCCCGACGCGAGAGCGGACGCAGGCGCGTCGTCATGCCGTCGGCGAAGACCCAGACGGCGCCGTCATCGTCGACGGCCGTCGGGATGCCGTGCGCGTACGCTGTCGGCGCCTCGACGATGGTGTCGTCATCGGTGACGAACGCGATCGGCGGCGGCGCCGCCGAGCCTCCGATGCGCCAGCCCGGCAGCTCGTGCCAGATGTCGGCGGCGGAGGGACGACGGCCGAGCGGGGCGGCCTGCGCGGCAGCCGCGAGCATCGCGGGTGTCGGCTGCGGAGCGGTGAACGGCAGCATCGTCTCGATCAGACCCGTGTCGAGGTCGCCGCGACGCACCCGGTCGTCGCGGATCAGAGCGCGCAGGAATGCGATGTTCGTCTCGACGCCAAGGACGACCGTGCGGGCCAGCGCGGCGTCCAGACGACGCAGCGCGGTCAACCGGTCAGCACCGTACGCGATGACCTTCGCGATCATCGGATCGTAGAAGCCGCTGATCTCCGAACCGGTCTCGATCGCGGCATCCACGCGCACATCGCGCGGAGGATCGAACAGCAGGACGCGTCCGGTGGACGGCAGGAACCCTCTCTCGGGCGATTCCGCGTACACCCTCGCCTCGACGGCGTGACCGCGCACGGCCGGGGGCGCCTCGATCGCGCCTCCGGCGGCGATGTGCAGCTGCAGGGCGACCAGGTCGAGGCCGGTCACCTCCTCGGTGACGGGATGCTCGACCTGGAGACGGGTGTTCATCTCGATGAAGAACACGTCGTCCACGGCATCCGCCTCGACGAGGAACTCCACCGTGCCCGCGCCGACGTACTCGACGCTCGTCGCCGCGGCCACCGCAGCGTCGAGCAGGCGACGGCGCACGGCGTCGGGGAGGGTGGCGGCCGGCGCCTCCTCGATGACCTTCTGATGGCGCCGCTGCAGCGTGCATTCGCGCTCGCCCAGGGCGATGACCGTGCCGTGCGTGTCGCCGAAGACCTGCACCTCGATATGCCGTGGTCGCTGCACGAGGCGCTCGAGCACCATCGCGTCGTCGCCGAAAGCCGCGGTCGCCACGCGGCGCGCGGTCGCGAGCGCTCCGGCGAGCTCGTCGCCCGAGCGGACGATCTCCATCCCCTTGCCGCCGCCGCCCGCACTGGGCTTCACGAGCAGCGGATAGCCGACCTCGTCGGCGCGAGCCCGGATCTCGTCGTCATCCATGCCCGCGGCGGTGAACCCCGGAACCACGGGCACGCCGTGGAGCGCGACGTGGTCGCGCGCGGTCGCCTTGTCGCCCATGATCTCGAGCGCGCGCTCGCCGGGGCCGACGAAGATCACACCGGCGGCGGCGCATGCGCGGGCCAGCTGAACGCTCTCGGAGAGGAAGCCGTACCCGGGGTGGATGGCCTGGGCCCCGGATGCCGCCGCGGCGGCCATGATGGCGGCGACGTTCAGGTACGAGTCCGACGCGGCGGAGCCGCCGATGTGCACGGCCTGGTCGGCCTCCTGCACGTGCGGTGCGTGCGCGTCGGCGTCGCTGTACACGGCGACGCTGCGCATTCCGAGCTCGCGCAGAGTGCGGATGATGCGGCGGGCGATCTCGCCACGGTTGGCGACGAGGACGGTGTCGATGGTCATGGCGATCACATCCGGAAGAGGCCGAAGCGCGGGGCGGGCAGGGGCGTGCGGGAGACGACGTCGAGCGCGAGTCCGAGCAGGTCGCGGGTCTGGTCGGGATCGACGATCCCGTCGTCCCACAGCCGCGCTGTGGCGTAGTAGGGCTCGCCCTGGGCCTCGTACTGGCTGCGGACGGGCATCTCGAAGTCGGCCCGCTGCTCGGGGGTCCACGGTGTCCCGGCCGCGGCGAGCTGATCCTCCTTCACCGTGGCGAGGACGGATGCCGCCTGCGCACCGCCCATCACCGAGATGCGGCTGGACGGCCAGCTCCACAGGAACCGCGGCGCGTACGCCCGGCCGCACATGGAGTAGTTGCCGGCCCCGAATGAGCCGCCGATGATGACGGTCAGCTTCGGCACGCGGGTGGTGGCGACCGCGGTCACCATCTTCGCCCCGTCCTTCGCTATTCCCCCTGCCTCCGCGTCCGTGCCGACCATGAACCCCGTGATGTTCTGCAGGAACAGCAGGGGGATGCCGCGCTGATCGCAGAGCTCGATGAAGTGCGCGCCCTTCTGCGCGGATTCGCTGAACAGCACACCGTTGTTCGCGATGATGCCGACGGGGTGGCCGTGCAGCCGGGCGAACGCGGTGACCAGGGTCGTGCCGTACTCGGGCTTGAACTCGCTGACGCTGTCGGCGTCGACGAGCCGGTCGATGACCTCGTGCACGTCGTAGGCGGCGTTGACGTCGACGGGCACGACGTCGTAGAGGCTTCCGGTCTCCGCCGGAGCGATGCTCGGCTCGACCTGCCAGGCCGGCTGCGCCGGCTGAGGCAGGGTGGCGACGATGTCACGGAGGATCTCGATGGCGTGCTCGTCGTCGTCGGCCAGGTGGTCGACGACCCCGGATCGACGGGCGTGCAGCTCTCCCCCGCCCAGCTCCTCCGCCGTGACGATCTCGCCGATCGCGGCCTTCACCAGCGGCGGACCGCCGAGGAAGATGGTGCCCTGGCCCCGCACGATCACGGTCTGGTCGCTCATGGCGGGCACGTACGCGCCGCCCGCGGTGCACGAGCCCAGCACCGCCGCCAGCTGCGGGATGCCGGCGGCGGACATGCGCGCCTGGTTGAAGAAGATGCGTCCGAAATGGTCGCGGTCGGGGAACACCTCGTCCTGTCTTGGAAGGAAGGCTCCGCCCGAGTCGACCAGGTAGAGGCACGGCAGGCGATTCTCGAGTGCGATCTCCTGAGCACGCAGGTGCTTCTTCACCGTCATCGGGAAGTAGGTGCCGCCCTTGACGGTCGCGTCGTTGCAGACCACCATCACGTGCCGCCCGTGCACGAGCCCGATGCCGGCGATCACCCCGGCCCCCGGCGCCTCGTCACCGTACAGTCCGTGCGCAGCCAGAGGGGCGACCTCGATGAAGGGGCTGCCCTCGTCGAGCAGCCGATCGACGCGATCACGCGGCAGCATCTTGCCTCGAGCGACATGCCGTTCGCGGGAGCGCTGCGGACCGCCGAGCGCCGCGGCGGCGAGGCGCTTGCGCAGCTCTTCGGCGAGAGCCTGCTGGGTGACCGGCATCGCGGGTCCTCCTTGACCGTTGCGGAAAAAATGCGCCAGACAGGTTAGTGTTCACTAACCCCGGCAATTCAGGTTAGCGAGGATTAACCGAAATGACAACGGCCGTCACGCCGCGCAACCGCGCCAAAGCCGAGCGCACCGATGCGATCCTCGTCGCGGCTGCCGAGCTGTTCGGCGCACGGGGGTACTCGTGCGTCAGTCTGGAAGACATCGGCGCCGCCGTGGGCGTCTCGGGCCCTGCCGTGTACCGTCACTTCGCGGGCAAGCAGGCGCTCCTGGGCGCCCTGCTCATCGGCGTGAGCGAAGACCTCGTCGCCGGTGGCACGGCTGTCGTGCGGGACCCGACCGACGAACGCACGCGCATGGCGATGCTCGTGGACTTCCACGTCGACTTCGCGCTGCGCAACGCCGCCGTCATCCGCGTGCAGGACCGCGACCTCTCGCACCTGTCCGAGGAGTCGCAGTCGGACGTGCGGCGGCTGCAGCGGGCGTACATCGGGCTGTGGATCGATGCGCTCGGCTCTCTCGTCGCGGGCGAGCGGGACCAGCTGCGTCTGCGCGTGCAGGCGTGCTTCGGGCTGCTGAACTCCACCCCGCACAGCACCTCGGCCGCCCTGCGCGAGCACGCCGACACCGCGCGCGTGCTCGCCTCGATGGCGTTGGCCGCCCTCACCGCCGGCGCGGACTGACCGCGCGCGCGTGGCCGTCTCGCGCCGACGGAGCAGGCCCCGCTCGATGCGTCAGTACAGCAGAGCCCTGCCCGGCTGCTCGAGGAAGTCGGCGACGTCCTTGAGGAAGCGCGCACCCTCGGCCCCGTCGACGAGTCGGTGGTCGAACGACAGGCTCAGCGTCATCATCTGACGCAGGGCGATCTCGCCACGGTGCTCCCACGGCTGACGGCGCACCGCGCCCACGGCGAGGATCCCGGACTGGCCTGGCGGGAGGATCGGCGTGCCCGCATCGATGCCGAAGACGCCGATGTTGGTGATCGAGAAGGTGCCGCCGGCGAGTTCGGCCGGGCTGGTCCGGCCGGCTCGTGCCGTCTGCGTGAGCTGGGCGAGGGCGTCGGCCATTCCGGTGAGCGAGAGCCGCTCGGCGTCGCGGATGATGGGCACGATCAGGCCTCGCTCGGTCGCTGCGGCGATGCCGAGGTCGACGAAGTGATTGTGCACGATCTCACCGGCGGCCTCATCCCACGTCGCGTTCAGCGACGGGTTGCGCCCGAGGGCGAGAGCCACCGCCTTCGCGATCACCACGAGCGGCCCGATGCGGTGCTCGGCGAGCGACCTGTCGCCCTTCAGCTGGTCGATCAGCTCCATCGTCGCCGTGACGTCGACGGTGTGGAAGGTGGTGACGTGCGGAGCCGTGAACGCGCTGTGCACCATCGCCTGAGCGGTGTGCTTGCGCACACCCTTGATCGGGATCCGGGTCTGGGCCCGCTCCCCCGACGCCGCAGCGGGCGGTGCAGGCGAGAAGACGGGCGCCGTCTCGACGGCGATCGCACCGGTCGCACCGGTCCGCTCGGCATAGGCATCCACGTCCGCACGGGTGATGACCCGGTCGCCGATCTCGGCGGCGACGAGCGCGAGATCGACGCCGAGACGCTTCGCGTGGGCGCGCACGGGAGGAGTCGAACGGGGCCGCTCCCCCACCACCGGCTCGGCGACGCTCGGCGGAAGCACATCGTGCGGGGCGGCCACGAGCACGTCGGCGTCGGCCGCGGCCGCGGGAGTCGCTCCGCCTCTGCGAGCCCGTCTGGCCGGACGCTGCCCGGATGCCGGAGCTGCGCCGTATCCCACCAGGTTGGGCTGCGCCTTCTCCTGAGCAGCGGCTTCGGCGGGCGCCGCGGGCGTCCGGGGCTCTTCGCCGGCGACGTCGAAGGCGATCAGCGGGGCGCCGACCGCGACGGTGTCGCCCGCGGCGGCGTGCAGCGTGGCGACGGTGCCCTCGTACGGCGAGGGCAGCTCGACGACGGCCTTGGCGGTCTCGACCTCGGCGAGTGTCTGATTCAGCGCGACGGCGTCACCCGGCTGCACGAGCCACTGCACCACCTCGGCCTCGGTCAGCCCTTCGCCCAGGTCGGGCAGGCGGAATTCGGCGTTCATCGCTCGTCTCCCTTCGCGTCGGCTGCGCTCAGGCTGTGCGGACGATCGAGCACGCGGTCGACGGCGTCGAGGATGCGGTCCAGGTCGGGCAGGTGGAACTGCTCGAGCTTCGCGGGCGGATAGGGGATGTCGTGCCCCGTGACGCGCACGGGTGCCGCCTCGAGGTACTCGAAGCAGTACTCCGTGATGCTCGCGATGACCTCCGCGGCCACACCCGCCTCACGGGATGCCTCGTGCGCCACCACCACGCGACCCGTGCGCCGCACGGAAGCGCAGACCGTCTCGTAGTCGACGGGCGAGAGCGAGCGCAGGTCGATGACCTCGAGCGACACACCCTCGTCCTCCGCTGCGGCGGCCGCGTCGAGGGCGGTGCCCACCATCGCGCCGTAGGTGATGATCGTGGCATCCGTTCCGTGACGCACGACGCGAGCCAGACCCATCGGAGGAGCGTCGGCGAGCGGTGCGGTGAGGTCGACCTCGCCCTTGTGGTGGTACAGCCGCTTCGGTTCGAAGAACAGCACCGGATCGTCGCAGGCGATCGCCTGCCGCAGGCAGCGGTACGCGTCCTGCGGGTCGGAGACCGCGATCACCCGCAGTCCTGCGGTGTGCACGAAGTACGCCTCGGGAGACTCCGAATGGTGCTCGGCCGCGCCGATGCCGCCCGCCCAGGGCACGCGGATCGTGATCGGCATCTTCACCCGGCCCTGGGTGCGGTAGTGCAGCTTCGCGACCTGCGAGACGATCTGGTCGAACGCGGGGTAGATGAATCCGTCGAACTGGATCTCGACCACCGGACGGTAGCCGCGGAACGCGAGCCCGACCGCGGTTCCGACGATGCCCGACTCCGCGAGCGGCGTGTCGATGACCCGCTTCGCGCCGAACTCGTCCTTCAGCCCGTCGGTGATGCGGAACACACCGCCCAGCGTGCCGATGTCCTCGCCCATCAGCACGACCTTCTCGTCGTCGAGCATCGCCTGCCGCAGGCCCGCGTTCAGCGCCTTGCCCATCGTCATCCGGCTCATCTCAGGCCTCCTCGAACGATGCCAGGTACGCGGCGTACTCGTCGCGCTGACGCTCGAGACCGGAGTGCGGCTCGGCGTACACGCGATCGAACACGGCGAGAGCGGGCCGGGTCTGCATCCCGATGCATGCGGCACGCATCTTCCGCGCGACGTCGTCGGCGGTCTGCTGCACGGACTCGAGGTGCTCGTGCGTCAGCTCCCCGACGGCGCGCAGATGCGCCTCCACACGCGCGATCGGGTCACGATCGCGCCACACGGCGAGCTCGGTGTCGTCGCGGTAGCGCTTCGGATCGTCTGCCGTCGTGTGCGGGCCCATGCGGTAGGTCACCGCCTCCAGATACGCGGGGCCCTTGCCGGAGCGCGCGTGATCGAGCGCCCAGCGCATCGCCGCCATGCAGGCGAGCACGTCGTTGCCGTCGACGCGCAGGCTGGGGATGCCGAATCCGGGCGCCCGGCCTGCCAGTGGATACTGCGACTGCAGTCCGACCGGTTCGGAGATCGCCCAGTGGTTGTTCTGGCAGACGAACACCACCGGAGCACGGTACGACGATGCGAAGATCATCGCCTCGTTGACGTCACCCTGGCTGGTGGCGCCGTCGCCGAAGTAGGTGACGGCGACCTCGTCGGCGCCGTCATGCAGGATCCCCATGCCGTAACCCACCGCGTGCAGGGTCTGGGCGCCGATGATGATCTGCAGCGGCGCGATGCCGAGCCGTGCGGGGTCGTACGCCGCGCCCTCCTCGCCGCGCCACATCCGCACGTAGTCGCCCGGCTCGGCGCCGCGGGTGTACATCACGCCGGTCTCGCGGTAGCTGGGGAACACGAAGTCGTTGGGCGCGAGCGCACGGCCGGTGCCGATCTGCGCCGCCTCCTGTCCGTTGCACGGCGCCCACAGCCCGAGCTGACCCTGACGCTGCAGCGCCACGCCCTCGGAGTCGATGCGCCGCAGCACCACCATGTCGCGGTGCAGCTCGCGCATCGCCACGTAGTCGATGTCGTCGATCCAGCGGTCGAGCTGGGGGTTCGGCACGCGGGTGCCGTCCGGAGCGATGATGCGCTCGGTGAGTTCGAGATCGTTCTGTGCGTCGACGATCGGGCTGGTGTTCGGTGACATCGGCGTCCTCCTGACGTGGCGGCCTTCGTGGGGCGTGCACGGCTTCCCGACTGCTGTGTCGGGCTTCCTCGAATGCTACGTCGGCCTGGCACCCCGCTCAAGCATGTTCACGATCCCTGAGCAGGTTGCCCAATCCGGGGGCGATCCGCCCTGCTATCGTGTGGCACTATGCCCGTCCTGGATCGCACAGACCTCGAACTGCTCACCGCCCTCGCGGAAGACCCCCGCACCACCGTGGTGAAGCTGGCCGACCGCCTCCGACTGTCTCGCAACACGATCCAGGCCCGGATGGCCCGGCTCGAGCAGACCGGTGTGTTCGAGTCGTATGAGCGCTCGTTCTCCACCGAGGTGCTGGGATTCCCCCTGCAGGCGTTCATCAGCATCGGCGTGCGGCAGACGGAGCTGCCGCGGATCATCGCCGAGCTGGCACGCGTTCCCGAGATCGTGCAGGCGCACGGCCTGAGCGGGTCGATCGATCTGCTCGCCCGCGTCGCGTGCCGCGACGCCCGTCACCTGTTCGACACCGACGCCAGGATCCTGTCGATCGACGGCGTCGAGCGCACCGAGACCTCGCTGGCCATGGGCGAGGTCATCCCCTTCCGGGTGGCCGGGCTCATCGGCCTCGCACGACGGGAAGTCTGAGAAAACGACGGATCGCCCCGGCCGCTTCGGCCGGGGCCTCGTAGTGGATGAGGTGGCCGACCTCGGCGATCTCCACGAGCTCGGCACGAGGGAACATCATCGCGAGGCGACGCTCGGCCTCGATGGGCGTGATGTCGTCGCGCTGAGCCGCGATCAGCAGAGTCGGCACGTCGATCACGCCCGCGAAGGCCCGCACGTCATGCGACGCGCTGGTCACGAAGGCGTCGTGCAGCACATCCCGATCGGCGAAGCGCGAGAAGTAGGTGTCGTGCTGATCGTGGATGAACCGGCGCAGCGCCGGGTCGCGGGTCTTGGCCATCGCCATGCTCATCACGCGCACCGTGAGCGGATGACGCAGCAGGGCCGTGCCCCACCGCTCGGGCAGACGAGCGCCGAGCACGTAGTACAGCACCGCGATCCGGGTGAGTACCCCCTTCGGGCCCTCCAGCGCGGGCGCCCCGATCGGGTTGATCAGGATGAGTCGCGGCGTCTCAAGGCCGCTCGCGACGGCCGCGGCCGCGACGATCGACCCGAACGAGTGCCCGAGGATGACAGCCCCCGGGGCCACGGCGCGGGCGAACTCGCACAGCCACCCGGCGTAGAGCCCGAGGTCGTGCTCGCGATTCCGGATCGGCGGTGTCTCGCCGAAGCCGGGCAGGTCGGGAGAGATGATCCGGATGTCGGGCAGGTACGCCACGACCGGCTCGAGCCCGTGGTGCTCGCCACGGAAACCGTGCACGGCGACGATCGTCGGCGCATCCTCCGCGGCCTCGCCGTACACCCAGTACGCCGTGGTCGATCCCAGCACCTCCACCTCACGGCGTTCGACCGGGATCTCGGCGAGGCGAGCGGCGTACGGGGAGGTCGCGGGCATGCCGCCGAGTCTACGGGACGGAATGTCGGTGGCCGTCCTTATGTTCGAATCGAGGAAGGAGACAGCATGACTTCGCTGACCGAGACGCACCCCGCTCTCCTGTGGGAGACACCATCCCTTCGCAGCCGTTCCGAGCACCTCGACCGGGCAGGCGACCACCTGTGGCGGGTGGTCGACGCGCGCGGCGCCATTCGCGGTCATCTCCGCGTGATCGCCGATCCCCTGGGTATCCGCTACCGCGCGGAGCGCCTGCACCTGGCATCCGGAGCGTTCCGCCTGGTCGGTGAGTTCTGGGATGCGGACGACGCGGTCGCGGCACTGCGGAACTGACGAGGTGCCCCCTGCAGGATTCGAACCTGCGACCAACGGATTAGAAAGCCGATGCTCTTCCTCTGAGCTAAGGAGGCGTGCGGTCTCCAGATTACCGTGTCGGGTCCCGTCGCTAGGATCGAACCATGGTTTCTGCGACTGAGAACGACCGGCTCGTCTGGATCGACTGCGAGATGACGGGCCTCGACCTCTCGGTCGACGAACTCGTCGAGATCGCCGTCGTGATCACCGACTTCGAGCTGAATCTGATCGACCCCGGCTTCCAGATCGTCATCAGACCGAGTGATGCCGCACTCGCGAACATGAACGCCTTCGTGACCGACATGCACCGCACCTCGGGCCTGATCGACGAGATCCCGAACGGTGTGAGCCTCGCCGAGGCCGAAGAGCAGACGCTCGCCTACATCAAGCGCTTCGTCCCGCTCGAGCGCAGGGCGCCGCTCGCCGGCAACACGATCGGCACCGACCGGATGTTCCTCGCCAGGTACATGCCGAACATCGACCAGTACCTGCACTACCGCAACGTCGACGTCTCGAGCATCAAAGAGCTCGCCCGCCGCTGGTACCCCCGCGTCTTCTTCCAGGCGCCCGAGAAGCACGGCGGTCACCGGGCTCTCGCCGACATCCTCGAGTCGATCCGCGAGCTGCGCTACTACCGCTCCGCGGTGTTCATCGACGCCCCCGGGCCCTCCTCCGATCAGGCGCGCGACATCGCCGCCCACACGGTGTCAGAGTTCACTCCGAACATGTAATAGACTTGTCGAGTCGCCAGCTCCGGCAGGCGCATGGTGGGTATAGCTCAGCTGGTAGAGCACCGCGTTGTGGTCGCGGGGGTCGCGGGTTCAAGCCCCGTTACTCACCCACAGACGGGTCAGGTGTGAACTTTCGACCAAGGGACCACCCTTGGAGGAAGTTCGCACCTGGCCCTATTTCTTTGCCTCGGCGGCCCACCAGGGAAAAGCATGGCGAGGGCCACACTTGCTCGGCGTGCTTACCGAGGCACGGAGACGCCCGCCGGAATCTCTAAGCGAGCGAGAGGAAGAGCTTCTCCAGCTCGTCGATGCGCTCGCCGTCGCCCGGCTCCTCGGCTAGGCACTCCTTCAGGGCACCGGCGACCACCAGGAAGCCAGCCCGGTCGACGGCCTTCGACACTGCGGAGAGCTGCTGCACGACGTCGCGGCAGTGGGCCTCGTCCTCGACCGCAGCGATGACGGCTGCCAGCTGGCCGTGCGCGCGCCGCAGCCGATTCACGATCTTGCGCTTCGCCTCCGGGTCGTGCGCCGCGACGATGTCTGGGCTGATGCTCATCGGATTCCTCCTGGGTTGACATCCACCATACTCCCCAGGGTATAGTTTGGATACCCCCCGGGGTATTCAACCTTCATCGACACCGCCAGGAGGGCGAGATGTGCAGAGCCGCGAAGTGCAACATCTGCGGGAAGACGACCTGGGCTGGCTGCGGCCAGCACGTGAACGACGTGCGCCGCACGGTCCCGGCATCCGACTGGTGCCCCGGCCGGCACACGCAGCGCGACATCGATGAGGCGAAGGCCTCGCGACCCGGCTTCCTCGCGCGCCTGTTCGGCCGCTGATCCACTGACGAGAGGACATCACCATGTGCGCACGCATCACCTGCGACCGCTGCGGCAAGCCGAGCTGGGCCGGATGCGGCCAGCACGTCGAGGAGGCCCTCGGGGGCGTCCCGGCGGCCGACCGCTGCCACTGCTGACGACTACAACGACGACGACGACGAACAAGGAGAGCATCATGCTGCTGGAGCGCATCTACGACGAGGACCTCGCACAGGCGAGTTACGTCATCGGTTGCCAGGCGACCGGCGAGGCGATCGTGATCGACCCCCGCCGCGACGTCGACGAGTACATGCGACTGGCCGACAAGCACGGCCTGCGCATCGCGCACGTCACCGAGACCCATATCCACGCCGACTACCTCTCAGGCACCCGCGAGTTCGCGGCGCGCACCGGTGCCCGCATGCACGTCTCCGACGAGGGCGGACCCGACTGGACCTACGGCACCGGCTTCGACGACGCCGACCGGATGCACGACGGCGACGAGATCGTCGTCGGCAACGTGACGCTGCGAGCGGTGCACACCCCCGGCCACACGCCCGAACACCTGTCGTTCCTCGTGACCGACGGCGCGCAGGCCCAGGAGCCGGGCTTCATGCTCACCGGCGACTTCGTGTTCGTCGGCGACGTCGGCCGACCGGACCTGCTCGACGAGGCGGCCGGCGGCGTCGACACCCGCTTCGAGGGCGCTCACCAACTCTTCGCGGGCCTGCGCGACCGCTTCCTGACATTGCCCGACTACGTCCAGGTGCTGCCAGCGCACGGTGCCGGCAGCGCGTGCGGCAAGTCGCTCGGCGCGATCGCGGCGACGACCGTCGGTTACGAGCGCGCCTTCTCGTGGTGGGCTCCCTACCTCGCCGCCGACGACGAGCAAGGCTTCGTCGACGAGCTACTCTCCGGCCAGCCCGACGCCCACGCGTACTTCGCCCGAATGAAGTCCCAGAACCGCACCGGCCCCGCGGTGCTCCACCCCCGCGCACCGCTCCCCGAGCGGTCCACTGCGGAGGTGCAGCACCTCCTGGAGCGCGACCTCGCGATCCTGGTGGACACTCGGGACCGCCGGCAGGTGCACGACGGCACCGTGGTCGGTTCCCTCAACATCCCGGGCGCAGCGAAGGCCGCGACCTACGGGGCGTGGGTCTACGATCCGGAGGCGGAGCACCGGCCGCTCGTTCTCCTCGCGGACGACCGCGAGGAGGCGGAGCGGATGCGCGACCACCTCGTGCGGGTCGGCATCGACGCCGTCGACGGTTTCATCCGCTCCCTCGACGGGCTCGAGCTGGTGCAGCCCCGACTGCTGCAGCCGGAGGAGCTCGACGGCCTCGCCGACGTGAACCTGGTCGACGTGCGCGGCAGCTCCGAGCACGCCGACGGGCACATCCCCGGCTCCGCGCACCTCAGCGGCGGCCGCGCGCTGTGGCACCTCGACGAGTTGCCCGCGGACGGCACCGTCGTGACGTACTGCCAGAGCGGCGTGCGCAACAGCGTCGTCGCCAGCGCACTGCGCCGGGCCGGCGTCGACGTCGTCGAGCTCGACGGCTCCTACCTCGGGTGGCTCCAGACAACCGGGCGCGAGCCGGCGACCAGCTGACCGCCGAGGATCGAGGCGCCCGATGACGCCGACCGCCACCATCGCCGTTCTTGCGCTCGCCCTGCTGGTCGGCATCAGCCTCGGCCTGCTGGGCGGCGGCGGCTCGATCCTCGCCGTGCCCATCCTGACCGCCGTCGGCGGCGTGGAGCCGCGAGCCGCCATCGCGTCGTCACTGCTCATCGTCGGCACGACGAGCGCCCTCGGACTGCTGCAGCACGCTCGCGCGGGCCGCGTGCGCTGGCGTGTCGGGGTAGTCTTCGGAGCGGCCGGTGTCGTCGGCGCGCTCGTCGGCGGGCTGCTCGGCCGCACGCTGCCCCCAGGCGTGCTCATGGTGCTGCTCGCCGGCACGATGATCGCCGCCGCGGTGGCGATGCTTCGCCGGCGCCCGCGTCACGACCGGGCGGAGCCCGCTCGGCCGCGCATCGCCCTCGTCCTCGTGCTCGGAACGGTTGTCGGCTCACTCGCCGGGCTGGTCGGCGCGGGGGGGCGCCCCTATGTGGTTAGTCAAGCGAAGTAGAAGCCCAGCGGGTGTCCGCGGTTGTGTCGAAGTCAGGGCAGTGGAGCGCGCCGAGGTCTGTGTAGGAATTTCTTGAAGTTGTCCCTTTCGCGGATAGTTGTCCGTTCGAGTCGCCTATACGAAGGTGCGCGTGCGTTCGCACGTGATTTTGACGATCTGTTTGGGGATAGCCGATCCCGCTCGCCAGCGGATTGCCGGCGGTGCTTTTCGGTCGCGACCCGGCGACCCGTCAGCGCATCTCGGCGTTTCTAGAGCAGCGATCCGAGGTCGGAGCCGAGGGAGGGGTAGGTGGCGGTGGCGGATTTTAGTTGCCGGGTGGTGAGGCCGAGCTTGATGGCGAGTCCGAAGGTGTTGATGAGTTCGGAGTAGTCCGGGCCGAGGAGGTGTGCGCCGAGGATCTGGTCGGAGGCCGTGTCGATGATGATCTTGGCGGCTGCGGTGGTTTCGGCGACTCGGTAGGTGGAGTACCAGTGGCTGGTGTCGGTGAAGTGGACCGCAATGTCGTGCCCGTTACCGACGGCTTCGTGCTCGAGGAGTCCGACACGGTTCAATTCGGGGATGGTGAACACAGTGGTGGGCACTCCGGTGTAGTCGGGCGTGGTCGTGGTGCCTTTGATCATGTTGGATGCGGCTACTTTGCCTTCGAACACGGCGACGGGGGTGAGAGGGTGGCCAGGCGTGTCTGCGGCGTCGCCGGCGGCGTATACGGCCGGGTTGGTGGTGCTCTGCAGGTGGGCGGCGACCGCGACACCGCGGGCGCCGCTGGCGATGCCGGCGGCGTCAAGATTAAGGCTGGCGAGGTTGGGAACCCTGCCTGCGCCGTGGACGACGAGGCCGGTGTCGATGCTGCCCGCGCTGCCGGTGGTGTCAATGTCGACTCGGTAGCCGGCCGGCGTGGCTTCTACTCCGGTGACGGTCGTGTTGCGAAGGACACGGATGCCGGCCTGCTCGGTTCGGCTGATGAGGAGTTCGACGAGGTCGGGATCGAACTGGCGCAGCGGGCGTGACCCTCGGTCGATGATCACGCAGTCGGCGCCCGCACGGGCGGCGATGTGGGCGAATTCGAACGAGATGAAGCCGCCGCCGATGAACACGATCTTCTGCGGTAGCTGATCGAGATCGAGGAACCCGGTGCTGTCGATGAGATTCCCGGCACCGCGGAAGTCCAGGGTGCGCGGGGTCGCACCGGAGGCAATAAGGAACCTGTCCGATCGATGGGCGGTGCCGTCGATGGTGAGCTCGTTGGTGCCGGTGAACTCGGCGTGCCCGTGGAAGGTGGTGACGCCATTGCCGGTGAGTTCGTTCTCCATCCGCTTCGGGACATGATCCGTGAAGCCGCGTTTCCGCGCCATCAGCGCTGGCCAATCCAGAGTCATCCCGTTCTGGTCGATACCGGTGCCGTTCATCAGCTGAGCTGCGTCGATGACCTCCGCGCCGCGGCGCAGGATCTTTTTCGGATCGCAGCCGCGCAGCGCGCATGTTCCGCCGTAGGGGAGCTCGTCGACGATCCCGACCTGCCATCCCTGCGCGGCGCACTTGTTGGCCGCAGCGATTCCCGCCATTCCCGCGCCGATCACGACCAGGTCGAACGTGTCCCTCATACCGCCGCTGCTTCCGCGTAGGCGATCGCGTCGCGCAACTGTTCCAGCGTCGGGGATCCGGCGAGACCGTTCGGGGTGAGGTAGACCCGGCAGGACAAGCCCGGCGGCGCATCTGGTGCCGGAAACAATGCAGCCCCCTCGAAGAGAAGTGTGGGGGAGCCACGGAAGTCCAGCGCTTCCGCGTCCGCCTGCGTGGCTACGCGCTGCCGTTTCACCGTGAGGTCGGAGCGCTCCGCGGCGATCATCGCCACGCGTTCCGCGGCGGTCTCCCAGTTGGGACACCCGTCGAAGTACTGCACCGTGATTTCCATGCACCGACCATAAACGTTGCAGTCAGATGCAAGGTCAAGTGGTGTGATGGAGACATGCGCATCGGAGACCTCGCCGAAATGACCGGCGTCAGCACACAGACCATCCGGTTCTACGAACGCGAAGGCTTGCTGCCGACCCCGCACCGAGAGAGCAACGGATACCGGGCGTACGAAGACCGTACGGTGGCACGAATCGGGTTCATCCGTGCCGCGCAGGCCGCTGGCCTCAAGCTGACCGATATCGCAGGAGTTCTCGAGCTGCGTGAGGCCGGACAAGCTCCCTGCTCACATGTGGAAGCCCTACTGGCTGGGAAACTCTCCGAGGTCCGTGCGCGACAGGAAGAGCTTGCCCGACTCGAAACGGAACTTGTCGGCATGATTGCGGCAAGCCGGATGCTTGACCCGGCGGAATGCTCCGCAGGCAGCGTCTGCAACCTGATCCCGCAGTAGCTGCCTGCGCCCATGCGACGCTCTCCGCGTCGCGGCCATAGACCTGGCGCCGCCTCAGCTGGCGTCTTCCCGGAGCGAGCAGCCCACACAGGTCGCGAAGGATGCTCGCCGATAGCATCTGGCTTGTGCAGGATTCCGATATCGACCCGAAGGCAGCGGTCGCACTAGGGTGCTCATGCTGCGGCCGAAGCTATCAGCGTTCGAAACTTCACGCACTGGGGGACTCGGGGGCCTTCATCTGTCGGCGCTGCGGTCTATACGTCGCGCTCCGACTTAGACACGATCCCGTCCCGCGAGCGGACGAGTAGCCCACCGCTAAGCCGGATGTCGTGACAACCATTGCATCTCACTGTAGGCCAGGCCCCAGCGGGCCGCCTGCAGTTGTTGTGCCTCAGGCGACCAGTCTCGTCGGAGACGGCTGGTAGAGGCTCCCGTCCCGGAGCATCGCGTAGAGGACGTCGGATCGTCGGCGGGCGAGAGCGAGCAGCGCTTGGTTGTGGCGTTTGCCCTGGCTGATCTTGCGGTCGTAGTAGGCGCGGGATTCGGGGTCGCGGAGCGCGGCGAATGCGGAGAGGAACATCGCGTTCTTGAGGATCTTGTTCCCGCGGCGCGATGAGTACTCGCCGCGGATCGAGGACCCGGATCGTCGGGTGACGGGGGCGAGGCCGGCGTAGGCGGCGAGGTGCCCGGCGGTCGGGAAGTGTTTGCCGGCGACTTCGGTGAGGAGTCGGGCTGCTGTCCTGACGCCGACTCCGGGCATGCTCGTCAGGACGGGCTGAAGAGGGTGCGCATCGACCATCTTCTCGACCTCCGCCGCAACCTCGTCTCGCTGCTTCCGCAAGCTCGCCAGCTGCGCGGCGAGGCGTGGGAGCACCAGGGCAGCGGCGTTCGTGCCGGTGACCACGACCGTCTGCTCGCCGAGCGCGGCGATGATCTCGTGCGCCCAGTCGCGACCTTTGCGGGGTGCGAGTTTCAGCATCCGCGTAGCGACCCGTTTCTCGCCGGCGGCGCGCACCGCGGCCGGTGAGGGGTATCGCTGTAGGAGGTCGAGGATCGCGGGGTGATCGAGCCGTGGCCCCATGGCGCGTTCCAGCGCGGGGTGGATCTGGGTGAGCAGCCCGCGGACGCGGTTGCCGACTTGGGTGATCTGGGCGGCGAGGTCGTCGTCGAATCCGCAGAGCATCGAGAGTTCCGCGACCTGTTCGTCGGTGACCTGGATCGACCGCAGGGTGTGCGGCATCGTCCGCGCGGTCTCCGCGATGATCGCCGCGTCCCTCGCGTCGGTCTTCGCTTCGCCTGGGTGAAGGTCTGCGATGCGTCGCATCGCCAGTCCCGGCAGATATCCGACCAGCGCGCCTGCGGCTTGCGCGACCGCTACCGGCAGCGCGCCGATCGTTGCCGGCTGATCCACGATCAGCAGCACACCGCCGTTCTTCTGAAGGTCGATGAGCACCGCGCGGAGCTTGCGCTCGTCGTTCGGGAGCGCCCGGTCGTAGAGCTTCTTCCCGGCCCGGTCGAGAGCGACCGCGTGGTGCTCGCCTTTGCCGACGTCGAGGCCGACGAACACGTCGACCTGGTCGTAATTTTCGATCTGGGTGACCACAGCTCCTCCGCTCGCTCGGGTTGACAGCTGCGACGGTGCGTCTCGGCATCCACGTTACGAACGACCTCGAGAGTGCTCGGGCCTGGCCCCTATCAGCGATCACCCACCGCCAACCAGGCTCGGTGACAACACCCCCCGGATCATGCGTACGACAGGGGGGACCAATCATGCCGAGCCCGGCAGGCTGCCACCGCCCGGCATGCTCACCAAGCGGCTACGAAGAAGGTAACGGGGGGCGGCTTCCTCATCGTCCCCGCGCTGATCCTGCTCGCCGGCCTGCCCGCGTCGGCCGCGATCGGCACATCCTTGCTCGTCATCGCGATGCAATCGCTCGCCGGGCTCGCGGCCCAACCAGCACTCCCCGACATCCCCTGGGCGCTGGTGCTGCCGTTCACCGCAATCGCCGTGGCGGGCTCCTTCCTCGGCTCGGCGCTCACCGGCCGCATCCCCGAACGGGCACTGCGCACCGGATTCGCGGTGCTCGTGCTCAGCGTGGCCGTCGCGCTGCTCGTGCAGCAGCTCGCGCTCCACCTCCCGCTCACCTGAACGACACCGCTCACCGGAGAACACCATGGCTCGCCGGCCTCGCCGGCCTCGCGCTCGCCGCCGTCACGACAGGCTGCGCATCGACGCCCCCTGGCAGCGTCGCAGCTCCAGCGGACGCCGTCGTCATCGACGTGCGCACCGCGCCCGAGTTGGCATCCGGTCACCTCGACGGCGCGGTCCTCCTCGACGTGTCGAACGGCGACCTCGCCGCGGCACTGCCCTCGCTCGACCCTGATGCGCCCTACTTCGTCCACTGCAGGTCCGGCAGCCGGTCAGCACAGGCGGTCGCGCTCATGCGCGAGGCCGGCTTCGCGGACGTCACCGACCTCGGCGCGCTCAAGAGCGCGTCAGCGGCGACCGGCCTCGCAATCGGGCGCTGACGCCGGCCCATCCGACCATCACCGATCCAGGGAGCAACCCCGAACATGACCACGCGTGACATCACCATCGAAACGATCGACTCGACCATCGCCGGCGACGGCATGGTGCTCCTCGACTTCTGGGCGGCATGGTGCGGCCCCTGCCGCAGCTTCGCGCCCGTCTTCGACCGAGCTGCCGCGTCGAACACCGACATCGTGTTCGGTAAGGTCGACACCGAGGACCAGCAGCAGCTGGCCGCGGCGTTCCGCATCACGTCCATCCCGACGCTCATGGCCTTCCGCGACGGGATCCTCGTCTTCTCGCAGCCCGGCGCGCTGGGCCAGGCCCAGCTCGACAGCCTCATCGCCGGCGTCCGCGCGCTCGACATGGACGACGTGCGCCGCCAGGTCGCCGAGCAGCGCGCAGCCGCCGAGGCGCCGTGACTTCCCGCCGCCGCGCCCCGGTCTGCGCTCCGGGAAGCATCGAACGCGTCGTGCGGGCCGCTGTCGGCGCGCTGACCGGCGCGTTCGCGCTCAGCAACCTGCACGACGCGCCGCTCGCCATCGCCGCCACGCTCGGCGCTGCGCTCCTCCTCACCGGCGCAGTCCGCGGCTGGTGCCCGGCATCGCTGCTCGCGCGAGTCAGTGCCACCGCCGCAGAGCACAACACGCTTGGCATCCCCGAAGCCCGCCAGCCGCTCGACCAGCGAGGCCCCCGCTAGAGCGCAGGCTTCAGCCGCCCCCTCGTGCTGCCTCGCCGATTGCTAGGTGCGTGGGTCAGTAATGGAGTCGAGACAAGAATGCTGCATCGCTACCGCGGCTAAGCGCGGTTCATGCACGAAAACGGGTCGCAACACAGGCATCTCAAGCGCGGTTCAAGATTCCTGCGCGCGCGTCGAATACTGACCCACGCACCTAGTCGTCGAGGACGTGTCGTGGGCCGTCGGTTCCGATGACGAGGGCTCCGGCGCAGTGCGCCGAGACGCACTCGCGCCAACGCCGCGGCGAGCTCGCGTGCAGATCGGCCCGCCAGCGCGGCCGAGCAGGATCAGTTCATCGGCCACGATCCGATGCCGTCACCGCATCCGCTCCGGCTGGCGGTGCGGATGCTGCGCGGTGTCCGTGGCGCGCCAGCGCGATCGTCCAGGCGACGCCGGCGAGGAGCAGTAGCCCGCCGGCGGCATTCCACGCGACGTCATACGGCAGCAGCTCCCCCGCCTCGGCTCGCGCGGCGCGCGGCATGCAATGGGGGACGGCATCGACATGCGCCCAGGGTTGCACGGGTACGGATCCTGGCTATCGGCGGACGCTCAGATCCCCATGGCGCCCGAGGCATTCTGCGCTCGTCCGGACGTCCTTAACACTCCCGGCTCCGACACCACGTCCAAGACGCTCCACCGCGAATCGGAGAGCGATGGCGCGGCATGCGCCGGTACGACGCGGTCTCTTTGAAGCGACTCGATCGCCGGTCCGGGCCGCGGCGTCCTGCCGCTCCGGTGACGGCTCCCTCCGCCGGGGAGCTCAGCGCACTTGGCTTACCGCCACGCCGCCGGGCCGCCGGCGGGACGCATGACGTCCGGCTTCTCGGTACCAGCGCGCGCAGAAGAGCGCCACGATCGCGGCCTCGATCAGCTGCCCGCGTAGTACGTGAGCTGCGCGCCGGCTGCACGTCACCGACGGCATACAGGTCGGGAGGAGTGGCGAAGAGCGTCTTGGCGAGGATGCTGTGCGACGCCATCGTGGCGAGGGGTGCGACTGCGGTGATGAGGTGAGGCGCTCGATGCGGTGTCGAGTCGAGGCCGATGGCCGCGGTCGTCAGGAGGTAGCCCGCGAGGAGCAGGTGGGCGTGGACCGCCACGTGCACCAGCGAACCGGACTGCATCCAGCCGACCAGGGGTGTCGAATAGATCTGCCACAGTCCGCCGGCATTGAGACACGCTGCGGTGACGGCTCGCGTGTCGCCTCTCGCCTGGATGGACAGACGCGGGTCGGCGGGCGCCGCCCTCGCTCATCCACTCTTGTTCTCGAATACTCCTGGGGGTATAGTTGGATGCATCAGCGGGGACCGCGGATCGTGCCGGCACAAGCCTTCGGCCGACTGCCGCCCGCCCCGAGTCGCTTGGAGCAAGTCATGAGCTACGGCATCACCACGACAGTCGCCCTCCCCTTCGACGAAACGGTCACCGCGATCCGCGCGGCGCTCGCCACGCAGGGATTCGGCGTGCTGACCGAGATCGACATGGCGGCGACGCTCAAGGCGAAGCTCGATGTCGACATGCCCCCGCAGGTGATCCTGGGCGCGTGCAATCCTCCGCTCGCGCTCCGCGCGCTCCAGGCGGAGGAGTCCATCGGACTGCTACTCCCCTGCAACGTCACGGTGCGCGACGCCGGCGACGGTACGTCGGTCGTCGAGGCGCTCGACCCGAAGGTCATGGTCGGCGTCACCGGGAACGAGGCGCTGCGAGCGGTCGCAGACGAAGCGGCGGACCGCCTGGGCGCAGCGCTGGCCGAAGTCGGCAGCGGCAACGAGTGACGGCGCGACTGCGCCTTAAGCACGAGAACGGGGAGGTCGAAGCATGTTGATGGGCAACTGGAGCGGCATGGGCAACTGGAGCGGCATGGGCAACTGGAGCGGCATGGGCAACTGGGGCGGCATGGGCAACTGGGGCGGCATGGGCCCCGGAATGGGGTGGGTGTTCCTGCTCTTGATGATCGCGGGCATCGCGGCGCTCGTCGTCCTGACGGTGCGGCTCGCGACCGGCGGTCTGAACCGCGGAGGCCACCGGCCACCGGAGCCGCGAGGCGGATCGGCGCGCGCCATTCTCGACGAGCGCTACGCGCGTGGCGAGATCGACCACGCTGAGTACGACGAGCGAGTCGCACGCCTGCGCGACGCTCCTTGATGGAGCCGATCACCCGCCGCCAGGCTCTGCTGCTGGGCGCCTGCGGCGCCGCGGGCGTGGTACTCGGTGGGCTCGGGCTCAGCAGCACGGGTCTGCCCTGGACCTCGCCCGATGCAACGCCCTCCGGGCCGCTGGCCGAGCCGAGCTCGCTGCGAAGCCGCGGGGGCGTGCTCCGCACCGAGCTGGTCGCCGCGGAGCACGAGAACGAGATAGCCGGCCGCAGGGCGCTCGTGCTCGGCTACAACGGCAGCGTCCCGGCCTCGACGTGGCGCGTGCGCCCGGGCGACCGCATCGAGGTCCGCCTCGAGAACCGTCTTCGCGAGCCGACCAATCTCCACACGCATGGGCTCCACGTCTCCCCGACAGGGAACGGAGACAATCCCCTCATCAGCCTCGCACCCGGCGAGGTGTTCGACTACCGCTTCGACCTTCCTCCCGACCACCCCAGCGGCGTGTTCTGGTATCACCCCCACCACCACGGCAACGTCGCCGATCAGATCTTCGGCGGCCTCTTCGGTGCCATCGTGGTCGAAGGCGACGCGCTCCCGGTCGCCCGCGAGCGGGTGCTCGTGATCTCGGACATCTCGTTCGCCGGCGGAGCCGTCGCTGCCGCTTCGGAGGCAGATCGCATGATGGGCCGGGAGGGCGACTTCCTGATGGTCAACGGTCAACTGCTGCCCGAGATCGTCGCGCGGCCGCGGGAGCGGGAGCGCTGGCGGATCGTCAATGCCTGCACGGCGCGCTACCTCCGACTCGCGCTGCCTGGTCAGCGGCTGGAGCTCCTGGGCATCGACTCCGGGCACGAACCGCGGCCCCGCGCCGTCGATGAGGTCCTGCTGGCTCCCGGCAACAGGGCGGATCTCCTGGTGACGATGCAGGCCGGAAGTGCCCAGCTGCGCACACTCGGCTACGACCGGGGCGCCGCCATGATGGGCGGGATGATGGCCGGCGGGGGCAGCTCCTCCGGCCCGGCGCTGCTCGCCTTCGTCGAAGTTCGCGGGCCCGACGCCGCGGTGCTGCCCGCCGTGCCCCCGCGCGCGCCCGACGCCGACCTGCGCTCCCGCACTCCCGACGCGCTGCGCGAGATCTCCTTCACCATGACCATGGGGATGGGCATGCCGCAGCAGGGCGGGATGATGGCCCTGGGTTTCGACGGGCGCGCATTCGACGCGGGGCGCATCGATCAGCGCGTCGGCGCGGAGACCGTGGAGGAGTGGACGATCCGCAACCCCACGCCGATGGATCATCCGTTCCACCTGCACGTCTGGCCGATGCAGCTGATCCAGGTGAACGGATCGGCGATCGACGGCACCCAGTGGCGGGACGTCGTGAACGTCCCGGCTCAGGGCTCGGTCGTGGTGCGCATCGACTTCGCACGGTTCACGGGCCTCACGGTCTACCACTGCCACATCCTCGATCACGAGGACCTAGGGATGATGGGAACGGTCAAGGCTGCATGAGCGGCGGCCAGCTGCTGGACACCGAGGTTCGCTACCTCACCGAAGACGACGAGTCGATCGATAGCCGGAGCGTTCGACCAGTTCAAGTCCGGTGGGCGACGGACCTATTTCCGTCCCCACTCTCCAATCAGTCACTTGCGTGGGCTCCCTCATCAGCGCCTGCCCAGCACGCTTACAGGACACCGAGGCCAGCTCTCGAGCGTGCAGCCCTTCGCGGGGTACCCTCAGCGCATGCCATGCCCATGACCCCCCGCCGAACTGGCTGCACAACTCGGCCACGATGCCGACGGGCGCGCAATCCGCGCCTTCTTCGTTACCCGACGACGGACGCGGGCACTTCAGCACACATCCCCTGCAAGCTGACGCCCGAGCAGGCCGAACGGGTGCGCGAGCGCTACGTCGCAAGGGCTGTCTGCTGTCGATGCCGCGCGGTGAGATAGAGCCGGTGCGCGGTGATGACGACCGCGAGCCAGCCCACTCCCAACATCCATGCGACGAGCACGTCGGTGAACCAGTGGTGGCCGAGGTAGATGCGGCTGATGCCGATGCTGACGGCGAACACCACGGCCACGGCGATGGTCGCGACCTGGACGACACGGCTCGACTGCCGCAGGAGCAGCATGTAGGCGATCGCGCCCGCAATCGCTGTGGCGTTGAGCGTGTGCCCACTTGGGAACGAGGGCGAATGCTCGAACGGTGGCACGGCGTCGTTGAACCCCGGCCGCACCCGCGCGACGAGTCCCTTGCCGACGACCGTCATCAGCAGCGATCCCACGCCCGCGGCCCCGATGATCAGAACCGGCGCCCAGTTGCGGCGACGCAGCGTCAGCACGACGATGGCGAGCACGGCGATGATCGGCATCACGATCACGCCGCCGATGTTCGTGTACCACGTCACCGCCGTATCGAGCCACGGCGACCTAACCGTCACGAACGCCGCGAGCACCGGACGGTCCAAGCCTGCGACGCCGTCGGATTCTGTCACCGCGTCGTAGACCCAGGCCGCCGCGAGCGTCGCGAGCGCTGCGACCACCGCGCCGACCGCCAGGATGAGGACGAGAGCCGCGTGAGGCCCGAGCAGCTCGCTCAGGCGGTGGACCATCAAAGCGCCGACCCGGCCGGCGCGCGACGGCCAACGGGTCAGATCCTTCGTGCCCAGGTGGCGCTCGACCTCGACTTCCGCGTCGGGACCCGTCTGCTTCGGGTCCTCGCGATCCCGCTGCATCGATGCTCCTGTCCGCCGGCCTGGAGCGATCCTGGCACGGCGTTCCCGATCGAGCACGCCTGCGGCGCTCGCACCTGAGAGCGCTCTCAGGTGGTCTCAGAGTCGCCACAGTGCCGGACCGGGAGTCTCATCACATCGACTCGATCACCGGGTCGGCCCGGACCGGCAAGGGTTCGGAAACCGAACAGGAGCACACCATGAAGAACCTCAAGAAGAAGGCAGCCGTGACCGGCATCATCGCCACGACGCTCGCCTTCGGTGGAGCCGGCCTCGCCATGGCGGCGAACCCCGACAGCACGCAGCCGTCGTCCTCGGCGACCGACGAGCAGGAACCGTCGTACACGGGCACCGTGCAGGCGCCGCAGGACGCGACCTCCCCCGACGGCACCGACACGGAGCTGTCCGAGGCCGACGAGGCCGCGAGCCTGCAGAGCCTCGCCACGGTCACGCCCGAGGAGGCGACGGCAGCAGCGCTCGCAGCGGTGCCCGGCACCGCCGGCGACGCGACGCTCGAGGACGAGAACGGCTACGTCGTCTACGAGGTCCAGGTGACCGCGGCCGACGGCTCCGTGATCGAGGTCAAGGTCGACGCCGGCGACGCGAGCGTGCTCGCGCAGGAGGCTGACGAGCCCGAGTGCACCGACGAGGCCACCGAGAACGGCACCGAGCAGCAGGACGAGACGGGCGAGAACGGCGCCGAAGACCCCAACACCTGACCCCCGACCACCGCCGGCGGAGCAACGCGCTCCGTCGGCGCTGTCGCACGCTCAGCGTCAGTCCGATGAATCAGGAGAATCACACGTGCCCGACGTCTTCCTCGCAGGCCTGCTCGACCCGGTCTCGCTCCTCACCGGAGCAGGGCCGTGGGTGCTGCTCGCCCTCGCCGCCATCATCTTCGTCGAGACGGGACTGCTGTTCCCCTTCCTGCCGGGCGACAGCCTGCTGTTCGCCGCCGGACTGCTGAGCCCGCAGCTCGGCCTTCCCATCCCGCTCGTGCTGGTCGTCGCGGCGGCCGCAGCCATTGCCGGCGATCAGATCGGCTACCTGCTGGGTCGGCGCTACGGTCGGCGGCTGTTCTCGCCTGACGCGAGGATCCTCAAGTCCTCATATCTCGAGCAGGCGGACGCGTTCTTCCTCAAGCACGGCGCGAGAGCGCTCGTGCTGGCTCGCTTCGTGCCGATCGCGCGCACCTTCGTTCCACCGGTCGTGGGAATGTCCCGCCTGCCGTACCGCACCTTCGTCCTCTGGAACGTGCTCGGGGCGGTCGCGTGGGTCGCGATCGCCGTGCTCGCCGGGCGGTGGCTCGGCGGCGTGCCGCGGGTCGCGCACAACGTCGACGCCATCGCCCTTGCGGTCGTCGCGATCTCTGTCGTCCCGCTGGTGATCGAGGTGGTGCGCGCTCGCCGAGCGGCACGCCTGCGCGACGCGGACTGAACGACCACGGGAGTGGAGCGCGGCAGTCACAATGGAACGCATGCGGGTGCTGCTTGTGGAGGACGAACGACGGCTGGCCGAGGCGGTCCGACACGGGCTGATCGCCGAGGCGTTCAGCGTCGACTGGGCCGACAACGGCATCGACGGACTGTGGAAGGCCAAGGAGCAGCAGTACGACGTCGTGGTGCTGGACATCATGCTGCCGGGCCTCAACGGCTACAAGGTGTGCGAGGGCATGCGCGCAGCCGGCATCTGGACGCCCGTGCTGATGCTGACGGCGAAGGACGGAGAATACGACCAGGCGGATGCCTTCGACCTGGGTGCCGACGACTGCCTGATCAAGCCGTGCTCGTTCATCGTGCTCGTCGCGAGGCTGCGAGCGCTCGTGCGCCGCGGCGCGCCGGAGCGGCCGGTCGCGCTCAGCGTGGGCGACCTTTCGCTGGATCCGGTGCGCCACCGCGTCGAGCGCGGCGGGACGGAGATCGCGCTCACGCCGCGGGAGTTCGGGCTGCTCGAGTTCTTGATGCGGCACCCCGGCGAGGTCGCCACGAAGACGCAGATCGTGGAGGCGGTCTGGGACGCGGCCTACGAGGGCGACCACAACGTGGTGGAGGTCTACATCGGCTACCTGAGGAAGAAGATTGACCAGCCGTTCGGACGCACATCGATCAGGACGGTGCGCGGTGTCGGCTATCGACTCATTGCTCGGGACTGACCTCTCGAGTCCGGGTCCGTCCGCGTCGTCACGCCCGGCGTCACGCCTCGCACTGCCGCGGCAGCGTGACGCGCAGCGCAGCTCCGGTGCCGCTGTCGACGACCTCGACCTTGCCGCCGTGAGCGAGCACGATCTCCTTGACGATCGCGAGGCCGAGTCCGGTGCCGCCCTCGTCGCGGGCCCTGCTCTCGTCCAGCCGCACGAAGCGGTCGAACACGCGCTCCCGGTCGGCGGCGGGGATGCCCGGCCCGTCGTCGCGCACTTCGATGACGGCAATGCCGTCCTCGGCTCGCACACTCAGCGCCACCACCTCGCGCGCGTGCCGCACGGCATTGTCGACGAGGTTCCGGACGGCCTGGGCCAGCTGAGGCGACGACCCAGAGACGCGCACCGCCTCGATCCTCGCCTCGACCGTCAAGGCGGTGGTGGAGCGGATGCGGTCGCGCTCGGCCGCGAGCAGATCGTCGAGGTCGACGTCATGCTGCTCTCGGGCGAGCCCCCGCTCGTCAGCTCGGGCGAGCAGCAGCAGCCCGTTCACGAGCCGCTCCATCCGTGTCGCCTCCTCGACGAAAGCCTCCGCGGCGGTCCCAGAGAGCGCCCCGTCGGGATGGGCGACGACCGTCTCCCCCATCGCCTTGATCGTGGCGATCGGGCTGCGCAGCTCGTGGCTGGCGTCGGCGACGAACCGCCGCTGCGAGAGCTGAGCCGCCTCCAGCCGCCCCAGCATCCCATTCATCGTCACGGCCAGCCGGCCGATCTCGTCCTGCGCCGCGGGGACGGGCACGCGCTCGGTCAACTGCCGTCCGCCGATCGCGGCCACCTTCGCACGGATGGCCTCCACCGGCTGCAGCGAGCGACCAACGAGCCAGTACGTCGAGACAGCGACGACGAGCACAAGGATGGGGTAGCCGATCGCCAGCAGCGGCAGCACTGCGGCCGTGCTCTCGTCCACCGACTCGAGCGACTGCGCGACGAGGACGGTGTACGTCCCGGTCGGCGTCCCGATGGCGGCGCGCGCGACTCGGTACGCCTCTTCCTCCTCCACCGGCAGCGTCGCATCGTCCCAGACGATCCCGTCGGCGGGGTCGAGGGGCTGGCCGAGCGCAGGCTCACCTTCCAGGTCGGCCGACTGGCTCGCCACGTCGCCGTCGGCGGTGAGGATCTGCACGACCGTGCCCTGGCGCGACGCGCTCCGCGCGGTCGACCCTAGCGACCGCGCCAGCGCGTCGGCGCTCGTTCCAGCCGGGATCGCCTCGAGCTCGACGAAGACCTCCTCGACGCGGTCCTGCACCGACGCCTCGACACTCGCGCTCAACGAGCGCCGCAGCAGCAGTACGAGCGCCGCCGAACCCAGCGCGAGCGCGACGGCGACGATGATGGTGGCGGCCAGCGCTGCTCGGGCTCGAACCCCGATGACGCCGCGCAGCGGCTCCGGCGCGCGAGACGAGCTCGTGCTGGTGCCGTGATTCATCGCTCCGCCCTTGCCATGGCCGAACGATATCCCAGCCGATTCAGCGGTGTGCTCGCGCCTGAGAGCGCTCTCAGGTGGCCAGGTCGGCCCGGATCGGCAGCGGTCCGCCGTGCCGCTCAGCCAATGGACGCGGGCACCTCGTAGTCGGTTGCGGCTAGGTCCAGCTCATCCGGTCCCGAATCGGCGTCGACGATCGAGACGGCGCTCGGACGTCAGACTGCTGAACCTGGGCGATGCTCATAGCCACGTCCTTCGCCTCCGGTGCGCTGAAACGGGCGCGCCAGACCTGCGCATCCACGGCGAGGCGCACCACCGCTCCATCGCGTTCGGCGAGCGGCTCAACAGCTCCGAGGCGAGCCAGGATGCGGCCCATCACCGGATCGTTGGGTTCGACGAGCATAGACCGCGCCATTCGCGCCGTTCGTTCGTCGGTCGCCAGTTCACTCAAGCTCGGCATCGTCGGTTCCTCTCGGCGTTCGTCACCGACGACGTGCGCCGACAGCCCTGGGGGATCAGCGGCGCGGAGGTGCGTTATGAACCGTCGCTGGCGTCGTCCATGATGAGCCCAGCCTCGACCAGCGCCGCTCGCACGGCCGTGCGGTGGACACCCATCCGGCGACCGATCGCCCGCATCGAGACTCCCGCTCGCGCAAGGCGCACGGCCTCCGCTTTCTCATCAATGCCGAGCCCGGGCCGACGGCTCGGTACGTTGCGACGACGGAGGTGGGAGAACACCGTGGCACGATGGATTCCGTACCGCTCCGCGAGGTGCTTGACGCCCATCCCGGCCAGGTAGTCGCCCACGAGAGCGTCCACCTCAGCAGCGGTCAGAAAAGTTTGAGCCGTCTCGACAGTCCTTACGACTGGCCCCCGATCGTCCCTCGGAGCGCTACTCAGGGGACGCCGCGAGACCTCGTACACACCACGATTCATGCGGTTGACTAGGGTCTTCGTCTTCGGGGAGGAGTTGCCGAACGTGCTACCCAGGCACCCCAGAGAAGCCCCCGGGTTCGTCATGATCCCGGGGGCTTCGTCGCGTCAGCCGTGCTTCTTCAGCGGCAGCATGGTGATGCAGGTCGGGTCATGGCAGGACCGCCCGGCACGGGGCACGCCCCGGCTAGCATCGAAGCATGTCCTCCTCACTCGATCACGACTCGCCGGCTCCGTCCGCCGGCGGCATGGACATGACGGCCGAGGAGTTCGAGGCGCTCGTCGTGGACGAGCTCGACAGGCTGCCGGACGACATGGTCGACGGACTCGACAACGTCGTGTTCGTGGTCGAGGACGAGCCCGAGGACGGCAGCGACCTCTTCGGCCTGTACGAGGGGGTCGCCCTCACCGAGCGGGGCCAGTACGGCACCGGCGAGCTGCCCGACCGCATCGTCGTGTACCGGCACGCGCACCTCGTTGCCTGCGAGGACGAGGCCGGGCTGCGTGACGAGATCCACACAACGCTGGTCCACGAGATCGCGCATTTCTACGGCATCGACGACGAGCAGCTGCACGAACTGGGGTGGGCATGAGCATCCCGGCATCCACACCGCTGCTCGACGATCAGCTCACGGTCGCCCCGCTCGTGCCCTGGCAGCTGGTCGTGTGGGACGACCCGGTCAATCTCATGAGCTACGTCGTGCGCGTGTTCCGCCGCTACTTCGGCTACCCCGAAGAGCACGCGACGGCCCTCATGCTCGCGGTGCACCACGAAGGACACGCCGTCGTCGCCACCGGGCCGCGGGAGACGATGGAGGTGCACGCCCAGGCGATGCACGACTTCGGGCTGTGGGCCACCATCCGACGGGTTCCGCAGTGAGCGTCTCGATTTCGATCGCCCGGATCGAAGGACGCAACCTGCTGCACCTGATCGACGAGTTCCTCGAGCTCGTCGGCGGCCCGCGCACCAGCGCCGACCCCGCGCTGGCGAGACTCGCGCCGACGGCGTACCCCGACGACGACGCCGCCGCAGCGGAGTTCCGCCGCGGCACCAGGGACGAGCTGTTCGACCGCCGGCGCAAGGACGCCCTCGTCATGCGCGAGGACCTCGTCGAATTCGACACCGCCGGCGATGGGGACCCCCTCGCCCCACACGACGTCGTCATCCCCGACGCGCGCATCGACGCCTGGATGCGCACGCTCGCCGCCATCCGGCTGGTGGTCGCGTCGCGCCTCGGCGTCGACCACGACGACCATCACGACCCTGAGGACGCGCGGTTCCACGTGTACGACTGGCTCGGGTATCGGCTGGATGACCTGATCCAGCGCGCTGACGATGCGGACGCCGCTACGGCGTAGCGACCCGCACGTGCGCGAGTGTCTGCGGCTCGTGCCGTGCGATGTGGGCGTCCTCCTGGTCCGCCCACATGTCCCAGTGGTTGCGGAAGCCGTCGCCGTCGCGTTCGAGCGCGCGTCGACGCCGTGAATCCTTCGGGCCGTCGACCCAGACGGTGACGTCCGCGAGGGCCGCAGCGGCGCGCGTCAGCGCACCGCATCCCTCGACGATCAGGCCCAGCGCCGGGTCGACGGCGTGGGCCTCCGCCTCTTCCTGCAGCTCCCAGTCCCACCGGCGCCAGATGCCGATCAGGCCACGACCGTGCGGACGCAGCACCTGCTCCCGGGCGATCTCCGCACCACGCTCGAGTCCGCTCCATCCGGGGTACACCGAATCGAGCGCGAGCAGCTGCACGGGCGTGCTCAGCGGCCACGCCCTGGCGACGCGAGCGGCGAGACTGCTCTTGCCCGCCCCGCTGCGGCCGTCGATGACCACGACCGGGTTCGATGCCGACACCGCGGTGACCGCGTCGCAGATGCGCAGCGTCGCGGCGCTGAGGCGCTCTCCGAAGGGATCAGGGGCGGCGGATGACGGCATGACCCCACGCTATCGAACCGGCGACGCCGGTCACTCGCGACCGAACGGCCGTGGCTCGACGCCGCCACCGGACCGCCGTTCGGTCGCACCGACGTGGCGCGCGCGGGTGATCATGCCGACGCCGAACCGCGCCCGCGCGTCATCGAGCGTGCCCTCGAGCCGTCGCTGGTCTTCGTCGTCGTCCCACAGCGCCATCGCCGATGCGCCTGCCGGACGCAGCTTCTCGGCCCGCACGCCGACCAGGCGCACGGGGTCGCGGCGCTCGATCTGCGCGAACAGTGCGATGGCGGTCTCGCCGATGCGCTGGCCGACATCGGTCGGCTCGGGCAGCGATACGGTGCGGCTCAGCGTGGTGAAGTCGGCGAAGCGGACCTTGATCGCCACCGCGCCCGCATGCCATCCCGAGGTGCGCAGCCGTGCACCGACGCGGTCGGCGAGGCGCAGCAGCTCCGAGCGGAGCAGGTCGCGATCCTCGATGTCACGGTCGAAGGTCTCCTCGTGACCGATGCTCTTCTCCGCGCGCTCCGTCTCGATCTGGCGGGCATCGAGCCCGCGGGCGAGATCCTGGATCCGCTGCCCGAGCGCAGGGCCGACAGCGCGCTCCAGCGCCTCGGGCGACGCCTCGCGCACATCGCGGATCAGACGGATGCCGCGGCGTTCGAGGGCTTCGGCCGCCTTCGGCCCGACGCCCCACATGGCGCCGACCGGACGCGGATCGAGGAACTCCTGTGTCCGCATCGCAGGCACCACGAGCATCCCGTCGGGTTTCGACACGGTGGATGCCATCTTCGCGACGTGCTTCGTGGCCGCGACCCCGACGCTGCACGTGATCCCGACCTCGTCGCGCACCCGCCGCCGGATGAGGGCCGCGATCTCACCGGGGCTCCCCCACAGACGGCGCACTCCGCGCACATCGAGGAACGCCTCGTCGATCGAGAGCTGCTCGACGAGCGGCGTGATGCTCTGGAAGACCGCCATGACCTGCGCCGAGACCGCCCGGTAGCGCGTGAAATCCGGCGACACCACGCGGGCGGTGGGACAGAGCCGGAGCGCGTGGGCGACCGGCATCGCGCTGCGCACCCCGAAGCGACGCGCCTCGTACGACGCGCTCGACACGACCGAGCGCCCCTCGCGGCCGCCGATGATCAGCGGCAGCCCCTTCAGCGAGGGGTCGTAGAGCACCTCGACGGCCGCGTAGAAGGCATCCATGTCGACGTGCAGGATGCCCGTGCCGGTGTCGTCCGCGCCCGCGGGCGAGACGATGCGGCCCGATCCGTCACCGCGTCCCATGCATCCATCCTGACCGGTGCCACCGACATCGCGTCGGTGGCACCGAAGCGGTCACTGCGCGGCGCGCTCGAGGACCAGCTCGCGTACGCGCGCGGCGTCGGCCTGGCCCTTCATCGCCTTCATCACGGCGCCGATCACCGCGCCTGCCGCCTGCACCTTGCCGTCCTTGATCTTCGCCAGCACATCGGGCTGAGCGGCCAGGGCGTCGTCGATCGCGGCGATCAGCGCGCCGTCGTCAGAGACGACCGCCAGGCCGCGGGAGTCGACCACCTGCTGCGGCGAGCCCTCACCGGCGATGACTCCCTCGAGCACCTGACGGGCGAGCTTGTCGGTCAGGGTTCCGGCATCCACCAGGCCCTGCAGCGCCGCGACGTCGGAGGGTGAGACCAGACCGGCGGCGTCGCGATCCTGAGCGTTGGCGATTCGGGTGATCTCCCCCGTCCACCACTTGCGCGCCGCGGCCGGTGCGGCACCGGCCGCGATCGTGGCCTCGACCTCGTCGATCAGCCCGCCGTTGCGCACGTCCTGGAACTCCAGGTCGGTGAAGCCCCAGTCGGCCTTCAGACGACGCCGACGCGCCACGGGCTGCTCGGGCAGCGCGGCGCGCAGCTCCTCCACGAGCTCGCGCGACGGCTGCACGGGCAGCAGATCGGGCTCGGGGAAGTAGCGGTAGTCGTCGGCATCCGACTTCGGACGGCCCGGCGAGGTGGTGCCGGTGTCTTCGTGCCAGTGGCGCGTCTCCTGGATGATCGTGCCGCCGTCGGCGAGGATCGCGGCCTGACGCTGGATCTCGTAGCGCACGGCCCGCTCGACGGACCGCATCGAGTTGACGTTCTTCGTCTCGGTGCGGGTGCCCAGCTTCTCCTGGCCACGGGGACGCAGCGACACGTTTGCGTCGCAGCGCAGGTTGCCCCGCTCGAGACGCGCCTCCGAGATGCCCAGTCCGCGGACGATGTCGCGGATCGCGGCGATGTACGCCTTCGCGTACTCGGGAGCTCGGTGCTCGGCGCCGAAGATCGGCTTCGTGACGATCTCGACCAGCGGGACACCCGCGCGGTTGTAGTCCACCAGCGAGTACTCGGCACCCTGGATGCGGCCGGTCGCGCCGCCCATGTGGGTCAGCTTGCCGGCATCCTCCTCCATGTGCGCCCGCTCGACCGGGATCGTCACGAGCGTGCCGTCCTCGAGCTCGACCTCGACCGACCCCTCGAACGCGATCGGCTCGTCGTACTGCGAGATCTGGTAGTTCTTGCCGAGGTCGGGGTAGAAGTAGTTCTTCCGCGCGAAGCGGCTGGACTCGGCGATCGAGCAGCCGAGCGCGAGGCCCAGGCTGATCGACGAGCGCACCGCCGTGGCGTTGACGACGGGGAGGGAACCGGGCAGGCCGAGGTCGACAGGGGCGATGAGCGTGTTCGGCTCGGCACCGTGGAACTCGTCGTTCGCCGGGTTCGGGGCATCCGAGAACATCTTCGTGCGGGTGTTCAGCTCGACGTGCACCTCGAATCCGAGCACGGGCTCGAACATCTCGAGAGCCTTGTCGAAGTCCATGAGCTTGGCGGTGGCCATCAGCGGGTTCCTCCCAGCAGCTGCGGAGCGCGGGCGAGCAGCGGCTCACCCCACGAGTCGAGCAGCGCGGCTTCGAGAGCCGCGCCGACGCGGTACAGACGAGCATCCTCGTGCGCGGGGGCGAGGAACTGGATGCCGACGGGCAGGCCGTCTTCTGCCGCCACGCCCGACGGGATCGAGATGCCGGGCACCCCCGCCAGGTTCGCCGGGATCGTCGTCAGGTCGTTCAGGTACATCTGCAGCGGGTCGTCGATCTTCTCGCCGATCTTGAACGCGGTCGTCGGCGCCGAGGGCGTCGCGATGACGTCGACCTGCCCGAAGGCGCGGGCGAAGTCCTGCTGGATGAGCGTGCGCACCTTCTGCGCGCTGCCGTAGTAGGCGTCGTAGTAGCCGGCAGACAGGGCGTAGGTGCCGAGGATGATGCGGCGCTTGACCTCGGGGCCGAAGCCGGCTTCGCGGGTCGCCGACATGACGTCCTCCACCGTCGGGTTGCCGTCGGGGGTGACGCGCAGGCCGAAGCGCACCGAGTCGAACTTCGCGAGGTTGCTCGACGCCTCCGCGGGCAGGATCAGGTAATACGCGGCGACACCGTATTCGAAGTGCGGAGCGGAGATCTCGACGATCTCGGCGCCCTGCGCCTCCATCAGTGCGAGCGAGGCGCGGAAGGATGCGGCGACGCCGGCCTGGAAGCCGGAGTCGGGCAGCTCGGTGATGACGCCGACCTTCAGTCCCTTGAGCACCTGACCCGACGCGCCCTCGCGGGCGGCTGCGGCGAATGACGGCCACTCCTGCGGAAGCGAGGTGGAGTCCTTCGGATCGTGACCGCCGATCACATCGTGCAGCAGACCGGCGTCGAGCACGGTGCGGGTGACCGGGCCGACCTGGTCGAGGCTGGATGCCAGCGCGATCGCGCCGTAGCGGCTGACGCCGCCGTAGGTCGGCTTGATGCCGACGGTGCCGGTGACGTGCGCGGGCTGGCGGATCGATCCGCCGGTGTCGGAGCCGAGCGCGAGCGGGGCCTCGAAGGCCGCGACGGCCGCGGCGGAGCCGCCACCCGAACCGCCGGGGATGCGGTCGAGGTCCCACGGGTTGCGGGTCGGACCGTAGGCGGAGAACTCCGTCGACGAGCCCATCGCGAACTCGTCCATGTTCGTCTTGCCCAGCGGCACGAGGCCTGCGGCGCGCGAACGAGCAACGACCGTGGCATCGAACGGCGACATGTAGCCCTCGAGGATCTTCGAGCCGCTCGTGGAGGGCATGTCGGTCGTGACGAGCACGTCCTTGACCGCGAGCGGCACACCGGCGATCGGGCCGAGCTGCTCGCCCGCGGCACGGCGCGCGTCGACCTCGGCGGCCGCAGCGAGGGCGTGCTCGTTGACGTGCAGGAAAGCGTGCACGTCACCGTCGACCGCGGCGATGCGGTCGAGGTGGGCCTGCGTCGCCTCGACGCTGGAGATCTCGCCGGCGGAGATCTTCTCGCCGAGTTCCGCGGCGGTCAGCCGGATGATGTCGCTCACTGCTCTTCTCCCAGGATCGCGGTCACACGGAAGCGGCCATCGGCGGCATCCGGGGCGTTCTTCAGCGTCTGCTCGAGGGTGAGCGTCTCGCCGACCTCGTCGGGACGGAAGACGTTGCTCATCGCGATCGGGTGGCTGGTGGCGACGACGTCTGGCGTGGCCACCTCCGACACCTTCGCAATGTTGTCGACGATGGCGTCGAGCTGACCGGTCAGCTGAGTCACCTCGTCGTCGGAGAGCTGGATGCGCGCGAGCACGCCGAGATGGCGTACGAGATCAGGGGTGATTTCAGACACCACCCCAGTCTACGAGAGCGCGAGGTGCGCAGACGTAAGCTGGAACTCGTGACCGAGTTCGTTCCCCCGCGCCCATGGACCGCAAGCTACGCCGAAGGTGTCCCGCAGGACCTGCCGCCGGTGACCGGTTCGCTGATCGACATCGTCGAGGCGTCGGTGCGCGACTATCCGGATGCCCCGGCGCTGCAGTTCTTCGGCCGCGAGACGACCTACCGCGAGATGCAGGATGCCATCGAGCGGGCAGCCGCCGGCCTGCGCGACCTCGGTGTCGGCCCGGGCGATCCGGTGGCGATCGTGCTGCCGAACTGCCCCCAGCACATCATCGCGTTCTACGCCGTGCTGCGTCTCGGCGCCGTGGCGATCGAGCACAACCCGCTGTACACCCCGCGTGAGCTGCGCAAGCAGTTCGAAGACCACGGCGCCCGCCACGCGATCGTGTGGAGCAAGGTGGTCGAGACCGTGCAGGAGTTCCCCGCCGATCTCGCGGTCGCGAGCCTGGTCTCGGTCGACGTGACGACGGCGATGCCGCGCAGGATGCAGCTGATGCTGAAGCTGCCGATCGCGAAGGCCCGCGAGTCGCGTGCGGCGCTCACCTCGAAGGTGCGCGGCGCGATCAGCTGGGACTCGCTGGTGCAGTCCGCACCGCTCCCGGCCACGCACCCGCGTCCCGCAACCGACGACCTCGCGATCATCCAGTACACCTCAGGCACCACGGGCACGCCCAAGGGTGCGGCCCTCACCCACCGCAACCTGCTCGCCAACGCTGCGCAGGCTCAGGCGTGGGTGCCGTCGATCACGCGCGGCGACGGCTGCGTCGTCTACGCGGTGCTGCCCATGTTCCACGCGTACGGGCTCACGCTGTGCCTCACCTTCGCGATGTCGATGGGCGCGCGGCTCGTGCTGTTCCCGAAGTTCGAGCCCGACCTCGTGCTGCAGGTGACGAAGAAGCATCCGGCCACCTTCCTGCCGCTCGTGCCGCCGATCGCCGAACGGCTGCTGGCCGTGGCGAAGGAGAAGGGCGTGTCGCTCGCCGGCACCGAGATCGCGATCTCGGGGGCGATGGCGCTGTCTCACGATCTCGTCGTGCCGTTCGAAGAGGCCAGCGGCGGCTATCTCGTCGAGGGCTACGGGCTGAGCGAGTGCTCGCCCGTGCTGATGGCCAACCCCGTCGCCGAGAACCGGGTGGCCGGAACCGTCGGCCTGCCGCTTCCCGGTACCGAGTGCCGCGTGGTCGACCCCGAGAATCCGACCGTCGACGTGCCGGCAGGCTCTGCCGGCGAGCTGATCGTGCGCGGTCCGCAGGTGTTCTCCGGCTACTACGGCAAGCCCGAGGAGACCGAGGCGGTGTTCGTCGACGGCTGGTTCCGCACCGGCGACATCGTCACGATCGACGAGGCCGGCTTCGTGCGCATCGTCGACCGCATCAAGGAGCTCATCATCACGGGCGGCTTCAACGTGGCGCCCACCGAGGTCGAGGTGGCCCTGCGCCAGCATCCGGATGTCGTCGACGCGGCCGTCGTGGGACTGCCGAGCGACCGCTCCGGCGAGGAGGTCGTCGCCGCGATCGTCGTGGAGGATGGCAAGGACGTCGATGTCGAGGCCATCCGCGCGTTCGCGCGCAGCATCCTGACCCCGTACAAGGTGCCGCGTCGCGTCTTCGTCGTCGACGAGCTGCCGAAGTCGCTGATCGGCAAGGTGCTGCGCCGGCAGGTGAAGGAGCGCCTGCTGGCGCTGACCTCGGGCAACTGAACGGCCAGCACTCTCCCATCCGCACCCACTATCGTTGACAGGTGACTGCCGACGACATCGCCCCTGCCCCTGACGCGCCCGAGACCCCTGACGAGGGCGCGACCGCTCCCGGATTCGAGGAGCTGGGCATCACCGGCTCGCTGCTCAGGGCGATCAAGGATCTCGGCTACGAGACCCCGTCGCCCATCCAGGCGGCGACGATCCCGCTGCTGCTGCAGGGGCGCGATGTGCTGGGGACGGCGCAGACCGGCACCGGCAAGACCGCCGCATTCGCGCTGCCCGTGCTCGAGAACCTCGACCTCGGTCAGAAGACGCCGCAGGTGCTCGTGCTCGCCCCCACACGCGAGCTCGCCCTGCAGGTGTGCGAGGCGTTCGAGGCGTACTCGGCCCGGATGAAGGACGTGCGCGTGCTTCCCGTGTACGGCGGCCAGGCGTACGGCGTGCAGCTGTCGGCGCTGCGCCGTGGCGTGCACATCGTCGTCGGGACGCCGGGCCGCATCATGGATCACCAGGCGAAGGGCACGCTCGACCTCTCGGAGCTGAAGTATCTCGTGCTGGATGAGGCCGACGAGATGCTGAAGATGGGCTTCGCCGAGGATGTCGAGCAGATCCTCGCCCAGACCCCCGAGGACAAGCAGGTCGCGCTGTTCTCGGCGACGATGCCCGCGACGATCCGTCGGCTCGCTCAGCAGTACCTGAACGAGCCCGAAGAGGTCGCCATCAAGGGCAAGACGACCACCAATCAGAACATCACCCAGCGCTACCTGGTCGTCTCGTACGCGCAGAAGGTGGATGCCCTCACCCGCATTCTCGAGATCGAGAACTTCGACGGCATGATCGTGTTCGTCCGCACGAAGAACGAGACCGAGACCCTCGCCGAGAAGCTGCGCGCCCGCGGCTACTCCGCCGCGGCCATCAACGGCGACGTGCCGCAGGTGCAGCGCGAGCGCAGCGTGAACCAGCTCAAGGACGGCAAGCTCGACATCCTGGTCGCCACCGACGTCGCCGCGCGCGGTCTCGACGTCGAGCGGATCAGCCACGTGATCAACTTCGACATCCCCACCGACACCGAGTCGTACGTGCACCGCATCGGACGCACCGGACGCGCCGGTCGCACCGGGGATGCGATCAGCTTCATCACCCCCCGCGAGCGCTATCTTCTCAAGCACATCGAGAAGGCGACCCGCCAGGCTCCGGCCCAGATGCAGCTGCCGACCACCGAAGACGTGAACACCACGCGCCTCGCCCGCTTCGACGACGCGATCACGTCCGCTCTCGAGGAGACCCGTCGCATCGAGGCGTTCCGCGACATCATCGCCCACTACGTGCGCAACCACGACGTGCCCGAGGCCGACGTCGCCGCAGCTCTGGCCGTCGTCGCCCAGGGCGATACCCCGCTGCTGCTGGACCCGGAGAACGACGAGCTGTCTCGGGCGGTGGAGCGGGACAGCCGTCCCCCGCGCGAGCGTCAGGACCGCACGTCGGACCGTGCCGATCGCGGCCCCCGTGAGCGCCGCGGTCGCGGCGACTACGCGCCGTACCGCATCGAGGTCGGGCGTCGCCACCGTGTCGAGCCGCGTCAGATCGTGGGCGCCCTGGCGAACGAGGGCGGGCTCGGACGCGACGACTTCGGCGCGATCGCCATCAAGCCGGACTTCTCGATCGTCGAGCTGCCCGTGAACATGGACCCGTCGGTGCTGGACAGGCTGCGTGACACCCGCATCTCGGGCAGGCTCATCGAGATCCGGCCCGACCGTGGCGTGCCGAACCGTCGCACGCCGCGCGACCGCGATGATCGGGGCGGCTACGACCGCGGCGGACGCGACGACCGCGGCGGATATGCGCGTGACGACCGCCCCGCGCGCAAGCCGCGGCACAAGGACTGACGCCGCAGACACCAGACGCCGTGCGGGACGCGAAAATCCGTCGTCGAGCGTCCCGCCGGCGTCAGCCGAGACGTTGCGCGAAGTGGTGCGAGACGATGTCCATTCGCTCGCGCAGGTAGAAGCGGTGCGCGGCGAAGCGCTGCACCCCGGAGTCCAGGTCGAGCACGTGGCATCCCGCGTCGATCGCCCGCTCCCGCAGATGGTCGAGCAGCATCCGCCCGTATCCGCGGGATCGCTCGGATGCCGAGGTCGACAGATCGTCCACATGCAGCTTGCGGATCGCACTCGTGTTCGCGATGATCCGCCAGCCCGCGACCGCCACGCACCGCTCCCCCTCGAAGACCGCGGTGAACGTGAGCCCCTGCGGGGCTCCCTCGTGGAGCACCTGGTCGAGCAGTTCCGCGGAGAGATGCGGGCGCAGCTCCTGCAGAACCGGCAGCGCCTGACTCCAGCGGTCGTCGGCGGCAGCGAGATCGACGCAGACCGCACTCCTCATCTCGTCGCTCATCCGAGCGCCTCCGGCCCCTCCGTGACGAGCAGGTGGAACTGTGCGGCGTCGATGATCCGCACGCCGAGCGCCTCGGCCTTGGCGAGCTTCGACCCGGCACCGGGGCCGGCCGCGACGAAATCCGTCTTCTTCGAGACGGAGGATGCCGCCTTGCCCCCGGCCTTCATGATCGCCTCCTGAGCGCCCTCGCGCGAATAGCCCTCGAGGCTTCCTGTGGCGACGACGGTGAGCCCGTCGAGCACTCCGCCCTCGGTCGCCGCGGCTCCCGGCCCGGGATGCCCTGGTGTGGACCACTGCACACCGGCATCCGCCCACTGCCGCACGATGTCCTGGTGCCAGTCGACCTCGAACCAGCTCAGCAGCGAGTCCGCGATGATCCCGCCGACGCCTTCGACGGCGGCGAGCTCGTCTCTGCTCGCGGCGCGGATGGCGTCGAGTGAGCCGAACCACTGGGCGAGGGCCCGGGCGGCGACCGGACCGACGTGGCGGATGTTCAGCGAGACGAGAAGCCGCCAGAGCTCCTTGGTCTTCGCCTTCTCGAGTTCGGCCAGCAGCTTCACCGCCTGCGACGAGGGCTGCGGACCCTCGAGTCCGTTCTTCTTCTCCGCCGCGGTGGGATTGCGGCGGAACGGCGCACGGGTCTTGACGACCCCGTCGTCGTCCTCCTTGGGCAGCCCCGTCTCGGAGTCGCGCACGATCACCTCGATCGGCACGATCTGCTCGAGGGTGAGATCGAAGAGTCCCGCCTCGGTCTCCAGCGGCGCGAGGGCCGGGCGGTTCGGCTGAGTGAGCGCCGCGGCGGTCACCTCGCCGAGGGCCTCGACATCCAGCGAGCCACGAGAGCCGATGTGCTCGACCCGGCCGCGCACCTGGGCAGGGCACGAGCGCGCGTTCGGGCAGCGCAGATCGATGTCGCCCTCCTTCATCGGGCGCAGCGGCGTACCGCACTCGGGGCACGCCTGCGGCATGACGAACTCGCGCTCGGTGCCGTCGCGCCTGTCGACCACCGGCCCGAGCACCTCGGGGATCACGTCCCCCGCCTTGCGCAGCACGACGGTGTCGCCGATCAGCACGCCCTTCGCCTTGACCACGTCCTTGTTGTGCAGCGTCGCCTGACGCACGACCGACCCGGCCACGTGCGCCGGCTCCATCACCGCGAACGGGGTCGCGCGTCCGGTGCGGCCGACCGAGACGACGATGTCGAGCAGCCGGGTCTGCACCTCCTCCGGCGGGTACTTGTACGCGATCGCCCATCGCGGCGCGCGGCTGGTGATGCCGAGCTCGTCGTGCAGCGCCAGCTCGTCGACCTTGACGACGATGCCGTCGAGTTCGTGCTCGACGTCGTGCCGGTGCTCACCGAAGTACGCAACGAACTCCTCGACCTCGTCGATGCCGCGGCACACCTTCGTGTGCGGACTGGTCGGCAGGCCCCACTCGGCGAGCAGCTCGTACACCTCGCTCTGCGCGGCGACCGGCGGCCGCGTCCATGCGCCGATGCCGTGCACGTACAGCGACAGAGACGCGATGCGAAGCAGGCCGGCTTCGAGCTCGAGACCGCTCTTCTTGTCGATCTGCTGGCGCAGTCCGCCGCTGGCGGCGTTGCGCGGGTTCGCGAACGCGGGGAATCGGCGCGCGGCGGCGGTGCGCGCCTTCTCGTCATCGAACGGCTTCTTGGCCCCCGGTCGCGCCTCCCACCGATCGCGTGCGTCGGCGTGCGCCCGCTCGCGGAACGACGCCTGGGCGGCGTTGAGCCGCTCGAAGGCCGCGACGGGGATGAACACCTCGCCGCGCACCTCGACGATATCCGGGTGCCCCTCACCGCGCAGACGCTCGGGGATGTCGGCGAGACGCAGGGCGTTCTCGGTCACGATCTCCCCCACCCGCCCGTCACCGCGGGTGGCGGCCGAGGTGAGCACGCCGTTCTCGTACCGGAGGTTGATGGCCAGCCCGTCGATCTTCAGCTCGGTGAGCCAGGCGATCTCCCGCCCGGCGGATGCCGTGGCCTTCGCCGCCCATTCGCGCAGCTCGTCGACGGAGAACACGTTGTCGAGGCTCAGCATCCGCTCGGCGTGCTCGATCGTCGCCAACCCGGTCGACTCCGCTGCTCCGACCATCTGCGTGGGCGAATCCTGGCCCTGCAGCTCGGGATGCAGTCGTTCGAGCTCTTCGAGTCGCCGCATCCACCCGTCGTAGGTCGTGTCGTCGACGAGCGACGTGTCGCGGCCGTAATAGGCGTCCTTCGCCTCGAGGATGCGAGTCGTGAGCTCTTCGGCTTCGGCGCGGGCGTCGGTCAGCGAGATGTTCTCAGGCACCCGGCAAGTCTACGAGCGAGCACCGACAGGCCACGGGACGCGCGTCCGGCGGCGGATGCTCAGGCGTCGACGGGGACGGCCGACACGGTCGTGTCGATCGTGAACTGCCCGAGTACGCGGGTGCCGACGTAGATGACGGCACTCTGGCCCGGCGCCACGCCGTCGAGCGGCACGTCCGGCACCACGCGCACACCGCCATCGCTCACGTGCGCACGGGCGGGTACGGGATCGGCGTGCGCGCGGATCTGCACCTCGCACGCGAAGTCGGATGCCTCGGGGGCGGCCCCCGCCCAGGAAAAGCGCTCCCCGGCGATCTCGGCGATCGCCAGCGCCTCCTTCGGACCGACGACCACCGTGTTCGACACCGGCCGCACCTCGAGCACGAAGCGCGGCTTGCCGTCGGGGGCGGGCACTCCCAGTCGCAGACCGCGGCGCTGCCCCACGGTGAACGCGTGCGCGCCCTCGTGCGTGCCGACGACATCGCCGTTGCGGTCGACGACGTCACCCACGGCGGTCCCGACCTTCTCGGCCAGCCAGCCGCGGGTGTCTCCATCGGGGATGAAGCAGATGTCGTGGCTGTCCGGCTTCTGCGCGACGGTGATGCCGCGTTCAGCCGCCTCGGCGCGCACCAGTGCCTTCGAGGGCGTGTCACCGAGGGGGAAATAGGTGTGCGCGAGCTGCTCGGCGTTCAGCACACCGAGCACGTAGGACTGGTCCTTCGCGGAGTCCGACGCGCGGTGCAGCTCGAGCCCTCCGGCGCCGTCGACGAGACTCGCGTAGTGACCGGTGCAGACCGCGTCGAAGCCGAGTTCGATCGCTCGCTCCAGCAGAGCCGCGAACTTGATCTTCTCGTTGCAGCGCAGACACGGGTTGGGGGTGCGGCCCGCCCTGTACTCCGAGATGAAGTCCTCGATGACGTCGTCGCGGAACCGCTCCGAGAAGTCCCACACGTAGAAGGGTATGCCGAGCAGATCCGCCACGCGCCGGGCATCCAGGGCGTCCTCGACGGTGCAGCAGCCGCGGCTGCCGGTGCGCAGCGTGCCGCCGGCGCGGGACAGCGCGAGGTGCACGCCGACCACCTCGTGTCCGGCGTCGACGGCGCGCGCGGCCGCCACCGCCGAATCGACACCGCCGCTCATGGCCGCCAGAACTCGCATGGGCTCCAGTCTACGAGCGCCCGGCTGGACGGCTCCCGTCAGCGCGAGGCACGCGCCACGGCATCCGGGATCGCGACGAGAACGGCGTCGACGTCCGCCTCCGTCGACGTCGCCCCGAGGGTTAACCGCAGCACGCTTCGGGCGTCCTGCTCGCTGCGCCCCATCGCCAGCACCACGTGGGAGGGCTCGGCGACGCCGGCCTGGCAGGCGGATCCGGTGGATGCCGAGATGCCGGCCATGTCGAGCAGGAACAGCAGGATCTCCCCCACCGCTCCCGGGAACAGCAGGTGCGCATTGCCGGGCAGGCGATCGAGCGGATCGCCGAGCAGCGCCGCGGAGGGGACCGCGGCCAGGACGCCGGCGATGAGCCGGTCGCGCAGCGCGGCGAGCCGGGTGCTCTCGCGCTCGCGTTCGGCCTCGGCCTCCTCCAGCGCGACGGCGAGGGCCGCCGCCCCCGGCACGTCCTGCGTCCCGGCGCGGAGACCGCGCTGCTGCGACCCGCCGTGCAGCAGCGGTGCGATCCGGGCGCTGCGGGACACCACCAGCATCCCCGTTCCGACGGGGGCCCCGATCTTGTGGCCGGCGATGCTGATCGCCACGAGACCCGTGCCGGCGGACGCGTCGCCCCGCAGATCGCGGAAGACGAGGGGCACGTGGCCGCAGGCTGAGACCGCGTCGAGATGCAGCGGAACCCCGGCCGCCGCAGCCGACAGGCTGAGCGCCCGCGCATCGTTGACCGTGCCGACCTCGTTGTTCGCGACGAGCGCGGTGGCGACAGCGGCACCGTCCAGCGCGGCGGCGAACATCGCCGTGTCGATCCGCCCGAGGGCGTCCACCGGCACCGGGCGCACCACGGCTCCCTCCCGCGCCAGGGCCGCGACCGTGTCCGTCGTGGCGTGATGCTCGGCATCCGGCAGCACGATCGCCGCAGCCTCTGCGGTGCGGGCACCCCACAGACCGCGCAGGGCGGTGTTGATCGACTCCGTGCCGCCGGACGTGAACACGACCTCGATCGGATCGCAGCCGACGACCGCGGCAGCGCGCTCCCGCGAGTCCTCGAGCAGACGACGCGCGGCCTGGCCGGCGCCGTGGGTCGACGAGGCGTTGCCGACGATCTCGGACGCCGCGAGCCAAGCGTCGCGTGCACCGGGGCGCAGCGGGGTCGTCGCCGCGTGATCGAGGTAGTGCCGCATCACCCCATCCTCCCACCGCGCCGGCGGCGGGACTGAGGATCACGGCCTCGGAGACGCAGATTCACCGCCGGGAGGTCTGCACGCCTAGGCTGGTGCGCATGCCCGCTCTGCCCGCATCACCCCTCGGCGGCGACGCTCTCGACCACCTCGGCGTGCGCCTGCACGAGGGCGGCGGGACGCTGCGCGTCTGGTCTCGGAACGCGTCGTCCGTCGAGCTCGTCGTCTTCGACGAGGACGACCTCGACTGGGAGACGGCCACGCTGCCGCTCGAGCGGCAGACCGCCGGGATCTGGGAGGTGACGAGTGAGCTGCTGCGGCCGGGAACGCGCTACGCCCTGCGCGTGGACGGCCCGCTCGGCCCTGGCAACGTGTTCAACTCCGAGACCCTGCTGCTCGACCCGTACTCGCGCGGACTCGCGCAGGGCGGCGGCTATCAGGAGTGGCGCTCGGTGGTCATCGCCGACGGCTTCGACTGGGGAGACGTGCGCAAGCCCGCCGTGCCGATGGACGAGACCGTCATCTACGAGGGCCACATCAAGGGCCTCACCAAGCGCCACCCCGGCGTGCCCGCCGCGCTGCACGGCACGTACGCCGGCCTCGCGCATCCGGCGATGACCGACTACCTGACGCAGCTGGGCGTCACGAGCGTCGAGCTGCTGCCGGTGCACGCGTTCGTTCCCGAACCGCGACTGCTCGAGCGCGGCCTGACCAACTACTGGGGATACAACACCCTCAACTTCTTCACCCCGCACGCCGCCTACGCGACCGAGGCCGCCCGCCGCGGCGGGCCCGAGGCCGTGCTCGCCGAGTTCAAGGGCATGGTCAAGCTGCTGCACCAGGCCGGTCTCGAGGTGATCCTCGACGTCGTGTACAACCACACCAGCGAGGAGGGCCTCGGCGGGCCTCGCTCCAGCTTCCGCGGCATCGACAACGCGCTCTACTACCGCCAGCTCGAAGACGGTGCGTACGTCGACACCACCGGCTGCGGGAACACGCTCGACACGTCGGCCGACGCCCCGGCGCGGCTCGTGCTCGACTCGCTGCGGTACTGGGCCACCGAGATGCAGATCGACGGCTTCCGGTTCGATCTCGCGACATCCCTCGCCCGCGACGGCGGCCACGAGTACGACCCCGAGCATCCGCTGCTGCGCGCCATCGCCGAGGATCCGGCGCTGGCGGACGTGAAGATCATCGCCGAGCCGTGGGATGTCGGACTGGGAGGCTGGCAGACGGGCAACTTCCCCGCCGGCTGGAGCGAGTGGAACGATCGCTACCGCGACCGTGCCCGCAACTTCTGGCTGAGCGACATCGACTACGCCCGGCGCGCGTCTGCACCGGTCGGCGTCGGCGGATTCGCCAACCGCCTCGCCGGCTCCGCCAACACCTACTCGCCCGAGCGCGGCCCCCTGGCCAGCGTCAACTTCATCACCGCGCACGACGGCTTCACGCTGCACGACCTCGTCAGCTACGACGTCAAGCACAACGAGGCCAACGGCGAGCACAACCGCGACGGCGCCGACGTGAACCGGTCGTTCAACCACGGGGTCGAGGGCGAGACCGACAGCCCCGGGATCCTCGCCACACGACGCAGGGCCATGCGCAACCTGATGGGCACCCTGCTGCTCTCCGCCGGCATCCCGATGATCACCGCCGGCGACGAGTTCGGCCGCACCCAGAAGGGCAACAACAACGCCTACTGTCACGACTCCCCCCTCACCTGGCTGAACTGGTCGCACGAGCCGTGGCAGCGGGATCTGCTCGCGCATGTCACGCTGCTCACGCGTCTGCGAGCGGAGAACCGCGCGCTGCGACCTGCGCGATACGCCGTGCTCGGCGAGCACGTCCCCGAGGCCTCGGAGATGGAGTGGTTCGATCAGAACGGCGAGACGATGGCCGCCGAGCAGTGGAACGACCCCCGTCACCGCACCCTGCAGTACGTCGCGACGAGCGATCCGCGCGACGGCGAGAGCAACCGCATCCTGCTGATCGTGCACGGCACCGAGGCTCCGATCGACGTCCGGCTGCCCGAGGGGCTCGACGGCGCCACCGTCTTCACGTCGCTGTGGTCGAGCGCCGACGAGGCACCGCGTGCAGAACAGCGGCGATACGCACCGGGCGAGGTGCTGCCGATCGCGGGCACCTCGATGCAGCTCTTCCGGGTCGAGTGACGCGCACCAGCCGGCACGGTACATTCGAGGTGTGGCAGCACCGACAGCACGTGACTCTGCGGGTCTGAGAAGCCCCGCCCAGATCCCTCTGCGCCCTGCCGCCGAGACGACACACCTCGCCGGTCTCAGAGCCGGGCGGATCCCGGTGTTCTCGCCGACGCCGCATGTGCCGCAGGGATACCCCGCGAAGGCCTTCGTCGGAGAGGCCGTGCCCTTCGACGTCGTGGCCTTCCGCGAGGGGCATGATCTCATCGGCGTGCATCTGCGCCTGGCCTCTCCGGATGGGCGCGAGACGCTGCACCGGCTCAGCCCGCTCGAGGACGGCACCGATCGCTGGCGCACGACCGTCGCGCTCGACCTGCCAGGCGACTGGCGCTACCGCTTCGAGGCGTTCTCAGACGACTTCGGCACCTGGGCGCACGCCGCCGACGTGAAAGCGGTGGCCGGCGTCGACGTGCCGGTGATGTGCGCTCTGGGCGTGCAGCTGCTCGCGGCGGCCGCCCGGCAGGCCGACCGGCCCGCCGCAGAGATCCGCATCCTGAAGGCCGCCGCGACGACCCTGCGGAAGGCGCAGAAGACGGCGGATGCCGTGTCGCTGCGCGCCGTGGCCGTCGACGCGGCGCTGGCCGAAGCGTTCACCGCTCGCCCGCTCGCCTCGCTCGGATCGGTGATCGACTGGCTGCCGCTGCGCGTGGAGCGTCACCGGGCGGGCGTCGGCGCCTGGTACGAGTTCTTCCCCCGCTCCGAGGGCGCGGTGCGTCGCAAGGACGGCACGGTGAAGAGCGGAACGTTCCGCACCGCAGCCAGGCGTCTGCCTGGCGTCGCCGGCATGGGCTTCGACGTCGTCTACCTCGTGCCGATCCATCCGATCGGCACGACCAACCGCAAGGGTCGCAACAACACCCTCACCACCGAACCCGGCGATCCGGGCTCGCCGTACGCGATCGGCTCCCCCGACGGCGGACACGACGCGATCCACCCCGAGCTCGGCACCGAGAAGGACCTGCGCGCCTTCATCCGCGCCGCCGCGAAGGAGGGCCTCGAGGTGGCCCTGGATCTCGCGCTGCAGGCGTCTCCCGATCACCCCTGGGTGACCGAGCATCCGGAATGGTTCACCACCCTCCCCGACGGAACCATCGCGTACGCCGAGAACCCGCCGAAGAAGTATCAGGACATCTACCCGATCAACTTCGACAACGACCCGGCGGGCAGCTACGCCGAGATGCTGCGCGTGGTCATGCACTGGGTGCGGCTCGGAGTGAAGATCTTCCGGGTCGACAACCCGCACACGAAGCCGCTGCAGTTCTGGGAGTGGCTGATCGCCGAGGTCAACGCCCAGGATCCCGACGTCATCTTCCTGGCCGAGGCGTTCACCCGCCCCGCGGTGATGCGCGCGCTCGCCGCGGTGGGCTTCCAGCAGAGCTACTCGTACTTCACCTGGCGCAACACCAAGGCCGAGCTCGAGGAGTTCCTCACCTCGGTGTCGCACGAGACGAGCGACTACATGCGCCCGAACCTGTTCGTGAACACGCACGACATCCTCACCGAGTACCTGCAGTACGGCGGACGGGCCGCCTACCGCATCCGCGCCTGCATCGCCGCCACCGCGGCGCCGATCTGGGGTGTGTACGCGGGTTACGAGCTGATCGAGAACGTGGCCAGGCCCGGCTCCGAGGAGAACATCGACAACGAGAAGTACGAGTACAAGTTCCGGGACTGGGAGGGTGCCGAGCAGCGCGGCGAATCCCTCGCGCCGCTGCTGCGACGCCTGAACGAGATCCGGCGCGAGCATCCGGCGCTGGGTCAGCTCCGCAGCTTCGCCGCGCACTGGAGCGACGACGACGCCGTGCTGGTGTACTCCAAGCATCTGGATGCCGCATTCACCGGCACCGGACGGGCCGACACCATCATCGTGGTGGCGAACGTCGACCCCCACTCGGTGCGCGAGACGACGGTGCACCTGGACACCACGGTCTGGGGTGTCGAACCCGGTGACGAGTTCGAGGTCGAGGATCTGCTCACCGGAGCGGTCTGGATCTGGCGCGATCACAACTACGTGCGACTCGACGCGTTCGCCGAGCCGGTGCACATCCTGAAGGTGAAGGAGCGATCATGAGCTATCTCGAAGACGTCTCTGCATCGGCGGAGTGGATCGCGGTGGCGCAATCCACCCATCACGATCCGCACGCTGTGCTGGGGGCGCATCCGCGCACCGACTCCGTGGGGCGCACCACCACGGCGATCCGTGCACGTCGGCCGTTCGCCGAGGCCGTTCAGGCGGTCTTCGACGACGGGTCGCGGCTGGACCTGGCGCATGTCGCGCACGGGATCTGGGAGGGCAGCCACAGCGGGCCGCCGGTGCCGTACCGCATCGCGACGACCTACGAGGGCGGTCACGAGGACATCGTCGGCGACCCGTACCGACACCTCAGTGCGGTCGGGGAGCTCGACATCCACCTCATCGCGGAGGGGCGCCACGAGCGACTCTGGGAGGTACTCGGATCGCACCCGCGCGCTCTGGACGGGGAGCAGGGGGTCGACTTCGCGGTGTGGGCTCCGAACGCCAGGTCGATGCGCGTGGTCGGCGACTTCAACGGCTGGAACGGCGAAGGCCACAGCATGCGCTCGATGGGTGGCAGCGGCGTGTGGGAGCTGTTCGTCCCCGGCGTCGCGGTGGGCGCGCGCTACAAGTACGAGATCCTCGGCGCCGACGGGCACTGGCGGCTGAAGGCCGACCCGATGGCGCAGGAGGCTGAGCTGCCGCCGGCCACCGCCTCCGTCGTCACGCTGAGCGCCTACCGCTGGAACGACGACGCCTGGCTCACCCGGCGGGCCGCCGGCCACGCCGTCGCCCAGCCGATGTCGGTGTACGAGGTGCACCTCGGTTCGTGGCGTGCGGGTCTGACCTACCGCGATGCGGCCGACCCGCTCATCGAGCACGTGCTGGCCACCGGCTTCACGCACGTCGAGTTCATGCCCCTCGCCGAGCACCCGTTCGGCGGATCGTGGGGATATCAGGTGAGCGGCTACTATGCCGCGACGAGCCGATTCGGCACACCCGACGACCTGAGGTATCTGGTCGACCGGCTGCACCAGGCCGGTATCGGCGTGATCATGGACTGGGTGCCGGGCCACTTCCCGAAGGACGCGTTCGCGCTGGCGCGCTTCGACGGCACCGCACTGTACGAGCATGCCGATCCGCGACGTGGCGAGCACCAGGACTGGGGCACCCTGGTCTTCGACTACGGCCGCAGCGAGGTGCGCAACTTCCTCGTGGCGAACGCCCTGTTCTGGCTCAGCGAGTTCCACATCGACGGCCTGCGCGTCGACGCCGTCGCGTCGATGCTGTACCTCGACTACTCACGCAGGGCCGGCGAGTGGGAGCCGAACATCCACGGCGGGCGCGAGAACCTCGAGGCGATCCACTTCCTGCAGGAGGTGAACGCCACCGCCTACCGCACGCACAAGGGCATCGTGATGATCGCCGAGGAGTCCACCGCCTTCCCCGGCGTGACCGCCCCCACCGACCACGCCGGACTCGGCTTCGGGTTCAAGTGGAATATGGGCTGGATGAACGACTCGCTGGAGTACATGAAGCGCGATCCACTGCACCGATCGCACCACGAGGGCGAGATGACGTTCTCGTTCGTCTACGGCTTCGGCGAGAACTACATGCTGCCGATCAGCCACGACGAGGTCGTGCACGGCAAGGGCAGCCTCGTCTCGCGCATGCCGGGTGACCACGCGCAGAGGCTCGCGAACCTGCGCGCGTATCTCGGCTTCATGTGGGGGCACCCCGGCAAGAAGCTGCTGTTCATGGGCCAGGAGTTCGGTCAGATCGGCGAGTGGTCGGTCGACCGGGAGCTGGACTGGTGGCTGCTCGATCAGCCGTCGCACGCTCAGCTGCAGCAGCTGGTGGGCTCACTGAACGCCGTGTACCGCGCGCAGGCGCCGCTCTGGGAGCGCGACAACGACAGCTCGTCGTTCTCGCGACTGGGGGCGCCCAGCTGGGATCCCAGCGTGATCGCGTTCGAACGCCGGGATGCCCACGGCGGCCGTCTGGTGGTCATCTCGAACTTCGCGGGCGTGACCCGCACCGGATACCGCCTCGCGCTGCCGGTCGAGGGATCGTGGCAGGAGATCCTGAACACGGATGCCGCTGCCTTCGGCGGAGGCGACGCGGGCAACCTCGGCATGATCAGCGCGCACCGGGAGGACGACGACGCTCCGGCGATCGCCACCGTCACGCTTCCGGCGCTGTCGACCCTGTGGTTCCGGTATCAGCCCGACCCGCACCTGCCGACACCGAGCCGCTGGTGAACGACGAGCGCCCGGCCCCTGAGGGGCCGGGCGCGGTCGTTCGGGCACGGCGTGCGGTCAGAACAGCAGCGAGGTGAGCCTGGTGCGCGCGGATGTCACGCGCGGGTCGGCGGGGCCGATCAGCTCGAACAGCTCGACCAGCCGCTCGCGGATGCGCGTGCGGCTGTCGGCGTCGACGGCGGTGAACAGGTCAAGCAGTCGGTCGAACGCGTCATCGACATGCCCGCCGGCGAGGTCGAGGTCGGCGACCTGGAACTGCGCGTCGACATCCGTCGGCGCGGCAGCCGCGGCTGCGCGGACCTGCTGCAGGTCGAGGCCCTGCACACGGTGCAGCAGGCGCACCTGGCCGAGACCCGCCTTCGCATCCTCGTCACGCGGGTTCTCCGCCAGGGCCTTCTCGTACGCGCCGATGGCGCGCGCGTAGTCGCCCGCTTCGATGGCCTCGAACGCCTCCGCGTGCAGAGGCGGCAGCGGCGCCGGCTCATCGTCCTCCGCCGCGGGTGCCTCGTCGCCGAACGGGACCGACCCGGTGACGCCGTTCTGCGCGGCCACCTCGAGCAGGCGTGCGAAGACCTCGCGCACCTGCTCCTCGGGGACCGCTCCGGTGAACATCGGCACGGGCTGTCCGCCGATCAGTGCGACGACCATCGGGATGGACTGCGCCCGGAAGGCCTGAGCGATCTGCGGGTTCGCGTCGACATCGACCTTCGCGAGCACGACGCGTCCGCGCTGCTCGCGCGCCACCTTCTCGATGATCGGGCTCAGCTGCTTGCACGGCCCGCACCACTCCGCCCAGAGATCGACGACGACGGGAACCGAGCGGGACAGCTCGAGGATCTCGCCGAACGACTGGTCCGTCACATCGACGACGACATCCGGCCGGCCGTCACCCGGCGAAGCCGGGGCTGGTGCGCCCGCCGGTGCCTGGTCGGCGGCCGGACGGCTGCGCAGAGAGGACAGGTCGACTGCGCCGCGGAGCGCGGCAGCGGAGATCTCGGTCACTTGTTCACCTTCACGCTGAGGAGGTCCTGATGGTACGCGAGGAGACGGATCTGCTCCTTGGAGCCCTGCGCGGGCACCGAGAAGAAGAGCTGGATGCCGTAGGTCGTCGTGAAGCCCTTCGCGGACTCCTTCACTCCCGTCAGCACACTCGCCTCCTGATTCTCGCCGATGCGGATCACCGCATCGGATGAGGTCGGGGTGATCGTCTCGGTGTCGTCGACCCGCACGGCCACGACCGCACCGCTGCCCAGAGTGGCGAGGGAGAGCGGCGTCTCCTCCGGTGCGGTCATGTCGAACGCGACCGACGACGTGGTGTCGGCCTTCTTCTCCTTGAGCCCGGTGAGGATGGCCGTGCGGCTGTCGCGGATGCTCTGGGCCAGCTTCTCGGCCGTGGCGTCGAAGCGACCGGCGAACTCGCTCTTGTCGCCGCTGTCGACGAAGTCGGAGAACGCCTCGGCCAGCTGCTCCGGTGCGAGCGCGAGGAACGGCGACTCGGCCGGGATCCGCGTGGTGCCGAGCCACGCCGGGGCGACGTCGGGGAACTCGGCAGCCGCCGGCATGTCGGCCATCTCGGTGATGCGGTAGTTCGACCACGGGTCGTCCTGCGTCATCGTCAGCAGCACGGGCGCTGCGGTGTCGTCCTTCTCGGAGACGGTCAGGGCCAGCACGGCGCGCGGCCAGCTGTCCGTCGCCTCAGGCAGCACGATCTTGACCTTGTCACGCGGTGCCGTCAGCGGCTCCGTGCGCTCGGCGATCTTCGCGCGGAGGGCGTACTCGGTGCGCCGGCCTTCGAGCACGGCGCCGGCGAGGCGGGTCTCCGCGCGCGCGATGTCGAGCTCCGCGTCTGCCTGCTGCACGACTTCGGTGATCTCGGACACGATGCGCTGGCCCTGCTTCTTCGTCACGACCGGCGGCTTCTGGTCTTCGGGGGTCACCACCGTCGGCGTGGGGGTCGGCGTGGGCGTCTGCGCGCCGAACTCGGGCCAGGACTCCGCTGAGCAGCCCGTCGCGAGCACTGCGGTCAGCGTCAGAGCCGGCAGCCCCAGAGCCAGACGACGGCGCAGCGCGGTGCGCGGCGCACGCCCGGATGACTGTTCCTCGCCTTCGGAGGTCGGGGCGGGTGGGTCCGTTCGACCGGTCGCCGCGCCGTCGGGATCGGCGGCGGTGCCGTCACCGGCCTCGATGGGTTCTCTGCGCGGGCCGCTCTGCATCTCGATGGGCTGCGTCTCCGGCAGCGGCCCTGGGCCCTTGCGCAGCGGACCGCGTCCGCGACGCTGGTGGCGGATGGCCAGGATGTAGAGCACCAGGCCGGCGAGCAGCAGCACTCCCCCCGCGGTCATCAGCGGACCCGCGAGCGGTGTGCGCGTGTCCAGAGCCCAGCTCACGGCGATGTCCTCGGGCGCGGGCTCGACGCCGTCGCGCGCGATGAGCACGCTGTGTCCAGGGGTCAGCTGCATCTCGGTCACGAGATAGTCGTCTTCGACGAACGAGTCCAGCCAGAGATCGGATCCTGCCGGGTTGCGCCCCGACGTCTCCCCGCCGCCGGCCGGTGCCTGCTGCGCGTCGACGGTCTCGCTGACCGGCTCATCGCCCTTGCCGAGCGTGACCTTCGTGTAGCTCGTGTCGGACAGCCACGCCTCGGCATCGCCGGTACGGGCGTAGGCGACGAAGATCTGGCCCTCACCGCGCACGAGCAGCGTCTGCAGTCCCGGGTGCGCATTGAGCACCTCGGCGTCGACGAGCACATAGGGCTGCGCCTCGTCGGCTGACAGCTCCATCGTCTGCTCTGTGGGGCCCATGAAGATGGTGCGCTGAGCAATTCCGGCTCCGATGAGAACCGTGGCCAGCACGAAGGCCACGACGGCCCATACGAAACGCACGAATCAACTCCTTACGTGACCGGGCATCCGCCGCCGGTCCGCTCGACGTTTCAGACTAGCGAAACCACCTGGGCATTGCCCACGAAGCCCACCGTCTGCGCTGCGCCGGATGCGCTTCGGCCCGTCGCGCCGCCGCCGCACCGTGCAGCAACTAGGATCTTCGCAGATCGACCGGGAGAGCCATGAAGATCCACAGTCCCTTTCGCACCGCGCTGGTGGCGACACTCGGCGTGGGTCTGGGCCTTCTGCTGCTCACCGGCGTGCAGACGCTGTCGACCGTCATCCTCTACATCGGCACGGCTCTGTTCCTGAGTCTCGGACTCGACCCGCTCGTCACGTTCCTCGAGCGCCGCGGACTGCCGCGATGGGCCGCTGTGCTCTTGACCATCCTCGCCGTGCTGAGCGTGTTCGCCGCCGTCATCCTGATCGTGCTGCCCGTCTTCACCGATCAGATCACGCAGCTGGTGGCGCGCACCACGCCGCTGTTCGTCAACGGCGAGCAGACCGTGAGCGACATCAAGGCCTGGCTCACCGACGCCTTCCCCAATCTCGAGGTCAACCTCGTCTTCGACTACATCGACAGCTGGATCACCTCCGATCAGTGGACCAACAGCGTGACCGAGTGGAGCACGACGATCGGCGAGGGTGTGTGGGTCGTCGGCGGTGCGGTGCTGGCCGGGGCGTTCGGCGCCTTCATCGTGCTGATCCTCACGATCTACATGACGGCCTCGACGCCTTCCCTCAAGCGGGCCGTGTACCAGCTGGTGCCGGCATCGCGGCGCGAGCGCTTCATCGACATCGCCGACCAGATCACCGATTCGGTCGGCCACTACGTGATGGGCCAGGTCACGCTCGGTGTGATCAACGGATTGCTGAGCATGGTGTACCTGTCGATCATCGACGCGCCGTTCACCGCGGTGCTCGCCGTCGTCGCCTTCTTCTTCTCGCTCATCCCCCTGGTCGGAACCCTGACCGGGTCGACGATCATCGTGCTGGCCTGTCTGCTGCCCGGGGTCGGCTCGCCGGGGACGGCGCTGGCCGCGGCGATCTACTACCTCATCTACATGCAGGTCGAGGCGTACTTCATCGCCCCGCGCATCATGAGCCGAGCGGTCTCGGTGCCCGGGGCGGTGGTCGTCATCGCGGCGCTGTCCGGCGGCGCCCTGCTCGGGCTCCTCGGTGCGCTGATCGCGATCCCGGTCGCGGCGAGCGTGCTGATCATCTACCGCCAGGTGCTGATCCCTCGGATGAACGAACGCTGAGCCGGGGCAGCCGCTCTCAGGCGACCCGCCAGCAGTGCGAATGCCAGTGCCGGCGGGCGGCGAGGTCGGCGCTCTCGCCCATCACTCCGTCCGCACGCCAGACGACGACGTGGGCGGTACCGGGCGCGATGATGCTCGTGCAGCCCGGGCACCGGTAGTCCTTGAGCGCCTGCGTCGCCGAGATCGGCTGCACGGTCCACTCCCGGCCCCGTTTCGTCTCGGTGCGCTTCCACCCCGCCAGAAGCCGGTCGAAGGAATCGCCGGACGCGGGACGCTCAGGCCGGCGTCGACGGGATCGTGGCATGACGCCCGATCACCACCAGTGGTTGCGCGTCCAGAAGTCGTACGCTCCGGCCCAGCTGCCGTAGCGGCCGACGGCGTAGCCGTTGCCCCAGCGGAGGTTGTCGACCGGGTCGTATCCGTTGCCGGGCACCTTGCTGCAGGGCAGCGCCTGCACGAGCCCGCACGCGCCGGACGACTGGTTGGTCGCGTTCGGATTCCAGCCGCTCTCCTTGGAGACGATGTAGTCGACGTACGCCCAGTCGCCGCTCGCGATTCCGGCCGCAGCCATCCACTGCTCCTTGGAGCCGCCACCCGTGTACCGCGGCTGCGCGGGTGCACTGCTCTTCTGAGCCGATGCGGTCTTCGCCACCGGTGCGGGCGCTGGTTTCGGCTTGGGTTTCGGCTTGACGTAGACCTCGAAACCATTGCGGGCCACGGGCGCGATGTCCGCGCCCTCGACGGAGACCGTGATGCTCTGCGTGTCGGCGGTGGCGAGCGAGAAGGCGGTCACGGGTCCGTCGGTCGGCTCGGGGTCGGCGACGGCCACACCGCTCGGCGCCATCATGGCGGCGGAGATGCCGACGACGGCGAGCCCGGCCAGCACGGCGCTGACGGGGCGATGGGTCTGAGTCTTCTTCTTCAAGCGAGAGGCGGCCCGGCGCGTCTCGTTCGAGATCAATTCGTTATCGGGGGTCACGATGGCCATCAGTCTACGCACACCTGCACACCTCATCCATGAGAACTCACCGAGAACGCCTCAGCGCACCGAGAGAATGACTTCCACCGTGGCGTCGAGCAGGGCATCCACCTGCTCCTCGCGATACCCGCCGCGCTGCATGCGGAAGGCGGCGCCGCGCACCTGATCGACATCGAGCGGCTCGCCGTCCCGCAGGAACGCGGCGATGCGGTCGCCGACGTGGTCGACCTCGTCCACCTGGTAGCCGAACGTCAGGATGCTGGTGCGCGCGAACCTCTTCTTCCGCGGCCGACTCAGGTGATCGAGCACCTGCTGAGCGTCCTCCCGCGCCTGAGCCACCCAGGCGTCCACTCCGACGCGGGCGATCGCCCGTTCGCGGGCGCGCTGGGCGAACGCATCCTCCACCCGCGAGAGCGCGGCGTCGACCTCGGCGATGACGTACCCTCCCCTGACCAGCGGGAAGGATGCCGCGCGCACGTCGTCCGCGCCGAAATCTGCACGCGATTCCTCGAACGCCGCTCGGGCGGAGTCGAGGAAGCTGTCGACCGCAGCACGGTGGTACCCGCGCTGGCGGCCCTGTGCCAGGGCGAACACCGGCGGCGTCTCGTCGTGCGGCCGTGTGAGCGTCTCGAGGTCGGGATCAGTCATCAGGATCCGATCAGAGGAGTAAGGAGGTGATACAGCGCGAGCGCGGGAACAGTCGAGGGCAGGATGCTGTCGAGGCGGTCGAGCAGCCCGCCGTGGCCGGGAAGCCAGGAGCTCATGTCCTTGATGCCGAGGTCGCGCTTGAGCATCGACTCGCCGAGATCGCCGAGCGTGGCGCAGATGAGGATCGCCGCGCCGAAGATCAGGCCGCACCACCAGGGCAGCTCGAGCAGGAAGATCGCCAGGAGCACGCCCACCGCGAGCGACCCGACGACGGCACCGCCGAAGCCCTCCCAGGTCTTCTTGGGGCTGATCCGCGGCGCCATGGGGTGCTTGCCGAACGCGAGTCCGGCCGCGTACGCGCATGTGTCGGCGGCGACGGCGACGGCGATGAAGCCGAGCACCCACCATTCGCCGTTCTCACGGCTCAGCAGCATGAGCGCGACCGAGGTCAGGAACGGCACGTACACCTGCACGAACGCCCCGACGACGACATCGGCGAGCACCGCACCGTAGGTGCGACCGTCGCCGGCGATCATCTGGCCGATCATCCGCCACACGCTGACGAAGGCGACGGCGGCGATGAGCACGACCCAGCTCAGCCACAGCGCCGCGAACGGCCCGGTGAGCAGCACCGCCGCACCCGCGATCAGCTGGGGGGCGATGTCCACACGGCGACCGCCCGCGCGAAGTGCCCGGGTGAGCTCGTAGGTGCCGAGCAGACCGGCCGCGATCGCGATCGGCAGGAACAGCCACTTGATGAAGAGCAGGGAGGCGATCAGAACCGCACCGAACGCGACGCCGATGAGGATGGCCACGATGAGATCGCGGCCGGTGCGCTGTTTGATCCGCTCGTTGGCCTGATCGAACTGCTCGCGAGCCTGCGTCACGTGCGACTCGAACTCGCCGCGCCTGGCGCGCCACTGCTCACGCAGCGCGTGCGAGTCCGCGCCGTCCTCAGCGGGCATCGGCGGGCGCGGGGGGATGCGGGCGGTGTCGAAGACCGGGAACGACGCACCCGCGAGCGGGCGCGTCGAGTCCGATGCGCCGACACCCGAATCGCCGAGAGCGCGGCGCGATGACTCATCGCCCTCAGCGGGAGCATCGCCCTGCCGGGCTTCTCTTCGCGTCAGCGGCTGTTCGCCGGAATCGCTGTCGCCTGCCATGCCGTCAGACCTCGAGCAGCTCTGCCTCTTTGCGCTTGAGCGCGTCGTCGATCGCGTCGACGTACTGACGGGTCAGCGCGTCGAGCTCCTTCTCGCCGCGAGCGATCTCGTCTTCGCCCACGTCGTTCTTGAGCGCGTCGAGCTGATCCTTCGCCTTGCGTCGGATCCCGCGCACCTGCACCTTGGCGTCCTCGCCCTTCGAGCGCACGAGCTTGACGTACTCCTTGCGACGCTCTTCGGTCAGCTCGGGCATCGTCACGCGCACGATGTTGCCGTCGTTGGTCGGGTTCGCGCCGAGGTTCGGCATGTCGCGGATGGCCTGCTCGATCGCCCGCAGCGCGCTCTTGTCGTACGGGGTGACGATCAGCGTGCGCGCCTCGGGGTTGGCCATCGAGGCGAGCTGCGCGATCGGCGTCGGGGAGCCGTAGTAGTCGACCATCAGCTTCTGGAAGAGCTGGGGGTTCGCGCGCCCGGTGCGGACGGTGGCGAAGTCCTCCTTGGCGGCGTCGACCGCGCGGGTCATGCGTGCGGTGGTATCTGCGAGGACGTCCGCGATCACGGGTGCTCCTTAGGTCGTGGTTTTCGAACGATTCTATCCGGCGATGTGCCGCAGAACCCTGAGCGACGAGGCGGTCAGGGCGTGACGAGCGTTCCGATGGGCTCGCCGAGCAGCGCCTTCGTGACATTGCCCGCCGGCTCCATGCCGAACACGCGCATGTCCATGTTGTTGTCCATGCACAGGCTGAACGCGGTGGAGTCGACCACCTTGAGGCCGCGCTGCAGAGCGTCGCGGTAGGTCACGCGGTCGATGCGCTCGGCGCTGGCGTCCTTATTCGGGTCGGCCGTGTAGATGGCGTCGACGCCGTTCTTCGCCACCAGCACCTCGTCCGCTCCGATCTCGAGGGCGCGCTGCGCGGCGACCGTGTCGGTGGAGAAGTACGGCAGGCCCGCACCGGCACCGAAGATGACGACGCGCCCCTTCTCCATGTGACGCTCGGCGCGACGCGGGATGTACGGCTCGGCGACCTGGGTCATCGAGATGGCGGACTGCACCCGGGTCGCGGCGCCGGCCTGCTCGAGGAAGTCCTGCAGGGCGAGGGCGTTCATGACCGTGCCGAGCATGCCCATGTAGTCGGCTCGGCCGCGGTCCATCCCGCGCTGGCTGAGCTCGGCCCCGCGGAAGAAGTTGCCACCGCCCACGACGATCGCGATCTCGACGCGGTCGACGGCCGCGGCGATCTCACGCGCGATCTGTCCGACGACGTCGGGGTTGACGCCCAGCTGGCCTGCGCCGAACGCTTCGCCGGAGAGCTTCAGGAGGACGCGCCGGCGTCCGGTGCCTTCGGTCATGGGTGGGTTCCTCTCGTCCCGATTCAAGATAGTGCCTTCTGGGCATGAAGAAGGGGGTTCGGATCGCAGATCCGAACCCCCTGGAGGTTGTTACGCGCCGACCTTGAAGCGGGCGAAGTCGGTGACGGTGATACCGGCATCCTTCGCGACCTGGGCCACGGACAGCTTGTTGTCCTTCGCGTAGTCCTGCTCGAGAAGCGCGACCTGCTTGAAGTAAGCGGTGACGCGACCCTCGACGATCTTCGGCAGAGCAGCCTCGGGCTTGCCCTCGTTGCGGGAGATCTCGGTGACGATCTCGCGCTCCTTCTCGACCTCGGCGGCCGGGACGTCCTCACGGGTGAGGTACGACGGGTTCGCGAACGAGATGTGCTGGGCGATGCTGCGCGCGGTCTCGGCGTCCGAGCCGCTGTACGCGACGACGACACCGATCTGCGGCGGCAGGTCCTTGCTGGTGCGGTGCAGGTACACCGACACGGCGTCGCCGGTGATGGTGCGCACGCGACGCAGTTCGACCTTCTCGCCGATGATGGCTGCCTCGTCCGAGATCAGCTGCTCGACCGTCTGGTCGCCGGCCGGGGCTGCGAGGGCCGCCTCGATCGAGTCCGCGGAGACGGCCGCGACGGCGTCGGCGACCTTCTCGGCGAGCGTGATGAAGCGCTCGTTCTTCGCGACGAAGTCGGTCTCGCAGGCGAGCTCGATCAGCGTGACGGCACCGTCGGTCTCACGAGCGACGACGAGGCCCTCGCTGGTGGAGCGGTCGGCGCGCTTCGCGTTGCCCTTCGCACCCTTGAGGCGAAGGATCTCGGTGGCCTTCTCGACGTCTCCGTCAGCCTCCTCGAGCGCCTTCTTGGTGTCGACCATTCCGGTGCCGAGCTGCTCGCGCAGCGCCTTGATGTCGGCGATGGTGAAGTTGGCCATGTGTGGTGGCTCCTTGCTTCGTATCTGAACGTGTGGGGGGACTTACTTGGCGTCTGCCTCGGCGGCGGGCTCAGCCGTCGCGTCGGCGGCCGGAGCCTCATCGGCGGGTGCCTCGGTGGCTGCAGCCTCGGTGGCCTCGGCCGCGGGTGCCTCGTCGGCGGCCGGAGCGTCAGCGGCGGCCGGAGCCTCGCCGCCCTCGAGCAGCTCGCGCTCCCACTCGGCGAGCGGCTCGGCGTCACCGGCGTCGGGGTTGTGCTTCTGCTGCAGGCCCTCGGCCGCGGCGTCGGCGATGATGCGGGTCAGCAGCGAGACCGAGCGGATCGCGTCGTCGTTGCCGGGGATCGGGTACTGGAAGTCGTCCGGGTCGGCGTTCGTGTCGAGGATGCCGATCACGGGGATGCCGAGCTTCTTGGCCTCGTCGATGGCGAGGTGCTCGCGCTTGGCGTCGACGACCCACAGAGCCGACGGGGTCTTCGACAGGTTGCGGATGCCGCCGAGCGACTTGTGCAGCTTGTCGAGCTCGCGCTTCTTGAGAAGGAGCTCCTTCTTCGTGAAGCCGGAAGCCGCGGGGTTGTCGTAGTCGAGCTCCTCGAGCTCCTTCATGCGAGCGAGACGCTTCGCGATGGTGGAGAAGTTGGTGAGGAGGCCACCCAGCCAGCGCTGGTTGACGTAGGGCTGGCCGACGCGGTCGGCCTGCTCGGCGAGGATCTCCTGCGCCTGCTTCTTGGTGCCGACGAAGAGGATGGTGCCGCCGCGCGCGACGGTCTCCTTGACGAAGTCGTAGGCCTGGTCGATGTACGACAGCGACTGCTGCAGGTCGATGATGTGGATGCCCGAGCGCTCGGTCAGGATGAAGCGCTTCACCTTCGGGTTCCACCGGCGGGTCTGGTGTCCGAAGTGCACGCCGCTGTCGAGCAGCTGGCGGATGGTGACCACAGCCATGGTCGTCTCCTTGTTCTGACGCTCTCGCGTCGTTGAGGTTGATACGCCGATCGATTCGACCGGCAGTCCTGGTACCCGGCGCACACCCGCCCGCTCGAAGAGCGGGACCTGTGGGAGTGGATGCCACGACCTGAGTCGCTGTGGGCACGCGTAGTCACCTCGATTTCGAGGTGCTCCCCCAGTGTACAGGATCGGGCCACCGCGAACGTCCTGCACAGGAGCGTGAATCGGCGGCTTATCCCCGGCCGTCGCCATCCCGCGCACGCGGCGACGCGGCATGGGCGAGGGTGAGTCGATGCGCTCCAGATCGGCCGCCCTCGTCCTCTCGCTCGCCCTGTCCCTCGGCGGCAGCGCGAGTCCCTCCGAAGCCGACGGAACGTGGGAATGGCCGGTGCGCGGCGCCCGCTCGATCGTCGCTCCCTTCCGCGCCCCGGCGCACGAGTACGGGTCAGGTCATCGCGGCATGGACGTCGCGGTCGGCGCGAGCCCTGACGTCATCGCTCCCGCTCCCGGCGTCGTGGCGTTCCGCGGAACGGTGGTCGACAGGCCGCTGATCACGATCGACCATGGCGGGGGTCGGGTGAGCACGTGGGAGCCGGTGTCGTCGGCCTTGTCCCCCGGCGATGCGGTGGCGGCCGGGGATCTGATCGGCACGGTGGCGGCAGGTGGTCATACCGCGCGCGGCGCGCTGCATGTCGGCGTCCGGCTCGACGGGCGCTACGTCAATCCCCTGCCCCTGTTCGGCGAAGTGCCGAGGGCTGTCCTGCTTCCCTGCTGCGAAGGGTGAGGGGGCGCGCACCGGGTCATCCGCCGGGTGTCACGCGCGCGGATGCGCGAGGCGGTATCCGGCGAGCAGACGCTCAGCCGACACGTGCGTGTAGATCTGCGTCGTGCCGAGGCTCGCGTGACCGAGGATCTCCTGCACCGCGCGCAGATCGGCCCCGCCGTCGAGCAGGTGCGTGGCTGCGGAGTGCCGGAGGGCATGCGGGCCGACGTGCTCGGCGCCGACGATCGGGCTCAGAACCCGGGCCACGAGGGCGTAGACGGTGCGCGCGCCGATGCGCGCTCCGCGCGCACCGAGGAACAGCGCCGGCGTCGACTGCGCGGCGCGCGCCATCAGCGCCGGGCGCCCTCGGCTCAGGTAGGCGCCGATGGCGTCGGCGGCGGGTGCGCCGTACGGAACCACCCGCTCCTTGGCGCCCTTGCCCAGCACCCGCACGGTGCGACGATCCATGTCCACGTCGTCGACGTCGACGCCGCACAGCTCGGACACGCGCATGCCGCTGCCGTACAGCGCCTCGAGGATCGCGTGGTCGCGCAGCGCGAGGGGATCACCGGCGGCCGCGGCCGCACGAAGCTGGTCGAGCAGGTCGCGCATGCCGTCCTGGGATGCGACGACCGGCAGCGTCTTGGAGCGCTTCGGCGTCACGAGGCGCAGGCTGGGATCGACCGGGATGAGTTCGCTCTCGTGCGCCCACCCGAAGAACGAGCGTGCGGCCGCCGCGCGTCGAGCGAGCGTCGACCTCGCGTCGCCGCGTCGGGTGGCTCGCCACAGCCACTCGCGCAGCAGCTCGAGGTCGATCTCGCGCAGGTCCACGTCGGCGACGACGGCGCCGAGGTCGGCGAGGTCGGAGCGGTAGGCGCGCACGGTCGCCGGTGACAGCCGTCGCACCCGCTCGAGGTACGACGTGAAGGATGTCACCGCGTCCGCATACCGCACCGCTCCAGCATGCCGCTCCTCGGCGGCATCGCCGACTGCCGCGCCGTGATGCGGTCAGTCGCTGCGCACCCACCCGTCCTCCCGCTGTGCGACCGCACCCTCGAGGGCCAGCACGCCGAGGAGCGAGCGCACGCGTTCGACGGAGAGTCCGCTGCGGCGCGCGATGTCCGCCGGGTCGCGGGGGCTGCGGGCGCTCATCGCGTCGAACAGCCTGGTGCGGTCGTGATCCGGGGCGGTGGAGGGACGGGCCGTGACATCCTGCTCCCCCCACAGCTCTCTGACCTCCTGAGCGCTCGTGACGCACACCGCGTCGTACTCCCGCAGCAGCCGATGGCATCCGGCCGATGCCGGGGAGGTGATCGGCCCGGGGACCGCACCGATCGGGCGTGCCAGCGACGCCGCGTGCCCGGCGGTGTTCAGCGTGCCGCTGCGCCAGCCCGCCTCCACGACGACGGTCGCCATGGTCGCGGCCGCGATGAGCCGGTTGCGGGCGAGGAAGCGCCACTTCGTCGGCGCCGATCCGCAGGGCACCTCGCTGAGCACCACGCCGGACTGCCTGATCCGATCGAAGAGCTGCTGATGTCCGATCGGATACGCCCGGTCGACACCGCCCGCGAGGAACGCAGCCGTCGCGCCGCCGACGCCGAGCGCTGCGCGGTGCGCGGCGCCGTCGATCCCGTAGGCGCCTCCCGACGCGATCAGGGTGCCCCCGGTCGCGAGGTCGCCCGCCAGCTCGGCGGCGGTGCTCTCGCCGTACCCCGTGGCGGCCCTCGCGCCGACGATCGCCGCGGCCGTCTCTGCGCGCAGCACGTCGACATCGCCCCGCGCCCACAGCAGCACGGGCTGGTGGACCTCGAGGTCGTCGAGTCCGTCCGGCCAGAGCTCGTCGCCGGGAAGCAGCAGGCGCGCTCCCACACTGTGCGCGGCGAGCATGGCATCCCGCACCGCGCGGGTGCTCGCGCGAGGCCGCCACCTCGCCAGCGCCTCCGCCAGAGGCCGGGGCGCTGTCACTCCGGGAGGGACGAGACCCGACTCCCCGAACGCGGTGCGCAGCGCCTGCACCGCACCCAGAGCCTGCAGCAGCGCACCGGCCACACCATCTCCGGGTTCGACGAGCACGGACCACGCGACCCGCGCTGCCACCTCTGCGGGGTCCGCATCGGCACGCAGCAGGCGAGCGCTCGAACGCAGCTCCGGGTCGTCGATCAGTTCGAGTCCTGTCGCGATCATGCCAGAAGTCCTTTCTTGAGGAACAGAGCGTGCCCGAGCTGATCGGCTCCGGGTGATGACAGACCTGCCAGATCGCTCAGGGTCCACGCGATCCGCAGCACCCGGTCATACGCCCGCAGCGTGACCGCACCTCGCTCGAGTGCGCGGTCCAGCGGTGCGCGCACCGCCGGCGGGAGGCGCAGCGCACCCTGTCGCAGCCGCTCCCCCGGCACCTCGCCGTTGACGCGCCAGGGGCTGGCACGCCATCGCTCCGCTGCGGCAGCGCGTGCGCGGGCGACGCGCTCGCGCGCCTCGGAGGTGGACATGGTCGACCGCTCGCCGGACGTCGCCCGTGATGCAGACACGCGCGCGACCTGCAGGTCGATGTCGACGCGATCGCGAAGCGGGCCCGACAGTCGCCCTGCGTAGCGGCGGATGGCGGCCGGCGGACACGCGCACTCCGCGCCTCGCACCCCGTAGTTGCCGCACGGGCAGGGGTTCATGGCGAGCACCAGCTGGAACTGCGCGGGAAAGCTGGCGGCGAATCCGGCACGGACGATCTCGATGCGCCCCGACTCGAGCGGCTGGCGCAGGGCGTCCAGGGCGGCTCGCTGGAATTCCGGAGTCTCATCGAGGAACAGCACGCCGCGATGCGCGCGCACGATCGCTCCCGGCCGCGGGGCGCGAGAGCCGCCACCGACCAGCGCGGCGGCCGACGCCGTGTGGTGCGGGGCCTCGAACGGGGGCAGGGCGTCGAGGCGGGTGACGGCATCCCCCGTCAGCGACCGGATCGCCGCCACCTCGAGCGCCTCGGTCTCGGTCAGCGGCGGAAGGATGCCGGGTAGGCGCCGAGCCAGCATGGTCTTGCCGGCACCGGGAGGACCGCTGAGCATCATGTGATGTCCGCCGGCCGCGGCGGTGATCAGCGCGTCCACCGCTTCGTCCTGGCCGATCACATCCGCGAGATCCACGGTGTCATCTGCCGCGTCCACGCGGGCCGGGAGCACGACGGGCTCCGTGTCATCCACCTCGAGATCGGCGCCGTGCGCCACCGCGACCTCCGCGAGCGACACCGCGGCGTGCACCTCGACGCCGGGCACGAGACGAGCCTCGGTGGCGTTGGCGTGGGGCACGATCACGCGTGTGAATCCCGCGCGCGCCGCGGCGTAGACGGCGGGCAGCACGCCGGGCACCGGGCGCAGCCTGCCGTCGAGGCCCAGCTCGCCGATGTGCACGGTCGAGCGCACGGATTCGCGACGCAGCGCTCCCCCGGTCGCCAGCGTCGCCACAGCGACGCTCAGGTCGAAGCCGCTGCCCGCCTTCGGCAGGTTCGCGGGTGACAGATTCACGGTGAGTCGCCGACGCGGGAAGTCGAGCCCTGCGTTCACGCAGGCGTTGCGCACGCGCTGTGCGGCCTCACCGAGCGCCTTGTCGGGCAGGCCGATGATCTGGAACCCCGGGGTCTGGTTGCTGAGATCCGCCTCGACCTCGACCATGTGCCCGTCCACCCCGGTCAGCGCGACAGCCCAGGTGCGCGCCGTGCTCATCGCAGGTCCTCGAGATGCTCGAGTCGTGCGTCACGGACGTCCGTCCCGGTGAGACCGATGATCTCGACCCTGATGCGTCTGCCCCTGGACAGCTCGGGGTGGGCTTCAGCCCACGCGAACGCCAGGCGCCAGAGCCGCTGATGCTTGCGCTCGTCGATCGCCTCGAACGGGTGCCCGAAGCGCTCGGATCGGCGCGTCTTCACCTCGATCATGCAGAGCAGGTCGCCGCGCGTCGCGACGATGTCTATCTCGCCCTGCGCGCACCGCCAGTTGCGCTCCAGGACCTCGTAGCCGGACGCGCTCAGATGCTCTGCAGCGCGCTGTTCGCCCGCTCGCCCGAAGTCGTCTTTCGCTGCCATGACGACAGCCTGCGTCGCGACGCCGACCTCGGCGGCCGGGTTTCACAGTGATTGTGGAGAACCCGCCGACATCCCCGAACTGGGGATGATCATCACTTGCCGTCGAGCGACAGCTCTTCGGGCAGCTCGAATTCGCGCCGCTGCAGCTCTTCGACGTTCACGTCCTTGAAGGTCAGCACGCGGACGGCCTTGACGAAGCGATCGGCGCGGTAGATGTCCCACACCCACACATCGGTCATCGAGATCTCGAAGTAGAAGTCGTGCTCGGTGTCACGACGGACGACGTTCACCTCGTTCGCGAGGTAGAACCTGCGCTCCGTCTCGACGACGTACTGGAACTGGCCGACGACGTCGCGGTACTCGCGGAACAGCGCGAGCTCGAGCTCGCGGTCGTAGTCGTCGAAGGCATCCTCATCCATGATGTCTCCATCCTATGAGGACAGAGCCTGTTATGCGGATTCCTCAGAACAGCGTCGGCGCGTCCGCGATGGCCCACGACGATCGGTGCAGGGGCGACAGGCCCTTCTCCCGGATCGCCTGGCGGTGCTCCGGGCTCGCGTAGCCCTTGTTCCGCTCCCACTGGTAGTCCGGATGCTCGGGATGCAGGGCGGCCATGTGCGTGTCGCGCGCCACCTTCGCGATGACGGACGCGGCCGACACGGAGGCGCAGTCGCGGTCGCCCTTGACGACGGTGCGAACGGTGAGCGGCGCGGGATGCACGCGTGAGACGTAATCGTGGTTGCCGTCGAGGATCACGAGCGTCCGCTCCAGGCTCGCGCCGGCGTCGACGACAGCCTGCACCGCCCGCGACGCGGCCAGGCCGAGAGCGCGCATGATCCCCACCTGGTCGATCTCCGCGGCGCTGGACCAGCCCACGGCCGACAGCGGCACCCACCTGCTGGCCCGCTCGGCCATCTCGGGTCGACGCTTCTCGGCGATCAGCTTCGAGTCCCGCAGCCCCTCGAGCACCCGACGACGAGAGCCTGCGGCATCCATCACCGCCGCCCCGACGGCGACGGGACCCGCGAGCGCTCCCCTGCCGACCTCGTCCAGCGCGATGATGAGGTCGAAGTCCTTGAGCAGGCGACGCTCGAGCGTGAGCGTCGGGGCCACCACGGTCATTCGGGTGCGGGCACCGCGCGGAACACGTCGTCGTGCGTGTCCACGGACCCGAATCTGTCGAGGGGCCAGGTGGTCAGGAAGGCACGGCCCACGACGTTCTCCAGCGGCACGAAACCGCCGCCGGGCAGCTCCTGATGCGCGCGGGAGTCCTGCGAGCGGTCGCGGTTGTCGCCCATCACCCAGATGCGGTCCTCGGGCACGGTCACGTCGAACTCGATGTCCGAGGCCGCGGTGTCGCCCTCGGGGAGGTTGAGGTACCCCAGCTCGTTGATCGGCGAGCCGTTCACCGTGATCTGCCCGAGCGCGTTGCAGCAGACCACGTGGTCACCGGGCATGCCGATCACCCGCTTGACCAGGTGATCCTGGGCATCGGTGGTCGAGATGCCCACGAAGGTGAGCGCCCAGTCGACGGCCTCGACCAGCGGTGGCCGTGCCGGCCGCTGCGGAGCCGGGGGCAGCCATCCGCCTGGGTCCTTGAACACGACGACATCACCGCGGTCGTACCCGGTGAAGCGGGGAGTGAGCTCGTCGACGAGGATGCGGTCGTTGACGAGCAGGGTGCGCTCCATCGATCCCGACGGGATGTAGAACGACCGCACGACGAAGGTCTTGACCACGAACGACACCAGCGCGGCGATGACGATGATGACCAGGACATCGCGCAGGAAGACCAGTGCGCCCCGACGCCGCTGCGGTGGCTGGACTGCCGCGGGGGCATCGGATGTCATGTGTTTCCTCTTCATCGACTCACCGCGCACGCGGCAGTACAAGGTTCGCACACCCGCGAGTGAACGAAAGAACCCCGGGACGAGTGTCCCGGGGTTCTTTCGCAAGGATGCGACGGATCAGTTGTCGCGCTTCTCCTTGATCTTGGCCTTCTTGCCGCGCAGGTTGCGCAGGTAGTACAGCTTCGCGCGACGGACGTCACCGCGGGTGACGACCTCGATGTGGTCGATCACCGGCGAGTGCACCGGGAAGGTGCGCTCGACGCCCACCTGGAAGCTGATCTTGCGGACCGTGAAGGTCTCGCGCACGCCATCGCCCTGACGGCCGATGACGACGCCCTGGAACACCTGGATACGCGAGCGCGTGCCCTCGGTGATGTTCACGTGCACCTTGACGGTGTCGCCGGGGTGGAAGACAGGAATGTCGGAACGGAGCGAAGCCGCGTCGACGGCGTCGAGGATCTGCATGATCGTCTCTCTCTGCACTCGCCACAGGTCGGATGCATGATTCAAAGGGATGAGAACGGGTGTGTGCCGAGCGGCGCGCGAGGCGACCGCGGGTTCCCCTGAGGCAGAACCGGATCACGGCACAAACAGCTATTCTGCCACGAACCCGCCCCCCGCGCCACTCGAGGGGCGCCGGTCAGAACTCTCGCGAACGAGACTCCTCGATGATGACGACGCTCGGCTCGCTGCGCGTCGAGTCGCTGCGCTGCTGCGGGGCGATCGTCGACCACGTCAGCGTCTCGCGCAGCCGCGCGCCGGCGTCGCGCGCCTCGTTCCAGAGCTGCCAGATCTGCATCCAGAACAGGGCGACCGCGGCGACGATGGCGGCCGCGAGCAGCCACGGGAACGCCCCCTCGATGAAGAAGCCGACCAGGATGGTCAGGACGTGCCACACCGCGAAGCCGGCGATGTCCAGCCACGACACCGCGCGCTCGGCGCGCACGGACGGGCGCGAACGTGTCAGCAGCGTGAGCACGAGCTGAGTGACGAGAACGCCGGGGATCGCCATCAGCAGCACCCAGAGCAGCGCCCAGCCGCTCTGGCCGAAGATGGCCCAGCCGACCAGCATCCACGCGGGAAGGGCGAGCGATGCCGGTAGCAGCCAGCGGAAGAACAGCCGTCGCAGGTCCATACTCCGATGCTACGTGCGCACCCGCCTGTGCGGGCGAGTGTTCGCTGTGGGCATCGCCGAGGTGCGCATCGGGGAGAATGGATGCTGACGAGAGGAACCTCCATGATCGAACTGCGCACCCCCGCCGAGATCGACGAGATGCGCGCCGCCGGCAGCTTCGTCGCCGAGACCCTGGCGACCCTGCGCGATGAGACGAAGGTGGGGACGAACCTGCTCGCCATCGACGCCAGAGCACACGATCTGATCCGCCGCGCCGGCGCCGAGTCCTGCTACATCGACTACGCGCCCTCTTTCGGTCGCGGTCCGTTCGGGAAGGTGATCTGCACCTCGGTGAACGACGCGGTGCTGCACGGACTCCCGCACGACTACACCCTGCGCGACGGCGACCTCGTCTCACTCGACTTCGCGGTGTCCCTCGACGGCTGGGTGGCCGACTCGGCCGTGTCGTTCGTGGTCGGCTCCCCCCGCGACGAGGATCTGCGGCTCATCGACACCACCGAGCGCGCTCTGGACGCCGCCATCGCCGCCGCCGTCGTCGGCAACCGGATCGGCGACATCTCGGCATCCATCGCCGCGGTCGCGCACGGCGAGGGCTACTCGATCAACACCGACTTCGGCGGCCACGGCGTCGGCCGCATCATGCACGGCGACCCGCACGTGCCGAACGACGGCCGCGCCGGGCGCGGATTCCCGCTGCGAGAGGGTCTCGTCTTCGCGCTCGAGCCGTGGTTCCTCGCGACGACCGACGAGCTCGTCACGGACGACGACGGCTGGACGCTGCGCAGCGCCGACGGGTCACGCGGCTCGCACTCCGAGCACACCGTGGCCGTCACGAAGGACGGCCCGATCGTGCTGACGGACCGCAGCTTCCTCGGCGTCGACTGATCGCACGACATCGGCGCAGCCGGCCCGCTCGGCTCGCCGCGCGACCGCGGGCACGCCGCGAGCCTTCCCAGAACTCTCGCATGCGTCCTGCCTAGACTCGCGTGCGACCCCACCCGACGACCCCGAGGGATGCGCCGCACGATGACGACCTCCACGACCGACACCTCCTGGCTGGGCTCACTCATCGATGCGGTGATCAGCCTGATGGACATCATCGGTCCGATCGGGGCCGGCGTCGCGATCGCCCTCGAGAATCTGTTTCCGCCGCTGCCGAGCGAGGCGATCCTCCCGATGGCGGGGATCGCCGCCCACGACGGCGCCTTCGGACTGTGGGAGGCCGTGGCGTGGACGACCGCGGGATCGCTCGTGGGAGCTCTCGCCCTGTACGGTCTGGGAGCGTGGCTGGGCCTGAGTCGACTGCGACGCATCGCCGATCGTCTTCCGCTCATCGACGTCTCCGACGTCGACCGCACGGTGGCCTGGTTCCACCGTCACGGCGGGAAGGCCGTCTTCTTCGGTCGGTTCGTGCCGATCTTCCGCAGCCTCATCTCGATCCCGGCCGGCGTGGCACGCATGCCGCTGTGGCGCTTCGGCGCGCTGACCACGCTCGGCAGCCTGATCTGGAACACCGCGTTCATCCTCTGCGGCTGGTTCCTCGGCTCGGGCTGGCACATCGTCGAGCAGTACGTGGATGTGGTGCAGAACGTCGTCATCGTGGTCGTCGCGGTGACGGCCGTCGTGTTCGCGGTCGTCCGCATCCGCTCCCTGCGGGCGAAGAAGCGGCACGGCGCATCGCCGGAGCCGAGCGACACGCGCACCGGCGAGCTGCCGGTGCGCTCCGGGCGCTGACCGGCCGCGAGCTCAGTCGGAGAGCAGGTCCGGACGACGCGCGCGGGTGCGCTCGATCTGCTGCTCACGGCGCCAGGCCGCGATCGCACCGTGGTTGCCGCTGAGCAGGATCGGCGGCACCTCGCGGTCTCGCCACACCGACGGCTTCGTGTAGGAGGGATACTCCAGCAGTCCGTCCTCGTGCGACTCCTCGACCAGGCTCTCCGGGTTGCCGACGACGCCGGGGATGAGTCGCCCGATCGCCTCCACCATCGCCATCACGGCGACCTCTCCCCCGTTCAGCACGTAGTCGCCGAGGCTGATCAGGCGCACCTCGCCGAGCTCGGCGGCGTACTCGAAGACGCGCTCGTCGATCCCCTCGTAGCGCCCGCAGCCGAAGATCAGATGCTCGCGGGTGGCGAGATCGCGCGCGGTCGCCTGCGTGAAGACCTCGCCGGCGGGGGACGGGAAGATGATGGTCGGCCGGTCGGATGCCTCCGTCGCCGCGAGCTGATCGAGTGCGAGCCCCCAGGGCTCGGGCTTCATCACCATGCCGGCGCCACCGCCGTACGGGGTGTCGTCGACGGTGCGGTGCCTGTCGGACGTCGAGTCGCGCAGATCGTGGATGAGCAGATCCAGGATGCCGGAGTCACGCGCCTTGCCGAGAAGCGAGAGAGCGAGACCGTCGAAATACGACGGGAAGATCGATACGACGTCGATTCTCATCCGCGGAGGCCGTCGCTCACTCAGATGGCGCGTCGTCACCCGAATCCGCTGCCGGAAGCTCCTCGAAGAGCCCGGCGGGCGGCGTGACGGTGACACGGCCGGCGGCGACGTCGACGGTGGGAACGATGGCTTCGACGAACGGCACCATCACCTCGCCCGACTCGGTCTTCACGATCAGGAGATCCTGCGCCGGCAGATGCTCGACCCTCGCGACGCGACCGACGACGACGTCGTCACGCAGCACGTCGAGACCGACGAGCTGGTGCGCGTACCACGCGTCGTCCTCGACCTCGTCGTCCTCATCCATCCAGAGGATGGCGCGGACGAGCGACTCCGCCGCATCGCGGTCGTCGACGCCGTCGAGGAACACGACGGAGTTGCCGTTCATCACCCGGTACTCGCGGATCGTGACGGTCTTGCCGTGCCAGCTGGATGCCTCAGGCACCTGCAGCGTGAACTCGGCGCCCGGGACGAAGCGGCGCTCCGGATTGTCGGTGTACAGCTCGAGCTTCAACGCGCCCTTGAGGCCGTGCGCCTTGAGCAGCCGGCCGACGCGGAGCTGATTCTTCTCGGCGGCCACGTCAGTCGTCCGCGACGTCGACGCGGACGCGACGTCCGTCGGCGAGGGCGGAGATGAGGGTGCGCAGCGCCTTGGCGGTGCGGCCGCCGCGCCCGATCACGCGACCACGGTCATCCGGGTGCACGTGCACCTCGAGGAGGTCGCCACGGGGCGACGCGGATGCGGTGATGCGGACATCGTCGGGGTGATCGACGATCCCCTTGACGACGTGTTCGAGCGCGGCGGCGAGCACAGCGGATTACTCTGCGTCGGCGGCGGGAGCCTCAGCGGCCTCCGCGTCGGCGGGAGCGTCGGCCGGGGCCTCCTCGGCCTTCTTCTCGGCCTTGGGCTTGATGACCGACTTCTTGGCGGAGTCGATCTCGAACGGCGCCTTCGGCTCGGCGACCTGAACCGTGGACTTCGCGTCCTTGTCGCCCTTGAACTTGCCCCAGTCGCCGGTGAGCTTCAGCAGCGCCGCGACCTGCTCGGTCGGCTGAGCGCCGACGGACAGCCAGTACTGCGCGCGCTCCGAGTCGACCTCGATGAACGAGGGGTGCTCGGTGGGGTGGTACTTGCCGATCTCCTCGATCACGCGACCGTCGCGCTTGGTGCGCGAGTCGGCGACGACGATGCGGTAGTGCGGTGCACGGATCTTGCCCATGCGCTTGAGACGGATCTTGACAGCCACGATTCTCCTGAATGGTGTGGAAAGAAAGATGAACCGGTCGCCTGGAGAGTGGGGTGCACATCCGGCGGAAGCTCTGTACGGGGTGACGAATGCTGGATAGAGGGTCGAGCAGCCGTCCGACCCTCTATTCTGCCAGATCCGGCCGCCGTCCGCGAAACGACACGACACGGTGCGCGCAGCGAGTCGGCCGTGCGTGTCAGACTGTGCGCGTGCCGATCGAATTCGCCTCCTCCGCTCGTTCGACAGTGGGGCTGGAGTGGGAGGTCATGCTCGCAGACCCCACCACCGGAGATCTCGTCGGCCGCGCACCCGAGCTGCTCACCCTTCTCGAACGGCAGAGCGCCCCGGAACGCCACACCGTCACCGGCGAGCTGCTCACGAACACCATCGAGGTGACCAGCGGCGTCGGCGCCACGGTAGCCGACGCGGTCGACGATGTCGCCGCCGCCATCGCGGCGGTGCGCCGATCGACCGATCCTGCCGGGATAGAGCTGCTGTCGGCCGGCAGCCATCCCTTCGCCCAGTGGTTCGATCAGCGCGTGACCGACAAGAACCGCTATCGCAAGCTCATCGAGCGCACCCAGTGGTGGGGTCGGAACATGATGATCTGGGGCATCCATGTGCATGTCGGTGTCGACGACCGGGCGAAGGTCCTGCCGATCATGGGCGCGCTGGCGGGATTCCTCCCCCACCTTCAGGCGCTCTCCGCCTCGAGCCCGTACTGGGCCGGCGAGCGGACGGGCTACGCGTCGAACCGGGCGCTCGTGTTCCAGCAGCTGCCCACCGCCGGGCTCCCCTGGTCGATATCGAGCTGGCAGGAGTTCGAGACCTTCGTCGACGACATGACCCGCACGGGGGTGATGGAGGATCCGTCCGAGATCCGGTGGGATGTCCGGCCCGCACCGAAGTGGGGCACGATCGAGGTCCGCGCGTGCGACGGCATGTCGACGTTGAGCGAACTGGCTTCCGTCGCCGCACTCACCCAGACGCTCGTGGAGTTCTTCTCCCGCGAGCTCGATGAGGGCAGCCCTCTGCCGACGCTTCAGCCCTGGTTCCATCGGGAGAACAAGTGGCGGGCGGCTCGATACGGCCTGGATGCCAGGGTGATCGTCGATCGCGCCGGATCGCAGGTGCCGGTGCGCGAGCACATCACCGCCGTCGTCGAGGATCTGATGCCGATCGCCGCCGATCTGCGCTGCACGCAGGAGCTGCAGGGTGTGCGCACGATCGTCGAGCAGGGGGCGAGCTATTCGCGCCAGCTCGCGGCGGCCGACGCGGCGGGCGGCGACCTGCGCCAGGTCGTTCGGCATCTCATCCGGGAGTTCCGAGCGGGGCCCGACCGCTCGGTCCTCGTCTGAGGCGCCGCGCGCTCCGCCATCGGAGCGGCGGTCCTGATGGATCAGTCGCTGTCGAGCAGCCTGCGAGCCAGCGCGTCATCGAGGACGACGTCCGTGATGAGTCCCGCTCCGATCGCGGCCTTGAGCGAGCCGAGCTTCGCCGCGCCCGAGACGACGCACACGCGGCGCGGCACACGCCTCAGCCGGTCGAGTCCGGGGCCGGTAGAACGTGCATTGAGGCGCACATCGCGCCAGGTCCCGTCTGCGCGGAAGAACACCGTCGCGACGTCGCCGATGACGGCATCCTCCTTCAGGCTCCGGTAGTCGTCGCGGCCGAGATAGCCGCCGACGTATACGCGGCTGGGAACATCCGCCTCGGGAGAGCCCAGACCGAACACGGCGATGTCCATCTTGGCCTGGAAGGCGAGCACCCGCCGGGTGCTGCGCTCGCGCCACATCGCCTCTCGGGTGTCGGGACTGTCGAAGAACGCGGGGACGGGGAACTGCTCGACCTGGGCGCCGAAGGCGTGACCGAAGCGCTGCAGGATGTCGCTGGAGTACTCCAGACCGCTCGTCTGCGTGTTGCCTGCGCCGTTGAGCTGCACGAAGGTCGTCCCGTGGGTCTCCTTGGGGATCAGCGCCCGACTGACGGCGCTGATCGTGGAGCCCCAGGCGACCCCCGCGACCATGTTCGAGTCGATGAACTGCGACAGCAGGCGCCCGGCGGTGAGCGCGACGCGCTCCAGTCGCTCGACCTCGCTGACCCGCTCCGGGATCGGGGCGATGTGAGCGGTGATGCCGTGCCGATCGTTGAGTCGCTGCTCGAGCATTCCCAGCCGCTCCAGCGGCGAATGGATCCGGATGTCGACGAGGCCGACCTCGCGGGCGAAGCTGAGCAGACGGGACACCGATGATCGGGAGGTGCCGAGCTCGCGAGCGATGACCTCCATCGTCTGATCCTGCATGTAATACAGCTGAGCCGCGGTCAGCGCCGCGATCAGCTTCCGGTCGCGTGCGGCGTCTGTGGTCATGTCGTCCTCCGCGCCGATTCTTGCACATATGTGCATCCGGGTTGCACGTGGCGCTCTTCGGGTCGATGCTGAGAACATCCAGAGAAGAGGAAGGTCGAAGATGATCGAGTCGACGCACTCATCACGTGAACGCCAGCAGGTCGAAGCCGTCCGCGAGTCGGGACGCACCACGGTTCTCATCATCGGTGCGGGGATCAACGGCATCTCCACGTTCCGCGATCTCGCCCTCCAGGGCGTGGACGTGCTTCTCGTCGAACGCGGCGACTTCGCGTCCGGGGCCTCGGCAGCTTCGAGCCACATGATCCACGGCGGCATCCGCTATCTCGAGAACGGCGAATTCCGCCTCGTGCGGGAATCCGTCCAGGAGCGCAACGGTCTGCTCAAGATCGCGCCGCACTACGTCAAGCCGCTGCAGACGACCATCCCGATCTATTCGACCTTCTCCGGCATCCTCTCCGCCCCGCTGCGCTTCCTCACGCACCGCAGCGGAAAGCCGCAGGAGCGCGGCGCCTTCCTGATCAAGGTCGGGCTCACGATCTACGACACGTTCTCTCGCGATGGCGGGGTCGTCCCCCGCCACCGATTCCTCGGACGCAAGCGCTCGCTGGCGGAGCTGCCGTCGCTGGACCCGAAGATCAAGTACACCGCCACGTACTACGACGCGTCGATGCACGATCCCGAGCGTCTCGCGCTGGACGTGCTGCAGGATGGTCGCGCCGCGCACCCGGGTGCTGTCGCGCTCAACTACGTCGAGGCCATCGGACGCACAGCCGACGGCGTGCTGCTGCGCGACCGCGAGACCGGGACGGAGTTCCCCGTGTCCGCCGACGTCGTGGTCAACGCATCCGGTCCGTGGACCGACCTCACCAACGACGCCCTCGGCGAGCAGACCCACTTCATGGGCGGCACGAAGGGCTCGCACATCGTGCTGGATCACCCTGAGCTGCTCGACGCGACCGCGGGGAGGGAGATCTTCTTCGAGCACTCCGACGGCCGCATCGTGCTCATCTACCCGCTCAAGGGCCGCGTGCTCGTCGGCACGACCGACATCGACGCCGATCCGCGCGAGGTGCCGGTGTGCACCGACGAGGAGATCGACTACTTCTTCGAGCTGATCCACCACGTGTTCCCGTCGATCCCGGTCTCCCGCGACCAGATCGTGTACACCTTCTCCGGCATCCGTCCGCTCCCCCGCCACGAGGACACCGCTCCCGGGTTCGTATCGCGCGACTACCGCGTCGAGGTCGACCGCGACGGCGAGGTGCCGCTGGTCAGTCTTGTCGGCGGCAAGTGGACGACGTTCCGCGCCCTCGGCGAGTCGCTCTCCGACGTCGTGCTCGAGCTGATCGGCCGCGGCCGCCGGGTCTCGACGGTCGGCCGGGCGATCGGCGGCGGCCAGGGCTTCCCGCGCACCGCGCGCGCCAGACACAGCTGGATCGAGCAGAACCTTCCCGGCGCGGGCGACCGCGCCGAGCGCCTGCTGACCCGATACGGCACCCGCGCGGCTGACGTCTGGCAGTTCGTCCGCGGAGGCGACGACGCGCCGCTCGCCGACGGTGATCTCTCGACGCGAGAGCTGATGTGGATGGTCGAGCGCGAACACGCCGTCCGCCTTCAGGATGTCATCCTGCGTCGCACCAGTCTGGCGTTCACCGGTGAGGTCACCGGCGAGGTGCTCGTCGAACTGGCCGATGCGATGGCGCCTCTCCTCGGTTGGGATGACGGACGTCGCATCGCCGAGCTCGAAGACACGCGCTCGCTGCTCAACGACCGACACGGCCTCGACGTTCCCGCTCTTCCGTCGCATCAGAACGGCTGAAGCACCGACCGTCGCCTCCCCGCGACATGAATTCACCCATTGCCCGCGCCGGGGAGAGCGCGCGCAGCACGAAAGGTCAATGAAGACATGACTGATGTCAATCTCGGGTTGTACTTCCTCTCCGAGTTCGTCGGAACAGCGATGCTGATCCTGCTCGGATGTGGAGTCGTCGCCAACGTGGCTCTCGCCAAGAACAAGGGCTTCGCCGGTGGATTCCTCATGGTCAACTGGGGCTGGGGTCTCGCCGTGTTCGCGGGTGTACTCGTGTCGGCGTACTCCGGCGCGATCATCAACCCGGCCGTCGGGCTCGGTCTGCTGATCGCCGGCAAGATCACTTTCGTCGCCTTCCTCGTCGCGACCGCTGCGGAGCTGCTCGGCGCCATCGTCGGCGCGGTGCTCGCATGGCTGGCGTACAAGCAGCACTTCGATGAGGAGCCGGAGGCGGCGAACAAGCTCGGCGTGTTCTCGACCGGGCCCGCGATCCGTTCCTACGGCTGGAACCTGGTCACCGAGATCATCGGCACCTTCGTGCTGATGTTCGTCATCTTCGCGTTCGCCGATTACGGCGACATCCAGGTCGGCACCCCCGGCGGCCTCGGCCCGCTCACCGCGCTGCCCGTCGCGCTGCTCGTGGTCGGCATCGGCGCCTCCCTCGGTGGTCCGACCGGCTACGCCATCAACCCCGCCCGTGACCTGGGCCCCCGTATCGCGCACGCGATCCTGCCGATCAAGGGCAAGGGCTCGAGCGACTGGTCGTACTCGTGGGTGCCGGTCGTCGGTCCGTTCATCGGCGCGGCGATCGCCGCGCTCCTCGCACCGGCTCTGCTGAGCCTCGCCTGACCCGTATCGATTTCAAAGGAGAGACACCATGGCTGAATACATCATCGCTATCGATCAGGGCACCACGTCGAGCCGTGCGATCATCTTCGACCGCAAGGGCAGCATCATCGCTACCGGTCAGAAGGAGCACGAGCAGATCCTGCCCAAGGCCGGCTGGGTCGAGCACGACGCGCTGGAGATCTGGCGCAACGTGCAGGAGGTCATCGGCCTGGCGCTGAGCCGCGCCGACCTGACCCGCCACGACATCGCCGCCGTCGGCATCACCAACCAGCGCGAGACCGCGGTGGTGTGGGACAGGAACACCGGCAAGCCGATCTACAACGCGATCGTCTGGCAGGACACCCGCACGCAGGAGATCGTCGACCGACTCGCGGCCGACGGTGGTGTGGAGCGGTTCAAGCCGGTCGTCGGTCTGCCGCTGGCCACCTACTTCTCGGGAACGAAGATCGCCTGGATCCTGGAGAACGTCGAGGGCGCACGCGAGAAGGCGGAGGCCGGCGACCTGATGTTCGGCACGACCGACTGCTGGGTTCTCTGGAACCTCACCGGCGGCGTCGACGGAGGCGTGCACGCGACGGACGTCACCAACGCGTCGCGCACCATGTTCATGGACCTGGAGACCCTGGAGTGGCGGGACGACATCCTCGAGGCCTTCGGTGTGCCGCGCTCGATGATGCCGGAGATCCGCTCGTCGTCGGAGGTGTACGGCACCGCAGAGGACTCCTCGCTGCTGCGCGAGACCCCGATCGCCGGCATCCTGGGCGACCAGCAGGCCGCCACGTTCGGACAGGCCGCGTTCGACAAGGGCGAGAGCAAGAACACCTACGGCACGGGCTGCTTCCTGATCTTCAACACGGGTGAAGAGGTCGTGCACTCCAAGAACGGTCTGCTCACCACGGTCGGATACAAGCTGGGCGACGGTCCCACGCACTATGCGCTGGAGGGGTCGATCGCGGTCACCGGATCGCTGATCCAGTGGCTGCGCGACCAGCTCGGGATCATCGGCTCGGCACCCGAGGTGGAGGATCTCGCCCGTCAGGTGGACGACAACGGCGGCGTGTACATCGTGCCGGCGTTCTCGGGACTGTTCGCGCCGTACTGGCGTCCGGACGCGCGCGGCGCGATCGTGGGCCTGACGCGGTACTCCAACAAGAACCACATCGCGCGCGCGGCGCTCGAGGCGGTCGCGTTCCAGACGCGCGACGTGCTCGACGCGGTGAACGCGGATGCCGGAGTCGATCTCTCCGAGCTCAAGGTCGACGGCGGCATGGTCGCGAACGACGCGCTCATGCAGTTCCAGGCCGATGTGCTCGGTGTGCCGGTCGTGCGCCCCGTGGTCGCCGAGACCACCGCACTCGGTGCCGCCTACGCGGCGGGGCTCGCCGTGGGCTTCTGGAACGGGCTGGATGACCTGTCCGCGAACTGGCAGGAGGACAAGCGCTGGGAGCCGACCATGGATGCCGAGGAGCGCGACCGTCAGCTGCGCCTCTGGCGCAAGGCCGTCTCGAAGTCGATGGACTGGGTCGACGCCGACGTGAGGTGATCCGCGAATGACGAAGCGGGCCCGGAGAGCGATCTCCGGGCCCGCTTCCGTCTGCGCGGACGATCAGCCCTTGCCGAACAGCTTCTGGATCTCTGCGAGGTCGGCCTCGCTGGGCGCCTTCTGCCCGCCGAGCCCGAAACCGGTTCCGGTCGGTGCGGCGTTGGAGGTCGCCCGTCCCGCGTTCTCCGCGGCGCGCTTGGCGGGGTTGCCGGAGCGCGAGCCACCGCTCTTGGCCTTCGCGCCCTTCTTGCCCCGCTTGCTCGACGCGCCGGGCTTGCCCATGGGACCCATGCCGGGGATGTTGGGGGTGCCGCCGCGGGCGACGGTCTTCATCATCTTGGCCGCCTGCTCGAAGCGCTGCACGAGCTGATTCACGTCCGTGACGGTCATGCCGGAGCCCTTGGCGATGCGCAGCCGGCGCGAGCCGTTGAGGATCTTCGGGTTGCGGCGCTCTCCGGGCGTCATCGAGCGGATGATGGCCTCGGTGCGGTCGATCTCGCGCTCGTCGAAGTCCTCGAGCTGCTGCTTCATCTGCCCCATGCCCGGCAGCATGCCGAGCATCTTCTTCATCGAGCCCATCTTCTTCATCTGCTGAAGCTGCTCGAGGAAGTCCTCGAGGGTGAACGCCTCGTTGGCGAGCTTCTCGGCCATCTTCATGGCCTCTTCCTCATCGAAGGCCTGCTGGGCCTGCTCGATGAGGGTGAGGATGTCACCGAGGTCGAGGATACGGCTCGCCATGCGGTCGGGGTGGAAGGGCTCGAGATCCTCGAGGTTCTCCCCCGTCGAGGCGAAGATGATCGGGCGGCCGGTGACCGACGCCACCGACAGCGCGGCGCCACCGCGCGCGTCGCCGTCGAGCTTCGACAGCACGACGCCGGTGAAGTCGACGCCGTCCTGGAACGCCTTCGCGGTGTTGACCGCGTCCTGTCCGATCATGGCGTCGATGACGAACAGCACCTCGTCCGGACTGGTCGCCTTGCGGATGTCGGATGCCTGCTTCATCAGCTCGGCGTCGACGCCGAGGCGTCCGGCGGTGTCGATGATGACCACGTCGTGCTGGTGGCGGCGCGCATAGTCGACGCCGTCCTTCGAGACGCGAACAGGGTCGCCGACGCCGTTGCCCGGTTCGGGCGCGAAGATCGTCGCGCCTGCACGCTCGGCGACGACCTGCAGCTGGTTCACGGCGTTGGGACGCTGCAGGTCGGCGGCGACGAGCAGCGGCGTGTGCCCCTCGCCCTCGAGCTGCTTGGCGAGCTTGCCGGCGAACGTGGTCTTTCCCGAGCCCTGCAGGCCTGCGAGCATGATCACCGTCGGCGGGTTCTTGGCGAACTCCAGACGGCGCTGCTCACCGCCGAGGATAGCCACGAGCTCCTCGTTGACGATCTGGACGACCTGCTGCGCGGGGTTCAGCGCCTTGTTCACCTCGTCACCCAGGGCGCGCTCACGAACCTTCGCGGTGAAGTCCTTCACGACGACGAGGGCGACGTCGGCGTCGAGCAGGGCGCGCCGGATCTCGCGCACCGTGCCGTCGACATCGGCGGGTGTCAGCTTTCCCTTCGTGCGCAGGTTGCGGAAGGTCTCGGTGAGCCGATCGGAGAGCGTGCCAAACGTAGCCATGGTGCCTCCGATTCTACGCGAGCGGCGCGTGTCGTCCGATCAGCGCCAGGGAAGGTCGTGAACGACGCGCATCGCATCCTCGAACCGTGCCTCGAGCGATGCCTGACCCGCACCCTGCTCGGCCCACACCCGCACGGAGGAGAGCACCGCCGTCGCGAACGCGGAGCCCAGGATGTCGGCTCGGATCACCTCGATTCCGGCGCTGCGCGCTGCGGCGGCGATCGCGGACGCGAGCCGGGCGTGTCGAAGCCCGGTGTCGCGGATCAGCTCGGCTTCGACGCCCATCGCACTCGCGTGGCGCAGCGCCAGCGCCAGCGGGTCCGGTGCCAGCTCGTGCAGCATCGGACGCAGCGCGTCTCGAACGACCGGGCCGTCGGCATCCGTCCCCAGACGTGCCAATGCGATCAGTGCCGCGTCGATCCTGGCGTCGAAGCCCGACCAGATCACATCGCTCTTCGACGAGAAGTAGTTGAAGAAGCTCGATCGGCTCACACCGGCGCGACGGGTGATGTCGACGATGGACGTCGCCTCGTACCCCTGCTCGAGGAACAGCTCGCACGCGGCCTCCGCGAGGGTCTCGCGAGACGACGCTCGGGGGCGCCCTGCTCGCGAAGCCGAACTCATAGCGATCAGCGTAGCCGCGCGTCGTGTCCGCCGACGGCGCGAAGGGCGTATGGTGAATGCCGTACCGTTTCTTGGACGGCATCCAACAATGGGAGAAGCTTCGATGCTCGACATCCAGACACCCGGTCTCGCACCCGACTACGTGCCCTACCTCGAGGGATGGGATCTGCAGCGCAGCGTCCACGCCGAGGTCGTCGCCGGCACGAGGCCCGACACGCTGCTGCTGCTCGAGCACGAGGCCGTCTACACCGCAGGCAAGCGCACCGAGGATCACGAGCGCCCCCACGACGGCACTCCCGTGGTGGATGTCGACCGCGGCGGGAAGATCACCTGGCACGGCCCCGGCCAGCTCGTCGGCTACCCGATCGTCCGTCTTCACGAGCCGATCGATGTGGTCGCCCACGTGCGTCGCCTCGAGCGGCTGCTGATCGGCATCCTGAAGCCGCTGGGGGTGGACGGCTATCAGGTCGACGGTCGCAGCGGCGTGTGGGTGCGTCGCCCGCTCGGCGAGGACAAGGTCGCCGCGATCGGCGTGCGCGTGCAGCAGGGCGTGACCATGCACGGATTCGCGATCAACTGCGACAACACCCTGGCCGGCTTCCGCGGGATCATCCCCTGCGGCATCACCGACGCCGGCGTCACGACCGTGAGCGAGGTCACCGGCAGACGGATCGCGCCGACCGACATCGCGCGGGCCGTCGCCGACGCCTTCGCCGCCGAGTACGCGACCGCCCAGGAAGGAGTCGCCGCATGAGCGCCGCCCACCCCGACGGGCGCAGGCTGCTGCGTCTGGAAGTGCGCAACGCCGAGACCCCGATCGAGCGCAAGCCCGAGTGGATCAGGACCAAGGCGAAGATGGGCCCGGAGTACACCGCGCTGCAGTCGCTGGTCAAGAGCGAGGACCTGCACACGGTCTGCCAGGAGGCGGGCTGTCCGAACATCTTCGAGTGCTGGGAGGACCGCGAGGCGACGTTCCTCATCGGCGGATCCCAGTGCACGCGCCGCTGCGACTTCTGCCAGATCGACACCGGCAAGCCGGACGCCTACGACACCGACGAGCCCCGGCGGGTCGCCGAGAGCGTGCAGCGGATGGGCCTGCGCTACGCGACGGTGACGAGCGTCGCCCGCGACGACCTGCCCGACACGGGCGCATGGCTGAACGCCGAGACCGTGCGGCAGATCCACACGCTGAACCCGAACACCGGGGTCGAGCTGCTCGCGAACGAGCACAACGCCGACCCCGCCTTCCTCGGGCAGATCTTCGACGCCCGGCCGGAGGTGTTCGCGCACAACGTCGAGACGGTTCCGCGCATCTTCAAGCGCATCCGGCCCGCCTTCACGTACGAGCGCTCGCTGAGCGTGATCACGCAGGGGCACGACGCGGGTCTGATCACGAAGTCGAATCTCATCCTCGGCATGGGCGAGGAGCCGGAGGAGGTCGTGCAGGCGCTGCCGGACCTCCGCGATGCGGGATGCGACATCATCACCATCACGCAGTACCTCCGCCCGACACCCCGCCACCTGCCGGTCGCCCGCTGGGTGAAGCCGGACGAGTTCGTCGAGTTCAAGGCCGAGGCCGAGCGCATCGGGTTCCTCGGCGTTCTGGCTGGTCCCCTGGTGCGCTCGTCGTATCGCGCCGGACGCCTGTGGGCCCAGTCGATGATCTCGAAGGGCCGCGAGATCCCGCCGCATCTCGCGCACATCGCCGAGGGCGCCGACCTCGGATTCGCGCAGGCGGTCTGAGGATCAGTCCGCGCTGGTGACCGACTGCACCGAGCCGTCGGATGCGAGGTTCACCAGCAGCACCTCGTCGGTCTCGTCGGCGTCGAGCGCGTACTCGAGCACCGCGAACGGCTCCGATCCGCCGTGCTCGTCGGCGAGGATCGTCATGCTCGACAGCCGCAGCGACCGGATGATGTCGACGGCGGCGTCACCGCTGACGTCGACCAGCACGTCCTCGAGGTCCTCGCCGAACGCCTCCTGCTGCTGCAGGATGTACTCGGTCACCTCGCTGGTGCGATCGTCGACCTCGGTGAGCATGGCGCCGCGCACCGTGGCATCCAGATCCTCGATGCCGGCGATCAGCGCCGCCGCGACGTCCAGCGCTGCCATCGACACGTCGTCCTGATCCGGCGCGGTGAGGTCGACGGTGACCGACTGGTCGCCGAAGTCGACCCGCTCGGTCCAGAAGATGGCGCCGTCGGGGCCCGAGGAGAGAACCCCGAAGTAGTCGTGTTCGATCGCCATATCGCTATGAAACCAGCCTCTCCGCTGCGGCGGTAGTCCCAGGTCGTCTCATGCGCCGACCAGCGACGACACGAACACGTGCGGCGTGAAACCGGTCAGATCGTCGATCCCCTCGCCCTGGCCGAGAAGCTTCACGGGGATGCCCGTGCGCTCCTGCACGGCCAGCACGAAACCGCCCTTGGCCGAGCCGTCGAGCTTGGTGATGACCAGCCCGGTGACACCGGCGTGCTGCAGGAACGACTCGGCCTGCATCACGCCGTTCTGGCCGGTCGTCGCGTCGAGCACGAGCAGCACCTCGCTGATCGGCGCCTGCTTCTCGATGACGCGGCGCACCTTCGACAGCTCGTCCATCAGACCGCTCTTGGTGTGCAGGCGCCCGGCGGTGTCGATGATCGCGATCTCGATGCCCTGGTTCTTGGCGTACTCGACCGTCTGGAAGGCGACGGATGCCGGGTCCTGGCCCTCGTGCTGCGGGCGGACGATGGCCGCTCCCCCGCGCTGCGCCCAGGTCGCGAGCTGCTCGACGGCGGCCGCGCGGAACGTGTCAGCGGCGCCGACCACGACACTGCGCTCGAACCCGCGCAGGAACTTCGTGAACTTGCCGATCGTCGTGGTCTTCCCGACGCCGTTGACGCCGACGACGAGCACGACCGCGGGGCGCTCGGTGAGCTTCAGGGTGGTGTCGAACTTGGCGAAGCGCTCTTCCAGCGTCTCACGCAGCATGCGCTGCAGGTCGCGCGGGTCGGTGGTGCGGTAGCGGTCGACCTTGGCGTGCAGCTCGTCGAGCAGCTGCTCGGTGATGTCGGGTCCGAAGTCGGCCGTGATCAGCGCGGTCTCGAGGTCTTCCCACGTGGTCTCATCGATCGTGGGCTTGACGAACATGCCGCGCAGCGCGCGACCGAGGGACCAGGACTTCTCCGCCATGTCTCCAGCCTAGGTGCTCGCGGCGCCCGGCCGGATCAGGCGGATGCCGCCGTGCGGTCGCCTACGCGCTGTCCGACCACGGCCGAGACGCCGTCCTGGCGCATGGACACGCCGTACAGGGCGTCGGCGATCTCCATCGTGCGCTTCTGATGCGTGATCACCAGCAGCTGGGAGCTCTCGCGCAGCTGCTCGAAGACCGTGAGCAGTCGACCGAGGTTGGCGTCGTCGAGTGCGGCCTCGACCTCGTCGAGGATGTAGAACGGGCTGGGTCGCGCCTTGAAGATCGCGACGAGCAGCGCGACTGCAGCCAGCGACCGCTCGCCGCCCGAGAGCAGCGAGAGCCGCTCGATCTTCTTGCCGACCGGACGCACGGAGACCTCGATGCCCGTGCTCAGCATGTCGTCGGGGTTCGTGAGCGAGATGCTGCCAGAGCCGCCGGGGAACAGCAGCGGGAACACTTCGCCGAATGCCTGCCTGGTGTCCTCGAACGCCGAGGCGAAGATCGTCTGCATGCGCTCGTCGAGCTCGGCGATGATCGTGAGCAGATCCTGGCGCGTCTTGGTCAGGTCGGCGAGCTGCTCGGTCAGGAAGGCGTGCCGCTGCTCGAGCGCGGCGAACTCCTCGAGGGCCAGCGGGTTCACGCGCCCGAGCTGGGCGAGCTTGCGCTCGGCGTCCTTCAGACGCCTCTCCTGCACACGCCGGTCGAACGGCGTGCCCCTGTCGTCGTCCTCGTCCGGCTCCGCACCGGGATCGCGGGGAATCAGCTGATCCGGACCGTACTCCGCGACGAGGATGTCCTCGTCGAGCGCGAGCTCCGACGCCACCCGATCGAGGAGGCTGCCGAGGTGCAGCTTCTTCTCGTGGATCTGCAGCTCGAGCCCGTGCACGCTCTCGGTGAGGCTGGCGAGGCGATCCCGCAGCGAGCTCTCCTGCGTGCGCAGACCCACGAGCTCCTCGTTGTGCGCCGAGCGCTCGGCCTCGGCTGCGGCGAGGGCGACGCGCGCCTCGCTCACCGATCGGTCGATCGAGTCCAGCACGCGGGGCAGCTCCTCCGCGACGGCGGACGCGGCCGCGCGCTGAGCGCGACGGATCACGGCCCGACGCGCGGCCTCAGCCGCGGCATCCCGCTCCTGCTCGCGCTGACGCTCGAGAGCGACCACTCGCGCCTGAGCCGCCCGCACGCGCTCGCGCAGGGTCTCGATCTCGAGACGAGCACGAACCTCGCCCTCGCGTGCCGACTCCAGCGCGTCGAGAAGACCGTCTCGGGCGGAGGCATCGAGCACCGGGCGCGGCTCCGACTCGGCGGACTGCAGCTCGTTCTTGGCCGCCGCGGCCTTCTGCTCAGCGTCAGCGACAGCGGACTGCGCCTGGGCAAGACTCGATTCGAGCCTGTCGCACTCGGCCACCGCGGCCTCGTGCTGCACGGTGACGCGGTTGACCCGCTCGGCATGGTTCGCCAGCGCGGCGTCGTGCTCACGCAGGGCGCGCAGGGCATCCTTCGCGGCTCGCCGCGCCGTCTCCACACGGTCGGTGGCGTCGACCCGGCCCGCGCGCAGCGCGTCGACGACGGTGCGCACCTCGGCCAGACGATCGCTCGCCGCGTCACGCTCCGCCATCAGCTCCAGGCGCGATGTCTCGCCGGACCCGGCACGGAGGGTGTGGGCGGTGACCACCTCCCCGGTCCTGGTGACGATCGTGGTGCGGTCATCGCCGATCGCATCGAGAGCGCGGCGAACCGTGCGCGCGGCCTCGAGATCGTCGGCGATCAGCACCGTCGCGAGCAGCGACCGCACCCCGTGCGGCGCATCCACGACCTCGCCCGCGCGGACGGCTCCGTGATGGCTCGGCATGGCGACGTCCGAGGCGACCGTGCCCTCGGCGATCACCAGATCCACGGTGCCGCGAGCACCCTCAGCCACGAGCGCGAACGCGTCGTCGGCGGCGTCGACCAGCACGCCTTCTGCGAGAGGGCCGAGCACGGCGGCGATGGCGCCCTCGAAACCCGGGCGGACCTGCACGGAGTCTCCGACCAGCCCGCGCACCCCTGGGGCTCCGGATGCGACGATCTCGGCTGCTCCGCCCGAGAGCGACAGCGCGCTGGTGAGCGCCGCGGCCTTCGCCGTCAGGGCGTCGGCTTCACGTTCGGCCTCATGCAGCCGCTCCCGCAGCGCGTCACGCTCGGACTCCGCGGCGGTGAGCTCCTTCTGCGCCAGGTCGTAGGCGGCGGCGTACTCCGCCGCGGAGCCCTCGGGAGCGTGCGCGTCGTCGATCGCCTCGAGGGATTCGGCCGCCTCGCGGCGACGCTGGTGCGCAGCCTCCAGGGCCTGCTCCTGGCGCAGCACGGCGCCGCGCACGGCGGCGAGGGCGGATGCCGCCGCGTCGGCGTTGCCGCGCAGCGTGTTCAGTCGCATGTCGTACTGCGACACCAGCGCGCTCTGCTCGGCGATGTCGACGTCGAGGGTGTCGAGCTCGGCTCGGGCGTTCACGACCTCCCGGCTCGCGGCCACTGCGGCGTCCTGCGCGTCGCCGAGCCCTTCCGAGATGCGCGTGATCTCGTCGGATGCCTCGTCGATGGCGTCCTGGGTGACGGTGATCGCGGTGACCGCGTCATCGTCTTCGCTGCCGAGCAGCGCGAGACGCTGGTTGGCGAGCGTGTAGAGGCTGCGCATCCGCTCCTGGGCCTGTTCCAGAGCGAACGCGATGCTGCGCGCGCGGTCGACGGCGGCGGAGTTCTGCTGCTGCTCGAGGCGCTGGATGCCCGCACGCACGCCCTCCGCCTGCTCGGAGAGCACGAGTCGCTCGGTGTGCCGCTCGTGTTCGGTGCGGGTGTGATCGGCGAGGGCCGTGCGCAGCGCGACCACGTCGTCGGCGAACAGCCGAGCCTTGGCATCGCGCACCACCGCCGCGATCGTCTGCGCCTCGCGCGCGATCTCGGCCTGCCGTCCCAGTGGCTTGAGCTGTCGACGGATCTCGCCGGCGAGATCGCTGAGCCGCGTGAGATTCGTCTCCATCGCGTCGAGCTTGCGCACCGTCTTCTCCTTGCGGCGACGGTGCTTGAGGATGCCGGCAGCCTCCTCGATGAAGCCTCGGCGGTCTTCGGGCGATGCCTGCAGCACGGTGTCCAGGCGCCCCTGGCCGACGATGACGTGCATCTCGCGGCCGAGACCCGAATCGCTGAGCAGCTCCTGCACGTCGAGCAGCCGGCAGCTCGAGCCGTTGATGGCGTACTCGCTCGAGCCGTTGCGGAACAGCGTGCGGCTGATCGTCACCTCGGCGTAGTCGATGGGCAGAGCACCGTCGCTGTTGTCGATTGTCAGCTGCACCTCCGCGCGGCCGAGAGGGCCACGGGTCGAGGTGCCGGCGAAGATGACGTCCTCCATCTTCCCGCCGCGCAGCGTCTTCGCGCCCTGCTCGCCCATCACCCAGGCGAGCGCGTCGACGACGTTCGACTTGCCCGACCCGTTCGGGCCGACGATGCACGTCACCCCGGGCTCGAACACGAAGGACGTGGGCTGCGCGAACGATTTGAAGCCCTTGAGCGTCAGGCTCTTCAGATGCATGACGGCGCCTTCGGGGTCAGGGGGTTCACGGGTGAGACGCTACCGGAGATCGACCGGAACGACGCGGATTCCGCGCCGTTCTCGCCGGGTTCTGACGCCGCCGGCGCCGATCGCGACACGCCGCGTCGAAAGGAAATGCTTGACGCGGGCTGTGAAACTTCACTAGCGTGTCCTCCGATCACAAGAGAGGAGGTCACCGATGATCACGAACAACAACGACGCATGGTTCTTCACCACGTCGCCGATGCGTGCGCCACGCGCCGCCGTGTCGGTGACCTTCGCCCGTTCTCAGGGCTAGAACCACCCCGCCTCTCCCGATCTCTCTGACGCCTCTGTGCGTCTGATCGATGATCGCCGTCGCCGCCTTCCCGGCAGCCGACGCCCGCCCGCATCGCGGGCCACGCCCGTCAGCATCCTGACGTCTCGGTCGAACCGCGTGTCGGCCGGTCCGTTGCGATGCTGCGCCCCCGGGCGCCGACTCCGCCGGCAACGGCGGTGGCTTCGCCCAGCCATCACCACAGAAAGCGCACACATCGTGAGCACCGTTCTGCTGACCGATCACCGGCAGCTGTCCACATCCATCCACCCACCGGATACCGAGGGTCGTCAGACCATCAGCATCCCCGACCGAGACGGTCTGCAGCGCCTGACGGCGGCCGACCGGCTCTCCTTCCGAATCGGACTCTGGCTGCTGCGGCGCAGCACTCGGGTCCGTGCGACCGCCCCCTCCGCGATCCCGGATCTCGACCGCCGGCCGATCCGCGAGACCGGGGCGATCAACCTGCTGGTCTGGGGCCTGCAGCGCAACATCCTCTGAAAGGCCGATGATGAGCATCTCCCTTCCCGCCGGTGCGACCCTGCGTCCGCTCGAGCTCTCCGCCCGAGCGGACGCGGGGCCGTCCCCCGCAGTGCGTGCCTACGCAGCCGTGCGCAACGAGCTGCTCATCGAGACCACCGGTCGCGATGACGACTGCCTCACCGCGTCCGAACTGCTCTCGACGCTCTCCCCCACTCCCGACCGCGACCGACGTCACTGGACGATCGAACTCGACGGCGACGCTGTCGGGCGCTGCGCGCTCGACATCCTGCGCGACGACGGCGGTGAGACCGGATTCGTGACCGTCGCTCTGCTCCGCCGCGCACGGGGCCGCGGTATCGGACCGGCCGCATACGCTGTGATCGAGCAGGCGGCACGCGATGCGGGGGTGCGCAAGCTGCTCAACTGGTCGGAGCACCACGACGAGGCGGCGCCGCTGCCGAGGATCGACTCGCCGACCGGTGCCGGGTCTGCTCCCCTCGATCACACCGCGCGCTTCCTGCAGCGCACCGGCTTCCGGCTGGAGCAGGTCGAACGCGGGAGCGCACTGATCTGGGACGAGAGCACCGCGAAGCGCCTGGGCGATCTGCGCGACGGTGCCGCGGCGCACGCCACTGCCTACCGCGTCGTGCAGTGGGCGATGCCGACACCGGACGAGTATGTCGACGGCTACGCCTGGATGAAGTCGCGCATGTCGACCGACGTGCCCGATGCGCAGCTCGGCATGCCGGAGGAGATCTGGGACGCCGATCGCCTGCGCCGAGAGGAGTCGCGACTGACGCAGCGCGGCTGGACGCTTCTCGTCACCGCGGCGCAGCACGTCGCCACCGGGGAGCTCTGCGCATTCAACGAGCTCGCCATCGGGCAGGACGACTCTGCGGGCACGCACCAGTTCGACACCCTCGTGCTCGCCGAGCATCGCGGACACCGACTCGGGACGCTTGTGAAGACGGCTGGCCTGCTCGCCTGGCGCGACCGACATCCGCTCTCGCCCCGAGTCACCACATGGAACGCCGAGGAGAACCGGCCGATGCTCTCCATCAACGAAGCCATCGGCTTCGCCCCGATCGCCTACGAGGGCGCCTGGAGAAAGGACCTCGCATGAGCATGACGACGCCGACCGGCACACCCGCACTGTCCATCACCGCACTGACCGTTCCGGAGGCGCTGGACGCTCCCGACGCGGCGGACTTCCACACCTTCGTCGGGCTGAACAACGCCATCTGCCTCAGCGACACGGGATTGCACGACCTGGATACCACTGCGGAGGAGATGCTGCCGCACTGGCGTGCGACGACCGACTACGTGCAGCGGACGCTGCTCGCCCGCGAGAACGGCGAGATCGTCGGCGCGGTGACCGTCACCCACGCCACCGCCGAGCCCACGAGCGCCGAGATCGACCTGATGGTCATGCCCGCGAACTGGGGGCGCGGCATCGAGCGGGCTCTGCTCTCCGCTGCGGAGAAGGAGGTGCGCGCGCTCGGCCGCAAGGTCATCCAGACCTGGACGCTGCACCGCCCCGACCCCGGCGACGCGCCGCTGGTTCCGAGGACCGGATGGGGGCGGGTTTCGCGCACCCCGCTCGCACAGCTGCTCGTCGATGACGGCTTCACCCTGGAGCAGGTGGAGCGCAACAGCGCTTTCGATCTGCAGGGTGATCCGGCGCCGATCGAGAGGATGCTCGCCGACGCGCTCACGATCGCCGGCGCCGAGTACCGGCTGGTGGAGTGGAGCGTACCCACCCCGCCCGAGCTGCGCGCGGGATACGCCTGGGCGCTGTCGCGCATGTCGACCGACGCCCCCAGCGGAGACCTCGAGGTGGACGAGGAGATCTGGGACGCCGATCGGATCGCGCGGCGCGACGCACGGTTCGTCGAGGGCGGCCAGACCGTCTCGGTCGCCGCCGTCGAGCACGTGCCGACCGGAACGCTCGCCGCGTTCAACGAGCTCGTGACCGGCACCGATCCGGAGGGCGTCACGCACCAGTATTGCACGCTGGTGCTGAAGGAGCACCGCGGACACCGACTGGGGCAGATCGTGAAGTGCGCCAACATCCTGCGCTGGCGCGGCATCGCCCCGGGCTCGCCGCGGATCACCACGTTCAACGCGGAGGAGAACCGGCCGATGCTCGACATCAACGAGGCGATGGGCTTCGTGCCCGCCTCGTATGCGGGCGCCTGGCAGAAGAAGCTGGCCTGATGATCCTGCGCACACGACGTCTCGACCTGCGTGAACTGACCGACGACGACCTGCCGGCGCTTCGCGCCATCCTGCAGGACGGCGACACCATGACCGCCTACGAAGGCGCGTTCGACGAGCAGATGGTGCGGGCATGGCTCAGCCGGATGCGCGAGCGCTACCGCGACGACGGGTTCGGGCTCTGGGCGGTGGTGCTGCGCGAATCCGGACAGATGATCGGCCAGTGCGGACTGACCAGGCAGCACATCCTCGGCGAGGACGTGATCGAGGTCGGCTATCTCTTCGATCGCGCGCACTGGCGGCGGGGGTACGCCACCGAGGCGGCGGCCGGGTGCCGTGACCATGCCTTCACGGCCCTCGGTGCCGACCGCGTGTGGGCGCAGGTGCGCGACACGAACATCGCCTCGATGAACGTCGCGATCCGGCTGGGCATGACGGTGCGGGGACGCTTCATCAAGCACTACCGCGGTGTGGACATGCCGCACCTGGCGTTCACGATCGACCGTCCGGCGGAGTGACCGTCGGGCTCAGCGCCTGCGCTGGCAGCGCGGGCAGTAGTGACTCGAGCGGTTCATGAACGCCTCGCGACGGATGTGTCCACCGCAGCGCGGGCACGGCTTACCGCCGCGACCGTAGGCGTTCAAGGAGTGCGCAAAATACCCCGCCTGGCCGTTCACGTTCACGTACTGCGCGTCGAAGCTCGTGCCGCCTTCGGCGAGGGCCTTCTCGAGCACGAGGCGCACCTCGGCCATCAGTCGGCGCAGCGCCTGCACCGATATGGCCGTGCCATGCGTCTCAGGGTGGATCCGTGCCGCCCACAGCGACTCGTCGGCGTAGATGTTTCCGATGCCGCTGACCAGCGACTGGTCGAGCAGGATGCGCTTGATCGCGCTGGATCGGCGGCGGATGCGGGTGATGACGTCCCGCTCGTCGAACGCGGGATCGAGCGGATCGCGGGCGATGTGAGCCACCTGCGAGGGCACGAGTGGGTCCGCCGTGCCGTAGCCGCCCGGGGCGGCATCCGGGGTGGGCAGCAGCGCGTCGACGGCCAGCGAGCCGAACGTGCGCTGATCGGCGAAGACGACGGCGAGCACGCCATGACGGGCGTGCTCGACGCGCAGTCGCACGCGCTCGTGCCGCTCGAGCGGGGCATCCGGATCGCGCAGCAGCATCTGCCCGCTCATCCCGAGATGCGCGACGAGGGCCTCGGGCTCCCCCGCACGCTCGTCGAGCGGCAGCCAGAGGAACTTGCCGCGCCGGGCGGCGGCGCGCACCTCACGTCCTTCCAGGCGGCCCACGAAGTCGGCGGCGTCGCGTGGATGCCGGGTGAGAGCACGCTCATCGAAGACGTCGACCGAGAGCACGCGCGCTCCGGTGACCGCGGGCGCCAGCCCGTGACGGACGACCTCGACCTCGGGGAGCTCGGGCATGCGGGATCAGACCCGGTCGCTGAGCAGTCGCCACGCCGTGAGCGCGGCTGCCATCTCGGCGGTCTTCTTGCTCGTGCCGACGCCGTCGCATGCCACCTCGCCGACCCGCACGGTCGCCGTGAAGACGCGATTGTGGTCGGGGCCGGCCGAGTCGATGGCGTACACGGGCGGAGGCGATCCGAGACGGGCGGCCAGCTCCTGCAGGCTCGTCTTCGGATCCATCGCCGCGCCGTAGCGCTCGGGGTCGGCGAGCAGCGGCTCGGTCAGCCGCAGCACCAGCTCGGTCGCGGCGTCCGGGCCGGCAGACAGGAACGTCGCCCCGAAGACGGCTTCCATCGTGTCGGCGAGGATCGAGTCCTTGTCGCGACCACCGGTCTGCTCCTCGCCCCGGCCGAGGCGGAGGTGCTCACCCAGGCCGATAGCCCGAGCGACCTCGGCGAGGGCGACGGTCGAGACGACGCTTGCGCGCCGCTTGGCCAACTCGCCCTCGTCGAGGTCGGGAAGCGTGGTGAAGAGCATGACGGTCACCGCGAGACCGAGCACCGAGTCCCCGAGGAACTCCAGCCGCTCGTTGTTCGGGATGCCGCCGTGCTCGTACGCGTAGGAACGATGCGTGAGCGCACGTTCCAGCAGCTCAGGATCGATATCGACGCCGAGCTTCTCGATCAGCGAGGCACGCCCCGTGAGAATCTCGGTCATGACCGATCCGATCAGATGTCTGCGACCTTGCGGCCCTTGTACTCGAGGAACAGCTCGGTGCCCTGCGAGTCGGTGACGACCTTCGCCTGGTGCGGGCGGCTGTAGACGACCTTGCCGTTCTCGACGGTCTTGACCAGCGCGGGAGCCTCGGCCTTCCACTGCGCGCGGCGCGAGCGGGTGTTCGAACGGGAGACCTTGCGCTTCGGGGGGTTACCAGCCATGACTAGCTCTCTTCTTTCTCGGCGGCGTGACTCTCTGCCGCGCCGTCCTGGTCTGTGATCTGTCGGAGCGCGCTCCACCGAGGATCGATGGGAGCAGGGCTCTCTGCACCGGCGCTCTCGGTCAGCCTCTCGCCCGTGTTCGGGTCGAGACCCGGGCAGTCCGGCTGACACACCGGCTGGAATGGAAGCGACAACACGATCGCATCCCTGACCAGAGTTTCAAGATCCACGTGGTCGTCTTGAACTTCGAAGTCAGTTTCTTCCTCACCAGGATACGCGAAAAGCTCCTGGAACTCGACTTCGACAGGCGCAGAGATCTCGGTGAGGCACCGGCCGCACTCTCCGGAGTAGTCCGCGTCGGCCGTTCCCGATACGAGGATCCCCTCGTGCACCGACTCGAGACGCACGTCGAGGTCGAGCGTCTCGCCGGCTTCGACCGAGACGATGCCCTCACCCCACTTCTCGCGGAGGGTCACTTCGAAGCGGTGCTCTCGCATCTCGCCCGGCTTGCGGACGATGTCGCGGACAGGGAGGAAGAAGGGGCCGTTGACTCGGGATTTCACCCCGCCATGCTACCCGCCGCCACGTGGACGCGGGCCGAACGGCTCAGAGCCCGCGTGCTCCGGTGTCGAGGAACGAGGCGACGACGGGCGGCACGAACGGCGAGACATCGCCGCCGAGGGCCGCGACCTGACGCACCAGCGAGCTCGAGACCATCGCGTGCGCCGGATCGGGCAGCAGGAAGACCGTCTCGATGTCGGCCAGGTGACGGTTGACGATCGCCATCGGCGACTCGTAGGCGACATCGACCTGCGATCGGATGCCCTTGACCAGCACACCCGCATCGACATCGCGCGCGTAGTCGACGAGCAGGCCCATGCTCCACGACCCCACGATGACATGCCCGTCGATGCCGGCCTCGCCGATCGACTGCTCGAGCAGACTGAGGCGCTGCGCGATCGGCAGCATCGCCTCTTTGCCAGGGTTGTGCACGACCAGCACGTGCAGCTCATCGTAGAGACGCGCAGCCCGCGAGATCACGTCGAGGTGCCCGAGCGTGGGCGGGTCGAACGATCCGGGAACGACGGCGATCCGAGAATTCACTTCGACTCACTCCGTTCGCTCAGCACAGGCACGTCGACTCACTCCGTTCGCTCAGTACAAGCACGTGCTCAGCCTATGCCACCGCACCCTCAGTTCTTGCTGAGCGCCGCCCGATCGGCGTCGCTCACGCGGCCGGCGATCGCGACGCGCAGACCCGGGTGCGCGACCAGCATGGGGTCGTCCTCCAGGATGCCGGCGGCGACGTCGCGCGCGTAGGCGATGAGCCCGGCATCCTTCACCACCCGAAGCAGGCGCAGCGACGACTTGACGCCCGCCTGCGCTGCCCCCAGCACGTCTCCCTCGCCGCGCAGCTCGAGATCGACCTCCGCCAGCTCGAAGCCGTCGAGCGTGGCGGCCACCGCCTCAACCCGCTCACGCGCGAGGGAACCGCCCTCCGCCTCGGTGACGAGCAGGCAGAGCCCGGGGTGCTCCCCTCGGCCGACGCGGCCGCGCAGCTGGTGCAGCTGCGACACGCCGAATCGATCGGCGTCCATGATGACCATGGTGGAGGCGTTCGGCACGTCGACACCCACCTCGATCACCGTGGTCGCGATGAGCAGGTCGATCTCGCCGCGCGCGACGGCGCGCATCACGGCATCCTTCTCCTCGGCCGGCATCTTCCCGTGCAGCACCGCACGCCGCACGCCCCCCAGCACCGGATGCGTGGCCAGCAGCTCGTCGAGCTGCACCACCCCCCACCGAGGGCCCTTGCCCTCGACGTCGGGCGGCGGCTGGTCGTCGACCTCGACAGACTCCTTGGTGGTGTCGATCGCCGCGCAGACGGCGAAGACCTGACGCCCGTCCGCGATCTCCTCCGCAGCACGCGCCCACACCCGCTGGAACCACTCCGGATGCTCGGCCAGAGGTGCCACATGCGTGGTGATGCCGGCGCGTCCGGCGGGCATCGAGCGGATGACCGAGGTGTCGAGGTCGCCGAACACGGTCATCGCGACCGTGCGCGGGATGGGGGTCGCCGTCAGCACGATCGCGTGCGGCGCCGTGCCCTTCGCGCGCAGCATCTCACGCTGCTCGACGCCGAACCGATGCTGCTCGTCGACGACGACGAGAGCCAGGTCGGCGAAGGTCGTCTTCTCGGAGAGCAGCGCGTGCGTGCCGATCACGATGAGCGCCTGACCGGATGCCACGCGCAGGGCGGCCTTGCGCCGTGCCGGCGCCGACATCTGCCCGGTGAGCAGGGTGGGGATGAGCTCGGCGGCCATGTCGGGGCCGAGCATCTTCGTGATCGATCGCAGGTGCTGGGCGGCGAGAACCTCGGTGGGGGCGATGAGCGCGGCCTGTCCCCCGGATTCGGCCGTCTGCAGCATCGCACGCAGGGCGACGAGGGTCTTGCCCGAGCCCACCTCGCCCTGGATCAGGCGGTTCATCGGCCGGTCGGCGCTCAGATCGGCCGCTATCTCCGCACCGACGCGCTGCTGGTCGGGGGTCAGGGTGAAAGACAGGTGAGCGTCGAAGCGCTCGAGCAGACCGCCGGGCTGAGCGACGCGCGGCGTCGCGGTCAGCGAGCGCACCTGGATGCGCTGCTGCAGCAGCGCGGTCTGCAGCACGAGCGCCTCGTGCATCCGCAGCGTGCGCACGGCGGGGTCGATGTCGGCTCGGCGACGAGGGCGGTGGATCGCGTCGAGCGCCTGCCGGGCGGTGAGCAGCCCCTCTCGGGTGCGGATGTCGTCGGAGAGGGGGTCGGGCACATCGCCGAGCTGGTCGAGCACGACGCCGATCAGCTTCGCGATCTGCCAGCTCTGCATCGCAGAGGTCGCCGGGTAGATCGGGATGGGGACGTCCTGCAGAGCGTCCGCCTGACGGTAGGCGCTCTCGGTGTCGTCGAAGAGCTGGTAGTCGGGATGCGCGAACTGCACCCGGTCTTTGAACATCCCGACCTTGCCCGAGAAGATGCCGCGGCGTCCGACCGACAGCTCCTTCCTGCGCCATTCGGCCTGGCCGAGGTTCTTCGCGAAGAACGTCAGCGACATCTGGCCGACGCCGTCGCCGATGACGACCTCGAGCATGGCGCCGCGTCGATTGCGCATCTCGCGGGCCGTGGCCGAGATGACCTCGCCGACGATGGTGACGGTCTCGCCGATCGGCAGCTCGAGGATGGGCGTCAGCTCGCCGCGGTCGGCGTACCGCCGCGGATAGTGACCGAGCAGATCGGCGACGCTCGCCATCCGGAACGCCTTCTCGAGGGTCTTGGCCGTGGACGCCCCGACGGCGGTCGTCAACGGCGTGTCGAGCTCGAAGGACATGGTTCGAGTCTAGGGAGCACGGCGGACATCGTCGGCCGTGTCGTATCGTGATCGGGTGACGAGGATCATCGCCGGCGACGCGCGCGGCGCGCGGCTCGACGTGCCGGACGCCGGCACCCGCCCCACCAGCGACCGGGTGCGCGAGTCGCTGTTCGGGGCGCTCGAGTCGATGGATGCCATCCACGGCGCCCGCGTACTCGACCTGTACGCCGGCAGCGGTGCTCTCGGACTCGAGGCGTGGAGCCGCGGAGCGCAGCATGTCGAGCTCGTCGAGATCTCCCGGTCGGCCGCGACGGTCGTCGGTCGCAACGTGACCGTGGTCGCCAAGGCGATGGGCGTCCCGCCGGCCGCCCGCGTGCACCAGAGCGCGGTGCGCGCCTTCCTGTCCCGCGCGCGCGGCCCGTTCGACCTCGTGTTCACCGATCCGCCCTACGACCTCGACGATGCCGCGATGACGGCAGACCTGGTCGCGCTGGCTCCGCTGCTCGCGGAGCACGCCGTGGTCGTCATCGAGCGCGGCAAGCGCGCGACACCGCCCGACCTCGATGCTGCCGCGCTCAGCCTGCTGAGGGAGAAGACCTACGGGGACACCCGCGTGTGGTGGGCGCAGCCGGCGGTCGACGGGACCTGACGGATCGCGTGCTGCGGCTCAGCGCGCGTGGTCCCAATCCCGGTACGGATCCCATCCGGTCTCGACGACCGGCTCGCCGTCGACGAGCACCGGCGCGTGCGTGCGGGCGGTCACCGTGCCGATCTGCGCGAACCCGTCGGGCAGCGGGCCCGGAGCGAAGGTGGCCAGCAGGCCGTGGTCCTCTCCCCCGCCCAGCGCGCGCCCGCGGTCACCGTGGAACGCGAGCGCATCCAGCGCCGCGCCGCTGAGTGCGATCGTGACGCCGGAGGCATCCGCCAGACGGGAGGCGTCCAGGGCCAGGCCGTCCGAGAGGTCCATCATGGCCGTGGCGCCGGCATCCGCCGCAGCAGGACCGAGCGCGAGCGGCGGCACCGGACGCAGCTGGCGATCGACCGCGCGCTGCTGCACGTCATCCAGCGACGAGCGATCGAACGGCACGGGGGTCGCGCCCTCGCGGAAGCGGGAGAACAGCAGCCCGAGACCCGCGGCAGCCACACCCAGCTCCCCTGCGAGAGCGACGACATCGCCCGCTCGCGCGCCCGCACGCGTCACCGCTGAGCGCCCGCCGAGATCCCCCAGCGCCGTCACCGCGATCACCAGCAGATCGGACACGGTCAGGTCACCGCCGACGACCGAGCATCCAGGAGCGAGCTGAGCGCAGCACTCGCGGAAGCCGTCGGCCATCGCCTCGACGAACGACAGCCGGGTGTCGGCCGGCACCGCGAGCGACACGAGCAGGGCCGTGGGGACCGCCCCCATCGCGGCGATGTCGGAGAGGTTGACGGCCGCGGACTTCCAGCCCAGGTCGTAGCCGCTCGACCAGGCGAGCCGGAAGTCGGGCCCCTCGACCAGAGTGTCGGCGCTGACGACGACCGACCCGGACGGCGCGGCGATCACCGCCGCGTCATCGCCGGGACCGAGCACGGCATGCGCGGCCGGCGCGGTCCGAGCGAGGATGGCACGCAGCACCGTCCCCTCCGAGATGTCGCCGATGCGCGGGTCGTCGTCGGAACCGGATGCCATGCCGACAACGGTAGCCTGGAATCATGCTCCGCCGTCTCGCCCTGATCACCGGTGCGGCCGCGATGCTCGCCCTCACCGGCTGCTCCAGCACCGTCGCCCTCACGCCGGCCGAGGACGCGAACAACCCCGCCTGCGCGGAAGTCACGGTGCGCCTGCCGCAGAGCGTCGCCGGGCAGGATCGCCGCTGGACCGACGCTCAGGCGACCGGCGCGTACGGCGAGGACAGCAGGACGAGCGTCATCCTGACCTGCGGCGTCGCCGTGCCCGGTCCGACCGCCGACCTGCAGTGCGTCACGCTGGAGGGCATCGACTGGCTGGTCGACGAGTCCGACGCACCCAGGATGCGTATGACCACCTATGGCCGAAACCCCGCGGTGCAGGTCTTCGTCGACACCGAGATCGTCAGCGCCAACGACGTGCTCACGAGTTCCGGCATCGTGTCGGGCGTGCGGATGATCGAGTCCGACGGTGCCTGCACCGCGCCCGACGAACTGCCCGGGTAGGCCTCGCCGCGATCAGCGGCGCAGCCCGCCCTCGATCAGCTCGGTGATCAGCTCGCCGTAGCTCATTCCCGACGCGATCCAGCACTTCGGGAACATCGAGATCGGGGTGAACCCCGGCATGGTGTTCAGCTCGTTCACGACGATGTCGCCGTCGGCGGTGAGGAACACGTCCACCCGCGCGAGGCCCTTGCCGTCGACGGCCTCGAACGCGCGCACGCCGACCCGCTGCACGGCCGCGATCTCGGCATCCGACATCTCCGCCGGGCAGACGACGTCGACGCCGTCGCCGCCGAGGTACTTGCCCTCGAAGTCGTAGAAGCCGCGCGACGTGAGCACGATCTCACCGGGAAGCGATGCGCGCACGCCGTCCGCGGTCTCGAGGATCGCGACCTCGATCTCCCTGCCGACGATGCCGGTCTCGACGAGCACCTTCTCGTCCTCCGCGAAGGCCACCTCGAGAGCCGCATCGAGCTCGCCGAGGCTCTCGACCTTCGAGACGCCGACACTGGACCCTGCCCGCGCAGGCTTGACGAACAGCGGCAGGCCGAGTTCGGCGATCGCCGCGCGCAGCGACGCCGAGTCCTGCCGCCAGGCACGCTGCCTGACGGTCACCCACGGGGAGACGGCGATGCCGTCGGATTCGAGCGCGACCTTCATGAAGTGCTTGTCCATGCACATCGCCGAGTCGAGCACTCCGCCGCCGGCGTAGGGGATCTCGAGGATGTCGAAGAAGCCCTGGATCGTGCCGTCCTCGCCGTGCGTGCCGTGCAGGATCGGCAGCACGACATCGACGACGCCGAGCTCGACCGCGGAGCCGTCGGGAACGATCACGCGCAGAACCCGGTCGCCGCCGGCTTCAGGCCAGCGGATCCGGGTGCCGTTGTCGATCACCTCGGGCATGCTCTGCGCATCGAGGGCGAACTTCGCGGGATCATCCTGCTCGAGCACGAAGGCGCCGTCGCGCGTGATCCCGACCGGGATCACGTCGTAGCGATCGCGGTCAATCGCCGCCAGCACCCCTCCCGCCGTGGCGGAACTGATCGAATGCTCGCTGGAACGCCCGCCGAAGAGCACCACCACCGTCTGCTTGTCCATGTTTGGTCATCTCCTCCTGGGGAGTGTCGTCGTCGGTGGTGAGGTGCGGTGCGATGTCGCGCGGGTCCATGCGCCCGTCGAGCACCATCTTCACCTGCTCGACGATGGGCATGTGCACTTCTGACTCGTGCGCGAGCTGAAGGATCGGGGCGACGGATGCCAGGCCTTCGGCTGTCTGGTTCATCTGCTTCACGACGTCGTGGAAGTCGTAGCCCTGACCGAGCAGCCGGCCGGCGGTGTTGTTGCGGCTGAGCGGCGACTGGCACGTCGCGATGAGGTCGCCGAGTCCGGCCAGGCCCTGCAGCGTCTCTGGGCGGGCCCCGTTCGCGACGGCGAAGTCGGTCATCTCGACAAGGCCGCGGGTGATGATCGACGCCTTGGTGTTCTCGCCGTATCCGACGCCGTCGACGATCCCGATCGCGACGGCGATGAGGTTCTTCAGCACCCCGCCGAACTCGGTGCCGATCACGTCGGTGTTCACGAACGACCGGAAGTAGCGGTTGCGGGCCGTGCGCGCCACGGCATCCGCCGTCTCCTGGCTTCGAGAGGCGATCACGGCGGCGGTGGGCTGCTCGCGCGCGATCTCGAGCGCGAGGTTGGGTCCGGATGCCACGGCGATCCGATCCGGATCGCACCGCAGCTCCTGCTCGATCACCTGGCTCATCCGAAGACCCGACGAGCGCTCCACGCCCTTCATCAGGCTGATGATCGGGATGTCCCGGCCGGCGAGCAGCGGACGCAGCGCCTTCAAGTTCTCACGCAGCGTCTGACTGGGCACAGACAGGTACACCTGCTCGGCGCCGTCGAGGGCGTGGGCGAGCTCGTGCGTGGCGTCGATGCTGCGGGGCAGGTTGATGCCGGGCAGGTACTTCGAGTTGCGCTTGGCCTCGGCGATCTCGTGCGCGAGCTCGGGCCGACGCGCCCACATGGTGACCTGCGCGCCGCCGTCGGAGAGGATCTTGCCGAAAGTGGTGCCCCAGCTGCCGGCGCCCACGACGGCTGCGCGGACCCCGGACGGCTGCAGCGAGCGCTTATGACTCAAGACGCCCCGTCTCCTTCTGTCCGTGATCGCCCGGGTTCCAGCGCTTCTCCGGCGCCTTCTCGTCGCGCAGCTCCTCGAGCAGGGCGGTGATGGCGGCCATCAGACGCTCGGTCGCGATGCTGAGCACGCCGGGGTCGCCTGCGCGGCCGCGCAGGTCGGACAGATCCACCGGATCGCCGATCAGCACCCGCACGGGCCTGCGGGGCGGCCAGACGCTGAGCCCCTTCTGGTAGCGCCCCATGATCTGCTGGGTGCCCCATTGGGCCATCGGGATGAGCGGGATGTCGCCGGTCAGCGCGAGGCGCACCGCCCCCGACTTCCCGCGCATCGGCCACATCTCGGGATCCCGGGTGAGCGTTCCCTCCGGGTACACGATGACGCCGCGGCCGTTCTCGACGAGGTCGCGGGACTGCGTGAGCGTCTGCTTCGCACTCGATGCCGACGAGGTGCGGGCGACGGGGATCATTCCCGTCTTCCGCAGGATCCAGCCGAGCACCGGAACGCGGAACAGGCTGTCCTTCGCCATGAACCGCGGCAGACGCCCGGAGCGGTACACCGCGACCGCGACGATCAACGGGTCGAACTCGGAGTAGTGGTTCGGCGCCAGCACGAAGGCGCCCGTGCGGGGCAGCTTCTCTGCACCGCTGACGGTGATCTTCGCCAGCAGCGACACGGGCGGGATGACGATCGCCGCGAGCGGCCAGAAGATACTGGGACGGCTGCGTTCTGTTGCGGCCATCAGCTCACCGGACGACGTCGAAGTCCGCGCCCAGGGCGCGGAGCTTGTCGAGGAACTTCTCGTAGCCGCGGCTCAGGATGTCGATTCCCGAGACCTGCGACTCGCCTTCCGCCGTGAGGGCGGCGATCACGTGGCTGTAGCCGCCGCGCAGATCGGGAACCACGATGTCGGCCGCGTGCAGGGGCGTGGGGCCGGTGATGACCGCCGCCTGCTCGAGCTCCCGCCGCGGCACGCGACGGGGTCCGTCCTGCAGACCGTGCGGGTGCACCTCGATGTCGGCACCCATCTTCACCAGCGCCTGAGTGAACCCGAAGCGGTTCTCGTAGACCGTCTCGTGCACGATCGAGCGCCCCGGCGCCTGGGTCAGCGCCACGATCAGCGGCTGCTGCCAGTCGGTCATGAACCCGGGGTGCACGTCGGTCTCGACGATGACGGGCTTGAGCTCGCCGCCACGGCGGAAGAGGATGCCGTCCTCCTGCACGTCGAACCACCCGCCGGCCTTGCGGAAGACGTTGAGGAAGGTGAGCATCTCCTGCTGCTTGGCGCCGGCGACGAAGATCTCGCCGTCGGTGGCCAGCGCGGCGCACGCCCACGACGCGGCCTCGTTGCGGTCGAAGATCGCGCGGTGGTCGTAGCCGCGCAGGGTCTCCACGCCCTCGATGAGGATCACACGGTTCGGCTCGTACGAGATGATGGCGCCCATCTTCTGCAGCACGGCGATGAGGTCCATGATCTCGGGCTCGATGGCGGCGTTGCGCAGCTCGGTCACGCCCTCCGCGCGCACGGCCGTCAGCAGCACCTGCTCGGTCGCGCCGACGCTCGGGTACGGCAGGTGGATGTTCGCACCCTTCAGACCGTTCGGGGCCGACAGCCGGATGCCGCTCGGCTGCTTCTCCACGACCGCCCCGAACTTGCGCAGCGCGTCGAGATGGAAGTCGATGGGCCGGTCGCCGATCCGACATCCGCCGAGGTCGGGGATGAACGCCTGACCGAGACGGTGCAGCAGCGGGCCGCAGAACAGGATCGGGATGCGCGACGCGCCGGCGTGCGCATCGATCTCTTCGTAGTGGGCCGATTCGACATCGCTCGGGTCGAGGATCAGCGATCCCGGCTCGTCGCCCTCGGTGACGGTGACGCCGTGGACCTCGAGCAGCGAGCGCACCACGGCGACGTCGCTGAGCGCGGGGACGTCGCGCAGCGTGCTCGCGGTCTCGCCGAGCAGCGTCGCGACCATCGCCTTCGTCGCCAGGTTCTTGGCTCCCTTGACGTCGACGCGCCCGCGCAGCGGTCTGCCGCCGCGGATCGCGAGGACGGATCCGGCTGGAGCCGCCACCCGGTCGTCTACAGCAACTCGCGGCGATGTCGTCATTCGGGCCTCATCTTCCTCAGGACATCACGGCGTTCGCCGCGATGTCTTTCTCTCTCACGGCGGATGCCGCAGGGCTTGTGGCCCCCGGCCCACGATGTTCCGCCCTATCGGACTGGAAGGGTACGTGGCCGCCACGACTCGCGACGGGCCTCGAACTGCGCGATCTTGTCTTCGTTGCGCAGGGTGAGCCCGATGTCATCGAGCCCTTTGAGGAGCCGCCATCTAGTGTAATCGTCGATCCCGATGGAGGCCTGGAAGACAGCCTCGGAGGCGGGGGTCGCGCCGGGCACGGTCACCGTGCGGGCCTCGAGATCGACCGTGACCGGTCGACCAGGCTGCTCGTCGATCAGCTCCCAGATCCGCTCGATGTCGGCGTCGTCGACGGTCGCGGCGAGCAGGCCCTGCTTGCCCGAGTTGCCGCGGAAGATGTCGGCGAAGCGCGACGACAGCACGACCTTGAATCCGAAGTCGCGCAGCGCCCAGACGGCGTGCTCGCGGCTGGATCCGGTGCCGAAGTCGGGCCCGGCGACCAGCACGGATGCGCCCTGGTACGGCGCCTGGTTGAGCACGAACTCCGGATCCTGACGCCATCCGTGGAACAGGGCGTCCTCGAAGCCCGTCTTGGTGACCCGCTTGAGGAACACCGCCGGGATGATCTGATCGGTGTCGACGTTCGAGCGCTTCAGCGGAGCGGCGATGCCGGTGTGGGTGGTGAACTTCTCCATCAGATGCTCGCTTCCAGGTCTGCGGGGCTCGACAGCGTGCCTCGGATCGCGGTCGCGGCGGCGACCAGCGGCGAGACGAGGTGGGTGCGGCCGCCCTTGCCCTGACGTCCCTCGAAGTTGCGGTTCGACGTCGACGCACAGCGCTCCCCCGGGGCGAGCTGGTCGGGGTTCATGCCCAGGCACATCGAGCATCCGGCGAAGCGCCACTCGGCACCGAACGCCTCGACGATCTTGTCGATCCCCTCGGCCTCCGCCTCGAGGCGCACGCGTGCGGAGCCGGGAACGACCATGACGCGAACGCCGTCGGCCTTCTTCTTCCCGTCGATGATCGACGCGAAGGCGCGCAGGTCCTCGATGCGGCTGTTCGTGCAGGAGCCCATGAAGACGGCGTCGACCTTCACCTCCTTCAGCGGGGTGCCGGGGGTGAGGTCCATGTACTCGAGCGCACGCTCGGCGGCGGCGCGCTCGTTGGCGTCGGCGATCGCGGCCGGGTCGGGCACAGACGACGACAGCGAGCTGCCCTGGCCCGGGTTGGTGCCCCAGGTGACGAACGGCTCCAGCTGATCGGCGTCGATGAACACCTCGGCGTCGAAGGTCGCGCCCTCGTCCGTCGGCAGCGTGCGCCAGTAGGCGACCGCGTCGTCCCAGTCCTGCCCCTGCGGGGCGTGCGGCTTGTCCTTGACGTATGCGAACGTGGTCTCGTCGGGGGCGACCATGCCCGCTCGGGCCCCCGCCTCGATCGACATGTTGCAGATCGTCATGCGGCCCTCCATCGACAGAGCCCGGATGGCGCTGCCGCGGTACTCGAGCACGTACCCCTGCCCGCCACCGGTGCCGATCTTCGCGATCACGGCGAGGATGATGTCCTTCGCGGTGACGCCGGGTCGCAGGGTGCCCTCGACATTGACGGCCATGGTCTTGAACGGCTTGAGCGGCAGTGTCTGGGTGGCCATGACGTGCTCGACCTCGCTGGTGCCGATGCCGAACGCCATCGCGCCGAACGCGCCGTGGGTGGAGGTGTGCGAGTCACCGCAGACCACCGTGATACCAGGCATCGTGAGACCGAGCTGCGGGCCGACCACGTGCACGATGCCCTGCTCGGCGTCTCCGAGCGAGTGCAGTCGCACGCCGAACTCCGCCGCGTTGCGCCGCAGCGTCTCGATCTGCGTGCGGCTGGTGAGGTCGGCGATCGGCTTGTCGATCGCGAGGGTGGGGGTGTTGTGGTCTTCGGTCGCGATCGTCAGATCGAGCCGGCGAAGCGGGCGCCCCTCGGCGCGCAGCCCGTCGAACGCCTGCGGGCTGGTGACCTCGTGCACCAGGTGGAGGTCGATGTAGATGAGGTCGGGCTCGCCGTTCTCGCCCTTGACGACGAGGTGATCGTTCCAGACCTTCTCGGCCAGGGTGCGCGGCGCTGCTGTGCTGCTGGTCATGCGGTGTGTTCCTTAGATGGCTCGAAGAGTCGGCCCATGATGGACTCCGCGACGAGGAAGGCCTTAGATCGAGGTCCCGTCGCGGCTGCTAAGAAGAAGAACCACCCGCCGCATGACGGTCAGTTTACACGGCGGCGACGGGTGGCCCTCCGGTGTGTTTCACACTGCGGAACCGGTCGAGCTCAGCTCTCGACGGCTGCTCTCCTGTCACGTCGCGATGCGACCAGGCTGGCGATGGTGGCCACGGCCATCGAGGAGAAGATCACGCCGAGCGAGACCCAGTTGTTGATGTCGGGAGCCCACTCGATCGGCTGCCCGTTGTTGATGAACGGCAGCTCGTTCTCGTGCATGGCGTGCAGGATCAGCTTGACGCCGATGAACGCGAGGATGAAGGCCACTCCGTAATGCAGGTAGCGCAGGCGGTCGAGCAGGTCGCCGAGCAGGAAGTAGAGCTGGCGCAGACCCATCAGCGCGAACAGGTTCGCGGTGAACACGATGAACGGGTTGGTCGTGACGCCGAAAATGGCCGGGATGGAATCCACCGCGAACATCAGATCGGTGACGCCGAGCGAGACGAAGACGATGAGCATCGGGGTGAAGATCTTGCGTCCGCCCACCACGGTGCGCAGCTTCGGTCCGTCGTACTCGTCGCTGATCGGGATGACGCGGCGGATCTGACGGACGATGAAGTTCTCGGTCTTCGCGTCCTCCTGCTCCTTGTCGGGCATGGCCTGACGGATCGCGGTGAAGACGAGGAACGCGCCGAAGATGTAGAAGATCGGGCTGAGATGCTCGACGGCGGCGCCGACGATGAGGATGAAGATCGCGCGCAGGATCAGCGCGATGATGATGCCGACCATCAGCGCCTCCTGCTGATAGCGACGCGGCACCGAGAACTGCGTCATGATCAGCACGAAGACGAACAGGTTGTCGATCGAGAGGCTGTACTCCATCGCCCAGCCGGTGAGGAAGTCGAGCGACGACTTCGTGTCACCGAAGAAGAACAGCGTTCCGGCGAAGATCAGGGCGAGCGCGACGTAGAACGCCACCCAGAGGCTGGATTCCTTGGTCGAGGGGATGTGCGGCCGCTTGAGGATGAGCAGGAGATCCGCGATGAGGATCACGGTGAGCACGATGAGGGACGTGACTTCGAACCAGACGGGAATCAAAGGACGGGTGCCTTTCGGAGGGTGCGGTGAATGCCGAAAGTCTCTCCCCGCATGTGTGACATGCGTCACGCGGCCGGAGCAGCTTTGATGGTGCTCGTGATGACGATCCGCGCGATGTCGGGATACTCCCCCTCGCTGAATCGATCGTAGCGGATTCTGAGACGGTCGCCTGTTCCGCGACACCTTCATATGAGAGACACTCAGAGAGGCGACGGCGAACGGAAGAGGCATGCCGAACAGCACGCAGGACCGCGAGTGGGCCGCTCGAGCCGCATCGGGTGATCAGGATGCGTTCCGAGCCATCTACCGCGCCCACGTGCGCCCCGTCTACTGGATCGCGCACGGGCTCCTCGGCTCGCCCTCCGACGCCGAGGACGTCGTGCAGGAGACGTTCGTGGTCGCCTGGCGCAAGCTGCCCGGCCTCGAGCTGGCCGGCGAGTCGCTGCTGCCGTGGCTCGCGACCATCTGCCGCTTTCAGGCGGCGAATCGCCTGCGACGGCTGCGCCGCGACAGCATGAACACCGCGGATGCCGTCGACGACACGCTTCCCGGCACGGTGTGCGTCGAGGACCAGGTCATCGCGGCGTCGCTCGCGGAGCGGATCGCGGCGGAGGTTCAGCGACTCGGCGACACCGATCGGGAGATCTTCCAGCTGTGCGCGGTGGAGGGCTACGCCTACGAGGCCGCCGCCGCGCAGCTGGGGGTGAGCCACGCTGCCGTTCGCAACCGTCTCTCCCGGGTGCGTTCGCGACTTCGCGGCGCGGTGAAGGAAGTGAGAGACGCATGAACGAGCAGAACGGGCTGCCGCGGCTGAGCGACGAGAGCATCGCGGATATGGAGCAGACCATCTTCGATCGGATCGCCCGCGAGCCGCGTGCGCCCCTCGCTGCCCCGGCGGAGGGACATCGTCGTCGACGGCGGTGGGCCACGGCTCTCGGTGTGGCTGCCGCGTTCGCCGCCGGCGCGCTCATCGCGCCACCGCTGCTGAACGGACTCGGATCCCTGACGCCGGGCGGCGCGGGAGATTCGGCAGCGGTGGCGCCGGCAGCCGACGGTGTCGACGCCGCCCCCCGCAGCGGGCAGGCGGAGTACGGGGGCGATGCTGTCGACGCATCGGAGGCGTCGGGCGGGGCGGTGGCGCCGCGTGACGACAGCGGCGGCACGGGGGCGGATCTGCCGTTCGCGACTCTGGACGACACGAGGGAGATCATCGTCACGGCCGAGATGTCGCTGCGGGTGAGCGATGTCACGAGAACGGCGAGCGACATCGCCGCTCTGGCCGCCGAGCACGACGGCTTCGTCGAATCCGCCTCGCTCGGGCTGGATCCGAGCGCGGACGGCATCGCACCCGAGCAGCCGCGCGAGGCGGGCACCGGGTGGATCAGCATCCGGATTCCCGCCGCCGATGTGAACGAGGTGATGGACGCCCTGGGCGCGGATGCCGAGGTGCTGCGCTCGACGATCTCGCGAGATGACGTCACGTCGACCGCCGTCGATCTGCGCGCGCGGATCGCCTCAGCCCGCACCTCGGTCGAGCGTCTCACCGAACTCATGAGCAGGTCCGGCTCGGTGGCGGACCTGATCGCCGCAGAATCCGCGCTGAGCGAGCGCCAGGCGCAGCTCGAAAGCTACGAGCAGCAGCTCGAGACGCTCGATGAGCAGGTCGCCCTGTCGACGATCTCGATTCAGCTGACCGAGCGGACGAGCGCGGCCGACCCGGATCCGGCCGGTTTCGGCGACGGGCTGCTGGCCGGGTGGAATGGGCTGGTGGCGAGCATGAACGGATTCGTCGTCGTTCTCGGGTTCCTCCTGCCCTGGCTCGGCGTCGCCGCGATCGCGCTGCTCGTCATCTGGCTCATCCGACGCCGTCGGCGCGGGCGCACGGCCGACTGAGTCCGGCGGCCGCGCGGCCGAGAAGACCCTTCCACGCCCGTGCATCCGTCGGGTAGCGTGCGGCCATGACAGCCACGACCTTCCTTCCCCGGTACGCGATCGTCACCGCATCCGACTCCGGGATCGGCGCCGCCACCGCCCTCGCCCTCGCCGACACCGGGATGGATGTCGGCATCACCTGGCACAGCGACGAGGAGGGTGCCGAGCGGACGGCGGCTGCGGTGCGCGAGCGAGGGCGCAGCGCCGCGGTCGCACGGTTCGATGCGACCGACCTCGACCGCGTGGCCGGGGTGGTCGACTCTCTCGCGGAACGCCTGGGCGGGCTCGACGTGTTCGTGAACAACGCGGGCGCGAGCGTGCCCCGTCCGTTCCTCGACGTGCCGCTGAGCGAATGGCGAGGGACGGTAGCGTTGAACCTCGACGGGGCCTTCGCAGGGATGCAGGCCGCCGCGCGGCGCATGGTCGCCGCGGGCATGGGTGGCCGGATCATCGCCGTGACGAGTGTGCACGCGCACCAGCCGCGGGTGGGCCTGGCTGCCTACATCGCGGCGAAGCACGGGCTGTCCGGACTGATCAAGACCATGGCGCAGGAGCTCGGTGCGCACGGCATCACGGCCAACGCCGTGGCGCCCGGTGAGATCGCGACGGCTGCGAGCGGGCGCACGTCCGCCGATGCCGACCGCACCCACCGGCCCGGTGTGCCGCTCGGGCGACCGGGCAAGGCCGAGGAGGTCGCGGCCGTGATCGCCTTCCTCGCCTCAGCGGATGCGAGTTATGTGACGGGCGCGGACTGGAGCGTCGACGGCGGGATGCTGCAGATGGGCCCGCAGGCCGGATCGCACCTCGCAGATGACAGCTGGCGGGAGGGCTGAACCCGCGCCGGAACGCGATGAAGGCCCTCCGGATGCCGGAGGGCCTTCATCGTGTCGGTGACCCCAGCGGGATTCGAACCCGCGTTACCGCCGTGAGAGGGCGGCGTACTAGGCCGCTATACGATGGGGCCGTCACTGCAACCGTTCAAGTATGCCATGACGGATCTCACCGCACAAAATCAGCCCGATGCTCTCAGCCGAGCATGTCCTTCACGAGCGGGACCACCTTCTCGCCGTACAGCGCGATCGAGTCCATCATCGTCTGGTGAGTGACGGCGTTCTGGTCGTACTTCAGGTCGAAGCGGTCGACGTCGAGGGTTCGCAGGGTGCCGACGATCTTGCGCGCGACCGTCTCGGGCGAGCCGACGTACAGCGCGCCTCCTTCGATCTCGCGCTCGAAGTCGCCGACCGCGGGCGCCGGCCACCCGCGCTCCTGACCCAGCCGGGTGCGCATCGCGAGCCACCCGTCATGCGTCAGAGCGCGGGCCTGCTCGTCGGTCTCGGCCACGAGCCCAGGCGAGTGCACGGCGACCGGCTGGTGCGGCACGCCGAACTGGTCCTGGGCCCTGGTGAACAGATCGATGTACGGCGCGAAGCGTGCCGCGGGACCGCCGATGATCGCGAGGAACAGCCCGAAGTTGTAGCGCGCCGTGCGCACCACGGAGTCGGGGCTGCCGCCGACTCCGACCCAGGTGGGGATTCCGTCGGCCGTCGTCGGGAAGACCCTCTGGTTCTCCAGAGCCGCGCGCGTGCTGCCCTGCCAGGTCACCGGCTCTTCCTTCAGCAGCTGCGAGAGCAGGTCGAGGCGCTCCTCGAACAGCTCCTCGTACTGGCGAAGGTCGAAGCCGAACAGGGGGAACGACTCGATGAACGAGCCGCGCCCGGCGACGATCTCCGCGCGGCCGTTCGAGACGGCGTCCAGGGTCGAGAAGCGCTCGAACACCCGCACCGGGTCGTCCGAGCTGAGGACGGTGACGGCGGAGCCCAGCCGGATGCGGTCGGTCCGTGCGGCGATGGCGGAGAGCACGACCTCGGGGCTGGAGACCGCGAAGTCCGGGCGGTGGTGCTCGCCCAGACCGAAGAAGTCGAGTCCCACACTGTCGGCGAGCACGGCTTCGTCGACGATGTCGCGGATCACCTGAGGATGGGGAACGCTCTCGCCGTCGGCGTCGGTGGTGACTCCGCCGAACGTGTCGAGGCCGAATTGAATGCCAGTCATGTAGAACGCAACGGACTCTCGGCGGGATTCATTCCCCTGAATACAACACTCGGGAATACAGCGCCCGGGCAAGAAGAAGGCCCTCCGAGAATCGGAGGGCCTTCTGTGTCGCTGTGACCCCAGCGGGATTCGAACCCGCGTTACCGCCGTGAGAGGGCGGCGTACTAGGCCGCTATACGATGGGGCCGTTCGGCCCGAAGGGCCGATCTGGCAACCGTGCAAGTCTGGCACGGGGTGGGCCGCTGCTCCAAATCGCGGCCGCGCGAGCACGCATCACGGGCGTGTCGCGGCAAGAGGGTTGCCCGAATCCGCGCCACGAGGTTGACTCTCGCCATGCGCATCATGAGACACGAACATGCGGCCCTGCGAGTCGAGCACGCGGGCCGCACCCTCATCATCGATCCGGGGACGTTCACCGCTGCTCTCACCGACCTCGGCGACGTGGTCGCCGTCGTGATCACCCACGAGCACCCGGACCATTGGACGACGGAGCACCTCGATCGCATCCTGCGCGCTGCACCAGGCATCCCGATCCTCAGCACGGCGCACGTGGCGGCTGCCGCTGCGGACCACGACGTCACGGTCGTCCAGCCGGGCGACGCGGTGAGCGTCGACGGCTTCGAGTTGCGCTTCTTCGGCGGCGAGCACGCGGTCATCCACGAGAGCATGCCTCGGGTCGAGAATCTCGGCGTTCTCGTCAACGACGAGCTCTACTACCCCGGCGACTCCTACGCGATCCCTGAAGACGTCGAGGTGAACACGCTCGCCGCTCCGATCGGCGCGCCGTGGCTGAAGATCGGCGAGGCGATGGACTTCGTCCTCGCGGTCGCGCCTCGCCGCTGCTTCGGCACGCATGACATGACACTGTCGAGCATCGGCCTCGCCATGCATCGTCAGCGCCTGCAGTGGGCCACCGAACAGGGCGGCGGGACGTTCTCGGCGCTGGACCCCGGCGACGTGCTCGAGGGGTGAGGTGGGCGATTCGCCCCGCGCCGAGCGTCGACTCGGATCCGGTCTAGTCCGCGCGCTTCTGGAAGACCAGGCCCCGCTGCTCGCACAGATGGACGTCCTCTCCCCCGATGATCGTCCCGAGCTTCGACACCTCGGTGAGGACATCGCGAGCGCGCTGTCAGCTGATTGAGGGCTGAGCCGCCCGCACGCGCAGATCGCGGGCGAGGTCGTCGCGCGATTCGATCACGAGACGGCGCAGCGCACCCGGAGCATCCGCGTTCTGCTCGAGCCAGGCGTCGACGGCGTCAGTGCTGTCCGTCGCCGGGAAGAGACCGAGCACCAGGCGCTGGGCGAGTTCGATGCTCCGCTCGGCCCAGACGCCCCGGATCCGCTCGAAGTACTGCGCGTCGAAACCCGCGATGAGGTCACGACGCCCGCCGGCGCGGAAGCCGGCGATGGTCGCGTCGAGGTGGTCGTTGCTCAGGCTGAGGTCGTCCCACGCCGCCTCCCACGCCGCGGCGCGGGTCGAGGCGTCGGGCCGGGATGCCAGGGCGCGGATCTCAGCGGTGCGGCCCGCCGCCGTGTCGTCTGACGCGCGTTCTGCTGCGATCTGCTCGGCATCCGCGTGTCCCGTGGTCGCGAGGGCGGTCAGCAGGAGCCAGCGCAGATCGGCGTCGATGGGAAGTCCCTGCGGGGCGTCGCCGCCGAGGATCGCCCGGACATCGTCGGCGCGGGAGCCGTCGAACGCAGAGGCGGTGGCGAAGGCGCGCGCCCACGACAGCTGAGCGTCGCTGCCGGGATCGGCGCCCTGCAGCGCGGCCCAGGTCGAGTCGACCCAGGAACGGCGCTGCTCTGCGCGCTCGTCGTCGACGACGTAGTGCGTGATCGCGAACGCGGCGTTAAGCAGCGTCGCGCTGAGCAGCGCCACGTTCGGCTCGGCGGGCGCGTGCGCCCGCACGATGTCGAGGTAGCGGGTCGCGGACAGCTCGCCGTCGCGGGTGGCGTTCCACAGCGACGACCAGATGAGCCCGCGCGCGAGCTCATCCGAGACAGTCGACAGCGAGGCGGCGACGGTGTCGAGCGAGCGCTCATCGAGGCGCACCTTGGCGTAGGTGAGATCGTCGTCGTTGAGGAGCACGAGATCGGCATCCGGGATCTCGACGTCGGTGCGCTCCCGCTCGACCGTCAGCTCGATGCGCTCCCGCAGGGCGAGGCCGCCGTCGACGAGGTCGTACAGCCCCACCCGCAGCCGGTGCGGACGTGGAGCGATGTCACCGCTGTCCTGCACGAGCACACGTCGTCCCTCGGCATCCTCCTCGAGCCACAGCGCCGAGACTCCGCTGGTCTCCAGCCACGACTGCGACCACTCGCGCAGGGGCTGGCCGGAGGCAGCCTCGAGCTCGTCGAGCAGGTCGTCCAGCGTGGTGTTGCCGAACGCGTGCGCGGCGAAGTAGCGTCGGGCGCCCTCGAAGAAGGCGTCCTCGCCGACGAACGCGACCAGCTGCTTGAGCACCGAGGCGCCCTTCGCGTAGGTGATGCCGTCGAAATTCAGTTTCGCGGCCTCGAGATCGGGGATGTCGGCGACGATCGGGTGCGTGGTGGGCAGCTGATCCTGCCGATACGCCCAGGTCTTCCGACTGTTGGCGAATCGTGCCCAGGCGTCCGTGAATCGGGTCGCGGCTGCGGCGGCGTGCGTGCCCATGTAATCGGCGAACGACTCCTTGAGCCACAGGTCGTCCCACCAGCGCATGGTCACGAGATCGCCGAACCACATGTGGGCCATCTCATGCAGGATCGTGTTCGCGCGGGCGCCGCGCTGCGCGTCGGTCGCGGCTCCCCGGTTGATGTACGCCTCGGTGAAGGTCACCAGGCCCGGGTTCTCCATCGCGCCGAGGTTGTACTCCGGCACGAAGATCTGATCGTACTTGCCCCACGGATACGGGTAGGCGAACGCGTCGGAGAAGAAGTCCAGGCCCTGACGGGTGACCTCGAGGATCTCATCGGCTTCCAGGTGCTCGGCGAGCGAGGCGCGGCACAGCACACCGAGGGAGATGCTCTGATCGTCTCGCGACCATTCGCCGTCGATCCGCGCATAGGGCCCGGCCGCGACCGAGGTGATGAAGCTCGAGATGGGCAGGGTGGGCGCGAACTCCACGGTCTGCACGCCGATCCCCGGCGTCACGTGCGCCGGCGACTGGTTCGAGAGCACGTGCCAGCCGGCGGGAGCGACCACGCGGAACGTGTACGAGGCCTTCAGGTCGGGCTGCTCGAAGCACGCCATGACCCGGCGCGAGTCGGCCGGCTCGTATTGCGTGTACAGATACGTCTCACCGTCGACCGGGTCGTGGAATCGGTGCATGCCCTCACCCGAGCGGCTGTACGCCGCGACGCCCTCGACGCGCACGACGTGGGAGCCGCCGAGCCCGTCGAGCAGGATGCGGGCGCCGTCCCAGCGCACCTCCCGCTCTTCTCCGTCGACCGTGACACGGTCGACGGACTCGCCGATGAAGTCGAGCCAGGTCTCAGCCTCTGTCGCGTCGAACGTCAGCGTCGTCGCGGTGGAGAAGCCGGTGCGGGCACGCTCGGGGGCACCCGCGAGGTCGAGTTCGACGCGCACCTCGCGCAGCGTGATCGACGCTGCGCGGCGGGCGGTCTCGTCGCGGGACAGATTGGCGGAGCTCATTCGTCCATGGTGTCACGTCGCAGGCCCTCACGCAGTGGCCTGCACCCGCGCTTTCGCGAGGGCCTGCTCGAGGTCGGTCAGCAGGTCGTCGACGTTCTCGAGGCCGATGGACAGCCGCACGACATCGGCGCCGGGTCGCGCATCGGGCGCGACCGGGCGGTGGGTGAGGGCTGCGGGATGCTGGATCAGAGAGTCGACCCCGCCGAGCGATACGGCATGCGTGAACAGCCGGACCGCGCCGGTGAGCGCCTCGGCGGCGGCGTACCCGCCGGCGAGCCGGATGGAGATCATCGCTCCCCCGCCGCGCATCTGCCGACCGATGAGGCCGCGCTCGTCATCGAACTCGGGGTAGAGAACTTCACTGACCGCCGGGTTCTCGCGAAGCGAGTGAGCCAGTGCGCGTGCCGAGCTCTGCTGGGCGTGGATGCGCATCGGCAGCGTGGCGAGGCCGCGGTGCAGCAGGTAGGCGCCCAGCGGGTGCAGCAGAGCGCCGGTGATCGCCCGCACCCGCCGCAGAGCCTCGGCCGTGCGCTCGTTGCACGAGATCACCCCGGCGATGACATCGCCGTGGCCGCCGATGTACTTCGTCGCGCTGTGCATCGACATGGCCGCCCCGAGATCGAGGGGGTTCTGCAGCAGCGGCGTCGCGAACGTGTTGTCGACGAGCACCGGGATGCCGTCGGACTGCGCCACGACGGCCGCGATGTCGACGAGATCGAGCGTCGGGTTCGCCGGGGTCTCGAGTACGATCATGCCGGTGTCCGGTCGGATGCTCGCCGCCACCTCGTGCTCGTGGCAGAACGTCACCTCGGCGCCGAGCAGTCCGGAGTCGAGCAGGTGGTCGGTGCCGCCGTAGAGCGGGCGCACGGCCACGATGTGCCGCTTGCCGACAGCGGTGGTGTGGGCGAGGATCGCCGCGGTCATGGCCGCCATCCCGGAGCCGAACGCGACGGACGCCTCGGAGTGCTCGAGCTCGGAGAGCGCCTCCTCGAAGCGCGCGACCGTGGGGTTCCACAGCCGTGCGTACACGTTGCCGCCGTCGGGCAGGGGGTGACCGCCCGTGGCCATGGACTCGTACGAGTCGCCGCCGTGCAGGATGTCGGGCAGCGGATTCGTCGATGACAGGTCGATCGGGGCGGCGTGGACGCCGAGGGCGCCGAAGTCGGCGCGGCCGGCGTGGACGGCAACGGTGTCGGGGTGCAGCGGCATGTCGGACATGCCATCGATCCTGCTCTCCTCGCTCACCGCAGTCCAGCCGAGTTGTCGCGGGCAGCCGGAGAGCCCGCGTATGTTGTTTCCTGAGCAATGCGACATCGATCTCGGGAGCGCACGTTGGCAGCAGCACAGCAGGGCGCCGTCGACGAGCTCGATCTGCGCATCCTCGGAGCGCTGACGGACGACCCGCAGGCTCCTATCAAGGACGTGGCGCAGGCGCTGGGCATCCCGGCATCCACCTGCGCCTTCCGGCTTCGCACGCTCCGCGGCCGCGGCGTGATCTCGGGCTCCCGACTCGAGATCGACCCCGCCGCGGTGGGCGCGCCCGTGCAGGCGATGATCCGCGTGCGCCTGGGCAATCACAGCAGGGATGGCGTGGAGGCCCTGTTCGACGCCCTGGTGGCGACCCGAGGAGTGCTGCAGGTCTTCCACATCGCCGGCGCCGACGACTTCCTCGTGCATGTCGCCGTGGCCGACGCCGCAGCGCTGCGAGACATCGTGCTCGAGCGCATCACGGTGCACGACATCGTCAGGGCCACGGAGACACAGCTGGTGTTCGAGCTGCGCGAGGGCGCCGGCGTGCTCCCTCGCGCGTGACGCTCAGCGCTCGTCCGAGACCTCACCGGCCCGACCGTCGAGCGGCCGTGCGGCGAAGCGACGGGTGCTGAGCCACAGGATCACGCCGACGGCCAGCAGGATCCCCGCGAAGAGCCAGACGATCGGTCGCTGCTGACTGAGCAGCACGAGGCAGGAGATCACGCCGAGCACGGGCACGAACGTCCACACCCGGAAGTGCTCGTGCTGCACCCTGTCGCGGCGCAGCACCAGCACCGACACGTTCGCGCTGATGAAGACCAGGAGAAGCAGCAGCACCACGGTCTCGGCGAGGGTTCCGAGGTCGCCGACGAGGGTCAGCAGCATCGCGACGCCCGTGGTCGCGACGATCGCCACCCACGGCGTGCGCCGTCTGGGCAGCACGCGACCGAGCGGCGAGGGCAGCAGGCCCTGCTCGGCCATGCCGAACGCGAGCCGACTGGCCATGATCATGGTGAGCAGCGCGCCGTTGGCGACGGCGATGAGCGCGATGAGGCTGAACAGCCACGACGGCACGCTCACCCCGGTCGCCTCGACGACGGCCAGCAGCGGGCCGGATGACTCCTGCAGCTCGTCTGCGGGCAGCGCGGCGGCGCTGGCGACGCCGACGAGCACGTAGACGATGCCCGCCGTGACCAGCGCTCCGAACAGCGCTCGCGGGTAGACCCGACTGGGCTGCTTGACCTCTTCGATCACGTTCGCGGAGGTCTCGAACCCGACGAACGAGTAGTAGGCGACGATCGCACCGCCGAGCACCGCACCCGCGACGCCGACGCCGTCGGGCAGCTCGGTGGCGCGGCCGAGATCTCCGCCACCCCGGCCGACATACATGGCGACCACGACGATGACGATGACGAGCCCGGAGAGCTCGACGGCGGTCATCACGAGGTTGGTGCCCATCGATTCGCGGATGCCCCTGGCGTTGAGCAGACCGACGAGAACGAGGAAGACCATCGCCGCGGGGATGACGGGCACATCGATGAAGGTGGCCAGGTAGTCGCCGGAGAACGCGATGGCGAGGCCCGCCGCGCTGACCACGCCGGCCGCGAGCATGCTGAACCCGACCAGGAAAGACAGCAGCGAGCTGCGGAACGCGCGCTCCGCGAACACCGCCGCTCCCCCGGCTCGCGGGTACTTCGTCACGAGCTCGGCGTAGGAGCCCGCAGTCAGCAGTGCGAGCAGCAGTGCGACGATCAGGGGCGCCCACAGCATGCCGCCCGCGCTCTCGGACAGCACGCCCATGAGCGCGTATATCCCGGCGCCGAGCACGTCACCGAGGATGAACGCGAACAGCATCGGCCCGCTGATCGCTCGACGCAGCCGTGGGGGGTTCTCAGCGGTCTCCATGCTCCTGACGCTAGGGGCGCCCGACCGCAGCCGCACACGCCTTGACACTCGAGGGATGCTGCGGCTACGTCGTCGCCGCTGCTCGACTACACCGTCGTATCGGCCTCACGACGCGGCAGCACCCAGCCCGCGCGCGGGAAGTGGCACGTGTATCCGTTCGGGTAGCGCACCAGGTAGTCCTGGTGCTCGGGCTCGGCCTCCCAGAACGGACCAGCGGGCTCGATGGTGGTCACGGCGGGAGCGGGCCACAGCCCCGATGCGTCGACATCGGCGATGGTCTCGCGCGCCACGCGCTCCTGCTCCGCGTCGAGCGGGAAGATCGCCGAGCGGTAGCTGGTTCCGATGTCGTTGCCCTGGCGGTTCAGCGTCGAAGGGTCGTGGATCTGGAAGAAGAAGGCGAGGATGTCGCGGTACGTCGTCTGTGCAGGATCGAAGACGATCTCGAGCGCCTCGGCGTGCCCGGGGTGGTTGCGGTAGGTCGCGTGGTCGTTCTCCCCGCCCGTGTAGCCGACGCGCGTCGCCAGCACGCCGGGCTGACGGCGCACGAGATCCTCCATGCCCCAGAAGCATCCGCCGGCCAGCACGGCCGTCTCGGCGCCGTCTCGGCGGGTGATCTCTCCGGTGTCGCTCGCTCCGCTGGTCATGCGCTTCTCCTCGTAGGTCGTGACGGGACTCGCCTGTCCCCGTTCTCTCCATTCTGCATCCGCTCCTGGACTGTGGGGCCGGTCGGCGGGGTCCACCTGCCGGGAATGCGCCGCGCACCGTCTAGGTTGGTGCTCAGAGCCGCCTGCCGGCCGGTGACCGCATCTGAGGAGAGAAATGCGTCCTTATCTCGACAAGTCCGCGCCTGACGTCTGGAAGGCCGCCGGAGAGTACTCCCGTGCCGTGGCGGGCGAGGCCGAGCGACGCGGGCTCTCGCTGCAGGAGAGCGAGTTCATCAAGGTGCGCGCGTCGCAGATCAATGCCTGCGCGTTCTGCCTCGATCTGCACACCCGCGAGGCACGCAGCGCCGGCATCCCGCAGCAGAAGATCGATCTGCTTCCCGCGTGGCGGGAGACGACCCTCTACTCCGAGCGCGAGGCCGCCGTGCTGGCCGTGGCCGAGGCGGCGACGCGCATGCCGCTGACCGAGGAGTCGAAAGCCGACCTGTCCGGCGCTCGCGCCGTTCTGGGAGACGACACCTTCGCTGCCGCCGAGTGGGTCGCGCTGACCATCAACATGTTCAACCGCATCTCGATCCTCAGCGAGCACCCCGTGCGACCCCGCGGCGACGACGGCAAGGTGCTGTCATGACCGAGGAGCGCTTCATCGTGCGCCACCTTCCCGACGAGTCGCGTTACGTGCTGATCGACCGCGGCGACGACGGCACGCAGTCGACGGAGATCGGCGAGGAGTCCTATGTCGACGTCGGCGACGAACGCGTGCTGTTCCACACCGGGGTCTCCGACGAGTACGGCGGGCAGGGTCTGGGGTCGACGCTGGTGCGCGCGGTCGTCGAAGACGTGATCGCCGCGGGCAAGAGCATCGTGCCGGTCTGCCCGTACGTGGTGGCGTGGCTGCCGAGGCATCCGGAGTATCAGCAGCACGTCGTCGAGCGCCGCAGCGAGCACGGCGACGCGATCCGGGCTCGGCAGGGCTGAGCTACACGCGCGGGCGCAGCCGCACACCCGGGAGCGGCGGCGCGGGCAGCGGGGCGAGCCGGCCCTCCGGATACGGTCCGAACAGCACCGGTTTGCCCTCGTCACGCGGATCGGCCTGCTCGAAGCCGAGCTCAGCCTGATAGCGGCGGCGGAACTCCTCGATCTCATCGTGACTGCGTCCGATGAAGTTCCACCACATCACGATCTGCTCGCCCAGTGGCACACCCCCGAGCAGGATCACGCGCGCGCCCTCGGCGCCCGCCTCGATGGTCATGGTGTCGGCGCCGGTGGGCACATAGCCGAGCTCCCGGTGCTGCACCGAGGCGCCGTTCAGGACGATCGATCCGGTCTCGGCGAGGGTGGCGTGCTCGAAATCGCGACGCACCGGTAGCCGTACGCGGGCGCCGGGCTGCAACGTCAGCTCCGCGCCGAGCATGTCGGGTGTGCGGGTGTCGACCGGCGAGGTCGAGCCGAGCAGCGAACCGATGAACACTCGCACGCTCGCCCCGGGCAGGTCGACGGGCTCGGGCGCGTAGTGCGCGAACCCGTGCTCGGTGAACCGCGTCGCGTCGGGAAGGGCGTACCAGAGCTGCACGCCGTGCAGCACCGTGGTGTCGGGCGTGCTGATCTCCTGATGGGTGATGCCCTGACCTGCGACCATCAGGTTCAGCTCACCCGGCAGCACAGCCGCGGCGACCCCGTTCGAATCGAGATGGTCGATCCGCCCGGTGAACAGCCACGACACCGTGGCGAGTCCTGTGTGGGGATGGCGCGGCACCTCCATCCCGCCGGTCTCGGCGACGTCGTCGGGGCCGTAGTGATCGAGGAAGCACCAGGCGCCGACGAGCGATCGACGCTTCTGCGGCAGAGTCCGGTAGACCGTCATCGCCCGGATGCCGCCGAGCGGCACCTCCCGAGGGGTGAGGACCTCCACGGAGGTGCAGGGCTCTCCCGGGTCGAGAACGCTCAGCGAGGGGTTCTTCTCGAGATTGGTCATCGCGGCTCCTCGGGCTGTTGCGACGTCATGCGGGATGACGTCAGCGTAGCCGCGAACCACGCGGCTCGGGTCATGCCTCGGTGGCGCTGCCGCGCTGGAGGGCACTTCCGGCCGCCGAGGTCAACCCCCTCACCATCACGAGCCGCAGAGCCGACTCTGGAGAAGATCACGTGGCGCGGATCGCTCCGCCCACCCGATGTCAGGAGTCGACATGAGCACACCCGGTTCGGATCCACGTGAGCGTGAACCCGCAGCCGTCTCGGCGCAGCGAGGCCCCACGCAGCGCGAAGAGGCGCTGGAACGCGAACAGGAGCGCTTCGGTGGCTTCAAGTGGGGCTCCGCCTTCTTCGGCTGGCTCACCGCGACCGGAACGGCGGTTCTGCTGACGGCGCTGCTGAGCGCGGTCGGGGCGGGCCTCGGGCTGGGTGTCGCCGAAGGCGACGTCGAGGATGCCGCCAACGAGATCGGTGCGAACGCACAGACGGTCACCATCATCGGCGCGATCGCTCTGGCCGTCGTGCTGTTCATCGCCTACTACTGCGGCGGCTACGTCGCCGGTCGGATGGCGCGGTTCTCCGGGGCGAAGCAGGGCCTGGCCGTCTGGGTCTGGGCCATCGTCATCGCGATCGTGGTGGCCATCGTCGCCGCTGTGGCCGGTTCGCAGTTCAACGTCCTCGGTCAGCTGAACAGCTTCCCGCGTATCCCCGTGGACGAGGGCAGCCTCACGGTCACCGGCATCATCACCGCGATCGTCGTGGCTCTCGTCGGTCTGGGCGGCGCGATCCTCGGCGGCATCGGAGGCATGCGCTACCACCGCCGCGTCGACCGGGTGGGACTCGGACGATGAACCGCCGGCGCACAGGGGCGGCGACCGCCTCTGCCGCGGCCTGACAGGAGGGCAACCCATGATCGACGCATACCGGATCAACAGCCTGTTCGATGCTGAGGTGGTCGACGCCGACGGGTCGAGGATCGGCACGGTGAAGCACGTGTACGTCGACCCCGACGGCGGCCAGCCGCTCTATGCCGGCGTCACCACCGGCTGGTTCGGCAGAGCGGAGTCGTTCGTGCCGTTGCGCGACGCCGAGTTCGACGGCGAGGTGCTGCACGTCACGTACGACAAGGACACGGTCACGCACGCCCCGCGCATCGATGCCGACGGCACTCTGACCGACGACGACATCGACCGCATCCAGGATCACTACGACGGCGAACGCGAAGACGACTCGCGCGACGACGACTCGCGCGACGACGAGCACGACGCGCGTCCACGTGCGGACGAGCGTCGCACGAGCCAGGATGACGCTCGGACAGGCGCCGATGTGGTGAACGACCAGCGGCCGCCACGCAAGCGGATCCGCATCCACCGGTACGTCATCGTTGACCAGCGGGCAGACGCCGCTCCCCTGGCGCACGATGACGCGACACCGGATGGAGTCAGGGCCGATCAGGCTCGGTACGAGCCGGCGGAGCAGCCGCCGGTCGACCGGACCGACGAGCCGCGCTCCAGCTGACGCTCCGGCTCACCGGCTGACGGCGCGCGCTCGTCCGGTCGACGCGCTGCGGTGTCCTCCCGAGCCGAAGGTAGAGCACGATCAGGCCGACGGCCGCCGCCACGGCGAGAGCCAGCGCCGCGCTGCCGGAGTCGACGAACGCCCCGGTGAGCGACAGCCACGCCGGGACGGCGGCCGTGGCGATGCCCTCACCGACCGCGATGGCACCGGTGAACCGTGCCAGGTGGGTCCTGCCGAGGCCGAGCAGCAGGAAGAACAGCAGGAAGAACAGCAGCCAGAGCAGCGCCCAGAGCACCCAGATCACCGCGAAGACGCGGCCGCCCGCAGCCCAGGTCCTCTCCGCGAAGCCGATCGCCGCGACGGCGACGAAGAGCGAGAACCAGCCGAGACCTGTGGCGGACAGATCCGCCAGGGCGTTGATGCCCACCCAGAGGTAGGTGAAGCCGAAGAGGTACAGGCCGCTCGCGGCGAAGACCACCGCCGGGTCGTCGTTCGCTGTCATGACCATGACGGTGGGGGTGATGACCTGCATGGCGCCGACGAACAGATTGAGCGGAGCTGCGGCTCGGGCGGTCATCGCGCCGAGCAGCATGATGCCGTTGATGATCAGCACGGCACCGACGTAGAAGAGCCCGATGTCGGACATCTGGTCGCCCCTTCGAGAAGGGCGATGGCCGGCGTTGCGTACGAGGCCATCGCGGGTGGGGGGCATCGGCCCGACGATGGCGTCGACAACCATCTCGTACGGCGCGACCGCGATGATCGTGCAGCCTGATCGGAATGTAGTCGAAAGCGCGTCGCCGCCCGCAGGCGGCCGCGGCACTTCCGATCCGATCCGGATCTGCCTCCGAACCACTCGACAAGCGGCCCTCGGGCCGATCCGAGGATCGGGGAACAATGTCGAAACAGAATCGACGCGGCGCGTTCATCGCGTTCGCCGCAGTCGCCGGGGTGGTCAGCGGCCTGGTGTTCCTCGCCGCCGCGGAGTTGTCGGCACTGCTGGTGGCCCGCGATGCGAGCCCGCTGCTGGCCGTCGGCTCGTTCGTCATCGACGTCGTTCCGCAGCCTCTCAAGGAGTTCGCCATCTCGACGTTCGGCGAATTCGACAAGGTCGCGCTGCTGATCGGCCTCGGTCTCGCGGTCGTCATCGCATCAGCGGCCGCAGGCGTCCTGCAGCTGGTGCGGCCGCCGCTCGGCGCGATCGCGCTCGGTATCGCAGGGGCGGCATCCGTGGCCGCGACGACGACGCGAGCCGGGGTGACCCCGCTCGCCTTCCTTCCCTCGGTGCTCGGTGCGGTCGCGGGAATCGCGGCGCTCATCCTCCTGTGCCGACGGCTCCGCACCTGGCAGCGCGCCGCCGCCATCCCCGACCCCGACGCGGGTGGCGACGACAGCGCGGACGGCGCAGCCGCCGGCGTGTCGGTAGACCGGCGCCGGTTCTTCGCGCTCGCCGGCATCGCCGGTGCCTCCGCGCTGGTCGTGGGGATCACCTCCCGCGTGGTGAGCGCGACGAGCTCGTCCGTGGCGGCGATCCGCAAGGGACTACGGCTGCCACCGGCGCGGACATCCGTGACCATCCCCGACGGGGCCGAGCTCGACATCCCGGGAATCTCGCCGCTGTTCACGCCGAACGCCGACTTCTACCGGGTCGACACCGCTCTCACCGTGCCCACGGTTGACCCCGCGAGCTGGCGGCTCGTGATCGACGGCATGGTCGACAAGCGAGTCGAGCTCTCGTTCGACGAGCTGGTGGAGATGGGACTGGACGAGTACGCGATCACCCTGACCTGCGTCTCCAACGTCGTGGGCGGCGATCTGGTCGGCAACGCGATGTGGCTGGGTGTGCCGATCCGAGACGTGCTGCGGCTCGCCGGCCCGCAGACCGACGCCGACATGGTGCTGTCGCGCAGCGTCGACGGCTACACCGCCAGCACCCCGCTGTCGGCGCTCACCGATGCCGGCCGCGATGCGATCCTCGCCGTCGGCATGAACGGACAGCCGCTCCCGCTCGAGCACGGATTCCCCGTCCGCATGGTGGTGCCCGGGCTGTACGGGTACGTGTCGGCGACGAAGTGGGTCACCGAGCTGAAGGTCACCACGTTCGAGAAGGACGAGGCGTATTGGACGCCGCGCGGCTACAGCGCCCAGGCCCCCATCAAGTTCTCGTCGCGCATCGACACCCCGAAGATCGGCAAGAGCGTCGCGGCCGGACGCATCCCGATCGCCGGTGTCGCCTGGGCGCAGACGGTGGGCATCGAAGCCGTCGAGGTGCGCATCGACGACGGCGAATGGCAGCGAGCAACGCTGTCCGCTCCGATCAGCACCGACACCTGGGTGCAGTGGATGCTGGAGTGGGATGCCACCCCCGGCACCCACTACGTCACCGTGCGCGCGATCAACAAGAACGGCGAGATGCAGATCCAGGAGAGCGCCCCCATCGCCCCCGACGGATCGACAGGCTGGCAACGATCCCTGATCGCCGTGAGCTGAGTTTCGCGCGCCGCAGAATGAGGAAACCCCCGCCTGAGCGGGGGTTTTTCTCTGCTGACGTAAACGACCTCTGTTCGAACCATTGGAACCTGCCGTTCACCCCTGATGAACTGCGGAAGTTGGCCTCCCCCGGCAACCGCGACGATGGTTCGAGCACATTGCCCTTGTACCGCGCCCAGACGCTGTCGTTGCGGCTCTCCCCGGAAACCGTGGTAGAGATCGTTCGGCGATACCAGGAGGGTGAGAGCGCCCGGTCACTGGCCGAAACACATGGCGTCGCCGCATCGGCGCTCGTGAGACTCTTGCGCGAGAACAACGTCGTCGTGAAGAAGCGGAAGGTGACCGGGGTGGAGGCTCGGCGCATGGCTAAGGAGTACGAGGCTGGGGCGACAATGCGAGAGATCGAAGCGAAGCACCAGGTATCGCATGGAGCGGTGCTTCGTGCGCTTCACCGCGAGGGCGTGACGATGCGGGCCAGGGCGCCACGGAAGCTTGCAACTGGCATCACAGCCACCCTCGGCCCCTGATCGGAGCGCCGAAGAACGCACCAGGCAGGTCGCATGGTGCGTTCTTCGCGTCCGGCTGCTCCGGTGAACTCACAGGTCGGGGAGGTCGTCCAGATTGTTCCGCGTGGTGTTGTCGCGATCGGTGCGGAGGTACTTGCCAGTCGCGCCGTTGACGACGCGGATCTCGGTCCGCTTCTCGGGCCACTGCACGTGGTACGTGTTGATGCGGAGCTCGATGTCGCGGATGGCGTCAGCCTTGGCACGCGGCGACCAAAACTGGCCGGGATTGCCGATAGCGGTGATGTCGCCGTCGCGGTTCTTACGGGTGTGCGTTACTCGTCGATCTGCCATGATTATTCCTTCTCTTGATGCGGGGTGAGGTGAAGCCGGTGGCGAGTGGGGCTGGCAAGCGCAACGCCTTCAGCCCCACTCCGCTCACTTCTCGTTGCGGACGCCCTTGTGCTGGTTCGGGCTGCCGTTCATGATGCGACCCGTCGAGGTGTCGCGCTTGAACCAGGTCTTTCCGACCTGGAACTCGCTGCGTCCTTTGACCGATCCGACGCGGTGACCGCGTCCCGTGTTCTTTGCCACAACTGGCTCCATCTCCGGAGCTGACGGTCAGCTCCTCACTAAGTAGTCGGAGCAGGTGCTGAAAGAGTTAGCGGCAGTTCTCGCAGAGCCCGTCGACGAGCAGATGGCGCTGCAGCACCAAGAAGCACCCGTTGCACGTGGCCTCAGTCTTGGCTGCTCGGTCGCACTTGCAGTTCTTGCAGACCGGGCAGAACCCTTGTCCGCAGGCCGGGCAGGGGAAGCCGTGAAACGAGTGCTCTTGGCCGCAGCAGTAGACGTGCAGCAGAGGGCGCTTGTCGAAGTCTCGCGGCTGGATGACGTAGCTGGGCTCGACCTTCCAGATGTCATCGCCCGCCAGAACCGCGATGGTCCGCCGGCCGTCAGCGACGGCATCGGCGTAGAACTCCGCGGTTCTCCCCCATGAGTCACGCCACGTGATCCGGCGCGTGAAAGTCGATCCTGAGTCGAACTCTCGTAACGCGTGAGCCTCGGGAAGGACTTGGCCGCGCCAGGGATACACCTCGGGCCATCCGTCGTCGGGATCTGGGCGGATGCTGGCGTGGTGTACTTGGCCGTCGAATCGGTCGATGAGCACGACGGCGCCGAGCCCGCGGACGTGTCTCGCGACAGCGATCGCGCACGCTTGATAACTGGCCTGGCTGTTCTCATAGAGGTCTTGCACGTGCTGAGCCCGGACGAGCTCAGATCCGACGATGTCCTGCGTGAGCGCATCCGGTAACAGCAGGCGCTGAGCGATCTGATCGCAGATAGTCTCCAGGAGCGCAGCAGGGTCAGCTTGGTCGGCGATCCAGTCGAATAGACCCTGGTCCTGCTCGACGATCCAGTGCCCGAGCTCGTGCGCGAGAGTGAAGTTCTGCCGGCGGCTGTTCGGCGTCGGGGCGTAGAGAATCACGCCGTCTTCAAGGAACGACATGCCGTCGCAGAACCCGCCGTCCGCCCTGCTGCTCGAAAGCGTTTCGACGGGACGTACCGTCAAGCCGAGCTGAGAAATCAACGCCGCTTCGGGATCGAGTGCGAACTGTTCCTGCGTTGGAGCGTCAAGGATGCGGATCGCACGCTCGACCCAGGGCCCAAGCTTCATCAGCCTTCGGCGCCTTCGATGGCGCTAATCATGGCTTCGAGCGAGTCGAGCAAAACTTCCTCGTCAGGGGCGCCACCCCGGTGGACCGCGACGAGCATGCGCGACTCCAGCGCCGAAGCAGCCAACGCAGCGGTCGTGCCCTGGAGGCGCGCCCACCGCTCCGCGAGGCTCTTGAAAGCCGCTGACCCGATCACCGCAGCAAGCGTCGCGCGCTCAGGATCCTCACTCACCCGACGACGCAGCCGGTCCGCATCAACACTGGTCTCCTGAGCGAGAGCGTTGATCAGCGCAGGACCCCGCGGTGCGCCGCGGCCGCTCTCCCAGGCGAAGACGTCTTTTCCCGAGACTTCCCAGCCTCGCTCAGCGAGCAGACTGGCAAGCGAACTCACCGTCAATCCTGATCGCTTGCGCGCCGAAGCCAACGCTTTGCCGTCCAACTCAAACTCAGGATCCGGAACGAGCCCCAGCATCGCCGCAACCGGATCGTCGGCGAGCGGTGGTGCGTGCTGCTGGCTCGCCCAAGCCAGATCCGCGGCCTCGAGTAGGCCACGCAGTTCAGGGTCTCGCTCGGCAAAGGAAGCGCCGCTGTCGAGTACCGACCGACCGTTTCGCGCGTCGAGGATCTCTGCGATCTCGTCATCCCTGTCATTGTCTGAACTCATCGTCATCCTCCTTCCGCTACCGCTGCCTGAATTTCCGCTAGCACCTTCGTGGCAATCTGACTGACACGTGCCGGCGACACGCCAAGCTCACGCGCTACGTCCGCCCGCGGCCGATCCCGGACGATGTACTCGGCGAGCACGGTATGCGCCTGGGCGTCGAGCTTCGCGATCGCCGGGCGGGCGCGCGCAATCTTCTCCAGCCGCTCCAGCGTTTCATCTTCGACTGATGGCTCCGAACCCGGGAGATACTCCTCGGAGTACGCGACCCCCCGAACCATGGCAGCCGACCTGACGATGTCAAGCGCCCGGCGCTTAGCCGTCACCACAAGAAGCGCCTCCCAGTTCCGTGGCACCTCCGACGGCGGCGAATTCATCAACGACACCATGGCGTCTTGAACAGCGTCAGCTGCGAGGTCGACCCGGCCGGTTCCGCGCAGCACCGCATAGGCGACTCCATACATCGCGTTGCGATGCTTCTGGTACAGAGCCGCCCAGTCTATGGAAGCGTCAATCGTCACGCCGCTCTTCCTCTTCGCGTTACCATCGCGCCACCTCTCCACCCGCACCGCTGTTCGGTGCTTACAAGGTAGTCGGAGCAGGACGCTGCGGAGTTAGCGCGAGGGCGCGTGTCGGTCCTGTGGGCGACCTTCGTGGCGCGACGCGCGTTCGGCGGACCGAGTGCACACGCTCCGAAGCACTCATGCTTGACACGCAATGACTACTCGTTCATAGTCAGGCGCAGAAATGACGACCGTTCACCCGAAATCGCACACCGAGAGCCACGACGAAAGGCCCCGTCCGGAAAGCTTCCAGTTGCTTGCCCCTCCTCACCTCGCGGGACCGGTGATGAGGGGCCAGTAGGGGGCGCATGGAACGGTTCTCGACTCCGGAGCCGAGCGAGGCGTACCCTCGGACCTACCGCGGGCGCGTTCGCGTCTTCCTGGGACGCATCGCGCACAGGCTACTGTCAGACGAGGAATCGCAGGATCAGATGTCACGTAGGCACGTCGCTGTACTTGAGGCTGACGAGATCATCGACGAGTCACTCGAAGCGCACGTCAGTGAGGCGATGGACTGGCTGACCGCATTCACCCGCGATGTTGAGGCCGGGGTCTTGCCCGCAGCGCTTGCCAACGAGCCATTTGTGCAGAACGTGCTGTTCGAAGAAATTCGTCGAGCGGTCTATGGGTGGCGTGATGAGAACCGCACCTGGCTGGACATGGCAACGGAGTCGACAAGGCTCTGTCGACAGTTGGGTTGCAACCAGATTCGGCGAGAGAGCTTGATGGAGTACTGTGCGGACGTGCCAGCGGCGGAAGCAAGTCTCCGTGCATATCTGCAAAGCGCGCTGCGAGATGAAAGGGAGACCTGACCAGGGGGTCAGATGCGCTCGTTCCGGCGTTCGGATCGCTTCTGTGCCGGCCGGTTCTTCGGCCCATTCGGCAACGACCGCATAGGCACATGCGCCTTCATCTTCAGTTTCCTGACTGCAGGCACGCCCGCGCAGCGGAGCACGGTGTGCATGAGCGCCCAGCTGATAGCAGCTACACCTGGCAGCCCAAAGAGTACGAAGTAGTGCCCTTGGAGAGCTGCGAGGGCCGAAGCGGCCAAGCTGCCAACAACAACAATTACGAGAAGGACCAAACAAGTCCATCCTGTCGCTTTGGCAAGCGTTCCGTCGTACCAACCCTTCGAGTTCTGCTGCTCGTCCATCAGTCGCTCCGCCCTGTCGGCCACGCTGCCTACAAGTACGAGTCTGCCACTTGAAAGATCGTCGGCGCGAGTACTTGTAAGCAAGTTGCAGTCGATGCGACGGACAGCGCTCGCAAATAGAAGGAGATATTGACTGGGGCAGTCACGGGCGCGCATCATGTCTATATGCCTAGCTCCGCCAGCGCTGTCGCCAAGCGCAACAACCTCCAGTGCCCAACGTGTCGGGCGCTGGGGGTCGCGTCGGGTACCGAAGTGAGTTACACACGGACATCCAGCGATCACACGCGGATCACGCGGCAGCGCCGTTGCTTGACAGTTCCCGACCACGTCTTCCTGACTGACGAGCGCCTGCGCACGATGACGATGGACCGCTTGTGGGTTCGGCAAACCGGGAACCAGCGACTCAGCCGCTTCTCGCTGGCCCGGCTTGGGCAAGAGCTTCAGCGCGACACTCTCGGCCTACTTGAGGCCGACGATATTCACAGGATCGTGGAGGACGTGGAGAGAGCGCTAGCCGAACAACTTGAAATGCTGGCTTCCCCTCTGACAGCTGACGAGCTGGAAGCGACTCAGGCGGACACAGCCGCGACTTGCATCGATGATGTCGACATCGTCGTCGAGGTCGAACGGCGTCTAAGCCAGGAAGAGAAGCTCCGCGCTGCCCACGTAACATACTCCCTCGGTCGACGCGGTCAGCTCACGATCCGACGCAAGCGACCTGGCTTCGAGGGGTTCAAGACGGCCGCAGACTTCCTCGAGTGGTTGTGCGCTCCGGAGAACTACCCAAACCTCGGGCGTCGGCCTCTCGAACCGAAGAAGCGCCCGATTGAGGCATGGTGGCCGTCCACTCTTGCCCGACCCGCCGTTGTTGTGAAGAAGAACGGCGAGCGGCGCGAGTTCAACTTCGCACAGTTCAAGAAAAGCATCGGCAACGCAATGCGCGGGCGGCCTCATTGGGGTCAGGAGCATGAGCTGGTCGCCGAGTTCGTGCTGGCGCAGCTCGCCGGCCAGCGGCAGATCCACTCGACTCAACTATCGTCCGGCGTTACTGCAGCGCTGCGCCGCGTCGACGACATCGCTTACCTCAGGTGGGTGACCGTATCGAAGCGCCTCGGATCTGTGTCACACATCGCCGACGAAGCAGAAGACCTGCTCCTGGCTCCCTCCCCCAAACTGACGTTCGATCAGCAATACATGCTTCGGCACGAGGTCGCTACCCCCATCGACGGAAGCGAGAAGTAGCACCGCGCCGCGCCGCGCCGCACATCGATGGGGTACTTTCCTAGTTTCGATTTAGTCCGTGCCTACGCGAGTCGAGTGCGACTTTGAAGTGGCTCTCCGAGGCATCGATCGCCGAGGTGGGCGTTGACGGATCGAACACACGCAGCAGCGAGTAGCGGAAGGTCGAAGGATCGAGTCCCCTGAGTTCAACATTGCCGCCATGGCCGTTCGTCGCATACACAGTCCATCGCTGACGAATGTTCTCTTCACCGTCGGCCTTGCCAACGTAGTGACGCCCATCACGGGTGTCAGTGATCAGGTAGATGCCGACCACCGACGACAGGGCGGTGCGCCAGGAAGCGTAGCGATGGTCGCGCATAACCGCCTGGAGCTGCGCGTAGTCGAGAACGAGCCGGTCGAAGCCGGGGAACGGCACCGGCTCAGCGTCGGCGATACCCATCACCGGATAGCTGGCTGCTGTGTTGGCACGCATCCACCAGGTACGCGGTGAACGCCAGCCGATCACAAGGCGCCCACGCAGATCCGCCATGTGCTCGGATACGACCATGTCAAAGATCCGTCGCACTCCGTCGTTGGCGATCTCACCGCCGTTCTCGACTACGGCCCACAGCCGAGCCTGGTCACCACCCTCACGGATGAAGACGACCCAGTAGCGGGGCGGCCCCTCAGGGAACCGTCGTGTGTTCGCCGACTGGTTGCGCGTGTACTCGAGGATCTCCTCGTCAGTCGAGTCGGCATGGATACCCGAGATGCCGCTGTCCTCGTGCTCGCGCACATAGGCGTGGCGGATCACGAGCGCGTCCGACGGGTCGATGCCTGCGTCGAGCAGAATCGGGCCGAGCGATAGAGCCATCAGTGGTGCTCCGTACTTGCGTGTTCTATGTGGAACGTCCTCGCCTCAGCGTTCATCGCCACCGATCTAAGCGAATCAACGATCGGAGGCGTCTGGCGACTAAGGCGGAGAGTTCCTGTCGTCATCAGGATGCCACTGTGATTACAGGTCCGAGTCCGGCGCGGATCGATGCCGGCAGAGTCCGCAGTGTGAAATCTGTAACCGACCACTGCGCCTCTTCGATCGGGATGGCACAGAGCGCCTCGACGACTTCCGCCGCCCCCTCCTTCGACTTCACGCCCTGCAGCAGGCCGACGAGTACATCGCGCACGTGCCAGCGGTTGTGGTGGGCACCGAGGCGGGCAAGCCCGAGCACCACCTTGCCAAGTGCTTTCGGATCACCGGTAATCTCCGCGAGCCGACGCATGAAGTTGGCGAGGGTGTCGCAGTACTCGAACGAGAAGCTGTTCGTCGAGACGTAGGCACAGAAGCGGTCGACCACACGCAGAAACGCACCGGAGTCACGGCCCCACAAGTAGGTGATCGATGACGCGCTCATCCACGGAATCACTCGGATGAGAGCGCTCATGTCGCTCTCATCCGTTTCGTCGAGAGCGAGCGCCCAGTCCATGACCTCCACGAGGTCCTCCGGGCTTGGCTGCCCGAGAAGGCGATCTCGGAGCCGCTCGGCCTGCTCCTCGCGTGATTCCCAATCCTGGTGAACGGCCTGAGTCCCGATCGTCCGCTCTAGTGCTTCGAGGAACTCGGAGACCGATTGGTAGCGAGCGGCCGGGAGGTTCGCGATGGCCTTCTCGATGACTGGCCGAAGTACGCCTGGAGGTATCTCCGCGTTCACCGGCCACTCGCCAGTAGCGAGCTCCTGAAGGACCTTGCCAAGGCTATAGACGTCGGACAGGCGGTTTGCGCTGCGGGCAGCCTGCCATTGCTCGGGCGCGGTGTAGACCCAAGACCCTAGGCCTTGGCGAAACGTCGATGTGAGCGGATCTGTATCCCTTTCGGCCTGAACGGCGAGGCCGAAGTCGGAGATCGCCCAGGTGTCGGCCTCGGTGTCGGCGTCCTTGAGGCGCAGCACGTTCCCGGGCTTCAGGTCGCGGTGGAAGATGCCCTGCGCATGGATGTACTCGAGCCCAGAGCAGATCTGCCGCATGATGTCCACGATTAGGGGTGGGTTCTGGCCGATGGCCTGAACGTAATCCGCGAGGCTACCCTGGGCTAGCGGCATGGCGTACCAGATCTCGCCGCCGTCAGTCTCTCCCTGGGCGAGGACGCGCACCACGTTGGGATCCGACAGCTTCTCCATGATCCGCAGCTCACGCTGAAACCGCTTGATCGCCTCTTCTTCGACACCCTCAACGTCGCGCAGCACTTTGACTGCGACGGTGACGCCGGTCTTCTTGTCCGTCGCTCGATAGACATCAGCGAAGCCACCGCGGCCGATCGCAGGATACTCCAAGATGAAGCGACCGCCGAGTAGACGACTGACATCCTCAGCTTTCGGCCGCCCCGCACCGCTCTTGCGCAGGCCCGAGCTCGCCCACTCGGCAATTACGTCCAGATCCCAGATTGGCCCCTGTGCGATCTCGCCGATGGGGTCAGGGAAATCTGCGCGCTGGCGCAGTACCGTCACGCGAGAGGCAGAGACGCCGAGCGCCTTCGCCACTTCGCTCGATCCGCCGAGTCGCATGAAACTCCTTAATGGTTGCCTACACTTAACCATACCAGACATATGGTTGCACCTGGTTCACCATTACTGAGCGGTGTCATCTCCGATGTCACGAGGCCCGAAGGCGGCAGCCTCGAATGCCGCCAGTGTTCCCGCGGAGGTACTCGGCAACTCGCGCAGGTGGCGCCTGACCGAGGCGAAGGACCCGATGAGCGCCGACCACGATTCGGCGTCCCCCGGGATCGGGACGCGAATCTTCTTCACTCCGTCCATATAGAGGCGTCGTCGTACCGCGCCCCGGCTCTCGCGGACGATCTCCGCCTTGCCCTGCTCACTCTTGAGGAACATCAGCAAGAACTCCTCATCGAAGGGAGCATCCTCTGCGAGTCGGAAGACGGCGTAGTCGGGGCTGACCCATCCCGCCTCGTCCTCGCGCCGACAGAGCGCAATCGATCCGACGTTGACACGCATGGGATTGTAGACAAAGTCTCCGGGACGCAGCTGGCGGTAGCGACTCGTGTCTTTGGCAGGCTTGCCCTTGAACGGGGCGAGGCCACCCTCGTTACTGACTCCAACGAACCGGTCAGGCTCCGTGCGGCCCGCACGAGCACCAGACTCGACGACCCATTCGCCAATCGGCTGCGCCTCCACGAGGGGATATGAATCGAGCGAGCCGTGTGCCGTGGCCAGCGCGTCGGTCAGATCGAGGAGCGTGCTAAGTCGAGCGCGGAGCGCTTCGATTCGTTCTCCCGCGACCGCACCATCGGTGATCAGCGACGCGTTCGGCCAGGGGATGTCGAGGTCGTACCCACTGTCGACGATGGTGTCGTAGTCGACCTCCCACGAGTACTCATTGGGCACCCCGTCGACAAGCCAAGCCTCGACGCCTCTGAGCACGTCCTTGGTGAGTGGGTTGGTCTTGCTGTAGGAGCGTTTTCCCGGAGGAGTCGGTACCTGGTAATAGCGCACCGTGCTCGTGCGACCCCCCTTGGAGAAGAAGATGAGGTTGGTGCGCGTATCTGCCGCTGTCGGGAAGACGCCGGTCGGAAGTCGCACGATGGCGGACACCGTGAACTCGTTGAGAAGCCGACGTCGAACGGTCGAGAACGCCGTCTCGGTGCGGTACAGGATGCCGTCGGGCAGGACGATGGCGGCACGCCCTCGGTCGCGGAGCTTCGCCATGCAATGTTGCAGGAACAGCAGCTCCGTTGCCGCGGACTTACTCGGGAAGTTCTGCTGCACCTGCGGGTTCTCGGTGCCGCCGAACGGTGGGTTGGTCAGGATGACGTCGAACTGCTCGCTCGGGCTGACATTACGCGCGTCTTGCTCGAGGGTGTTGCGCCTGATGATCTGCGGATCCTCCACGCCGTGAAGGATGAGGTTCATCGTGCCGACCAGAGCCGCGATTTCGCCGGACTCTTGACCGAAGAATGAGGCCGAGTTGAAGACGTCCTTCTCCTCAACAGTGCGCGCGGCGCCGTCGAGGTGCTGCGCCGATCCCACGAGGAATCCCGCCGACCCCGAGCACGGGTCGTAGATGCGCTCGCCAAGTTTCGGATCGATGATCCGAACCATCGATTCGACGACAGGCCGCGGCGTGTAGAACTCCCCTGACCACCCGGCGTCGGCGGTCTGGGCGAGCAAGGACTCGTAGACGACGCTCATGGCGTGGTGGTTGTCGAGCGCGTGGAAGTCAATGGAGTCGACGATCGCCACGACCTCCTTCAGCGAATAGCCCGACTTCATGACGGTGCGCACCTCGGCGAAGATCGCGGCGAGCCGCTCGGCGCGCGGGCTGCCGCTGAGCTCCCGGAGATAGGGCAGGAGCTCGTCCGTCACGAAGACGATTAGCTCGTCCCCCGTGAGTTCTCTACTTCGCGCCCAGGACGCCCAGCGGTACTTGTCAGCAATGAGCGGCGTGTAGGTTGACCCGTCGATGCGGGCCACCATCTCGCGGGTCTCCTCGAGGGAGTCGAAGACCTTGAGGAACATCAGCCAGGTCAGCTGCTCGAGGTACTTCAATGCGTTCTTGGTGTTGTCGTCGGCCCGCATCTTGTCGGATGCCGACTTGATCTTGGCTTGCAGTTCGGAGAGCGTCATGCGTCAGTTTCTGAGGTGAAGAGTGCGGTCAGGATGGAATCAAGGAGTGCGGCGACCTGCTCCGGCCCGCCGAGCAGCTTGGCGACGCCGAGGACACCGCCCCAATCGGTGGCGAACGGAGACAGACTGAACAGCTCGCTCGTCGACACCTCGTTGGTGCCGCCGATGCGGAACTTGTCGAGCACCGCGGACAGTAAGTCGTCGGGAAGTGACGGTGAGACGCCGACGAGCGCGTGTGCCGCGGAGGACGCACGGGCATCGCGGCTCGCCATCGACGCGTCGAAAGCAGCCGACGCGAAGAGGTCGTAGGCATCCACATCAGCGCGGCCGAGCACGAGACCCAGCAGTTCTGGGGTGATCTGGCGCATGGCGAGCTCCTCCTCGAAGGCCACGCGCTGCGGTCGCGACACCCATAGGTCGTGAAGGGCGCCCAGGGAATCCACCCGCTCACGGATCGCTGTCCGCGCCCTGCCGAGGTACTCGGGGACGGGAAGGATGTGCCCGTTACCGAGGTCCACTTCGATCTCGTCCGCGATGAGTACCTCCACGCCGGAGATGCGCACTCGGCGCTCACCAACTGCAGGTTTACGTAGGGCGACGACGAGCGACGTCGCGTCGCTGGACGTCGTGTCAACTCGAAGATGGCGTCGGGTGAAGCCCGTTGCCGCGATGAACACATCGAGCACTGCGGCTGGGAGGTCGCTGATCGCGAAGCTTCCAGCATTGTCCGTGCGTGCCTCAGCCAGCAGACGGCCACGAAGGCGGACAGAGATGGTTGCTCCAGGGATCGCCTCGGCCAGCTCCTCATCCTGCACGTGGCCGGCGATCGCTTCGGTGCCGGTCGTCGGCCCGTCCACGACAGGTGTCGACGGAAGATCCCAATCGTCGAACAGGCGAGTCGCATTGGTGTAGTCGATCACTCGGAAGAAGGTCTTGCCGGTTAGCGGATCCAGACGGCTACCACGGCCGATAATCTGCTTGAACGTCGTCACCGACCCGATCGGCTTCATGAAGACGATGTTGCGCACAGAGGGCGCGTTGACACCTGTGGACAGGAGATCGACGGTTGTAACCACCACCGGCTCGCTCGAGCCAGCGAGCTGGAACTGTTCGAGAATGTGCTGGGCGTCCCGCTCTTCGCTGACGATGCGGGCGGCGTAGAGATTCTTACCGGTTTCCGAACCCAGCAGTCGCTGCATTTCGTTCCGGACGAGTTCAGCGTGCTCCATCGTGACGCAGAAGACCATCGTCTTGTCCAGCGCTCCGTATGTCCGAAGTGTCGCAGCCAAGTGCTCGCACAGCGCGCGTGTGCGGTCAGGCACGACAATCTCGCGTTCGAAGTCACGCATGTCATAGACGTCCCGTGGTGTGGTGCCCTCCGGGACGATGAGCTCGGCGCCACGCTCGACTTCATCGCCTATGACGAGTCCTTCGTCAACGGATGTCGACACGCGGAGGACCTTGTAGGTAGCCAGGAAGCCGTCATCGATTCCCCGACCAAGCGAGTACTCATAGATGGGCCGTGGCTGCCCCTGCTCGTCGGCATTCTCCGATGCGAAGAAGGCGTAAGTGTCGATGGAATCGTCCTGCTTCGGCGTCGCCGTCATGCCGAGGTGGAAGGCGCTCGAGAAGTGGTCGAGGATGGCACCCCAGTCTCCGTAGCCGCTCCTATGACACTCGTCGATGATCACGAGGTCGAAGTAGTCGGCTGGGTACTGCTCGTAGACGTGCGCTCCGTTCGCAGAGGCGGCATAGAGCGACTGATAGATCCCGAAGTGCACGTCGCGCTGGAGCGGAACTTGCCCGTTCGCGACTACCCCGCGTCGGTCACCGAGCGCCCCGAACTCATTGAAGGCCTGATCGCGCAGGCTGACCCGATCCGCGATGAAGAGCACCCGCTTGGCGTACCCGCTGGCAAGCAACTTGTGCACGACGTTGTAGGCGATGAAGGTCTTGCCGGTACCTGTCGCGAGTGACAGAAGTGCTCGATGGCGTCCGCGTAGCATCTCGCCAATGGACGCCGAAACGGCGCGCTCTTGGTAGTACCGCATCGATGGAGCTCCAGGCAGCGAGAACGCCGGCTGGAGGAGGGGGTTCGGGACGCTGTTTCCCCGCGGGGTAGTGACGGTCTCACCGCGCCATGGTTCGGTCGACTCCCACCTCGAGAGGAGTTCTGCGGCCGTGGGGAAATCCTTGAGCCGACGGACCACCCCGTTGCGCAGATCTTGCTCGACGATCTCGTGTCCATTCGTTGACAGTGCGAATGGTGCCGAGACGTCGAAGGCGTACGCCAGGGCTTGCTGTAAACCAGCACCCGGGGAGTGCGATTCGTCCTTCGCTTCGAGAGCGGCCAGGATCGGACCGCGGGCTTCGGCGCGCAGCACGTAGTCGACGAATTGCGGGTCGTCGCGCACCGTCTGCTCCCCCAGAAGACGTAGCTTTCCCGGGCGGTACACGTACTCTTCCTCAATCTGCGATGGAAGCCAGCCAGCCGCAGCCAGCATCGGATCGATGAGCTGTGTGCGGGTATCTCGCTCCGTAAGGGCCATAGACGAAGTCTGCCACACGGGACCGACACTGAGCAACAGACCAATATGGTCCGTTGCCCTTTCCCTGGATTTCGGGTGATGCCGGGCGCTGATGCGTGTCCGCGCACGAATCGCTACTGTTGAAAGTCGCTCGGCCGCCTAGATCACGGTAACGCGCGCCTCCGACGCTGGCCGCCACTGACCGTGTCCGCCGCGATGCGTAAGCGGATAAGGCACCGAGTCCAGGTGGCGTACATCGACATCTTCGAGCTGATCCAGGAGCGCGCGGGCGAAACGGAGTTGGCTGGCGTCAGGTAGTCAAACGTCACGTCAGCTTGCGCGTTCACCGCTATACGATCGGTGGGGCGCAGCCGGGAACCAGCATCCCGGACGGCGCGAAATGGAGGAGGACCCGAGTGATCGTCTTGACAGTGCTCGAGCAGACGCGTGACTACGTGAAGCCGTTCGAGCACACGACGAACGGCTTCACAACGCACTGGTGGCGCGATCGAGCTGGCACGGTTGGGTCGAAGCCGAACGTGGAACTGATCAGTTTTGTCGAAGGCGAAGAGGAAGTGGCCCGTGCCGAAGTTCACACGCGGACACCCTTGCACGCGGAGTACGCGGGGTTGTCGGCACCCCATGAATTGGTCGAAGTTGTGTTCTTCGAGGTTCGCGCGGACCGGCGATGCGACGGAGCCGGGACTGCAGCGGTCCGACTGCTCGAACAGCGATATCAAGGCCAGCCACTGTTCGCGTTCTCCGAGAACGCAGACGCGTTTTGGGACAAAGTAGGTTGGAGGCACTTCCCACGTACTGACGGCGATCTGGCGTACCGCCCACTCTTCGTCAGTGTCGGGTCGCGCGGCTAAAGCACTTGGCCCGCGCCCGCGTCGGTAGCTTGATGGGTGTGCAGACGAACGAGAACACGAAAAGGCCAGGATCGTGTGGATCACACGCGCCGAAGCGGGGAGCATCGCGCCGGGGCTGACGAGTGCCCGCCTGGACTACATTCGGCGAGAAGCGCCGTACTCGTCACGGATCACTGCACCGCCTGCTCGTGTCCTCAGCGACGGGGAGGTGATCTACGACGAGCTCGCGCTTCGGCGCTGGCTGGAAAGTACGGTGTCGTTCGAGTGGGTGCACGGCCACTTCGGCGCGTACCGCGCACAGCCGACGAGCGATCGCCGCTACATCTTTCAGGATGCGGATCTCGAAACGCTCAGACACCGGGCGTACATCAACGAGGGGCAACTGCACGAGCTTATGCCGACGCTGCCACTGTGGCGAGTCCGCGACCTTCGGTTTCGGGCCGTCGGCCTCGATTCCTAAAACCAACACCCCACACCGTCGTCTACATAGCCGAGGAATCTCTCGACTGGGCGCACGGCGTCGGCAACTTCGCTGACCCTATACCTGATCACCTCGACCGCTCCGGACAGCCGTACACGCCGCTAGTTCGTCCCCAAGCGTCGGCATGACCGTCACGGGAATGCTTCCAGCGCTGGGTCAGGTCTGCTCGAGCGCTGCTTCCTCGTCCGATCCTCGCAACTTCCAGATCGGCCAATTCTTCATTTCATCGAGCGTCTCGTCGGGCAGCCGTTCGACTAGGTAATCGGCCTCGGAGCGATCTCCGAGGAGCAGCCCGCATGCCACCTCAAGCTCGGCGGCCCGTGGACCTCCATCACGAACGACCGATCGCCGTAGCTCACGAATTGCTCCCAGATCCTGAGCTGACAGGGGCGCGATGCGCCAGCGAATCTGCCACCGATTGATCAGGTGAATGGGAAGTGCTCCCTCATGCTCGATCACCCAGTCGTTGAGGGCTTCGGCGGCGTCAAGGAACTCTTTCGCGCGCCGCTCGCTGGCGTCGGCTGCGTTCAGGAGCGCCAACACCTGATGGTTCGCAAGGTTCGCAGTGCGCTCAGCATCGACGATCGCGTCGTAGGCCTTGACGATCGACTCGAGCCGCAGGTTCAGAATGGTCGGCAGGTCTTTCTTCTCGAGGACGTCATAGACCGTGACCGGGAATGCTCTCGTTGGGTCGTCGTCATCGGCGGACCAGCGGAAGAGATGCGGTGCTTGCGGGTCGAATGGATCGACGAAACGCCACTTGCCAGGGGCGTCACCTTGAAGGATGACGAGCATCACTGCTCCGCGACCGATGCTGAACATGCCTCTGGCCACCTCCCCATCGGGGTTGGAGACCTGTTCCCCAAGGACCAGGGCGCGATGGAGGGTGTGGACGTTCCGAATCTGGATGTCGTCTACCGCGTCGAGGTCGACGAGGGAGCCGTCGATGTTCAAGTATTCGAAGAGCTCGTCCATCAGGTGGATCAAGTTGAGCTGACGTCGAAGCTCGGCGAGGTCGGTCTCGCTGGAATCGCTGATCACTCCTAGCGGCGTCGACTCCTCGTTGACTTCAATCGCGCCGGTCGCGAGGAAGCCTTCGATGAAGCGCGCGGCCTTGAGACGATCTGCGAAGCTTCCTTCCTCCGAAAAGGCAAAGTTCCATAGTCTCTGCTTGTCGCTTTCGGTCATCGTGAGGCTGAGACCGGGGGCGAGCTTCACGACGATCGAGTGCGGGGAAATCTGCTGGCGCGTCACCTGCGTGTAACTCACGCCGCCAGCAGAGATTATGGCGTCGAAGGGCTGCTCCATATACAGCCCGGGGAAGATATGAAGCTCGCCTCCCAGGGGGATCCGCATCCCGCCTTCGGTGACCAGCTCCACTGCGTAGTCCAAGTTGCGCGGGCGAAGGACGACAGGTTCATCGAAGGTGAGGTCGCTGAGCGTGTGAACCGTGATGCTCTGCATCTTCTGGAACAGCTCAGGTTCAAAGCCGAGTGACGGATTCTGGTCGCGCGTCTTCAGAGCGAGCGCGACGATTCGTTCAATCTCGTTCGGATCGTTTCGAAGCTTCTTGAACGTGACAGCAATCTTCGCCTGCTCCTCCGAGGCGCTCCGCAGATAGTCCTCGATAGCGAACGGCGACAGGATCGCAAAGTAGGGGGTACAGCGCTTGCCCTGCCGGTCGACAGGCACGTAGAAGTAAAGGACGCCTGAGTCCCTCTGAAAGCCAAGGAGATCAGTCCGATCGATGCCGAACGTCAACTCATTCTGCAGCTTCCCGGAGCGAGTGCGTCCCTTGACTTGCACGGGAACGCGTCCGTGGAAGTCCGACTTCCTCTGTCCCAGCGCTCCGTACAGGTCGATATGACCGTCCGTGAAGGGCGTCTTGTCGTTCGACGCGATGAAGGCTTTGAGATGGGTGCAGCGCGCGATCATATTCTGGATCTTCGCGACGGCCAGGGCTTCTACGTCCACGACTCCATCCTGGCAGGAGCGTCGGACACCAACGTCGGATCTCAAGTCGCGTTGCAAAGTGAAAAACGGCGACCGCTCCAGCCGAGAGCGCATAGCTCTCGAGGCTGGGCAGTCGCCGCCATAGTGGATGAGTTGGTGTGAATCAGGCGGCCTCGGCGTCGCCATCGACAGGAACGACTCGCGTATCCGTGACCTCCGGCATCCGTTCGAGGAGCACCATTGCCCAGACGATCGCTTCCCAGTAGTCGGGATAGATCGTCTCGTTCCGGCACCACGCAGCATCGCCGACGGTACGCACCTCAACGCCGTAGCATTGCGGCGAGAGCAGCAACTCCCGCACAGCGGTCGGCAGGTCGGTGTTGTTGCCGTCCCGGCCGGGCAAGCCGATCAGCACGGCGTCTCCGACGAGCATCGCCTTCTGTCGCGCTTCGGGGACGTGATACCACCATAGGAACGAGGCTCGGCTGTTGATCGGCAGGTGCCGGAGCAGTCCTTCCTCGTTGACATAGATGGTGACGCCGAAGTCGAGCAGATCGACGGCTTCGATCCATCCGCCGACCACCGCTTGATAGTCCTCGAGTCGCGCGAAGTCGCGCCGCCCGAGCGGCGATTCAGCGTCCGCAGGGATGACGATTCCTTGAACCATCAGTCCCACCTCCTTACTGTTGTCGCGGCCGAGAACCAACTGGTTCTCTGACAAGCCGCGGGGCAGCAACGAGGGCAGGGAAGTGATTCCGGGCGACTGCCCGGGGAGAGCGTCCCCACACGCTCAGATCCCCGGGACAGCCGCCCCTCTCCCCCAGTGAGAGGGAGTCTTGCGTGTCAGGCAGAGCCTGACTTGGCGCGGGTAGCCTTCGCTGCCGCGCCGCCGAAGATGGCCTCGATCGCGCTCTGCTTGGTCTTGGCATCGCGTTCGATCTCGGCGCGCACCGTCTCTGCCCTGGCGAGCACCTTCGGGTCGGACTTGCTGGTCTCGACCCAGGCCTCGAGGGCGATACGGATCTCTTCGGTGACGGAACGGTCGTTGAGCTGGGCGATGACGTCCAACTGCGCCCGCAATCCGTCGGTGAGCCGCACCGCGAGGGTGCGGATCGGGCCGAGTGCCGTGGATGGCACCTCGGCGGGGGTGTTCTCACTCATGGTGAGCCTCCTCATCGGGAGCGGCCGGCGAACCTGGATGGTTCTCCTTCGAGCCGCATACCAATGAGGAACGACACTGAGTATGAACCGATGCTCCGGAGCGTCAATCTTCCGGTCGCGCACGTTGTGAAAACTACATTGCGCCATGCCTTGAACGAATTGAGCAGGATAGCCGTTGGCAGCCGTGACGGTACCATCGGGCGCAGGTCCGCATCCGAGTGCGCTCGTGGGCGACGCGTGCTGAGCGAAATGAGTACTCAGCCAGGGGTTGTTCTTTGTATGGTAGGAAGCAACTGCGAAGGAGCGGAATGACGAAGATCATCGTGCGGTGGGCCTTGAACGTGATCGCGGCGGCTGGCGTCGCGGTCACGCTGGTGGTGGGCGTCTGGCCGTTCTTCGGAGACCCGAATATTCCTGCGCAGGTGCTGGCCACGATCCTTATCACTGTGGTCTATCTCATCCTGATGTACGCCGTCCGAGCGCCGCGAGCTCAGATCGAACATGTGTCGCTCGAACGCGGTACCGCGAAGTTCGCGCAGTACTACGCAAACTTCTACCGGCTCGAAGGGAACATCTACATCTTCTGCGAGGACACCGAGTGGCTCGAGGGCGACGTCATGAGACCGGTGGTCGAAGCCATCGCAGGCAAAGGTAAGAAGGCTACTGTGTGTCTCAGTGACACCAGCTATCCCACTACGGAAGAGCTGAGCAAGCGCGAGGTGGACATTGTGTCCATCCCGGCCAATCAAGCGTTGGAGGTGAAGATGTCCTACCGGGTTAACGGGACCGAGAAGATTCTGATCATTCGCGGAGCAGCTGACGGGACCACTCGACGGACCCGTCGTCATCCGATCGAGGTCAACACCTTCACCCGAACCACGAATGCAGACCTGGTAAACCTGGCGGGGACCATTTTCTCCACGATCCTTGAGACTAGATCTGCTGCACCCGCAACGAAGTAAGATGTTGAACCCAACATGGTATAATGGGGTATAATGCACAAGATTTCCGCTATTCCCTCGATTCTCTCGTCACGGTCGGCGGCGTCCGACTCGGAGATTGCTCGCCGTTGGGATGCGAACTCCGCTGCTCGTTCGACGGAGTTGCTGGACAATGGTGATCCTTCGTACAGAGCGCTGAAAAACCTGGTGTTCGAGTCATTGGCGGATCACGAAGTGCCAGTGGGCTCAAAGATTCTCGACGTGGGTTCAGGTCTGGGGTATCTCGCAGCGGAAATGGCCGCTTCGGGCTATCAAGTGGACGGAATTGATCCTTCTGCGGAATCGGTAGCGAAAGCGACTCAGTTGCATGATGCCTCGGGCGGCAATGTCGCGTTCTTCCAGGGCACATTGCAGGACTTTGCGGTAGCGCACGGGGACCGGAAATATGCGGCTCTCGTTGCGAACATGACCCTGCATTGCGCGGCGGATCTACAAGGCTTCATGTTCGCTGCAGCGAAGATGCTTCAACCAAATGGTGTGCTCATCGCCACAATTCCCAACCCTGGGACGTACCTGCAGTCACGCGCCGACGTCGATGTCTCGGGGATCGATCTGCGCGTGGAGCAAACTCTCGAGATAGAGTTCCGTATCCGCAACCACGCGCCACATCCGGAGAAGGTGCTCTTCTTCCATCGGCCAATCCGGATCTACAGCGTCGCAGCGGACAACGCTGGCCTGCCTTTGTTGGAGTCTCGAGTTCCCGAGCACGTCGGGCCGGGACGTTCCCGCGATGTTGCCGTCCTCGAGTTCGCACCCTCCCAGCGCTCGTGAACGATATCCAAAAGCCCACCCAGAAGAATCTGAACGGCAACAGTGACACCGCCATGGAGCGCGAAGTCAGACATGCCTCAGACGTGCTGGCCGCCGTAATCTCGGCAGCGGGAGGGCGATTGGACTCGGGAGAACTGGTCCGCGCGGGCACAAGGGTGATTCTAGCGTGCGCCGTGCACCGTCCGTCCCAGCAAGAAGTGCTGCTGACAATCTCCAATCCTGAGTTCAGCGAGGGCCAAGAACAAGTCGCGAAGATCGCACGGCTTATGGCGTCAGCCAAGTCCGTCGCGATCGGTTCAGTTCTGGACAGCTTCTTTTACCGCCTGAATGGAAGCCGCGGCACCTGCATTGTCTCGACCTGGCACGCCCAATCCGAGACATTAGAGCGCGCGCTCACGAACGACCGGATGCCGGTGAACATCGTTGAGGCTCTCCTCTCGACTGCTCGTCAGCTCGCCGCAGTGCACGAGGCGGGATACGCGCATGGTGACGTATCCTCGTCAAACGTGATCGTCTCGCCGATCTCGGGCGTGCATCTTGTGGACCTGGAGTACGTCACTGACGAGAAGTTCTTCGACGGCGCAGGTACGTTCCTCACCCAGGTCTACTCACACCCTGACCGACTCGCTGCCTTGCAATCACGCTCATACGATCTTTCAACAGCACAGCGATGGGACCGGTATGCGCTGGGTCAGATCTTCTTGCAGACTCTTGCGGATGCGGACCCGTATCACTATCCGGAACTGGATCTGTGCACGCAACGAGCCGTACGCCTCATTGGCTGCTTGCTCCTCGGAGGGGCCAATGATCCCTCGGAGACAGCTCTGGGACTTCCGCCGGAATTCTTCGTTTCGGAACACTATGACAGCCTTCAACAGGCGATTGACGCGCTCGAACGTGTGCTGGGCACTCCGTCGGTCGAAGTGAAGGTTCCTGAGCTGAGCCGCGTCCCTGTGGAGATAGTCCAGGTCGGGACAAGCGACCCTGCACCCTTCACGCAGCGGGTGCGCGCGCTCGTCAGCACGGCGGCAATGCGGCAGCTTAACTCGTGCTTGCAACTGGGCTTGATCTGCTTGATCTGGCCGACCGCGTCGCATACGCGGTTGGAGCACGCGCTGGGGACATTCGCGATGATGCGTGATGCGATCATCGCCCTGCACGCGGACCCGCAGTCTCCCTTGTTCCGTGTGCTGGTGGGTCCCGTACAGATGCGGACACTGCTCGCGGCGGCGCTGCTGCACGACGTAGGACACTACCCCCTCGCGCACGACCTCGAGGAAGCGTATCCGGCGCCATTCCGTCACGAAACCCGATCCGTGGAGTTCGTCACATCGTCACCGATCGCAGATATTTTGCGCCGATCCGAAACAGAATCTGGCGGCGGTTGGGATCTCAACCCGGCCGATGTCGCATCAGTAATCGGCGGCGAGGTTCGTCCGGACAGCTCGCTCACGCCGTGGATGTGTGGGATGCTCCACAGCATCCTCAGCGGCTCACTCGACGTGGACAAGCTGGATTACCTTATCCGAGACAGCAACGCGCTCGGCGTGGCCGCCGGCGCAGGCATCGACGTACGGCGCGTCGTGTCCTCGCTAACCATCGCGGTCATTCTGCGCTCGGGCGGCGGAGCGGATCTGCGCATGGCCGTGCGCGCCAAGGGTGTTCGTCCTGCCGAGCTCGTCGGACGCGTGCGCTCGCACATGTTCGGGGTCGCGTACTGGCATCGCTCCTATCGGGCGATCAAGGCGATGATGCACTGGATGGTTTGGGACGCGATCGACGCCGCCCACGCACCCGAAAATGAGGTCAGAAAGCGAGGAAAGGAGCTCGCCACCGAACTCCTGCGTAGTGCCGGGCCTGCGCCTGGAGGAGAAGAGTTGGGCATCACCGTCCCACTTCCTGATGCCGCAATGCAGTTCCAGATCCCGCAACGCGAAGCCGCTGTGTTGACATCGATCACCGCGTTCGCGAGCGAGAGGAACCCGTCCGCAACCGACGAAACCTCCGAAAAGCTCCTAGAGCTGTTGACCCAGCACCGCTGGTACAAGGCGATCCTGACAATCGACCACTACCAGAATCTCCAGGTCACGAGCGCCGAGCACGGGAGGCGAGCCAAGCGGGTCTGGGAAACTCTGCAGAAGCTCATCGACCCGCCACGGAAGATCTCGCACGAGGCGATGATTGCCCGCCGCATGGAGCTCTCAAGGCTACTCCAGCGCCGTATTCTCGATGAGCTTGGAGATGCCCGGCCAGTTACGCGGATCCTGAACCCGAAGCGCACGTATGACGAGATGCTCCAGGTCGGAGCGACAACGCAGCTGTTCTTCGTCGACTTCATCGAAAAGAGCAAGTCCAAGGATAAGCCGCTGTACTTCCTCGCCACGGAGCGACCCGGCTCACGTCTGACAAACACGGCAGATCTCATCCCCGTACGTGAGTCCTATGATCAGAAACAACTGTCTTCGGAGTTCTTGGTCTCCAACGGTGCGATCAGGATTTTCGGACATCCGGACTACGCCCGTTTCGTGACCGCATCGATCGCTGCCGAGCGTCTCGAGGAGATGCTCCTCGACGTCGCCACGATGATGCTCTCCCATTAGCCCGCGACTGCGCCACCTGCTAGCAGGAGAACGGGAGATTGACGCTCCTTCGCTTCGTCCCATCTTCTCGGGGTCTCTACATTTTGCACGACTACGCCCGCCCGATAAAGATTGGTGCTTCGAGTACTCCGGATCAACATCGGCGGCTATCACCGTCTCCAGTCGATCGGCTCAGGCGTCATCTCCATCCGCGTACCGTCGTGGATCAGCTGCGCCCAATCCGACAGATCCGGCACGGTGATGCTGCCGCCGTACCCAGCGAACAGCTGCTGCAGCGCCGGACGGATCGCCTCAATCGACTGGCCGGTGTACTGATGCCGCAGGTGCTCCAGATCCTGCGTCTGCTGCGCCGCCATGTCCCTGACGGCTTTTCCGCGATGCGGCGCAGTCCTTCTTCGTTGAACTCAAAGGTGACTTTCGTCATGCTGTGCTGCTTCCTCATCCCGCTCGGGATGCTGGCGCAGGGTGAGCGCCCAATCGTGAAGTCCCGACACGTTCTCAGCGACGAAAGAGTGACAAGGAGGGCCGGCGAAAATGTCACCGGCCCTCCTCTCATCTCAGCCCCTGCCGAGCGTCGATCCGGCCTTCGACTTGGCCGCCTTGCCCGACGAGTCGGTCGCGAGGACGCGACCCGCCTTGCTCAGCTGGCCTTTCGAGGGCTTTCCGGACGACCGTGACGATGACTTCGCCATGGTGCGCTCCTTCCTACTTGAAAGGGAAGACAGGCCTCCCGGCCCCGAGAAAAGGTCGCGAAGAGCTATTGGAGTGTCTAGAGTCGAGTAGTCCTTCCACGGACAACACGGCCCCGGCCTGTCCGTTTGAGAGCCTCGCTCCGAATAGTCAGATCGGGGCTCTGTTTATCATTCCTCAGTCTACTTGGGCTCGGCGACATCCGACGGGCCAGAAGCCCGTCTAAGCCGATCAGTCCTGTGGATAGCCTCGATGCTCAACCGCAGGCTTTTCGGCCCACACGGTGCCACCTGTGCCGATTTTGAGGCATTTGACGCGCTTTGACGTACCCAAGGAACTACATCACTGTAGTTCGCGACGGGAAAATCGGCGTATCCACCTGTGGATAACTCGCGTGCTTGGCGATGTAATACACGGGGCACTCGACGGCGTTCACGGTTGTCCGGAGACTGGATCGCGTGCACACATCACTCAACGAAGTTCAGCTCGCGGTGCTGCGGTGGGTCGCCGATGATCGGCCGCCGGGTATTTACGACGACGGGTACGTGCATCGCATCACCGCTCGCGCGCTCGAGCGACGCGGCCTTGTCAAGGTGCGCGGTCGCGGCGACTCGTGGACAGCTACCGTCACTACCGGTGGCCGGTACTACCTCGTACATGGACGATATGAATCGGACAAGACGGCGGGCTCGACAAGTCCCTCGCCACCGACGGCGCAGAAGCGTCCAGTGAAGGCGTCGTTGCGGCCGCGCTCGTCCGAACCTAGTCCAGACGCCGTTCCAGTCGATGTCCGCCCGGAGATTCCAGCACCCACTCCCCCGAAACCACGGCGCCCTGTGATCGATGAGACGATCCCGATCCCGGTCGAGATTGGTCGAGCCCACCCAGCAATCCGCGAACTCGTCAAGTACAAGAAGCGCCTCGACGTTCCCGAAGAGGAAAGGCAGCGCGCACTCCTCATCCTTCATGCGTTGGCTCAGGAATCCCTGCGCCGTGGATGGGCCGTGACGCCGCAGCTTTCGACCATGACGCCGGCAACCTTCTACACGACACGAAAGCGAGAATGGCCCAGCAGCGACCTCTTCCTCATCGACGCCGGCCACGAGCCAGCCGCGATCCGGCTCCGTATGAAGACGCGGCGAGTCGATCACGTTCTGACCGAGAAGGAGCTTGCTGATAAGCAGCGGGGCGGCTACTTCTGGGTACCGAAGAGCGATTTCGTCCCGACGGACAAGATGCGGCTCGAGATCGGGGCAGGGCACTACGGCTCACTGGTGCTCGAGGACACCGTTGCCACTCGCATCGAGGACAAGCTGCTGCGCGCCATCATCCGCATCCAGCAGATGAGCGACGACGCCGTTGCCCTGGCCGAGGCGCAGCGCCTACGCGCAATCGAGGCAGAGCAGGCGAGACAGCGCGCAGAGGCGCTTCGGAAACGAGGCCGGAACTATGGTCACTGGCTGCAAGTTCTCGAATCGCTACGAAAGGACGTCGAGCACCATCAGCGTCTCGTCCCCGTGGTTGCTGGACTCCGCGCGGCGCTGACTTCACGCAAGGACTCGGAACACTACGACGCGCTACTCGGATACGTCGATTGGGCCGAGGAGCACCTCACGGCATCGGATCCGTTTCGACTCATCCCGCTACCCAACGGCGACCGCCCGGACCTGACGTACCTGGAGTGGCGCGAGTGGGATGCGCAGAACCCGCAGCGCTGGTGACTGGGAGCGACACCGGTCTCTGGCGCCGAAGCCATCGCACGTCTCTCGCCGACGCTCGGCTAAGGTGACCTCATGAAACCGCCGTTCGTCATCGAGGTGCCGAGCCCGCGCTACTTCTTGGACGACCACTGCGCGAACTGTCTCGCTGAACTCCCGCTTGATGTCCAAGGGCTGTACTGCTCGACGTGGTGCCAAGAGATCGCGGCTCAGGTGCGGTACGTCCGTCGCGTCTTCCGAGACGGCCGCCGCGACGATCCCGACGTCCAGCTCGCGATCCAGACGAAGAACGCGTTCCTGGTCATCGGCGGGTATCGGTCGCTCGGACGAAAGCTCACAACGCGCATCCGCACCGAGATCCGATTGCGAGACCAAGGCCGATGCCAGCAGTGCGGCAAGCCCGGCGTCGAGGTGGATCACATCGCGGGCAATTCCGATGATCCGACGAATCTTCAGTTGCTCTGCCTTGACTGCCACCACGCGAAGACAGCGGAGAACATGGTGCCAGCGAGTGACGAGAGCAGGGCGCTCATTGCGGGGATGATGGTGACGCGCGTTATCCCGGATGAGCCTCAATTGCTCGCGGACGATGGCGTCAATTGGAATGGTCAGTGGCGCAAGCTGCAGGCCGTGATGGCGCTCATCGAAATTCCCCAGAGTTGCTCATCGGAATTCCTCAGGTCGCGTGGTCAGGTTAGCGCAGGTTCGTGCCGGTCGTGACGCGG
>NZ_JBFBMI010000003.1:0-2608 GCF_040686955.1 Microbacterium sp. NPDC077391
CGGCAAGGCGGTGGTCGACGCGGATACGGCGATCAAACGCATCCGGTCCGCGGTCGACGCGCGTCGTGACGAGAACTTCCTCATCATGGCGCGCCTGGAGTGTCGGCCCCCGGAGTGCACGCCCGCAGACGCAGAACTCCCCGGCGCCGATCGGCACCGGGGAGTTCGAAACCCGCCTCAGAGAGGGCGGATGTTTTCGGCCTGAAGGCCCTTGGGGCCCTGTGCCACATCGAACTCGACGCGCTGGTTCTCGTCGAGTGACCGGTAGCCGCTGGATGCGATGGCGGAGTAGTGCGCGAACACGTCGGCGCCTCCGTCATCGGGGGAGATGAAGCCGAAGCCCTTCTCCGAGTTGAACCACTTGACCGTGCCCTGGGTGCTCATTTACTGCCGTTCTGCTCATTGCCATGTCGACGCAGGATGCTCCGACTGCGCTAACGCTATCCCAGCGGACCCTTCCGTCAACAGGCCGAATCGGAAGGTGACCCAAATGTTGCACGAAAAAATGGATGGCCCCCACCGCGGGGGGAGCGGTGGGGGCCGAAGACGACCGGAGGGTGCGTCGGGGTTCAGCATACACACTTCTCGAGAAATTTGTCCCCCATATGGGGGACAAAACGGAGAATCAGTGTCATGATGAGAGCGGCCCCCTCGCCTCAGCTTCTGGGGAGATGCAGGCAGGGAGCCAATCGCATGCGGAGATCGTCGGAAACTGGGGAGTAGCCGTCACCGAAGGGGAATCGGAGAACAAGCGATCAGATCCCACCGCGTGCACTCCAGGATACGACCTGGGGGATGAGATGGGGATTGCAGGCTCGGAGAGGAATCGTCGGCACAGCGAAGCCGATCACCTCTCCGAGCCGCTGCATGTCGGTCTGCCCGTTCCCGCAGCCGCGGCAGGCGACGGGCCGTAACGCGACCCGATCCACCTGTCAATCCCTTGGCCCGATCCGACAGCCGGATGGCACGCTGGCATCTCCACGTCAGACCGGGCGGTGATCCCGCCCCGAACGGAGGGAGACACCATGGGAGCCATGGACGACGCCAAGCACAACACCGAGAAGCTCGTGGGCAAGGCCAAGGAAGGCATCGGTGACGCCACCGACAACGAGCGCCTCGAGGCAGAGGGCAAGACCGATCAGGTCAAGGCCGACGCCAAGAAGATCGGCGATGACGTCAAGGACGCCTTCAACAAGTGACCTTCACGGCCCGCGTGCCTGATTGAGCGCCGTCGACCTTCGGGTCGGCGGCGCTCGTCATTCCGCCCGCCGACGGCCCCACGCGCGGAATGGACACGCCCGGGGCGTCCGGCGGCTTATCATCCAGTATGGGAAGACTGAAGTACGACAGCAGCGCGCCGCCGATCACGATCGACGACGAGACGCTCGTGCATCTGAAGATCGTCATCGGCACCAAGCTGCGACGCAACGAGAGCTTCCTGCTGACCTGGCTGCGCGGTGACGACGCCGAGGACGCCCGCACCACGATCTGGGTGCATCCGGCGATCCCGATGCAGTTCGGGTTCGACTCCGCGGTACTCCCGCCCGTCGCGCCGGATCGCATCACGACGATCATGACGGCGCTGAACGCCACCGGCGAGCTCGTGCTGGACGAGTACATCCACGCTGCGGCCGAACCGGCGTGACGACGCGCCGGTCGTCACGCCGGATGGAAACGGCGAAGGCCCCGGATGATCCGGGGCCTTCGCCGTTCTGTGCGCGAGGGGGGACTTGAACCCCCACGCCCTTGCGAGCACTGGCACCTGAAGCCAGCGCGTCTACCTATTCCGCCACTCGCGCATCGTCTCGTTCCGGAGAACTCAACCTCGAAAGGCTATCACGATGGACGGCGTGCTTCGAACCGCTCCGACCTCGAGAAGCGGTTATCCAGCCCGCCTGACTACGATGGCCCTACCGGTCGGCATGCCAGAGGAACCTCGTGGGACTACTTGACAGCTTTGAGAAAGGTCTGGAACGCGCTGTGAACAGCGCGTTCGCCAAGACCTTCCGCAGCGGCATCCAGCCGGTGGAGATCGCCTCGGCGCTGCGGCGCGAGGCCGACACGAACGCGGCTGTGGTGAGCCGCGACCGCATCATCACCCCCAGCGACTACCTCGTGCGGCTCAGCCCGGACGATCACGAGCGGATGCGCACGCTCGGCCGCGCGCTGCACGAAGAGCTCTTCGCGCTGATGACCACGCACGCCCGCGCGCAGGGCTACAGCTTCGCCGGCCCGCTGCACATCTCGATGGAGGCCGACGAGAGCCTGGCCACCGGCATCGTGCGGGTGAACTCCTCCTCCGTCGAGAGCACCGTCGACTGGCAGGGTGTCGTCGAGATCGACGGCCGCCGGCATCCGCTCACCAGCGCCCGCACGGTGATCGGCCGCGGCGGCGACGCCGACATCACCATCTCCGATGCGGGCTCCAGCCGTCGTCACGCCGAGATCCTCTGGGACGGCGAGCGCGGGATGCTGCGCGACCTGGGTTCGACGAACGGCACCAAGGTCGATGGGCAGAAGATCCGCGAGACCCCGCTCACGCCGGGCACATCGTTCACGATCGGCCGCACCGAGCTCACCTTCGACGTCGTCCCGGTGAACTCCGAAG
>NZ_JBFBMI010000003.1:2707-559925 GCF_040686955.1 Microbacterium sp. NPDC077391
GGGACCGCCCGATGAGTGCCCTTCGACTCGCTGCGCTCGCTCAGGAACCGGCTGTGGTCGCGGCCTTCCGATCCGAAGGGACCGCCCGATGAGTGCCCTTCGACTCGCTGCGCTCGCTCAGGAACCGGCTGTGGTCGCGGCCTTCCGATCCGAAGGGACCGCCCGATGAGTGAACTCGTGCTCCTGCTGCTGCGCATCGGCTTCCTGGTGCTGCTGTGGTTCTTCGTGTTCGGTGTCGTCTACTCACTCCGCGCCGACCTGTTCGGCGTCCGGGTGCGCAAGATGCCGGCCGGTGAAGCGGCCGCTGCTCCCCCGGCCTCCCCCGCCCCCGCGCCGGCGCGTGAGCCGTCGAACGGCCGGGCTCCCACCCACCTGATCATCACCTCCGGCCCCAAGGCCGGGCTCGAGGTGCCGCTGGGCTCGGCGGACTCGCTGTCGATCGGGCGATCCAGCGAGTCGGGCCTCGTGATCCGCGACGACTACACCTCCAGCCACCACGCGCGACTGTCCAAGCGCGGCGACATCTGGACCATCCAGGATCTGGACTCCACCAACGGCACCTATCTCGACGGGCGACGCCTGGGCGACAAGCCCCTCCAGGTCGCGATCGGAACTCCCATCAAGGTGGGCGCCACGACCTTCGAGCTACGATCCTAAGGTCCCGCATCCAGATGGTCTTCGAGGGCTCGAGCGCAGCGATCTCCCACACCGGGAAGGTCCGCTCCAACAATCAGGACTCCGGATACTCCGGTGCGAACCTGTTCGTCGTCGCCGACGGCATGGGCGGTCACGCCGGCGGAGACGTCGCCTCGACCCTGGCCATCGCACGCATGGAGGCGCTCGATCGCGCATACGCGTCCACCGACGACGCGCAGGCCGAGCTGCAGGCGGCGGCCACCACCGCGGCCGGCGACCTCGTGCGAGCGTCGAAGGAGCGCCCCGAGCTCGCCGGACTCGGCACCACGGTCTGCGCCATCGTCATGGTCGACGACTACGCGGTCATCGGCCACATCGGCGACTCGCGCATCTATCTGTACCGCGATGACGCGCTCACCCAGATCACCACTGACCACACGTTCGTGCAGCGCCTGGTCGACTCGGGCCGCATCACGCTCGAAGAGGCCCGCTACCACCCCCGCCGCTCGGTGCTCATGCGCGTGCTCAGCGACATGGACATCGCTCCTGACCTCGACATGTTCGTCATGCCGACGCGGCCCGGCGATCGCTGGCTGCTGTGCTCGGACGGACTGTCCGGCGTCGTCGACGACGAGCACATCGCGAAGGCGATGCGCCTCGGCCTCGCCCCGGGTCGCACGGCCGACAATCTGCTGAAGCAGGCCCTCGACGGCGGCGCGCCCGACAACGTCACGATCGTGCTCGTCGACGTCGGCGGCGCGCATCCCCTCTCCTCCGGCACCCCGACCATCGTCGGCGCCGCGTCCAACCCGTCGGAGCTGCCGGTGCCGGCGCCGCGACCCTCGCTCACCGGGTGGCTGCATCCCGTGCTGCAGGCCGCGAACGAGCCCAGCCACTTCGAACCGGACTCCGACGACTTCTTCGAGGAGATCATCGAGGAGGATCGGCGTCGTGCCCGCCGGCGACGCTTCGCCTGGCTGTTCGCGCTGTTCCTCGCCGTCCTCGCCCTGGTCGGCGCCGGATTCCTCGCGTACAACTGGACGCAGACCCGCTACTTCGTCGGGGCGGACGACGACAGCGTCGTCATCTACCGCGGCGTGCAGCAGAGCATCGGCCCCCTCTCCCTGTCGACAGAGGTCAAGGACACCGGCATCCTGCTCGCCGATCTGCAGTCGTACCAGCGCTCGTCGGTCGAGCGGACGATCAACGCCCGCTCGCTCGCCGATGCGGAGGCGATCACCGATCGCCTCGCGAAGATGGTGCTGCCCGTCGAGCCGCCGCTGCCCCAGCCCTCACCCACCGCGACCACGGAGGTGCCGACGCCATGACCGCCGTCTCGGCCGACACCAGCGTGCTGAAGGCGCTGAAGAAGATCCGGATGCCGCAGAAGCAGCGCAACCGGGAGTTCTGGCTGCTGCTGTTCGCGCTGCTCATCTCCGGGGCGGCGCTGACCCTCGTGCAGCTGGGCGCCCAGCAGGCCATCAACCCCACGATCCTGCTCTTCGCCGGAGGTCTCGGCGTGCTGGTCTTCGCACTGCACGTGGTGCTGCGCATCGTGGCATCCGACGCCGACCCCTTCGTGCTGCCCATCGCGACGGTGCTCACGGGTCTCGGCATCGCCATGATCCACCGCATCGACATCGCGACGAAGCTCACCGGATGGGACGCGTTCTCGAGCAAGCAGCTCGCATGGACGGCGCTCTCCCTCGCCGGCGCGATCGCGATCGTGATCGCGCTGCGCAACTACCGCGTGCTCTACCGGTTCACCTATGTCTCGGGCCTCGCCGGCATCGTGCTGCTGATCCTGCCGTTCATTCCCGGGCTGCGCGCGCGCGGCGTGAACGCAGACGTGTGGGTGTCGCTCGGCGGTGTCGTGTCGTTCCAGCCCGGCGAGCTGGCCAAGATCTGCCTGGCGATCTTCTTCGCCGGCTACCTGGTGCGCACGCGGGAGAGCCTCAGCTCGGTGGGCCGACGGGTTCTCGGGATCACGTGGCCCCGCATGCGCGAACTGGGCCCGGTGCTCGTGGTCTGGCTGCTGTCGCTGCTGATCATCGTGACGCAGCGCGACCTCGGCACCGGTGTGCTGATCTTCGGCATGTTCATCGCGATGCTCTACGTCGCCACGGGGAAGACGAGCTGGGTGCTCATCGGTCTCGCCGGCGTCGCGGTCGGAGTCTTCCTCGCGACCCGTGTGCTCGCCTACGTGCAGGGACGCTTCAGGAACTGGCTCGACGCGTTCAACCCCGATGTGATCTCCCGCGACGGCGGCAGCTATCAGCTGGTCGAGGGCATCTTCGGCCTGGCGCACGGCGGTCTGATCGGCACGGGGTGGGGCCAGGGCCGCCCGCAGATCACCCCGCTCGCGCACAGCGACTACATCATTCCGAGCCTCGGTGAGGAGCTGGGCATCGTCGGGCTGTTCGCGATCCTCTGCCTGTACATGGTGTTCGTGAGTCGCGGTCTGCGCATCGGGATGGCCGGGCAGGACGACTTCGGCAAGCTGCTCGCCGCCGGGCTGTCGTTCACGATCGCGCTGCAGGTGTTCATCATGGTCGGCGGAGTCACCCGGGTGATCCCGCTCACCGGTCTGACCACGCCGTTCCTCGCCGCCGGCGGCTCGTCGCTCGTGGCCAACTGGCTGATCGTCGCGCTGCTGTTGCGCATCAGCGATGCGGTGCGCCGCCAGCCCAGGGTGGTGATCGGCTGATGACCAAAGAGCTGCGCCGACTGAGTTTCGTCATCCTCGCGATGTTCCTGTCGCTGTTCGCTGCGACGAGCTGGATCCAGGTGGTCGACGCCGACAGCCTGGCGCAGAACCCCGCGAACACGCGCACGCGCCTGGACAGCTACCAGATCCAGCGCGGGTCGATCATCGTCGACGGCACCGCCATCGCGACATCCGTGCCGGCCGACGATCGGTACCAGTACCAGCGGATGTACAGCGACCCCGCGCTGTGGGCGCCGATCACCGGCTACTACAACCCCGTGCTCGATTCGCGCACCGGCATCGAGGGCGCCCTCAACTCCGATCTCTCCGGCACCGGGTCGAACGCGTTCTTCGGCGAGATCGAGCGCATCCTCTCCGGTCAGCCGCAGCAGGGTCTCAGCGTCCAGCTGACCATGGATCCGCAGGCGCAGCGCGCGGCGTATGACGCCATGCAGGGCCTGAAGGGCGCCGTCGTCGCCATCGAACCGGCGACGGGCCGCGTGCTCGCCATGGTCTCGACCCCCGGTTTCGACACGAACGCCCTCGCCGCGCACGACCCCGCGGTCGTCGAGGCCGAGTACGACCGTCTGGCGGCCGATCCCGACAAGCCGCTGTACAACCGCGCCATCGGGGGCAACCTGAATCCGCCAGGGTCGACATTCAAGGTCGTCGTCGCCGCCGCGGCGCTGGCATCCGGCGAGTGGACCCTCGACTCGACCTTCCCGAACCCGGCCCGCTACACACTGCCCGGCACGAGCACGACCGTGTCGAACGCGTGGGGCGGCGCCTGCGGCGACGGCGAGACCACGACGCTGGCGCAGGCGCTGAAGCTCAGCTGCAACATCCCGATGGCCGAGCTCGCCGTCGAGCTCGGCGACAAGCGCATCCGCGAGATGGCCGAGAAGTTCGGCTTCAACACCGACCTCGAGATCCCCCTCGCCGTCACGCCCTCGAGCTACCCGTCCGGGCTCAGCGACGACGCGACCGCCCTCACCGGGTTCGGCCAGGGCAAGGTCACCGCGACACCGCTCACGATCGCGATGGTCGCCGCCGGACTGGCCAATGACGGCACGGTGATGAAGCCGCGGATGGTGGATGCCGTGATCGGCGACGACTTCGCCGTGCACACGCAGTTCGACGACGAGGTCCTGGCCGAGGCACTCGACCCCGAGGCGGCCGATGCCCTGACCGCTGTGCTGGTCGAGGGCGTCGCGTCGGGAGCGGCGACGGGTGCAAGAATAGACGGCGTCGATGTCGCCGGAAAGACGGGCACGGCGGAGAACGGCGGCAAGCCGTACACGCTGTGGTTCACAGGTTTCGCGCCTGCGGAGGATCCGCAGGTCGCGGTGGCAGTCGTCGTCGAAGACGGCGGTGGAAGAGGCACATCGGGCAGCGGCAACGCGATCGCCGCTCCGATTGCGAAGAAGGTCATAGAGGCGGTGCTGGGCAGATGAGGCCGACGCAGGGTGTGTCTTTCGGAGGACGCTACGAGCTGTTGTCGCGGATTGCGATCGGCGGCATGGGCGAGGTGTGGGAGGCGACCGACCACGTGATCGGTCGCACCGTCGCCATCAAGATCCTCAAGGACGAGTACATGGGCGATCCGGGCTTCCTCGAGCGCTTCCGCGCCGAGGCTCGCCACGCCGCGCTCGTCAACCACGAGGGCATCGCCAGCGTGTTCGACTACGGCGAGGAGAACGGCTCCGCCTTCCTCGTCATGGAACTCGTGCCAGGCGAGGCGCTGTCGACGATCCTCGAACGCGACGGAGCGCTGAGCCCCGACAAGACGCTCGACATCGTCGCGCAGACCGCGTCGGCGCTGCAGGCCGCGCACGCGGCCGGTCTCGTGCACCGCGACATCAAGCCGGGCAACCTGCTGATCACGCCCGATGGGCGCGTGAAGATCACCGACTTCGGCATCGCCCGCATCGCCGACCAGGTGCCGCTGACCGCCACCGGACAGGTGATGGGCACCGTGCAGTACCTGTCGCCCGAGCAGGCCTCCGGGCATGCGGCGTCGCCCGCGACCGACGTGTACTCGCTCGGCATCGTCGCGTACGAGAGCCTCGCGGGCAAGCGGCCGTTCACCGGAGAATCGCAGGTGGCCATCGCGATGGCGCAGATCAACGAGCAGCCTCCGCCGCTGCCCGATTCGGTGCCGGCGCCCGTGCGCAACCTCGTCATGGCGATGATCGCGAAGAAGCCGGCCGATCGGCCGTCGTCGGCGGCGACGGTCTCGCGCGCCGCGCAGGCCCTGCGCCGCGGCGACCTGAACTCGGCCGCGATCGCCGTGCCCGCCATCGCGGGTGCGGGTGTGGCGGATGCCGATGATGCGACGCGCATCCTCACCGGGATGGGCGGCGAAGAGGCCACGCGCATCCTGCCGACGACCGCCCAGCTTCCCTCCGGAGCAGCCGTCGCCGCGACGACCACCGAGCCGGAGGAGCCGAAGAAGCGCAAGCGCAGCCCGTGGACGTGGCCGCTCATCGCCCTGATCGCGCTGCTCGTGCTCGTGCTCGGCGGCACGCTGATCGCCATGCTCAGCAATCAGGATGAGGCCAAGCCCGCGGCGTCGACGTCGAGCCCGGCGTCGCCCAAGCCGAAGCCGAGCTCGGCCACGCCGAGCGCACCCGAGAAGGCACTCGTCAACGTCGGCGACCTCGATCTCGTCGAGCGGCCGTGCGAGGACGCGAAGCAGACCCTCATCGAGGCGGGTCTCGACGGCGACTGCGTCGAAGGCAACACCGCCGCCCCCTCCTCCGACCGCGAGGGCTGGGTGCAGAGCGTCAGCCCCTCGGGCAACGTCGAAGAGGGCACCGTGATCACGCTCACGACCTACAAGGCCGCGGTCAGCATTCCCGAGCCCGGCTCGGCGCCGAGCCTCAGCGACACCCCGACCACGGGCGCCACGGTCACCCTGAACTGGACGAACTTCGAATGCCCGTCCGGTGTGCCGGCCCTCTCGGCGTACGAGGTCAAGCTCACCAACGCGACCTTCGATGACGGCAGCGCGGATCGCACGTTCAGCCGCGGTCAGCTCAGCGCGCCGATCACCATCACGGGCACTCCCGGTGCCACGGTGACGGCCAGCTACGTCGCGTTCTGCGGAAACGACATGCCGTCCCCGCGTTCGCCGCAGATGGAGAAGCAGATCGAGGCCCCCGCCACCCCGACCCCGCCCGCCGACGGGGGCGCCGGTGAGGGCGCCGGTGACACCGGGGGCACAGCCCCCACCCAGTAATCTGGAAGAGGTCGTCCGAGAGGTCTGAGGGGAGTCGTCTGTGTCGCCAGAGCCGCGCATCATCGCCGGTCGCTACCGCGTCGATGAGGTCATCGGTCATGGCGGCATGGCCAGAGTGCACCGCGGCTACGATCTGACGCTCGGACGCGAGGTCGCGATCAAGATCCTCGACCCGGAACTCGCGCGCGACACCGCGTTCCGCACCCGCTTCCGTCTCGAAGCGCAGGCGGCATCGCGCATGTCGCACCCCTCGATCGTGCGTGTCTACGACGCCGGTGACCCGTCGACGGCGTCGCGGACGCAGCAGCCGGGCGACGCGGCGGAGCAGACCGAGCCGTACATCGTGATGGAGCTGGTGCAGGGCACCCTGCTCAAGGACATCATCGCGAAGGGTCCGCTTCCAGTCGCCGACGCGATCCGCTACGAGGACGGCATCCTCGAGGCGCTCGAGTACTCGCATCGCGCCGGCGTCGTGCATCGCGACATCAAGCCGGGCAACGTGATGATCACCGACAAGGGCACCGTGAAGGTGATGGACTTCGGCATCGCCCGCGCCGTGTCCGACTCGTCGTCGACCGTCGCCGAGACGACGCAGATCCTCGGCACCGCCGCGTACTTCTCCCCCGAGCAGGCCAAGGGCGAGGCGGTCGATGCGCGCACCGACCTCTACTCGGCCGGAGTCGTGCTGTACGAGATGCTCACGGGTCGCCAGCCGTTCCGCGGCGACTCCCCCGTCGCCGTCGCCTACCAGCACGTCAGCGAGACGCCGCTGCCCCCGACAGAGGTCAATGAGCAGCTGCCGCGGTCGATGGATGCCATCGTGCTGCGCGCCCTCGCGAAAGACCCCTACCAGCGATTCCCCGACGCCGGATCGTTCCGCCTCGCTCTGAAAGCGGTCGCCGACGGCCATGCGCCGAGCAAGAGGGACATCGGAGCCCTCACCAGCGAGCTCTACGGCTCCAACCCGCGGCAGGCGCAGGAGACCGCGCGGTCGCTGCGTCAGCTGAGCACGGACACGACGATGACCCGCACGCAGTCCGGCCCGCCGGTGGCCTGGATCTGGGCGGGCGTGGCCCTGCTGGCGGTGCTGCTGATCTCGGTGCTCATCTGGGTGGTCACCCTGGCCATGCAGCCGAAGGATGTGCCCACGTCGTCGGTGACCGTGCCGAACCTCGTCAATCTCACGGCCGACGAAGCCGAGGAGGCCCTGCAGGAGCGAGGGCTGATCCCCGACATGCGCGAGGAGTCGAGCATCGACTTCGACGAGGGCCGCGTCATCCGCTCGGCGCCCACCACGGGCGCGAAGCTGACAGCGGGCACCTCCGTGATCGTGTACGTCTCGAGGGGCATCGACACGGTCGAGATGCCCATCGTCGAGGGCCTCTCGCAGGATGCCGCGAAGCAGGTGCTCGAGGAGGCCCGGCTCGAACTCGGCACGGTGCGGCCGCAGAACGACAAGGACGCTCAGGCCGGAACAGTGCTCAGCGCCAGCGAAGAGGCCGGAGCTCAGGTCGCCCCGGGCACGGTCGTCGATCTGGTCATCGCCAACGGCCAGGTCACCCTCGAGGACATGACCGGCTTCTCGATGGAAGCCGCGAAGGGTCAGCTCGAGAAGCTGGGCCTTGAGGCCGAGCCGGTCGAGCTCGGTCCGTGCGCCGACGGACAGACGCCGAACGTCGTCGCCTCGATGTCGAAGGCGCCGGGCGAAGTGCCGATCCACTCCACGGTCGAGCTGCGCTACTGCGTGCCGCCGGCCGGCTGACGCTGGCTCGCGCTCGACGGCACAGACGAGAGCCAGTTGCCGAGCAGGCGGTGCCCGTGATCGGTCAGCACGCTCTCGGGGTGGAACTGCACCCCGAGAATCGGCAGCGTCTCGTGCTCGACCGCCATGATCGTGCCGTGCTCGGCGCGAGCGGTGACGCGCAGCATCGGCGGCAAAGTCGCATCATCGAGGGCGAGCGAGTGATAGCGTCCCGCCGCGAACGGCGAGGGGATGCCGTCGAACAGGGCTGATCCGTCGTGGCTCACCTGCGAGACCATGCCGTGCATCAGCTCAGGGGCGGCTCCCACCGCGCCGCCGAAGGCCTCGCCGATCGCCTGATGACCGAGGCAGACACCGAGCAGCGGCATCCCCGTCTCGGCCGCGAGATGCACGACGGCGATCGACGCGCCCGCATCGGCCGGTGCGCCCGGCCCGGGAGAGATCATCACCGCGTCGTGAGCGCGAAGGCGCTCCCGCCAATGACGGATCACCTCGGCATCCGGAACTGCGCCTGCGGCATCCGCCTCCACCATCACCACCTCTGCACCCAGCTCACAGAGGTAGCCGATGAGGGTGTGCACGAAGCTGTCGTGGTTGTCGACCACGAGCACCCTCGGTGTCACTGCAGGTCCACCTCGCCGGGGGTGATCAGCGGGCTGATCCAGGGGAACACGTGGAAGAACAGCGCGTAGAGCACGGCCGCAACCAGCAGGAGGACGATGAGCAGGCGCATCCACCACGGACCGGGCAGGAGGCGCCAGAGGGCTGCGTACATCAGCGGACTCCTTCGGCAGACGGAGTGGCTTCCTCGACGGATGCGAGCGACGCGGGCGGTCCCTCAGCGCGCGGCTGGAAGCTCTCGAACACGCCGTACGCCACGATGCGCTCCGCCAACGAGTACAGCGGCGAGCACGCGGTGAGCGTGATGAACCGATCCGAAGGGGCGACCTCCGGCATCTGCGGCACGTCGAGCAGCACGTCCCCCGCGGACGGCTTCACATACTGCAGGTTGCGGAACCGGTACGTGTACCAGCCGCCTTGCGTCTCGACGACGATCGCGTCGTCGAGCCGCAGCTTGTCGATGCGGTTGAACGGCTTGCCCCAGGTCGTGCGGTGACCGGCGAGAGAGAAGTTGCCGACCTCTCCTGGCATCTTCGACTGCTCGTAGAGACCGATGCCGATCCGGTCGAGCGTCCGCTCGCGCGACGTGCCGCCGGCAATGTGCACGTTGTAGTCGTCGCCGAAGCGCGGGATGCGCATGTTCGCGAACACCTCCGCATCCGCCGGGTGCGCCAGCACGGGCGGCTCGTATACCGTCTCGTCGCCCTGCTGCACGACCGGTGGCGGTTCGGGAGGCGGGACCCGCGCCCACTGCTCGGAGAGCTCGGCGCCCTTCGCGTTGTTCTCGGCGCCGATGATCAGATCGCCGATCCACATCTGCCACGACACGAACAGCAGCACCAGCACGCCCGCGGTGAGCAGCAGCTCGCCGAGCACACTGGCGAAAGTCGCGCGGGAGCGACGACGGGCCGGTTTCGAGCGTCGCGACGGAGCCTGAGACGTCGCGAACGCATGCATAGGGGGAAGTCTATTCGCCCGGCTAGAATGATGCGCATGGCACGTGACCGCAATCCTGAAGAACCCGCCGTCGAGCGTCCCGAGGGCGATGCCGCCCCGAACGCCGTGTGGTTCAAGCCCGTCATGGTCGGCTTCATGCTGCTCGGCCTGGCGTGGATCCTCGTCTACTACATCTCCGGCTCGCGCTTCCCCATCCCCGGTCTCGACTCGTGGAATCTCGGGATCGGCCTGGGGATCGCCCTCATCGGTTTCCTGATGACGACGCGCTGGCGCTGACACTCCAGCCGGCGCGGGCCGACGAGCCCGTACTCGACGCCTCCTCACCCTGTGGTGAGGGGGCGTCTCGCTTTCCCCAGGTGGTTGTTAACAACCTCCTCCACCTGTGAATAACACCGGTGTAATTCTCCCCAGGTGTGGACAGCCCTGTGGATAACCGCAGGGAATACTGTGCAGAGCGGTGTGGAGAGCCTGTGCAGAGGATGTGCAGAGGATGTGCAGAACCGCGCTCCCCGCCTCTCGGGCGGCGTCAGAACAGGTTGCGCAGCACGACCGGAGTCACCAGGAAGGCGACGGCCAGAAGCGCGATCGTGAGCACCACGAGCAGCAGGATCTGGACGAGACGCTGCGACTGACGGCGGGTGCGGGCGAAGATCAGGCCGACCAGAGCGCCGACCGCCGCTCCCCCGATATGCGCCTGCCAGGCGATGTTCAGCGTCTGGATGAAGCCGATCGCCAGGTTGATGGCGAGGATCACGAGGATCCCGCGGATATTGGCGCCGATGTGGCGGCCTATCACCAGAAGCGCACCCATCAGGGCGAAGATCCCGCCCGAGGCGCCAACGGTGGCGGCGAGCGGATCGAATACGGCCATCGCCACCGAGCCGCCGAGGCCGCCGATGAGATACAGGGCGACGAATCTCCACCGTCCGAGCAGCGGCTCGAGACTGCGACCGATCATCCACAGCGCGAGCATGTTCAGCAGGAAGTGCGTGATGCCCGAGTGCACGAGCATCGTCGTCAGCAGCCGCCAGGGCTGGAACGAGAAGTCGCCGCCGAACATGTCGGGGAACAGGTAGGGCGCGGCGAAGAGCAGGGTCCGGTCGATGATCGGGCCGAGCAGCAGCTGCAGCACCCCGACGACCGAGGTCACGCCGATGATCGCGTACGTCGCGATCGGCTTCGAGGAGTCGACGCCGGAGCGCCAGGCCCGGTGGGCGCGGCGCTGCGCGGGCGTCTGCGCCTTGCGGTCGGCCTTCATGCACTCCGGGCAGATGACGCCGACGGGCGCCTGGGTCTGGCAGTCGGCGCAGATGGTGCGCGTGCAGCGCTGGCAGAGCACGAAGCTCTGCCGATCCGGATGCCGGTAGCAGAAGTTCTCGCGGTTGCGCGTGAAATCAGGAGAGGTCATCCGGATCGGCTCGAGCGGTCGTTTCTCAGTTGGCGACGATGTCGACCGAGTGCAGCACGACGTCCTCGACGGGACGGTCCTGCGCGCCGGTGCGCACCTTGGCGATCTCATCGACGACGGCCTTGGACGCGTCATCGGCGACGACGCCGAAGATCGTGTGCTTGCCCTGCAGCCACGGGGTCGGGTCGGTCGTGATGAAGAACTGCGAGCCGTTGGTGCCCTCGGCCTGGCCCGTGATGGCGTTGCGGCGCAGACCGGCGTTCGCCATGGCGAGCACGTACGGGTCGTTGAAGTTCAGCTCGGGGTGGATCTCGTCGTTGAAGTTGTAGCCCGGACCGCCGATGCCCTGACCGAGCGGGTCGCCGCCCTGGATCATGAAGTTGGGGATGATGCGGTGGAAGATGACGTCTTTGTACAGCGGGCCCTCGCCCGGCTTGCCGGTGGCGGGGTGCGTCCACGCCTTCGAGCCGTCGGCGAGGCCGACGAAGTTGGCGACCGTGTTCGGAGCGTGGTCGCCGAACAGGTTGATGACGATGTCACCGTGGTTGGTGTGCAGGGTTGCGACGTGAGATGCGTGAGGCATGGCTCCATTGTCGCAGAGCCCTCCTGTGCGGGCGCGGCGTATTGTCTCGTTTCCGCGCGCCGACCGCCAGACTCTGCTCCAATTCAGTGTGTTGTGGTTGGATGATCAGCGGAACGGACATCGACCGACCGACGGGAGAGCAACGTGAATCTCAGCCGCAAGCGCAAGAAGGAACTGCGTCGACTTCAGCAGGACGCCGGACGACTCTGGGAGTCGCAGCAGGTTCTCGTCGGACACGCTGCCGACGTCGCCCGTGAGGCCGGACGCCAGCTGGGCAACTTCAACCGCGAACAGGTCATGCCCTCGGTGCACGACTCGTACGAGCGCCACCTCGCCCCCGCCGTCGACCGCGGCGTGAAGTTCGGCAAGCACGTCGTCGACCACCGGGTCGTTCCGGTCGTGGGCGGCGTCGTCGGCACCGCCCTTTCGGCGTGGGATGTCGCGAACAAGAAGCGCGCCGACCTCGGCTGGGGCCCCCGCCACGTCGCTCCGCAGAAGAAGAGCATGGGCTTCGGCTCGGTCGTCGCGATCGTGCTCGGCGTCGCCGCGGCGGTCGGCGTCGTCGCCGCCGCGTGGCAGGCGCTGCGCGCAGACGACGAGCTGTGGGTCGCCGACGACCCACTGTCTCCGCCCAACGCGTGATCCAAGCCGACCCGCATGAGCGGGTGCGTGCTGCTGCGGCCGCTCGAGGACTCGACATCGAGATCCGAGAGCGGCCGCAGGCGCGCAGTCTGCGCGAAGCAGCCGCGCTTCTCGGGCTGCAGCCGTCCGACATCGTGAAGACCCTCGTCGTGAAGACCTCCGCGACCGGCTCAGCGACGCGCCCTCGATACCTCTTCGCCCTGGTTCCCGGTGGGCGCTCCATCTCGTGGCCGAAGCTGCGCGCCGTCGTCGGCGTGAACAGGCTGCGCCTCCCCGAGCCCGAGCTCGCGCTGGAGGCGGCGGGTTTCGAGCGCGGCACGATCGTGCCGATCGGAAGCACCACCGATTGGCCCGTGTACGCCGACGAGACCATCGTCGGCCGACGCATCGCGATGGGCGCGGGTGCGCACGGTTACAGCCTGTTCACCGATGCCGACGACCTGATCCGCGCGTACGGCGCGACGGTGGCCGACATCTCCCAGCCCGAGCCGCCTGGCGACAGCCCCCGCTGACTCAGGCGTCGCCGTCTATCACGGTGTCGAGCACGCCCGCAGCGACCGCCGCGGTGTCCCGCCACGTCGGCAGGCGTGTGCCGGCGCGCGCAGCCGCCGCCGCGAGACGGGCGCGGTGCGCATGGTCGACGAGCAGCGGGCGCAGCGCGTCGGCGAACGCCGCGGGGTCATCGGACGGCGCGAGCACACCGGCATCCGGTGGCACCGTGTCGGGAACCGCGCCCGTGCGACACGAGACGATGGGCAGGCCGTAGGCCAGCGCCTCGTCGAAGACGAGACCGTACCCCTCGTAACGGGTGGCGAGCGCGAACACGTCGGCTGCTCGGTAGAGGCGGTCGCGCTCGGCGCTGCTCACGGCGCCGGCCAGTCGCACCCGCGACTGCAGGCCCAGTCGCGCTGTCAGCCGGCGCAGCTCGGCGACGTACTCGGCGTCGTGCGGGGTGCCCGCGATCACCGCGCGCCAGGGCACATCGGCGAGATGCGCCAGTGCGCGCAACAGCACATCGTGTCCCTTGCGCGGGTGCTGGATGCCGATCGCCAGAACGAGCGGGGGCGCCACGTCGCCGGCGCGTCCCGGCGACGGATCGGGGGTCGCAGCGGGCGGCTCGGTGCCCGGCCGCGCGACGGTCACCCGATGGGCGGGAACGCCGTACTCGCCGATCAGGATGCGAGCGGTGTGCGGACTGGGAACGAGCACTCCGCGCAGCAGTGCCAGGTTGTCTCGCTCGTTGCGGTACAGATGCGCTCTGCGTGCGTCGTCGAGTCCCTCCTCGTGCGCGAGGGGGTGGTGCACGATCCCGACCATGGGCGCTGCGACCTTCGCGAGGGCTGCGGTGGGCATCGCACCGACCAGGAAACCGTCGAGGATGAGCGGCACCTCGCGATCGACTGCGGCGAGCGCCGTGGCCGCTTCAGCGAGATCGGCCGGGGTGGGCTCGGGGAAAGAGCCGCCGAGCGCGAGGTGGGCGACGTCGCGGCCGAGGTCGCGCAGACCCTCGAGCAGATTGCGTTCGTAGATGTAGCCGCCGGTCACCGTGTGCAGGTCGCCGGGCACAGCGAACACAGCCCGGCTCATCGCTGCTGCTCCGGGGCGTAGCGGCGCAGCACGCGAGATTCCACCGCTCCGACCAGTGCGTAGCCGAGCGCCGAGGCGGCTGTGACGAGCACCGTCGCCCCCGCGAGCAGGTCGTATCCCGAACGCGAGGCCGCCAGCGCCATGAGGTTGCCGATGCCTGTTCCGGTGGCCAGCCACTCCACCACGGTCACGGCGAGCACGGCCGCCGGGACGCTCATCCGCGCGGCGGCGAAGAAGCTCGGCAGCATCGCGGGTACGCGCACGCGCCGCAGGGCGGTGAGGTCGGATGCCCCGTAGCTGCGCAGCACGTCCAGTGCCTGCCCCGGTGCCTGGCGCAGGCCCTGCAGGCAGGCGATGAGCGTGGGGAAGAAGACCATGATCGCCACGAGGACGATGCCGCCGAGCGGTCCTCGACCGAGCAGCAGCACCACGAGGGGCGCGGTGGTGACGATGGGAACGGCGCGCAGGGCGATGGCGAGGGGCATGCTCACCGCTGCGATGCGAGGGGCGAGCACGAGCAGCATCGCCAGCCCCGCGCCGACGGCGAGGCCGGCTAGATAGCCGGGCACCGTGAGTGCGGCCGTCTGGCCGAGAGCCGCGACAAGGGTGTCGCGGATCGCTCCCTGGTCGTCTGCGCCGACGAGCACGCGGCCGACGTCGACCGGCGTGCGGGCGAAGAACGGATTCAGCCCGGTGACGATGATGCCGCCCCACCACAGCACCAGGATCACGACGACGAAGCCGGCGGCGGATGCCATCGCGCCGCGCACCCGGTGCGCGGCCGAGGCCGGCGGGCGCGGCGTGGCCAGGATGAGCGGCGGCGGACCTGCGTGCATCCGGCGACCGACCGCACCGACGAGCGCGTACGCGAGCACCGAGACCACGGTGGCGACGGTCGCGATCGCCCAGGTCAGCTGAACGTCGAGGTCACGCGCAGCACGCACCGTCAGCACCCCGAGACCGCTCTCGGCGCCGGTGAACTCCCCCACCATCGCGCCGAGGAACGCCGCTGGTGCGGCGATCCGCAGCCCCGCGACCAGGTAGGGCAGGCTGGCGCGCGCCCGGACGTGGCGCAGTGCCGCCGCTCGCCCCCGCCCGTAGCTTCGGACGAGATCGAACCAGCCGGCCGGGGCCGCCCGCAGACCGACCAGCACCGGGATCATGGTGGTGTAGTAGACCGCGAGCGCGGCGAGGGCGATCTGCGGGCCGTCGTCCGGGCCGAGCATCACCCGCAGCACCGGCCCGGTCGCCACCAGCGGAAGACAGAAGACGACCAGTGCCACCGTGCTGACCACCGGCTGGGTGCGCGGCAGGACGACAGCGAGCGCGGCTAGGGCGACGGCGGCGAGATTGCCGACGACGAAGCCGATCAGCGCCGTGGTCCCGGTGACCCTCAGCGCGCGCAGCAGCAGTCCGGCGTCGTCCTTCAGCGTGATCAGGATCTCGCTCGGCGCGGCCAGCACGTACGCGCCGGCGAGCAGGCGCGCCACGCCCTCCCAGACCAGCACGACCGCGACCACCGCGAGAAGCGTCCGCAGCCGGCGCCCTGTCGCGTCATGACGGGCGCTCATGCGGCAGTCGTACCCCGCGAGCGGGCGAGCGCGAGCGTCACCTCGTCTACGAGCGCCTCGAATGCCGGGGTGCGGACGATCTGCCCCGCCCTGGGATGTGGCAGATCGACGATCACGTCGTGGACGACGCGGGCCGGGCGCGGGCTGAGCACGACGATCCGGTCGGCGAGTCGCACGGCCTCGACGATCGAGTGGGTGACCAGGAGCGTCGTCGCACCACCCTCGCGCCAGAGCGGTGGCAGGTCGGCGAGCAGATCCTGACGGGTCAGCTCGTCGACCGCGCCGAACGGCTCATCGAGCAGGAGCAGCCGCGGGCGCGTCACCAGCGCACGCGCGATCGCCGCGCGCTGACGCATCCCGCCCGACAGTTCGGCGGGGCGCGAGTCGCCGAATCCGTGCAGTCCCACCAGGGCGATGAGTCGGTCGACGGCATCCGGATCGGCGGGACGACGCGCCAGCTGCAGGGCGAGAGCGATGTTGCTCCGCACGGTGCGCCACGGCAGCAGGGACGGATCCTGGAACGCCACTGCCAGCTCGCCGCGCCCGGCCACCACTGCCGGTGGCGCGTCGTCGATGACGACTCGGCCGCTGCTGGGGTGCTCGAGGCCGGCGACGAGGCGCAGCAGGGTGGACTTGCCGCAGCCCGACGGTCCGACAAGAGCAGTGGTCTGCCCCGCGGTGAAGATCAGATCGGTGGGCGCGAGCACCTCGAGATCGCCGAATGATCTGCTCGCCTCCGCGAGATGGACGATCGGCGGCTCAGTCACCGTGGATCTGCTCCAGAATCGACCGGTCCCACAGGTCGGCATCGACGTCTCGGCCCAGCAGCGCCAACGTCTTGCGGTTGGCCTCGACGGTCTCGTCGGTCCACCACCCGAAGCCGTTCTCATCGGTGAGGTCGGAGAACATCAGCGGCACCTGGCGCTCGGCCTGCAGTCGCTGCACCTCGCGGTCGAGCCCCGCATCGGGGAACATCTTCAGGGTGAGTTCGGCGGCCGCATCCGTGTCTTTGCGGTACTGCTCCCAGCCGCGGATCTCACCGGTCATCAGCGTCACCAGCTCGTCGCGTCGCTCGGCGAGGCTCTGCTCGGTGGCGATGTAGGTCTGCGAGTGCAGCGCGTAGCCGTGGTCGGCCATGAGCATGGTCACGGCTTCGACGCCCTGCACCGCCATCGCCACCGGCAGATCGGTCTCCCAGCACAGCAGGCAGTCGACTTCACCCGCCAGCAGCGGCTGCGCGGAGTACTGCGTGGGTACGACCCGGATGCGGTCGATGTCGACGTCGTTCAGGGTGCACAGCGTCTCGAGCACCGGAGTGTTCGCGATCGCCATGCCGATGCGCAGGCCTTCCAGGTCCTTCGGCTCGTTCACCGGCTTCGCCGGCAGCGACGCGATCACGAACGGGTTCTTCTGCATGGCGACGCCGATGATCTTGAACGGCGCCCCCTCGGCCACCGCCGCGGCCGTGTAGTCGGCTGCGGATATGCCGATCAGCGCCGCTCCCGACACGACCGGCGGTTCGACGGGTGCGTTCGGGCCGCCCTGCAGCAGGCTGACCTCGAGGTTCTTCCACCAGCCGCGGTCGAGGGCGATGTAGCTGCCGGCGAACTGCACCGAGTGCAGCCACGAGAGCTGCAGAGCGGCCTGGGCGGGATCGCCGGCCGACGAACGGCCGCCGCCGGGGGCGCTGCAGGCGACGGCGCCGAGACCGATCATGCCGAGCATCCCGGCGCCGAGAAGCGTGCGACGTGAGAGCACGGGTGTGTGACGCAGGTCGTTCATGGGATCTCCTGGTGTTCGGGGCGGGTCATCGGTTCGGCGGCGGTGCGGGTGCTGCATGTGCATCGTCCGCATGGTGGGTGTGTGCCTCGCGGTGCGTCGACCGGCGACGCCGCGCCCACAGGGCGCCGATCCCGGGCACGGCGGCGAACAGGGCGGTCAGGCCGAAGGCGATGCTGACGGCCAGCGACTGCGATGCGCTGATGCCGGCGATGGGCAGCAGCGCCACCGCGGCGCCCTCGCGCACGCCCCATCCCGCGATCGAGACGGGGATGAGCATGGCCAGCAGCACGACCGGCACGACGGTGACGACCGCCGCGAAGCTCAACGGCGCCCTGACCGCGAGCGCGCAGCAGGCGAAGGCGCCGAGCACGCAGCTCGCCGTCGCCGCAGCGAGCGCAATCTGCTGCCACGGTGCGGCACCGAGGCTGCGGCGCAGCGACTTCGCGGCCCGAGCCAGCCGCCCCGAGCCCGTCCGTCGAGAGCGCAGAGCGACGAGCACGGCGAGCGTCGCGATCCACGCGAGGGGAATCAGCACGGCGAGAGCCGACAGCACGGGGCGAGGCCAGTCGATCGGGGTGCCGACGACGAGCGTGCCCACGAATCCGGCGGTGAGCACGACGAGCATCGCGAACTGCCCGATCGTCCGCTCGACGACGACCGCGCCGGTCGCGGCGGCCACTCCGGCATCGTGGCGCGAGCGCGCAGCACGGCCGACGTCGCCGAGAACGCCACCGGGAACGGTGGTGTTCACCAGCTGCGCCAGGAAGTACTCGCCGATCGCCCGCCGGGCACCCAGCCGGATGCCGAGCGGCGCGGCGGTCAGGCGCCAGCGCAGCGCGCTGAGCACGGTCAGCGCCATGAGCAGCGCCGCGGCGATCGACAGCCATCCGAGGTGCGCTCCGCGCACGAGGTCGAGGGCGGACGCGCCGCCCGCGACGCGCCAGACGAGCAGCAGCAGTGCGACGGCCGCGGCGATCTGCAGCACTCGCACCGGCCAGCGGCGCGCGAATCGCCGCGTTCGCGGATCAGCGGCCGCGCTCATGACGGCACCCGGCGTCGCCGGAGCGCGCGCACGTCGACACCGAAAGACCAGGCGAGCGAGAGTCCGGCCGCCGCCACCAGCCCGATCGCGAGCGGAGCGGGCAGGATCGGCAGCTGCAGCGCGAGCAGCGCGATCAGCTGCACCACGCACACCACTTTGCGGCTGTAGCGCTCGTCGAGTGGGCCGTTGAGCCAGGGAGCGACGACGGCCGCGATCGCGAACAGATACCTGGGCAGGCCGAGCAGCAGGGCGATCGCCCCGGCGGGGCCGTGCATGGCGAGCAGCGCGAGCACCAGACCGAAGGCCGCATCGACCTCCATGTCGAAAGACGCACCGAACGCCGAGACGGTTCGCTGACGGCGCGCGAGGTAGCCGTCGACGCCGTCGAGGATCAGAGCGATCGTGCCGGCCCCGAGGGTGAGCACGACGGCCACGTCCGCAATCGAGTCGAAGGCGGCCACGACACCCAGCAGCAGCGCGACCACGGCCATTCGAATCACGGTGACGACGTTCGCCGCACCGAGTCGGCGGTGCGGGTGACGCCGCGACAGCAGCACGGCGAAGAGCGCCGTGGCCGCGGCGAACGACGTGCCCGCCGTGAGCAGTCCTGCGGCCGGCATTCCGAGCGAGTGCGCGAGTGTCAGCATCCCGGTCATGCTCAGTGCGGCGACCGCCAGGAAGCGGCCTACAGGTGCGAGCCGTGCAGGGCGACGGCCGTCTCGACGACCGTGCCCGCGATCGGCTCTGCCCTGCCGGCGGCCGTCGGATTCCGGCCGGCGGCCGAGCATCCCAGCGGGTGCGGCAGCCATGCTCGCACGATATCAGCGCGCGGCGCTGTCGCGGCGCTCTCGCGCCGCAGTCCCGCCATGCGGCATCGGTCCGCGGAATCTCCGCACTCGCCGGAACGGCTCCCCGAGCAGTGTCAGCCGGCCTGCGCCGGCAGCAAGGCCGCCATTCGCAGACCGATGTCGACGAGCTTCACCCGCTGCAGCGCGGTGACCTCGTCGAGCGTGAACCAGCCCGCCATGTCGGTCGAGCCGTTCTTCTCGAAACGAAGTGCGCCGCCCGTGATCTCAGCGCGGTAGACGATCCGCAGGGTGTGCAGGGGCACCTTGTTCTCGTCGCGGCGCACGCGACGAGAAGCCGGGATCACCCGGGAGTGGATGCCCAGCAGCGCCGTCGTCTCGATGCGGAATCCCGTCTCCTCACGCAGCTCCCGCCGCACGGCGAGCTCGGGATCCTCGCCCTCTTCGAGTCCGCCGCCGGGGAGCGTCCACGCCACGCGTCGGCCCTCGACCCATCGGGCCAGCAGCACGCGGCCGCCGTCGTCGGTGACGATCCCGTAGGCGGCGACGCGCAGATCCATGCACTCACAGTAGTCGCGGTGCCGGCGGCTGCGGGTCAGGCGGTCTCGAGCGGCTCGATGTGCTCTTCGGTGAGCAGGATGCCACCGCTGGTGCTCGCGGAGTTCGACAGCTCGCTGAGCCACTGCTGGCTCAGATCCGGGGCGACGGGCTCGTCGAAGCTGAAGCGCAGGGGGATGGAGGGGTGCAGCCACAGCGTCGATCGTCCCGAGCCGTCCGGATGGCGCCATGACAGCGTGAAGCTCTCGTTGCGACGCAGCTTGAGGGCGATCACGACCTTGAGGTGCGCGAGCGTGCGATCGTCGACCTCGATCGGATCGGGTGAATTGCCGTAGTAGATGAATCCCATTGGTGCTCACCGTACGAGGAACGCCCGGCAGGTGCATCCGCACGCGTCACCGAGCGACGCCGGACGCACGTGCTGTTCGTTCTCTGACCGCTCGGGCCGGTCAATGACCCTGCAGGGTGTCCTTCGCGGACCGACCGTACGTCTGCCGATACAGGGAGTTGAAACGTGAGCTGTTCGCGAATCCCCATCGTCGTGCGATCCGCGTCACCGACTCGTCGGCGCCGCCGTCACGCAGATCGCGGTGTGCGCCGTCGAGGCGAACCCGGCGCAGATACTCGGTCGGAGTGGTGTCGATGCCGCGCCGGAACGCGTACTGCAGCCCGCGCGTCGAGATGTGCACCGCCGCGGCGACGTCGTCGACGGTGATGGGCAGGTGGGCGTGCTCGTCGATGTACGCGAGCGCTCGACGCACGGTCGCGGCGCTGTGGCCGCCGCCGTCGCGAGCGATCGCCGACGAGAAGGTCGAGGGGAAGCAGCTGAGGATGCTCGTCAGGGCGTGACGGATGAGGCCGGCCTCGATCAGCTCGTCTTCCGCGCCGTCCAGCGCCATCGCCGAGGTCAGCAGGTAGTCGAAGGCGCGAACCCATTGACGCGCCGCGAGGTCCGAACAGGGGTGCACCGAGGTCACGCGCAGCGACAGCAGCTCGTCGCCGGTGACACGGCGCGCCAGTTCCTGCGCGCCCACGCGGTCGAGGATGAGCGCTGAGACCTCGGCCGTGCCGTTCCACTCCGCCTCGACCTGGGCGCTGTCGGTGGCCCAGGGCATGCCCGGCTCTATGATCGACCGGCGCGTGCGCACCTCGCTGTCGGCGGCGACGAGTCGGCTCGCGAACAGCTGATCCTCGGGCTGCACCCGGGAGTGCACCTCGGCGGTGAGCGAGTACCGCACGATCGCGACGTCGCGGAGTGTCGCCGATCGCCAACGGAATGCGAAGTTCTCGGGGTCGATGCGCAGCAGCGACGCCGACGGAACGAACGTCTTCCAGATCTCCTCGACGTCATCGACGTCGTCGGAATCCATCCGCAGGATCTCCGCCACGAAACCTCCCGTCCCCACCCTCGGAGTCGTGCTCCGCGCACCCTTCAGAATAATCGGGGATGCCCGTCTGCGCCCGGAACGACGGCCTCGGCGCGCGCGTGGCGTCAGTCGCGCACAGCGAGAAGCGCTCTCTCGAGCCGCGCCACCGCGGCATCCACGTCGTCGAGTTTGTCGAGGCCGAACAGTCCCACCCGGAACGACGAGAAGCCCTCCGGCTCGTCGCAGTGCAGGGGCACGCCGGCGGCGACCTGCACGCCGTGCTGCCGGAACGCCGCGCCGGTTCGCAGCTCGGGATCAGCGGTGTGCACGACCACCACGGTCGGCGAGGCGAAGTCCGGTGCCGCGACCGACGGCAGCCCGTGCTCGGACAGAAGCGCGCGCACGCGGGCGCCGAGCTCGATCTGGGCATCGCGCAGCGCGTCGAAGCCGCGCTCGCGCGTCTCGATCATCTGCCGCAGGTTTCGCGCGATCGTGTCGGTGGGCATGGTCGAGTGGTACCCGGCCGAACCGTCCCGGTAGGCGTCTGAGATGCTGAGCCAGCGGCCCAGATCGAGAGCGAAGCTCGTCGCCGTCCCGGATGCCACCGCCCGGCGTCCCTCGCCGCTGAGCATCACGTAGCCGACCCCCGGCGACCCGCTCCAGCCCTTCTGCGGCGCGGAGAGCAGCACATCGACCCCGAGATCGCGCATGTCGACCCACATCGCACCGGAGGCGATGCAGTCGAGCACGAGCACGCCGCCGACCTCGTGCACGGCGTCGGCGAGCGCGCGGACGTAGTCGTCGGTCAGGATGATGCCCGCCGCCGTCTCGACGTGCGGCGCGAAGACGACCTCGGGGCGCTTCGCCCGGATGGCCGCGACCACCTCGTCGATCGGTGCAGGGCTCCATGCCGCCCGCACGTTGTCGCCGTCTGACCGGGCGAGGCAGACGGTGATGTCGGATGCCACGCCGCCCATCTCGAGGATCTGCGACCAGCGGTACGAGAACAGCCCGTTGCGCACGATGAGGGCGCGCCTGTTCGTCGCGAGGTGGCGGGCGACGGACTCCATCGCGAAGCTGCCCCCGCCGTTGACGAGCGCGGCGCTGTCGGCGTTGTACGCCTCGCAGAGGATGTCGATGGTCTGCTGCATGATGCCGACGAACCTCTGCGACATGTGGTTCAGCGACCGGTCGGTGAACACCACCGAGTACTCGAGCAGTCCGTCAGGGTCGATGTCAGCGTGCGGCAGCGTCATGCGTCCACCCTGCCACTGTCGCGTGTGGAGGGAACAGGGCTTTCCGTGAAGCGGAAGAAAGCCCCGGCGATGCCGGGGCTTTCGATCTTGTGGAGCCTAGGAGATTCGAACTCCTGACATCTTGGTAGGAGGTCAGAATTCTATTACCCACCTAAGCCGTCAAAGCGTTGATTTTCCGGGCTTCTGTTCATCCGCCAGAGCGGTCGGAACAGTATGCCGGGAGCTGTCTGCTTGAATGCTGCTTGAATGGAACCCGCTCAAGGACCCGCCTCCGCGGCACCGTTGAACGCCTGCACGACGACGCCCTGATCACCGAATACCTCATACATCCGCTGCGCCGGGACACCCACACCGATGAGCATGCTGGCGAAATGTGCCTCTCCGCGCCCTGTCCTTGTGGCGCCGCGTCCAGGCTCGAAACGCAACCGCCCGGCTAGCTCAACGCGTGGGAAACCTCGGGCGGTCAGCGCGGAGACGTAATCACTGCCGAGCCGGGCGGGAAGCAGGATGACGGCCTGCTCCACGCGGCCAGCATCGTGCTCGGCGAGAAGCCGCCTGACGAAGAGGTGCGCGCGATCCCAGGGCGGGTTGACGAAGACCTGCGCTGGCGTCCCATCCGGATTCGCCCACGGATGGCGTAGCGCATCGTGCTCCTCGGTCATATGCCAAGAAGCCGGGATGCGCCGGCCCGGCTCTGCGCACGGGTCACCGTCGATCTGTCCGAGCACGTGTATGACGCCTTCGACGATGCGCCACGGTGTCAGCCACTCCTGCGTCTCGCTCTCGCGGGCAAGCTGCAGCCGCAGGGCACCGCGGGCGCGCCGTTCCGCTTCGGTCACCGTGAGCTCACCGCGAATGACGGCGTCGGTCAGCTCGGTATCGTCGGCGAAGGTACGCGCCGCCCGAACCAAGCGCTCACTGACGCCGACTACAGCGGCCGCCTCTGCCTGTGTCAAAGCGGCAGCGCTGCCGCTTTGACCACGCCCACGCGTCGCGAGGGCCGCCGCGGCTGCCGCGCGCTGATTCGGCGTGAGGTGCCGGCGCAACACGTTGGCGCATAACACGAACGCGCGCGCGGTGGCCTCGTTGCCGTCGAGGCGCTCCACGCGAAGCGGTACGCGTGCTCCTTCCGTTTTAGCCCGGCCGCGTTCGTTCCCGTGCTTGGGATCCTGATTTGGCTCCTCTTCTGGTTCGCCGACGGCATCTGGTACCACCGGCTGCTGAGCGGCGCGGGCTATGCAGCTGAACCGGTTGAGAAACAGCTGAAAGCGCACGGTGTCACCGCGGATCTCTCCACCGAGATTCAGAAGGCGAGCCACCGCGAGTGGCTGGGCTGGGAGATGAACTCGACTAGGAAGCTCAACATCTTCTACGGGATCGGTGTGTGCACCTTGACGATCACGGCGTTGGCGCTCCTTTTCCTGACGGGAAGCTTCGACGTCTCTGTCCCGACACCGAGTTCTACGCCAGCGCTGTGACACGCCTGAGACACTGAGGACGATCCAACCACGCCGCGATGATCTGATGGCGCACCGAGGGAGCATGCGAACGTGGCCAACCCGGTCTAGCCGTGACCGCTACTACGATGAGCCGTCAGAGCCTTGAACGGAGACCACCGCTATGCGACTTACTGCGGGTGTACGTCAGCAGCTGCTTGATGTCAATGAAGGTTTCACACGCAAGACATCGTTCGAGAGCAAGAACAGCAGCGACTACCGCACGTATACGATCTCGGGCGGCGAGTTGCACATTCGCGCCAGAGGCAAGGGCTCCTGGGCCGATAGCCGTTACGACAACTCATGGGTTGCAACGGACGAGGACGTTCACAGGTTCCTCCACAAGCACTACGACGAGCTCAATTGGGATGGCGTCGTCCAAACGCCCGCTGTGCGGAAGCCGAAGCTCGCCGCCGAGTCACCGAACGCTGGCTCGGTCTCCGACGTATCCGCCGACGAAAACGAGCAGATGGATCCTCGGGAAGCTCTCGACAAGCTGAAGGACTGGCTCAGTATAGGTTTTGTCGCCGTGGCGACCGTCTACCTCGCTGGCGAATGGGCGTGGAGTCGAGGCATCAAGCCCGCAGTCGACAAGCGGCGCGCAGCGCGTGCCGAGCGTAAGGCAGACTTAGTCAAGCAGAATGAGGATGGCCAAGCAGGAGCATCTGACGAAATCCTCGGGCCGGAGGATTGAATCCGCCCGCGGTCCGCGTCGTCACCGACTTCGAGCTCGACCATGAGCTTGAGCGGCGGAGGGTTTGAGGGGGACCGCGTCCTCCGGGATGGCAAGGTCCAGCCTGCACGGTCCGCTCTGTGGACGGCTCCGCCCCTCGAACGTAGAACAGGGAGGAGCTTCCCGCTCACGACGCACCACGGCGCGTGGAGTGTGCATGCACTCCTTCGCGCTCCCGGATCGCCCCATCTCCATTGCCGGTGATTGGCACCGCAACGTGGTCTGGGTCACGCGAGCCCTCCGAGCGATCCAGCGCACTGACGTCCGCATCCGCACCGTGCTGCATCTGGGCGACCTCTGGCCGGATCCGACCCTCTGCCGCCTTCTCGACACACGCTGCGCTGAGACAGGCATCGAGCGCATCGGCTTACCACCGGCGACCACGAGCCTTGGCCGCTGCTTACCGCTGCGCCAGGGCAGCCCCCGGGGTTCGATTCACACGGCGCACTGTGCGCTCCGAGACGCCGAGGATTGCCGCGACCTCGGCAGACGGGCGGCCCTCACCGCGCATCCGGACGACCTCGCGGCGCTGCGCTTCGGTGAGGCCTGCCGGGCGTCCGCCGACGCGACCACGAGCGCGGGCTGCAACCAGGCCCTCACGGGTTCGGAGGCGCAAGGTTTCGAGCTCCATCTCGGCGACGGCACTGAGCAAAGTGACCAACAGCGTCGCCATGGGCGACCCGTCGAAGACCAGCGCCGGTTGAAGGCAGCGCACCGTGACACCCCGGCCGTTCAGCTCACGAAGGAGCGAGAGGACTTCGACCGTTCGGCGCCCGAGGCGTGAAAGCTCGGCGACCAGGACCTCGGCACCTTCCCGGACGCGGAGCAGGAGCTCATCGAGCCCATCACGCTGCGCCGCGTCGCCGCTGACGCCGTGCTCAACAACGATGTGATCGCGCGCGACGCCGGCTGCGCGCAGTGCATCGAGTTGCCGATCCAGGGCCTGGCGATCTGTTGAAACGCGAGCCAGAGCAAATGTGCGAGAGGTCATGCCGCTCACATGCGCGGCGGCCACAAACGCGCGTCACGCGGGAGCGGACAGATGGTGCGTTTCTGGCCACGTTGCGGACCCGGGATGGCGCGGACGGAGCGCGCCGATCCGACCGGACAACTTGACCGGCCTCAAACCATCGTTTTCAGCAGCAAGCTAGGTACCCACGAGCTTTCGCACAGGCTCCCACAAACGAGTTAGTCCGCGAACGCCCCGGGACTGCTGCACGAATAGGTGACAGGTTGTAGTCACGCCGCCAGTGCGACGGTCGTGTTCATGATGGTCTCGAACTCGATGGGCGTCAAACGGCCCAGGCGGGCCTGGCGTCGGCGGCGGTGGTAGGTGCGTTCGATCCAGGTGACGATGGCGATGCGCAGTTGCTCGCGCGTGGTCCAGGAGCGGCGGTCGAGGACGTTCTTCTGCAGCAGCGCGAAGAAGCTTTCCATGGCGGCGTTGTCTCCGCTCGACCCGACTCTGCCCATACTTCCGACCATGTGATGACGGGTGAGCGCGCGCCGGAATTTTCGGCTTCGGAACTGAGATCCTCGGTCCGAATGCACGATGCAGCCGGCGACGTCACCGCGCATGGCGACCGCGTTCTCGAGCGCTTGGACGGCCAGTCGGGACTTCATCCTTGAGTCGATGGAGTACCCCACGATCCGTCCGCTGAACGCGTCCTTGATCGCGCAGAGGTAGAGCTTGCCCCCGGCGGTTTGGTGCTCCGTGATGTCCGTCAACCACAGCTTGTTCGCAGTCTCGGCGGCGAACACGTGCCGGGTCCGGCCGTGCTCATCGACGACGGCGCAGAGATCGTCGTGCACCGGCGGTCCCGGCTTACGGTGCTTGCCGCGCTTAGGTTTCCCGAACGCGCTGAACCAGCCGTTGCTGGACGCGATCCGCCACGCGGTGCGATCCGACATCGCCTCACCGGCATCGCGGGCTTCGTCGGCGAGCAGCCGGTGTCCGAACTCGGGGTCGTCCCGGTGGGCGTCGAACAGCGCGTTCGCACGATACGCCTCCACCACCTCGCCCGGCGTGATGGGGGTCGCCAGCCACCGGTAGTAGGGCTGGCGGGAGAGCTTGAGCACCCGACACGTCACCGTCACAGGGATCCCTGCATCGGCGAGCTCCGTTACGAGCGGGTACATCATTTTCCCGGCAGGTTCGCCTGCGACAGATACGCCGCCGCGCGGCGGAGCACCTCGTTCTCCTGCTCGAGCAGCCGGTTCCGCTTCCGCAGCTCACGGATCTCGGCAGCCTCGGTGCGGGTCTGGCCGGGCTTGGCGTCCTCGTCGACGTCGGCGCGGCGCAGCCATTTCTGCAGCGTCATCGGGTGGACACCGAAGTCCCTCGCGATCTGCTCGATGGTCACGCCGGGCTCGCGACCCCGGGCAACGCGAACCACGTCGTCACGGAACTCGCTCGGGTAGGGCTTGGGCACAGCAACATCCTTCCAGGCCCACCCCCACGGGCAAGCCAGATCAGATGTCACTTATTCGTGCAGCAGTCCCCCCCAGCTGGGACACGAAGTTGACACTCACCGGAGTGCGAAGACAAAGCTCGGCCATCAAGCTTGGGGATTCAAGCGTGATGGCCGCAGTCATATGCTCGGACCGTGACGGTCGAGGAAGATGATGATTTGGTGGTCGAGTACCTGGCCGCAATCGACGAGCTGTTCGAGCACTGGGAGGCCGTTGATGCGAAGAACCCTCGTCTGGCGCAGCCGGCAGCGAGGAGTGCTTCCCGGTTCAGTAGCAAGGATCTCGCGCGGCTGGCAATTGTGAAGGGACTCGCCTGTTACGTGTTCGACACAGGCAAAGCCATCCGCATTCTTCACACTGCAGGACAGATAAATGCCATGATCCCGTTAGTGAGGTTGGCGTACGAGTCTGCGCTGAATGTTTCGCTCCTCGTTCAGAGTCTGGAGCAGCACGGCGTGGATGCCTTCTTGCACGAGTACTCTCGTCAACGCGCTGCGCTGCAGACGAACGCTTCGCGGTCTCCCGCCGAGGTGTTTCGTGAGGGGGCCCCCGATGTGTCGGGCGTCGACGGGTCGCCTTTCAAGGATTCGCGCGATTCTGTACGTCACCTCCACCAGATCTGTGACGACCTCACACCCGGAGGTCCGGACGCCTACTTGTATTACCGGCTCCTGTCGGCCTATTCACACCCCGGAGTGAGCGTGACAGACCTCTACTTCGAGGAAAATGATCAGCCGGGCCTACCAACCTTTCTCGGAGAAGCGAAGGAAGCGCTGCCACGAGGCATGCTGCTGTTCTTCACCGCAGCGTCGCTGCTGTGGAGCGCGCGGGCATACTCATACCTCACCCGTGACCGAACGGACAGGGATTTCCTCCGTTCAGTTGGCCGCAGAATCGGTGTCGCCGACTCACTGGCTCTGAGTGATGCCTACCGTCGGCGGCACGCTGCTCGCGCTCGGGCAGAGCGAGAGGCACGCCGCCGCAGCCGGTGAGCGAGGATAGCGACCGCCCGTCCATCCTCAGCCTGCGGCGAATGACCTGAAACTTGCGGCTGCAGCTACGACAGGCGTAGCGAAATCGGCGGCCACCGTCCCGAAGTCGGTCGCGCGAGTGCAGGACGCCCAGAACGCGAGTTCTAGCCCGAACGGGCGACTGCCGTGACCAGCCTGGTGCAGGGCTTGCCACCAGAGGTCGACTGCCCTCTCCGACGCATTTCCTGCCGTGAGGTACTGCTCGGGTTTGTGGATGCCAAGCTCTTCGCCGACGCGGATGTCGTCGGCGCCGGCGTGTTCCGTGACTGACGTCTTGAGATGGCTGGCGAAAGTCTCGCCTAAGGTCTCAACGATGAATCCGTCGTATCCGATGGCCGCGGCGAGTAGGAAAGGGGCCCAGCAACTCAGTCGCAACCCAGTCTCGGTCGCACCACGCCGCAGGGCCTCTTCTGCGTCATCGACGACGAACTCTACGGCGTCGAGCGCCTCTCCTTCGGGATGGATGTAGTACTCGGGGTGATTGATTTCGAAATGAGCGCTCGTTTGAATGGCGAGTCGTCGCATCGAGCGGTCGAGGATTGACATGGCTGTGTGTTCTTTCGGATAGGGGATGCGGGGGTCTCGAACGTGGTTGCCGGAAGTAGTCGTTGGGTGCTTCATAAGGGAGAGTGGGGGTCCGGCCGTCCCCCCGGCGACCGGACCCCTTCGCCGCTCACACGCCGACGCGTTCTGCGAACGTGGCGCCGGAGCTGGCTCTCCATCTCTATGCGCGGCGCGATTGCAGGTGCGCACCAATCGCTAGAGACGCGCGCGTCCGTTGGTACCGCGACGCAGCACGCGCGCGCCAGCACGAGCCAACGTGGCATCGCTTGGAAAATGTGTCGTGAGCCACGAGCTCTTCATGTTGCGATTGATGCCGCGCCCAGCCGCGGTCAGCCGCCATCCGTCTCGGGTACGGCGCAGACATGCGAAGGTGGCGCGGGGGATGCCGCGGTAGGACGCGGGGAAGTGTCGTTCGGAACTACTTACCTCAATCTGGATGCCGATGCGGTCCTTCTGCGTGAGCCCCAGCCCGTCAAATGCGCGTTCTGCCTCGCGGCACGCCGTGAGAATGTCCTCGGCACTCATCAGTCGGCTTCGGCATCGTGCTTGCGTGAGGTCGAGGATTACCTTGACGACAGTCGTGTCGGTGACGGGGATGTTGATGGTCTTGGCCACGGGTGACCTTTCTGTGGAGGGAAGTGACGGGGTTCGTCGCATCCCCTATGCCCGAGGTCTCGGCAGTACCAAGGTGACGCCGAGGCTTGGGTACCCCGGTGGATGGCGGGCATCGGCCGCAACGCGGTTGCGCTTGCCATACCTCAGGGGTCGAGCGCGACTGTGTCTGGGCCGGAATCACACCCGCCGAAGAGATACCCGCGCGTGAATTCGAAGAGTTGCGAGCTACGTGTACCAGTCAGGACGGGCGACCGCGTTAGTGCGCTGCCCATCCCGCAAACAGCGGAGGGGTGTTCGAGTTCATCTCAACCGACAGCTCCTGGGCGTTCGCGCTTCATCGCCTGCGCACGGCGACCGCACGACCTGCGCTGCTGCGGCAGTATGTAGCTATGACCGATCCTGGGGCTATGTCAGCGACTGTCAAGCGGAAGCCAGCTGAGCACAAGCAACCGGTTACCTCCATCGGCGTTCTGGTGTGGTCAATGGTGGGCTCTCTGCTATCGGGCGCCGTAGTTGGTTTCGCGGTCACCGCAGCGGTGTCTAAGCCACATCTTTGGGGCTTCGGAGCTTGGTTCGCGGATTTCGCCAAGAGCTCCGGCCTTGCCGGCGTGCTCGCCGTCGTTGCAGCGCTCATCGCGTTCCTCGGGCTCAACCTGCAACTGTCCCACCAGCGCCGTGCGGAAGCTAACCGTTCGTGGTGGGAAAGTTTCCAGTGGGCGTCGTCTCGCACACTGCCAGGTGAACCTGAGCACACCGCGCTCCCGTACGAAGCTATCCTCGGCACGTTCACGGCGTTGTCGGATAGCGCCTCCGATGACGTGCAACGCGGTGCCGTCGGCGCGGTCATGGACATCGCGAGCAAATCGGACAGACCCGGTTTCCCGATGCCGCTCACCCTGGCTAGCGACGACAAGATCCCACAGGCGTTCCAAGAACAGTTCGCCGACCCCGCCGCGGGAACGGGGGAGTTCCTCGCCTTGGCCGAACGCCGTCTGATGGCCCTCACGAACTATGTCGACGCCACTGCGGGAACCGCCGCGGAATCGCCTGCGACTCGGAAAAGACTGCTCGATTCGCAAGTTACCGCGGCACTGATCGGTGCCGGATTTCCGTTGCGCTTCGGGCGCGCTGCCGACCCAGACTTTATCGTGGAAGTCGGAACACGCCGCATCGGAATCGATGTCAGGCAATTCCGTGATGTCGAACGATCCGTATTCACTCGCTCCCTCCTTCACCAGCAGCAGTCATACCTGCGCGGCGGCCTCGACGCAGCACTGCTTGTATCCAACGCGAATCTGCAGCTTCCCGCGGAAGCGGCCGACACTGGCGTGTACGTGTTCCAGTGGAAGGGAATGGACGAGGATGCAGCCCGTCTTGTGCAGCGCATCACCAAGCTGGCGCGGGAGACGGGAACGCAGGACTGACATCTCTTGGTCGTGGAGAAGTCTCGTCCGTTGGTGACGCGATGGGCCGCAGCATACTGAAGACATGGTGCAAACTGGTCGACGGGTAGGGGTGCTGCGCTCCTTGCTGCAGGACGCGGGCCTCCGGTTCTGCCGGAGCGGTACCTCGCTGCGAATGCCTGATCTGACGGCACCCGCACGGGCTGAGGTGCTGCGGATCCACACGATGCTCGGCGGCCTGTCGGCAGCACCGACGCTCCGGCCCGGGGCGTGGGACCTACAGACGCTCGACCGGTTCGCCATCGAGTTGGACGAGGAGTTCCACTTCACCCGCTACCGCGCCTCCACGCTGCAGCAGCCGGCCCTGCAGCACCTCCCGTGGACGGCGACGCATCTCGCGCACTGCGCCGCGTACGAGGCCGCCGCAGCTCGCGGCGGTGGCCGGTGGACGAGTGCATCGACGGAGACGATGTTCGGCCCGTCAGATCCGGTCGGCGTGTTCGGGGAGCGTGGCAGCGCACGGGCGAAGCAGCGCGCGTTGTACGACGCGATGAAAGACATCGCTGCGTCCACGGGTGCGGTGCGTCTCACGCGCATCTCGATCTACGACCGGGTCGGCGAGGCCACGTTGGGCGACATCCTCAACGGAAAGCGCGCGGTGTCAGCGGACGCGGTCCGGGAGGCGGTCGAGGCTCGCGTTCACCCGCCGACGTGACGCGCTGCTCGACCCAGCTGCGCAGTGCCCGCGGGTAGGCTCGGCCCATGAACGCTCAGGCCTCCGACCAGGATGCTGGGGACGCGCAACCGATGCGCGCCGACCGCATTCGCTCGGTGCGGAGCGTTCTCATCGTCGCCGCGGTGCTGGTCGCACTGTTCTATGCCCTCCACGTGGGATGGCTGTTCATCTCGGCGGACGAGGGCGATGTGCCTCCCCTGTCGGCCGTGCCCCTTCCTGCAGGCACGGTGGTGCTCGACGAGACTGTCGGGTGTGGGAGTGGCGGGTGCTCAGTGGTGTACCTCGTCGAGCCTCCTCAGGGTCAGACCGCCTCGGAACTCGCGGCGCAGTTGAGTGCGACGGAGCAGCTGTCAATCTCGGGGAACCTGTGGGACCCGCGCACCATTTGGGTGCGCGCGACGCCGGCGGCGGGAAACTTGAAGCTCACCCTCGACTACAGGTCGGGCGAGTGGGTTCCGTAGGCACTGCGAGGACAGATGGATAGTGTCCGCGTGATCCTCTTCTATCTCGCGCTCAGCGCCGTCATCGGTGTCACGGGCGTCGTCATGGTCCTTGGACAGCAACGTTTCGCGAGGAACGCGTCGCACGTTCCGCAGTTGGCGCGCTACTACTCGAGCCCGCGAGCCGTGACGCTCTGGGGAACGACCCTCGTGCTGGTGTCGGCCGCGTTGGCCACGATCTCTGTCGTGACGCTCTTGGTCTGACTCTGCCAGCAGCACGCGGGTTGGCGAATGTCTGACGAGGACGACATGATATGCCGATGAGACACATCGACTCCCCCGATGGTGCCCGTGAGATCGCGACTGAGATCCTCCGAGAGCGCACGCGACCTCTCGTGCTCATCAGCGCGGCTCCTGACGGCACGTTCTCGTTCGACCCGGACACCGTCGCACACGGGCTGAGCGAGGACGCGGATGTGGCGACCATCTCCACCGGGGAGGCGACCTACGCGCTGGAGAATCTGCTGCCGCCGAAGTGTCACGTGTTTAACGGTGCGGCCCGCTCCTACCCACCCGACTTCGGCGAGGACCCGGACTGGAAGCGATCCCTCCTTCGCTTCCCGGGACGTGACACCGAGGAGCTCATCGAGGATGCGCTGGCGCAGGTGATCGTGCGTCCCGTCGCTGAGCCGGTCCGCCGAGTGTGGACGCGTGCGACGGTGGAGCGGCTGTCCGGCTCTGCCACCGGGAACGTCGCGCGTCTCGCCGACGGGCAACGGGTGATCGTCGTGTCCGATGCGCTCCCCTCCTCCGTCACGCTCGCGGACGGTCTCGTGGAAGGAGGGCCCGTCGAAGGATGGCTGACGGGGATGGATCTTGCCCCGGAGCCGGAACAGGTGGACCTCTCGCGGTTCACGGAGGGGACGGTGACTCTGGCGCGTGTGGTGAAGGTGACCGACCTGCGGGCGAACCTCGTCCTTCATCCGCTGGCGCCCGAGCTGGCGCTGCGCCGCCGCGCGGTGGTTCCCGGGGTCGATGACGGCGCCAACAAGGACGTGAAGGTGAGCGACGTTCTCCGCGTCGGCCAGACCGTCCGGGTTCGCGTCGTGGCAGACAAGGGCGGTATCGGGCTCACGCTCATCGGAGCCAATGACGACCTGTCGTTCGTGCCTCCGCTGCCCATTCTTCGCGGCGGTTCGCCGTGGCTCCGAGAAGGGGTTCACGGTGCGGCCGAAGTGCCCGAAGCAGTGCCCGTCGAAGGCGCTGCAGAGCACACGGCGCCCACACAGAGCGCTGCGCCCACCTCGGCCGCCGGCGAGTCGCTGGCAGACGCAGCAGTGACCCGGGAGCTCGCTCTGGTTCGTGAGGAGCTTGCAGGGCTTAAGGATGCGTTCCTGAGGCTCGGACGAGAGGTTCGAGCGGGCACGGACCTGGAGACACTCGACCAGCTCCGCGACGAGAACGCGAGCCTGTCCAGCGAGCTGCACCGTGCGCGGGTGACGCAGCGTGAGCAGGTGAGCGCGATGGCTCGCCTCCGGCAAGAGGCACGTGATGCTCGCAGCTCTGCACCCGAGCCGCAGGTATCCGGGACACGCACGGATCGCTCGGTGTGGCCGAACGAAGAGTCCTGGTTCCGCCACGAGGTGGTAGCCACCTGGGCCGCGCGGACAGGAGCGTCAGACAAGCGGGAATACCCGCTCACGGACTACGTCATCGGCCCCCGATTCCTCGCCAGCGTTCGCGAGCTCGGCGACGCCTACACGGAGAAAGTCTTCCGCGGCACCGTGGACGCGCTCACGGGGCGCGCAGCCGAGATCACCGGACGGCAACTGCACCGGCTTCGCGAAGGGCAAGGCGGCAGCGATCCGTACGTGACTCGTCACGATGGCGCCATCTGCTGGCGCCTGTCTCTCGAGGTCAACGTCGCCTCCGCACGCCGCCTGCACTACTGGCAGGTGCCGGGTGGAAGCATCGAGCTCAGCCGCGTCGTCCTTCACGACGACATGGAACCGTAGGCAGCGACAGCGCTGGCACCGCACCCAGGCCAGTGCATCTCGCCGCCCGTGTGCGCATTCACAAGCCGTTCCGGCCGCGTCACTCTGACACGTGGTGTGCTGGCGGTCACGTGCGCGCGAAGGCGAGCACGGTATCGAGCCGAGACAAGTCGGCTTCGGTGAGTACGAGCAGGGGGATGCCGTACTTCGCTGCGAGTTCGTTCTTGCGCGCCATCTTGGCGGCATACTCCCTCTTGCTCATCAACCCTGCCGCTTCGACGAACGTGCCGTCTGGCAGCAGCCAGTCCGCTCGTGAACCGTTCGGGTTCAGGTCAGGGTCGTACGGGTACGGCGGCTCGACGTCGTGCGGGATCTTTGCAGACCACAGGTAGTCATCGACGAACCGCTCGAACGCCGACCGGCACTCGTGGCCATCTGCGGCGACACTGATATAGCCGCGCGACGGCCGCCACCCTTCACCGAGAACTCCGGCTTTCGCCAGCCACGCCACCCATCCGCGCTCGGTCGGCGCAGGGAGCACCTGCTGCAGGAGAATCAGGGTGACCGGGTCGATGGCTTCATCAGCGAAGAGTGCGGGGAGCATCGACTGTGAGATGACTCGACCGGCGTAACGGATGACCTCGCTTACGGCTGCGGTCGCGCCAGCTTCGAGCGCGGGCGACCGTGACCCCGCGACACCGTCGGGAAGGATCCGAACGCACAGATGACAGACCGCAGCGGTTCGCAGCTGGGCGACATGTCCGGCGGCGAGTTTCGAGGGGGTGAACGTCCGCCCACACAGGGCGCAGTCCTGCGGTACCAGAGAGGTCGGCACGAGCCAGTCGAGGTCGTCTATCGCGGCAACGACGGCGGCGACCACGGCAGTGAAGCGCCATTCCTCCGCGTTCGTTTCATCAACTCGCATCCACATCGGCTTCTTGTCGCTGTGGCCGAGCAACCACTGGTGATCGCCCACCTTGTACGGTGTCACGGCTCCCCACCACTCCGGGTGCGAGTCATGCAGGAAGAGGGCGGTCAGCGAGGGCGCGTGGGACGGAGATATCGCCATCGCTCTCTCCCACTGTGCTTCCCAGTTCTCTGGCAGCGACACCTGTGTACGGGACGCGGCGTCACGTAGCATCGCGACGGTTTCGGGCTCGAGCACACCATGCTGGTACGACCAGAACCCTTCCACCGGGTAACCTTCGAGCGCCGGCGACGGGATGAAAGGATCGGCCACCGGCACGGCGAAGATCTCGTCGACGGCGAGCGCGACATCGTCGGGCACACGAGCGGCCGCATCTGGAGTGAGGGTGCGCACCACAGCGCTCTTGCTCTGACCGGTGTCCGGGTATATCGGGCCGTCCAGGACATGACTCCACCCCCACATCTCGGCGTCCCAATCCAGCTTGTCCCGGAGGCGAGCGGGCAGCGCCCTGGTCCCGGCCGATTCGACTGCCATCCCCATGAATGCGAGCACACGTGTGACGTGCGGGATCAGCTCCTTGGACACGACGCACAGGGCTTGAGCGTCGAGGTCGTAGAGTGCCACCCTCGGCGAACTTCGCGGGCTCGGGAACGTCAGCTCGAACACCATGACGTTGCCCCATGCTCCAATCACCGTCGGCTTCATCCGCAGCACACCTTCACCGCCCCGGGGCACATCCAGCGATGGACGAACCTCGAACCCTGCCGCAGTCATTGCCGCGGCAGCCGCCGAGCGATCTTCCTCCCGCTCGACGATGAGCAGATGGTGGGAGATGAGGTACGAGCCGATCTTCTTCCGGCCTCGTCGGACGAGCATGGTCGGCAGCCTCGATTGCGGGCTGTTGTGCGCGGAGATCGCCTCTCCGACAGTCTCGTCAGGAACGAAGGGCGTGGTGAATTCCGGGATCAGTTGGCGCATGGCTGCGTCGCGTGAAGAGGCCGTCGACATGCACCCCAGTATGTCGGAGAGCGGTGACACCGACGCCGGGGTAGACGGACGGCGCCAGCCGCCCCGCGAGCGTGAGCGAGCCCGTGCGCGACATCGCGGCTCGGCGGACGTACAAGGCCGAGAGCCGGGTCAGACGTGCAGCCGTGTGACGGATTGGCGCCGCCGATTCTGAACAGCTGAGCAACCCGAGGCCCATAGTAAGAGAGCTCACTCCCTCCCTCCTCCGTTCCCGCCCTTCACCCATCGGACTTCGTCCTCCGGGTTCGGTTGGTCGGTCATCGGTCGGTCGTTCGCTCGGTCACTTCGTTCCCTTGCGCTTCGCGGCGGTGTGGCGCGTCGTGTGCGTGTTGGCGTGATGTGTCGGGCTGTGGCGTGATGTGCGCTGTGCGGTGGCGCGATGTGGTCGCTGGTGGCGTGATGTGCGTTGTGTCGTGATGTGCGTTGTGTCGTGATGTGCGTTGTGTCGTGACGTGATGTGGTGGCTGGGCGCGGGCTGCGGGGGCGCGGGAACTGGCCGATGTCGTGATGGAGCATTCTGCCCCGTGATGTCACCTGGATGATTGGGATTCGCTGTGCTGTGCATGATGCCGGTGAGCACGTGATGTGTCATGACGGATGCAGGCCCGACGCTCCCCCACGAGAACGTCGCCTGCGGTGTTCGAGCAGGCGCATGAGCTTCGACACGACGGTGACGTCTGCGGCACCAGAGTGAGAAGAACATGCTCCACGCGGTGGCGCGAAACCCGGAACCACAGTGACCGGAACAGACCGCACCGTGAGAAGCAGGAAGCGACGGGACGCCGCGCCGACGCTGGGACTCGCGAACCTGCGAACGAACCCAGCATGGAGGCGCATAGAGGCAGACCGGCGCAGCCTGAATCGAACAGAAGTGCGTGCGGGGACGGGAACAGGGGTGGAGGGGGAGCGGGCGGTGTGGCTCCGCGGGCCTCGGATGGGCGAAAAGCGGCTCGAAAAGACGGTGGATCTGCGAATTTCTGGCGCGCTTTCAGCGGACCGCACGCCTTCGCATAGCCGAAAAGCTCCTCGTCCCCGCGCGGACGCCGAGAGGGCGGCTTCCATACAGGTGCCCACCGCGCACGGGACCATCACCTCAGGCCCCGGGCCGTGTCGGTGTAGCCAGTTGGGCGGACCAAGCCCGCCTAAGTCACCGCCCCACCGCCCGTCGATACGGCCTCACCCACCCACCGTTCGCTGCGCGGTACGCCGCGCGCGCTTTACGGTTCTTCTCCGCTGCTTGTTCTGGTGTCCGCAGGCCGCTCATGCTGCCAGCGCAGCGCTTCCCAATTCGGCACATGATTTAGGCCTTTCTCCAGCGGGTGCCCAGGACGACCGGCGTCACCCGGATGGGAACTCCGCGACATTCCGCGGGCAGATGTTCAGCAAGCACCGTGACCACACGGTCCACGTGTTTCGCCGGCGTTTCGATGACGAGTTCGTCGTGGAGAGGCATCCAGATGTGCACACCCTTCGGCAACGCATTGTGCACCCGCAGCACCGCTGCCTGGAACGTGTCGTACGCGGTGCTCTGGATGATGAGGTTCGGTCGGGCGTGAGCCGAACCGACGACCCCGAGCGGGCGGCCGCTGTCCAGCGTCATCGGACCGATGCCGGTCTGCGCTTTCAGCCAGGCGGCCGCCTTCGAATACGGACGCCACAGGTCGGCTCGAATCGCCTTCGCCTGTTGCGTCGTCACGCCGAGTTGCCGCGCTGTGCGGCCTGCGGCCGCCCCGTACATCGACGCGAGCATCGCCACTTTGAACCTGTTGCGGGTCTCCCTATCCGCCTCGAAGCCGGCGCGGACTGCGGCGTCCAGGTATGGGTCACCCGTCGCGAGGTCGTGTGCGAGTTGCTCATCGCCGCTGAGCCCGTGCGTTCACGGTGCGAGCCCTTAGAGAGCACCTAGATGACCTGCAAGATGCCGTCGAGGGGCTTGATTTCACCGTTGTCGTCGTCGAGCTGGATCCGGATCACGTCGAATTCTGACTTAGGCCACCGCGCGTGAATCGCGCCGCGCGGCAGCCCAGCAGGGTCGGTGTCAGGGCCCTGCTTGAATACTGCGCGAATACAACGCACGCACCGACCTGTCCATATACGAGAAAAGCCCGATTCCTCGGGCTTTTTCGTGGAGCCTAGGAGATTCGAACTCCTGACATCTTGCTTGCAAAGCAAGCGCTCTACCAACTGAGCTAAGGCCCCCCACGGTGCGAGCACCGCGGTCAATAATACATGCCGCCGGGTTCGAGACCGCAATCGCGGCCGGCGGCCAGGGCATCCGCGCGTGTCGGGGGACTGCCGGCACCGAGGTCAAGTCCCTGTCGCTGAGCGTGCGTCGGGCGGATGCTGGCGACATGGATCCGGAGATGACGGCCGACGGTCACCACATCATCGTCGACGGACGGCGGTGGCGGGCGACCGACCCGTCGATCCCCGACTCATTCCGTCAGGAGCTGGTCGACGAGCTCATGTCGGCGCGACGCGCCGTGAAGGCGGGGGAGAGCGACGCCCGACGCCGGGTGAACGATGCGAAGACCGCCCTCGGCGAGAGGGGAGCGCCCTGGTGGGACGAGCGCTCCGGCGCTGACTTCGACGAGCGGATCGCCGCGGCCGTGCGCGCGCTCGTGCGCAAGCGGCAGGGGTCCTCGATCTGCCCGAGTGATGTCGCTCGCACGGTCGGTGCGCACTCGTGGCGATCGATCATGGATGACGTGCGGCGCGTCACCGCTCGGCTCGCGGACGAAGGGCAGGTCATCGTCACCCAGAAGGGTGAGCCGGTGCGCATCGCCGATGCCCGCGGGCCTGTCCGGATCGTGCGCGGTCCTGACCTGTGAACGAACGAAGAAGGCCCCGCCGGAGCGGGGCCTTCTTCGTCGTCTTCGGTGGGGCTACCAGGACTTGAACCTGGGACCTCTTCATTATCAGTGAAGCGCTCTAACCGCCTGAGCTATAGCCCCGTCAACCTCCAAGACTTTACCGGATAATCCTGCGCAAAAGCGAATCGAGACCGGCCAGCGCACCGGCCGGGCGTTTCGACCTCACTCCCCGGTGCCGCCGGGTCGCAGAGTGGCGGACCCGGCCGAGACGCTGCCCGTGATCCGGTGCCTGCTGTCACTGCTCTGATCGAGGCTGCTGTCCAGCGATCCGGCACTCACCTCGCGGCGCAGGTCGTACTCCTGATCGGGCAGGGTGAGATCGAGTGCGCCGGCCGACACCGAGAAGTCGACGCTGTCGGGCACGGTGGTGAGTGCCGATACCACCCGACCCGCGCTGATCCGGTACTGGGCCTGCTCCACGCCCCGCAGCTCCACGTCCGCCCGCCCGGCGTTCAGCTCGATGTCGATGGTGCGAGCATCACCGGTCATCGCGAGCGATCCGGCGTTCACGTCGACCGCGAGATCGGCGAACTCACCCGTGACGTCGAGCTGCCCGGCGTGCAGCGTCAGCTCGGCATCCACGCCCTTCAGATCGAGCGGCAGCACGAGTGTCACCCGCTCGTCGCCGCGCAGCCAGTCCGGACTCCACCAGCCGAACCCGCGATCGGGGCCGCGGACCTCGAGCCGGCCGTCATCGGCTCGCAGGGTCCACCCGCCGGTCGACGCACCCTCGACCCGAAGCTCGGCGTCGTCGACGTCGTCGAACACGATGCGCATGTCCGCCCCGCCCACCTCGACGTCCATCGAGCTCACGCCGCCGACATCCGCGGTCAGCTGCCCCGACTGCGGGCCCATCTGCTGCAAGCCGGTCACGGCTGCGGATGCCGCTGAGCCGAGCAGCACGACTCCGCCGACTGCGGCGATCACCACGGTGATCGCGCCGATGCTCTTCTTCGTGCCGCTCATCGCAGCCCTCCCTGGTCGTTGCGGCCGGCGTCCGCCGAACCGTGGTTCTCGATGTGGGCGAGTGCGGCCAGCACTCGCCGGTTGCCGTCTTCGGGCTCCAGCCCGAGTTTCTGGAAGATCGCGGTGATGTGCTTCTCGACACTCGCTTCGCTGAGGAACAGCATCCCGGCGATCGTGCTGTTCGATCTGCCCTCGGCGATCAGCGCGAGCACTGTGCGCTCCCGCTCGGTCAGTCGCAGCATCCGCTCGTCGCGGTTGCGCCGACTGAGCAGCTGCGCGACCACCTCAGGGTCGAGCACCGTGCCGCCGGCCGCGATCCTCTCGACCGACTCGACGAACTCGGCGACGTCCGCCACCCGATCCTTGAGCAGATAGCCGAGGGCGCCGCCGTGCGTCTGCCCGCTCTGGGCGGCGATGAGATCGCTGGCGTAGCGCTCCTCGACGTACTGCGACAGCACGAGGATGGGCAGCGCGGGCTGAGCGGCTCGGATGGCGAGCGCTGCGCGGATCCCCTCATCGGAGAACGTGGGCGGCAAGCGGACGTCGAGGATCGCCAGGTCGGGCGCGGATGCGGTCACGGCATCCATCAGCCCGGTCGTGTCGGGCAGCGCCGCGACCACCTCGTGTCCGGCATCGTCGAGCAGGCGGACGAGCCCTTCGCGAAGAAGAACCGAGTCCTCGCAGATCAGGATGCGCATGGCACGCTCACCTCCAGGCTGGTCGGACCGCCGGTCGGGCTGTCGAGACGGAAGGTGCCGCCGGCGGCGAGCACCCGGTTGGTGATGCCGTCGAGCCCCCCACCGGGCTGCACCTGCGCGCCTCCCATGCCGTTGTCCTCGACCCGGGCCCACAGTCCGCCGTCGCGGCTGCGCACCACGACGCGGCATTCGCTGGCCCTGGAGTGCTTCGCCGCATTGGTCAGCGATTCGGCGATCGCGAAGTACACGGCGGCCTCGGCGTCGCGGCATGCGGCGCCCGCACCCGTCGCCGACGGGTCGATGCGCACATCGAGGTGCACCGGGATGTGGGATCTGCCGGCCAGGGCCGAGAGCGCGGCGTCGAGGCCGCGATCGTCGAGCACGGAGGTGTGGATGCCCCTGGCGAGCTGTCGCAGTTCGGTGATCGCCGCCTTGGTCGAGGTGTGCGCCTCGTCGATCAGCTCCTTCGCCGCTGCCGGATCGGCCTCGATCTTCTGCTTGGCGAGCCCCAGCGTCATGCCCACCGACACCAGTCGCGGCTGGACGCCGTCGTGCAGGTCGCGTTCGATGCGGGTGCGCTCGAGCTCGGCCGCCCGCACCGCGCCGGCGCGCTGGGCCGTGGTGGTGCGTACCTGGGCGGTGAGCTCGGCCTCGCGATTGGGGATGACGAGCGCGCGACTCAGCACACGATGCAGCAGAGCGAGGGCGATGATCCCCGCGCCGCCGACGATGACTCCGACGATCCCGATCAGCGGGGCCCATTCGACCGCGAGGTAGCTGCCGAACGGCCCGGCGACGCTGCCCTCGGATGACAGCGGTGCGAAGGCGAAGAAGACCGACCACACCATGCCCCAGAACACCCGAAGCACGATCGTGCCGAGGATGCACGCGAGAAGGAAGTGGAGAATCGTGCGCCACATGCGCCCGTCCACCGACTGCCGGGCGAGGGTGCGCAGCCAGCCGCCGAAGCCGGGCCTCGCGCGCTCGCGCCATCGCAGGTCGGGAACGTCGACGCTGTAGAGGCTTCCGACGCGCCGGATCTCGAACCATGCCACGCCGTAGAGCGCGTAGACGACACCGACGAGGAAGAGCAGGCCGACGCCGAAGACGAACAGCAGCGCCAGTCCGACTCCGAGCACCGCGCTCAGCGCGGCGAGTGCTGCCGAGCCGATGGCGCCCAGCGCCGCGAGCTCGAGCACGGTCAGGACGACGCGCAGCGGGGGCCGCGGGGCATCCGCTCTCGGAGGAGCCGCCGGAACTGGCGCCGGTGGGGGCGCGATGTGCGCGGACTCAGGGCGGGGCGGCACCGGGGGAGTCGGGTTCGTGGTCATGACTCAAAGCTACGGTTCCCCTGAGCATCCCGACACGGAGCCAGCCGGAGATCCGGGTTCGGGTTTTCCCTACCCGCCATCCGGACGCGACGTGGTTCACTGACTGCATGAGCGCAACTGAGGCAACGCACGGCGACGAACCGCACACGGGTGGAACAGGTCAGCGACTGAACTGGCTGCGCGCCGGGGTGCTCGGCGCCAACGACGGGATCGTGTCGGTCGCCTCACTCGTCGTCGGCGTCGCCGGCGCGACCACCGACAATTCGGCGCTGCTCGTCGCAGGACTCGCCGGCCTGGTGGGCGGTGCCATCTCGATGGCGCTGGGGGAGTACGTGTCGGTGAGCAGCCAGCGCGACACCGAGCGCGCGCTGATCGAGAAGGAGCGCGAGGAATTGCGCACCATGCCGGAGGAGGAGCTGGCCGAGCTCGCCGGGCTGTATCGGCAGCGCGGGCTCAGCGAGCAGACCGCGCAGCAGGTGGCGATCGAGCTCACCGAGCACGACGCCCTCTCCGCTCACCTCGAAGTCGAGCTCGGCATCGACCAGCACGATCTGGTGAACCCGTGGCACGCGGCGCTCTCATCGGCGATCTCGTTCACGATCGGAGCGCTGCTTCCGCTCCTGGCCATCCTGCTGCCGCCGCCCGCGTGGCGGGTGCCCGTCACCTTCGCGGCCGTGCTTCTCGCCCTGGCCGCCACCGGCCTGATCTCCGCGCGGGTGGGCGGTGCGTCGGCGACGCGGGCATCCGTGCGACTCGTCATCGGCGGCGCGGTCGCCCTGCTCGTCACCTGGCTGATCGGCACCCTGCTCGGGACCACCGGCGTGGTGTGATCGCGCGAGTGCGACCGCTCGGGAGGGGAGAGCCCTAGATGGAAAAAGACCCCCGGCCACGACGGGCCGGGGGTCCTCTTTGCGGAAAGATCAGTTCGACATGAACCCGACGAGCAGTCCGCCGGTGACCTTCACCGCCAGGTTGTAGATACCGGCGATGACCGCGCCGAGCACCGTGAACACGATCAGATTCAGGATCGAGACGACCGCGCCGAAGGCCATGATCTGAGGGAGCCCGATGAGGCTCGACAGATCGATGGCTCCGTCGGTGAGGGTGCCGAGGATCTTGCCGACCTGCGCGATGACGTTCGTCGCCTGCAGCACGAGGTAGACGAGGAAGAACGACACCATGGTCACGATCGCCAGCGCCACCGCTCCGAGGAACGACAGCTTCACGGCCGACCAGAAGTCGACGTAGACCAGACGCAGGCGCACCTGCTTGCCCCCGGTCTTGCGCGTGGACTTCTTCGCCAGCTTGTCAGCGACTGTACTCATCTATCGGTGCTCTCTTCGGATCAGGCTTCGGGGGTGTCAGCGGGTGACGTGGCGGGCTCGGAGACCTCGATCTCGCCGAGAGACTCGTCGTCTTCCTCTATACCGCGCTCGCTGTTGCGGGCCACGGCGAGGATGCGATCGTCACCGGTCATGCGGGCGAACACGACTCCCATCGTGTCCCGACCCTTCGCCGGCACCTCGGCCACGGCAGAGCGTACCACCTTGCCGCTGGAGAGAACCACCAAGACCTCGTCGTCCTCCGAGACGATGAGCCCACCCGCGAGAACACCTCGTTCGTCGCTCAGCTTCGCGACCTTGATGCCCGTTCCGCCGCGCTTCTGCACCTTGTACTCGGAGACCGACGTGCGCTTCGCGTACCCCCCGTCGGTGACGGTGAACACGAACGAGTCGTCGTGGACGACGGATGCCGAGAGCAGGCTGTCGTGGTCGTCCTTGAACTTCATGCCGCGCACGCCCTCGGTGGCACGGCCCATCGGACGCAGCGCCTCGTCGGTGGCGTGGAAGCGCACCGACATGCCCTTCGCGCTGATGAGCAGGATGTCGTCATCGGAGTTGACCAGCTCGGCGCTGACCAGCTCGTCGGTCTCGCGCAGCCGGATGGCGATGACGCCGCCCTGCCGGTTGGTGTCGTAGTCGCCGAGGCGGGTCTTCTTCACCAGACCGCTGCGAGTGGCGAGCACCAGGTAGTCCTTCGCCTGGTAGTCGCTGATGGCGAGCACCTGCGCGATCTTCTCGTCGGGCTGCAGGGCGAGCAGGTTCGCGACGTGCTGCCCCTTCGCGTCACGGCCGGCCTCGGGCACCTCGTAGGTCTTGGTGCGGTAGACGCGACCCTTGTCGGTGAAGAACAGCAGCCAGTGGTGGGTCGTGGTGACGAAGAAGTGCTCGACGAGGTCGTCGGCGCGCAGCTGCGCGCCCTTCACGCCCTTGCCACCGCGATGCTGCGAGCGGTAGTTGTCGCTGCGCGTGCGCTTGATGTATCCCTCGCGGGTGACGGTGACGACCATCTCCTCGACGGGGATGAGGTCCTCCATCGACATGTCGCCGTCGAACCCGTGCAGGATGTGCGTGCGGCGCTCGTCGCCGAAGCGGTCGACGATCTCGGTGAGCTCGCGGCGCACGATGTCGCGCTGACGAGATTCGGTCGCGATGATCTCCTTGTAGTCGGCGATCTTCGCCTCGAGCTCGGTGGCCTCGTCGATGATCTTCTGGCGCTCGAGGGCGGCGAGGCGGCGCAGCTGCATCTGCAGGATCGCCTCGGCCTGGTCGTCGTCGATGTCGAGCAGCCTCTTCAGGCCCTCGCGCGCTTCGTCGACGGTGGGGGAGCGGCGGATCAGGGCGATGACCTCGTCGAGCGCGTCGAGCGCCTTGAGGTAGCCCTGCAGGATGTGCATGCGCGCCTGCGCCTTGCGAAGCCGAAAGGCGGTGCGGCGGACGATGACGTCGAGCTGGTGGTCGAGCCAGTGCGTGATGAACCCGTCGAGACCGAGCGTGCGCGGCACGCCGTCGACGATCGCGAGCATGTTCGCGCCGAAGTTCTCCTGCAGCTGGGTGTGCTTGTAGAGGTTGTTCAGCACGACCTTCGCGACCGCGTCGCGCTTGAGCACGATGACGAGGCGCTGACCCGTGCGGTCGGAGGACTCGTCGCGGATGTCGGCGATGCCGGTGATCTTGCCGTCACGGGCCAGGTCGCCGATCTTCACCGCGAGGTTGTCGGGGTTGACCTGGTACGGCAGCTCGGTGATGACGAGGCAGGTGCGGCCCTGGATCTCCTCGACCTCGACGATCGCGCGCATGGTGATCGAGCCGCGGCCGGTGCGGTACGCCTCGTGGATGCCCTTGGTGCCGAGGATCTGCGCGCCCGTCGGGAAGTCGGGGCCGGGGACGCGCTGGATGAGCCCCTCGAGCAGCTCCTCGCGGGGGAGCTGCGGGTTCTCGAGCGCCCACAGCGCGGCAGCCGCCACCTCGCGCAGGTTGTGCGGCGGGATGTTCGTCGCCATGCCGACCGCGATGCCGATCGAGCCGTTGACGAGCAGGTTCGGGAACCGCGCCGGCAGGACGTCGGGCTCCTGGGTCTGGCCGTCGTAGTTCGGCGAGAAGTCGACCGTGTCCTCTTCGATGTCGCGCACCATCTCGAGCGCGAGGGGGGCCATCTTCGTCTCGGTGTAGCGCGGAGCGGCGGCGCCCATGTTGCCGGGGGAGCCGAAGTTTCCCTGACCGAGCGCGAGCGGGTAGCGCAGCGACCACGGCTGCACGAGACGCACGAGGGTGTCGTAGATCGCCGTGTCACCGTGCGGGTGGTACTGACCCATGACCTCGCCGACGACGCGCGCGCACTTCGAGAACGACTTGTCGGGGCGGAATCCACCGTCGTACATGCCGTACAGCACGCGGCGGTGCACGGGCTTGAGGCCGTCGCGCACGTCGGGCAGCGCACGACCGACGATGACCGCCATCGCGTAGTCGAGGTACGACCGCTGCATCTCGGACTGCAGGTCGACCTGGTTGATGCGGCCGTGCTCGTGGCCCGCGGTGATGTCGGGGCGTTCTTCGTCAGTCATGTGTGTTCTTTCAATACCGGTCGTTGAGCGAGCGCAGCGAGACGAAACGCGCTATCAGATGTCGAGGAAGCGGACGTCCTTGGCGTTGCGCTGGATGAAGGTGCGCCGCGACTCGACGTCCTCGCCCATCAGCACGCTGAAGATCTCGTCCGCCGCGGCGGCGTCGTCGATGGTGATCTGGCGGAGGGTGCGCGTGGTGTGATCCATCGTCGTCTCCCACAGCTCCTTGGCGTTCATCTCGCCCAGACCCTTGTAGCGCTGCACACCGGCATCCTTCGGCAGGCGCTTGCCGTTCTCGGCGCCGTGCGCGAGCAGCGCATCGCGCTCGGCATCGGAGTACACGTACTCGTGCGGAGCGTTCGACCACTTCAGGCGGTACAGGGGGGGCATCGCGAGATACACGAAACCGGCTTCGATGAGTCCGCGCATGTAGCGGAACAGCAGCGTGAGCAGCAGGGTCGTGATGTGCTGACCGTCGACATCGGCATCCGCCATCAGCACGATCTTGTGATAGCGGGCCTTCTCGATGTCGAAGTCCTCGCCGATCCCGGTGCCGAAGGCCTGGATCATCGCCTGGACCTCGCGGTTGCCGAGCGCCTTGTCGAGCCGCGCGCGCTCGACGTTGAGGATCTTGCCGCGCAGCGCCAGGATCGCCTGGGTGTGCGGATCGCGTCCCTGCACAGCCGAGCCGCCTGCCGAGTCGCCCTCGACGAGGAAGATCTCGCTGATCGAGGGGTCCTTGCTCGTGCAGTCCTTCAGCTTGTCGGGCATCGCGGCCGACTCGAACACGCTCTTCCGGCGAGCGGTCTCGCGGGCCTTGCGTGCGGCCAGACGCGCGGTCGCGGCATCGATCGCCTTGCGGATGACGTTCTTCGCCTGCTGCGGGTTGCGGTCGAACCAGTCGCCGAGCTGGTCGTTCACGATCTTCTGCGTGAACGCCTTCGCCTCGGTGTTGCCGAGCTTGGTCTTGGTCTGGCCCTCGAACTGCGGCTCGCCCAGCTTGATCGAGATCACCGCGGTGAGGCCCTCGCGGACGTCGTCTCCGGAGAGGTTCTCGTCCTTCTCCTTGAGCAGGTTGTTCGCACGGGCGTAGCGGTTGACGAGGCTGGTCAGCGCGGCGCGGAAGCCCTCTTCGTGCGTGCCGCCCTCGTGGGTGTTGATCGTGTTGGCGTAGGTGAACACGTTCTCGGTGTACGACGTGGTCCACTGCATCGCGAGCTCGAGCGAGATCTTGCGCTCGGTGTCCTCGGACTCGAAGGCGATGATCTCCTCGTTGACGACCTCGGCCTTGCGCACCTTGTTGAGGTACTCGACGTAGTCGACCAGGCCGCGCTCGTACAGGAACACCTCGCCGGGCTGACGGGTGACCACGGTGCCGTCGACCTCGTCTTCGACGGCAGATGCCGGACGCTCGTCGCGCAGAGCGATCCGCAGTCCCTTGTTCAGGAACGCCATCTGCTGGAACCGGGTGCGCAGCGTGTCGTAGTCGAAGTCGACCGTCTCGGTGAAGATCGCGGGGTCCGGCCAGAAGGTGATGGTCGTGCCGGTCTGGTCGGTCGCCTCGCCCTTCTCCAGCTTCTGCTGCGGAACCCCGCCCTCGGCGAAACGGTGCCGCCAGACGAAGCCCTTCTGTCTGACCTCGACATCGAATCGCGTGGAGAGCGCGTTGACCACCGACGAACCCACGCCGTGCAGACCACCCGAGACGGCGTACGCGCCGCCGCCGAACTTTCCACCGGCGTGCAGGATCGTGAGCACGACCTCGACCGTCGACTTGTCGGGATCGGAGGAGTGCGGATCGACCGGGATGCCTCGGCCGTTGTCGACCACGCGCACCGCGCCGTCTTCGAGGATGGTGACCTCGATGTTGTCGGCATGGCCGGCCAGGGCCTCGTCGACCGAGTTGTCGACGATCTCGTACACCAGGTGATGCAGACCGCGCGGGCCGGTGGAGCCGATGTACATGCCAGGGCGTTTGCGGACGGCCTCGAGCCCCTCGAGGATCTGGATCTGGTCGGCCCCGTAGTCGCCGGAGACCTTCGCGGAACTGTTCTCGATCGGTGCGCTCGTCGAAGCGTCGTCGGCGTTGTCTTCAGGCGTCATCAGAAATGGTTCTCCACATCGAAAGTACTCCCTCATTCTAACGGGTTCCGCAGGTCGAAATGCGCCTCAAACGCCGTGTGATCGCTTCTGAGCGCGTGAAGGTGCGGGCGTGGTGTCCTACCCGTAGGTGTCGCGTGGACCCCGTCCGGGCACAACCCGCGGACCCCACTTCCACGACGGGACGTCCGGACCGATGAACCGGATGTTCTGCACGCCGGCGTCCGGATACCGATTTCCGATCTCGGTCATGATGACTGTCCGCATGAACTGCAGGTTCTTCGCCCACGCCGTCGAATCGCACTTCACGGTGAGCACCCCGCGCTCGAGCGAAACAGGTTCGGAGTGCTTCGCCGTGTCGGCGCCGGCGAGCTCGGCCCACTGTCTGACCAGGTCCTCGGCGGCGAGGGTCTTCTCCCACCCCGAATCCTTCGTCAGCTTCGCCAGCACATCACCGAGGGTGCCGGGATCGCGCCCCTTGGTGAACGGGGCGTGGTCGTCGTCGACCTCGATGCGCTTCTTGCGCTTCCAGTTCTTCGCGCTCGGCTTGAGTCCGCGCAGACGCAGGTAGGTCGCGATCGTCTCGGGAGGCTGCGGATCAGGCATCCGGATCCCCCCGATCGTCGCTGATCGTGCCGGCGCTGATCCGCACGACATGGCGGTGCAGCGGCTCGGGGATGTCCGCCTCGACCGCCGCGGTGACGATGACCTGCTCGTATCCGGCCGTCAGCATCGCCAGACGCTGTCGCCGGTCGGCGTCGAGCTCGGCGAACACGTCGTCGAGGATGAGCACCGGGTCGCCGGCCGGCGACTCGGTGCGCAGCAGCTCGGCGGATGCCAGTCGCAGGGCCAGCGCGACCGACCAGGATTCACCGTGCGACGCGTACCCCTTCACCGGCAGGTCGCGCACCCGCAGGATCAGGTCGTCACGGTGCGGACCGACGAGGGTCAGACCGCGTTCGATCTCCTTGGCCCGCTTGGCCTGCAGCGCCGACCGGAACTGCTCGGCGATCTCGCCGCGGGGATCGACGTCCGCATCGCCCGCGTCATCGGATCCCTCCTCCGGATCCGCGCCGCGCACCGACAGCGCCCAGTCGAGCTGCGGTCGATGGTCGGCGCCCGCGATCGCCGTGTAGGCGTCGGTCACCGGCCCCTGCAGGTCGGCGGCGAGCTGCAGCCGGGCATGGATGATCTCCGACCCCAGGGCCACGAGCTTGTCGTCCCACACGTCGAGGGTCGACAGTCCCTCTCCGCGCACTCCTCGGGCGCGCGCCGACTTCAGCAGCGCCGTGCGCTGACGGAGCACCCGTTCGTAGTCGGCGATCACACCTGCCATGCGAGGCGTGCGCTGGATGAGCATCTGATCGGCGAATCTGCGGCGCGACGACGGGTCGCCTCTGACGATCTGGAGGTCTTCCGGAGCGAAGAGGACCACGTGCGCATAGCGGGGGAGCTCGTTGATCTTCGAGGGGGAGCCGTTGATGCGCGCCCTGTTCGATCCCTGCCGGTTCAGCTGCACCTCGACGAGCACCTTGCGCTCACCGTGCGCCAGACGTGCCCGGATGACGGCGAAGTCCTTCGTGTCCCTCACCAGGGGCGCGTCCGAGGACACCCGGTGCGAGCCCAGCGTGGCGAGGAAGACGATCGCCTCGGCGAGGTTCGTCTTTCCCTGGCCGTTGCTGCCCACCAGCACGTTCGGACCGCGGTGGAGGGCCAGCTCGGCGGTCGCGTAGTTGCGGAAATCGACCAGGTTCAGGTGCTCCACAATCACCGCTTCAGCCTACCTTCGGGCCCCGACATCGACCCCGGAGAGCCGATGCCCGCGATCACCGCAGCAGCAGGTTCGGCTGCAGCAGGTACTTGAACGAGTCCAGACCAGCCTGATCCACCGACGTCTGGCTGGTGATCAGCACCGGGCTGAGCTTGTTCGCGTTGTCGTTCGAGGTGAAGGTCACGCGGGTGAACTCGCTCTTGACCGCGCCGAGCGCCTCGAGCAGGTACTGCGGGTTCAGACCGAGGGTCACCTCGTCGCCCCCGTTGAGGTGCGCATCGACGGACTCGGATGCCCGCGCCTGCTCGCTGCCCGAGGCATCCATCGTCACGCCGTCGGGACCGAAGGTGAATCGCAGGGGCGCCGAGCGGTCGAGCACCAGCGCGACACGTCGGACGGCCTCGATCAGCTCCGCCGTGTTGACGACCGCGTAGTGATCCGTCTGCTCGGGGAACAGCCGGCGCACGGGCGGGAAATTGCCCTTGATCAGCAGCGAAGTGACGGTCTTGTTGCCGGCGGTGAAGGCGATGATCTCGCGGTCTCCGGCTCCCGAGAAGGCGACCGAGATGGTGCCGGCGTGCGCGAACGTCTTGCCGACCTCGGTCAGCGTGCGCGCCGGAACGAGGGCGGACTGCTCGGCGACCTCACCGTCCCAGGGCACGTCGCGCAGCGACACCCGGTAGCGGTCGGTGGCGACCAGGCTGAGGTTGTGATCCGCGACCTCGAGCTGCACACCCGTGAGCACCGGGGTGACATCGTCGCGGGACGCGGCGAACGCGACCTGCGCGATCGCGGTCGCGAACTCCTCGGCGGGAACGACACCGGTGGAACCCGTGACCTCGGGGATCGAGGGATATTCCTCGACAGGCATGGAAGCGAGGGTGAAGCGGGCGGATCCGCACGTGACGGCCACACCGCCGTCTTCCTCGACGGCGATCTCGATCGGGGCGTTGGGCAGGCGGCTGGCGATGTCCGAGAGCAGCCGGCCGTGCACGAGGATCGTGCCGGGTTCGTCGACGGTCGCCTCGATCGTCGTGCGGGCGGATGCCTCGTAGTCGAATGCCGACAGGGTCAGTCCGTCACCGGCGGCCTCGATGAGCACGCCGGCGAGGATCGGCTGCGGATTGCGCTGCGGAAGCAGCTTGACGACGAAGGACACAGCCTCGCTGAACACATCGCGGTTGACCTGGAACCTCACGGGCGCTCCCTCGTTGCCTCGGCTCGCTGCAGTGGACGCACTGCAGGCGATCCCATGCTAGCCGCAGGTGGCGAGCCCTCCACCACCGGGATCGGGTCGACGACGTCCGTTCGTCCACATCCGTCTGGTCATCGGATGAGCCCTGTCCTGATGGATTTCTCTTAACGGTGTTAACAACTGTGGATTCTGTGGATAACTCGGTGGATATCAGCCGAGAGTAGGAAACTACATGCGTGTCACATGTGGAATCCCTGAGGAATCCGCGGGATACCGGGGTGTGGGGCATTCGGTCGACAACGTCGGTTATCCACAGGCAGGGGATGGCGAAGGCATCCGAAGGCCGAAGTTTCCACAAGTTATCCACAGGGCCTGCGGAGAACCGTCGCGATTTGCCTCGCGATCAGGCGTGTCGCAGCCTCAGCGGCGACTGATCTGAGTGGTGATCTCGGTGACCTGGTTGTACAGCGATCGACGCTGCTTCATCAGCTCGCTGATCTTCTTGCACGCGTACATCACCGTCGTGTGATCGCGGTTGCCGAAGAGCTGGCCGATCTTCGGAAGAGACAGACTCGTGCGCTCCCGGCACAGGTACATGGCGATCTGCCGGGCGGTCGCGATCTGCTGCGAGCGGCTGGATCCGTACAGGTCATCGACCGTGAGCTTGAAGTACGCCGCCGTGGCCGTGATGATGTCGGTCGGCGAGATGATGTTGTCTTCAGTGGTGTCGACGATGTCGCGCAGGACGGTCTGTGCCAGGGAGATGTCGAGCATCGAGCGGTTCAGGCTCGCGAACGCCGAGACCCGGATGAGGGCCCCCTCGAGTTCGCGGATGTTCGACGACACGACGGTGGCGATGTACTCGAGCACCTCGTCGGGGATGTGCAGCGACTCGCTCTGCGCCTTCTTGCGGAGGATTGCGATGCGCGTCTCGAGATCGGGCGCCTGCACATCGGTGATCAGGCCCCACTCGAAGCGGCTGCGCATGCGGTCTTCGAAGCCGGTGAGCAGCTTCGGAGCCACGTCGCTGGTGATCACGACCTGCTTGTTGTGATCGTGCAGCTGGTTGAAGGTGTGGAAGAACGCCTCCTGCGTCTCGGCGCGACCCTGCAGGAACTGGATGTCGTCGATGAGCAGGATGTCGACCTCGCGGTAGCGGCTCTGGAAAGCCGCACCCCGGTTGTTGGCGATCGAGTTGATGAAGTCGTTGGTGAACTCCTCGCTCGAGACGTACCGCACCTTCACCCCGGCGTAGAGCGACTGGGCGTAATCGCCGATCGCGTGCAGCAGGTGCGTCTTGCCCAGGCCCGAGTCGCCGTAGATGAACAGCGGGTTGTACGCCTTGGCCGGGGCCTCCGCGACAGCGACCGCCGCAGCGTGCGCGAAGCGGTTGGACTGCCCGATCACGAAATTGTCGAAGGTGTACTTCGGGTTCAGCCGCGATTCGTGGCGGAGAGGGGCCGGCTGCTGCTCGATCGGCGACTCAACCCGAGCCGGCTCGGCGATCGGGAAGTCGGAGACGGCGATCGGGGCGGTCGGCTGGTCGACGAGCTCGTGGTTCACGACCGTTCGATACGAGGCGACCTCGTCGCCGATCGCCGCGAGCGCCTCCATCATGGGCACCCGCAGCCGCTTGTTGATCTGCGCCGCGGTGAGGTCGTTCGGGACGTCGAGGTACAGCACTCCGCCCATGACCCCGGCAGGCACGACGAGACTCAGAAACCCGTGCAGCTGCGGGCTGACGCGATCGTCGTCAGCGAGACGCTCGAGCAGGGTCGACCAGATCGGCACATCGGGATGGGCGGCAGAGGTCATGGTGCTCCGGGCGAAGTTGTGGAAAACGCGCCGTCAAGCGTGATCTTCCCCTGTGGATAACGTCGGATGCCACGGTAGTCACCGGTGCGGTTAACAGCAAGCCGTCCCCGGAAAGACGCGGGTGTGTCGCGTGCGGGCGAGATGTCCACAGTTGTGGATAATGGGTGTGCGCAACTCACCGTCGACTGCCTGATCACTCGGGGTGCTCGCCTGTCGCATCCGTGGGCGGATTTGCCCTGCGTCGCGGCAGGTCGTACCCTTAATCGGTTGACTTATGCCATTTAGGCAGTACCCCCCGTCCCCGGTTGCTGAGACCCGGTGACACCATTCCCGGAGTGATTCCATGAGCAAGCGCACTTTCCAGCCCAACAACCGTCGTCGCGCCAAGAAGCACGGCTTCCGTGCCCGCATGCGCACCCGCGCCGGCCGCGCCATCCTGGCGGCCCGCCGCGCGAAGGGCCGCACCGAGCTCTCGGCCTGACAGCTCAGTGCTCGCCCGGCCGAATCGACTCACCCGCGGCGTCGACTACCGACAGGTGGTCCGCCGGGGAACACGATGCGGCGGGTCGCGCCTGATCACTTCCGTGCTTCGCGGCGCGGACGATCGGGCTCCCCGGTTCGGGTTCATCATCAGCAGGCAGGTAGGAACCGCTGTGGTTCGAAATACCGTTCGCCGACGCCTGAAGGCGGTGTGCGCGGAGTTCGTCGACATGGTTCCTGAGGGCACGGATGTCGTCATCCGTGCCCTTCCTGCATCCGCTGACGCGGATTTCGCCTCCCTCCGCACCGACGTCGAGCGCTGCCTGCGCCGCGTGCTGGTCGGATCGGCACGGACATGAGCGCGCTGCCGTCCTATGCATTCGGAACGGCGCGGTTTCGGGCATCCGATCTGGTCCGGGGCGTGCTTCTCGTTCCGCGCAACCTCGTTCTCGCGCTGCTCTCCCTCTACCGCGCGGTGATCTCCCCGCTCTACGGGGACGTGTGCAGGTATTACCCGTCCTGTTCCGCGTACGCTGTAGGAGCGGTTCAGCAGAACGGCGCCCTGTGGGGAGCAGTGCTCTCGGCATGGCGCGTGCTGCGTTGCAATCCGTGGAGCGCGGGTGGCGTCGACGACGTCAAGCCCCACGCTCACTTCCGATACGACCTGACCCAGCGAGGGTTCGTCGTACCTGCTCGAAAGGACTGAACAGTGGACTTCCTGGGAATCATCCTGTGGCCGCTGAAATGGGCTGTTGAGCTCATCCTCGTCGCCTGGCACTGGCTGTTCACGGCGATAGGAATGGCGCCGGCGGAAGGCCTGACGTGGGTTCTGTCCATCATCGGCCTGGTCATCGTCGTGCGCGCTGCCGTCTTCCCGCTGTTCGTGAAGCAGATCAAGAGCCAGCGCAAGATGATGGAAATCGCGCCTGAGCTGCGGAAAGTTCAGGAGAAGTACCGCGGCAAGAAGGATCAGCTCTCTCGCGAGGCGATGAGCCGCGAGACGATGGCGCTGTACAAGAGGCACGGAACGACGCCGATGTCGAGCTGCCTCCCGCTGCTCGTCCAGATGCCGATCTTCTTCGCACTGTTCAGCGTGCTCAACGACGTGCAGAAGATCCGCGTCAACCCCGATTTCAGCGGTGTCGGGCTGCTGAACAACGAGCTCACTCAAGAGTTCTACGACGCGAAGCTGTTCGGCACGGTGTCGCTGCACGACACGCTCGGAGCCGCAGTAGACGCCCAGAACGTCACGGCTATCGTGCTGCTCGCGACGCTCGTCGTGCTGATGATCGGCTCGCAGTTCTACACCCAGCTGCAGATCATCTCGAAGAACCTGTCGCCGGAGGCCAAGACCGGCCAGGCGTACCAGATGCAGAAGATCATGCTCTACATCCTGCCCCTGGGCTTCATCTTCTCGGGTGTCTTCTTCCCGCTCGGTGTCGTCGTCTACTGGTTCATCTCCAACCTGTGGACCATGGGCCAGCAGTTCCTCGTCATCCGCGAGATGCCGACTCCGGGCTCCGAGGCGGCGAAGGCGCGCGAAGAGCGCCTGGCGCGCAAGGGCAAGGCGATCAACGCCCAGGGAAAGGTCGTCCCGATCGCGGTGTACGAGGCAGAGCAGCAGCAGAAGCTCGAGGAGATCGAGAAGGCGAAGGCGGTCGCACCCAAGCGTGAGCAGCCGATGGGCAAGAAGCGAGCGAAGAAGAAGGGCTCGAACTGATGACCGATGATGTGAAGACCGCTCCGTCGGTCGAAGAGCTCGAGCATGAGGGCGATGTCGCCGCGGACTTCCTCGAGGAGCTGCTCGACATCGCTGACATCGACGGCGATCTGAATCTCGATGTCCGCCAGGGGCGCGCGTACGTCTCGGTGGAGGCGGAAGGAGACGGACTCGCGGTGCTGTCGCAGCCCGACACCGTTCAGGCCCTGCAGGAGCTGACCCGTCTGGCGGTGCAGAGCAAGACGGGTGCGTTCTCACGACTGATCCTCGACGTCGGCGGCTCCCGCGACACTCGTCGGCGCCAGCTGGAGCAGTTGGTGGATGCTGCGGTCGCCAAGCTCGATGCAGGTGCCACCCAGGCATCCCTGCCCGCGATGTCGAGCTACGAGCGCAAGCTCGTGCATGACATCGTGTCGGAGCGCGGCCTCACCTCCGAGTCGTATGGCGACGGTGCCGATCGTCACACCGTGATCTCTCGCGGCTGACGGTTCACGTGAAACGAGCGGCGGCGTCATGAGCACTCCCATCGTCGAGTCCGAGCCTGCGGTCGCAGCAGAGCTGTTCGGTGACCGCATCGAGCTGGCACGGCGGTTCACTGCCGCGCTCATCGCCGAGGGTGAGCTGCGCGGATTGATCGGCCCGCTCGAGTTGCCCCGGATCTGGACCCGTCACATTCTGAACTCCGCGATCGCCGCGCCCCTCTTCTCAGGGTCGGTCGCGGACGTCGGTTCGGGCGCGGGACTGCCTGGTCTCGTGTTGGCGATCAGTCGGCCCGATGTGCGCTGGACGCTCATCGAGCCGATGGAGCGGCGGGTCACCTGGCTCAACGAGCAGGTCGACGCTCTTGGTCTCGACAACGTGACCGTGATGCGCGCACGTGCTGAGGACGTGGGTCTCGAGTTCGACGTGGTCACGGCTCGCGCGGTGAGCGCGATGCGCACGCTCATCCCGATCACGGCCCCGCTGGTCAAAGACGGCGGCGAGCTCATCCTGCTCAAGGGACACAACGTGCCCGCAGAGATCGACTCCGCGCAGAAGGTGCTCAAGAAGCACAGGGTGACCGACGTGACTGTGCAGGTGCTGGGGGAGGACCTGCTATCCGAGCCGACGCGCGTCGTCCGCGCCCGCGTCCGCGCCTGACTCCCGCGCGAGGGCATTGTTTCACGTGAAACACCCCCGCACCCCCGCTCGTTGAGCGAGCGCAGCCGGTCGTTGAGCGAGCGCAGCGAGTCGAAGCGCACTCTCATGAGATCCGGTGCACGCCAAGCCCGAAAGCGCAGGCGCCTCCGGCTCCACACCCGCGTGGGCGTCGCCGACCCGGCGCCGATGTCAGCCGGCAACGCATCGACAAGCCGCCACTCTGCCCGCAGGGCGCACCCCAGCCCGCACGCCCCGTTGGCCAACCCGGTCGTTGAGCGAGCGCAGCGAGTCGAAACGCACTCCGGCGCGCTCGGCGCTGATCCCACGGTGCCAACACCTCGGTCTGATCCTCGATCTCGAAGATCGGTTTCACGTGAAACACTGCTCGTCAACAGGGCCCCTCCGATGCCGACCGCGAGCCGTCAAGGGCTCGGCTCCCGGTCGTTGAGCGAGCGCAGCGAGTCGAAACGCACTCCAGGCCCACTCGGGACGACGTCGGATTCTGTGGATCACGCATCTCACGCGCGGGGAGGCGCGCATCCGGTGCGCCTTCCTGAAGATAGGTTTCACGTGAAACGTGGTCCGTCATAGGATCCCTACGACGCCGGCCCGGTCGTTGAGCGAGCGAAGCGAGTCGAAACGCACTCCCGGCCCGCTCGGGACGACGTCGGATTCTGTGGATCACGCATCTCACGCGCGGGGAGGCGCCCGCATAGTGCCCTCAAGATTGGTTTCACGTGAAACGGTGCCCGTCAACAGGATCCCTCCGATGCCGGCCAGCACCGGTAGGGGCTCGGCTCCCGGTCGTTGAGCGAGCGAAGCGAGTCGAAACGCTGTCCCGGCACGCGGGTAGCCCCCGAGATCGAACGCGATGCTGGCGAGCACGGATCGCAGGCAGCTTGCACGACACCGGCGTGTAGCGTTGCTCTGCATTGCAGTGTCACGGCCGGTTTGACGGTCCCAGCGCCCGTAGCCAGACGTGTTTCACGTGAAACGTTGACAAAGACGTTGGCTGTTGGATGCCCTGTCGTGGGTAGCGCCGTCGCTCCCGACGCCATGAGGCAGCATCCGCGCGTATGCGCCTTGCTGGATCGGCGCCGATCTGATGTCCCGCATGCGATCGTTGACCGTCTCTGCACATGTGGGCCGGTCGCTGTATTGCCCACACATGCCGTAAACGCAGGTACAGCGGCGGTGCCTGCTCCTCTACAGTTCCTCAATGACTGGATACACGTACATTCTTCGATGCGCTGATGGAACCTTCTATGCAGGCAGTACCAAGCACCTTGACGACCGACTTACTGCCCATCAGCTCGGGCTCGGTAGCGACTACACATCGAACCGCCGCCCGGTAGAACTGGTGTGGTGGTGCGAGTTGGATCGCATCGACGAAGCCTTCGCCCTCGAGAAGCAGATCCAGGGATGGAGCCACGCAAAACGACGGGCATTCATCGAGGGCGGTTTTGACGCGATCAGAGGTTGGAGCTCGCGTGAGCGAGCTTTGCGTTCGCGTGAGTGATCGACGAGCAAAGTTTCACGTGAAACACGACCGGACAGGCGGTTCAGGTCGTTCAGTCGACGGACGCATTACCGGAGCGCGACGCGTCTCATCTACCGATGTCCCGGGGCGGCGAAACATCGATGCAGGGTGCCCGGGTTCCGGTGGATGGCATGCCGATGATCGCCGGGTGAACCCCGGGCGTCTGTACGCTTGAGCATCCAACTGCTGGCGCGACCCGCGGACATCGGCTGCGGCGAAGCCGCGACGTACCGCGCAGGATGCCCGTGGGCGACGGTATCCGATGTGTCTTTCCGACGCAGGGCTATCCAATTGGCCGACGTGCTTCATATGAGCCGTGGTCGGTTGCGCTGGTCGGCAGATGTCAAGGGAGTGAGAATGCGTGCGGGCGACCGCAACTGACAGATTCGTCTGGCCGGCGGGACCAGGTCAAGGTCAACTGCGTGGCCTTTGTGCTGCATTTCGGCTCGTCGCTACGCTCCTCGCTCAATGACCGGTGGTGGCCAATGCGGCGACATGATCTTCGTCGGTGGGGTCCTCGCTCAATCCGGTGGTGGCCGACGCGGAGGGAACTGGGACCACCGTTGCGCCTATTGCCGAGTGCGCGGACGCGCGCAGCTACGGGTGCACATAGGGCGGGTGCTGACCGCGGGGCACCGCGGAGCGAGTGTTTCGCGCGGGACGAGGGCATTTCGGCTCGTCGCTACGCTCCTCGCTCAATGACCGGTGGTCGCCAGTTGCGTATCGGGTGAGCGGTGATACCGGGATTCCCGAGGTGTGTTTCACGTGGAACGCCGGGCATTTCGACTTATCGCTGCGCTCCTCGCTCAATGGCCGGTGGTTGCCAGTTGCGTAGCGGGTGAGCGGCGACATCGGGAGCCGACGGGGGAGTGTTTCGCGTGGGACGAGGGCATTTCGACTCGTCGCTGCGCTCCTCGCTCAATGACCGGTGGTCGCCAGTTGTGTATCGGGTGGGCGGTGAGCGCGCGGGAGCTGGCGGAGCGAGTGTTTCACGTGGAACGCCCGGCATTTCGACTCGTCGCTTCGCTCCTCGCTCAATGACCGGTGGTCGCCAGTTGTGTATCGGGTGGGCGGTGAGCGCGCGGGAGCTGGCGGAGCGAGTGTTTCACGTGGAACCCCGGGCATTTCGACTCGTCGCTGCGTTCCTCGCTCAATGACCGGGGGCGCGGGGATGGTCGCTGATGGCGCGGTGAGTGGGGGAGTCGGAGGTATCACGTAGAGTGGAGGACGGTCCCGAAAGGAGTCGATGTTTCACGTGAAACCATCCGACAACGCATCGCCGAACAACGATTTCGGGATGGATACCCCGCTTGCTCGGGAACTGGCAGACCTCTCCACGAGACGTAAGGCCCTCAAGACGATCGAGGTTCAGTTCAGCGGCGAGACCCGCGTCTTCACGGTGTCGAACCAGAAGGGCGGTGTCGGGAAAACCACGACGGCCGTCAATCTGGCATCCGCCCTCGCCGATCTCGGCGCGAAAGTACTGGTGATCGATCTCGATCCGCAGGGAAATGCATCGACGGCCCTCGGAGTGAAGCACTCGGCTGACACCAAGAGCATCTACGACGTCCTCATCAACGATCTCCCGTTCAGCGAGATCGTTCAAGACAGCCCGGAATCCGAGAACCTTCGCTGTGCGCCGAGCACGATTCACCTCGCGGGCGCGGAGATCGAGCTGGTATCGCAGGTCGCGCGAGAATTCCGTCTGCGTCGCGCACTGGAGGAGTTCCTGCGCGACGATCCGGTTGATTTCGTCATCATCGACTGCCCGCCTTCTCTCGGGCTGCTCACCATCAACGCTTTCACGGCGGCATCCGAAGTGCTCATCCCCATCCAGTGCGAGTATTACGCGCTCGAGGGTCTGAGCCAGCTGCTCGGCAGCATCCAGATGATCCAGAAGCACCTCAATCCAGAGCTTCACCTGTCGACCATCCTGCTCACGATGTACGACGCGCGCACGCGCCTCGCCCAGCAGGTCGCCGACGAGGTGCGCACACACTTCCCGCAGCAGGTGCTCAACGCCGTCATCCCACGTTCCGTGCGGGTGTCTGAGGCTCCCAGCTTCGGACAGACCGTCATCTCGTATGACGGCACGTCGGCCGGAGCGGTGGCCTACCGGGAAGCAGCAGTCGAGATCGCGCAGCGCAACGAATCCGCCGCGCAGAACAAGGGAGCATGATGGCCAAGCGCACTGGACTCGGTCGGGGAATCGGCGCACTCATCCCGACGACGGATCAGGCTGAGCGGCCGGTCGACGTCTTCTTCCCCGGCGCGTCGAAGGTGAAGACGGATGCTGCGCCCGCAGCGTTCGAGCAGGGGAGCCCCGCCGCTGAAGATGCGGAGCTGTCGCAGGTCCCCGGCATCCGTCTGATCCAGATCGACCCGAACAGCATCGTCCCCAACCCCCGCCAGCCTCGTACGCACTTCGACGAGGACCACCTCGCCGAACTCATGCACAGCGTGCGCGAATTCGGGGTCCTGCAGCCGGTCATCGTTCGGCAGAACGCCGACGGCGAGTATGAGCTGATCATGGGGGAGCGGCGCACCCGCGCCGCCCGTGAGGCCGGCCTGACCACGATCCCTGCGATCGTCCGGGAAACGGCAGACGAGGACCTGCTGCGCGACGCGCTTCTCGAGAACCTGCACCGATCCCAGCTGAACCCGCTCGAGGAGGCATCCGCCTATCAGCAGCTGCTGGAGGATTTCGGGATCACGCAGGAAGAGCTCGCCGCGCGTATCGGGCGCTCGCGTCCGCAGATCAGCAACACCATTCGGCTGCTGCGTCTGCCGTTGCCCGTGCAGCAGCGCGTGGCGGCCGGGGTTCTCTCGGCCGGTCACGCTCGTGCGATCCTCTCGGCCGAGACGCCCGAGCAGATGCAGCGCCTCGCCGACAAGGTCGTGAACGAAGACCTCTCGGTGCGAGCCACGGAAGCCGCCGCGAAGACCGTATCGGCCACGGGTGCGACGACGAGCAAGCCCACCGCCGGTGCGCGCCGCGCGTACCTCGACGAGGTCTCGCACAAGCTCGGCGACCGTCTGAACACACGTGTCCAGATCGCTCTCGGTGCACGAAAAGGCCAGCTCAAGATCGAATTCGCGTCGATCCAGGATCTCAACCGCATCCTCGCCGAGCTCGGCGAAGAGGAGTTCGGAACGCGCTGACCCGAATCGGCGTCCGCTCTCAAGACGGGTGAGCACCGGGGTGACCCGGTGCTCACCTGTTCTTGAGCGCGCAGGCCCGCCGGCGGTTCGGGGCGCACACCGTTCTGTACCGCTTTTCGATCGCCTTCGCACGCCCCTTTCTGCACCCGACCTGCTTCGGTAGCATCCGGAACACCGGCAGAGGAGGGGCATCATGGCACAGGCAAACAGCTCGGGCACATCAGGCTCGGGCACAACAGGCTCGGGCACAATAGGCTCAGGCACAGCGAACGGCATCCGCGGACGCGTCATCGGGGTGAGTATCGCCGCCGCGCTGGGAGGATTCCTGTTCGGCTTCGACACCGCGGTGATCAACGGCGCGGTGGACGCCCTCGCGGGTGCATTCGATCTGGGCGTGGGCCTCAAGGGCTTCGCCGTCTCATCAGCGCTCATCGGCTGCGCGGTCGGCGCGTGGTTCGCTGGTCCCCTGGCCAACCGGTTCGGTCGCATCCCCACGATGCTCATCGCCGCCGTGCTCTTCCTCGTCTCCGCCATCGGGTCGGGACTCGCCTTCGGCGTGATCGATCTCATCATCTGGCGCGTCGTCGGCGGTCTGGGTGTCGGCGCCGCCTCGGTCATCGCCCCGGCGTACATCGCCGAAGTCTCGCCCGCGCATGTGCGAGGACGGCTCGGGTCGCTGCAGCAGCTCGCGATCGTGACCGGAATCTTCGTCGCGCTGCTCTCGGATGCTTTGTTGGCGGGCGTCGCAGGTGGGGCTGCCGAGCCGCTGTGGGGGCTCGACGCCTGGCGCTGGATGTTCATCGCCGAGGCGATCCCCGCCGTCGTCTACGGGATCATGGCGATGCGACTGCCGGAGTCGCCCCGGTACCTCGTCGCCCGCGGCAACGTCGACAAGGCAGCCGAGGTGCTGACCCTGGTCACCGGCACGATCGACGTGAAGGCGAAGATCACCGAGATCTCCGGCACGATCAACACCGAGCGCACCGAGTCGCTCAGCGATCTGCGCGGGAACCGCTTCGGCCTCAAGCCGATCGTCTGGGTCGGCATCCTGCTGAGCATCTTCCAGCAGTTCGTCGGCATCAACGTGATCTTCTACTACTCCACGACGCTGTGGCGGTCGGTCGGCTTCGACGAGTCGGATGCCCTGACGATCACGGTCATCACCTCGGTGACGAACATCGTCGTGACGATTATCGCCATCCTGCTGGTCGACCGCCTCGGTCGCCGTCTGATGCTCATGGTGGGATCGATCGGCATGGCGGTGACGCTGGGACTGATGGCGGTCGCCTTCTCGTTCGGAACTCTGGATGCCGAGCGCGCGGTCTCACTGCCCGACCCGTGGTCGACGGTCGCTCTGATCAGCGCGAACGCGTTCGTGGTGTTCTTCGGCGCCACCTGGGGGCCGCTGGTGTGGGTGCTGCTGGGCGAGATGTTCCCCAACTCGATCCGCGCCGGCGCTCTCGCCGTCGCCGCGGCCGCGCAGTGGGCGGCGAACTTCTTCATCTCGACGACCTTCCCGGCGTTCGCCGAGATCGGCCTCACCTTCGCGTACGGCTTCTACGCGTTCTTCGCCCTGCTGTCGTTCTTCTTCGTGTACTTCAAGGTCGCCGAGACGAAGGGCAAGGAGCTCGAATCGATGACGGAGGATGGCAAGGTCGAGCGCCGCACCCGTGCGCCACGCTCGTAGACTTGTCTGGTGATCCCCTCGTTCCCCCGCCGAGCAAGCCTCGAAGTGCTGCGCGCGGAGGCGGGCGACGAGCGCTCGGTGCTGGTGCACGAGCGTCTGCGCAGCGGAGAGGATCCCTGGGACTTCATGTCGGAGCTGCCGTCGGTCGATGAGCTCGTCGTGCTTCTGCTGCGCACCGACGTGTACGAGGATCGGGGCGGCAATCCGCGCGATCCTCGCTGGAACGACAGCGTGCTGCGCAGCATCGCGCACGAGTACCCGGAACTGAGCACGACGGTCTGGCGGATGCTGGCGGCGTAGCGCTGCCGTGGGTGCGTTCGACCGCAGGGATGCAGAAGAGCCCGCCACCGTGAGGTGACGGGCTCTTCTGAAGACCGGGGGATCAGCCGATGAACGGGGCGAGCTCCTGCTCGAGCGCGAACTTCGGCTTGGCGCCGATGATGGTCGTCTTGACCTCACCGCCCTGGAACACCTTCATCGCTGGAATCGAGGTGATCTGGTACTTCATGGCCAGATCGGGGTTCTCGTCGACGTTGAGCTTGAGGATGGTGATCTTGTCGGGGTTCTCGGCCTGGATCTCGTCGAGCACGGGCGCGACCATGCGACACGGCCCGCACCACGCGGCCCAGAAGTCGACCAGCACGGGTCCGTCGGCCTGCAGAACGTCCTGCTCCCAGGTGGCCTGAGTGGTTGCCTTGGCAGTCATGGATTGTCTCCTTGTTCGGTGTCCATCTGGTCAAACGTCAGATGGCCGGTTTCTGTTCCCGCGACCGCGCAGAGCGGCGGCGGGGTTCGGTCTCAGCCGACGATGATCTCGGCGGCCACGGCGGCCGGCTCTTCGACCGAGGCGTCTTCGAGGTCGGCGATGAAGTGCTCGGCATCGAGCGCGGCGACGACACCCGATCCCGCGGCAGTGGCAGCCTGACGGTATGTCGGGTCGATCACGTCACCGGCGGCGAACACACCGGGGACCGAGGTGCGCGACGAGCGACCGTCGACCCAGATCGTTCCGGCATCGGTGAGCTGCAGCTTGTCGTGCACGAGGTGCGTGCGCGGGTCGTTGCCGATCGCGACGAAGACGCCGTCGACGGCGAGCTCACGGGTCGAGTCGTCGACAGTCGAGCGCAGCCGTACGCCGGTCACCGAGTCGCCGCCGAGGATCTCGTCGACGGTGCTGTTCCAGACGAACTCGATCTTCTCGTTGGCGAACGCCCTCTCCTGCATGATCTTCGATGCGCGCAGGGAGTCCTTGCGGTGGATGACGTACACCTTCGATGCGAAGCGGGTGAGGAAGGTCGCCTCCTCCATGGCCGAGTCGCCGCCGCCGACGACCGCGATCTCCTTCTCGCGGAAGAAGAAGCCGTCGCATGTCGCACACCACGAGACGCCGTAGCCGGAGAGGCGCTCCTCGCCCTCGATGCCGAGCTTGCGGTAGGCAGAGCCGGTGGCGTAGATGATCGTGGCCGCCTCATGAACGGCGCCGCTGCCCAGGGTGACCTTCTTGACCGGTCCGTCGAGCTGAAGCTCGGTGACGTCGTCGTAGAGCACCTCGGTACCGAACTTCTCGGCCTGCGCCTGCATCTTGGCCATCAGATCCGGACCCTGGATCCCCTCGGGGAATCCGGGGAAGTTCTCGACGTCGGTCGTGTTCATCAGCTCGCCGCCGACCTCGACGGAGCTGGCGACCAGCAGCGGCGTGAGGTTGGCGCGCGCCGCATAGATCGCGGCCGTGAATCCGGCTGGTCCGGAGCCGATGATGATGACCTGACGCATGTGCTCTCCTAAGGCTGCGGATGTCCGGCAGGCGCGGGATGATCCGCGTCGTCTGCTTCAACCCATGGTAGCCGCGCGGCATTCCCCTGCGCGGGGCGGGTGTGCTCGGTGGAACGACGAATCCGGATGCCCGGTCGGGACGACCCGGAGGGGGTCAGCGTCCGGGCAGGATCCGTCTGATCAGTCTGCGGGCCGCGCTCATCTCCGGTGCCCGCAGCACGAGCAGGACGAGAGCGTAGACGATCACGGCGACGAGCCCGATGACACCCGTTCCGACCGCGCCGAGCAGCTTGTCGACGAACGTAGAGCCGGTCTGCCCCGCCGTCCAGCCCGCGTCTGCGCCGAGCAGCAGGTACGTCCCCCACCCGGCGAGTCCGGCGGGCACCGCGGCGATCGCGAAACGACCGAGAGAGAGCAGCGTCTGCGGCAGCTCGAGACCGCCGAGGCGGTGGCGCAGGATGAGCACCGCGATCACCGTCTGCACGAGGCCGGCGATCGACTGTCCGAGCGCGACGGCCGCGGCGAGCTGGCTGAGCGGGGCCACCGCGGCGGCGAGGTACGAGAAGCCGATGATCAGGCTCACCTGCACGAGGGTGAACACGAACGGTGTGCGGGTGTCGCCGAAGGCGTAGAACGCGCGCTGCACGATGAACAGCACCGACAGCGGCAGAAGTCCGATGAGGTAGCAGACCAGCACGGGCGCCGCGGCGACGGCATCCGCGGGGCTCTCGGTGAAGATGCGCGTGGCCGGCACCGCGGCGACGGCGAGGGCGATGCCCGAGCCGATGATGAACAGCGACACGACCCGGATGCACCGGGCGACGTCGCTGCGCACCTCGTCGCGCCGGTTCGCGTGCGCGTGCTCGGCGATCTGCGTGAAGTACGGGGTGCCGATCGAGATCGCGAAGATCGAGTACGGCAGCATGAACACCAGCCAGGCGGCCTGCATCATGAACACCGACGGGTGGTCGCCCGACGAGTCGGTGACCACGCGCGTCTGGATGAGTCCGGCGATCTGGCCGGCGATCACCATGAGGAAGGTCCACCCGGCGAGCGTGCCGACCTGCCCGAGGCCGACGCCCTTCCACCGGAAGTCGGGGCGCAGGCGCAGCCCGGTGCGTCGCCAGGCGAAGAGCAGCAGCAGGGCCTGCACCGTGATGCCGAGCGTCGCGGTGCCGCCGAGCACGGCGATCATGGTCGGATCCCAGACGTCGACGCGGCTCTGATTGCCGCCGAACAGCGCGATGAAGACGAGGAAGCCCGCGATGGAGATGATGTTGTTCGCGACGGGGGTCCACGTGTACGGCCCGAAGACGCGCTTGGCGTTGAGAGTCTCGCCGATCAGGGCGTACAGGCCGTAGAAGAAGATCTGCGGCAGGCACCAGTACGCGAAGGCGGTGCCGAGGGCCAGCTGGTCGGGGCTGAATCCGTTCGAGGCGTACAGCCCGACGAGCCAGGGGGCGGCGAGCATCGCCGCGGCCGTCGCGCCGAGGAAGACGACCGTGCCGAGGGTGAACAGCTTGGATATGTAGCCCTCACCGCCGTCGGCGTGGCTGGCGGACTTCACGATCTGCGGGATGATCACCGCGGTGAGGATGCCCGTCTGGATGATCGTGAACACGTTGTTGGGCAGCTGGTTCGCGACCCCGAAGGCATCGCCCGCCTGACCGATCGTGCCGATCGCGGCGACGAGCACGATCGTGCGGACGAGACCGGTGATGCGCGAGATCAGCGTCCCTGCACCGAGAATGGCGCTGGCGCGGCCGAGACTTGTCACTGCTCTCCTTCTGCGGACCCGTTCGGCCCCTGGGTTCGGTGCCGGGCATCCGCTCTGCGCCGACGCACCATCCGCACGCTCCCGAGGATCAGCAGCACGACGATCACGCCGCCGAGGATGCCGAGGCCGATGCCCTCCCAGTCGGCGCGCAGCGTGACGTCGGCGACCTCCGGCTGCCCGATGGGCACGCCCGTCGGGCTTTCGAGCCAGAAGCTCACGTCGACGCGGCCACTTGCGACGCGCGCCTCGATCGGCACGTCGACGCGCGTCGAGCTCGAGGCGAGCGCGGTCACCTCGGTCGCCGGCTGGATGTCGAGACGGTTGTCGGACGGCGTGCTGTACAGGGTGACCGAGACCGGCCACGGCAGGTCGTTGCGCACCCAGACCGGCAGCGGTGCCGCCGAGGTGAACAGCTGCACGGGTTTCGGCTGCACGACGTTCACCGACGTGAGGGTCGTCGTCACGCGCGCGGCGTGGGCGGCCGCACGCTCCGTGAACTCCTCGTCGTCGAGGCCGACCCCGATCACTCTGAGCATGCGGATGCGGTCCGGCACGAGCAGGACGGCCGGCTCCTCGAGGATCGTCGCAAACGCGGTGAGCCGGTCTGCGGCGGCCATCATGCTGTTCAGCTCGCCGACGCGCGCGCCCGGCGTCGTGTCGGCGAGCGAGACGGATGCCGGTTCCCCCGCGCGCAGCGTGCTCAGCGTCGCGCCCGGGGTGGCGAACGAGACGAGGGCCGTGCGCAGCGCCTCGGCGGAGCGGGTCTCGGATCGCTCCAGCGCGACAGCCGTGAGCGCGCTGCGCTGCTCGGCGAAGAAGAGGTGCCCGGCGGCCGCGGCCATCTCGGCGTCCGCGGAGGCGGAATCGGTGCGCTCGACGGCGGCGGACAGCCGAGCGGATGCCGCCGCATCGGTGATCAGCAGGTCGTGTGCGTCGACCGCGCTGTGCACGGCCGCATCGTTCTGCACGGACGTGGAGGGCAGGATCGTCGTCGTCTTGTCGCCGAGGTACGTGGCGAACGCGGCGAGATCCTGCCCGGTCACCGACGGACGCGGCCAGAGGATGCTGCCCTGGGCACCGCGCACGGCCGTCAGCTCGCCGCTCTCGGGCAGGTCGGGCTCCGCCGTCGGGAGGGGAGTGGGGGTGGGCTCCGATGTCGGCTCCAGCTTCGGATCCACGGCGGGGAAGTCCGCGGGGTCGAGAAGCGGGGTCAGGTCCGGGGTCCCCAGCAGCTCTGAGCGACCGGCCTGGGCCTGGACCGTGGCATCCGCGTCGCCGAACTGCAGGGTGAACATGTCGTTCGGCAGCGCCTCGAACCGGTCCAGCCACTGGGTGGAGCTCGCGGGAGCGCGGTCGCCGAGCACGCGGATCGATGCGGGGATCGCCGGGTCGATCGCGAGAATCGCGCTGGTGCCCGAGACGGCGTCGATCAGTTCGGCGAGCGATCCGCCGTCGGAGGTGAGCGTCGTCAGCTCGTCGGCGGTGAGCAGGGCGCCGTTCTCGGGTGTCGCCGTGACCGGCACGATCACGGCCGTGCGCGCGTCGGAGGGCGCCGGGACGACCAGCACCGATCCGGCCGTGACGCTCAACGGCATGCTCTTCGCGCCCGCATCAGTGGTGATCGTGCCCGTGAGTCGAGCCTTGAGCGGATAGACACCGGGGGCCAGCTCGCCCAGCGCGGTGGGCTCGACGGTCAGGTCGATCGTCTCGGCAGATCCGTCGCCGACCGCGGGTGAGCTCTCGACCGCGACGGTGCGGAAGGCGCCGCCGACGGCGTCGCCGTCGAGCCAGGCATCGAGCGCGGCGCCGTCGGCGAGGGCCGTGGTGTTCAGCTCGACGCTGACGCTGCCCGCGGTGAGGTCGCCGTCGGTGGGGTTCTCGATCGTCACGCTGCCGAGCAGGGGCGTGCCGGGCGCGACCTGGCCGGTGTCGCCGACCGAGAGGAACATCTCCACGGCCGACTCGGCCGGCTGCTCGGCATCCTCGGCGGCGGCCGGGGCGGGTGCGACGGAGAGGCCGAGGGAGCCGACGACGAGTGCCGCGGCGAGGCGGCCCAGCAGCCGCCGCGCGCGCGGGCGTCTGCCTTCGCGATGGAGTGTCGAGATCATGATTGCGGGTCGCCGGATGCCAGCACCGACGACGCCCCCGATTCTAGGCCGCACCGGCATGGGAACCCTGAAGGCGCGTAGAGTGACCGCCGTGCCCGAACGCGCCCAGCCCCGCCCCGACTCCTCTCTGTCACGGGCGCTCGCCGCGGACCTGGACGCAGCCGACTTCCGCTCCGAGCCGCTGCGGTCGCTGTGGGGCGAGGAAGCCGACGATGCGCTCGGCCGCGGGCTGCGGGAGCCGATCCTGCGCGCACTGGGATCCCGCGACGACGTGCTTCCCACGCTGGGCCGACTGTGGGTGCTCGGGATGCCGCAGCCGCAGCACGCCGTCGATCGCGCGCTGCCCGGGGTGGGCGTGGCAGGAGCGGTCGCGTTGGGCCTCGTCCGCGTCGACGGTGAGAGCGTGCACCCCGAGGCCCTGATCCGCCCCCAGTCGTTCGTCGATGCCGACGGGGTGGGCGAGTGGTGGATCGCCAGCGACCTCGACGAGATCGCCCTCGGCACGGCACTGCCCGCCGATCACGTGCTCGGCGTCGGCGGTGCGTCGCGCACGCTGGCCGAGCTGATCATCCCCGTGCCCGTCGAGCGGGCGCTCGACCTGGGCACCGGATGCGGCATCCAGGCCCTGCTGGTGTCGCGGCACGCGGTGCGGGTGGTGGCCACCGACATCTCGGCACGCGCTCTCGCCTACGCCGAGCTGAACGCGCAGCTCAACGGCGTGCACAACATCGAGTTCTGCCTCGGCAGTCTCTTCGAGCCGGTGGCGGGGGAGAGGTTCGACCTGGTCGTGTCGAATCCGCCGTTCGTGATCACGCCGCGCGCGACCGGGGTGCCCGAGTACGAGTACCGTGACGGCGGCCTGGTCGGGGATGCCCTCGTCGAGGAGTTCCTGCGCCGCGCGCCCGCGCATCTCGCCCCCGGCGGCATCGCGCAGCTGCTCGGCAACTGGGAGTCCCGCGCCGGTGCGCGGGGGCTGGACCGTGTGCGCTCGTGGGTCGACGACGATCTCGATGCGTGGGTGATCCAGCGCGAAGAGCTCACGCCGCTCGGATACGCCGAACTGTGGATCCGCGATGGGGGCGCGCTGCCGCGCGATGCCGACTTCACCCGCCTGCTCACCGCCTGGCTCGACGACTTCGCCGACCGCGGCGTGACGGCGGTCGGCTTCGGGTACATCCTGCTGCGCCGTCCGGCGCCGGGTGCCGCCGTGCTCCGCCGCTGCGAGAGCATCTCGCAGCCCGTGTCGAACCTGGGCCGCGCGCTCGGGGCGGGTCTCGCCGCACACGACGCGCTGGCCGACGGCATCCCGGACCGCCTGATCGTCGCGCCCGACGTGACCGAGGCGCGGCACCTCATGCCAGGGGAGGACGACCCGAGCGTCATCGAGCTGCGCCAGGGCGGCGGATTCGCGCGCACGATCGGCGTCGACAGCGCGCTCGCCGGTTTCGTCGGAGCGTGCGACGGCGAGCTGACCGTCGGGCAGATCGTGGCCGCGCTCTCCGATCTGTTCGACGTGCCGCTCGCCGATCTCTGGGCCGACATCGAGCCGCGCATCCGCCGCCTGGCGATCGACGGGCTGCTGCTTCCCGCGGGGGAATAGCCGCCTTCTTTCATGCGTTTGCATACGACATGAAGGCATTCGGCTTCCTCTCCTTCGGGCACTACGCAGACGTGCCCGGCTCCCTGACCCGCACCGCCGGCGACATGCTGCGCCAGACGGTCGAGATCGCCGAGGGCGCCGACGAGATCGGCGTCAACGGCGCGTACGTGCGCGTGCACCACTGGGCGCGCCAGGCCGCGTCGCCCATGCCGCTGTTGTCGGCCATGGCCGCGCGGACGAAGCGCATCGAGGTGGGCACGGGCGTGATCGACATGCGCTACGAGAACCCGTTCCAGTTCGCCGAGGAGGCTGCCGCGCTCGACCTCATCGCCGACGGCCGCATCGCCCTCGGTGTGAGCCGCGGGTCACCCGAGACGGCACTGCGCGGTTACGAGACCTTCGGCTTCCGCGATGAGGAGGACACCGAGCGCGGCAGCGTGCTGGCGCGGGAGAAGTTCGACCTCTTCCTCAAGGTGATCGACGGCGAGCGCATCGCTCCGGGCGACCCGCGCATGGTCGGAGCAGGTCACTACCTCGCCATCGAGCCGCAGTCGCCCACCCTGCGGGAGCACATCTGGTGGGGCGCCGGCTCGCGGGCGACGGCCGAGGCCACCGGGCGGATGGGCCTGAACATGATGAGCTCGACCCTGCTCACCGAGGCGACCGGCCAGCCGTTCCACGAGCTGCAGCGCGAGCAGATCGACCTGTTCCGTGCCGCATACCGGGATGCCGGCCACACCGGCGCACCACGGGTGTCGGTGAGCCGCAGCGTGTTCCCGCTGGTCAGCGACCGCGACCGGGCGTACTTCGGTCTGCGCTCCCGCGAGAACAGCGACCAGGTCGGCATCATCGACGGCTACCGCTCCACGTTCGGCAAGACGTACGCGGCCGAGCCCGACGAGCTGATCGAGCAGCTGAAGGCCGACGAGGCCGTGATGGCGGCGGACACGCTCATGCTCACCATCCCGAATCAGCTCGGCCCGGAGTACAACCTGCACGTGCTGCAGGCCTTCGCCGAGCACGTCGCCCCCGCGCTGGGCTGGAAGCCGAACACCGAGGGGCCGGTGCAGGGCGACCCGATTCGCTGACCGCCGTCTGCGTCTCGGGCGCGTGCGGAACCGGTGAGCGCGCGCGGCGCCGGTACCCTTGAATCCATGCTCAATATGGCCGAGGGCCTGTCCCGACTCGGCGCGCTCGCCGCGAACCCCGTCGTCAGCACCCTCGCGACCGCCTTCGCGGATGCGGGCTTCGACCTCGCCGTCGTCGGCGGTCCGGTGCGCGACGCGCTGCTCGGCCGCGAGACGCACGACCTCGACTTCACGACGAACGCACGCCCCGACGACATCCTCCGGATCGTCACCCCGATCTCCAGCACCCAGTGGGACATCGGCCGCGCCTTCGGCACCATCGGCGCGCGGGTACAGGGCGAGCAGGTCGAGATCACCACGTACCGTGCCGACAGCTACGACGGCGTCACCCGCAAGCCGGTCGTCGAGTTCGGCGACACCATCGACGGAGACCTGCTGCGGCGCGACTTCACCGTCAACGCCATGGCGCTGCAGGTTCCGGCGGTCAAGCTGATCGATCCGACGAGCGGTGTCGAGGACCTCGTCTCTGGCATCCTGCGCACGCCGATCGACCCGGCGATCAGCTTCGGCGACGACCCGCTGCGGATGCTGCGGGCGGCGCGCTTCAGCGCCCAGCTCGGCTTCACGATCGAGGATGCCACCTTCGCCGCCGTCGAGAAGCTGCGCGAGACGCTGACGATCGTCAGCCCCGAGCGCGTGCAGGGCGAACTCGTGCGGCTCATGCAGACCGACGACCCGGTCCGCGGCATCCGTGTGCTGGTCGAGAGCGGACTGATCGAGGAGTTCCTGCCCGAGGTGAGTGCGCTGCGACTCGAGGTCGACGAGCACCACCACCACAAGGACGTCTACGAGCACTCGCTGACCGTGGTGCGTCAGGCGATCGAGCTCGAGAAGTCCCGTAACCCGGGCGCCGCAGCCGACGTGCCGCTGCGCCTGGCCGCTCTGCTGCACGACATCGGCAAGCCGCGCACCCGCAAGCTCGAGAACGGCGGAGGGGTCACCTTCCACCATCACGACGTGGTCGGTGCGCGCATGGCGCGAAAGCGCCTGCAGGCCCTGCGCTTCGACAGCGCCACGACCGATGCGGTCGCCAAGCTGATCGAGCTGCACCTGCGCTTCTTCGGCTACGCCGAGGGCGCCTGGACCGATTCCGCCGTGCGGCGATACGTCCGCGACGCCGGCGACGTCGTCGAGCGCCTGCACATCCTCGTGCGCGCCGACGTGACCACCCGCAACCGGCGCAAGGCCGCTCGCCTGGCCTCCGCCTACGACGACATCGAGCGGCGCATCGTCGAGCTGCGCGAGCAGGAGGAGCTCGACAGCATCCGTCCCGAGCTCGACGGCAACCAGATCCAGCAGATCCTGGGCATCACCCCGGGGCGCGAGGTCGGCGAGGCGTACCGCTTCCTGCTCGAGGTGCGGCTGGATGAGGGTGTGATCGGCCCGGATGCCGCGGAGCAGCGTCTGCGCGAATGGTGGGCCGCGCGCGGCTGAGCTGCGCGGCATCCGGACCGCACGGGTGTCAGGGCACGACCACCGCGCGACCCTGCACCTTGCCGTCGTGCAGTCGCGTGTACGCGTCCACGGCCTGCTCCATCGAGTAGCGCTCGACGTGCACGCCCACCGAACCGGTCTGCGCGAGGGACAGCACCTCCATCAGCTCGCTGCGCGTGCCCCAGTACGGGGCCCGCACCGACGCGCCGAAGGGGGTGGAGAAGAACCCGGTGGGCAGCAGCCCGCCACCGATCCCGACGATCTGGATGTCGCCGTCGACGGCGACGACCTGGCGCGCGATGTCGAGAGTCGGCTGCACGCCGGTGAAGTCGAACACCGCCTCGGCGCCTCGCCCGTTCGTGAGCCGCCGGATCTCGTCGACGGCCGAGTCGTCGGACATCAGGGCGTGATGGGCTCCGACGTCGCGAGCCAGCGCCAGCTTCTCGTCGGCGATGTCGAGGGCGATGACGGTCGCCGAGGTGACCGCGCGCAGCACTTGGATGCCCACGTGTCCCAGACCGCCGGTGCCGATGACCACGGCGGTCGTGCCGGCGACGAGCTTGTCCTTCGACGACATGATCGCGTGGTACGGGGTGAGCCCCGCGTCGGTCAGCGACACGGTCTCGACCGGGTCCATGTCGCCGATCGGAACGAGATGGCGGGCATCGTCGATGATCACGTACTCGGCCATCGCGCCAGGGGAGCCGAGCCCGGGAGGCTGGATGCCGAGCTCCGCAGCTCGCGTGCAGTAGTTCTCTGCGCCGCGCGCGCAGGCGTGACATTGCCCGCATCCCCACGGTCCGTAGATGGCATAGGAGGCGCCGAGCTCGATGCCCTCCACGCCGTCGCCGAGCTTGTCCGCGATGCCGACCCCCTCGTGCCCTAGCGTGAGCGGCAGACCGTAGATGTACTGCTCGGCCGGCAGGCCCATCACGAACCAGTCGGAATGGCAGAGGCCCGCGGCCGTGACCTTGATGCGTATCTGACCCGGACCGGGCTCGGGAGTCTCGATCTCGACCAGCTCTGGTCCCTGTCCGATCGTGCGGTACTGGATGGCCTTCATCGTGCTACCCCTTCGCGTGAGACCACGGCGGCGATCGCGACCGTGTGCGTCTTCAGCATCCCCTATCGGCGGGCCCGCCGGAACCCCGGCCGGCCGGGAATATCCCTGTGTGCGAGCCGGGTCCGATGGTGCACGCGCGGCGCGAACCGAGGGGTGTGATCGCCGGGCATCCGATCTACACTGGGCAGACCCGTCAGCGCTGATCGGAGCGTCCATGCCGTCACCGTGGTCGTCATCGCGCGATGCCTTCCCTGAGGTCTCGCGACTTCTGATCGAGCGCGCGCACGAGGAGCTCGTCGCCGGCAACCTCGATGACACCCGCCTGCAGCAGGTGCGACCGCTGGTGCGCGCCTCATGGGAGCGCGCCTGGCAGAGCCGCGTGGGCGCCGAGGGCCGGCCGCCCCTGGAACTCGGGCAGGAGACGCTGGAAGCGTATCGTTCCGGGCATCCGCTCGCCTCGGTGATGGATCTCATCCGCTCGCTGCTGCTGCCAGGCAGCGCGGAGGACTCCGGCGTCGTCGTCGCCGTCGGCGATCACGCCGGGCGCCTGCTGTGGGTGGAGGGAGATCTGCGCCAGCGCCTGCTGTCGGGCGAGATGGGATTCGTCGAGGGCGCCAACTGGTCGGAGCAGATGGTCGGCACCTCGGCCCCTGGCACCGCCCTCGCCCTCGGCGAGTCGGTGCAGATCCACCACGCCGAGCACTACAACCGCCTCGTGCAGCCCTGGTCGTGCACGGCCGCGCCCGTGTTCGACCCCGAGACGCGGCGCGTCCTCGGTGTGATCGACGTCACGGGTGGGGCGGAGGCGGTCACGCCGCAGGCGCGGATGCTGGTGGATGCCACGGCTCGAGCCGTCGAATCCGAACTGCTCGTCGCCCGGCTGCGGGCGCGCAGCGGGGCGGGGCGCAGCGGGGCGGGGCGATCGTCCGGGCGAGTGCGTCGCTCCACCGGGCGCGCCCGGCTGCAGGTGCTGGCCCGCGATCGCGCGCGGCTCGAGCTGATGGCCGATGACGGCGAGACGGTCGTGGAGCTCAGCGCGCGGCACGCCGAGATCCTGCTCATGCTGGCCGTGCACCGCCACGGGCTCTCGGCTGAACGGCTCACCGAGCTCGTCTACGGCGACTCCGCGACGGCCGACACGCTGCGGCCGGAGATGGTGCGGCTGCGCAAGATCCTCGAGCGCGTCTCACCCGATCTCGTGCCCCAGTCACGCCCCTACCGGCTCACGGCACCGCTCGAGACCGACGCGCAGAACGTGCTCTCGCTCCTCGACCGAGGGGCGCACCGGGTGGCCCTGAGTGCCTACACCGGCGCGGTGCTGCCCGAATCGACGGCTCCCGGCGTCGAGGAGTTCCGCGACACCGTGCGCGCGGCGCTGCACGAGGCGATGGTCACCGAGGCCAGCCTCGACGTGCTCCTCGCCTACGGGGAGATCCCCGAGGGGCAGAACGACGCCGAGGCGCTGCGGCTGTGCCTCGAGATGCTGCCGGCCCGCTCGCCGCGACGTGCAGGCCTGGTCGCGCGGATCGAGCGTCTCGACGCCGGGTGACCCACATCCGTTCGAATCGCTCACCTTGTCGCTGCCGGTCGCCCGTTCCGGCCATTTGAGCGATTCGAAAGCCGGAAGGGTCCGCCGCAACCGACTGCAACGTTGCGCACCCGGGTGCAACGTCCGGCGACCTACCTTCGTATCCAACAGCCGCGCAGCATCGAGGCCGCGGCCCGTCGAAGGAGTCACCGATGACCATCGTCGAAGAAGACGTGTCCACCGCCTACGCCGCCCCCGGCCAGCCCGGCGCGGTCGCGAACTACCGTGCCCGCTACGGCCACTACATCGGCGGCGAGTTCGTCGAACCGGCCAAGGGCCAGTACTTCGAGAACATCAGCCCCGTCAACGGCAAGCCGTTCACCGAGGTCGCCCGCGGCACGGCGGAAGACGTCGACCGCGCGGTGGATGTCGCCTGGAAGGCGTTCGAGTCGTGGAGGCGCACCTCGCCCGCCGAGCGCTCCGTGATCCTCAACAGGATCGCCGACCGCATCGAGGAGAACCTCGAGATGATCGCGGTCGCCGAGACGTGGGAGAACGGCAAGCCGGTGCGTGAGACGCTCGCCGCCGACATCCCGCTCGCGATCGACCACTTCCGCTACTTCGCGGGCGTGCTGCGTGGGCAGGAGGGCGGCATCAGCCAGCTCGACGAGAACACCGTCGCGTACCATTTCCACGAGCCGCTGGGAGTCGTCGGCCAGATCATCCCGTGGAACTTCCCGATCCTCATGGCCACGTGGAAGCTCGCCCCCGCTCTCGCCGCCGGCAACTGCGTGGTCATCAAGCCGGCCGAGCAGACTCCGGCGTCGCTGCTGTTCCTGTTCGAGATCATCGGCGATCTGCTGCCCGCAGGTGTCGTGAACATCGTCAACGGGTTCGGCATCGAGGCCGGCGCACCGCTCGCTCAGCACAAGCGCATCCGCAAGGTCGCGTTCACCGGTGAGACCACGACGGGCCGGCTGATCATGCAGTACGCGTCGCAGAACCTCATCCCCGTCACCCTCGAGCTCGGCGGCAAGTCGCCGAACGTCTTCTTCGAGGATGTCGCCCGCGCCGAAGACCCGTACTACGACAAGGCGCTCGAGGGATTCACGATGTTCGCGCTCAATCAGGGCGAGGTCTGCACGTGCCCGTCGCGCGCCCTCATCCAGCGTTCGATCTACGACGGGTTCCTCGCCGACGGACTGGAGCGCGTCGGCAAGGTCGTGCAGGGCAACCCGCTCGACCCCGCCACGATGATCGGCGCCCAGGCGTCGAACGACCAGCTCGAGAAGATCCTCAGCTACATCGACATCGGAAAGCAGGGCGGCGCGAAGTTGCTCACCGGTGGTGAGCGAGTCGACCTCGGGGGCGACCTCAGCGAGGGCTTCTACGTCGCACCGACGGTCTTCGAGGGCACGAACGACATGCGCATCTTCCAGGAGGAGATCTTCGGTCCGGTGCTGTCGGTCACGAGCTTCAGCGACTTCGACGACGCGATCTCGATCGCCAACGACACGCTGTACGGCCTGGGCGCCGGCGTCTGGAGCCGCAGCGGAGACACCGCGTACCGCGCCGGACGCGCCATCGAGGCGGGTCGCGTGTGGACGAACACGTACCACCAGTACCCGGCGCACGCCGCGTTCGGCGGGTACAAGCAGTCGGGCGTCGGTCGCGAGAACCACAAGATGATGCTCGATCACTACCAGCAGACCAAGAACCTGCTCGTGTCGTACGCGGAAGGGCCGATGGGCTTCTTCTGATCGGCATCCAGGGTCTCGGGCGGCGTCGCGTGACGTCCGCCCGAGACCGACGGATTCGAGAGGAGCGGATGATGGTGAGTATCGGCAGATACCAACGGGTGGATGTCTCGGATGCGGCCGCCGAGCTGCTGCGTGAGCTGACGACGCAGCACGGACCCCTGATGTTCCATCAGTCGGGCGGATGCTGCGACGGCTCGTCACCCATGTGCTACCCGGTCGGCATGTTCATCACCGGCCCCAGCGACGTGCTGCTGGGCCGGCTCGAGGTCGACGGTCTCGACCCGATCGAGGTGTTCATGTCGGAGTCGCAGTTCGAGTACTGGAAGTACACGCACCTGACCATCGACGTCGTCCCCGGTCGTGGTGCCGGGTTCAGCGTCGAGGGCCCGACGGGCATGCGGTTCCTGATCCGATCCCGGATGCTGAACGACGCCGAGCTGGAGTACTTCGGGCTCGCCCCGGCGTAGGCATCCGGCCTCGGGTGGGCCCATATGGTCGCGTCGTGCGCGGGGAGGCGACCCTTCGGGACGCGCGCGCCCTGGGTCAGCGGAAGAAGACGAACGACAGCAGACCGATAAAGTGCGGCAGCAGCGTCACGCCGAACACGAAGATGATGATCACGAGCGTCACCCAGGAGAAGCCCTTGCGCAGGCGTCGGCCCTGCGGCGCGACGCCTGCGGGCGGCCGCAGCATCCCGGCGGGCGGGGCGAAGGGAAGCACGGCGGGCGGGCCGGGGGGCGATGGCAGGCGGGTGGCCGGATGCTGTGCTGCGGAGTGCTGCGCGGATCGCAGCCGGTCATCCCGCCAGCGCGCCCACTGGTCGAATTTGCCGAGCAGTGCGCCGACCGTGCCGAACAGCCACGCCCAAGTGCTCACGTCGGTGGTCGACACCGGCCGGCGCAAGTACAGGAACAGCCAGTCATCGACGATCTCGACGTCGAGCTGCGCGGCGTGGTCGATGAATCTCGCCATGATGTCGGGGGTGAACAGGTAGAGCGCGTCGGCCTCGTACCCGCTCGGGCAGTACAGCGTGAAGTGCTGGTCGAAGTCGCCCTCGAGCGAGAGCCGCTGGTCCTTCGAGAACGTCGCCGGCAGGTTCGACCCGAGCGAGTTGTTGCCCAGCGCGTCGAGCACGATGTTGGGCAGCGGCACGTCGAGCTTCACGGCGACATACCCCCAGCTGTGGGTGGTCTTGCTCTTCCCCGACCCGGTCGTGTAGCGGTAGTTGCCGAACTCGACGAAGCGCGGCTCCTGCCCGCGGACGAGCTGAGACGCCATTCGCGAGTTGCCGAGGTGGAAGATCATGCCCGGCAGCGGCGGGTCGCTGACGAACGGACGGAACGCCATGCCGTTCGCCTGCGCGAACCTGGCTATCCGGTAGGTGCTCTCGCGTGTGCGGCGGCGAGAGATCACGAGAAGGGGGATGGTGGTTGCGGCGATCACGAACGGGATCAGCGCCGGCAGCGAGAACAGCGCCCCGAACCCGGCGTCCCCGGAGGCGATGCCTGCGATCAGCCCGAACAGGGTGACGCCGATGGTCGGCAGGAACACCATGCCGAAGACGACCGCGACGATCACGCCGATGACGATCTGGGCACCCGGCGTCGGGTTCTGCGCCTTGACCGTCCGCCAGAACGCGCTCACAGCACGGGCGTCGACCGGTTCAGTGAGGGGGCGCGTCTCGAACGGGTGCTGCGGGGGCGGCGCCGGCATCATGGGTCAACGGTACCTGCCATGATCGATGGGTGACTCAGACCCGAACCCTCCCCAGTATCAACGGCCGCACGTTCAAGATGGTGTCGTCGACGACGTCCGTCGTCAACCACGACGCCCCGAGCGTCTTCCACTATTTCGAGCAGGACGGTGTGATCTGGGGCGACTACACCGGTGACACGGTCACGATCGGCCGCTTCGTGGGAACCCGCACCGGCGACACCATCTGGGTGTCGTTCGTGCACGTGCTGGCCGCTACGGGCGAGGTCGTGACCGGCGACGGCGAGAGCGAGATCGAGATGGACGACGACGGGATGCTGCGCCTGGTCGAGCATTACGAGATGCACGGCGCCGCGCAGCTCAGCGTGTGCGTCGAGACCGCCTCTGCCTGACCCGGTCGTCGCGGTCACCGCGGCGGCAGGGCGCCTCTTCCCGCCGTCGCCGGCGTCCACTGCGTCATGCCCAGCGGAACATCGAGGCTGCGCTCGGGTAGGTCGGGGGGAAGCACGAACGGCCGACGTATCACCTCGTCGAGTACGACGACGCTGACCACCGTGCGCACTTCGGGAAGCTGAGCGATCACGCCGGTCGAGAACTCGTGCACACCGCTGACGTCCGTCGCGCGGATCAGCAGCATGGCGTCGTGCTCTCCGGTCGTCACGGCGCAGTACTCGATGTCGGGCATCTCGGCGATCTGCGCCCGGAATGACGCCCATGCCTGCGGATACACCGTGACGAAGATCAACGCCCCGATCGAGAGTCCCGCCTTGGCGGGGTCGACCCGCGCGCTGAAGCCCGTGATGACACCGTCCGACACCAGCCCCTCCACTCGGGTGTACGCGTTGGCTCGCGAGATGCCGACTTTCTCGGCCAGCGCGGCGATCGAGATGCGCCCGTTCTCGCGAAGAAGATCGAGGATCCGATACGAGACCGGATCGAGGGCAGCGGCACTTCGTCCAGAATCCCGGGTGCCTTCAGCGTCAGTGCTGGACATTCTGCATCCTAATCTTCATCGTCCGGACAGGCTTTGTCTTCATGACGCAATGTCATTGGACAAATCGTCGCACACCATGGGAATCTGATCACGGTCGTCCACCATTGGATGCCCAGGACTCCCGATCCACCCCGCCAATGGAGGTACCCATGCTGTCGACGCTGCGCACGCCGGCGATCGCCCTCGGAGCGATCGCGCTCCTCGCCCTGACCGGATGCTCGGGAGGAAACTCTGCGAACAACGACGGCGGGGCGAAGTCCGGTGGTTCCCTGGTCATCGACACCGCGTTCTCGGTCGAGACCGCCGACCCCGGGCACACCTACGACCCGACCGGCAACATGCTCGCCAAGGCGATGTACGAGACGCTCGTCGACTTCAAGGGCTCGGACGTCTCGACCCCGATCCCCGGGCTCGCCTCGTGGGAGGCCAACGACTCCGCCACCGAGTTCACCTTCACGCTCGAAGACGCCCGCGTCTTCTCGGACGGCACCCCGATCGAGGCGAAGGACGTCGTCTTCTCGCTGCAGCGTATCCAGGGCATGGCCGACGCCAAGCCGAACTTCCTCCTCTCCGGCGTCACCATCACGGAGGTCGACGAGAAGACGATCCTCTTCACCACCGAGACGCCCCTGCTGCAGCTGCCGGCCATCCTCGCCAATCCCGCTCTCGGCATCGTCAACGCCGACGTGGTGATGAAGAACGGCGGCAGCACCGACGGCTCCGACTCCGCGCAGAAGTACTTCGACGGTGCCTCCGCAGGCTCCGGCCCCTTCGTGCTCGACACCCTCGACCTCAGCTCGCAGATCGTGCTGAAGAAGAACGACGAGTACAACGGCGACGAGAAGCCGGCCTACGACCGCGTCGTCATCCGCAACGTCTCCGAGAGCGCCACCCAGCTCGCCAACCTCAAGGGCGGCGATTCGATGGTCGCCATGGATCTCAACGGCGACCAGGTCAGCGGTCTCGGTGACGGCCTCAACGTCGACTCGGTGCCGTCCGGGCAGACCATCTTCCTGCTGCTGAACCAGTCGACCGGCGTCGCCGGCGACCTGGCCAACGTGAAGCTCGCCGAAGGCATCAGGTACGCACTCGACTACCCGGCTCTGCTCGAGCTCGCCGGCGCCGGTGCCGAGCAGGCCACCGGCGTGATCCCGCCCGGATTCGAAGGCGCCCTCGACAAGGGCGTCACCCAGGACCTCGGCAAGGCGAAGGCGGCCTTCGACGCCGCCGGCTACACCGGTCAGACGCTGAAGCTGCAGTTCCCGAACGACTACCCCGTCGGCGGGGTGGAGTTCACGCCGCTCGCCGAGCGCATCCAGGCGCAGCTGAAGGACGCCGGCGTCACGGTCGAGCTCGCCCCCGCTCCGTTCGCCACCGAGCTCGACGCGTACGTGAACGGCACCGAGGGCTTCGGCCTCTGGTTCTGGGGCCCCGACTACGCCGACTCCGCCAACTTCCTGCCCTTCGGACCTGGTCTGAAGGTCGGTCTGCGTGCGGGCTGGGAGCAGTCGGCCAACCCCGAGATCGCCGCCATCGCCGCGGATGCCGCCAGCGCGACCGACCCCGATGCGCGCACCGCCGCGTTCACGGAGTTCGCTGAGACGATGCAGGCGAGCGGCCCGTTCGTGCCTCTGATCGTGCCCGGCCGCAACATCGCCACCTCTGACAAGGTCGACGGCGCTGTCTACAACTCCGTGTGGGAGATGGACATCGCCGAGATCACGCCCGCCGGCTGAACGGAACGACCGTGATGACCACAGTGGCTGTGCAGACACAGGCGCGGCGCAAGAAGTCGCCTCTGGCGGGGTACCTGCTGCGCCGGGCCGGCACCTCGGTGCTGCTGCTGATCGGCGTCACGGTCGTGACGTTCCTCCTCACCAACCTGGTGCCCGGAGACCCCGTCTCCGCGGCACTGGGTGAGGGGGCCTCTCAGAACCCCGCGACGCGCGAAGCCTTCATCAAGGCGCAGGGACTCGACCAGCCCCTGTTCGTGCAGTACTTCATCTACATGGGCAAGCTGCTGCGCGGCGACCTCGGCACCTCCCTCGTCACCGGGCAGCCCGTGACCGCGGATCTCGCCACTGCCGTGCCCGCCACGATCGAGATCGCGCTGTGCGCGATCGTCCTGAGCCTCGCGGTCAGCCTCGTGCTCGGCACGCTCGCCGCGTACCGGCGCGGCATGGTCACAGACCAGATCGTGCGTGTGGTCACCCTGATCGGGCTCAGCGTGCCGACCTTCTGGCTGGCGCTCGTGAGCTTCTACGTGTTCTTCCTCAACCTGCGCATCGCCCCGGGGTCCGGTCGCGTCTCGCCGTCGATCATCCCGCCGCCCCGGGTGACCGGGCTGTACACGATCGACTATCTGCTGAACGGCGACGGCGTGGGCTGGGCCGACGCCATGGCGCACCTGGCGCTGCCGGTGATGGTGCTGTCACTGGTGACGATCGGTCTGCTGACCCGGTTCATCCGCACGTCTGTGCTCGAGGTGCTCGACAGCGACTATGTCCGGGCGGCTCGCGCGAAGGGCCTGCCGGCCATGCGCGTGGTGCTCGACTACGTGCTGCGTGGAGCGGCTCTGCCGGTGCTGACCGTGGTCGGCGTCGCCTTCGGCTCACTGCTCTCGGGCACCGTGCTCGTCGAGTCGGTGTTCGCCTGGCCGGGCCTCGGCACGTACGCCTACAACTCGGCGGCCAACCTCGACCTGCCAGGGATCATGGGCGTCGGCCTCATCGTCGGCGTCATCTACCTGGTCATCAACTTCATCGTCGACCTGCTGTACGGCGTACTCGACCCGAGAGTGAGGATCGCATGAGCTCTCGCGCACCCCGCATGCCCGGGCGGCTCAGGCTGCGCTGGCCGCGTGCCTGGCGCACCCCCCTGGGCGTCATCGGCACCGTCGTCGCCGCCGCGTGGATCCTCGTCGCCTTCACCGCGCAGTGGTGGGTGCCGTTCGAGCCGAACGCGCAGGTTCTGCCGCGCCTGCAGACCCCCGGCGTCGACACGCTGCTGGGCACCGACGGCAACGGGCGCGACATCTTCTCGCGCCTCATGACCGGCGCCACCGTCACCATCCCGCTGGCGCTCACCCTCGTCGTCGCCGCCCTCGTCATCGGCGCCGTGATCGGCGCGCTCGCGGGGTACTTCGGCGGATGGGTCGACGAGACGCTCATGCGCATCACCGACCTGTTCATGGCGTTCCCGACCGTGATCCTCGCGATGGTCGTCGCCGCGTCGCTCGGCCCGTCACTGTTCAACGCGGTGATCGCCGCGGTGGTCGTGTCATGGCCGCAGTACTCGCGCGTCACTCGCAGCATCGTGCTGTCGCTGCGCAACCAGAACTACGTGATCGCCGGTCGCCTCCTCGGCCACTCGCCGGCACGCACGCTCGTGGTCGACATCCTCCCCAACGTCGCCGGCCCGCTGCTGGTGCTCGCGACGCTCGACATCGGTGCGGCGATCCTGCTGCTGTCGGGTCTGTCATTCCTCGGTCTGGGCGCGCAGCCGCCCACGGCCGAATGGGGATCGATGATCTCGGCCGCGATGCAGAACTTCGACGCGTGGTGGCTCGGAGTCTTCCCCGGCCTCGCCATCCTCACGGTCGTGCTCGCGTTCAACTTCCTCGGCGACGCGCTGCGCGACATCCTCGACCCGACCGCCGAGGTGACGCACGAGAAGCAGACCGAACTGGTCGCATCGAGCGGAGGCGGCGCATGAGCATCCTCGACATCCGCGACCTCACGGTCGACATCGGACGCCCTCTCGTGAAGGGCCTCTCGGTGCAGCTCGACGCCGGGCGCATCCACGGGCTCGCCGGAGAATCCGGGTCGGGCAAGACGCTGACCGCCATGGCCGTGCTGGGCCTGCTTCCGCGTCACGCACGGACCGGCGGCTCCATCCGGCTGGGCGACACCGAACTGCTCAGCCTGGGCCGGCGCGCGATGAACCGCATCCGCGGTCGGCGCATCGCCATGGTGTTCCAGGACCCTTCGTCTTCGCTGCACCCGCAGATACCGGTCGGGCGTCAGCTGACCGACCACATGCGCGTGCACCTCGGGCTGCGCGCCGCGGCCGCCCGCCAGCGCGCCGTCGAGCTGCTCGAACGCGTGCAGGTGCCGAACCCGGAAGATGCGCTGCGCCGCTACCCGCACCAGTTCTCGGGCGGTCAGCGGCAGCGCATCGCGATCGCGTGCGCTCTCGCGTGCGATCCCGAGGTGCTGCTCGCCGACGAGCCGACGACAGCGCTCGACGTGACCGTGCAGGCCGGCATCCTCACGCTGCTGCGAGAACTGGCAGACGAGCGGCAGATCGCCGTCCTGCTCGTCACGCACGACCTCGGGGTGATGAGCGCGATCGCCGACGTCGTCACCGTGATGAAGGACGGCAGGGTCGTCGAGCACGCCGATCGAGAGACGCTGTTCCGCGACCCGCAGCACGAGTACACCAGGCAGCTGCTCGCCGCCCTGCCGGGTTCACGCATCGAAGGAGTCGACGATCATGGCGCATGAGACCGTCCTCGACGCTCAGGGCATCGTCGTCCGCTACCCCGGCAACCCGCCCGTCGTCGCGGTCGACGACGTGTCGCTTCAGGTGCATGCCGGTGAGACCGTCGCTCTCGTCGGAGAATCCGGCAGCGGCAAGTCGAGCCTCGCCCGCGCCGCCGTCGGCATCGAGAAGCTCGCGGGCGGCACGGCCCGCTTCCTCGACGGCGAGGTGACGCCGCTGCGGGTGCGCCGGCGCCCGAAGCACCTCACCGGCATCCAGATGGTGTTCCAGGATCCATCGACCTCGCTCAACCCCCGTCGCCGGATCGGCGACCAGGTCGCCGACGGCATCGCCACCGCGCGAGCGCGCGGTGCGGAGGGCTCGACGGTCGAGGAGTGGCTCGAGAAGGTCGGTCTGCCCACAGCATCCGTCTCGAAGTTCCCCCACCAGTTCTCGGGCGGTCAGAAGCAGCGCATCGCGATCGCGCGGGCGCTCGCCGCTCGCCCGCAGCTGCTCGTCGCCGACGAGCCGATCTCGGCTCTCGACGCGTCGACACAGACCAGCGTGGCCGCGCTCATGCGCGATCTCGTCAAAGAGGCGGGTGCCGGGATGCTGTTCATCTCGCACGACCTCGCCGTCGTGCAGCGCATCGCCGACCGGACGTTCGTGATGTTCGGCGGCCGCGTGCTCGAATCCGGGCCGACCGCGCAGCTCTGGGCCGACCCGCAGCACCCGTACACGCAGGCGCTGCTCGCGGCGATCCCCGAGCCCGACGGCGCAGGCCGCATCCCGGCGGCACCGTCCGCCGCCGAGCGGGCGATATGGGCCGACGTGCCCGCCATCCAGCGCTGACGACGTCACCCGCTGTTCACCGGGCGGACCGACGCCCGTAAGAGCGGCCAGGCACGATGACGCCGTGCCCGCACCGTCGATGACCGTGATCGTCCCCGCGAAGGACGCCGGCAGGTTCATCGGCACGGCTCTCGAGACCCTCGTCCGCCAGTTCCCCGACGATCACGCGCTGAAGCTCGTCGCGATCGACGACGGCTCGAGCGATGACACCGGGGTGATCATGCGCCGGTACGCCGAGCGGTTCGCGCATGCCGAGGTGATTCGCAACGGCACCCCCAGAGGGCTCGCCACCGCCCGCAATCAGGGCCTGGCGTACGTCGAGGGCGACTCCTTCTGCTTCCTCGACGGTGATGACTGGATGCAGCCCGGCCGGTTGCCTGCCCTGCAGCGCGCACTGCGCGCCCTCGGCTGCGACTTCGTGCGCACCGATCACGTCACGGTTCAGGGAGCGGAGCGGCGGCTCGTGCGCGCCCCGTTCACCCATCGCGGGATCGTCGTCGATCCGCGCGAGGCGATCCTGCCCGTCGAGGACCGCACGATGGTCGACTATCCGTTCGCGTGGGCGGGTCTGCTGCACCGCCGGATGCTCGACAGCGGCGTCGCCGCGTTCAGCAATGGTCTGTTCACCGCCGAGGACCGCCCCTGGATCTGGCGGCTGCACCTGCACGCGCGGTCGTTCGCCGTCGTCGACGCCCCGCACCTGCTGTACCGCCGGGGTCTCTCCGACTCGCTCTCCAAGACGCTCGATCGGCGCCAGTTGCACTTCTCCAGGGCTCTGAGCGAGGTGCTCGATCTCGTCGAGGCGGATCGGGATGCCGATCAGCTGCTGCCCAAGGCGGTGTTCAGCGTGCTCGCGCTCAGTTCGCATCACCTCGTGCGCGCTCGCCGCATGCAGCCTGCCGTGCGGAGAGAGCTGCGTGCCGGCATCCGGGATCTCATCGCTCGCCTGCCTCGCGACCAGGCGCGGACGGCGAGCGACCGCATCGGCGGCTCCCGTAGGCGGGTGCTCGCGCGGGTGCTCCGGGACGCGGATCACGCATGAGCGGGACGATTCAGCTGTTCGCCCTGCACAGCGCCTACGGGCTGATGACGGCAGTCGCCGCCATTGATGCAGGGCTGCTGGGAGATGACGATGTCGAGCGCATCCTCGTGCCGATGAGCACCGCCGCGGTGCCCGAGACCGCACCCGATCTCGAGAGCGTGCCCCGGCTGGCCCCGCTGCGCGCGCGATTCGACCGCATCGAGCCGCTGAACCCACTGCTCGATCCGCTGCACCCGACCACCTGGCACCCCGGTGAGCAGGAACTGCCGATGCTTGAGCGGCTGCTCAGGCGTACGTGGGCCCTCCACGACGCCCGGCTCGAGCTGTTCGTGCAGTCGCCGCAGGTCGCACCGGCGCGCACGCTGATGGCGCTGTTCTCGCAGGCGCAGCTGAATGTCATCGGCGACGGGCTCATGACGTACTCGCCGATCCGCAGCGCCATGCCACGGCAGGTCACCGAGCGCGTCGCCCGCGTCGTGCACCCCGATGTCGTGCCGGGCGTCGTACCGCTCGTCTTCGCCGAGACCGGCGCGATCCCGGTGCCGGTCGACCCTGCGGATCACGGGCGGGTGCTGTGCGAGGTGGGGCAGGCGCAGCCGGATGCCGCTCTGGACGCCCTCGTGTCGCCCGACGTCCCGACGGCACTGGTCATCGGGCAGTACCTGTCGGCTCTCGGGCTGATGAGCCAGGACGACGAGACGTCATTGCAGACGCGGATGATCGACCGGGCGGCGGATGCCGGCGCGCAGCGCGTCGTGTTCAAACCGCACCCCTCCGCGCCGCCTGCGTTCTCGGATGCGCTCGGGCAGCGGGCATCCGCTCGAGGGGTCGCCTTCGCCACCTACGCCGGCGACCAGCCGGCGGAGTACGTCGCGCACCGCCTGGGGGCAGCGGCGGTCATCGCCGGGTTCTCGACCGCTCTGCCGACAGCGCGAACGGTGTTCGGGATCCCCGGACACGCCGTGGGATCCGACACGGTGCTCGCACGACTCACACCGTACGAGAACAGCAACCGAGTGCCCGCCGCCATCGTCGACGCCCTCGAGCGCGGCATCGCGACGGATGAGCTGCAGGGCATCGTCGACGCCGTCGGATACGCCATGCAGCCCCACATCGTCGGGCATCTTCGGCCGCGCGCGATCGCGGCGCTGGCGGCCATGACCGGCCGCGACCGTGAGCGATACGTGCCATCCGACCGACTGCGCGCCCTCGACCTGCCCGGTGCGCCCGCGCGGGGTCGGTGGCAGCGGCCGGGTGGCCAGGCCGGGGGAGTCGGGCGCTGGGAGGAGCTGCAGCTCACCGCAGCGGGCGCGAAGCGCCGCGCCCGCAGAGTCTGGAAGGCGGCAACCGGCCGATGACCGAGAACGAGCTCACTGTCGCGATCATCCCCGCGCGCGGCGGGTCGAAGGGCGTGCCGGGTAAGAACCTGCGGCGGGTCGGCGGGATATCGCTGGTCGAACGCGCGGTTCGCGCTGCTGTCGAGGCTCGAGGCGTGGACCTGGTGGTCGTCAGCACCGACGATGCCGAGATCGCACGCGTCGCCGCCGCGGCGGGTGCGCGGGTCATCACGCGCCCAGCCGATCTGTCGAGCGACACCGCGACGTCCGAGAGCGCGGTGCTGCACGCCCTCGACGCGCTCGCCGCCGACGGCGTCCTGGTCGGCACCGTGGTCTTCGTGCAGGCGACGTCCCCCTTCATCCCGAGCGAGGGCATCGCCGAGGCCGCCGCGCACATCGCGACCGACCGCTACGACAGCGTTTTCTCCGCTCACGAGACCTATGGCTTCCTCTGGCGACGGGATGCCGATCAGCTGGCCACCGCGGTCAACCACGACGCCTCGAACAGGCCGCGCCGGCAGGACCGCGAGCCGCACCACCTCGAGACCGGGGCGTTCTACGCCTTCACCGCCGATGGCTTCCGCACGGCGGGTCACCGGTTCTTCGGCCGCATCGGCATCGTCGACGTGCCCGAGACCTCCGCCATCGAGATCGACGACGAGCACCAGCTCGCCGTCGCAGACGCTCTCGCGGCGCTCGACCCCGCACCGGATGCCCCGATCCCGGCATCCGTGCTCGTCACCGACTTCGACGGGGTGCACACCGACGACACGGCCACGGTCGACACCGAGGGCCGCGAGTCGGTGCGGGTGAGCCGGGAAGACGGTATGGGCGTCTCGCGGCTGCGCCGCGCGGGTATCCCGATGCTCATCCTCTCCACCGAACTGAACCCCGTCGTCGCTCGTCGGGCTGAGAAGCTGCAGGTGCCGGTGCTGCACGGCATCGAAGACAAGACCGCCGCTCTGGAGTCGTGGGCCGCCGAGAACGGCATCGCGCTCGCCGACATCGCCTACGTCGGCAACGACGTGAACGACCTCGCCGCCCTCGACATCGTCGGCTGGCCGATCGCCGTGGCGAACGCCCACCCCGCCGTGAGGGCGGCCGCGCGCGTCGTCCTGACTCGTCGCGGTGGCGAGGGAGCGGTGCGCGAGGTTGCCGAGCGCATGCTCGCCGCGCGCTGATTCCCGCCGCCCCGGTTCGCCGTACGAGCGTCGGCAGCCGGTCACCGGCTCGACGCCGCAGGTTCACCCGAGCCGCGTAGACCGGGAGGACACGACCGGAAACGGAGGGTCCTCATGACCGTCACCATCGCAGACCGCGTGATCGGCGGGGGCCGTCCCACGTATGTCATCGCCGAGATCGGCCTGAATCACAACGGCGATGTCGAGATCGCCAAGCAGCTCATCGACGTGGCCCGCGCCGCCGGCGCCGACGCCGTGAAGTTCCAGAAGCGCACTCCGGAGATCGCCACTCCCGAGCACATGCGCGACGTGTCCCGCGAGACGCCCTGGGGCACCATGAGCTACCTCGACTACCGCCGCAGGGTCGAGTTCGACCGCGAGCAGTACATCGAGATCGGCGACTACGCGACGATGGCAGGCCTGCACTGGTTCGCCTCGCCGTGGGATGTGCCGAGCGTCGAGTTCCTCGAGGACCTGAACGTGGTCGCCCACAAGGTGGCATCCGCCAGCCTCACCGACACCGAGCTGCTGCAGGCGCTGCGCGCGACCGGCAAGCCCGTCATCCTCTCCACCGGCATGTCGACGATCGAGCAGATCGACCGGGCGCTCGACACGCTGGGCACCGACCGCACCATCCTCATGCACGCCACCTCGACGTATCCGATGGAGTCGGGTGAGGCGAACCTGAAGATGATCGCCACGCTGCGCGACCGCTACGCGGGCGTGCCGGTCGGCTACTCCGGCCATGAGCGCGGCCTGCAGATCTCGCTCGCCGCCGTCGCGCTCGGCGCAGTGGGGGTCGAGCGCCACGTCACACTCGACCGCGCAATGTGGGGCTCGGATCACGCCGCGTCCCTCGAACCGGCGGGTCTCGAGCGCCTGGTTCGCGACATCCGCGTCATCGAGGAAGCACTCGGTGACGGAGTCAAGCGCGTCTATCCGGGCGAGCTCGCTCCCATGGCCAAGCTGCGTCGCGTCGGGGCATGACTTTCCCCGGCAGCCGGCCGCCCCGCCTGCGGGTGGTCGCCATCGGCGACGCCGACTCGTTCGTGAAGTGGGCCGCCCACCTCATCGACCAGGTAGACGACATCAGTCAGCACCTGCTGCTGGTGCACACGCCGCTGGTCGTGAGCGATGCGCAGCGGGATGCCGCGGTCGCCGGCACCCGCTTCGCTGACCACCCCGCGTCGATCACGCGGATCGCCTTCGACGACGTCGCCGACTGGCTCGCCAGAGACACTCCCGACGTCGTCGTGCTCGCGGGTCGCGCCCCGTTCGTGCGTCTGCTCGGACGCGAGATCGACCGGCTCACCCGCCGTCCTGTCGTGGTCAGCGGTCTGCCGGGTATGTCGATCCCAGCGCTGCGCGGCGCACTCGAGTATCGCCGGCACTGCGACCTCGTCGTGGTGCACTCGCACCGCGAGGTCACCGCGTACACGCGCCTCGGCCGTGCCCTCGGCGCCACGGTGCCCGTGGGGCTCGCGACGTTTCCGTTCGCGAAGCCGGCTCGGGTGGCGAGCACAGGCACCGACCTCGTGTTCGCCGCGCAGGCGCTCGTGCCGGGTGATCGTGCCGAGCGGCGCCGCATCGCCGAGGTCCTGCGCCTCGCGGCGGTGGCCGACCCGTCGCGCCGCGTCGTCGTCAAGCTGCGCTCGCGGCCAGGTGAAGTCGAAGCGCATCAGGAGCGCGACGGCTACACCGACCTGCTCGAGAACGCCCCCGAGAACCTCGTCTTCTCGTTCGCGCCGATGGCCGAGGCACTGGCCACTGCCGAAGGCCTGGTCACGGTGAGTTCGACGGCGGCCGTGGAGGCGCTGGCCGCGGGCGTCCCGGTGATCGCACTCGACGACTTCGGCATCCGGCCCGACCTGCTCAACCGCGTCTTCGACCGCAGCGGGCTGCTCGGCGGCGGAGACGACGTGGTGGCGCGGCGCTTCCGGCATCCGGACCCGCAGTGGGCGGCGGCCAACTACTTCCACGATTCGCGCGATTCGCGATGGTGGGAGCAGGTGCGCGCGCTGGTCGCGCAGCGACGCCGCGGCGCCCTGCCCGTGCGCACGGTGCCATTGCCGCGCGGCGGTGCCCTGCACGCAGCGTGGCACCGCCGGATGGTGCTCGGCGACGCCGACCGCACACCGTCGGGACGCATCGCGGCCGTGCTGGTGACGCCGGCGATCGCAGCGCTGGCCGCGCTGAAGCGCCGCCGTAGCCGAGCGGCTGTTCCGGATGCCCTGGCAGCGGACTTCACGCTCGCGCCGAGCCCGCTCGCAGAGCCGGTGCGACGACGGTCGGAAGCATCCGCGTCGATCCGGTAGACTGTTGTGGTTGTCTGCCCGTCGGCATCCATTCGGGAAGCCGCGACAGACGACGTGCTACACACCCTCCTGCTTCCGGGAAAGTCCCGGGAGCCGTTCTAGTCCGAAGGAGGTGGGTAAGTGACGCACCAGTACGAGCTCATGGTCATTCTGACCCCCGAGCTGGACGAGCGCCAGGTTGCCCCCAACCTCGACAAGTTCCTGAAGGTCATCACCAACGATGGTGGCTCGATTGACAAGGTCGACATCTGGGGCAAGCGTCGTTTCGCCTACGAGATCAACAAGAAGAACGAGGGCATCTACGCCGTCGTCAACTTCACCGCCACCAGCGAGGCCACGGTCGAGCTCGACCGTCAGCTGAAGCTGAGCGAGCTCGTGTTCCGCACCAAGGTTCTGCGTGCCGAAGAGGCACAGGCCATGGTCGCCGCCGAGGCCAAGCGCGCCGCCGACAAGGCTGCTCGCAAGCCCAAGACGGCCGCGCGCCGGGCTGAGCCTGCCGAAGCCAAGGCCTGACGCTCATGGCCGGCGAAACCGTCATCACCGTGGTGGGCAACCTCACCGCAGACCCCGAGCTGCGTTACACGCAGAACGGACTGCCGGTGGCGAACTTCACCATCGCCTCGACCCCGCGCACGTTCGACCGTCAGGCCAACGAGTGGAAGGACGGCGAAGCGCTGTTCCTCCGCGCCTCGGTGTGGCGCGAGTTCGCCGAGCACGTGGCAGGTTCCCTGACGAAGGGCATGCGCGTCATCGCGCAGGGCCGTCTGCGTCAGCGCTCCTACCAGGACCGCGAAGGCAACCAGCGCACCTCGATCGAGCTGGAGGTTGACGAGATCGGTCCGTCGCTGCGATACGCGACGGCACAGGTCACGCGGGCCGCATCCAACGGTGGCGGTGGACAGTCGCGTCCGCAGCAGCAGCAGCAGGTCTCGGACGAGCCGTGGTCGACCCCCGGTTCCTCGAGCGCTGACGCCTGGAGCACTCCGGGCAGCTTCGGCGACGACACCCCGTTCTGAATTCCGGGTCCCTGAGCCTGTCGAAGGGCTCGGGCATCCGATCATCTCTTAAGGAAGAAACATGGCTGGAAAGTCGAGCGGCGATCGCCGCAAGCCGCGGAAGGGTGGCAAGCCCACCGCTCCCGCGAAGTCCATCCGCGTTGGCGTCATCGACTACAAGGATGTCGCGACGCTTCGCAAGTTCATCTCGGAGCGCGGCAAGATCCGTGCCCGTCGTATCACCGGTGTCTCCGTGCAGGAGCAGCGTCTGATCGCCAAGGCGATCAAGAACGCTCGCGAGATGGCTCTCCTGCCCTACGCCGGCGCTGGCCGCTGAGGGGTACGGACATGGCAAAGCTGATTCTCACGAACGAGGTCGCCGGGCTGGGTAGCGCCGGAGACGTCATCGAGGTCAAGAACGGGTACGCCCGCAACTACCTCGTCCCCAAGGGCTACGCCGTGGCGTGGACCCGTGGTGGCCAGAAGCAGGTCGAGTCGATCCAGGCAGCCCGCAAGGCCCGCCAGATCCACGACCTCGACGAGGCGACCGCACTCAAGAACAAGCTCGAGGGCACCAAGGTGCGTCTGGCCGTCAAGGCCGGCGCCGAGGGTCGCCTGTTCGGCTCGGTGAAGACGGCCGATGTGGCCGACGCCGTCGCAGCTGAGGGCCTCGGCTCGATCGACAAGCGCAAGGTGCACTTCACCTCGCCGATCAAGACGACGGGCGAGCACGAGGCGACGGTTCGTCTGCACGACGACGTCACCGCCGTGATCACCCTCCAGGTCACCGCCGCGAAGTAATCTCGCTGCACCAGCAGGCCCCCGCCATCTCCGGATGCCGGGGGCCTTCTGCATGCGTGCCCGATGAGTTCGCCCCTGTCGCGTGGTGCGTGGTCGAATACGTACGCTTCCGCGGGCGCTCGCGTGCGTTTTCGACCCCGCACCGACGCTGCGTCGGAGCGTCGGAGCGTCGGAGCGTCGGATGCCGGTCGACGGATGCCGGTGGGCATGCCGGTGCGGCGGATGCGCTGTCATGTCGCATCCGCCGCACCGGCTGTGGTCAGGCCGCTGCGCGGGCGCGTCGGACCAGCGCGCCACCGATGAACAGCATCAGACCGGCCAGCAGGGCAAGGGCCGGGGCCATCTCACCACCACCGGTCATGGCCAGCGCCCGGGTGCCGCTCGCGGCGGGGATCACGGAGGCAGCGCGCGGCGACGTCACGAGGGCCGCGGGGTCGATGCCGGCATCCGTCGCCTGGTCGGCGCCGGGCTCGCTTCCCTGGTCGGTGCCGGGGACGGTCCCCGGGTCAGTGCCCGTGTCGGTGCCGGGATCGGTGCCTGGCTCGGCCCCCGGATCGGTTCCCGGGTCAGTCCCGGGATCAGTACCGGGGTCGGTACCGGCATCGGTGTCGCCGGGAGTGGTTCCCGGGACCTCCACCGTGCTGTCGCCGATCAGGGAGATGCCGTTGCCGCCGATCGTGATGGGCGCGGTGATCGGAAGCAGCACCTGCGTGCCGCCGAGGATCCCACCGCTTCCATCCGTGGTGGGGTCGGCTGCGGGCGCACCGGTCGTCGGAATGCTGTCCGATCCCTGGGCTGCCGTGGCGTCGCCGAGGACGGAGATGCCGTTGCCGGTCACCGTGATCGGTGCGGTGATGGGTGCGAGCACCTGCGTGCCGCCGAGGGTCCCGTCGTTTCCGCTCGTGGTGGCGTCGGTCGCGGGTGCCTCGGTGGGTGCCGATGTGCCCGTGGTTCCGTCTGCAGCCGTGGCCTCGCCGATCAGGGAGATGCCGTTGCCGCCGATCGTGATGGGTGCGGTGATGGGTGCGACCACCTGCGTGCCGCTGACGATCCCGTCGTCTCCGCTCGTGGTGGCGTCGGTCACCGGCGCCGAAGCGGGCTCCGAGGCGGTGTCCGATCCCTGGGCGCCGGTGGCGTCCCCGAGCACGGAGATGCCGTTGCCGGTCACCGTGATGGGTGCCGTCACCGAGACGAGGCCCTGCGTGCCCGACAGGATCCCGTCCGACCCCGACGTGCTGACCGCCGCAGGTGCAGGTGCAGGTGCAGGTGCGGGCGCTGCGGCATCCGACTGAGCGGAGGACGAGCCCAGGACGCTCACGGCGTTCCCCGACACGGTCACCGGTGCGGCCACGTCGATGAGCGCCTGAGTGCCAGAGACCACGCCGTTGTCGCCGCTGGTCTCCGCGGGAGCCGCGGGAGTCGCAGCGGGAGCCGGTGCCTGAGCCGCGGGCGCGGCTTCCGGCATCGAGCCGGCGGCCGCGTCACCGAGCAGCGATACGGCGTTCCCGACCACGTCGACCGGTACCGTGACCGGTGCGAGGATCTGCGTCCCCGAGAGAAGACCGTCCTCCCCATTCGTTTCGGCCGCGTTCGCGGCCGTGGCGCCGAGCAGCGAGACGCCGCCGGCGATGAGCGCGCCCCACAAGGCGTGCTTGACGATAGTGCGCATGAGAATTACTCCTGATCTGTGCGAGAGGAAGATCACACGGTCGTGTGATCCGGGCGTGCCGATGCAGAATCGGCTGCCCTCTCGTCAGTCAGGAGAGACGTCGGTGCTGCCCGCCGGAGAATCCGGCAGAGCAGCATCCACGGGGATGCCCGTCCGGGAAGACGCCCCGAGATCGAGACGTGCGGAGGGAGGGCGGTCGGAACTCGTACCGGGCGCAGGCCCGCTGCCGCCGGCGGCGGAGGTCGGAGCGGCGACGCCGGGAGAGCTCGAGGGCGCACCGGGCTGCTCTCCCGACGGAACGGTCGGCTGAGCGTGGGAATCACGAGGGAGTATCGCACCGGCATCCCGCATCACGGCGGGCAGGGCGGATGCCGACGGCTGCGCCACAGGCGTCACGGCGACGACCGACGCAGGCTCGACAGCCCACCCCGACCCGCTGTCCGCGCCGGGATCCGCCGGGGAGCCGTCGGCATCGAGCGGGACCTCGAGGTCGGGAACCACGGCATCGCCGGTGCTCGGGATGCCCGGCTGAAGCCCGCCGACGACGGGGTCGACCGTGGTGCCGATCACAGGCGGAACGATCTCGAGAACGCTGTCGACGCCCGTCGCCACCTCGTCCACGAGGTCGGTCGCGCCGAGTCCGTCGACGACCGAACCCACCACGGGGACACTGCGGACAGCATCCGTCACCGGGGTGACGATCGCACTGACCGGAGCGGACGCCGCGACGTCCTCGACGGTCTTCGTCACGGTCGACACGGTGTCGCCGGTCTGCGCGATCACCTGCGCCGCGGGCGCGCCGACGACCGGAACCGAGGCCACGGTCGTCGTCGTCTTCTCCACGACCTGCTGGACGGTCGAAGTGACCGGAGCGGCCACCTGCTCGACGGTCGAGGTCGCCGCCTTCGCGACCGGGGCGACCACACCGCCCAGCGTGTCGCCCACCAGCGACGTGAGTCCTGACAGGGGCGCCGGGGTCTCGTCATCCGCTCGAGCCTCGCTGCCGGAGAGCACCGCGCTGAGAAGCGCCCACGCGAGCACGAAGAACGCGCCCCAGAGGTACACCGCAGTGCTGCGGACCCCTGTCGTCTCGACGTTCATGCTCAGCCCCCGTGCAATCCGAGAATTCTCCGATCGTGCCCAGGACGATACCCGACCACCTCGAAACCGTCCACCCCTCGAGTCGGCCGGGAAGCCCGCTCGTCGTCGTGCACTAGGTTCGGGACTCATGACCGCGCCGCTGCTCACCATGCCCACTCCGCGAACGGCACCGCTTCGGGGCGGACCGGTTCTGAACTGGGGTGTCATCGCGCCCGGCGGCATCGCCACCGACTTCGTGCATGCCCTGCACACGCACACCGACCAGCGGGTGATCGCCGTGGCCTCACGATCGGTCGATCGCGCCCACGAGTTCGCCCGGCGGCACAGCATCGCCCGCGTGCACGAGGACTACGCCGCGCTGTACGACGACGAGCAGGTGCAGATCGTCTACATCGCGGCGCCGCACAGTGAGCACCGTCGCCTCGCGCTCGATGCGATCGCCGCCGGCAGGCACGTGCTCATCGAGAAGCCGATCGCCGTCTCCGCCGACGAGGCGCGCGATATCGCCGCCGCTGCCCGCGCGGCCGGTGTCTTCGCGATGGAGGCGATGTGGACCCGCTTCCTTCCGCAGACGGATGTCATGCTGCACCTGCACGAGGACGGCGTCATCGGCGATCCGCGACTGGTCATCGCCGATCTCGGGTTCGCCGCCGACCCGCGTGCCGGCGGACGTCTCTTCGATCCGGCGCTGGGCGGGGGCGCACTGCTCGACCTCGGCGTCTACCCCGTCTGGCTCAGCCACCTGTGGCTGGGGGCTCCCACCGCGGTCACGGCCCGCGGCACCCTCACCGCCTCGGGCGTCGATCAGCAGAGCGCGCTCGTTCTCGACTACGCGTCGGGCGCTCAGGCGCTGCTGAGCACGAGCATCCGGGTGACGTCGCCCGGCTCGGCATCCGTCTCGGGATCGCACGGCGGACTGCAGGTCGATCCGTCGTTCGTCTTCCCCGGGGGATTCTCGGCAGAGCACGGCGACGCACGCGGCCGCTTCGTCGACGTCTCCGGTCTGACCCACCGCGACGGGATGGCCTGGCAGGCCGCGGCCGTCGCGCAGCACATCGATGACGGGCTTCGCGAGTCTCCGCTGCACCCGCTGCGGACCTCGATCGACGTGCTGGCGACCATCGACGAGGCGCGTCGCCGGCTGGCGATCACAGCCTGACGAGGCCTGCGAGGTCTCCCGCGCGCACACCGGCTAAGCCCGGGCGTTCCGGCGTGCGGTTGCGGGTCTTCCGTGGGAGCGCGCCCATGAACCTCTTGACAGGTCGCAAAAACCCGGCGTATCGTGAACGCCGAAGCCGCTGGGAGCGCTCCCACGTAAATCATGGGAGCGCTTGCATGCTTCGCCCGAAGCGCACACAAGGGAGTGACCGTGAAATCAGCACGAAGCAAGATCGCCGCGTCCGTCGCCGGCGTCGCCGCCGTGGCCCTCATCGCCACCGGATGCTCGACGGGGGGTGGCGCCGAAGCGAGTGACGACCAGATCACCCTGTCGATCACGACCTTCGGCACCATGGGCGTCGACGCGAAGTACGCCGAGTACATGAAGCAGAATCCGAACATCAAGATCGAGGCGACCAACCTCGAGGGGGGCGGCGCAGCCCGCGACGACGCCTACGCGAAGATCGCCGCAGGCACCGGGCTCAGCGACATCGTCGCGATCGAGGAGGGCTGGCTCGGCACGATCGCCGAGGTGTCCGACGCGTTCGTCGACCTGCGCGACTACGGCATCGAAGACGTCAAGGACTCCTGGCTCGACTGGAAGTACGAGCAGGGCACCACGGCCGACGGTCAGGTCATCGGCGCCGGCCTCGACATCGGGCCGCAGGGCCTGTGCTACCGCGGCGATCTGTTCGAGGCCGCCGGCCTGCCCAGCGAACGGGAAGAGGTGGCCGCCTACTTCGGTGGTGAGGACGCCACGTGGGATCGCTTCTTCGAGGTCGGCGAGGAGTATGTCGACAAGACAGGCAAGGCTTTCTACCACAGCCCGCGGTTCTTCTGGAACTCGTTCGTCAATCAGCAGGAAGAGGGCTACTACAAGAAGGACGGCGAGACGCTCAACATCGAGGACAACGATGTGCTGAAGGAGCATTTCGCCAAGATCGTCGAGGCCGAGAAGGCCGGGCTCGGCGCAGGCCTTCCCGGCTGGGAGGTCGGGCCCGAGGCCAAGGCCGGCGACTTCGCGGTCTACATGTGCCCGAGCTGGATGCTCGGCATCGTGCAGGGCTACTACGACGAGGGCACCACCGACAGCGGCTGGGACTTCGCGAACGTGCTTCCCGGCGGCGCCGCCAACTGGGGCGGTGCGTTCCTCGGCGTCGCATCCTCGTCGGAGCACAAGGAGGAGGCCGCCAAGCTCGCGCTCTGGCTCGCATCGCCCGAGCAGCAGGCATCGGCTTTCGAGAAGGCGGGGCCGTACCCGAGCACGACCGAGGGTCAGAAGCTCGTCGCCGACACCACCAGCCCCTTCTTCAACGACGCGCCGATCGGCCAGATCTTCGCCGAGCGCTCGAAGGGTGTCGTCGCTCAGGTCAAGGGACCGGAGGACTCCAACATCCAGGACAACGTCTTCGGGCCGATCTTCGACCGCGTCAGCCAGGGCGAGGTCACCGATCCCGACAAGGCCTGGGACGCCGCCATGGAACTGCTCGACCAGATCCCCAGCTGACCGCCCGGGCGGCTCGACGCACGTCGCCGAGCCGCCCGAGCATCCACCCCGCACTCGATCCCGCGATTGGTTCAACGATGAGCAGCACAACCGGCAGAGCCGCCCGCACGGAACTCACGTTCCGTCAGAAGGTCAGTCGTCTCGACCACACCTTCTCCCCGTACCTGTACATCGCGCCGTTCTTCATCCTGTTCGCGCTGATCGGCGTCTTCCCCATCGTCTACACGTTCAACGTGTCGCTCTACGACTGGCATCTGCTGAAGGGCCAGGGCGACTTCGTGGGGCTGCAGAACTACGTCGACATCCTCAACGACCCGTTCTTCTGGAACGCGTTCGGCAATACGTTCAGCATCTTCCTGCTCTCGGCCATACCGCAGCTCGTCATCGCCACGGTCGTCGCTGCGCTGCTGAACCAGGCGATCCGCGGTCGCACGTTCTGGCGGATGAGCATCCTGCTGCCCTACATCGTCGCACCGGTCGCGGTGACGGTGATCTTCCTGCAGGTCTTCAACCAGTACCACGGGCCTGTCGCCGGTCTGCTCGAACTGCTCGGTCTCGATCCGATCCGCTGGTCGTTCGACGTCTTCCCGTCGCACGTCGCGATCGCCACCATGGTGAACTGGCGCTGGACCGGATACAACGCCCTGCTCCTGCTCGCGGCCATGCAGGCCGTGCCGCGCGACATGTACGAGTCGGCCACCATCGACGGAGCCAGCAGGCTGCGTCAGTTCTGGTCGATCACCCTCCCGCTGATCCGTCCGACGCTGATCTTCGTCGTCATCACTGCGACCATCGGCGGGCTGCAGATCTTCACCGAGCCGAAGCTCTTCGACGGCCGCACCTACGGCGGCAGCGACCGGCAGTTCCAGACGATCGTGCTCTACCTGTACCAGCTCGGCTTCCCCATGCGCGACTTCGGCCGCGCGTCCGCGACGGCGTGGATCCTGTTCCTCGTCATCATGCTCGTCGGGCTGCTCAGCTTCATGATCACCCGAGCGATCCGCACCGCCGACGAGAAGACCTCCACGGTGCGCAAGACGCGAGTCCCGTCCCGAAAGCAGACGCCGGTTCCGGCTCACACCCAGCAGGGAGCATCATGACCGCCCTCCTCACCCCCGCACCGGCGCCGGAGACGGATGCCAGGGCAGAGCGCCGCACGACGGCATCCGAGCGCCGCGCTCGCCGCGTGCGCGCCTACGAGCGCCCAGGGATGCTCACGTACGCCCTGCTCATCGCGTACTTCGCCGGCTCGGCGTTCCCGCTGTGGTGGTCGTTCGTCATCTCGTCCCGCCAGTCGTCCGACACCAACCTCGTACCGCCGGCGGTCCTGCCGGGGCCGAACTTCCTGTCCCACGCCGCCGAGGTGTTCGAGACGGTTCCGTTCCTGCTGTCGCTGATCAACAGCGCGGTGATCTCGGCCGCGATCACCCTGTCGGTGGTGTTCTTCTCGACCCTCGCCGGGTACGCCTTCGCGAAGCTGCGCTTCCGCGGCCGCAGCGGACTGCTCGTCGCAGTGATCGCCACCATGGCGATACCCACCCAGCTGGGCATCATCCCGCTGTTCATGCTGATGGCGGAGTGGCGCTGGGTGGGCTCGCTGCAGGCGGTCATCGTTCCCGGCATGGTCACCGCCTTCGGGGTGTTCTTCATGCGGCAGTACCTCGTCGACGTGATCCCGGACGAGCTGATCGAAGCCGCGCGGATGGACGGTGCGAGCATGTGGGGCACCTTCTGGCACGTGGCGCTGCCCGCGGCGCGTCCCGCCATGGCGGTGCTCGGTCTGTTCAGCTTCATGGCCGCGTGGACGGACTACCTGTGGCCGCTGCTCGCCCTCACACCGCGAAATCCCACGGTGCAGACCGCGCTGGCGGCGCTGAGCGCAGCCGGGGGACAGAACCCGGACAACGCCCTCGTGCTCGCCGGGGCCGTGCTCTCGGTGATCCCCCTCCTCATCCTCTTCTTCGTCGCGGGCCGCCAGCTCGTGACCGGAATCATGCAAGGCGCAGTGAAAGGCTGACATGACCATCGAGATGCAGGCGCACACCAGAGACAGCCCCGATTACCGGGATGTCGGGCTGGAGTTCCCCGCCGGGTTCCTGATCGGTGCGGCCACCGCCGCGTACCAGATCGAGGGCGCGGCCACCGCAGACGGGCGAGGCCCGTCGATCTGGGACACCTTCAGCGCGACACCGGGCAGGGTCGTCGACGGCGACACGGGAGATGTGGCCGTCGACCACTACAACCGGCTCGACGCCGATCTCGATCTCATGGCCGACCTGGGGATCGAGGCGTATCGGTTCTCGATCTCCTGGCCGCGCATCCAGCCGACGGGGTCCGGTCCGGTGAACGAGGCGGGCCTGGCGTTCTATGAACGTCTCGTCGACGGTCTGATCGCCCGCGGCATCCGTCCGATCGCCACTCTCTATCACTGGGATCTGCCGCAGGCGCTCGAGGATGCCGGTGGATGGACCAACCGCGAGACCGCCTACCGGTTCGCCGAGTACACCCGTCACGTCGCGGAGGCGCTCGGTGAGCGCGTGCATGTCTGGACGACCTTGAATGAGCCGTGGTGCAGTGCGTTCCTCGGATATGGGTCGGGCGCGCACGCTCCCGGCCGCACCGACGGCGTCGCCGCACTGCGGGCCGTGCACCACCTGAACCTCGCCCACGGCCTCGCCGTTCAGGTGCTGCGAGAGGTGGCGCCGCGCGCGCAGGTGTCGGTGACGCTCAACTTCCACGTGATCCGCGGAGCAGACGGCCCGGACTCCGAGGCCGTGCGCCGTATCGACGCCCTCGCCAACCGGTCGTTCACGCATCCCATGCTCGTCGGCGGCTATCCCGACGATCTCATCGACGACACCGCGGCGGTCACCGACTGGCTGTTCGTGCGGCCCGGCGACACCGAGATCATCCGGCAGCCGATCGACTTCCTCGGCGTGAACTACTACTCCACGACGCGGGTGCGGATGTGGGACGGCATCGCCCCGCGGCAGCGAGCGGACGGGCACAAGGACGTCGGCGGCTCGGCCTGGCCGGGCAGCGACGACGTGGAGTTCCTCACGCAGGACGGCCCGTACACGGCGATGGGATGGAACATCGCTCCCGACGGACTCGAGGAGCTGCTGCTGAGGCTCAGCCGCGAGCATCCGGGACTCCCGCTCGTCATCACAGAGAACGGTGCGGCTTTCGACGACGAGCTCAGCGGCGATCGCGTGCACGACGACGCCAGGCTCGACTACCTGCGCCGTCATTTCACGGCGGCTCATCGTGCTCTGCAGCAGGGCGTCGACCTGCGCGGGTACATGGTCTGGTCGCTGTTCGACAACTTCGAGTGGGGCTACGGCTACAGCAAGCGCTTCGGCATCGTGCACGTCGACTACGAGACGCAGGAGCGCACCGTGAAGGACAGCGGTCTGTGGCTGGCGCGGCTCATCGAGGAGCGCCGGATCCCGGAGTGAGACGCCGCGCCGGCGTGGCGTACGGTGAAGACATCCATCCTCGACAGCGAGGTGCTCACGATCGCGCCGGATGCGCAGCAGGAGACGAAGAGTGACGATGAACGCGTCTCGCAGCGCGCAGCCCTGGGTGCCGACCCTCGAGGAGGTCGCGGCACTCGCCGGAGTGTCGAGTTCGACCGCATCGCGGGTCATCAACGGATCGCCCCGGGTCACCGAGAGCACCGTCGCGCGCGTGAACGCGGCGATCGCGAAGGTCGGATACGTGCCGAATCGCGCGGCGCGCAGCCTCGCGCGCCGCAGCACGCAGACCGTCGCGATGATGATCCCCGAGCGCACGGCGGAGTTCTTCGCCGACCCGTACTTCGCAGAGGTGATCCAGGGCGCCGCGATGTACGCGTCGTCGACCGAGTACTCCCTCACCCTGCTGATCGAGTCGGAGAACGACCCGGAGAAGACGCACCAGCTTCTTCGGCGCGGCAACGTCGACGGTGCGCTGATCCTCTCGCACCACAGTGCCTCCTCGTCGTATCGCGAGCTGGCGCGCACGCTGCCCGTCGTCTTCGGGGTGCGCCCGCCGGGGGAGACGGGCGAGGAGATCCACGTCGTCGACGTCGACAACACCGCGGTCGGTGCACTCGCGACCCAGCACCTCATCGATCGCGGTCGGCGGCGGATCGCCACGATCAGCGGACCGCTCGACACGACGGCCGGGCAGGAGCGCCTGCAGGGGTGGCGCGACGCGGTCTCGGCGGCGGGTCTCGAGGAGATCGCCAGTGAAGAGGGCGATTACACCCCGAGTGGGGGAGCGGCGGCCGCGCGTCGGCTGCTCGACGCGGGGGTGCAGATGGATGCCCTGTTCGTCGCGTCGGCACAGATGGCTGCCGGCGCGCTGGGTGTGCTCAAGGAGCGCGGCATCCGGGTTCCGGACGACGTCGCCGTCGCCACCGTCGACAACAACGTCTTCTCGACGAGCGCGTCTCCGCAGCTCACGACGGTCGATCTGCACACCGCCGCGAAGGGTGCGGCGATGATGGCGACTGTCGTGCGGCTGATCCGCGGGGAGCAGCTGGATGCCGAGGCGGCGCTGCCGCTCGACCTCGTGGTCCGCGAGTCCACAGGCTGTTGACGGGCGCGGCGCGCCCGGGCGGGATCGAGCTTGACTTTCCCCAGGTTCTGCACATCAGGAGCGACGCGCCGGAACCTTCAATCTCACGTTGAAGCGGGATTTCCTCCACAGGCTGGGGAATAGAAGAAAACCTGATCAGACTAGAGAAAAGTCCGAGATATCAAATCTCTCCACCGAGTTGTCCACACCCGTTCTGCACAGACACTCCAGAGTTCTTCGCACACTCTCCACAGAGTTATCCACAGGCCCGGTTGCATGGGGATAACCCGGCTTCTACCTTGGGGGAGACCGGATGTCGGTGGTGCATGTTCTTCTTGTGCCCGAGGCCGACTGCCCGCCGGTCGCAAGCGCCGGTGACGTGTGTCCAGTCGTGCCGGCCGGGAGGAGCACGGTGTCGATCGCAGATATCTCGAACGAGCGTCTGGGTGGCTCTCGCAGCCCCGAGCGCACCCCGCCGCATGATCTCCTGGCAGAGCAGAGCGCGCTGGGCGGCATGCTGCTGTCGAAGGATGCCGTCGCCGATGTGATCGAGATGCTCAAGGGCGCCGACTTCTACGTGCCCAAGCACGAGCTCATCTTCGAGGCGATCCTGTCGCTGTACTCGCACGGCGAGCCCACCGACGTCGTCGCCGTCACCGACGAGCTGATCAAGACGGGCGAGCTGGGGCGCGCCGGCGGGGCCGACTACCTGCATACCCTCACCTCGATCGTGCCGACCGCGGCGAACGCCGGCTATTACGCGGGCATCGTCGCGGAGCGAGCCATCCTGCGGCGCCTCGTCGACGCGGGCACCCGCATCGTGCAGCTCGGCTACGCGGGCGAGGGCGACGCCGCCGACATCGTCAACAACGCCCAGGCCGAGATCTACTCGGTGACCGGCTCCGAGACGGCCGAGGACTACGTGCCGCTCACCGTCGCCGTCGACGCGGCCGTCGAGGAGATCGAGGCGGCCAACGGCCGTGACGGCACGATGACCGGCATCCCGACGGGGTTCCGCGAGCTGGACGAGCTGACCAACGGCCTGCACGGCGGACAGATGATCGTCGTCGCCGCGAGGCCGGCTATGGGTAAATCAACGCTGGCTCTGGATTTCGCCCGGGCTGCGGCCATCGGCCACAACGAGCCGTCGATCTTTTTCTCGCTCGAGATGGGCAAGAGCGAGATCGCGATGCGCCTGCTCAGCGCCGAGGGCGCCATCCCGCTGCAGAACATGCGCAAGGGAACCCTCGACCCGCGGGACTGGACGACCGTCGCGGCCACCCGCGGACGGATCAACGACGCCCCGCTGTACATCGACGACAGCCCGAACATGACCCTCGTCGAGATCCGTGCCAAGTGCCGTCGGCTCAAGCAGCGCGAAGGCCTGCGACTGGTGGTCATCGACTACCTCCAGCTGATGACGAGCGGCAAGCGCGTCGAGTCGCGTCAGCAGGAGGTCTCGGAGTTCTCGCGTGCGCTCAAGCTGCTCGCGAAAGAGCTGCAGGTGCCGGTGATCGCGCTGTCGCAGCTGAACCGTGGTGCCGAGCAGCGCTCCGACAAGAAGCCCGCGATCAGCGACCTGCGCGAGTCCGGCTCGATCGAGCAGGACGCCGACATGGTGATCCTGCTGCACCGCGAGGCCGCGTACGACAAGGACATCCGCCCCGGCGAGGCCGACCTGATCGTCGCCAAGCACCGCAACGGCCCCACCGCGACGATCACCGTCGCCTTCCAGGGGCACTACTCGCGGTTCAAGGACATGGCGCCGGGTGACTTCGGCGGTGGCGGGGGCGGCGACTTCAACTGAGCGTCGCAGCCGGGTGACGCAGCCCCGTCGGAGTGGTTTACTGGCGCGATGGCAGCCACGGCGATGTTTCCGCTCGAGACGGTGCTGTTCCCGTACACACCTCTCGCCCTGCGCGTCTTCGAAGAGCGGTATCTGAAGATGCTCGGTGCAGCTCTCGAATCCCACCAGCCCTCGTTCGGGGTGGTGCTCATCGAGCGCGGGTCAGAAGCCGGGGGAGGGGACACCCGGTTCCACACCGGCACGATGGCGCGGATCGTCGAGGTCGCGGCCACCGAGCGTGACATCGAGCTGCTCGTCGTGGGGGGAGAGCGCATCGAAGTGGGCGCGTGGTGGAACGACGAGGCGTACCCGACCGCCGAGGTGCACACGATCGCCGAACTGACCTGGGATCCGGCACTCGCCCCGCTGCGCGCCGAAGCCGAGAAGCATGTCCGTCGTGTGCTCACGCGCGCTGCGCTCAGCTCGGGCAGTCGATGGGATCCGAACATCGAGATCTCCGACGATCCGCTGGAGTCGTCATGGCAGCTCGCCGCGATCGCGCCGTTGGGGCCCATCGATCAGCTCGAGCTGCTGCGCTCGAGCTCCCTCGCCGGTCTGCTCGCCCGCCTCATCGATCTCACGCTCGAGGCCGAGCAGATCCTCACCGCGACGTTCGACGGCGGCCGCGACGACGGCGAACCCGGGCTCACCGCCTGACCCGCGGGGTCACCACCCCATCGACCCGGGTTCCCCCTTGAACGGGCCGCGGATGCGGGAGGTGATCCAGCCGCCGTAGAACCGGCCCGGCTGCGGAGTGACCTGCTCGTCGCCGACGGTGCAGGCATCCATCTCGCCTGCGTAGACCGCGACCCGCCCACGCAGCGACTCGAAGCCGCGCGCAGGCTGCGGGTACGTCCACGCGGCCCGGCTGACGATCCGTGATCCACCGTGCACGTCGAAGTACGCCGCCCCGCCCTTGAACTCGCAGAACGACGACCCCTCCGTCGGCACGAGCGCACCCTCGAGGAACGAATCGGCGGGCAGGTAGTAGACCGGCGGATGGCTGGTCTCGAGTACGCGGACCGCGTCGATGGTGTCGGCGATCAGCACACCGCCCAGGCGGATCGTGATCCGCTGCGACACCGGCTCGACGCGCGGTGGCCGCGGATAGTCCCACACCGACTCCTCGCCGGCGCGGACGGGTTCGGGCTCGGGCCTTCGCATACCGCGAGGATACCCGCGGCGAGGCGCCGTCGGACCCGCCGAGTGCGAGAATGGCAGCCCCGCTCTCGACCGTGCGAATGGACGTCATGGACCTCTCCGCCACGCCCCCGCCGCTGCGCGGACGCACCGTCGCGGCTCAGGCATGGCGCGACGTCGCCTTCGTGCACTGGCGGGTCGACCCCGAGGTCGTGCGCCCGCTCATGCCCCGCGGCGTGCGACCGGATGTCTTCGACGGGTCGTCCTGGGTGGGACTGATCGCCTTCGAGCTCGGCGCCGCTCGCATCGGACCGCTGCCGCCGGCGCGGCGCTGGGGCACCTTCACCGAGATCAACGTGCGCCTGTACGGCATAGACGACGAGGGCCGTCACGGCGTGGTGTTCGCTTCCCTGGAGGCCGCCAGCCTGCCCGCCGTCATCGGCGCGCGTGCCCTGTTCTCCCTGCCGTACATGTTCGCGCACACCGACAAGCGGCGTCTCGAGGGCTCCGGTCTCAGCCTGCGATACACATCGCAGCGCCACACCGCGCGCCCCGGCGGGCGCGGCCCGGGCTTCGACCTCACGGTCGACGTCGACACCTCCTGCACGGTGCGCGACGACCTGTCGACCTTCCTCACCGCGCGCTGGGGGCTGTTCCAGACCCGGTTCGGGCGCACGCTGTGGCTGCCGAACACGCACGAACCCTGGACGCTGCATCCCGCCCGCGTGCGCCATCTGGAAGACGAGCTGTGCGCGGCCGCCGGCCTTCCCGGCATCGTCGACGCCCCGCCCGAGTCGGTGCTGTTCAGCCCCGGAGTGGATGCCCGCTTCGCGGCGGGTTCGACGATCCGCGTCGCACCCGACCGGCGGTGACCCGCGCTCGCCGTCGGATCCGGGTGGCGCGGGACCGCCCTCAGGCGACCTCGACCGCGGTGCTCTGCGCGGCGCGGGGCTCTCGCGGCTTCCGCCGCGCCCACTTCGCGGGCAGGTTCTCACCGTCCCACACCTGGATGATGCCCCACACCGCGGCCGTCACCGGCACGGCGAGCACCGCGCCGATCAGTCCGCTGAGGGCGGTTCCGACCGCCAGGGCCACCAGGATGACGAACGCGTGCAGCTTCATCGTGCGTCCCATCAGCACCGGCTGCAGCAGGTTGCCCTCGAGCTGATTGACCAGCACGACGACGGCGACGACGAGCAGGGCGCTCACCCAGCCGTTCGCGACGAGGGCGACGAGCGCCGCCAGCACGCCGGCGAGCGTCGCACCGACGATCGGGATGAACGCGAGAAGGAAGACGAGGACGGCGAGTGGCACGGCGAGCGGCACCTGCAGGATGAGCAGGCCGATCAGGATGCCGACGGCGTCGACCAGGGCGACCGTCGCGGTACCCCGCACGTAGGAGCCGAGCACGCCCACGGTCTTGTGCCCGATCCGGCGCGCGCGGCGCTCGCCCTCGCCGTGGAACGGACGCAGCAGGAACTCCCACATCTGCGGGCCGTCCTTGAGGAAGAAGAAGAGGATGGTGACGAGCAGCACGAAACCGGTGACGAAGCTCGCGACCGCGCTGACACCGGCGAGCGCGCCGGAGCCGAACTGCGCGCTCGTGACGAAGTCGGTGAGCGTCTTCGTCCACTCCTCGATCTGCTGCGGGGTGAACAGCTGGAACGGCAGCGTGTCCGTCCACTCGATCACATGGTCGATGCCCTGCTGCGCCTGCGAGTACAGGTCGTCCCACTGATCCCGCACGGCCCAGACGATCATCCAGCTCAGGCCCGTCAGCACCGCGACGATCGAGAAGAGCGTGATCATGGTCGCGGCGAGGTCGGGTACTCGGTGGCGGCGCAGCCAGTTCATCGCCGGGGCGAAGGCGCACGCAAGGATCAGCGCGATCGCCAGGGGGATGGTCACCAGCGTCAGGTACCGGATGACGAACACGATGCCTGCGGCGACGGCGACCACCAGCAGGATCTGGATCGAGCGGATGCCGAGGCGACCGAACCCGTCTGCCCACAGGCTCCAGGGGGGACGCGTCGCGCGGGGTTCGATCGTCGGCTGATCGAGCTGGACGTGCGCCGATCGCTCTCTGCGGAACAGGCTCATGCCATGAGCCTAAGGTCCCTGTACCGCCGAGGTCGTATGCGCCACCATGGGCACATGAACGAAGTCGATGCGGCGAGCCCGCGATCTCAGTCAAGGCGATGGAGTCCGGTGATGCTCGGCCTGATCGCGGTCGTGGTCGTCGTGGTCGCCGTGGCGCTCGTCGCGATCTTCACCCGCGACGGCGACAGCGTGTACCCCGCCGACTCCCCGGAGGGCGTCGTGCAGCGGTACGCGCAGGCGGTCGTCGATGGCGACTCCGCCGCCGCACTGGCGCATCTGGTCCCCGAGTCAGCCGAGGAGTGCGAGCGGTGGGACACCGGCGCGGCCGACTACCGCATCACGCTGGTGCGCAGCACGGAGCGCGACACGACGGCACGGGTCGAGGTGATCGTCTCCGAGGTCGTCGGCGGCGGACCCTTCGGGCGCGACGAGTACCAGAACCAGGAGGTGTTCGACCTCGAACGCGTCGATGGCGACTGGAAGCTCGTGACGACGCCCTGGCAGTTCCGGATCTGCGCCGAGAAGGTGCAGCCATGACCGTCGCGGTGGTGCGGAGGCTCATCGTCTTCGCCTTGCTCTTCGCGCTCGTCTCGATCGCCGCGGTCGGCGTGGCGGGTCTGCTCGAGCGGGTGATCGGGCTCGGCTCCGTGCTCGTCACCGACACCGCCGGGCTCGCCAGGGCACTCGCCTTCGTCCTGATCGGTGCCCCGCTCGCGGTGCTCGTCTGGCGCTGGGAGCGCCGCCGACTGGCCGAGCCGCTGGAGCGCTCCTCGCTCGTGTGGTCCGTGTACCTGGCGGCGATGACGCTGACATCGCTCATCTTCGCCGTCGCGCTCGCGGCATCCGCCATCGCCGCGGGCATCGAGGGGGAGTGGCGGCCGAGCGAGGCGGCCGGGGCAGTCGTCTGGGCAGGTGTGTGGGTGTGGCATCGACGGATGCGTCGCAGTCCGGTCACCGCGCCGACGCGCCTGCCGGCGCTCGGCGTCGAGCTGTCGGCGCTGTTCGGTCTCGTCGTGGCGGCGGTCGGTGCCGGTTCCGCGCTGGCCGCGCTGATCTCACAGGCGCTCGCGCCGGTCGCGCCGGTGTTGCTCGATTCGCGACCGTGGTACACCGCGGTGCTGCAGCCGCTGGTCTGGGCGGCCGTCGGCGCGGTGGTGTGGTGGTGGCACTGGACGCGGGAGCAGGCATCCGGCACGCCCGATGCTCTCGCCCGCGTGCTGCTGGTGATCGTGGTGGCGGGCTCCGCCGGGGCCGCGCTCTTCGGGATCGGCACCGTGCTCCTCACCCTGCTGCGGCTGCTGTTCGACGACGATCCCGCGGCGGAGATCCTGTCGCCGCTCGGTGCGGCCGCCGGCGCCGCCCTGGTGGGCGCGATCATCTGCGACGCGCATGCGCGAATGCTGTCTGCGCGCGGTCCGCGGGTTCGCGGCGCTGCGCGGCTGGCCGTGTCCGGGGTGGCTCTCATCGGCGCGGCCAGCGGCTTCGGAGTCGTGGTCAACGCTCTCCTCGCCGAGATCGACGTGACGCTGCTCGCCGACGACACGCGCACCCTGCTGCTGGGCGGTCTCAGTGCGCTCGTGGTGGGCACGGCGGCGTGGTGGGGCACCTGGCGTCCTGGTCGCGCGGTGACCGAAGAGCAGTCCGGAGACATCGCGCGCCGCGTCTACCTGGTGGTCGTCTTCGGCGCCAGCGCCGTGGTCGCGCTGGTGACGCTGCTGCTCATCGGCTTCCGGCTGTTCGAGGTGCTGCTCGCGGCCGGTGGCGCCTCCCGCATGCAGGGCGGACTCATCGAGCGCATCCGCGCTCCGCTCGGGCTGCTCAGCGCGACCGTGCTCGTCTTCATCTACCACTTCGTCGTCTGGCGACGCGATCGAGCGATCGCGCCGCCCACCAGCAGGGCACCGGGCATCGAGCGCGTGGTGCTGGTCGCCGCTCGCGGATCCGCGCCGCTCGCCCAGCGCATCCGCGAGCTGGGCGGCGTGCGGGTGACGCTGTGGGAGGCATCCGACGATCGCACTCCCGCCACGGAGGCGGATGCCGACGAGATCGTGCGGCGGCTGCACGCGCTCACCGCGACGCGAGCCCTCGTCGTCGCCGGTGCCGGGCAGGCGCCGCGGGTGATCCCGCTGGCGGGATCGGCGGGCTGACCGCGGGAATGAATCGCCGGGGCGTTTAGTTGTAGGTTCAACAACAGTCCCACGGAGGCAGATATGAGCACCAGCGATTCCCGCACCGAGCACGCGTCCGCCGCGGGCCGCGTGCTCGACCCCGCAACCGATATGGATGCCGTCTCGCTGCGCGTCGGCGATCTCGAGACGATGTCGTCGTACTACGCGAACGCCCTCGTCCTGGAGCCGATCGAGGAGAGGACCCGCGGCGCCGAGGTGCACCGTGTGCTCGGTCGCGGCCGCGTGCCGATGGTCCGACTGATCAGCACGCCCGGCCTCCCGCCCGTCGATCCTCGCCAGGCCGGGCTGTTCCACACCGCGTTCCTGTTCGACGATGCGCCCGCGCTCGCTGCGGTCGTGCTGCGCGCCGCCCAGGATCAGCGCGGCTCCTTCACCGGCTCGAGCGACCACCTGGTCAGCGAGGCGTTCTACTTCACCGACCCGGAGGGCAACGGCATCGAGCTCTACGTCGACCGGGATCGCTCCGAGTGGCGCTACGAGAACGGCGAGCTGCAGATGGCGACCCTCCACCTCGATCCGAACGATTACCTTCGGCAGCACCTGGACGACGACACGCTGCGGAGCGTGGCCATGACCGCGGGCAGGGTCGGCCACGTGCACCTTCAGGTCGGGGACATCCCCACGGCCCGCGCCTTCTACATCGACGCGCTGGGATTCGAGACGACGGTCGCCAGCTATCCCGGAGCCCTGTTCGCGTCGGCAGGTGGCTATCACCACCACATCGCGATGAACACGTGGAACAGCGGCGGTGCGGGACCGCGCGCTGCCGGGCTCGGCCTCGGCGACGTGGCGATCACCGTTCCCGGGCGCGACGACCTCGATGCGCTCATCGCGCGGCTGCGCGAACACCGGCTGCCGTTCGCCGACGACGGCCGCTCCGTCATCGTCTCCGACCCGTGGGGCACGCAGGTCACCCTCGCGCTGCCCGGCGCCGACGTCGACGAGGTCCTCGCGCGATGACTCCGACAGGCGCGCCGCGCACCGACTCCCGAGCCTCAGTCGGTCGGCGTGGTCAGCTCATCCGGCTGGCCAGCATCCGCTGATCGGGGTCGAGCCGGGCCAGCAGCGCGACGGTGATCTCATGCAGCTGGCGACGCTGCTCGTCATCGAGCGCGTCGAAGACGAGGGAGCGCACCGTGCTCACGTGCTCCGGCGTCGCGCTGATCACTTTGCGACGTCCGTCCGGCGTGAGCTCCACGGTGGTCGCCCTGGCGTCGTCGGGGGTCGCGACGCGGCGCACGAGCTCGCGGCTCTCGAGCCGGCTGACGGCGTGCGAGAGGCGCGAGAGCGACGCGTTCACGCCGGTCGCGAGTGCGGTCATGCGCATGCGGCGGCCGTCAGCGAGCGCGAGCATCGAGAGGGTCGCGTAGTCGAAGTGCGTGAGCCCCGCATCGCGCAGCAGCTGCGCGTCGATCCGACTGGGCAGCAGCTCCAGCACCGCCGTGAGCGGTGCCCAGGTGCGGCGCTCCTCGTCGGTGAACGATCGTGATGTGCTCATGCGGCGATGGTACCGGGAGCAGTTGACGCTTCAATAATGTCGCGTCACACGCCGCGGTCGGCCAGCAGGACGCGCGCCGCGCGATCACCCGACACCAGCGCCCCGTCGATGGAGGGGCTCTGCCGGTGATCGCCGGCGACGTACAGCCGATCGACCACCCGCGTGGGCTCGGCCCGCAACGGCGGGTGCTGGGCAGGCAGCGCGTGGTGGATGTCGTCGCGTCGCAGCAGCGGCCAGCGCGTCGCATCCGTGCCCCAGATCTCGCCCAGCTGTCGGCGCACCTCGACCTCCCCGGCCACGACCTGCGGGCCGAGGAGGCATGTGGCTTGGACCAGATGCCTGCCGGCGGGCGCGTAGCTCGGGGCGGCGTGCGAGATCACCGCGGTGTTGACGATGGGCCCTGATCGTCGTCCATCGACGGCGATCATGCCCGATGCCGCCGGCGCGGCCTCGGGCGCGAACCACCAGGTCTGCAGCCCGCGGGTGGGCGGCGCATCGACGCCCGTGAGGGCGGTCAGGCGCTCGGGGCCCACTGCGACGATGACGGCGGCGGCCCTCATGGCATCCGCGCCCGCCGCATCGACCTCGACGTGATCCGATGCGGGGCGGACGCGATCGACGCGATGCCCGAGGCGTATCTCGGCGCCCGCCGCGCGGGCCTTCCGCGCCAGCTGCTCCGGCAGCGCCTGGATACCCTCGGCGGGCAGTCCGGGCGTGCCCAGCAGGAACATGCGCACCAGCCACCGGGTGAAGGCGTTCGAGGTGTCGAAGCGTGCGTCGGCGAGGACCCCGCTGAGGAACGGCTCCACCACCTCTGTGCGCAGCGGGCCGCGCAGCCCCGCACTGTCCCAGCTCTGGCGCGCAGACGTGTCGTGCCCGGCCGCCGCGCGGCGACGCAGCCGCGTCGGTGCGAGCAGGGCCGGGGCCGCCCAGCGTGCGAGCGCGATCACGTCCGCGGGGCGGACCAGTCCGCTGCGAAGAGTCTCGCCGATCGACAGCGGATGCCTGCGAGGATCGGCCAGGGTCACCAGCGTCGACCCGCCCACTCCGGCTGCGCTGTCGCGGCGTACCCGCACCCCCACCGGGAATGCCTGCAGTCGCAGGGCCGTCGCGTCGGCCCAGCGCCGCACCGACGGATAGGCGGGGTTCAGCACCTGGAACCCTCGATCGAGGAGGAAGCCATCGACGCGGTCGGTGCGCTGCCGACCGCCGACGGCGTCGGAGGCATCGAGCACCAGCACGTCCAGACCCGCCTCGGCCAGCACCGTCGCGGCCCGCAGGCCGGCGAGGCCCGCGCCTACGACGATGACATCGTGGTCTGCTCCTGGCATCCGCTCTAGCATCAGGATTCCGCCGGCTCCATGGGCAGGTGCGGCCCGTGGTTCCAGGCCAGGATCGCGGGGGATTCGCGCGCGAATCCGAGCACCGACACCGAGCCCGCGTCGAGCGAGATCGACGCGGCGAATCGTGGTGCCTGGCGCAGGAACACCGCCGTGAGGATACGCAGATAGTGGCCGTGCGCGACGAGGGCGACATCTCCGGATGCCATCGCCGGCAGCACGCGGGTCAGCACACGCGACGCGCGTGCGGCGACCTCCTCGACGGTCTCGCCCGGCGTCTCGCCGCGGATCACCCCATGGGTGAACGTCGTCCAGCTGTAGCCGAGCTCCGCCCGGATCTCCTTCGTCGTGCGCCCCTCGTACCCGCCGTAGTCCCATTCGACCAGAAGGGGGTCGATGCCGGCATCCAGCCCCGCGAGCTCGGCCGTGCGTCGCGCCCGCTGCAGCGGCGAGCTGAGCACGAGGCGGAAGTCGTACCCCTGCACCAGCTCACCGGCCGCACGGGCGAGATCCTCACCGTGGGTGGTCAACGGGATGTCGGTCAGACCCGTGTGCCTGCCGGTGCGCGACCATTCGGTCTCGCCGTGGCGCAGCAGCACGAGCTTGCCCCGAGGGGCGTCGGGCGCGGGTCGATCGGGCAGCGGGTCGGTGGCATCCACGCTCTCACCGTAACCCTCGCTGCAGCCCCGGGCGCGGGCGCGCGCGGCTTCTCACGCGCCTCACGGTGAGAGCACGCGGACCGTGTGCGTCAATCGGCTTCGCACGTCGAACGCCTCGTTGCCGCCGAGCACGCGCGCTCCCGGCACTCCGGCGCGCAGCACCGAGCGCAGCGCGCTGCGGCGCACGACCACGACCGGCACACCCCTGACGGAGACCAGCGGCGTGATCGCGTCGTCGAGGTCGTCATCGGGAAGGATGAGGATCGCCCCGCCGAACCGCACGCGTGCAGCGCGTGCCACGATCCGCATGCGGGCGAGCAGGTCGCCGATGGGGGCGGCGCCGCCGACGTGGCTGCCGATGACCTCGCCCTGACGGAACCGCACCGGTCCGCCGAAGTCCTCCGACCGGAGGCCGTACAACCCGGTCGGGCTGAGCACGACGTGATCGAGCTTCCCCTCCTCGTCCTCGCCGGTGGCGACGTCATACCACGCCGTGAACCCGATGCCGAGCTCGTCGATCGCCGCGGCCGTGGCCTCCTCCGCCAGCGCGTCGGCCAGCATCCGACGCGCCTGCCACGATGCCGCGTGCACGACGAGCGGGTCGTAGGCCTCGGCATCCGTCGCCTCGTGACCGAGCTGCTCGGCGAGCAGCTCACGGTAGCGGCGACGGCGCCACGCGCCCGCCTGCCCGTGCGAGCGCCCGCGCGGGCGGGTGCCCGTCGCGCCCGGAGTCGACGGACGCGTGGCCCAGGACGTCGTCCCCCTCCCGCGGTCGTAGGCGGCGCGCGCGGCCGAGGTGCCGACCAGCTCCCAGGCCCGCTGCACGCGCACGAAGACGGCCGCGTCGCCCCCGGTGTCGGGGTGCGACTGGCGCAGCCGCAGCCGGTAGGCGCGGCGCAGGTCGTCGTCGCTCACCTGGGGCGTGACACCGAGAACCTCGTACGCGGATGCCGAGAGCGGGCCGTCGAAGGTCACCATCACACGTTAGACGCTTCTTCTAGGCTGGAGGCATGACCAAGAGCACCCTGTGGACCATCGTCGCCGTCGTCGTCTCGGTCGTCATCGCGTTCTGGATCGTGAACGTGCTGTTCTCGCTGATCTGGTTCATCGCGAAGCTGGCGATCGTCGCCGTCGTCGCGGTGATCGTCTTCGTCGTCATCCGCGCGCTCATGGCCCGCTCCCGCGGCGAGCGGCGCTGAGCCTCAGCCCCGCAGGAATTCCAGCGCCGCGACGCGGAACGCCTTCGCCCCCGGGGCGTTGAAATGATGTCTGCCGGGGATCTCGAAGAACGTGGCCTGCGGGGCTGCCTCGGCGAGCCGCCGCGAGCCCTCGAGCACCCCGTCCAGCGCTCCGGTCGCGAACAGCACCGGCTGCTGCGGGGCGTGCGCGGGATCCGGGTCGATCGACCGCGAATCGCGCATGCCCTCGGCCAGGGCGAGCAGGGCGTGCATGTCGTTGCCCGCCACCCGCTCGGCCAGCGTGATGTAGCTCTGCGTCACCGGATCGGCGACGGGCGTGCCGTCCGTGGCATATCGGCGCACCTGGTCGGTGTCGAGCCGATCCAGCGGGATGCCGTCGGGCACGCCGCCCAGCACCGCGCGCGGAATGCGGTCGCCGAGGTCCAGCGCGACCTGCCAGCCGACCCGCGCACCGAGGGAATAGCCCACGTACAGGGCCTCGTCGATGAGGAACGTGTCGAGCACCGACTCGACGTCGCGCGCGAGGCTGCGCACCGTGTAACCGGCCGAGTCGTGCGGTTTCTGGCTCGCGCCGTGCCCGCGCTGGTCGATGCCGAGGATCCGGAAGCCCTCGCGCTCGAGCATCCGCACCCAGCCGGTGTGCACCCAGGTGTCGGCCGTGCTCGATGCGAACCCGTGCACGAGCACGACCGTCGGCCCGCTCGCGTCACCCCACGAGTACGTCGCGAGGGCGACGCCGTCGCCGACCTCGACGTACTGGGGCTCGGGCATTTCGGTGAGTGCGGAGAGGATGTCGACCACACCACCATCATGCTCCTGCAGCACCGATGCCGGCGCCTGAGCGTCAGCCGAACAGCGTCACCAGCTGGCCCTCCACCCGTCGCGCCGGGTCGACGACGACGCCCTCGTCGTACAGGTCGAACACGCGCGGGTCGATGTAGCTGGCACGGGCCACGGCGGGAGTGTTGCCCAGGGCGGATGCTGCCACGCGCACGGCCTGGGCGGCGGCGCGCGAGCGCGCAGTCGCGGTGGGCTTCAGGCCGATCTGCGCCAGGGCGACGGCAGCCGAGATGGTGCCGTGCAGCGTGCGGAAGTCCTTCGCCGTGAAATCGCCGCCGGTGCGCAGCCGGACGTCGTCGTTGATCTCGGCGGCGCGGAGCGGGTGCCACGCGGCGGCACGGGCCGTGTCGTCCTGCCAGCTGAGCAGCAGCGAGCGACTGCCGCGGCGTTTCAGCCCGGAGATGAGCATCGCGAGGTCGGCGTCGTCGACCTCGGATTCCCAGGGCTGGCCGCTCTTGCCGGGAAAGCGCAGCTCGACGACCCGGCCGCCGCGCACCCTGGCATGCGATCCGCGCAGGGTGACCAGCCCGATGCTGCCGTGCGCCTTGGCGTACTGCTCCGATCCCACTCGCAGCAGGGCCGAGTCGAGCATCCGGAACGCACCCGCGAGCAGTCGCGGCCGGCCGAAGCCGTCGGTGCGCAGATCGCGGGTCACCCCACGGCGGGCGCTCGGCAGCACCTCGGCGAGCTGCAGCATGCGATCGAACTTCTCGCGCGCCATCCGCTCATGCCACGCGGGGTGGTAGATGTACTGCCGTCGGCCCGCGGCATCGATTCCCGTCGCCAGGATGTGCCCGTTGGCATGCGGGCACATCCACACGTCGGTCCACGCGGGCGGCACGACGAGGGCGCGCAGACGTTCGAGCATCGCCCGATCGTCGACCGGGGTGCCGTCCGCCGTCAGGAACCGGTAGCCGCGACCGTGACGCATCCGCCGGATGCCCGGGGCGTGCGGGTCGCTTCGACGTAGGCGTGTCATGCATCCGGACTACCCAACCGGCCCGATCGCAGGCAAGCCCCTGGCGTGGACGGAGGGAAAGAAATATGCGGCTGCGGCTCGACCGTTTCGAAACGATTCGATAGACTGTCCGAGCGGCGCCGTGACGATCCACGGTGCCGCCGTCTTTTTGCCGGCATCCCTCGTTCCCCCGGATCATCATGGCCACCACCCTCATCACGGGGCGCCCTTGGCGCGTCATCCTGCTCTTCTCCGTGCCCCTGCTCATCGGCAACGTTGTGCAGCAGCTCTACCAGTTCGTCGACACGATCGTCGTCGGGCGACAGCTCGGCGTCGACTCGCTCGCTGCGGTCGGCGCGACCGGCAGCCTGATCTTCCTCATCATCGGCTTCGCGTGGGGTCTCGCCAGCGGGTTCGCTATCCCGACCGCGCAGGCGTTCGGCGCCGGGGATGCCCGCGGGGTGAGCCGCTCGGTCGCCACGGGAACCCTGCTCACCGCTGTCACCAGCCTGATCCTCACGGTGCTCGGGCCGCTCATCGCGCGCCCGTTCCTCGAGCTGCTGCAGACGCCGTCCGAGCTGCTCGCCGAGGCCACGACCTTCACCCAGGTGACGTTCATCGGCGGCAGCACGATCATGTTCTTCAACTACCTGGCGGCCATCATCCGCGCTATCGGCGACTCGACCACGCCGCTGGTGTTCCTCACCATCTCGTGCGGATTGAACGTCGGTCTCGTGATCCTCATGGTCGGCCCGCTGGGCTGGGGCGTCGCCGGCGCGGCCCTGGCCACGGTGATCGCGCAGGCCGTCTCGGTTCTGCTCTGCCTCGGATACCTGTGGCGGAAGCTGCCCGTGCTGCACGTGCACCGCGATGACTGGAAGGTGCGCCGCGCCGACGCGCTCGAGCACCTGCGACTCGGCCTGCCGATGGGATTCCAGGCATCCATCATCGCGATCGGCGCCCTCGCGGTGCAGGTGGCGCTGAACACGCTCGGCGCCGACGCCGTCGCCGCGTACACCGCCGCATCCCGCATCGACGGCCTCGCCGTCGCCCTTCTCGCCTCGCTGGGGCTGGCCTCGTCGATGTACGCCGCGCAGAACCTGGGCGCCCGCCGCCCCGACCGCATCCGCCGGGGCACGGTCCAGGCGCTGTGGATGGCAATCATCACCTCGGTGCTGCTCGGCGTGATCATGATCGCGTTCGGTGCGTCGGTGGTGCGCCTGTTCGTCGGCGACGGATCCGATCGGGTCGTCGACCTCGCCCATCAGATGCTGATCATCAACGGCGTCAGCTACGCCGCCCTCGGTGTGCTGTTCGTGCTGCGCGGCGTGCTGCAGGGTGTCGGCCGGGTCGCCATTCCCACCATCACCGGTGTGGTCGAGCTGGTCGCGCGCGTGATCGCCGCGGTCGCGCTGGGCGCGGTGTGGGACTTCGCGGGCGTCGCCCTCAGCAATCCGCTCGCCTGGATCGGTGCCGTCGTGATCCTCGTGCCGGCGTACGTCTCCGCCCATCGCGGGTTCGGCAGGCTGCCCGTCGAACCGGTCGAGACCACGCTGACCACGCCCATGCCGGTGATCGGCCCGTCGGAGGGGTCGCGGACGGTGGATGCCGTGTTCACCGCCCCCGTGCCTGTGGTCTCGGGCCGGTTGAGCTCGCTGCGCCTGCCCCGGAGGGGGCGCCGCCTGCGCTGAGCGCGCGCCGCCGAGAGGTGCGGACGGCGCGGAATCGGGCCGTCACGAGCCGTTCACGCGTCATCCCTCAGGATGATGCCGAATCGTTCCCCTGGCTGACGCACAAGCCGGATCTCCGCGCGTAACCTGGCTGACACGAGCACGCCGCGATGCGGCGTGCGGATGACCGGGGGGTCGGGGAATGTCCAGTCTTGCAGTGGCCAACATGTTGGCATCCGTGCTCGTGCCCATCGGCAACGCCGGCGCGGTTCTGGCGGTGGTCTGCGCACTCATCTTCGCTCTCGCCTTCGCACGGGGGTCGGCTGGGCTCGCGGGCGGCGCCGCCGGCGTCTGGATCCTGGGTGCGCTGCTGAGCCTCTGCGCATCGTTCGCCACGGTGTGGACCCCGGTGGTCGTCTCGCTGAGCGCGCTCGCCGCCGCCTTCGTCGTCGGCGTGCTCGGGCGAGTGCTGCTGCGGGCGGCGCGCAGGCCGCGCGCCGCGCCGGCCGCCGCAGCCGCCCCCGCAGATGCCGTGCCGGGGACGGCCAAGCCGGCCGCGGCGCGCATCACGGGGCGCAGCGCACCGGCTCGGGCGGGCGCCGAGACCGTCCGCGTCGCCTCCTGATCCGGGCCCGGTCGACGCCGAGGCGACTCGGCGTTGCGAGGTCGATCAGGCACGGTTTCGCACGCGTCGCCGTACCGAAGTGACCCCGGATGCCATCGCGGATGCCCGCGGCGCGGCCCGCGCGGCGGCCCCACCACCGTCGAGGCGGTGCAGGGGTCGCGCGACGTAGACTGGTCGGGTCACCGATCTGAGGACTGTCATGCCCGCCGCTTCCCGCTCGCGCACCGCGCGCCCCGCTGCGGTGCGCCCGTTCACCGCGCGCACCGTGCAGCTCGCTCGCGCACTGATGGCGGCCGTCGCCGCCCTCATGATCACGTTCTCTCCCGATCACTCCGCCGCCGTCGGCCTGGCGGTGTTCGGCGGCTTCGCGATCGTCACGTCCCTCGTGCTGATCGTCGCCGCGATCATCGTCCACGGCCCGGGCCAGCGCTGGCCCTCGGTGCTGATGGGCGCGATCACCCTGGTCCTCGGCATGGCCGCGAGCATCCCGACCTGGCGCACGGACGCGCTGTTCTTCGTGCTCGTGATCACCTGGGCGGCGCTGACCGGTCTCGTCGAGCTGATCTCGGGCATCCGGTCGCGGGGCCAGGAGGGCTCTCGCGACGCGATCACGGTCGGCGGGCTGGGGCTTCTGCTCGCCGCGCTGCTGCTGATCGTGCCCGTCGGATTCGTGCAGAACTACGCCGTCGAGGGGCACGCCATGTCGCTCACCGGCATCATCATCGGCGTGGGACTGTTCGGCGGCTACGCCGCGATCGTGGCGGTGTTCCTCGGCATCGCGGGGCTCGCACCCGCCGCGACGAGCACCGCGACGACGAGCGAGACGACTGCCGGGGCCGACCGCCTGGCCGACCACGGAGGAGAGGCATGACCGACCACAAGCCGACGCGCAAAGAGATCCTGCGCCCGCTGCACCTCGTGGGCATCGCCCTCGCCGCCGGCGTCTTCGCGACCGTCGTGACCCTCGTCTCGACCGGGGCGTTCACCGAGCGCGTGAACCTCTCCATCGCCAAGGGCACCTACGAGGGCCTCACCCCGCTGGGCCTCGGACTGGTCATCGGCGGCGCCTCGTTCATCGTCACCCTCCTCGGGCTCGCCATGCTCATGCTCGCGGTCGACCCCGCAGACGTCACCAGGACCATCGATCGCCCGGTGCTCCTCGACCACGACCCGTCGTCGTCCGCCCCCGAGAGCGGCCAGACCGGCGCACCGCGGAGCGGCGAGCGTCGTGATGGCGGCGACGGTCCGGCCACGGCATCCTGACCCGCCTCATCCCTCCGGCAGCGTGAGCTGCAGCAGCCGATCGTCGTCGCGCCCCGGTGATCCCCGACCGTCGGTGTTGTTCGTCAGCACCCAGAAGGTGCCGCCGGGACCGGCGACCACGTCGCGGAGCCGGCCGAATCGGCCGGTGTAGACCGCCCAGGGTTCGATGCTCGGTGTCGTCGTGTCGTACAGCCAGAGCCGCGCACCGCGCAGACCAGCGACGTACACGACGTCGTCGATCACGGCGATGCCGCTGGGGCTCGCTTCGTCTGGCGCCCACACGGCGACCGGATCGATCGTGTCGTCGGCGCGCCCGAACCCCTCGTGGTCGGGCCAGCCGTAGTCGCCGCCCGCCTCGATGCGGTTCAGCTCGTCCCACGTGTCCTGCCCGAACTCGCTCGCCCACAGGGTGCCGTCATCACCCCACGCGAGTCCCTGCACGTTGCGGTGGCCGAGGCTGTACACCGCTGTGCCGAACGGGTTGCCGCGCGCCGGCTCGCCCTCCGGCGTCACCCGCAGGATCTTTCCGCCGAGGAAGTCCCGATCCCGAGCACGATCACGCTGCCCCGCGTCGCCGGTGGCGATGTACAGCATCCCGTCCGGTCCGAAGGCGATCCGCCCGCCGTCGTGATTCGATGCCCGCGGGATGTCGGCGACCACCACCTCGGCCGCGTCGACGTCCAGCGTCAGCGAGCCGGGCTCGCCGGTCAGCGGCATCCGCACGACCCGGTTGTCGTCCGCCGCACCGTGATAGGCGTACAGCCAGCGCGTCTCGCCATCGACGAGCAGCGCGAGGCCGTGCAGGCCCGACTCGCCACCCGACACGACACCGGGCACGATCCCGGCCTCGCGCAGGTCTCCGGATGCCGTCAGCTCGAGCACCTCGCCGCCGTCGCGCTGCGAGATCAGCGCCCCGCCGCGGTCGAGGCGCACCACCGACCACGGCGCCGCCAGCCCCGACACGAGCGTGATCGGCTCGGTGTTCGCCGTGTCGGTCGGGTCGACGGCGGGCGGGGTCGGGATGCCGGGGGCCGAGCAGCCCGCGAGAACGAGAGCGCCGAGCACCAGCGCCGGTGCGACGCGTCGTCTCATCGGCCGCTCCTCTCACGCGTGTGCCCTCCAGCATCCGTCACTTCGCGCCGTCGATCCACCCTCGGCGGGAATACATCCGCCACGCGGCGCCTTGGCCCTGTCATGACCGTCTCCGTCGATCGCGCCTCCGTCGGTCTGCGATCGGAGCGCGGGCCCGTGCTCGGTGCGCTCATGCTCGCCACGGGGCTCATCGCGATCGACACGACGATCCTGGCCACCGCGGTGCCCACGGTCGTGCGAGATCTCGGCGACTACCAGCTGTTCCCGTGGCTGTTCTCGGTCTACCTCCTCGCGCAGGCGGTGAGCGTGCCGATCTACTCGCGCTTCGCCGACACCATCGGTCGCAAGCCCATCATCCTGATCGGGATCGGCCTGTTCCTGGCGGGATCGGTGCTCTGCGGGTTCGCGTGGAGCATGGTCACGCTCATCCTGTTCCGTGTCGTGCAGGGTCTCGGCGCCGGGGCCGTGGGCCCGATGGCCATGACGATCGTGGGTGACATCTACACGGTCGGCGAGCGGGCCAAGGTGCAGGGCTACATGGCCAGTGTCTGGGCGATCTCGTCGGTCGTGGGCCCGTCGCTCGGCGGCATCTTCGCCCAGCTGGATGCCTGGCGGTGGATCTTCTTCATCAACGTGCCGCTGTGCCTGCTGGCCGGATGGATGCTGGTGACGAGGTATCACGAGCAGGTGGAACGGCACCGGCACCGCATCGACTACCTCGGCGCGGTGCTGTTGACGCTCGGCCTCACGGGGATCATCCTCGGACTGCTCGAGGGCGACAGCGCCTGGGCATGGCTGTCGTGGCAGAGTGCGATCTGCTTCGTGGGGGGCGCGCTGCTGCTCGTCGTCTTCGCCTTCGTCGAGAAGCGGGCAACGGAGCCGATCATCGACTTCGCCCTCATCACCCGGCGGCTCATCCTCACCTGCACGGCGGTCGCCTTCGGGGTCGGTGCGCTCACCGTCGCGTGACGACCTTCGGGCCCGCGTACCTCGAGGGCGCCGGCGGGGCCATCCCCCTGGTCTCCGGCCTCGCGGTCGCTGCACTGAGCATGGGCTGGCCGCTCGCGGCATCCCTCGTCGGCAGGCTGTATCTGCGCATCGGATTCCGGCGCACGGTGCTGATCGGCATGTCCATCACAACCGTCGCGGCGGCCGGCCTGGTGCTCATCGCGCCGTGGCCGAACCCGCTGCTGTTCGCGGTCGTCGCCTTCGTGCTCGGATTCGGGCTGGGGTGGACGGCCGCCCCGACGCTGATCGGCGCTCAGGCCGCGGTCGGCTGGGGAGAGCGGGCGGCCGTCACGGGAATGAACGGCTTCGCCCGGTCGGCCGGAAGCGCGGTCGGCGTGGCCGTGCTCGGCGCCATCTCCAACTCGCTGCTCGACGCGGGCGACGCCGCCACGGTCGTCTGGGCGTCGACGTGGGTGTTCGTCGGCGCTGCCGTCTTCGCGGCGCTGACCCTGCTCGCGGCGGTGCTCATGCCCCGCGACGGCGTGCCCGACCCCGACGCGGTGTGACCGGGCTCAGCGAGCCAGGCGCTCGGCGATGCCGGTGTACGTCGCCGGAGTCAGCGCGAGCAGGCGCTGCTTCGCGGCATCCCCGATCTCGAGCTTCCCGACGAACTCCGCCAGCTCCGCCGCGCCCACGCGGTGACCACGGGTGAGCTCCTTGAGCAGCGCGTACGGGTCGCTGATCGTCGAGCGGCCGGCGACCACCTCGGCGCGGATGACGGTCTGGATGGCCTCGGCGAGCACCTCCCAGTTGTGGTCGAGGTCGTCGAGCAGCACCTCGCGGCGCAGCGAGATCGCGTTCAGCCCGCGGCGCAGGTTGTCGAGCGCGAGCAGCGAGTGCCCGAACGCGACGCCGATGTTGCGCTGCGTGGTGGAGTCGGTGAGGTCGCGCTGCAGACGGCTCGTGACGAGGGTCTGAGAGAGGGAGTTCAGCAGCGCGCCCGACAGCTCGAGGTTGGCCTCGGCGTTCTCGAACCGGATCGGGTTGATCTTGTGCGGCATCGTCGACGAACCGGTCGCGCCGGCGACGGGGATCTGCGCGAAGTAGCCCAGCGAGATGTACGTCCAGATGTCGGTGGCGAGGTTGTGCAGGATGCCGCCGGCGTGGCGCACCCGGTCGTACAGCTCGACCTGCCAGTCGTGCGACTCGATCTGCGTGGTGAGCACGTTGAACCCCAGGCCCATGCCCTCGATGTACTCGCGGGCGATCGTGGGCCAGTCGGCATCCGGATCGGCCGACAGGTGCGCCGACCACGTGCCGGTCGCGCCGGAGAACTTCGCCAGGTAGTCGGATGCCGCGATCTGGCCGCGCACGCGCTCGAGGCGCCATGCGAAGACGGCGAGCTCCTTGCCCATGGTCGACGGGGTCGCGGGCTGTCCGTGCGTGCGCGACAGCATGGCCGCGTCGGCGTGCTCGACGGCCAGCTCGCGCAGCTTCGCGATCACGAGGTCGAGGGCGGGCAGCCACACCTGCTCGACGGCGCGCTTGACGGTGAGGGCGTAGGAGGCGGAGTTGATGTCCTCACTGGTGCACGCGAAGTGTGTGAGCTCGGCGATGGCATCCAGGCCCAGCGTCTGCAGGCGATCGCGCACCAGGTACTCGATGGCCTTCACATCGTGCTGCGTGACGGCCTCCTTCTCGGCCAGCCAGTCGATCTCGGCCTGACCGAAGTCGCGGTACAGCGCACGCAGGCGCTCCTTGTCGGCATCCGCCAGCGGCGTCGTCTCGAACAGCGACCGATCGGTGAGGGCGATCAGCCATTCCACCTCGACCTCGACGCGGGCGCGGTTCAGGCCCGCCTCGGACAGATAGTCGGCGAGCCCGGACACAGCGGCCTGGTAGCGGCCGTCGAGGGGGCTGAGCGGCTGGGTCGGGAGCGAGGGCAGAGAAGTCAGGGCAGGTCCTCCTGCTCAGGGTCCCGCGTCACGCGAGACGGCGATGGGATGCCCGCACAGCCGGTTCGAGCTGGGCGAAGAGGCCGCGGGTGGCGGTCTCAATCATACCGAGCACCGAATCGAACATCGCAGGGCCGGCGTAGTACGGATCCGGCACGTCCATGCTCGACGCGTGCGGGTCGAACGCGCGCAGCAGAGTGACCTTGCCCTCATCGTCCTCGTTGTGGGCCCAGGCCCGCAGGATGCGCTCGTGGGTGCGATCGAGCGCGACGATCAGATCGTTCTCCGAGAAGGCTGCCGCGCTGAACTGCCTGGCGCGATGGTGCGACCCGTCGAGTCCGCGCCGACTGAGGGCGTCGAGCGTGCGACCGTCCGCGCGCTCGCCGACGTGCCAGTCGCCGGTGCCGGCGCTGCGCGAGATGACGCGCGCGCCGAGCCCGTTCTGCGCGGAGAGCGCACGAAGCACCACTTCGGCCATCGGGGAGCGACAGATGTTGCCTGTGCAGACGAAGATGACGCGGAAGGGATCCGGGTCGGTCATCACACCATTGTGCCCGCAACCACCTCCGTCCCCAATCGCGGATCCTGTCGACTTGTGCACAGCTGCCGGGATTCGCGGGGGTCAGGGCGCGCAGAGCCGCGCACCCTGGAGACATGCTCGCGATCACCCCTCCCGGCGCATCGTCGGCTGACGAGATGGCCGCCCTCCTCGGCGGCGTGCGCCTGCTCGACGATGCGTTCGACACGCTCACGCAGGTGCGCATCGAGCTGTCGCGGCTGATCGCCGACTCCCACTGGCGAGCGGATGCCGTCGAGATCCTGCGCGCCTCGCTCATCGAACGACGCCGCGAGGCCGACGCGCACAGCGCGGAGGTCGTCGCGCATCGCGATGACTGCCTCCGGGGGATCACATGAGCGGCGACCTGCAGATCACCGGCGGGGGAGCGATCGCCGTCGACCCCGACCAGATGCGGGCGGTGTCCGATCGGATGGCCGCGGTGGCCGCGCGGCTGGCCGACGCCGGGGAGAGCGTCCGCCGCGCGCACCGGGTGCTCGCCGCGACGCGCAGCGCGCCGACGTGCATCGATCTGTCGGCGCTGTGGGTGACGGCGCAGAGGCTCGCAGACGAGAGTGCGGATCTCGCCTCCGATGCCGCGGGCACGGCGATCATGGCGGATGCCTTCGAACTGGCCGATCTGCGCGCCGAGCAGGAGATGCTCTCGATCAGGCGGCCGACAGAAGCCGACCGCCTGCAGACCCGCATCGATGAGCTGCTCGCCTCGAACGAGCAGCTGGACACCATGGCACTCACCCTCACCTCGACGTGGCAGGCATCATCCACGACGGGCCTCTTCGACCAGTCGCTGGATTCGATCGCGTGGGGCGCCTACAGCATGCACGCCGCGCTTCCGATGCGGATGCTCGTCGGCATGCTCCGCGACGGCACGGCGGCGGCCGGAACGGTCCCGCGCGGCACCGTCATCACGGGGGCCGCACCGCCCGTCGCCGTCCGGCGGGTGTCGACGTCATCCGTCACGGGATCGGCCGTGACGCTCACGCAGCTCGTCACGCGTCTGCCCGGCGGCGCAGCACAGGTCGCCGTCGAGAAGCGCACCCACGCCGGTGGTGCGGTCTCATTCGTCGCGTACATCGACGGCACGCGCCGAATGACCAGCGGCGGCAGCGACCCGTGGGACATGGGATCGAACTGGGACCTCTACGTCGACCGCGAGCAGAGCGCGGCGTACGCGGCGACCGTCGAGGCGCTCCGGCTGGCGGGTGCGGAGGAGGGGGCGCGCGTGGACCTGGTCGGATACTCGCAGGGCGCGGCGATCGCCGGGGCCGTGGCGATGAGCGGCATGTACCAGACGCCCCGGGTGATGATCGTCGGAAGCCCTGCCGTGCCGTCACTGGGCGCGGATCAGACCCTCATCCGCATCTTCCACACCGACGACCCGGTCGGCGCCGGCTTGACCGCGGGCGGCCCGGCACATGCGACCGGATCGCCGCAGGGCATCACCGTCTCGCGCGAGTACGCGACGAAGAACGAGCTCAGCTCGGTTCCCTCGCACTTCCGCGATGCCTACGACGAGACGATCTCCCGGGCGGACGCCTCGGGTGACGCGCGCGTGAGGAGTCTGCACGCGAGTCTCCGGGCGGAGGCCGGTGACATCGTCTCGGTCGAGCGTATGGAGTTCCAGGCGACGCGGCCGTGAGCCCAGGGCGGGTGCGCCGATCAGCGGCGCTTCTTCTTCTCCTGCGGTCGCAGGATGCCGCCGAGGATCGCGTTGATGACCGAGATCAGGAAAGCCGCGACCACACCCCACCAGAACGATTCGACGGTCAGCCCCCAGCTGAACGCGCTGGTGATCCACGCGGTGATCCAGAGCAGCAGGCCGTTGATGACGAACGAGATCAGGCCGAGCGTGAGGATGTACAGCGGGAACGCCACGATGCGGATCACCGTGCCGATGATCGAGTTGACCAGCGCGAAGACCGCACCGACGGCGAGCAGGGTCAGCGCGACCTGCAGGTCGCCGCCAGGGGCGAACGGCCGGATGCCGACTCCGAGAACCGAGATCAGCGTGACGACCCAGATGGCGAAGGCGTTGATGACGACGCGGATGAGGAATCGCATGTGCTGATCCTGTCACGCATCCGCTCTTGCGCGAAGGGACGGGACGGCGGCGTTGCACGGCGACGGCCGCTCTTAGACTGATCCCGTGACCGAGCCGACCCTGCCCCGCATCCGTCCCGAGATCGCCGCCCTGCCGCCGTACCGCCAGGGCAAGCAGGCGGGGCCGGACGCCTTCAAGCTCTCGAGCAACGAGAACCCCTTCGAGCCGCTCCCGTCGGTGCTCGAGGCCCTGCAGACGACCACTCCGATCAACCGCTACCCCGACGCGTCCGCAGCGGCACTGCGCGCCCGCCTCGGCGAGAAGTACGGCGTCGAGCCCGACGCGGTGCACGTCGCCGCCGGGTCGGTGTCGATCCTGCACCAGCTCGTGCTCGGCACCGCGTCGGTCGGCGATGAGGTCGTCTACGCCTGGCGCTCATTCGAGGCGTATCCGAGCCTTCCGCTCGTCGCCGGCGCGACCGGCGTGCAGGTGCCCCTCACGTCCGGCGCCAGGCACGACCTCGACGCGATGGCGGATGCCGTCACCGAGCGCACCCGCGTGGTGATCGTGTGCACCCCGAACAACCCGACCGGGCCGGTCGTCAGCAGCGCCGAGTTCGCCGCCTTCGTCGCCCGTGTGCCGCAGGACGTGCTGATCATCCTCGACGAGGCGTACGCCGAGTTCGTCACCGCTCCCGACGCCGTCGACGGTCTCGGCGAGCGTGTCTTCGAGCGTCATCCGAACGTGGTCGTGCTGCGCACCTTCTCCAAGGCGTACGGCCTGGCCGGTCTGCGCGTGGGCTATGCGATCGGGCATCCGCGCGTGCTCGACGCCGCGCGCACCACGGGCATCCCGCTCTCGGTGACCAGCGCGGCAGAGCGCGCGGCGATCGCCAGTCTCGATGCCGAGGCCGAGCTTCGCGAGCGGATCTCGGTCATCGTCGAGCGGCGCACCCGCCTGATCGGCGGCCTGCGGGCGCAGGGCTGGCAGGTCCCCGACTCCCAGGCGAACTTCGTCTGGCTGCCCGCCCGTGAGCGCACCGACGAGGTCGCCGCAGCCTTCGACGCCGCCGACCTGATCGTGCGCCCGTTCTCGGGTGACGGCATCCGCATCTCGGTCGGCGAAGAGGAGTCGATCGATCGCGTGCTGGCCGTCGCGAAGTCGCTGCTCTGACACGAGAAGTCCAGATGCCGGGCACTTACGAGGAACCCCTAGGTATGCGTGACCTGGCATGCCGACGTGGGTAGCGTGGTCGGGTGACCCCGATCGAAGCACCCCTCGTTCGCGTCCTCGCCGACGACGGCAGCTACGCACCCTCGGCTGACGCCGAGCGCTACCTGCCCCTCATCGACGCGCTGACCGACGCCGAGCTCGAGCAGTTCTACCGAGACATGGTCGTCATCCGCGCGATCGACACCCAGGCGACCAACCTGCAGCGTCAGGGCCAGCTCGCGCTGTGGCCGCCGAGTCGCGGTCAGGAGGCCGCGCAGGTCGGGTCCGCGCGGGCGGCCCGCACGCAGGACACCCTGTTCCCCTCGTACCGCGAGCACGCGGTCACCCGCATCCGCGGCGTCGATCCGGTCGACATCCTCAAGGTGATGCGCGGCACCTCGCACGGCGGCTGGAACCCCCTCGATGCGAAGAACGGCAACACCCGGATCTACACGCTGGTGCTCGGGTCGCAGACGCTGCACGCCGCCGGCTACGCGATGGGGCTCACCTTCGACGGGCGCACCGGCACGGGTGACGTCGACCGTGACGAGGCCGTCGTCGCCTACTACGGCGATGGCGCATCCAGCCAGGGCGACGTGCACGAGGCCATGGTCTTCGCCGCCAGCTACGACGCTCCCGTGCTGTTCTTCCTGCAGAACAACCACTGGGCGATCTCGGTTCCCGTGCAGACGCAGTCGAAGGTGCCGCTGGTCGGCCGTGGCGCGGGGTACGGCATCCCGTCGGTGCGCGTCGACGGCAACGACGTGCTCGCCAGCTACGCCGTCTCGCGCGCGCTGCTCGACGAGACCCGCAGCGGCCTCGGCCCGCGCGCGATCGAGGCGGTCACCTACCGCATGGGCGCGCACACGACGAGCGACGACCCCACCAAGTACCGCGGCTCCGATGAGGAGCAGCGCTGGGCGCAGCGCGACCCGATCGCGCGGATGCGCGCGTTCCTCGAGGGGCGGGGCGCGCCGGCATCCCTGTTCGACGAGACGGATGCCGAGGCGGCGGACGCCGCCGAAGACCTCCGCCGCCGCGCCGTCACCCTCGCCTCGCCGGAGCGGTCGCTGATCTTCGATCACGTCTACAGCGACCCGCACCCGCTGATGGCCGAGCAGAAGGCCTGGCTGGACGACTACGAGGCCTCGTTCGAGGGGAGTGCATCGTGACCATCGAGTCGATGCCCATGTCGAGGGCGCTGAACGCCGGCCTTCGCAAGGCGATGGAGGACGACCCGCGCGTGCTGCTGATGGGCGAGGACATCGGCCGCCTGGGCGGCGTCTTCCGGATCACCGAGCACCTGCAGCGTGACTTCGGCGACCGCCGCGTGCTCGACACCCCGCTGGCCGAATCCGGCATCGTGGGCACCGCGATCGGCCTCGCGATGGCCGGCTTCCGCCCGGTGGTCGAGATCCAGTTCGACGGATTCGTGTTCCCCGCCTTCGACCAGATCACCTCGCAGCTCGCGAAGCTCACCAACCGGCACGAGGGTGCTCTGTCGATGCCCGTCGTGATCCGCATCCCCTACGGCGGGCACATCGGAGCCGTCGAGCACCACCAGGAGAGCCCCGAGGCGTACTTCGCGCACACACCGGGTCTGCGGGTGGTCGCGCCGTCGACGTCGAACGACGCCTACTGGATGATCCAGGAGGCGATCCGGTCGAACGATCCGGTGATCTTCCTCGAGCCGAAGAGCCGCTACTGGCAGAAGGGCGAGGTCGAGCTCGAGGCATCCGCCCTGCCCCTGCACGCATCCCGCGTGGTGCGCCGCGGCACCGACGTGACTCTCGTCGGCCACGGTGCCATGGTGACCACCCTGCTGCAGGCGGCCGCACTCGCCGAGGCCGAGGGCACGAGCTGCGAGGTCGTCGACGTGCGCTCGCTCTCCCCGGTCGACTACGGTCCGATCCTCGACTCGGTGCGCTCCACCGGCCGCATGATCTATGCGCAGGAGGCGCCGGGTCACACGAGCGTCGGCAGCGAGATCGCCGCGACCGTGATGGAGCGCGCGTTCTACGCGCTCGAGGCGCCGGTGCTGCGGGTGTCGGGCTTCGACGCGCCGTTCCCGCCCGCCAAGCTCGAGAGCACCTACCTGCCGGATGCCGACCGCATCCTCGAAGCGGTCGACCGCTCCCTCGCCTACTGATCCCCGACGGAGGACATCTCTCATGACCACCGAAACCTTCACTCTTCCCGACGTCGGCGAGGGTCTCACCGAGGCCGAGCTCGTGGCATGGAAGGTCGCCCCCGGCGACGCCGTCGCGGTCAACGACGTCATCTGCGAGATCGAGACCGCGAAGTCGCTGGTCGAGCTGCCCTCTCCGCACGCCGGCGTCGTCGGCGAGCTGCTGGTCGCCGAGGGCGTCACGGTGGAGGTCGGATCGCCGATCATCACCTTCGTGTCGGAGGCCGAGGCTGCGGATGCCGGTATCGCGGCGAACCCGAAGGATCCCGCCGCACCGCCGGCGACCGACGAGGGCGGCGGCTCGGTGCTCGTCGGCTACGGCACCGGGGGAGGGGCGACCTCGCGGCGCCGCACCCCGCGACAGGCGCAGGGGCCCAGTGGGCGTGGCCCGGTGCGCTCGTCGGTGGGAGTGATCGCGAAGCCGCCGATCCGCAAGCTCGCGCGCGATCTGAACGTCGACCTCACCGAGGTCACGCCGTCCGGTGCCGACGGCGAGGTCACGCGCGACGACGTCGTGAAGCACGCCGAGCAGGCGAGCGTGTTCCGCAACATCGAGACTCCCGCGTGGGGCGCTGTGCGCGAGGAGAAGCTGCCCGTCACGCCGCGGGTCGACGACGGGCGCTCCGAGTCCATCCCCGTCAAGGGCGTGCGCAAGGCGACCTCGTCGGCGATGGTGCAGAGCGCGTACTCCGCCCCGCATGTGACGGTGTGGAAGGAGATCGACGCGACGCGCACGATGGAGCTGGTGAAGCGGCTGAAGGCCTCGCCCGACTACGCCGACATCCGCGTGTCGCCGCTGCTGGTCATGGCCCGCGCCGTGATCTGGGCCGCCCGTCGCACCCCGATGGTCAACGCGGCCTGGGTCGACACCGACGCAGGTGCCGAGATCGCCGTGCGCCACTACGTCAACCTCGGCATCGCCGCCGCGACCCCGCGCGGTCTGCTGGTGCCGAACATCAAGGACGCGCAGGACCTCAGCATGAAGGAGCTCGCCCGCGCGCTGAACCGTCTGACGCTCACCGCCCGCGAGGGCAAGACGAGCCCCGCCGACCAGCAGGGCGGCACGATCACGATCACGAACATCGGCGTCTTCGGCATGGACGCGGGCACGCCGATCATCAACCCCGGCGAGGCCGGCATCGTCGCCATGGGCACGATCGCCCAGAAGCCGTGGGTGGTCGACGGCGAGGTGCGCCCGCGCTGGGTCACGACGGTGTCGGGCTCGTTCGATCACCGCGTGATCGACGGCGACGGCATGAGCCGCTTCATCGCCGACGTCGCGTCGATCCTCGAGGAGCCCGCCCTCCTCGTCGACTGATACCCGCCTCTCGCTCCGGTATGAGTTTGTGCCGCTTCTTGCACCGGGAAGCGGCACGAACTCATACCGGAGCGAGTAGCGGTTGGGGTGGGGGAGGAGGGGGTCAGGCGCGCGCGAGGCGGCGCTCGGCGAGCAGGGGCACGGCGCGCTCGCGCGCTGCGCGTCGCGCGGTCGCCACGGCGCCGAGCGAGACGACCTCCGCGCCCAGCGACGACGCGAGCAGCTCGGGTGCTGGAAGGTGCAGCTGATCGGGCAGCACGGCGCGCGCCGCGGCGACCACGGGCTCGATGCTCTCGGCGATCGCCCCGCACACGATCACGCGCGCGGGGTCGTACATGCTGCCGAGCACGCCCACGATGCGCGCGAGCTTCTCTCCGACCCGCGAGCAGACGAGCACCGCGTCCGGATCGCCGGCGGCGGCTGCCGCGAGCACCGTGCGCGGATCGATGCGGGCGGCGTCCGAGAGCCCGCCGACCGGCCCCCGGCCGTCGATCTCGCCGAGGGTCACGGCGGCGCGCACCTCGTCCTGCACCGCGTAGCTCAGGCCGAAGGCCGAGCCCACGCCGATGATGTGATCGAACACGATGCCCTCGCCGACGCCGCCGTGCGCGCCGTGCAGCAGGTGACCGTCGACGACGACCCCGCCGCCGAAGCGCTCACCGGCCAGCAGCGCCACGTAGTCGCGGCATCCGACCGCCTCGCCCAGCGAGCCCTCCGCGACGGCGGCGACGAGCGCGTCGTTCTTGACCTCGATGACAGGCGCCCGGTCGGCGAGCGCTGCCGCGAGGCCAGGGTTGGTGCGCTCCCAGAATCCCTGCGGATGCGGCGGAGAGGCGCCATCGCGGTCGACCGGAGCGGCGACGCCCACGCAGATCGCCAGCAGCGACTCGGGGGTCTGGCCGGCTTCGGCCAGAGATCGATCGAGGTGCTGCAGGATCGTGGCTCGTCGTTGCGCCGGGGTCTGCTGGGGGTCGAGTTCGACACGACGATGCGCGAGCGTGGTGTCGAGCAGATCGGCGATCGTGACCGCGAGATGCGTGTCGCCCGCGTCGATGCCCGCCACCACACCGAGGTCGGGGGAGAGCGTGAAGCGCCGGGCCGGGCGGCCGGCGCGATACGCTCCAGCCGCTCTGGCATTCGGCAGCTCCGTCAGGATCTTCGCGCCGACCAGGGTGGCGAGCGCTTCGATCGCGGTGGATCGGGTGATGGAGATGGATGCCATGGCATCCGTCGCCGTGAATTCTCCCGCGGTCCAGGCGTAGTCCAGCACCGCTCCGACGCTGGCTCTGCCGGTGCCGAGATCTGCGGAGATATCGCTCACAGGTCTTGACCTCTTCCCTCCCCTCTGAGAGAGTACCGGCAAGCGATTAGATCTAGTGATTAGATTTACTCTCTGGATCTTCAGATCGAAAGGACGACGGTGTCTGTGAAATCTCCTCGCGCGGTGCGCGCGGCGGCGAGCGCTGCGGTGCTCGCGCTGCTCGGCTCCGCGCTCGTCGGCTGCTCGTCAGACGGCCGCGAGACCATCCGCTTCACGTTCAGCAAACGCGAGGCGATCGAGTTCATGACGAAGGTCGTCGCCGACTACAACGACTCGCAGGACGACGTGCGCGTCGAGATCGACACCTCGGGTGTCGACGTCGTCTCGGCGAGCTTCGTCCGGGGAAACCCGCCCGACATCATGCTCGCCAACTACAACTACGAGGTCGCTCGGTTCGTGCAGCGCTGCGCGCTCAGCGATCTCGGCGGCACCGACGCGGCGAAGAACGTGCGCGACGACCTGCAGCCGCTCATGGCGCAGTACGGGTCGTGCGAGGGGCGCACGAGCGCCCTGCCGTACTCGGTGATGGCCGCATCGGTCATCTACAACAAGCAGATCTTCGAGGAGCAGGGGCTCGAGGTGCCGCGCACCTGGGACGAGCTGCTGCAGCTCGCCGACCAGCTGACAGAGGCGGGCATCACCCCGTTCTACGGCACGTTCAAAGACGACTGGACCGTCGGTCAGGGGTGGTACGACTACTCGGTGGGCGGTTCGCTCGACGTGCTCGACTTCTTCGACGCGCTGGCGAAGGAGGGCACCGAGGTCGGCCCCGATTCGGAGGTGTCGTTTCAGAAGGACTTCGCCGAGCCGATGGATCGGATGCTGACCCTCGCGACCGAGTACACGAACGATGACGCACCCAGCCGCGGCTACGGCGACGGCAACCTCGCCTTCTCACGGGGCGAGGCGGCCATGTACCTGCAGGGCCCGTGGGCGTTCAGCGAGATCGCCAAGACCGCGCCCGACCTCGAACTCGGCACCTTCCCGCTGCCGATGACCGACGACCCCGACGACCTCGCCGTGCGGGTGAACATGGACCTCGCGGCGATGATCCCGGAGGAGTCGCGGCACCAGGAAGCCGCCAGGGACTTCCTGGAGTACCTCTACCTGCCCGAGCACATCGAGGCGTACAACGCGTCGCAGCTCGGGTTCACCCCGCTCGAGGGTGCGCCTGCGCCGGACGATCCGCGCATCGAGGGGATGATCGAGTACTACGACGACGGCCGCATCTACCAGGGCCCGTCGGTGCTGGTGCCCAAGACGATCCCCGTCTTCAACTACGCGCAGGCCATGGTGCTCGGGGCCGACCCCGCCGACATCCTGCGCACGATGGACGCCGACTGGGCGCGCATCGCCTTCCGCGCCCCGGCGCCCACCAGCCAGACGAAGGAGTCGGCAGAATGAGCACCACCTCCACGGTCATCACGCAGGGCGACCGCACCCGCCGGCGCAGCAGTCGCCGCGTCGAGCCGATCTACTATCTCTTCCTCGTCCCCACCCTCGTGCTGTTCACCCTGGCGATCACCGTCCCCGGCGTGATCGGCATCTTCTTCAGCTTCACCGACTCGATCGGGCTCGGCGACTGGAGCTTCAACGGGCTGACGAACTACATCGCGATGTTCAGCGATCCGGCCATCCTGCAGAGCTACCTGTTCACCTTCGGGTTCTCGATCGCCACGGTGATCGTCGTGAACATCGTCGCGTTCCTGCTTGCGGTGGGGCTCACCTCGCGCATCCGGTTCAAGACCGGCCTGCGCACCGTCTTCGTCATCCCGATGGTGATCTCGGGCATCATCATCGCCTACGTCTTCAACTTCCTGTTCTCCAACTCGATCCCGGCGGTCGGAGCGGCGACGGGAATCGGGTGGCTGCAGACGAGCCTGCTGGCCAACCCCGACCTCGCGTGGGTCGCGATCGTCATCGTCACGGCGTGGCAGGCCATCCCGGGCACGATGCTCATCTACATCGCCGGGCTGCTGTCGGTGCCCGGTGACGTGTACGAGGCGGCGTCGATCGACGGCGCAACCAAGACCCAGCAGCTGATGCGCATCACGGTGCCGCTGGTGGCCGGGTACGTGGTGATCAACGTCATCCTCGGGTTCAAGGGCTTCCTGAACGCCTACGACATCATCGTCGGTCTCACCAACGGCGGACCCGGCACCTCCACCCGCAGCGTCGCGATGACGATCATCGCGGGCTTCAACGGCGGCGATTACGCCTACCAGATGGCGAACGCGACGATCTTCTTCATCGTCGCCGTCCTCATCTCCCTGCTCCAGCTCTCGCTGACGCGCGGAAGGAATGCGCTCTGATGACCACCCAGCCTGCTCTCACCAGGGCATCCACCACCGCCATCGTCCTCGGACCCGAGGGCCGCCGACAGCGTCAGAAGATGGAGCGCATCAACTGGTCGGGCACCATCATCCTGCTCCTGTGCGCGGTCACCGTGCTGCTGCCGCTCTACGTCACGATCTCGATGGCGTTCAAGACCACCGGTCAGGCCGTCGACGGCAACGCGTTCTCGCTGCCCGCGCCGTTCAGCGTCGACGGATTCGTGCAGGCGTGGAACCTCACGAAGTTCCCTGTCGGCGCGGCGATCTCGATGGCCGTCACCGCCGGAACCGTGATCGCGACGATCGTGCTCGCCGCCTTCGCCTCGTACGCCATCGTGCGCAACTGGGATCGCCGGTTCTTCCGGTACTCGTTCTTCTACCTGCTCGCGGCGATGTTCATCCCGTTCCCGGTGGTCGCCCTGCCGCAGATCCAGCTGACCGGCCGGGTCGGGCTCGACAACCCGATGGGCGTGATCATCCTCGCCACGATGTTCCAGCTCAGCTTCAGCGTGCTGCTGTTCACCGCGTTCCTGCGATCGATCCCGATCGAGCTCGAGGAGAGCGCGCGCATCGACGGCGCGACCACCTGGCAGACCTTCTGGAGACTGATCTTCCCCCTGCTCGCTCCGATGAGCGCCACGGTCGGCATCTTCGCCTTCCTGTACGCGTGGAACGACTTCATGATGCCGTCGCTGATCATCTCCGACCCGAACCTGCAGACCCTTCCGGTGCGACAGAACCTGTTCCAGAACCAGTTCAGCAACAACTACAACGTCGCCTTCGCCTCGTACCTGATGGCGATGGCGCCCGCGATCGTCGCCTACCTGTTCACCCAGCGATGGGTGATGGAAGGCGTCACCCAGGGCGCCGTCAAGGGCTGACGCCTCGGCGCCACCCGCAACCCTCCAGGCCGACCCGACGACCCTCCAGGCCCATCCATCCACCAGCCCGACCAGACCCCCCGCTAGACAAGGAGCTCCATGACCGACCCGTCCCTCGCCGAGCAGAACGCCACCGACCCCACCACCTGGTGGCGCCAGGCCGCCGTCTATCAGATCTACCCGCGCAGCTTCGCTGACGCGAACGGCGACGGCATCGGCGACATCGCCGGCATCCTCTCCCGCGTCGACTACCTGGCCGAGCTGGGGATCGACGCCGTCTGGCTCAGCCCCTTCTACCCGTCCGCGCTCGCCGACGGCGGCTACGACGTGGCCGACTACCGCGACGTCGACCCCCGCATCGGCACGCTCGAGGAGTTCGACCGGATGGTGCAGGCGCTGCACGAGCGCGGCATCCACGTCATCGTCGACATCGTCCCGAACCACTCGTCGAACCTGCACGAATGGTTCCAGGAGGCGCTGGCCGCGGGACGGGGCTCTGCTGCCAGGGAGCGGTACATCTTCCGCGAAGGCACCGGTCCGGACGGCAGCGAGCCGCCCACCGACTGGGTGTCGGTGTTCGGGGGCGGGGCGTGGGAGCGCGTGGAGGACGGCCAGTGGTACTTCCACCACTTCGCCGTCGAGCAGCCCGACCTGAACTGGTCGCACCCCGAGGTGCGCGCCGACTTCGTGAAGACCCTGCGGTTCTGGTCGGACCGCGGCGTCGACGGCTTCCGCATCGACGTCGCCCACATGCTCACGAAGGATCTGACCGAGCCGCTGCCCAGCCGTGCCGAGCTGGAGGCCATCGACAGCACCACCGGACAGCATCCGATCACCGACCGCGACGACGTGCACGAGGTCTACGCCGAATGGCGCCGCGTGTTCAACGAGTACGATCCGCCGCGCACCGCCGTCGCGGAGGCGTGGGTGCAGACGCCCGAGCGACGGGCCCGCTACGCCTCGGCGGAAGGGCTCGGACAGGCGTTCAACTTCGACCTGCTGGAGGCCGACTTCGACGCGGAGCAGTTCCGCAGCCTCATCACCGTCAACCTCGCGCAGAGCGAGCTGACCGGCTCGTCGACGACGTGGGTGCTCTCGAACCATGACGTGACCCGGCACGCGACCCGCTACGGGCTCGCACCGCTGAACGGACGGCGCGTCAAGCAGGGCACGGAGTGGGTGGCCGCCGGCGGCCCCGAGGATCAACTCGACCGCGAACAGGGACGTCGGCGCGCCGAGGCGGCCACGATGCTGCTGCTCGGGCTCCCCGGCAGCACCTACCTCTACCAGGGCGAGGAGCTGGGCCTGCACGAGGTGGCCGACATCGCGTCAGCGCAGCGCCAGGACCCCGCCTTCTTCCGCGGCGCGGAGTTCGACGGCCTCGGCCGCGACGGATGCCGCGTTCCCCTGCCCTGGACCGCCGAGGGCTCGTCGTTCGGCTTCGGCTCCGACGGCGCGCACCTGCCGCAGCCGTCGTGGTTCGCCGAGTATGCGGTGGATGTCGAGGCCGCGGATCCGGCATCCACCCTCTCGCTCTACCGCGAGGCCCTGACCCTGCGCCGTCGACTGCAGACGGAGGAGCGGCTCGAGTGGCACGACACGGGACGCGCGGACGTGCTGCGCTTCTCGCGCCCGAACGGCTGGCAGGTGGTGACGAACTTCGGCACCGAGCCGTTCGACCTCGGCGCCGACGCGGATGCCCTGGTGCTCACCAGTCAGCCGCTTCGCGCCCGCGCCCTGCCCGGAGAGGCGACCGCCTGGCTCAAGGCCTGATCCCTCTGCCACGGGCGTGAGTGGTCGGAAACGTACGCGAATCGTCGTGTTCGCGTACGTTTCTGACCTCGCCGACCCGCTCTTCGCTGACCATCGAGCCGGGGATCGACGTCGAGTTGAGAATGGTTCTCATTAGCATTTAGACTGGCGATCATGAAGTCGCGTCTGTTCCCCCTCGCCCTGGCCGCCGCATCCGCTCTCGTCCTGACCGGATGCACGGCCACCGCCGGCGATGCGGATGCGGACGGTGGCGCGCTGCAGATCGTCGCCTCGACCAACGTCTACGGTCAGCTCGCGGCGGAGATCGGCGGAGATCGGGTCGAGGTGACCAGTCTGATCGACTCCGCGGCGAAGGATCCGCACGGATACGAGGCGACCGCCCGCGATCGTCTCGCGGTGCAGAAGGCCGACCTCGGCATCGAGAACGGCGGCGGATACGACGCGTTCATGGACGAGCTGATCGCCGGCTCGGATGCCGTCGTCATCACGGCCGCGGAGTTCTCGCACGACTACCCGGATGCCGTCGTCGCCGACGACGAGCATGCCGACGAGCACGAGGGCCACGCGCACATCGACGGATTCAACGAGCACGTCTGGTTCGACGTGCACACCGTCTCGCACGTCGCCGAGCAGATCGCCGCCGACCTCGCCGAGATCGACCCGGCGGGCAAGGCGCAGTACGCCGCGGCGGCCGAGCAGCTGGCCGGTGAACTCGAAGGGATCGAGGGCGAGCTCGACGCCCTGCACACGACGCTCGAGGGCACGCCGGTGTTCATCACCGAACCGCTGCCCGGGGCGCTGGCCGCGGCGGCCGGCCTCGACGACGTCGCCCCGGAGGGCTTCGCCTCGGCGGTGGAGGAGGGCAACGAGGTCGCCCCCGCGATCCTGCTCGAGTCGCTGTCGCTCGTCGAAGACGGTGCCGTGCGCGCCGTGCTCGCCAACGCGCAGACCGGAGGGGCGGAGACGAGCCGCATCGAAGCCGCCGCCGAGGACGCCGGCATCCCGGTGATCACGTTCCACGAGCTGCTGGACGCCGACCAGTCGTACGCTGAGTGGATGCGCTCCGCGATCTCCGACCTCGCCGCCGCACTCGACGGATGAGCGGCGCCCCAGCCAGCGTGCTCGAGATCCGCGGTGCCGCGCTGCACCGCTCCGGCCGCGAGCTGTGGTCGGGACTCGACCTCGACGTCGCGCCGGGGGAGTTCCTCGCCGTGCTCGGACCGTCCGGGTCGGGCAAGACGACGCTGCTGCGCAGCATCCTGGGCCTGCAGCCGCTCTCGGCCGGCACCGTCCGGGTCGGCGGGCAGCCCGCCCGACGCGGTGACCGCCGGATCGGCTACGTGCCCCAGCAGCGCCCGCTGCCGCCCGACACGAGCATGCGCGCGCGAGACCTCGTCGCCCTCGGCGTGAACGGCACCCGCTTCGGGCTGCCGATCCCGCACCGCGGCGATCGCGCCCGCGTCGACGCGCTGCTCGAGGGGGTCGGCGCCGCGCACTACGCCGAGCGTCCGGTCGGACTGCTCTCGGGTGGTGAGCAGCAGCGCCTGCGCGTCGGTCAGGCTCTCGCCGACGACCCCATGCTGCTGCTCTGCGACGAACCCCTCTCCGGCCTCGATCTCGCCAATCAGCGCGGCATCACCGGAATCATCGACCGTCAGCGCCGGCAGGGCGCCGGCGTGCTGTTCGTCACCCACGACGTCAATCCGATCCTCGGGCTCGTCGACCGCATCCTGTACATCGCCGGCGGACGCTTCGTGCTCGGCACCCCCGACGAGGTGCTGCAGAGCCGCGTGCTCACCGACCTGTACGGCACGGCCGTGTTCGTGCTGCGCGCCGGAGACCGGCTGGTGGTCGTCGGAGCGCCGGATGCCGAGGGCACGCACGCGCACGAGCACGACGACGACGGCGCCGCCGCACACCGGGGAGCCCACGCATGAGGCCGATGCTCGACTGGGGCGATGTGTTCTCGTTCCAGGACTACGGCGAGCTGCTGGCGCTGCTGTCGAACTCACTCATCGCGGGCGCCGTGCTCGGCGTCGTCGGCGGGCTGATCGGCGTCTTCGTCATGCAGCGCGACCTCGCCTTCGCCGTGCACGGTGTGAGCGAGCTGTCGTTTGCCGGGGCCGCGGCCGCGCTGCTGTTCGGCGGCAGCGTGGTCGTCGGTTCGCTCAGCGGCGCACTGGTCGCCGCGATCCTCATCGGCGTGCTGGGCGCGAAGGCGCGGGACCGCAACTCGATCGTGGGCGTGCTGATGCCGTTCGGGCTGGGCCTCGGCATCCTGTTCCTCTCCCTGGTCGACGGGCGCACGGCCAACCGATTCGGGCTGCTGACCGGCCAGATCGTGTCGGTGTCGAGCCCGGATCTCGGCTGGCTGATCGGCATCTCCGCGGTCGTTCTGGTCGGACTGCTGCTGATGTGGCATCCGCTGCGCTTCGACTCGCTCGACGCCGAATCCGCGGCAGCGCGCGGTGTGCCGGTGCGCGCGGTGAGTCTCACCTTCATGGTGCTGCTGGGGCTGATCGTCGCGGTCAGCGTGCACATCATCGGCGCGCTGCTGGTGATGGCGCTGCTGGTGACCCCGGCGGCGGCGGCGATGCGCCTGTCGAGCGGCCCGGTCGCGGTGCCGCTGCTGGCATCGCTCTTCGGGTTCACGGCCGCGGTCGGAGGCATCCTGCTGGCGCTCGCCGGAACCCTCCCGGTGAGCCCGTACATCACCACCATCTCGTTCCTGATCTATGCGGGCTGCTGGATCACGCAGCGGGTGCGGCCGGTCGGTCGCTGACCGTGATCAGCGCTGACCGCCCGCACAGGCGCCCGGCCTAGACTCGAGGCATGGCTCAGCGGAACACCTGGCAGCGCGAACGCGTGCGCGATGCGCTCGCCGACGCGCGCGGCTTCGTGAGCGCGCAGTCGCTGCACGCCGAGCTGCGTCAGGCGAACACCGGCATCGGACTCGCCACCGTGTACCGGGCCCTCGCCGGGCTCGCCGCCTCGGGCGAGGCGGACTCGCTGCAGAGCCCCGAGGGTGAGGCGCTGTACCGCGCCTGCTCGACGGAGGGGCACCACCACCACCTCATCTGCCGGTCGTGCGGGCTGACCGTCGAGATCGAGGCGAAGGATGTCGAGCAGTGGGCTCAGCGCACGGCATCCCTGCACGGCTTCCGCGACGCCGAGCACGTCGTCGACATCTTCGGCCTCTGCGCCACCTGCGCCAACCGGCAGGATGCCGCGTCCGGGGCCGCGCAGTGACATCCACGGCATCGCCGCCCGTGCCGCACGCGCACCGGCACCCGCCTCGCCGGGTGCCGACCGGGCAGGCGATCGCAGCGGGTGCCGGCATCGTCGCGGTGCTCGTGCTCATCGACCTGTTCGCGCCCACGCTCTTCGCCGACGCCCTGCCCGCCCGTGCTCAGGATGGCCTGACCCTCGCCCTCAGTGTGCTGATCGAGGCGCTGCCGTGGGTGATCCTGGGCGTCGTGCTGTCGATCGTCGTGCAGGTGTGGCTGCCCTCGGATGCCGTGCAGCGCTGGCTGCCGCGCAATGCGTGGGCGCGACGCGGCGTGCTGTCGCTGCTGGGCATGTTCATCCCCGTCTGCGAGTGCGGAAACGTGCCGTTCGCTCGCGGGCTGATGATGCGCGGACTCGCCCCGGCCGAGGCGATGACCTTCCTCATCGCGGCGCCCATCGTGAACCCCATCGTGATCCTCACCACCCACGCGGCGTTCGGCTGGGACGGCGGCATCCTCGTCGCGCGTCTGGTCGGCGGCTTCGTCATCGCGAACCTCATCGGGTGGCTCTTCAGCCTCCGCCGCGATCAGCAGGCCCTGCTCACCGAGCGGTTCGTCGACACCTGTGCGCACGTCGCGCACGAGCCCGGCAGCCCCGCCCGCCGCAGCCTCGTGCAGTTCCTCATCGAGCTGCGCGCCGTGATGCCCGCCCTCGTGATCGGTTCGGCGCTCGCCGGAGCCGTGCAGGTGCTCGTCCCGCGTGACGTGCTGCTGGCGATCGGCTCGAATCCCGTGCTGTCGATCCTCGCCATGGTCGCGCTCGCGATGACCGTCGCGATCTGCTCGAACGTCGACGCCTTCTTCGCCCTGTCGTTCGCCTCGACCTTCTCGTCGGGTGCGATCATCGCCTTCCTCATCGTCGGGCCGCTGGTCGACGTGAAGATGCTCGCGCTGCTGCGCACCACCTTCACCGCCCGGGTGCTGGCCGCCGTCGTCGGGATCGTCGTGCTGTCGGCCTGCGTGATCGGGATCGGGGTGAACGTCCTTGGCTGAGACCGAGAACGCGCGATGCGAGCTCTGGCGCGCTGTCGTCACCCGCTGGCTGGGTGTCGGCCTCGCCGTCGTCATCTCGGTGGTCACGCTGGTGCTCGCCGTGACGGGGCGCCTCACCCTGTACATCAGCCCCGAGACGGTGTGGTTCGCGGCCGCCGCGGCCGCGGTCACGCTCATCCTGGCCGTCTGGTCGTGCACCCTCCCGCTCGGCGCGGAGGGTGAGCACGACCACGACCACGCGGCCCCGGATGCCGGGACCCGGCGTCGACGGCGGATGCAGACGATCGCCGTGGTGAGCGGGGGAGTGATCGCCTCCGCTGTCGTGCTCGCGGGCCTGGTGCTGCCGCCCGCATCGCTCTCGGCCCAGCTCGCGCTGTCGCGCGCCGGCGAGACGCCGACGCTGTTCGCCGGCGCCGACGATGTCGCACTCGGCGTCGCCGACACCACCAGCTTCGGGGTCGGTGACTGGTCGATCGCGTTCGCCAACTCCACCCGCCCCGAGAAGTACGACGGTGCGGCGGTCACGCTCACCGGATTCGTCACCCCCGCCGAAGACGGCGACGTCAACCTCACCCGCATGGTGATCTCGCACTGCGTGATCGACGCGCAGCCGGCATCCGTGCCCGTGAGTGGCGGAGGGCTCGACGGCGACTACGAGACCGGGCAGTGGGTCGAGGTGACCGGCACCGTCCGTGCCGGCGACGACGGCACGCTGAGCATCGAGTCGGCGACGGTGAAGCGGATCGACGAGCCGAAGGATCCGTATGAGTACTGACGATCCGGATGCCGGTGGCACCGGCGAGCAGCCGCTCACCCGCGCGCAGCTGCGCGCGCTGCGTGCCGCGGACAACCGTGACGAACCGGCGGCCCCGCCCGAGGCATCCCCCCACCCCCGTCCCACCCGCGACGAACCGGCCCCCACCCCCCGTCCCGCCCGCGACGAGCCGGCCCCCACCCCCCGTCCCGCGCGTGACGAAACGGGGGCCGACACTCCAGATGTCGGACCGATCACGGGGATTCGTCCGACATCTGGCGTGTCGGCCCCCGGATCGGCGCCGCCCGCGGAGGGCCCCGTCGCCCCTGACCGGCCGGCCGCGGATGGATCGCCGCCTCCGGAGACGCCCGCAGCCCCGCGCGACCGGCGCTTCACGCTCGCGCTGCTCTCTGTCCTCGGCATCCTGACGGTGGTCGCCGGGGTGCTCGCCGTCGTCAGCCTCGTGCAGGGGCCGCGTCTGAGCCAGGTGCAGGTCGATCCGGCACAGGCGATCGAGGCATCCGGCAGCAGGCTCATCCTCACCGCCAACCAGAGTCTCGATGCGATCGACCCCGACCAGGTCACGGTCGAGCCCGCCGTGCCGTTCACGGTCGACGCGGGCGGGCGCAGCGTCGGCATCCGGTTCACCGTCCCGCTGCACGACGACACGACCTACCGGGTCGCCGTGGCCGGCGTCACCGCCGCGGGCGGAGGCACTGAAGCTGACCTCGAGACGAGCTTCCGCACGCCCGCGTCGAGCATCATGCTGCTGCAGCGCTCGGCCGACGGCGCCGACAAGATCTTCCTCTCCGACCTGAGCGGCGAGAAGGCGGCCCCCGTCTTCGAGCATCCCCGCATCAGCGACTTCCGTGCCACGACCGACGTCATCGTCGTGGCCGTCGAGGAGGACGACGGCTCGCGTCTGCTCGTGATGAACCGCGACGGGTCCGAGCAGCGCGAGCTGCCGCTGCCGGGCGAGGGGTACGTCTCGTCGGTGCAGGTCTCCGATCGTGGGGGTCTGGTCGGCTACAGCTACTCGGACCGCGAGCTCACCGAGACGACCGGTCGCGCCAGCGTGCTCGTGACCCAGGCGCTCAGCGGCGCGGACGAGCCGCGCATCGTGCAGATCGACGGCGAGGAGGCGAACGTCGCCGAGTGGCGTTTCGTGCCCGACTCGTCAGCGCTGCTGTTCATCGACTTCGACGGCTCCCTGACGGTCGAGGATCCCACCGGCGACGCGGGCGCGCAGCCGATGGGCGTCGCGGCGAGCATCCTCGGGGTCAACCGCGGCACGTACACCGCGCTCATCGAGCGCGCAGACGGCAGCTTCGTCGTGCTCGACCTCACCGACGGCACCGAGCAGCCCCTGCCGGCCTCCGACCCCGACTACGGCGACGCGGTGGGCATCGAGGCGTTCCCCGGCGGCACCCTGCGACACATCGTGCAGCGCGACGAGCTGGGCATGCCGACCGGCCAGGCCGTCGTGCGCGTCGACGAGGAGGGCGCGGCGACCATGGTGGCCGAGGTGAGCGGCGAGGACTCGATCCTGCAGACCTGCGTCTCGCCCAGCGGCCAGTACGCCGCCGTCACCATCGCCCCCGATCTCGCGAACAACGAGTACGACGACCTGCTGCTGCCGCTGCCCGTCACGGTGCACACCCGTCTCATCGACCTGCTCGGCGACCGCGAGCTGCCCACCCTGAGCGGCTTCGACATCTCGTGGTGCCGCACGGCTCCGCTGCCATGACGCTCGACCGTCAGGACCTGCTCGCGCTGCCGATCGACGTGGCACCCCGTCTGCTCGGCGCCGAGCTGCGCACGATCGTCGACGGCGTCTCCACCGCCCTACGCATCACCGAGGTCGAGGCCTATCACGGCCGTGGCACCGGTGACGTGGCCGACCCCGGATCCCACGCGAGGATGGGCCCGACCGCGCGCAACGCCACGATGTGGGGCGAGCCGGGGCACCTGTACGTGTACCTCAGCCACGGCATCCATTCCTGCATCAACGTCGTCTGCGGACCCGAGGGGACGGCCGGGGGAGTGCTGCTGCGCGCCGGCGAGATGGTGGAGGGAGTGGATGCCGCGGCGCACCGTCGCGGCGTCAGGGGCCCGTTCTCGCGCATCGCGCGGCGCGACCTCGCTCGCGGGCCCGGCCGGCTGGGGCAGGCGCTCGGTCTGCGCCATCCGCTGCACGACGGCATCGACATCGTCTCGGGCGAAGAGCACAACGGCGCGGTCGCACGGCTGACCTGGGGCGCGCCCGTGGCCGACGTCTCCGCCGGACCGCGGGTGGGCGTCGCCGGTGTCGCGGGCACCATGGCGTTCCCCTGGCGGTTCTGGATCACCGGCGACCCGACGGTGTCGCCCTTCCGGTGGGGGCGCGGCGCCCGGGAGGCGGCGGAGGGACGCTGAATCCCGGGATGCCCGAGCGCCCGGGGTCAGCCCGGTCGAGTCGCCGCGCCAGCCCGGTCGAGTCGCCGCGCCAGCGCGGTCAGGTGCACGCGGGCGAACGTCGCGTCAGGCGACCGTGCATCCGCACGACTCGCGCACCCGCAGCTCGGTGGCGAACTCGTGGTGGCGGCGGTCGTCGCCGGACGCGAGCAGAATCCGCACGGTGGCGTGCGCCATCTGCTCCAGCGGCTGTACCGCCGTCGTCAGGCGAGGCCACACGAACTCGGCCGCCACGGTGCCGTCGAACGACGCGATGGCGATGTCGTCCGGCACTCGCAGACCGTGCTGGCCGAACGCGGCGAGCATGCCGATCGCGATCTGGTCGGACGCTGCCAGCACCGCCCGAGGCCGGCGGGGCGCCCGCATCAGCTGCATCGCCGCGTCGTAGCCGCCCTGGTGGGTGAACGGCACATGCACGAGCGGCCCGAGGGGCAGCCCGGCCGCGCTCAGGGCATCGCGCCAGCCTCGCTCGCGTTCGTCGTACCTGGCCGCGCTTCCCGCGAATCCGATGTCCCGGTAGCCGTGGGAGATGAGGTGCTCCGTCGCGCCGCGCGCGCCCACCGCGAAGTCGACGCCGACGCTGTGCAGACCGTCCGTCTCGCCGAACTGTCCGATCACCACCGCGGGGATGCCGAGGGCCTCGACCAGCGACTGCTCGCGCGCGGTCAGCACGTCGGCGATGATCAGACCCCCGATCTGGCGTGAGACGAGGTCGCGGATCTGCTCGGAGGTCGCCACCTGCTCGCGGTCGGAGTTCACGATCAGCAGCGAGCGGCCGTTGTCGGCGCTGGCCTGATCGAGGGCGTGGCAGAGCTCGGCGAAGAACGGGCTGCGGTTGTCGTGGACGAGCAGGCCGAACATGTCGGCCGAGCCCATCGACAGCGCCCGTGCGGCCGCGTTCGGGCGGTAGCCGAGCACGCGCACCGCGTCGAGCACCCGTTCCCGGGTGAGCGGGGCGACCGCCTTCGGCCCGTCGTTGAGCACATAGCTGACGACGGCGGTGCTCACGCCGGCATAACGGGCGACGTCGGCCCGGGTCACCGACCGCGGTCGACGGTCAGCGTGCATTCGGTTGTCCCATATCGGGAATCATAAGCCGCTCGCCGCCTCGACGCGCCGACTCGTGCGCCATAACGCCGGGCAGCGTGAACCGAGCCGCCTGCCAGGCGTTCACCGGCGGCAGCGTCTGATCGGTCACGGCGCGCACGAAATCGTCGACGAGGAAGTGGTGGCTGCCCTCGTGACCGTTGGGCAGCTTCTGCAGCTCGGCGGGGATGCGGGTGCGCTCCTGCTCGTGGATCGCCGCGTACCCCGAGACGAACGCGTCACGCAGCGCCGGTGCGATCCCCGACAGGGCGGGGTCGTCGACGGATGCCGAGGGGTCGGTGTCGACGAGGTGCGAGATGTCCTCCACGCCCTGGCGGGTCTGCCACACCGTGGTGCGGGCGAGCTGCTCGAACGAGCCCTCCGTGCCGAACCAGCGGAAGCGCGACTCGCGCAGGTGGGTGGGATAGCCCACCCGGCGGAACTCGTTGATCCGCATCGAGCCCCCGCCCGCGACCTCGAACAGGGCGGTGGCGTTGGAGAAGTCGTTGTCGAACTGGCTGAGCTGACGCTCGAACACCCCGTCGCCGCGCTCGTCGGTCACGCCGATCGCCGACACGGCGACGGCATGGGTGGGCCGGGCGCCGAGCACGCCGCCGATCGAGTGCGTCGGGTACAGCAGCGGCGGGTAGCTGGCGGTGCTCTTCCACTCCGCGCCGCCCGAGTACTGGTACGCCTCGTAGAAGCCGAGGTCCATGTCGTGGATGTAGTCGCCCTCGCCGTAGAACAGGCGGCCGAACTCGCCGGCGGCGAGCTTCTGCCTCGCATAGACCGTGGCGGGGTTGTAGAAGCTCGTCTCGCCCATCATGTAGGTGAGGCCCGTGTCGCGGACGGCGTCGATGATGGCGCCGATCTCGTCGACGGTGATCGCCATGGGCACGGCGGAGTAGACGTGCTTGCCGGCGCGCAGCGCCTTGACGACGAGCGGACCGTGGGTCCAGCGCTGCGTGAAGATCGCGATCGAGTCGATCGCAGGCGACGCGATCATCTCGTCGAAGCTGTCGAACGTCCCGGCGAGGCCGGCGGAGGTCACCAGCTCGGTCGCCCGAGAGCGGACGACGTCCGTTACATGCACGGCCGAGATGCCCGGATGATGATGGAAGAGGGTGGCGAACTGACCTGCGAACTGGCCCGCGCCGACGAGCCCCATGGTGAACGCCATGTGCCGCAGTCTTCCATCCGCCGTCAACAGGTGTCAACAAAGGGAAGGGGCCCCGGAACCGTGCCCCTCAGAACGGTTCCGGAACCCCTCGGTCCCCAGTGATCTACGCGGGTAGAGTAGCACGATTCGAGAATGTTCGCACCACTCTGATACCGGAATCCGGTGCGGCACGGCTGAACGACGACGCCGTGCTAGACTGACTCCTTGTCTGTGCACACTCCTGTGCGCAGTTCGTATCCCACACCTCTCTCCCGGCCTTGTGCTGTGCCTGCGGGTGGGATGCAGACAAGGGATCTTGGGTGGGGCCGTCCGGCCTCACGGTAATGAAGGAGTCACAACATGGCAGCAGTGTGCCAGGTGACCGGTGCTGTTCCCGGCTTCGGTCACAACATCTCGCACTCGCACCGCCGGACGAAGCGCCGCTTCGACCCGAACGTGCAGAAGAAGACCTACTACGTGCCGTCGCTCGGTCGTAAGGTCACCCTGAACGTGTCCGCCAAGGGCATCAAGGTGATCGACGCTCGCGGTATCGAGAAGGTCGTCGCGGACCTCAAGGCGAAGGGTGTGAAGCTCTAATGGCCAAGAAGGCTCAGGACATCCGTCCGATCATCAAGCTGCGCTCGACGGCGGGCACCGGTTACACGTACGTGACCAAGAAGAACCGCCGCAACACCCCGGACCGCCTCGTGCTGAAGAAGTACGACCCGGTCGTTCGCAAGCACGTCGAATTCCGCGAGGAGCGTTAATCATGGCGAAGAAGAGCAAGATCGCTCGCAACGAGCAGCGCAAGGTCATCGTCGAGCGCTACGCCGAGCGTCGCGCCGAGCTGAAGAAGACCCTGGTCGACCCGAACGCCACCGACGAGGCCCGCGAGGCCGCACGCGTCGGCCTGCAGAAGCTTCCGCGCAACGCGTCGCCGAGCCGCGTGCGTTCGCGCGACGCCATCGACGGCCGCCCCCGTGGCGTGCTCACGAAGTTCGGCATCTCGCGTGTCCGCTTCCGTGACATGGCCCACCGTGGCGAGCTGCCCGGCATCACCAAGTCGAGCTGGTAAGCATTCCCCGAGCTCGTCGAAGGGCTGCACAGGGGGCGAGGATCTTCGGATCCTCGCCCCTTTTGCATTCCCTCCCCGATCCGTCAACCGGTCGAATCTGTGACCGAAGTGGCCAAAGTGACGCAACTCGCCGGGAAATCCGGCCAAAACCCGCGAAATGACGCGGAATCACATCCCGCGGTTGGTACATTCAAGGCGGTCGAACGACCGACGGGGGCTCTCCCTCGAAATCAACACGATGCGACGGACCTTCGTCGCTGGAGGAGTGACATGGCTGACAAGTCCATCACCAAGACCGAGCTCGTCGCGAGCATCGCTTCCGCCACCGGCGAGAGCCAGGCCACCGTCTCGCGCGTGCTCGACTCGCTGTTCACCACCGTCTCGGACGCCGTTGCCAAGGGCAGCAAGGTCTCGATCCCGGGCTGGATCGCGTTCGAGCAGGTCGACACCGCCGCCCGCACCGGCCGCAACCCGCAGACCGGCGCCGAGATCAAGATCCCGGCCGGCAAGCGCGTCAAGGTCACCGCTGGCTCGAAGCTGAAGGCAGCCGTCAAGTAAGACCGCTCGCCGTACGGAAGGCCGTCCCCTCGGGGGCGGCCTTCCGTCGTATCGGCCGTAGGCTGGAAGCGTGAACCCGTACCGTCTCGCTGGCCTGGCGATCCTCGTCATCAGCGGGGCCGCCGGACTCATCGCCGCCCTCATCGTGGGCGGCGGCGCGGTGCCTCCGAAGCTGCTCGACCCCGGCCCCATCGTCATGTGGGGTCTTCCTGCCGTGAAGCTCGTCGCCAACCTCGGCGCCGCGGCGATGCTCGGCTCGCTGGTGCTGGCGCTGTTCGCCCTGCGCGTCGGGACCCGACCGTTCGAGCGGGCGATCGACACGGCATCCGCAGGGGCGGCCGTCTTCACCATCGGCTCGGGCATCACCGCATTCCTCACGTTCATGGCGGCGTTCAACCCGAAGCTCACCGCCGACCGCGGCTTCGGCGATCAGTTCGGCCGGTATCTGCTCGAGCTGCCGCTGGGTCAGGCCTGGCTGATCACCACGCTGATGGGCGCGGTGATCACGCTGCTGCTGTTCGGCTGGCGCAGCTGGACGGGCACGGCGTTCACCGCGGTGCTCGCCGCGGCGGCCTTCCTGCCGATGGCCACGCAGGGCCACTCGGGTGACGTCGCCGGTCACACCGTCGCGGTGAACGCGATCCTGCTGCACACGATCGGCGCCGCCGTGTGGGTGGGCGGGGTGCTGCTGCTCGTCATCCTCCGTCACGTCGACGGACGCGTCGGCGCTCAGCCGAAGACGGGGAAGACGGCGAAGACGGATGCCCGCATCGACCTGCCCGTGCTCGTCGCACGCTACTCGTCGCTGGCGCTCGCCGCGTTCGTGGTCGTGGCGTTCTCGGGCGTCGCGCGCACCGTCGTCGCGCTGGGGGAGTGGAGCGAGCTGCTCTCGCCGTACGGCCTGATCGTCATCGCCAAGGCCGTCGCCCTCGTCGGGCTCGGCCTGTTCGGCGCCTGGTACCGACGCCGACTCATCCCGCACCTCGACGGTGCCCGCGAGAAGCGCGCGTTCTGGTCGCTGATCCTCGGCGAGCTCGCCCTGATGGGCATCGCCTCCGGCGCCGCCGCCGCGCTCGCCCGCACGCCCCCGCCGCTCGGCGAGCAGGCGCCGGCCGTGCAGACGCCCGCGCAACGGCTCACCCGGGAGCCGCTGCCGCCCGAGCTGACCCTCGACCGCTGGTTCACGTCGTTCGACCTCGACGTGCTGTGGATCGCGGCCGCCGGCTTCGGCGTCTTCCTCTACATCGTGGGGATCGTCCGGCTGCGTCGGCGCGGGGATGCCTGGCCGGTGCATCGCACGATCTTCTGGATGCTCGGCATGGCCCTGCTGCTGTGGGTCACGAGCGGTCCGATCAACGCGTACCAGGACTACCTGTTCAGCGTGCACATGGCAGGACACATGCTGCTGAGCATGGCGATCCCCGTGCTCCTCGTCGCGGGCGCTCCGATCACGCTGGCGCTGCGCAGCATCCACAAGCGCGACGACGGCACGCGCGGCGGGCGCGAGTGGATCCTGTGGGCGGTGCACTCGCCGTACTCGCGGTTCATCACGCATCCGTTCGTCGCCGCCGGCATCTTCGCCGTGTCGCTGTGGGCGTTCTACTTCACCGATCTCGTGCGCTGGGCGATGTACGACCACCTGGGGCACGAGTGGATGATCATCCACTTCCTCATCTCGGGCTACCTGTTCGCGATGACGCTGATCGGCGTCGATCCGATCCCGTACCGTCTGCCGTACGCGGGCCGGCTCATCACGCTGATCGCCGTGATGGCCACGCACGCGTTCTTCGGCATGGCGATCATGATGCAGTCGGGCCTGTTCGTCGCCGAGTGGTTCGGCTCGATGGGCCGCACCTGGGGTCCGACGCCGATGGAGGATCAGTACATCGGCGGTGGCATCGCGTGGTCGGTCGGCGAGATCCCGACGCTGATCCTGGCGGTCACCGTCGCGATCCAGTGGTCGCGATCGGATGCCAGGCTGCAGCGTCGACGTGATCGACATGCCGATCGCACCGGGGATGCCGAGCTGGAGGAGTACAACGCTCGGCTGGCACGGATGGCCGAGCGCGACAGCGTGCGCTGAGGGCTCAGCCCTCGAGCGTCGGCTGATCGCCGTCCGGCGAGCCGACGCGGATCGACACCGATCCGTCCGGGAGCACGGTCGCGGTGCCGTTCACCCGGAACGGCACGTCCTGCGAGACGTCGCGGACGGTGCCGTCGAACAGCGACTGGATCCGCACCTCGATGTGCGCCATCGCGTCGGTGGGAGGCAGCGCCCAGGCGCCGCCGTCGGGCTCGAGGGTCACGACGGGCTGTGCGGTGATCGACCATTTCGGCACGGTGTCCGGGGCGAGCCGGTTGTGCAGCTGCAGACCGAACGGGCAGCGGGTGGGCTGCAGCACCTCCTGCGTCGCGCACTCGGTGAGGAACTGCTCGACCTGCTGCTGCACGACCTGGACGAACCTCTCGGTCGGCTGGGCCTGCACATCGACGGGCGTGCGAGCGAGCGCGGTGTCGGCGAGCACGCTCACCCCCGGGGTGGACGAGATGGCGGTGTCGACGGTGACCGAATACCTGCCAGGGGTGAACACCAGCAGGTGCAGGGGGTCGAGCGGGGCGGCATCCGCGCCGTCGACGGACACCTGACGCCGATCGATCGCGAAGCCGTTCACCGCGAAGACGTCGGCGCCCCGCACGGTGAGCTGGATCTCCGCCAGCGGGCTCACCGTGAAGCGCCAGTTCGGGGCGACTCCCACCCAGCCGTCCTGCGCGACGGTGAAGATCGAGGTGCCGTCGACACCGCCGGCGACGTAGTCGACGACGATCTCGTGCACGCCGTCCTTCGAGCCCTTCTCGGTGACGGTCACGTCGGTGAGCGGGGCGAGGGCGGCCCGGCGCAGCAGCGCTTCGGAGGCGGAGGCGTCGATCCCGGCATCCTGCAGCACGGCGAGGTCGAGCGAGACGCCCGGAACCTGCAGTGCCTCGGCGGCGCGCCCGCTGGAGAGCAGATCGACGTACCGCTGCACGAAGGCGGAGGGGCTGTAGAACGACTGGTACAGCGACATCCCGCCCGCGGCGATCGCGGCGAACAGCAGCACGCCGATGACGGCCAGCAGGGTGAGGTCGGACCGCAGGCTGGAGCGCCCGCGCGGGCGCGTCCGCCCCGGTGACACCCGCCCCTGCATCATGGCGCAAGTCTAGGCAGTCGGCGCTGGGACGATGCCGTACGCACCCGTCGGGGACTTAACATAGGGTCGTGTCCGTCGCCCTCTCCGAAGAACAGCACGCGCTGTTCAGACTCATCGAGGACACCGATGAGCACGTCTTCATCACCGGTCGTGCCGGAACGGGCAAGTCGACCCTCCTGCAGCACTTCGCCTGGAACACGAAGAAGCAGATCGCGATCTGCGCGCCCACCGGTGTCGCCGCCCTGAACGTCGAGGGGCAGACGATCCACTCGCTCTTCCGGCTGCCGGTCGGACTCATCGCCGAGAGCGAGATCGAGCAGTCCGACGCGACCCGCCGCATCCTCAACGCGATCGAGACCCTCGTCATCGACGAGATCTCGATGGTGAACGCCGATCTGATGGATGCCATCGACCGATCTCTCCGTCAGGCGCGCGGCAAGCGCGGCATCCCGTTCGGGGGAGTGCAGGTGGTCATGTTCGGCGACCCGTACCAGCTCGCGCCGGTGCCGCCGCGCGGCGACGAGCTGCGGTACGTGCAGGATCACTACCGCTCGTTCTGGTTCTTCGACGCCAAGGTGTGGACCGGAGGCAGGGACGACGCCGGCGGCATGCTCGACATCGGCAGCTACGGCGCGAAGCTGCACGTGCACGAGCTGGTGCACATCCACCGCCAGTCCGACGACGGCTTCAAGGCGATGCTGAACGCCGTGCGGTACGGGCGCGTCACCGCCGACATCGCGGGTGCGCTGAACGAGAAGGGCGCGCGCACTCCGCCCGAGCCCGAGCCGGGCGAGGTGCCGATCATCACCCTCGCGACCCGCAACGACATCGTGAACAGCATCAACCGGCGCCACCTCGCGGCCCTGCCGGGGCGCGAGCAGACCGCGCACGCCGAGGTGTCGGGCGACTTCGGGCGGGGCGAGGCGAACTACCCCGCCGACGCCGAGCTGAAGCTGAAGGTGGGCGCGCAGGTGATGTTCCTGCGCAACGACATCGCCATGCAGGGCGAGCCCCCGCGCTGGGTGAACGGGTCGATCGGGACGGTCACCCGCATCCTCGGCGACACCGTGCGCGTCGAGGTGGACGGCGACGAGTTCGATGTCGAGCCGGCCGTGTGGGAGAGGTTCCGCTACGCGTACAACCCGGGCACGAAGACCCTGAGCCGCGAGGTCGCCGCGGAGTTCACCCAGTTCCCGCTGCGCCTGGCCTGGGCGGTCACGATCCACAAGTCGCAGGGCAAGACCTACGATCGCGCGGTCGTCGACCTCGGATCGGGTGCGTTCGCGCCGGGGCAGACGTATGTCGCGCTGTCGCGGCTCACCTCGCTCGACGGGCTGTACCTCTCGCGCCCGCTGCGGCCGAGCGACATCCGCGTCGACGAGGACGTGCGTCGATTCATGCGCGAGGCGTGGGAAGCCCGTCAGGCCCGGCGAGCCGAGAGCGCCGCAGCAGGCGGGGAGAAGGAAAAGGGCATCCGGATGCCGTGACGGGCGGCCTTTCAGCCTCGTCGCCCTAGACTCGGAGAGTCCATCCCCCGGGAGTGTTTCATGCATCTTCGTTCGTCGCGCCGTGTGCGCGCAGCCGTTGGCGGCGTGCTCGCCCTGGCCCTCGCACTGACCGGCTGCACCGGATCGGATTCCGAGTTCAGCTACACGCCCCCGAAGCAGGTCGACGCGAAGCTGCCCGACGATGTGACCGGGCAGCTGCAGGCCGCCGTCGAGCGGGCGATCGTCGCCAGCGGATCCTCGGGCGCCATCGTCGGCGTCTGGGTGCCCTGGAGCGGCGAGTGGGTCACCGGCGTGGGCACGCAGGGCCCGGACGGCGCCGAGGTGACCACCGACATGTCGTTCCGCATCGCCGACGTCACCCGGCTGATGACGTGCGATGTCCTCTACGGCATGGCCGACGACGGCACGGTCGAACTGGACACCCCCGTGCCGAAGTACGTCTCGGGCGTCGCCGACCTCTCCGACATCACGCTGCTCGACCTCTGCAACGGCACGAGCGGCGTCGGCTCCTCCGAGGCCGTGGTCAAGCCGTACTGGCTGAACACGCCGGGGCGCGAGTGGGCTCCCCTGCAGCTGGCCAGCTTCGGGCTGGGCACCGCCCGCACACCGGCGCACACCGAGTACCGCGAGTCGGACGCCGGGTACCTCATGCTGGGCATGGCGCTGGAGCGCGTGTCCGGTCGCAGCGCGTCCGAGCTGATCGCGAAGTACGTCACGGGGCCGCTCGAGCTGGCGTCCACTTCGCTGCCGCCGCGCGAGTCGGCCGCACCCAGCCCGTCGCCGGCGCTCAGGGGCACCTTCCTTCCCCCGGCCGAGGGCGGCGGGTACGACTGCGCGGCCCCCGTCGACATCACGAAGAGCTCGTCGAGCATCGGGTTCACCGACTCGGGCGTCGTCTCGACCATCACCGACCTCGGGCGCTACGCCCAGGCGGAGGCACGTCAGGCGCTGCGCGCGAAGAACGCCGAGCCCGCTCGCTTCGGCGCCCCGCTCCCCGTCAGCCCCGGCGCGCCGAGCTGGTACCAGGCGACCGGCGGCGGGTACCTCGTGGGCTCGATGGTCGGACAGCACGGCTGGGTTCCCGGCTACGCGACCGCGGCGTACTCCGACCCGGCCACCGGCTTCACCGTGGCGGTCACGCTCAACGGCTCGTCCGCGGGTGGCGCGATGGCCGCGTACCTCGCCTGGGAGCTCGCGGCGATCGCGTCGAAGGCTCCTGCTGCCGAGGGGCAGACGGCGCCGGAGTTCGGACTGCCGTTCACGGCTGAGCAGTACGCGCAGAGCATCGCTGACGCGGCCATCTGCGCACCGCCTGCCGCGGAGTGAGCCGCGTGAGCATCCGAGGCGACCTGCTCGCCAGCGCCGGCGCGGTCTGGGCGGGGCGCCAGGGGCAGCCCCATGGCGTCGCCTCCGACGTGCCTCCCACGCCATGAAAGGATGGACGGGTGCGCTCGTCTGGTAGATCTCGGCTCCTCCGCGGCTTCGCGGGCGCCTCGATCTCGACGTTCGTCGCCCTCGCCTCCCACGTCTGGGTCGGCGGTCAGATGCCGGGGATGCTCGGTGTCGCGGTTCCCTGGCTGCTGTCGTTCATGCTCTGCACGCTGCTCTCGGGCATCCGCCTGTCGGCGATCAGGCTGACGTTCTCGGTGATGGTGTCGCAGGCGCTGTTCCACGTGCTGTTCGTGCTCGGCTCGATCGCACCGCGAGGCGGCATCGCACCGCACGTGCACGGGCCGCTCACGCTTCCCGCGGCCGGCACGGCGGTCGTCCCCGAGGACGCGGGCATGTGGCTCGCGCACGGCATCGCCGCGCTCGTCACCGTCGTCGCGCTGCATCGTGGTGAGCGTCTGATCCAGGCGCTCACGGCCCTGGCATCCTCCGTCGTGCGCTGGCTGACGCGATCGGTCGCCGTCGCACCGGCTGTGCCCGCTGTTCCGACCCGGTTGCGCTGGGCGCTGCTGCCGGCACCACCGCGCGCCGAGCCGCGCCTGGTCGCGCTGCACCGGCGCGGGCCGCCTCTGAACGTCGTCTGATCCATCGCCGCCGTGTGGCCGCGTCGGGCGCCCCGCGCCCCTTCCAGATGATTCGCCGCGTCGCGGCACCCAGAAAGAGGTCCCCCATGTTCCGCATCCGCACCACCATCGCCGCCGTCGCCGTGGCGACCGTCGCCGCGCTCGCCGTCGCAGCTCCGGCGTCCGCTCACGACACGATCGTCTCGAGCACCCCTGCCGCCGATTCGCAGCTGACCGCCGCGCCCACCGAGGTCGTGCTGACCTTCTCGAACACGCTGCTCTCCATCGACGAGAACAGCGGTACGGCCATGACCGTCGTCGACGAGTCCGGTCAGGACTGGGTGGCCGGGCCGCCCTCGATCGAGGCCGATACGGTCACGGTTCCGCTGTCGGAGGGGATGCCCGACGGCGCCTACACGGTGACCTGGCAGGTCGTCTCGAGCGACGGGCACCCGACGTCGGGGGAGTACGCGTTCTCGCTGACCGTGCCCGAGCCCACGGCGACGCCCAGCGCCACCCCGAGCGAGACGGCTGCGGCAGACCCGACGGCCCAGCCATCCGACGCCGCACAGCCGACCGAGCAATCCGACCCGATGCCGTGGCCGCTGCTGATCGGCCTCGGAGTGGTGCTGCTCGCCGCCGTCATCACCGCCATCGTGATCGTCGCGCGACGCCGGCGCTGACCCGGATCGAATCGAACGGGCCCCGCCGCGCATCGGCGGGGCCCGTTCCCGGTGGTACGTTCGCGACAGCGCGAACGGCGCACTCAGGAGGCACGGCATGGCGATCGTCGACAACGGCATCTACGTGGGCGGTGCGCGCACGGCGAATCCCGACAGCATCGACGAGACCTTCGAGCTGATGCGCGAGCGCGGCGGAATGGGCTGGATCGGTCTGTATCGACCGGATGCCGAAGAGCTGCAGACCGTCGCCGCCGAATTCCGGCTGCACGAGCTCGCCGTCGAAGACGCCCTGCGCGGGCATCAGCGCCCCAAGCTCGAGCACTACGAGAATCACCTCTTCGTCGTGCTGCGACCCGCGCGCTACCTCGACGCGGAGGAGGAGGTGGAGTTCGGCGAGGTGCACGTGTTCGTCGGGCGCGACTTCGTCGTCACGGTGCGCCACGCCGAGGAGCCGGACCTCGGGCAGGTGCGCCGCCGCCTCGAGAGCGATCCCATCCTGCTCGCCCACGGGCCGGAGGCCGTGCTGTACGCGATCCTCGACGAGGTGGTCGACCGGTACGCGCCGGTGCTGGCCGGGCTCGAGAACGACATCGACGAGATCGAGAACCAGCTGTTCGTCGATGACGTCGACGCCACGCAGCGCATCTACGAGCTCTCGCGCGAGGTGCTCGAGTTCCAGCGCGCGGCGCAGCCGCTGACGGACATCGTCGGCGGGCTGCTGCGCGAGGGGGAGAGGCGCGACGCGGATGCCGAGCTGCAGCGTCGACTGCGTGACGTGCACGATCACGCCATCCGGGTCGCCGACCGGGCCGCCACGTTCCGCGCTGTGCTCGAGAACGCGCTCACCGTCGAGTCGACGATCGTCGCACGCCGGCAGAACGAGGAGATGCGGCGGATGACCCAGGAGAGCATCCGTCAGGGCGACCAGATGAAGCGGATCTCGGCGTGGGCGGCGATCCTGTTCGCGCCGACGCTGATCGGATCGATCTACGGCATGAACTTCCTCGACATGCCCGAGCTGAACTGGCCGTACGGGTACCCGCTCTCGATCGCCGCGATGGTCGCGCTCGGGGGCGGTCTCTACCTCGCGTTCAAGCGCAAGGGCTGGCTGTAGCGGCGTGTGACGCTGCGCGGCGCCGGCCATGCCGGATGCCGGGGCGGGCACGGCAGAATGGATGCATGAGCCTCGCCGACCTCGCCGCACCGCACCCGTACGACGTGATCACCGAGGCCGACCTGCGGCGGGCGGGCAGCGTCAAGTGGACGCGTTTCCCCGACACGATCGGCACGTTCATCGCCGAGATGGACTTCGGCGTCGCGCCCGCGATCTCGGATGCCGTCGCCGACGCGCTGCGTGCCGGATTCACCGGCTACCTGCCCGTGCCGACCGCTCGCGCGCTGCAGCAGGCGGTGGCCGATTGGTATGCCGATCGGTACGGCTGGACCGTGCCGAGTGCGGACGTGCGGCTCGTCGCCGACGTGATCGCCGCGTACGAGTTCGCGATCACCACCTACACCCAGCCCGGCGAGGCGGTGATCGTGCCGACCCCCGCCTACATGCCGTTCCTCGATGTGCCGCTGCGACACGGACGTCGAGTGATCGAGGTGCCCAGCCTCGAGGTCGACGGGCGCTGGGTCATGGACCTCGCGGCCGTCGCATCCGCGTTCGCCGAGGGCGGCGAGCTGCTCGTGCTCTGCAACCCGCACAATCCGCTGGGCACGGTCGCGACTCGGGAAGAGCTGCTGGCGATCGCGGAGACCGTGTCGGCTGCCGGCGGTCGGGTCTTCTCCGACGAGATCCACGCTCCGCTCGTGTACGAGCCCGCCCGGCACATCCCGTACGCCTCGGTGTCGGATGCCGCGGCCGCGCACACGCTGACGGCGACATCGGCGTCGAAGGCATGGAACCTCGCCGGCTTCAAGTGCGCGCAGCTGATCCTGTCGAACGCCGAGACCAGGGACGCGTGGGATGCCGACGGCGGGTGGGCCGGTCACGGCACCGCGACGATCGGCGTGATCGCGCAGCTCGCGGCCTACACCGGGGGCGCCGAGTGGCTGGCCGGGGTCATCGAGTACCTCGACGGCAACCGGCGACTGCTCGCTGAGCTGGTGGCGGAGCACCTTCCCGGGGTGCGGGTCACCGTGCCGGAGGGGACCTACATCGCCCTGCTCGATTTCCGCGGCACGCGGCTGTGGGCCGAGCTCGGTGCGGATGCCGACCTCGGCGCCTGGTTCCGCGAGAACGCCGCGGTGTCGATGACCGACGGCGCGCTATGCGGACAGGCCGCGATCGGGTGCACGCGGTTCGTGTTCGCCACTCCGCGACCGCTCCTCCGCGAGGCCGTGGTGCGCATCGCGGCGGCGCTCAGCAGCTGACGCGCTGTCCGGTCGGCGTCAGGCGGTGGTCGAACGGCTGGCCTGGTCTGCGGCGGCAGTGAGCCGACGGAGGAATCCGACGACGGCAGCCTGCTCCGCTTCCGTGAGGTCTGCGGCGATCTCCTGCGTCGCCTGCTGAAAGGCGACGACGGGCGCGCCCACGGTCTGCTCGGCGAGCGGCGTGGCCGTGATCACCAGGCTGCGACGGTCGGAGGGGTGCCGCACGCGCTCGATGGCGCCGGCGCGCTCGAGGCGATCGAGCAGAGCGGTCATGGATGCCGAGGTGACGCCGAGGTGCTTAGACAGCGCGGTCGGGGTCACGGTGTCGCCGTTCATGGCGGCACCGAGGAGGTACTGGATGATGCGGATCTCGTTGTCGGACATCGAGGAAACCTGCCGGGCACGCGCATGCATCGCGCTATCGGCTTCCTGGTACTGCCGAAGGGCGTCGATGATCACCTCCGCGGCGTCAAGCTGAACGCTCATGGCCACCTCCTGCTCCCACTATAGCAAGACGTGAAGCGTGGCAGATATGTAGTTTGACAAACTACTTTTGATCTGAGTAAGTTTTCTCACATCGGATATACACCGACCTGAGGAGTTGAAATGGGCACGCTGCACTACGGAGCCACCGGCGAAGCAATCGAGATGCCGGACCGCATCCTCGCTCACCTGAAGGTTCTCGTGTCGACCAAGCTGCGCCGGAACGAGAGCTTCTCGCTCTCGTGGGACCGTCTGGTCGACGGAGGCGTCGAGCGCTCCAGCATCTGGCTGCACTGCTCGATCCCGCTGCAGTTCAAGATGGACGCCGAGGCCGCCAAGCAGCTCGACCGGAGCTACCTGCAGCAGCTCGCCGATCAGGCGAACTCGTCGGCGGGCGTCGTCATCGATCTCTGCGACCAGGTCGCCGAGCGCGAGATCACCGAGCTCGATGTCCGCACCCCGGCACTGGCGCGTGTGGCATGACCATCGCAGAGCACCCCGCAGGCCGCCTCTACGTCCCCGGCGCCGTCTCGGCGACCGACCCGGTCGCTCCCACGGCCGGCATCGTGCCGCGTGCGGTGACGTGGAGCAAGGTCGACACCGGCTTCCACGTCGCCTCGAAGGCCGGCGAGTACGTCGGCTCGGTCGACACGACCCCCGACGGTCACTTCGTCGCCTTCGACGCGACGAGCGCGCCGATCGGCCGTTACGCGGATCTTTCCGAAGCCAAGACGGCCGTGCTGTCGTGGAAGCCCGAGCGCTCCCGCATGCGCGATCGCCACGTCGGTCGGATCGTGCACCCCATCGCCGCGTCTGCGGGCCTCGTGGCCGGCGTCACCGCCGCGTTCGGCGCACTGCTCACGGTGTTCCCCGCCTGAGCGCCGGCCTCAGCCGCGCGGTCCGTGCGTGAACGCGCGTAGACGTGCGGTCAGTGCGTGAGGACGACCGCGTCGGTCTTCTGCTGCAGGAATGAACGGAGCTCCGCGAGAGACATGAGGTCTTCCGCGAGCTGACGAAGGGCCGCGTCGTCGAGGTCGAGCGTCTCATTTCGCCCCTCGAACGTGACCACCCAGTTGGGCAGCCCCTGACGGATCTCGGGGTGCAGGAACGTGATCGTGCTGGCGGAACGCAGCGTGACGACCACTATTCCGGAGTTCGGTCCGGCCTCGAAGTTCTTGTCGAGCACCGCGACGCCCAGCGAGTCCGCGCTGTGCGACTCGATGTACTCGTTGACCCAGCGCTCCACTGTGGTCCGGTCGCGATATGGCATGGGGCACCTGCATTCGTTCGATGAGCGCACACACGCTCACTCTGAACCGTAGCCGACTGTGCGGGGTGAGGGGCCGCGGCCCGCCCGGCAGGACATATCGCGCATCGTTGTTTCGCTCCATGTCACCTGCCGAGCGCCGGACTCACACCTGCATCGGCGCCATTCGCGCCAGGCGCAGCCACGTCTCGATGACGGTGTCGGGGTTCAGGGACACCGATTCGATGCCCTGTTCGACGAGCCACTCCGCCAGCTCGGGGTGATCGCTCGGGCCCTGGCCGCAGATCCCGACGTACTTGCCCTGACGGCGGCATGCCTCGATGGCCATCGAGAGCAGCTTGAGCACGGCCGGGTCGCGCTCGTCGAAGGTGTCCGCCACCAGTGCGCTGTCGCGGTCGAGGCCGAGCGTGAGCTGCGTCATGTCGTTCGAGCCGATCGAGAAGCCGTCGAAGTGCTGGAGGTAGTCGTCGGCGAGCAGTGCGTTCGTCGGCACCTCGCACATCATGATGACCTTCAGGCCGTTCTCGCCCCGGCGCAGGCCGTTCTCGGCCAGCAGCTCGACGACGGCCTGCCCCTCGGCCACGGTGCGGACGAACGGCACCATCACCTGCACGTTGGTGAAGCCCATCTCGTCGCGCACGAACGTCAGCGCTTCGCACTCCATCTCGAAGCACTCGCGGAACTCCGGGGAGATGTAGCGCGAGGCCCCGCGGTATCCGATCATCGGGTTCTCCTCGTGCGGCTCGTAACGATCCCCGCCCAGAAGGTTGGCGTACTCGTTCGACTTGAAATCGCTCAGCCGCACGATCACCGGCTCCGGGGCGAACGCGGCCGCGAGCATCGAGACGCCCTCGGCCACCCGCTGCACGAAGTACTCGCGCGGCGACGGGTAGGCGGCGATCCTGGCATCCACCTGTCGGCGAAGGTCGTCGGGCAGGGTGTCGTGCTCGAGCAGGGCGCGGGGATGGATGCCGATCTGCCGGTTGATGATGAACTCCAGCCGGGCGAGACCGACCCCGCGGTGCGGAAGGCGGGAGAACGAGAACGCCTGATCGGGCGTTCCGACGTTCATCATGATCTTCACCGGCGGTTCCGGCATGCTGTCGAGCGCTGTCTCCTCTTCGGCGAAGGCCAGGATGCCCTCGTACACGACGCCCGTGTCTCCGTCGGCGCAGGACACGGTGACCGGCTGGCCGTCGGCCAGCACGCGCGTCGCGTCGCCCGTGCCGACGACGGCGGGGATGCCGAGCTCGCGGGCGATGATCGCGGCGTGGCAGGTGCGGCCGCCGCGGTTGGTGACGATCGCGGATGCACGCTTCATGATCGGCTCCCAGTCGGGATCGGTCATGTCGGCCACGAGCACGTCCCCGGTCTGGAACTCGCTCATCTGCGTGGCATCGCGCAGCACGCGCACGGGACCCGCGCCGATCCGCTGCCCGATCGCACGACCCTCGACGGCGACGGGGCCCGTCTCCTGCAGACGGAAGCGCCGCATGACGTTCGCCGATGCGCGCGACACGACCGTCTCGGGGCGCGCCTGCAGAATGTACAGCTGACCGTCGACACCGTCCTTGCCCCACTCGATGTCCATCGGTCGGCCGTAGTGCGCCTCGATCACGAGCGCGTGCTGCGCGAGTTCGGTGAGCTCGACGTCGGTGATCGACAGGAGTGCGCGGTCCTCGGCCGGAACGTCGACGAAGGCGGTGCTGGCGCCGACCTCCGTGCTGTCGGTGTAGCGCATGGCGATCGCCTTCTCGCCCACCGCGCGCTTGAGGATCGCCGGACGACCGGCACGCAGCGCCGGTTTCGACACGTAGAACTCGTCGGGATTCACCGCGCCCTGCACGACGGCCTCGCCGAGTCCGTACGAGCTGGTGACGAACACGGCCTGGTCGAAGCCCGACTCCGTGTCGACGGTGAACATCACACCCGACGAGCCGACGTCCGAGCGCACCATCCGCTGCACGCCCGCCGACAGGGCGACGTCGTCGTGATCGAAGCCGTGGTGCACGCGGTAGGCGATCGCCCGGTCGTTGTACAGCGAGGCGTACACGGCGCGGATCGCGGCGAGGACGTTCTCGACGCCGCCCACGTTGAGGAACGTCTCCTGCTGGCCGGCGAACGAAGCATCCGGAAGATCCTCAGCGGTGGCCGACGAGCGGACCGCCCACGTGACGCCGTCGGGATCGGCATCCGTCGCCACGAGCCGGTCGTACGCGTCGCGAATGTCGCGCTCGAGGTCGGCCGGCAGGGGGTGTTCGATGATCCACGCGCGGATCTCGGTGCCGACCAGGGCGAGCCGCGTGACGTCGTCGGTGTCGAGGCCCGCGATCGCGTCGCTGATGCGCTCACGCAGCCCGGCGTGCGCGAGGAAGCGCCGATAGGCATCCGCCGTCGTCGCGAAGCCGCCCGGCACGCGCACGCCCAGATCGGCGAGATTCGAGATCATCTCCCCGAGCGAGGCGTTCTTGCCGCCCACCTGGGGGAGGTCGGTCATTCCGATCTGATCGAACCAGAGGATGTTGGTCACGAGGAGCTCTTTCGTCTGAGGGTGGTCAGCGGCGAAGGCCGAGGGAGTGCAGGATCACGGCGGACATCTCCTCGACGCTCTTCGTCGAGGAGTTGAGGAACGGGATGGCGTTGCGGGCGTACAGCCTCTCGGCACGACGCAGCTCGGTGGTGCACTGCGCGAGGCTCGAGTAGCGCGAATCGGGGCGGCGCTCGTGCCGAACCTGGCTGAGGCGCAGCGGCGTCGTGGTGAGGCCGAAGCAGCGAGCCGCGTACGGCCTGACCAGCGGTGGCAGCTCGTCGGTGGGGAAGTCGTCGTCGGTGAGCGGGTAGTTGGCGACCAGCAGACCGTACTGCAGAGCGAGGTACATGGTGGTCGGCGTCTTGCCGCAGCGGCTCGGGGCGACGATGATCACGTCGGCGAGGTCGAGGGCGCGACTGCTCTGACCGTCATCGTGCTCGATCGCGTACTCGACGGCCCGCATGCGGGCGAAGTACTCGGTCGCGTCTCCCAGGGTGTGGAACTGGCCGAGCTGCTCGGAAGGCGGGGTGCCGAGAGCCTCGGCGAGTTCGCTGAGATGGCCGCTCAGCAGATCGATGTGCGTCGCGGGTGCGGAGGTGAGTACGGTGCGGACGGCGGGATTCTTCGCCGTGGTGAACACCAGGGGCTCGAGTCCGTTCGCCGCGTCCTGCGCGATCTGACCGGCGACCGTCGTGGCTGTGTCCACGGCGTCGACGAACGGCACCGTGTGCTTCACGAACACCAGACCGGGAAAGTTCGCCAGCAGGGCGTTGCCGAGGGTCTCGGCCGTGATGCCCGTGCTGTCCGACACGAAATAAGCGGCGCGCACCGTGCGCATCGTCGTGTCGGAGGAGGTCGTCTCGGCCATGAGGCGACTCTAAGTGGAGGAACAGGCGAACCTTCGACCGATCCGGCCTTGAAGATCACCTGAATTTAACGCTGCCGTAAGAGTGCAGCTCTGCCCTCGGATTCGGCCGAGGCGGTCGGTAGAGTGCGCTCATGAGCGAGCAGAACGCAGATGACCTGAGCGGCCTCGACGAGGCGCTGATCGAGCGGCTGCACGACGGCACCGCGACCCGAGCCGACGAGATCGTCAAGCTTCAGCACCTGCGTCGCCTCGCACTGGAGCGGAACGATGCGGATCGCCTCGAGGAACTCGAGATGCGGCTGAGCGTGCTGCGCGTCGGCGAATAGCGCGCGGCGGGTTCGTCGGCTCGCCTCTCAGCTCAGGGCGGTGATGGCGTCGCGCAGGATGCCGTCGCTGCGCCGCAGCGCGTCCGCCGCAGCGTCCGCCGCAGCGCCCGTCATCAGCATGAGCAGCGCCAGCTTCACCGAGCCGTCGGCCGCGTCGAGCGCGGCCACGGCCTCGTCGATGTCGACCCCGGCGAGGCGCGAGACCGTGCTGATCGATCGGGCACGCAGCTTCTCGTTCGTCGCGACGAGGTCGACCATGACACCTCGGTAGGTCTTGCCCAGCTTGATCATCGAGAGGGTGCTGAGCATGTTGACGACGAGCTTCTGCGCCGTGCCCGCCTTCAGGCGAGTGGATCCCGAGATGAACTCCGGTCCGGTGACGACCTCGATCGCGATCTCGGCCGCGGCGCCGATCGCCGAGCCCGCGTTCGAGGCGATCGCCACGGTGAGCGCCCCGGCGGCTCGTGCGAAGGTGAGGCCCCCGACGACATACGGTGTGCGACCGGATGCCGATATGCCCACGACGGTGTCGTCCGCCGAGAGCTCGAGCTGTCGCAGCGACTCCTCCGCGGCCCGATCGTCGTCCTCGGCGTTCTCCACCGCCGAGCGGATGGCAGACTCGCCGCCCGCGATCAGTCCGACGACCATCGACGGGTCGGTGCCGAAGGTCGGCGGGCATTCGCTGGCGTCGAGCACGCCGATGCGCCCCGCGGTTCCCGCTCCGATGTAGATGAGTCGACCGCCCCGCTGGAAGCGCTCGACGATGCCGTCGACGGCGGCGGCGATCTCGGCCGCCTTGGTCGCGACCGCCTCGGCGACCCTGCGGTCCTCGGTGTTCATGCTGCGCACGAGCTCTTCGGTGCCGAGGGTGTCGAGATCGCCGCGCTCCGGCGTCGAGGCTTCGGTGTCGAGGGTCGAGAGCACCCCGAGCAGGGCGGCGAGGGAGCTGTCGTCATTCGGCACGGTGCACGAACCTTTCGTGAGGGAGATCGTGGCTGGTCATCAGAAGCTGAGCGCCGGTCAGGGCATCCCCGATCGCGGGGACGACGCGACGATCGGCGTTCGAGAGAGCGTCGACGAGGTGCGCGCGGAACCACGGGTGGTCGGTGAGTCCGCCGTGCAGGGCGACCGTGCGCGCTGATGCGGACGACGCGACGGCGGATGCCGTCAGCAGGCGCGCCGCCTCGGAGGCGATCGCGAGGGCGACCGCGTCGCCCTGCTGCGCGCAGTCGAGGACCAGCGGCGCGAGCGTGCCCAGCGCGCGGGGGAGCGGATGCTGCGCGAGCGTCCACGACAGCGCGTCGGACGCGGGCGCGATGCGCGCGGCGACGGCATCCTCGAGCGCGGTCGCCGGCCCGAGCCCGACCGCTGCGCGCTGCACCGCGCGGACGGCTTCCCGCCCGAGCCACGAACCGCTGCCGAAGTCGCCGATGTCGGGCCCCCACCCGTCGACGAGGCGGACGCCGTCGGCGTCGACGCCGAGCGCGACGGCGCCGGTGCCCGCGAGCAGCAGCACGCCGGGAGCGCCGCCGAGGGCGCCGATGTGCGCCGTGACCACGTCGGACGCCACAGCGACGCTCGCGCCGGTCGCCGCGGCCAGTGTCTCGGCGAGCGCGAGTGCGGCGGCCGGGGCGGTCCAGGCGCCGGCCGCGCCGACACCCAGCGAGTGCGGCGTCGAGCCGGTATCGAGCAGCGAGAGGATCGCCGCGGCGGCGGACTCGACGCCGCCCGGCGCCGCGAGCCCCGGAGCTCCGTCGCCCGTGCGGGTGACCGGTCCCGAATCGTCGCTGATCAGCAGACGGCACGTGGTCTTGCCCAGGTCGATCGCTGCGATCGTGCCCGCAGTGCTCATCTCTCCCCTTGGCCGATGGCTCATTCAGGAAGACTCTACAGATGGAGGGGCTGACGGGAATCGAACCCGCGCTGTCTGCTTGGGAAGCAGAAGTTCTACCATTGAACTACAGCCCCGCACGCCTGGCGGCGCGTGGCCAGCATAACAAACCGCGGCGCGTGCCCGCGTCACGGGCGGGAGCGGGCGAGGTGCCCGAGTTCGGTCACCGTGCGAGTGGCGGCATCCCAGCGGCGCAGGCACTGGGCCGTGGCGCTGATCTGCCCGCCGACGAGGGCCAGGGCGCGCTCGAGGTCCTGCAGCCGCAGGCGGCGTGAGATCGTCACGTGCGGCGTCCACGCGCCCGGGGTCGTGTGCGGGGCGTCGTCGCCCGGTCCGAGCGCACGGTGCACCTCATCATGCAACGCGAGCAGCTCGACAGACGGAACGACGCTGCGCACCAGCACTCGTCGGTCGCCTTCCCCGAACAGCATCGGGGCCCCGAGCCGCACGGCGAACACCGGGCGGGCGGAGAGCGCGGCGGCATCGATGTCACCCAGCGAGCTGCGCGCGAGCAGCGTGATGTGCGGCCTGTTGCTCGGCGCGGTGTGAGCGGCGAGGCTCGACAGGCTTACCGCAGCCAGGGCATCCCACTCCTCACGTACCGCCGCCTCACTGTCCTCGTCGAGCAGCAGCTCGATGGAGCTCACCGGGGCGCGCGTCATGCGTCGAGGATAGTGCGGCTCTCGCGGCACCGTTACGCTGAACACGTGCTTCTCAGCGACCGCGACATCAGAGCAGAACTCGCAACGGGCCGCATCGGGCTGGCTCCCTACGACGAGCAGATGGTGCAGCCATCGAGCGTCGACGTGCGCCTCGATCGCTACTTCCGGCTGTTCGACAACCACAAGTACCCGTTCATCGATCCCGCTGAGGATCAGCCCGAACTGACCCGCCTGATCGAGGTCGCTCCCGACGAGCCGTTCATCCTGCACCCCGGCGAGTTCGCCCTCGGCGCGACCTTCGAGCAGGTCACGCTGCCCGACGATGTCGCCGCGCGGCTGGAGGGCAAGTCGTCGCTCGGACGCCTCGGGCTCATCACCCACTCGACGGCCGGATTCATCGACCCGGGGTTCAGCGGGCACGTCACGCTGGAGCTCGCGAATGTGGCGACGCTTCCGATCAAGCTGTGGCCGGGGATGAAGATCGGACAGTTCTGCTTCTTCCGCCTCACCTCGCCCACCGAGAACGCTTACGGCTCCGGCCCGTACGGCAACCGCTACCAGGGGCAGCGCGGGCCCACGGCATCCCGCTCGTTCCAGAATTTCCACCGCACCGACGTCGGCACGAGCGACGCGGGTGCGGTCGGAGGCTGACGTGAGCGACCGGTCGGGGGATGCCGATGACGCAGCGCCCGAGGCCGCTGCGCCCGATCGCGCGGTCGTACCGGAGCCCGCGGTCGCGGGACCCGACGCGCCGGAGGCGGTGGTTCCCGAGCTCGACGTGCCCGAGCCGACGATCCCGGACGCGGTGATCCCCGAGGCGGCGCTCGCCGAGCCGGTGATCCCTCCCGCCCCGCCCGAAGAGGCGCCGACGCGGGCGGCTCGACGCACCACGACGGCCGAGAAGCTCGCAGCCGTGCCGGCACCGGCATCCGACCCCCGCCTGACCGCGCCGCCGCCCGATCCGACCGTCGTGCCGCCGCCGGAGGGGGCGACGCCCGACAGCTACCACGGCTGGACGATCGCGATCTACAGCTTCCTGGCGCTACTGCTGACCGGCGCCGTCGTCACGATCGGCGTGCTGCTCAGCTGACCGGCCGTCGCCGGAGATGGAAGACGCCGGTGAGCCGCAGCCGCGACCAGCGTTTTCCATCCCGTGCGGTATGCGGGTCAGTTGTGCACGGAGATCCGCGCTGGCGTGCACACAAGTGACCTCGCATCCGGCAGGTGGCCGCCCCGCGCGCGCGACCGACCACCCCGGCCTGCGCTGTCAAGGGCGTCGCCGGGCGCGCCACCGCCGCCTACGGTCGGCTTCCATGAACACGCGGAGCGCATCCACAGCTGACCGTCACGAGCGGACGCATCAGGTTCTCGTCGTCGGCGGAGGCAACGGCGGGCTGTCGGTCGCGGGCCGACTGCGCCGTGCCGGAGTCACCGAGATCGCGGTCGTCGAGCCGTCGCAGACGCACTACTACAAGCCCCTCTTCTCGCACATCGCCGGCGGCACCGCCCGGGCGAGCGAGGCGGTGCGCCCGCAGGCCGACGTCTTCCCCCACGGCGTGGAGTGGATCCCGGATGCCGTCACCGCGGTCGACCCCGAGAATCGGCGGGCGCATCTGGCATCCGGTGACACCGTCCGGTACGATCAGCTGATCCTCGCCCCGGGCATCCGGAACGACTGGGATGTCGTTCCCGGTCTCGACGACGCGATGGGATCGCCGCACGGGGCCTCTAACTACGACTTCGCGCTGGCGCAGAAGGCGTCGAAGCTGCTGCGCTCGGTGCGCTCCGGCACCGTGGTGTTCGTGCAGGCGCCAGGACCCGCGTCCTGCGCGGGCGCGGCTCAGAAGCCGATGTACCAGGCGTGCGCGTACTGGCGGGCGACGAACGTGCTGCACGACATCCATGTGGTGCTGCTCGTGCCGACGCCGACGATCTTCGGCATCCCCGAGATCGACGCCGAGCTGCAGCGCAGCATCGACGAGTACGACATCGACGTGCGCTACCGCGCGCAGCTGCGCCAGGTCGACGCAGACGACCGCACCGTCGTGTTCGACGCTGCCGGCGCCGACCGGCAGAGTCTGCACTACGACCTGCTCATCGCCGAGCCGCCGCAGAAGGCGCCGGAGTGGATCCGCGCCAGCGGCCTCGCCGACGACGACGGATTCGTCGCCGTCGACCCGCGCACCCTGCGCTCCACCCGGCATCCCGAGATCTGGGCACTGGGAGACGCGGCGGGCACGACCAACTCCAAGTCGGGCGGAGCGCTGCGCACGCAGACGAAGGTGCTGGCCGAGAACGTCCGCGCGGTTCTCGAGGGGCGCGATCCGGCATCCGCCTACGACGGCTACGGCGTCTGCCCGTTCACCGTCTCACGCTCGACCGCGGTGTTCGCCGAATTCGACGACCGGCTCCGCCTGAAGCCGACCCTGTGGCGCAGCTCGTACCGGGAGAGCCGGATGAACTGGATCATCGACCGGCAGATCTTCCCGCAGATCTACTGGCGGATGATCCTGCAGGGTCGCGCCTGAGGCGGGTCAGGTCTCGGCTCCCGCTCGCCGCGGCTCGCGTCCGCGCGGCTGCGACGGGCGAGGCCCCGGATCGGGCAGGGGAGGGATGCTCAGGCGGCGAGGCTCCCCGGCCTCGAGGGTGACCTCCTCGCCGAAGTGCCGGATGCCGAGCGCGGGGCCTCCCTCGAGCCGGTAGGTGACCGTGTCGTGCTGCACCTCGACTCGAAGGGTGTGGCCGCGCACGAGCATCCCGAACGAAAAGGCGGTGATGGGCGCCGCCACGCGCGGCGCGAACTGGAGCGCCTCGGCGTCGTCGCGCATGCCGCCGAAGCCGCAGACCAGCGCGTTCCACACCCCGGCGTGCGCGGCGACGTGCAGACCCTCGTCGACGTCCTCCTGCAGATCGTCGAGGTCGATGGTGCCGGCCTCAGCGAGGTAGTCCACCGCGAGGTCGAGCTGTCCGACGCGAGCGGCGACAGTCGCCTGCACCGACGCCGACAGCGACGAGTCGCGCACGGTCAGCCCGTCGTAGTACGCGAATGCGCGGGCCGTCTCATCCGGTGTGAACGCGTCGGGCGCGGCCTGCAGCGCGAGCACGAGGTCGGCCTGCTTCACGACCTGCTTGCGGTACAGGTCGAAGTACGGGAAGTGCTTCTGCAGCGGGTACTGGTCGTCGCGGGTGCCCTCGAAGTCCCACCGCTCCTTCTCGTTGAACCCGGCCGACTGCTCCGGGATGTCCCGAGCGGCGTCGTACGGGAAGGCCATCGCGTCGGCGGTGGTCGTCCATCGCGCGATCTCGTCCGATGAGACGCCGAGAGCGGATGCCTGATCGCGGTGCCGCCTGCAGGCATCCGCCGCGGCCCGCAGGTTGCGCTGCGCCATGAGGTTGGTGAAGAAGTTGTCGTCGACCATGGCGGAGTACTCATCGGGCCCGGTGACGCCGTCGATGTGGAACACGCCCTCGTCGTCCCAGCGGCCGAGGGTGCACCACAGCCGTGCGGTCTCGACGAGGATCTCCGCACCCTTCTCCCGTTCGAAGTCCACGTCGCCGGTCGCCCGAACGTACCGCACGACCGCGGCCGCGATGTCGGCGTTGACGTGGAAGGCGACGGTGCCCGCCGGCCAGTACCCCGAGCACTCCCGGCCGTCGATGGTGCGCCACGGGAAGGCCGCACCGGCGAGGTGCAGCTGCTCGGCCCGCTCGCGCGCATGGTCGAGCGTGGAGTGCCGCCACACCAGTGCGTCCCGCGCGGCGGACGGTGCGGTGTAGGTGAGCACCGGCAGCACGAACGTCTCGGCATCCCAGAAGGTGTGGCCCTCGTATCCGACGCCGGTGAGTCCTTTGCCTGGGATCGATCGCACCTCGGCGCGCGCCGCGGACTGCAGAACCTGGAAGAGCGAGAAACGTGCGCTCTGCTGCAGCCGCTCGTCGCCGTCGACGCTCACATCGGCCCGGGCCCAGAACTCGTCGAGATACCGGCGCTGCTCATCGACGAGCCCGTCCCAGCCGAGCTCGATGGCCGTCTCGACAGCGGCTTCCGCGCGATCCTGCAGCGCGACATCGTCGAGCGAGGGCGACCACTCATGGCCCACGCACTTCACCAGGGCGACGCTCTCGCCCGGCTCGATCCGGACGCGCACGGAGGTGCGCGCGAGGTCTGCCGTGACCTCGGTGTGCGGCTCGGGCGCGGCACCCCGCGATGAGATGCTGACGCGATGGTCGGCCGCGACGGCCACCGCGATCCGGCTGCGCCTGGTGCGCTGCACGAGGGTGGCCCGACCGCCGCCGCCGTGGTGGGCCACCGGCTCGAAGGGGTCGCGCAGGGCATCCATCACCCTCGGGTCGGAGTGCACCTCGGGCAGCGGCTCGTCGGCGACGATCTCCGAGAGGAGCGTCACGTCGACGGCGGCGTCTTCGGCGGTCACCTCGTATCTCACCGCGGCGATCGAGCGGTGGGTGAACGACACCAGGCGCTGCGAGGCGATGGTCACCGTGCGGCCGGCGGGCGAGGTCCAGGTGGCCGTGCGGTGCAGGATCCCGGTGCGCAGATCGAGATGCTGCCGGTGCTCGACGAGTGCTCCGGTGCGGATGTCGAACGGCTCGTCGTCGACGATCAGGCGGACGACCTTGCCGTCGGGCACGTGCATGACCGTCTGACCGTGCTCGGGGTATCCGTAGCCGTCTTCGGCGTAGGGCATCGGGTGCTCTTCGAAGACCCCGTTCAGGTAGCTGCCGGCGGCCGCGCTCGGATCTCCTTCGTCGAGGGTGCCGCGCCATCCGATGTGCCCGTTCGACAGGGAGAAGACCGACTCCCGGTGGGACTGTCCGCGCTCCTCCCAGCCGACGTTCCGCATGCACGACCAGCCGACGCCCCAGGGGTGCACGTCGAAGCGGTGGGTGGTCATATCGCTCCTGTCTGGTGCGGGCCGGGAGGATCATTCTGCGACGGGACGACCTGCGCCGGCGCAGCCCTTGCGCCGCAGGCGCACATCCCGGTATGCGCCGCAGGCCGGCATCCGGATCGGGGTGGCGAGTCTGGGCTCACGCCCCGACGTCCTTCGGGAAGCGCACGCACAGCAGCAGCACGAGGCCGATCAGCAGCACCACGGCGATGCCGAGCACGCCGTAGACGATGCCGCCGAACCAGGCGAGGAACAGCGACCATGCCAGCGGCGACAGGAACGACGCCACCCGGCCGGTCGTCGCGTAGAGACCGAAGATGGTGCCCTGCTGGCTGGGCGGGGTGAGGCGGGTGAGCAGGCTGCGGCTGGATGCCTGGGTCGGGCCGACGAACGCGCACAGCAGCAGGCCGCAGATCCAGAACACGATGGTGCCGTAGTCGCGCAGCGCGTAGACCACGAACGCCATCAGGACGAGCCCGGACAGGGCGAAGATGATGAGTCGGCGCGGACCGATGGCGTCGTCGATGCGCCCGGCGAGCAGCGTCGAGACGCCGGCGACGAGGTTGGCCGCGAGCCCGAAGATGATCACCTCGAGGAACGAGAAGCCGAAGCCCTGCGCGGCGAGCACGGCACCGAACGCGAACACCCCGGCCAGGCCGTCGCGGTAGACGGCTGCGGCGAGCATGAACCAGAACGTCGGGCGGTTGGTGCGGAACAGTTCCGCGATGCTGCGGGCGAGCACGACGTACGAGCGGAGGAAGCCGACCTTCTCGGCCGTGTCGTACGACGGCGACTCGGGCACGTTGCGGAACATCGGGATCGAGAAGACGATCGTCCACACGGCGCAGATGACGGCGACGAGCTTGAACGAGAGCGCGTTGTCCTGCCCGACGAGGAACAGCACCGGGATGCACACGATCAGCGCGACGACGCCCCCGATGTACCCGAGTCCCCAGCCGAGGCCGGACACGCGGCCGACGTTCTTCGGCGTCGACACCTCGGAGAGCATCGCGTAGTAGCTGACGTTTCCGATCTCGCTGACGACCGCGGCGACCGCGACGGCGAACGCGCCGAACCAGAAGAACTTCGGGTCGGCTTCGACGAACAGCAGCGAGAACTGCACGAGCGCGATCCCGATGGTGGCGCCGATGACCCACTTCTTCTTGTTGCCGCGCGCGTCGGCCTGCTGGCCGAGCACCGGCGCGAGAAGCAGGATCAGGATGCCCGCGGCGAAGTTCGCCCAGCCCCACCACTCCGACAGGTCGGTGAGGCCCTGGCAGTACTCGGATGCGGCGTACGGGGAGCTGTTGCAGTTCATGTACGAGCCGTCGGCCAGCAGACCGGACTCGCGCACCGAAGGCTCGAGGAACATCCGCGAGGTCAGGTACAGCGCGATCCAGACGAACGTGAGGATGACCGTGTTGAACGGCTGCATCGCCCAGTCCCACATCGCCCACGAGATGACCTGCTTCTTCGTGGCCGCCGGAGCTGAGCTCCCGTGCTCTCGGCCGAACGCCGCGACGGCTCCCGTCCTGGCGGTCGGCGGGGGTACGGAGGCGGCATCACGACCGGTCATGGCCGACACGCTACAGGATGCCCGTGTCGTGCCGACCACGCCGCCACGACGAACGAATGACGCCCTCGTGTCGCCTCGTCGCTCTGCTCGAGAGGGCGATGAGAAGTACGAATGTCGGCGGCCTGTCCGATACTCGAAACATGAACGGAATGTCGACGGCGACCAGTGAGGACATCGCGAATCTCGACGCGATCGTGTCGTCGCTGCAGGCCGTCGAGAAGACCCTGCAGGGCGTGCTCGCCGCACGCGACGGGCTGGTGGCCCTGGCGAATCGGCTGGCGATGTCGATCGCTGAGCAGGGCGACGGGATCGAGGACTCGGATCTCACCCTGCGCACGGTGGCGGCCGAACTCGCGACGGCGCTGCGCGTGAGCGACCGCACCGTGCAGCGGCGCATGGTCGCGGCCGAGGTGATGGTCGAGCGGTTTCCGCAGGTGTGGCATGCGCAGGGTGCGGGGCTGATCACCGCCGGGCATGCGCGCGTGATCGTCGACGCGGGTGCGCACATCGACGACGGCGACGCGCGCGCCGCCTACGCCGTGCGGGTGCTGGAGTTCGCGCAGCACGAGTCGCCGAGCCGGGTGCGGGTGATCGCCGAGCGCATCGCCCAGCAGTACCAGTCGCGCACGCTCGACGAGCGACACGAGGACGCCCGCGCGCATCGAGGCGTGTGGGTGACCGATGGTCCGGATGCCATGTCCGAGCTGCACGTGTACGGCCCCTCGGTGCTGATCCACGGTGCGCAGGACCGGTTGACGCAGATGGCGAAGGCGATCGCCGAGCGCGGCGAAGACGAGCCGACTCAGGCTGACGACCCGCGTACGCTCGCGCAGCGTCGGTTCGACCTGGCCATGGATCTGCTGCTCACCGGCGCTCCGGCCGGTCACGACACCGCCGACCGACTGCTCGGGTCGATCAGCGCGCACGTCGCCGTCACCGTGCCGGTCACCACGCTGATGGGTGCGGACGGTCCCGCTGCCGAGCTCTCCGGCCGTGCGCCGATGGATCTCGCCTCCGCCCAGGTGCTGGCCGGGGCCGCGTCAGGGTGGGATCGCGTGCTCACCCATCCCGTGAACGGCGGGGTGCTTTGCGTCGACCGGTACCGCCCTCCGGAATCGCTGCGCCGTCGGCTGCGATCTCGCGACGAGCGATGTCGCTTCCCCGGATGCGGGATGCCGGCCCGCGACAGCGATCTCGACCACACCCGCGATGCCGCCTTCGGCGGGGAGACCAGCGAAGACAACCTCGCCGCTCTGTGTCGGCGACATCATGTGCTGAAGCATCAGACGCCGTGGCACGTCGTGCAGCACGGCGACGGGTTGCTGGAGTGGACGAGCCCCACCGGTCGCACGTACGTCGACCGGCCGCCGCCTCCGAACACCGTCACCTTCATCGAGCCGCCCTTCTGAGAGTGACGCCGCAGCCCGACCGTCGTGCCGGAGCCCGGGCGTGTCAGCCTTTCGAATGATCTTTCGCGGTTCACGCCCGCGATGGTCTGCATCTCGGGCATCCGCATAGCCGCGCTCACCTACCGTGGAAGCACACCCACCCGAGGAGAACCGTGTTCACCACTCCCGCCCGCCTGTTCCGCGTGCTCGCGATCGCCGAGGCGATCACCTGGACCCTGCTCATCAGCGCCCTCATCCTGCGCGCCGTCGGGCAGCCGTCGGTGCTCGTCACGATCGGCGGCGGCATCCACGGGTTCGTCTTCCTCGCCTACGGCGCCACGGCGGTGCTGCTCGCGTTCAACCAGCGCTGGCACGCCGGCGTGGCCGCGACCGCGATCGCCAGCGCGATCGTGCCGTACGCCACCATCCCGGCGGAGATCTGGCTGCACCGCAGCCGGCGACTCGAGGGGCAGTGGCGTCTCACCGAGACCGACGACCCGCGCGACCGCACCTGGTACGACCGCACGATGCGCTGGTTCCTGCACCGCCCCTGGGTGCTGGCCGTGCTGATCCTGGTCGCCATCGTGGCGATCTTCAGCATCCTGCTGCTGATCGGCCCTCCCGGCGGTCGCTGAGCTTCCGGCTCCCCTTGCACTCCGACCGGCGCAGGTCAAGAGGTGCACAAGCCCCTAGCCAGCGCCCGTCTCGTGTGACAGGTTGGGCCTCGGACGAAATCCGATGGTGAGGGAGCCCGTATGACCGATGAGCCCGCCCCGTACACCGCGTCGATCCCGGTGCTCACGCAGGATCCGTTCCCGGACACCCCGGGGAGCCCCGCGCCGGAGTGGTTCAAGACGGCAGTGTTCTACGAGGTCCTCGTGCGCTCGTTCAAGGACGGCGACGGCGACGGCGTGGGAGACTTCCGCGGCCTCATCGACAAGCTCGACTATCTGCAGTGGCTGGGTGTCGACTGCCTGTGGATCCCGCCGTTCTTCCCCTCCCCGCTGCGGGACGGCGGGTACGACGTCGCCGACTACACGGGAGTGCAGTCCGACCTCGGCACGACCGACGACTTCCAGGAGTTCCTCGACGCCGCGCACGAGCGCGGCATCAAGGTGATCATCGACTTCGTCATGAACCACACCAGCGACGAGCATCCGTGGTTCCAGGCGAGCCGCACCGACCCGGACGGGCCGTACGGCGACTTCTACGTCTGGAGTGACACCGATGAGCTCTACCAGGACGCGCGGATCATCTTCGTCGACACCGAGCCGAGCAACTGGACGTGGGACCCGGTGCGCAAGCAGTACTTCTGGCACCGCTTCTTCTTGCACCAGCCCGACCTGAACTTCGACAACCCGAAGGTGCACGAGGCGATGCTCGACGCCATGCGCTTCTGGCTCGACATGGGTCTGGACGGATTCCGCCTCGACGCGGTCCCGTACCTCTACGAGCGCCCTGGCACGAACGGCGAGAACCTGCCCGAAACGCACGAGTTCCTCAGGAAGGTGCGCCGGTTCGTCGACGAGAACTACCCGGGCCGCGTGCTGCTGGCCGAGGCGAACCAGTGGCCGGCCGACGTGGTGGACTACTTCGGCGACCCCGAGGTCGGCGGCGACGAGTGCCACATGTGCTTCCACTTCCCGGTGATGCCGCGCATCTTCATGGCGGTGCGCCGCGAATCGCGGTACCCGATCAGCGAGATCCTGGCCGACACCCCCACCATCCCCGCCGGATGCCAGTGGGGCATCTTCCTGCGCAACCACGACGAGCTCACGCTCGAGATGGTCACCGACGAAGACCGTGACTACATGTGGAACGAGTACGCGCAGGACCCGCGGATGAAGGCCAACATCGGCATCCGGCGCCGCCTCGCCCCGCTGCTCGAGAACGACATCGACCGCATCGAGCTGTTCACCGCCCTGCTGCTGTCGCTGCCTGGCTCGCCGGTGCTGTACTACGGCGACGAGATCGGCATGGGCGACAACATCTGGCTCGGCGACCGCGACGGTGTGCGCACGCCGATGCAGTGGACCAGCGACCGCAACGCCGGATTCTCGAGCGCGAACCCGGGCAAGCTCAGCAAGCCGGTCGTGCAGGACCCCGTGTACGGGTACCTCGCCGTGAACGTCGAGGCGCAGCAGGAGGACCGCTCGTCGCTGCTGCACTGGACGAGGCAGATGATCCAGGCGCGCAAACGGCATCCCGCCTTCGGTCTCGGCGGCTTCAACGACCTCGGCGGCTCGAACCCGTCGGTGCTGTCGTACACGCGCGAGCACACCAACGACGACGGCACGTCCGACGTCATCCTGTGCGTGAACAACCTGTCGCAGTTCCCCCAGCCGGTCGAGCTGGATCTGCGGCGCTTCGAGGGGATGATCCCGGTCGAGCTGGTCGGCGGGGTGCCGTTCCCGCGCATCGGCGAATGGCCGTATCTGCTGACGCTGGGCGGGCACGGCTTCTACTGGTTCCAGCTGCACGCGCCGGCGGAGGATTCTGAGGAGGTGGGGCTGCTGTGAGCCTGATCGATCATGCCCTTCTGGAGGGCTACCTGGTGCGCACGCGGTGGTTCGGCGGCAAGGGCCGCCCGTTCCACGTCACCGCGGTGCGACAGCTCGGCGAGCTGACCGACGCCGGCCGCGACCCCGCCGTGCGCGTGCTCCTGGTCACCGTCGAATACGCCGACGAGGAGGGCGGCCGCGATCTCTACCAGGTGCCGCTGTCGGCCTATGACGAGTTCGACGATCGGCACAGCCACGCCTACGTCGGCGCGATCGAGTTCGAGGGACGTGAGCGCCACCTGTACGACGCGGTTCACGACCGCGACGCCATGGCGCTGTGGCTGCGCGGCTTCATCGCCGCCGAGCCGGACGGCAGGGCCGACGTCGGCGGGCTACGCTTCCGCCGAGTCTCGGCCAGTCCCGCGCTGGATGCGGGGCTGCGCCCCTCGCCCCTCACCGGCGAGCAGTCGAACTCGTCGCTGCGTTTCGACGACACGGCGATCATGAAGCTGTTCCGCAAGGTCAGCCCCGGGGTGAACCCCGACATCGAGATCCACGACGTGCTCACCAGCGCCGGCTCGGAGCACATCGCCGAGCTCTACGGATGGGTCGAGATCGAGCTCGACGGCGAGGTCCTGCAGCTGGCGATGCTGCAGGAGCTGCTGAGCACGGCCGCCGACGGATTCGAGCTGGCCACGGGGAGCGTCCGCACTGCTCTGGCCGACCCCGAGCTGACGGTGCCCGAATCCGGCGGAGATTTCGGCGGCGAGGCTGCCCGGCTCGGCGAGGCGCTCGCCGAGGTGCACGCCGCGCTGCGCACGCGGTTCCCGACCGCGCGGCGAGATCACGAGGCCACCTCGCAGCTGGCTCGCGCGATGATCGAACGGCTCGATCGGGCGCTGCCCGTCGTCCCCGAGATCGGGCCGTACGCCGATCGCCTGCGCGCCCTGTACGACGCGGTCGCGCAGCTCGACGGGATCGACGTGCAGCGCGTACACGGCGACCTGCACCTCGGGCAGACGCTGCGCACCTCGCACGGCTGGCGGATCGTCGACTTCGAGGGTGAACCGGGTCGGCCGTTCGCCGAGCGCGCCCTGCCCGATTCGCCGTGGCGCGATGTCGCGGGCATGCTCCGCTCGTTCAGCTACGCTCCCGGCGTCGTGGAGATGTCGCTGGCGGGTCGTCCTGGCGACGGCGACGGGGTGGACCTGCGCGGCGAACGCGCGAAGGAGTGGTCGGACATCGCGCGCGAGCACTTCCTGCACGCGTACACGGCGGCTCTGGATCTCGATCCGGCGGACGCGGACGCGGGGGCCGAGCTGAGTCCGCCGCTGCGAACCCTGCTCGACGCCTACGAGGCCGACAAGGCGGTGTACGAGGCCGTCTACGAGAAGCGCAACCGTCCGTCGTGGGTGGTCATCCCGCTGGTCGCGCTGGAGCGCATCGCCGGGCGGTGAGAGCGGCCCGCGGTCAGTGCGCGGTGGCGACGCCGATCGCGTCGTGGGTGATCACCGCCGCGACCCGCGCACCGGCGCCGGCCGCGACGATCAGCTGCTGCGGCCCGGGGGCCGCGACATCGCCCGCCGCATACAGACCGCGGATGCTCGTGCGCCCCGACCGGTCGGTGACCAGATGCCCGTCGTCGTCGCGTTCGGGCAGCATCCCGTCGAGGAACGACAGATCCGCCTCCCACTCCGGACGCACGAACCCGCCGTCGATCGCCCGCTCCTCGCCGTCGGCGGTGCGCACGGCCGCGATGCGGCCCCGCTCACCGGTCAGCTCGACGATCGGCGAGCGGACGACCGGCACGCCCGCCGTCCCGAGCTCCGCCTCCTCGGCGGTGCTCACCGCGGCGGAGCCGTTCGTGAACACGGTCAGCTGCGGCGTCCAGTGCGCGACCAGCCTCGCGCGGTCGGCGAGGTCGGCGGATTCGCCGATCAGTGCCAGGCTGCGCCCGCGCAGCTCCCACGCATCGCACGCCGCGCAGCTGAACAGGCTCATCCCGTAGAAGCCGCGCAGATCGGGCACGTCGGGCAGCGTCTCGCGCAGCCCGGTCGCGAGCAGCACCGACCGGGCCGTCACCTGCTCCGACGGGTCGCGCCGCCCGATGCCGGCAGCGAATCCGGCATCCGTCCTGGTCAGCGCGCCCACCCGCACTCGGGAGCGGATCTCGACGTTCGGGTACGCGGCCAGCTCTTCGCGGGCGATGCGCCGCAGCTCGAACGGCGGCACCCCGTCGCGGGTGAGGAAGCCGTGCGAGTTGAGCGTCGCGGCGTTGCGCGGCCGGTCGGCGTCGACCACGAGCACGCGGGCCAGGGATCGCCCGAGGTTCAGCGCGGCCGACAGCCCCGCGGGCCCGCCGCCGACGATGAGCACGTCGTAGTCAGTCATCCGCGCCCCCCGAGCTCGTCGACGCGCCCTGCGGCGCGAGCGCGGCCACGAGGGGGTGGTCGACGTCGTAGACGCCGACCTTCGATGCGCCGCCCGGGGAGCCGATCTCGTCGAAGAACTCGACGTTGGCCTTGTAGTAGTCGGCCCATTCCTCGGGCAGGTCGTCTTCGTAGTAGATCGCCTCGACCGGGCAGACCGGCTCGCAGGCGCCGCAGTCCACGCACTCGTCCGGATGGATGTACAGCGAGCGCTCGCCCTCGTAGATGCAGTCCACCGGGCACTCGTCGATGCACGCGCGGTCCTTCACGTCCACGCACGGCAGCGCGATCACGTAGGTCATCGGGTCAGCACCCCCGGCCGTGAGATCTCGACCTGCTCATCGCGCGCCACGACCTTCACGCGCTCGCGGACATGCTCGTGGTTCTCGCCGAGCGCGCGCTCGTGGGCATCCAGCGCCTGCCAGCCGTCCCACGTGGTGTACGCCGTCTCGCGGTCGTCGAGCAGGTCGAGCACGTCGCCCTGCGAGCCGCCCAGGGACCCAGGAGCGGCGGCATCGGTGAGCACCCCCGACTGCGCGTCAGCGAGGAGGTGCCCGACGGTCTCCAGGGCGTCCGACTTCGTGTGTCCGATCAGCCCGACCGGGCCGCGCTTGATCCAGCCGGTCGCGTACAGCCCGGGCTGGCCGATCACCCGGCCCTCGACGTTCGGCACGACGCCGCGGCGCTCGTCGAAATCCGCGCCCTCCACCCGCGTGCCGTAGTAGCCGATCGCGCGGTACACGGCCTGCACGTCGTAGTCGCGCACCTCCCCGGTCGGCACCGGGGTGCCGGCGGCGTCGGGGGCCGTGCGCGCGAATCGGACGCCGTCGACGCGGTCGTCGCCGGTGATCTCGATCGGCGCGTGCCAGAAGTGCAGGTGCAGCCGCCGCGACGCACCCGTCGACGGCCGTCCGCGCCACGAGTTCAGGGTGCGCAGCATGACCTTCAGCTGGTTGTTCGGCGCGGCGGTCGGATCGACGCCCTCGAAGTCCTCGTCGTACAGCACGATGTCGACGTCGCGCACCTCGCCGAGCTCGCGCAGCTCGATCGGGGTGAACTTGATATCGGCCGGCCCGCGGCGACCGAACACGTGCACGTCGGTGACGGCGGACGACTCGAGACCGGCGAGCACGTTGTCGGGCACCTCGGTGGTGCGCAGGTCGACCGCGTGCTTGGCGAGCACCCGCGCCACGTCGAGTGCGACGTTGCCGTTGCCGATCACCGCGACCGACGCCGCCTCGAGCGGCCACGTGCGCGGCACGTCGGGATGCCCGTCGTACCAGGCGACGAAGTCGGCCGCCCCGTAGGAGCCCGGCAGGTCGACACCGGGGATGTCGAGGGTCGCGTCGCGCAGCGCACCGGTGGCGAGGATCACGCCGTGGTAGCGCTCGCGCAGCTCGTCGAGAGCGATGTCGCGCCCCACCTCGACGTTGCCGATGAAGCGGATGGTGCGGCGTGCGGCGCCGGGCTCGGGGAACGCGTCGAGCATCTCGTGCAGCGAGGTGACGATGCCCTTGATGCGGGGATGGTCGGGCGCGACGCCGTAGCGGATCAGCCCGTACGGGGCGGGAAGCGACTCGAACAGGTCGATCTCGACCGCGTCGATCGACGCGGGTCCCTCGGCCCGCCGAAGGGCGTCGACGGACTGAGCCAGCAGGTTGCCCGCATAGATGCCGGCCGGTCCGGCGCCGACGATCGCGACGCGCAGCGTGGAGAGGGTCATGACAGGTGGACCTTTCGAGATGGGGTGGAATGGGGGGAGCGGATGCTCGTGTCGATCGCCCGCACGAGGCCGGTGTCGACCGCGAGTCCGGCGTCGAGTGCGGCGGCCAGACGCGAGCGCCCCCGCCGGCGCGGTGATCCAGATGCCGGCGGGTCGGCGTCTTCGACATCGGCCGCCGCGGGCGCGAGCGACGCGGCGAGCGGACTCAGCCGCACGACCTCGCCGATCACCACCACAGCGGGCGAGCGCACCTGCGCGGCGGCGGCGAGCTGCGCGATGGTGCTCAGCGTCCCGACGGTCACGCGCTCTGCGCTGCCGTAGCCGTCCTCGATGATCGCGACCGGGCAGTCGGCGCCGCGCGCGCCGGCGGCCAGCACGTGCGCCGAGTGCCCGAGCGTGCTGACGCCCATCAGCAGCACCAGCGTGTGGTCGGCGCCCGAGGTGCTCACCGACCCGCCGGGCTGGATCTGGTCGTGCGCGCTGATGACGCTGAACGAGGCGGCGACGCCGCGGTGCGTGAGCGGGATGCCGGCGATCGCCGGCACCGAGACGGCGCTGGTCACGCCGGGCACCACATCGACTCGGATGCCCGCGGCCTCGCAGAACAGCTGCTCCTCGCGGCCGCGGCCGAAGACGAACGGATCCCCGCCCTTCAGACGCACGACCTCGCGGCCGGCCCGCGCCAGCTCGACGAGCAGCTCGTTGATGCCGTCCTGCGGCACCGGGTGGTGGCCGGGCAGCTTGCCGACGTCGATCACCTCGGCGGCGATGACCGCGCCCTCCGCGTGCAGCTGCGCGAGCACGTTGCGTGCGCCGAGCCGGTCGGCGACGATCACGTCGGCCTTCTCCAGAGCGCGCAGGCCGCGCAGGGTGAGCAGGCCGGCATCACCCGGACCCGCGCCGACGAGGGTCACGGTTCCAGCAGGGGTCGCTGTTCCGGTCATGAGGTGCCTCCCAGCAGCAGGCCGCGATTGCGCAGCATCCGGCGCTCGAGCGGCCCGAAGACCACCAGCTCGATGACGATGCCGATCGTGAGGATGAGGATGATGGTGCCGAGCACGCTGGCCAGATCCGCCAGCTCGCGCGACTGGTTGAGCAGGGTTCCCAGGCCGAATCCCATCGAGCCGCCCATGGTGATGATCTCGGCGGCCATCAGCGATCGCCACGAGAACGCCCAGCCCTGCTTGAGCCCGGCGACGTAGCCGGGCAGCGACGCGGGGAGCACGACGGCGGTGGCGAGCTGCCAGCGGCTGGCGCCGAGCACGGTGCCCACCCTGCGCAGCTGCGGCGGCACCTGGTCGATGCCCGAGAGCAGCCCGTTCACGATGGACGGGATCGCACCCATCAGGATGACGAAGTACGCCGTCGCGTCGGTCAGACCGAACCAGATGATCGCGGCGGGCACCCACGCCACCGAGGGCAGCACGGTCAAGCCCGAGATCAGCGGGCCGGCCGCGCGACGCAGCAGCTTCCACTCCGCGAGCGCGAGGCCGAGCGGGGTGCCGATCGCGATCGCGATCAGAAAGCCGAGCCCGCCGCGTTCGAGGCTGGTGAGCACGGCCTGCTGCAGCCGACCGGATCCCCACGCGTCGCCGAGGGCGGCCAGCACGGCGGCGGGGCTCGGCGCCTTGTCGGGGCGGGGGTCGGCCACGCTGATGTAGAGCTGCCACACGACCAGCAGCACGAGCAGCAGCACGATCGGCGGCAGTGCCTTGGCGAGCATCCCGCGCCAGCGCGGCGCATCCTGCGCCGACGCGGACTGCAGTCGGTCGAGGCCGGTCGAGAGGGTGCGCAGATCGTCATGCTCGCCGGAGGCGGTGCTCGACGACGGGGCCGATGTCTCAAGAGGCATTGCGAGCCAGCTCCTTCCGCAGCTCGGCGGTGATCTCGCCGGCGAGAGCGGTGACCTCGGGCGACTCGATGCGGCGTCCGATGGTGTTGCGGATGCGCCATTCGCCGGCGATCCGGCCCGGCCTGCTCGAGAGCAGCACGACCCGCTGACCGAGACGAGCGGCCTCCCGCACGTTGTGCGTGACGAACACGATCGTGCGGCCGGTCGCACGCCACACCCGCTCGAGCTCCTCGTGCAGCAGATCGCGGGTGATGGCGTCGAGGGCCGCGAACGGCTCGTCCATGAGCAGCACCGGACGATCCTGGGCCAGTGCCCGCGCGAGGGCGACGCGCTGTCGCATGCCTCCCGAGAGCTCGTGCGGTCGCCGGTCTCCGGCTTCGGCGAGATTGACGGTCGCCAGCAGCCGGTCGGCCTCCGTGCGGCGCTCACCGCGCGGCACGCCGCGCAGCCGCAGGGCCAGCTCGATGTTGCGGCGAGCGGTGAGCCACGGCATCAGCGCCGACTCCTGGAACATCACCGCGGACCCGCCGTCGGGCGTCTGGATCTCTCCGGAGGTGACCGGCTCGAGGCCCGCGATGAGGTTGAGCAGGGTCGATTTGCCGCAACCGGATGCCCCGAGCAAGCACACGAACTCGCCGGGGGCGATGTCGAGCGAGATGTCGTCGAGCACGACCGGCCCCGCGGCGTAGCGCTTGGTGACGTGCGAGATGCGCACCGCCGGGGCTGCGGCCGGGCGTCCGCCGGGCAGCGGGCTGACGCCGTCGAAGCTGGGCGCGAAGGGCGTCTGCGCGACCGCCGGGGGCGCGAGGGTGTCGCGGGTCGTCATCACTGCGCCCCGAGCCCGGCCGCCGACACCGTGTCGACGCCGGCATCCGAGAGCTGCGCGTTGAGCGCTCGCAGGTCGAACAGCCCGTCGATCGAGCCCTTCTTCTGGGTTCCGGCGGCCAGTCCGTTCGCGACGAGGGCCTCGAACGTCTCGGCATGCGGATCGACGGTGAAGTCGACGTGCTCAAGGGCACGGGCCAGCACGTCGTCGGGCAGGCGCTTGCCGGTCGCCTCCTCGAGCTGCGCGTTGATGACGGCGCCCGCCTCCGACTCGTTCTCGTCGAGCCAGCGAACCGAGGCGATGTGGCCGGCGAGCAGCTTGTCGACGACGTCGGGATGCTCGTCGGCGAAGTCCGCGCGCACGAGCAGCACCGTGGTCGGGAACGCCCCGTCATCCCACAGATCGGCCTCGTCGACGAGCACGTGCGCGTCGGCCTCGACGACCAGGCGCGACACCCACGGCTCGGGGAGCCAGGCGCCGTCGAGCTGGCCGTCCTGGAAGAGCGTCAGCGTCTGCGCGTTCTCGGTCGGCGTGATCGCCACGTCGCCGGCGCCCGAGGTCGAGGTCTCGTACCCCTCGTCGGCGAGCCAGCTGCGCAGCGCGACGTCCTGCGTGTTGCCGAGCTGAGGGCTGGCGAGGGTCGCGCCGTTCAGATCGGCCGGCGAGTCGATCCCCTCGCGCACGACCAGCGCCGCGCCCCCCGACGTGGCCCCGGCGATGATGTGGGCCGAGGCGCCGCCCGACTGGATGAACGTGTTGATCGCCGGGTTGGGCCCGATGTAGGTGGCGTCGATCGCGCCCGCCGAGAGGGCCTCGATCGCGGCCGGGCCGGCGTTGAAGACCTCGGTGGTCAGGTCGATGTCGCCGAGCGCGTCGGCGAACAGCTCCTCCGACAGACCGACCAGCGCGGGCGCGTGGGTGACGTTGGCGAAGTAGCCCAGGCGCAGCTCGGTCGCCGCCTCGCCTTCGGCCGCGGAGCCGGATGCGGGGGCGCAGCCCGCGAGCGCCAATGCGGTGAGGCCCATCGCCAGGGCTCCCAGTGCGGTGAAGGTCCTGTTGCTGCGGGTGATGTTCACGGTTTCGCCTCCTTAGGCTCGTGGTGCTGTGCGGACGTGCGGTCGGTCAGTCGATGACGGTGCCGGCGGCCAGTGTGGCGCCGTCGGCGGGATGGATCAGCAGCAGCGAGCCGCCCTCGCGGCTCTGCGCGTACGGCTCCAGCGGCAGGTCGGATGCCAGGCGCAGCCGCACCCGACCGATCTCGTTCTCGGCGAGCGCGGCATCCGGCGCCGTGGTCAGGTCGGCGTGCTCGAGTGTCTCGAGGTCGCGCCGGGTGAGCACCTCGGCGACGATCGCCTGCACGGTCGCGGTGCCGTGCTTGACGAGCACGCGCGCGCCGGGGGCGGTCGCGCGCGGATCCAGCTGGAACAGCTCGACCACGGCGTCCCGTCGCAGCGTGGGAGCCGAGCCCGCGGCGACGATCACGGCACCGCGGGCGGCGTCGATCTCGTCGGCGAGGGTCACCGTCACCGACTGCCGCACGCCGGCGGCGCCGGTGTCGGCTCCGGCGACGTGCACGCCGGTGACCTCGGTGACCCGCCCGGAAGGCAGCACCTGCACGCGGTCGCCGACCGAGACGGCGCCGGCGGCGATCCGCCCGGCGAAGCCGCGGAAGTCCCGCAGCCGTTCCGCGTCGTCGGCGTCGATCTCGGGCGACAGCCCGCCCTGCGGTCGCAGCACGAGCTGCACCGGCAGCCGCAGCGGGGCATCGGCGTCGGTGCGCACCGGCAGCGTCTCGAGCAGCTCGAACAGCGTCTCGCCGCGGTACCACGGGGTGCGCTCTGACCGGTCGACGATGTTGTCGCCCTCGAGGGCGGAGACGGGCAGCACGCGCACGGCGGAGATGCCCAGCTCATCCGCCACGCGCAGCGCCTCGAGCTCGATGTCGACGTAGGTCTGCTCATCGAAGCCGACGAGGTCGATCTTGTTCACCGCGACGATCACGTGCGCCACCCGCAGCAGCGACGCCACGGCGAGGTGGCGCCGAGTCTGCTCGACCACGCCCTTGCGGGCATCCACCAGCACGATCACCGCGTCGGCGGTGGCCGCTCCGGTGACCATGTTGCGGGTGTACTGCACGTGCCCTGGGCAGTCGGCGAGGATGAAGCTGCGCCGGTCGGTGGCGAAGTAGCGGTACGCGACGTCGATCGTGATGCCCTGCTCGCGTTCGGCGCGCAGGCCGTCGGTGAGCAGCGCGAAGTCGAAGGCCCCGTGCGCGAAACCGCGCGCCCGCGAGGTCGCGGCGACCTGGTCGAGCTGGTCGGCGAGGATCGCCTTCGCGTCGTGCAGCAGCCGGCCGACCAGGGTGGACTTGCCGTCGTCGACCGAGCCCGCGGTCGCGAACCGGAAGAGAGTCGTGCTCATCAGAAATACCCGTCCTTCTTGCGGTCCTCCATGGCGGCCTCGCTGATGCGGTCGTCGGCGCGGGTGGCGCCCCGTTCGGTGAGCGTCGTGCGGGCGACCTCGTCGACGATCGACGCCGTGTCGGCGGCATCCGACTCCACCGCACCGGTGCAGCTCATGTCGCCGACCGTGCGGTAGCGCACCGTGCGACGCTCGACCTGCTCGTCGGGGCGGGGCTGCGAGAACTCGCCCACCGCCCACCACATGCCCGAGCGCTGGAACACCTCCCTCTCGTGCGCGTAGTACAGCGGCGGCAGCGCGATGCCCTCGCGCTCGATGTAGCGCCAGATGTCGAGCTCGGTCCAGTTCGAGATCGGGAAGGCCCGCACGTGCTGGCCGGGCAGGTGCCGGCCGTTGTACAGGCTCCACAGCTCGGGACGCTGGTTGCGCGGATCCCACTGCCCGAACTCGTCGCGCAGCGAGATGATGCGCTCCTTCGCGCGCGCCTTGTCCTCGTCGCGGCGTGCGCCGCCGAAGACCGCGTCGTGGCGACCGGCGGCGATCGCGTCGAGCAGCGGCTGCGTCTGCAGCGGGTTGCGCGTGCCGTCGGGGCGCTCGAGGAGCCGGCCGTCGTCGATGTAATCCTGCACGCGCGCGACCTCGAGGTCGATGCCGAGACGGGCGATCGTCTCATCGCGGAAGCGGATGACCTCGGGGAAGTTGTGACCGGTGTCGACGTGCAGCACGGGGAACGGCACCCGCCCTGGCGCGAACGCCCTGGCTGCGAGGTGCAGCACGACCACCGAGTCCTTGCCGCCCGAGAAGAGCAGCACGGGCCGCTCGAACTCGGCGACCACCTCGCGGATGATGTGGATGCCCTCCGCCTCGAGCAGGTCGAGGGTGCTCAGGGTTCGGGTGGGCTCGACCTCCCGGTCGTTGAGCGAGCGGAGCGAGGCGAAACGCGTGGTGGTCTCCGGATTCGTGGCGTTCATACGTGCAGCCCGCATTCTGTCTTCGTCAGCCCGGCCCAGCGGCCGGATCGAGGGTCTTCGCCGGGGGCGACGGGCCTCGTGCACGGCGCGCAGCCGATCGACGGGTACCCGTTCGCGATCAGGGGGTTCACCGGCACATCGTGCGCGGCGCTGTACGCGGTGAGGTCGTCGAAGCTCCACGCCGCGACCGGGTTCACCTTCACGAGTCCGTTGCGCTCGTCCCACACGACCAGCTCCGTCTCAGCGCGCGTGGGCGCCTCGTCGCGGCGCACGCCCGTGAACCACGCCTCGTAGCCGCCGAGGGCCCGGTGCAGTGGCTCGACCTTCCGGCGCGCGCAGCACAGGCCCGGGTCGCGGGCGAACAGGTCGGTGCCGAACTCGGCATCCTGCTCCCGCACGCTCTGAGCGGGTTTCACGTCGACGACGGTCACGTCGAGGCGCGACGCGACCTCGTCCCGCGTGAACCTCGTCTCGAGGAAGTGGTAGCCGGTGTCGAGGAACAGCACGTCGACCCCGGGCAGGCTCTGCGAGACGAGGTGGGGGAGGGCGGCGTCCGCCATCGAGCACGCGACGGCGACCTGCGAGACGGCGATGTTGGCCGCGACCCACGCGACCACCTCGGCAGGGCTCGCCTCGTCAGGCTGTCGGCTGCGCAGCTCGGCGTTGCCGCGCTCGGCGAGCGCGCGCAGCTCCGACGCAGGGCGGCGCCCCTGCGACAGGCTCAGCGACCCCCGTCGTGCGGTGCTCACTGCAGCGCCTCGTCGTCGGCGCGGTGCGCCCACGTGGCGAAGCTCTCGCCCTCGGACCGGTCGGCAAGGTAGCGGCGGATCACCCGCTCCGCGTAGTCGGCGATGCCGTCGGCCGGAACCTTCAGCCCGCGCACGGTGCGCCCGAGGCCTGCCTCGGCGCGCCCCTCGGTGGCCAGGCCACCCCCGAGATGCACCTGATAGCCGGGAACCTGCTGGCCGTCGATCATGACGAGCTGGCCCTTCAGCCCGATGTCGGCCGTCTGGATGCGCGCGCACGAGTTGGGGCACCCGTTCACGTGCAGCGTGATGGTCTGGCCGATCTCGGGTTCGAGCTCGGCCAGGCGCTGCTCCAGCTGGTCGATCGCCTGCGCGGCGTTCGCCTTCGTCTCGACGATCGCGAGCTTGCAGAATTCGATGCCCGTGCAGGCGATCGTCCCGCGGCGGAACAGGCTCGGGCGCGACGGCAGACCGAGCTCGTCGAGCCCGGCGACGACGTGCGGCACGCGGTCCTCCGGCACGTCGAGCACGAGGATCTTCTGGAAGACCGTCGGGCGCACGCGCTGCGATCCGTTCGCCTCGGCGAGGTCGGCGAGACGCGTCAGAGTGGTGCCGGAGAGACGGCCGACCGTGGTCGCGGCGCCGATGTAGAACCGGCCGTCCTTCTGCCGGTGCACGCCGACGTGGTCGGGTGCGCCGACCGGCTCGGCGGGGGCCGGACCGTCGGGCAGTGGGGAGGCCAGGTACTCGCTCTCGAGCACGTCGCGCATCTTCTCGGTGCCCCAGTCGGCGAGCAGGAACTTCATCCGCGCCTTGTTGCGCAGCCGGCGGTAGCCGTAGTCGCGGAAGATGCTGGTGACGCCGTGCCACACCTCGGCCACCCGCTCCGGCGGCACGAAGGTGCCGAGCCGCTCGCCGAGGCGGGGCACCGCGGCGAGGGCGCCGCCGACCCACAGGTCGTAGCCGACACCGAGATCCGGGTGCTCGACGGCGACGAACGAGCAGTCGTTGATCTCGTGCACGACGTCCTGACTCGGATGCCCGGTGATCGCCGTCTTGTACTTGCGCGGGAGGTTCGAGAAGCTCGGGTCGCCGAGGTAGCGGTCGACGATCTCGCGCAGCTGCGGTGTCGGATCGATGAGCTCGTCCTCGGCGATGCCGGCCACGGCCGAGGCGAGGAAGGTGCGCGGCACGTCGCCGCAGGCCTCGGTGGTGTTCAGCCCGACCGCTTCGAGGCGACGCCAGATCTCGGGCACGTCCTCGATGCGCACCCAGTGCAGCTGCACGTTCTGCCGGTCGGTGATGTCGGCGATGTCGCGGCCGAACTCCGTCGAGATCTCGCCGATCACGCGCAGCTGCTGAGTGGTGAGCTGTCCGCCGTCGATGCGCACCCGCATCATGAAGTACTCGTCTTCGAGTTCGTGCGGCTCGAGCTGAGCGGTGCGGCCCCCGTCGATGCCGGGCTTGCGCTGGGTGTACAGCCCCCACCAGCGGAAACGCCCGTGCAGGTCGGACGGATCGATGCTCGCGAACCCGCGCTGGGCATAGATCGTCTCGATGCGCTCGCGCACGTTGAGTCCGTCGTCGGCGAGCTTGATCTCCTCGTTCGTGTTCAGCGGCTCGCGTCCGTCGACGGCCCACTGGCCGTGCGGCTTGGTCGGCGTGCGACTGGTGCGGGTGCGCGCACCGCGGATGGTCGTCGGCTGCTGGATCGACATCGAGCCCCCCTCGGATGAATGGCTGGGGATCAACGTACGGACTGCGATCCGAGCCGGAAACCTTCCATGACACGGAAAGACCAGGAGCGAAACACAGCGTCATGAGACGCGAAACATGACGCCAGAGGGGTGGCGCGATCGGCTCGAGTGTGCTGTCGCGTGCGCGGGATCGCGCGAGCGCAGGCGATTCACCGGAGGTCGGTCCGCATCGGGCAGGGCCGTCCTGCGCTCGCGTGTTCGCCTGCCTCCGCCGGGTCAGGCCGGGGGAGCTGTCTCGTAGCGCTGGATGACGAGATCGACGAGCGCGTCCGGGATGCCCTGATCAGGCAGCAGATCGTCGAGCAGCGGCGGCGTGATCGGGTGTGCGCCCGCCTTCCGCACCGCGAGATCGAAGAAGAACCCGCGTCCGAGCAGGTAGGTCGCGACGACGGCATCCGGGGCGGCGCTCAGAGCCGTCGGCAGATCCGGATGCCGGGCGGCGAGGTACGCGAGATCCACACGGCGGCCCGTGCGGGCGCGCAGCAGCGCGGCCATGCCCTCGGCGTCGGCGACCGAGCGCTCGTCGCGCGACCCCGCGACGACGAGCACGAGCGGGGATTCCGGGCGGGCGATGCCGGCGAGCCGCATCGCGAGGACCTCCGCGAGCAGAGCATCGGGCCCCAGCGCGTCGGTGACGACGGCGTCCGCCCTGTGCACGGCGATCCCGTGCAGATCGTGATGCACGTGGAAGCCCTGCGAGAGCAGCAGCGGCACGATCACCACCGGCCCGTCGATCGCCGCCAGCGCGCTCGCCGCATCGGGCTGTTGCACGTCGACGAAGGCCGCGCGCACGTCGACGTCGGGCAGGCGCTCGGCCACGCGTGCGACGAGAGCGGCGATCGAACGCGCCCCGTCGGGGTCGTCCGTGCCGTGCGAGACGGCGAGCAGGGTGGGACGGGTCATGCGGGTGACTCTAGAGCGGGCGGTCGGGATGCGTCGCGCGCGGCGTCAAAGAGCGAAATGCCGCGTCTTCCACGTAAACCTGAGTCGAGTCGTGTCAACTTCCTTTTGACAGCATCCGACTGCGGGTTTACACTTGAGTCATCACGACTCAGGTTCGACATCTGAGCCGTCCGCAGACTTTCACCAATACAAAGGAGAAACACATGGCACGTGCTGTCGGTATCGACCTCGGAACCACCAACTCCGTCGTCAGCGTCCTCGAGGGTGGCGAGCCCAAGGTCATCGCCAACGCCGAGGGCTTCCGCACCACCCCGTCGGTGGTCGCGTTCACCAAGGATGGCGAGGTGCTGGTAGGCGAGACCGCCAAGCGCCAGGCCGTCACCAACGTCGACCGCACGATCGCGTCGGTCAAGCGCCACATGGGCACCGACTGGTCGTTCGACGTCGACGGCAAGAAGTGGACGCCGCAGGAGATCTCGGCGCGCATCCTGCAGAAGCTCAAGCGCGACGCGGAGTCGTACCTGGGCGACACCGTGACCGACGCCGTCATCACCGTTCCCGCCTACTTCAACGACGCCGAGCGTCAGGCCACCAAGGAGGCCGGTGAGATCGCGGGCCTCAACGTGCTGCGCATCATCAACGAGCCCACCGCGGCCGCGCTCGCCTACGGCCTCGACAAGGGCAAGGAGGACGAGCTCATCCTGGTCTTCGACCTCGGTGGCGGAACCTTCGACGTCTCGCTGCTCGAGGTGGGCAAGGACGACGACTTCTCGACCATCCAGGTGCGCTCGACCGCCGGTGACAACCGCCTCGGCGGCGACGACTGGGACCAGCGCGTCGTGGACTACCTGATCAAGCAGTTCAAGGAGACCACCGGCGTCGACGTCTCGAGCGACAAGATCGCCCTGCAGCGCCTCAAGGAGGCCGCCGAGCAGGCCAAGAAGGAGCTCTCGTCGTCGACGAGCGCCTCGATCAACCTGCCCTACCTGTCGCTGACCGACTCGGGCCCGGTCTCGCTGAGCGAGAGCCTCACCCGCGCGAAGTTCGAGGATCTCACCAAGGACCTCCTCGACCGCACCAAGAAGCCCTTCGAGGACGTCATCCGCGAGGCGAACATCAAGGTGTCCGACATCGACCACATCGTGCTCGTGGGTGGGTCGACCCGCATGCCCGCGGTCGCCGAGCTCGTCAAGCGCGAGACCGGCAAGGACGCCAACAAGGGTGTCAACCCCGACGAGGTCGTCGCCGTCGGCGCGGCGCTCCAGGCCGGTGTCCTCAAGGGTGAGCGCAAGGACGTGCTGCTCATCGACGTCACCCCGCTGAGCCTCGGAATCGAGACCAAGGGCGGCATGATGACCAAGCTCATCGACCGCAACACCGCGATCCCGACCAAGCGCAGCGAGACCTTCACCACCGCCGACGACAACCAGCCGTCGGTCGCGATCCAGGTCTTCCAGGGCGAGCGCGAGTTCACCCGCGACAACAAGCCGCTCGGCACCTTCGAGCTCACCGGCATCGCCCCTGCCCCCCGCGGCATCCCGCAGATCGAGGTCACCTTCGACATCGACGCCAACGGCATCGTGCACGTGTCCGCCAAGGACAAGGGCACCGGCAAGGAGCAGTCGATGACGATCACCGGCGGTTCGTCGCTGTCGAAGGAGGACATCGACCGCATGGTGCGCGAGGCCGAGGAGCACGCCTCCGAAGACAAGAAGCGCCGTGAGGCCGCCGAGGTCCGCAACCAGGCCGAGACCCTCTCCTACTCGATCGAGAAGCTCATCAAGGAGAACGAGGACAAGCTCCCCGAGGACGTCAAGACCTCGGTTCAGGGCGATGTCGACGCGCTCAAGACGGCTCTCGCCGGCGAGGACGACGACGCCGTGAAGACGGCGTTCGACAAGCTGAACGAGTCGCAGACGAAGCTGGGCGAGGCGATCTACGCCCAGTCCCAGGCGGATGCCGCCGCCGGCGCCCCCGCAGATGACGAGGCTCCGGCCGACGCCTCCTCCGATGAGGATGTCGTCGACGCCGAGGTCGTGGACGACGAGGACGAGAAGAAGTAATCATGACGGACAAGAACTTCGACGACAACAGCGCCGAGGTTCCCGGCGAGGGGTCGGATGCTCAGGCATCCGGCCCCGCGTCGCAGAACCACGACGTTCCCCAGAACAGCGACGCTCCCCAGAACCCTGACTGCGCCGAGGCCGCTGCGGCCGAGGGATCCGACGACGACCTCACCGTCGACGACATCCTGAACGCCGAGCAGATCGACGAGGCGGCATCCGAAGACGGCTCCGACGCGGGCATCGCCGACGCCGAGCACGCGCTGCTCGTCGACCTCAAGCGTCTGACCGCGGAGTACGCCAACTATCGCCGCCGCACCGAGGAGCAGCGCCACGTCGAGGTCGACCGCGCCAAGGGCGAGGCCGCGAAGGGCCTGCTGCCCGTGCTCGACGACCTCGACCGGGCTCAGCAGCACGGTGACCTCGTCGAGGGCTCCGCGTTCGCCGTGATCGCCGGCAAGCTGCGTGCCGTGGTCGAGCGCCTCGGCGTCGTCGCCTACGGCGCGGCGGGCGACGAGTTCGACCCGCAGCAGCACGAGGCGATCTTCCAGCAGCCGACCCCCGGTGCGACCACCTCCACGATCCTCGAGGTCGTCGAGGTCGGCTACCGTCTCGGTGACGTCGAGCTGCGGCCGGCGAAGGTCGTCGTCGCTGTTCCCGCCGAGTAGGAACAGGTGATCGATGGCTAGCCAGGACTGGTTCGACAAGGACTTCTACAAGACGCTGGGCGTCTCGAAGGACGTCTCGGACGCCGATCTCAAGAAGACATATCGCAAGCTGGCCCGCACGTACCACCCCGATTCGAATCAGGGTGATGCCGCGGCCGAGGCGAAGTTCAAGGAGATCAGCGAGGCGTACAGCGTGCTCAGCGACGCCGAGCAGCGTCGCGAGTACGACGAGATCCGCGCCATGGGCTCGGGTGCGCGCTTCACCGCGCCCGGAGCGGGCGGGGCAGGCGGCTTCGAAGACGTCTTCAGCCGGTTCGGGCAGGGCGGACGCGCGAGCCAGGCCGACTTCGAGGACATCTTCTCGATGTTCTCGCAGGGCGGCGGCTCGTTCGGGTCCGGCCGCTTCGGCCAGCCCACAGGCGGATACCGCGGCTTCGGCGGCCCGCAGAAGGGCGCCGACCTCACCGCCACGACGACCCTCGACTTCGCCACCGCGGTGCAGGGCGACACCATCACCCTGCAGGCCGGCGACGGCAAGCCGTTCAAGGTGAAGGTGCCCGCAGGCGTGAAGGACGGACAGAAGATCCGTCTGCGCGGCCGAGGGCGACCCTCGCCCGACGGCGGCGAGGCCGGCGACATCGTCGTGCAGGTGAAGGTGCGTCCGCATCCGGTCTTCACCCGCGATGGACTGAATCTGCGCCTCACGGTGCCGGTGACGTTCACCGAGGCGACGCTCGGCGCGACCATCGAGGTGCCCACACTCGGCGGCGACGTGGTCAAGCTCCGCGTCGCTCCGGGAACACCGTCCGGGCGCGTGCTGCGCGTCAAGGGGCGCGGCGTGAAGAGCTCGAAGGGCACCGGCGACCTGCTCGCCGAGCTCCAGGTCGTGGTGCCCTCGCACCTCGACGACGCCGCCAGGGAGGCGCTGGAGCGCTTCCAGGAGCTCGGCCCCAAGGAGAACCCGCGGGCAGAGCTGATGGCCAAGGCGAAGGCCTGACCATGGACGTCGATTCCCCCGTCTTCGCGATCGCAGTCGCCGCGGAGCTGGCCGGGATGCATCCCCAGACCCTGCGGCAGTACGACCGCATCGGCCTGGTGGTGCCCGGCCGCACCCGCGGCGGCTCGCGGCGCTACTCAATGCGCGACATCGAGCAGCTCCGTGAGGTCGCCCAGCTCTCGAGCGAGGGGATGAGCCTGCCGGCCATCGCCCGGCTGCTCTATCTGGAGGACGAGGTGCGGATGCTGCGCCGCCGTGTGGACGAGCTCGAGGGCGCCCTGCGCGCCGAGCGCGAGAACCGCCCCGGTGTGCGCGTGTTCGCCGCCGGGGCATCCGGGCAGGTCGTCACCCTGCCGTCCGGCCGGCGCATCCGCCGTTCGACCGAGGTCGTGCTGTGGCATCCGCGCCACGCCGCCGTCGAGGCGGACGGCACAGGCGAAGCCGCCTTGTCCGACTCCCGGCGCTGACGGCGCCCCCGGGCCGACTGCGTACCTGCCGGCTGGTCCCACATGGCGGCATCCCCTCGCTCAAGACGACCATATGGGCCCACCCGACGCGTCGGGCGGCGGCAGCGTTCCCTCAGCCGCCATCGAGCGGCAGAGCCAGCGTGGCCTCCGCGAGCGTCGCGCCTGCGCCGGCGTAGACGTTGACCACGGCGCCGACCCCCTCGCGGGAGAGATGCTCGAGCTGATCCGGATGCTGCGCGACAGCCGACACCCGGCCGTCGAAGCCCGCAGCGCGAAGCTGCGCGAGCGCGAACATGTTCGAGTTGTGGATCGGCATGGCGAGCACCACTGTACGTACGAACCCGCCGGCGACCATGCGCGTCCAGAACTCGTGATCGGTCGCGTCTCCTTCGACGACGTCGAACCCGTCCTCCTCGAGCCGCTGCACCACGAGGTGGTCGTTGTCGACGCCGAGCGGACGCAGACCGCCGGCTTCGGCGAGATGCGTGTAGGCGGCTCGCCCGACGCGACCCATCCCGAGCACGACCACATCCGCGTCGCTGGTGTCGATGGGCCGATCCGCGGGGCGCAGTCGACGCACGTCCTGCTCGGGTAGGCGGGCGGTGAGTCGGGTGGTGAGATCGAGACCCTGCGTGTTCGTGATCGACGAGATGATCATGCTCAGCGGCACGGCGACCGCCACGACCGTCATCCACTGCTCCGACACGAGCCCGCCGGCGACGCCCACCGCCGTGACGATGATCGAGAACTCCGAGAAGTTGCTCAGCACGAGGCTCATCCGGATCGTCGTGCGATTGCGCAGGCCGAACAGTCTGCCCAAGACCACGAAGCCGACGAACGTGAGCGGAAGCAGCACCGCGCACAGGATGAGGGCGATGAGCACATCCAGCCAGGTCGGACTCGAACTCATGCCGATCAGGAGGAAGAAGCCGACGAGGAAGAGCTCCTTCACCCCGAACAGCGACTTGGACAGCTCGATGGCGCGGCGGTGCGGTGACAGCAGCAGTCCCACGATCAGGGCTCCGAGGTCGCCCTCGAGGCCGACGGCGCTGAACGCGAGGTATCCGGGCCCGAGGGCCGCAGCGGCGCCGAAGAGCACGAGCAGCTCGCCATGGCCGATGCGATCGAGAACCCGGCGCAGCAGCCACGATGCCGGCACGAGCAGCACGAGCACGAGTGCCCACGGACTCGGCGGTGTCTCGGAGGTCGCCGTGACGAAAGCCACGGCGACGAGGTCCTGGATCACCAGCACGGCGATCGCCGTCTGCCCGTAGAAGGATCCGTCGTCGGAGCGCTCCTCGAGAACCTTGACGCACAGCACGGTGGAGGAGAACGACAGCGCGAAGCCGATCACCGCCGCCTCTCGCCACCCGCCGCCGTCGAGCGAGCCGAGCGTCAGTGTCGCCAGAAGCCCCACTGTGCCCATCCCGATCGCCGAGAGCACGACCAGGTGGATCGCGGCGGTGCCGTAGGTCTCCGGGCGCAGCAGCGAGCGCAGGTCGAACTTGAGTCCGATGGTGAACAGCAGCAGCATCACGCCGATGTCGGCGAGCACCTCCAGGCCGGTGAACGGCTGCACGCCGAGCGCACCGAGCAGGAAGCCGGCCGCGAGGAAGCCGACCAGGGGCGGAATGCGCAGCAGGTGTGCCACTGTGCCGAGCACCGCCGCGGTGAGGAGGGTCAGGACGATCTGCTCCATGCTCACTCCTTGGCCGGTGCGCTGATCCCGAGAGTAGCGGTCAGATGCCGAGCACAGCCCTCGCGATCAGGAAGTAGATGATCAGGCCCGTCGCGTCGACGAACGTCGTGATGAATGGGTTCGAGAAGACCGCCGGGTCGACCTTGATGGCCCGAGCGGCGAGCGGCATGATCCCGCCGATCGACGCGGCCACCGTGCACACGGCGACGAGGGTCAGACCCACCACCAGGCCGATGTGCCACTCGTACACCAGCCCGGCGATCGCGAATCCGAGCGTGCCCAGCAGCAGCCCCAGGCACAGCCCCACCCTGATCTCGCGGGAGAGCACCTTGCGCACATCTCGAGGCACGATCTCGCCCAGGGCCAGCGAGCGGGTCACCGTGGTCGCCGCCTGATTGCCGGTGTTGCCGCCGGTGCCGATCAGGAGGGGCACGAACAGCGCCAGCACCGTCATCTGCGAGAGCGTCGCCTCGAACGCGTCGAGCACCTGCACGGTCAGTGTCGCGCCGACGGCGAGCACCAGCAGCCAGACCACCCGCGAGCGCACCAGACGGCGGATCGGCGTCGACAGATACGACCGGCGCAGCGGCTCGACACCGCCCTGGCGTGCGGCATCCTCGCTCTCCTCCTGCTTCAGGATGCGCGCCGCGTCGTCGATCGTGAGGATGCCGACGAGCCGTTGCTCGCCGTCCACCACGGGCAGGGCAAGCAGTCCGTAGTCGGTGGTGCGGCGTGCGACGACCTCCGCATCCTCCGTCACCTCGGCGACGTGCGGATCGCTCATGACGTCGACGATCAGGGCCTCCTCGTCTGCCGACATCAGATCCCGCAGGCTCACGATCCCGACCACCCGTCGCGCGTCGGTCACCGGCAGCGTGTAGACGGTCTCGGCGCTGTCCAGCGCCGCCCGGATGCGCGCGAACGTCTCGCGCACGGTGAGCTGCGGGTGCGTGGTGACGAACTCCGGGCTCATGCGCCGGCCGACCGAGTGGTGCGGATAGCCGAGCATCCCCGCGGTCAGGTCGCGCTCCTGCCTGGTGAGGCCGCGCAGCAGCTGCGGAGCGACGGACGCCGGCAGCTCGTCGAGCAGCCAGACCCGGTCGTCGGGGTCGATCTCGGCGAACAGCGAGGTCACCTCGGCGCGGCGCAGGGCGCCGACCAGGTCGCCCCGGGTGCCGGGGGAGAGCGCTTCGAACACGTCGAGTGCCCGCGCCTTCGCGAGCAGTCGGTAGACGATGGCCGCGTCCTCGATGCTGAGTCGATCGACGAGCTCGACGACCTCGGGAACGGACAGCGGCGTCAGCCGGGCGGATGCGCCGGCGAGATCCTGCTCCGAGATGAGACGGCGGATGTCGTCGGCGGCCTCGGAGACGGACTGGAGCTGGAAGGGGGTCATGGCGAGCCTTGGGAGAAGGCACCGCACTGAGCGCGTCGCGGAGAACGCGGGGCGTGCGTCGCAGCAGACGCCGCCGCTCAGCCGAGCGGTGCGGAAGCGGAGGGGGTGACGTGTCTGCGACTATGACTGTCACTCGACATGGTGAACCACCTCGCTTACCGGTGCTCGGGAGACGTACCCACCGATCGTACCCGGTGCCCGGCACGATGTAACCTGTCAACAGTCGACAAGGGGGGCACTGTGCCGGACACCGTCAATCGAGGTGAATCGCTGGGTACGCAGATCGCCAACCTGCTGCGGCAGCGCATCGTGCGTGGTGTGCTCGCGCCCGGGGAGCGGATCACCGAAGAGGCGCTCGCCGAGGAGTTCGCGGTGAGCCGCGGACCCGTGCGCGATGCGCTCACGCAGCTCAGCTTCGAGAAGCTCGTGCGCATCCAGCGTCCCCGCGGCGTGTTCGTCGTCGGACTGAGTCGCGACGACGTCGATCAGCTGTACAGCCTGCGTGGCGCGCTCGAGCAGCTCGCGCTGTCGAGGGCGATCCGCGTCGAGGACGAGGCGCGGTGGCGGGGGATGGCGGACGCGGTGCACCGGATGGCCGACGCCGCGGATGCCGCGGACCACGCGGCGTTCGTGGAGGCCGATCTCGACTTCCACTCGCAGATCTACGCGCTCGCCGATCATCCCCGGCTGGAGGGGGCCTGGCGGCAGTACCTGCCGACCTTCACGGCCCTGCTCGAGGTGACGATCAATCACGACGACGACCTGCACGATTCCGCCGCCGACCACGTCACGCTGATGGACGTGATGCGCAGCGGCGACGCCGACCGCGCCGCTGACGTGCTGACGGCGCATCTCGACGGTGCGCGGGATCGGATGCTCAGCGAGCTGACCCAGCAGAACGGCTGATCGGCCCGCCTGCTGAACGGTCGGCGATTGATCGGCGTGTGCTGACCGCGCATGATGTTGACTGTTAACAGTCAACGATGCTACTGTCGCCACGTCGACAACACGGTCGACCAGCACCGAGGAGCAAAGATGCCCCGCATCCGCATGTCCCGAGCGGCCGCAGCCATCGCCGCAACCGCGCTCGTCCTGTCCGGCTGCACCAAGGTCGATGAAGGAGGTGCCGAATCGGCCTTCCCCGAGAAGGACATCCGCCTGATCATCCAGGCCAACCCGGGCGGCGGCTCCGATCTGTCCTCGCGCGCCCTGGCGACCGAGCTCGAGAAGATCCTCGACGTCAGCGTCATCCCCGAGAACATGCCCGGCGCCGCCGGAGCCCTGGCCATGGAGTACGTCGGCAATCAGAAGGCCGACGGCTACGTGATCGGCTTCGCGCCCGTCGAGATCGCGATGCTCAACACCACCCAGGGTGCTGCCGTGCTGCCCGAGGAGTACGACCTGCTCGGGCAGATCATGCTGGCGCCCGGTGTCGTCACGGTCGGCGCCGACAGCGGCATCGACTCGCTCGAGGCGCTCGTCGAGAAGGCTCAGGCGGGCGCGGTGACGGTCGCCAACTCGGGTGCCGGCTCGATCTGGGAGGCTGCGACCCTCGGACTCGGCAAGGCCGCCAACGCCGACTTCTCGCCGGTGCCGTATGACGGCGGCGCGACCGCCGTCGGTGCCGCCGCCTCGGGCGAGACCGTCGCTGCGGTCTCCGGCCTCGGCGAAGCGCTTGCGCAGGGTGACGCCGTGAAGATCCTCGCGGTCATGAACGACGAGCGCCACCCCGACGCTGAGGACGTTCCCACCGTCGCCGAGGCGATCGGCGAAGACGTCGAGTTCGGCGGCTGGGGCGGCATCTACACTCCGAAGGGCCTGCCGGACGACGTCAAGAAGACCCTCGAGGACGCGGTCAAGAAGGCCGTCGACTCCGAGGAGTACCAGAAGTTCCAGAAGGACGCCGGCAACCTCGTCGTCTACCGCGACTCGGCGGAGTGGACCTCGTTCGTGAACGACCAGTTCGACCTGTTCAAGGACCTGCTGGGCTGAGCGGCACCCAGGGGCCGGGTCATCGACCCGGTCCCTGCGCCCTCGAGAGGATGCACTGATGTCGAGTACCGACACCCCCGCAGCGGACGCCACCGCAGCGGACGAGTACCAGGGCGCGGCGCCGTCGCGCCGTATCGAGGTGCTGTTCGCCGGGGTCGCCCTGGCCGTCGCCGCCGGCTACCTCGCCCTCGCGCTGCAGACGCCGCTGCGCCGGGCGGCGGCCGCCGGTCAGATCGATGCCCGGTTCTGGCCCACGGTGCTCGGGACGTGCGCCGTCGCCGTCGCCGTCCTCCTGCTCGTCATCGCGCTCACCCGGCCGGCGCCGACCCGCGAGGACGTCGAGCGCATCCAGCCCGGCGGTGTGCGCCGGGTGATCCTCACCCTCGCGATCGTGGGCGCGTTCATCGCCGCATGGTCGCTGAGCGCGGTGGTGCTCTTCGGCTACCGAGTCGAGGTGTTCCCGATCGCGGCCGGCCTGCTCATGGCCGCCCTCATGCTCGCCTACGGCCACCGCCGCCCCGTGAGCCTGATCATCTACTCCGTCACGGTCACGGCGTTCGTCTACGTCGTGTTCGGCATGCTCCTGAGGATCCCGCTGTGAACTTCTTCGTCGAGGGAGTGAGCTCCCTGCTGGACATCTCGATGGTGCTGTACATCGGCGTCGGCCTCGTGCTCGGCTTCATGGTCGGCGCATTCCCCGGCATCACCGCGACGATGGCCGTCGCCCTCGCTGCCGGGTTCACGATGACGCTCGAGCCCGTGCAGGGCCTGGCGGTGCTGCTGACCATCTACGTCGCCGCCAACTTCGGCGACCGGGTGCCGTCCATCCTCATCAACACGCCCGGCACCCCGGCATCCATCGCGACCACGCTCGACGGGTACCCGATGGCCAAGCAGGGCCGGGCGGGTCTGGCCCTCACCATCTCGGCCATCGTCTCGGCGGTCGGCATCCTCGCCTCCCTCGTGCTCTTCTCGGTGGCGGCCGTGCCCGTCGCGAGCTTCGCCCGCGACTACTTCAGATCGCCCGAGCTGTTCGCGCTCGTCGTGTTCGGCATCGCGATCATGATCGGCATCTCCTCGAAGTCGATGCTCAAGGGCATCCTCGCCGGTCTGTTCGGACTCATGCTGGGCACCGTCGGCACCTACGCCGCCACCGCCGACCAGCGCTTCACCTTCGGCGTGCTCGAGCTCGTCGAGGGTGTCAACTTCATCGCCGTGATCATCGGCCTCTTCGGCATCGCGGAGCTGTTCGACCAGCTGCTCACGCACCGCAAGTCGCATGTGCGACCGATCTCGAGCCTCGGCCGCTGGTGGCCCAACCGGTCGGAGCTCGCGCAGTCCGGCCGGGCGACCGCGGTCGGCGGCGCCGTGGGGCTCGGCGTCGGGCTCATCCCGGCCGCCGGTGGCGACATCGCGGGCCTCATCGGATGGGAGCGGGCGCGCAAGGCCTCGAAGCATCCCGAGATGTTCGGCAAGGGCTCGATCGAGGGCGTCGCGGCATCCGACACCGCCTCCAGCGCGACGCTCGGCGGATCGCTCACGACCACGATGGCGCTCGGCATCCCGGGCGACTCCGTGATGGCCGTGATGATCGGCTCGATGATCATCTGGGGCATCACGCCCGGCCCGACACTGTTCACCAACCGTCCCGACCTCGTCGTCTCGATCGTCGGCATCATGCTGATCGCCACGCTGCTCTCGCTCGCGCTCAGCCTCGTGCGCATGCGGGGCATGGTCAAGCTGCTGGATGTGCCGCAGCCGTACCTGTGGAGCGGCATCCTGCTGTTCTGCGTCATCGGCACGTACGCCACCTCGAACAGCCTGTCGACCGTCGTCACCATGCTCGTGTTCGGCGTCGTGGGAGTGCTGCTCAAGCGCATGCAGGTGCCCGCGGGGCCGGTGGTGCTCGGCCTGCTGCTCGGTCCGCTCGCCGAGGAGAACCTCGCCCGCACGCTCGCGATCCTGCCCACCAAGCCGTTCTTCGAGGTGGTGAGCCCCATCGCGATCGCCCTGCTCGCGCTGGCCGTGCTGTCGATCGTCATGCCGGCGATCAGGGCGGCCCGCAAGCCCCGCACGCAGCGCGCCGCATTCGCGGACTCGGTGCTCGACACCGAGAGCGTGCAGCAGATCAGTCACGCTCGCGAGGAGCTCTCGGCCGATCCGGGGCTGCTGACCTCGACCGTGCGAAGCATCACCAAGAAGAAGAACTCCAAGGAGAAGAAGTGACCCGCTACGACATCCTCACCGCGATCCCCACCGCGTTCCACCGCGACGGATCGCTCGACCTCGAGGGGTCGCGGGCCATCTTCCGTTACGTGGCGGGGTCGGGCAACGAGGGCGCCTTCGTGCTCGGCACGACGGGGGAGTTCCCGGCGGTCGACGTCGAGGAGTTCACCGCTCTGGTCGACGCCGCGCTGGCCGAGCTCGCGGGGCGGATGCGGGTGGTCGTGCACGTCGGCCGACCGAGCGCGTTCGAGGCCGTGCGGCTGGTGGGCATCGCCCGCTCCCGCGGCGCGACCGAGTTCGCCGCCCTGACGCCGTACTACCTGCGCGCGTCGGACGACGCCGTCGTGGAGTACTTCCGTCAGGTGTCGGATGCCGTCGGCGACGGCCGCCTGTATGTCTATATCTACCCTGCGCGCAGCGGCAACCCCGTCTCTCCGGACCTGCTGGTGCGCCTGGCGCAGCTGCCCAACGTCGTCGGGGCCAAGGTCAGTGAGCTCTCGCTCGACGAGCTGGCCGCCTACCGCGCCGTGGTGCCGGACGGATTCGAGCTCTACACCGGCGCCGACCGCGATCTCATCGCCGCCGTCGAGGCCGGCGCGCAGGGGGTCGTGTCAGGGGTGTCGTCGGTGACGCCCAAGCCGTTCCGCGCGCTCGCCGACGCCGGCCGCGCGGGGGACCCCGCAGCCATCACCGCGGCGCAGGCCGCTGTCGACGAGGTCGTCTCCTGGATCGGCGGCGACATGGCGCGCATGAAAGAGGGCTACCGGGTGCTCGGGGTCGCCGATGCGCATTGCCGGATGGCGCTGGACGAGCCGGACGCCGCGGCCAGGGCCGCGGTCGCCCGAGTCGTGGGCGCGCACGCCTGACGCAGACTGCAATCGGTTTCAGCCACGCGGTAGGGTGTGCGTATCCAGCCGTAGGGGGAGACGTGGCCACGATCTACGACGTCGCGCGGCTCGCCGGCGTCTCGCCGGCGACCGTCTCGCGCGTCTTCAACGGCACGAGCGTGTCGCCGCAGAAGACGGAGGCCGTGCGCCGAGCCGCCGCCGAGCTGAGGTTCACGCCGAACCGGGCCGCCCGCACGCTGCGTCGGCAGAGCTCCGAGGTCATCGCCCTGATCATCCCCGACATCGAGAACCCGTACTTCACCGAGATGGCGCGCGGCGTGGAGGACGTGGCCAGCACGGCCGGGTACTCGGTCGTGCTGTGCAACTCCGACTCCCAGACCGAGAAGGAGTCGACCTACCTGCGCATCGCGATGGCCGAGAACATGTCGGGAGTGATCCTCGCCGCGGCGTCGGATGACCCTGACATCGACGAGGTGCTCGCGACCGGACGTCCCGTCGTGGCGGTCGATCGCCGCACCGGGCGCGAGATCGACGGGGTGATGATGGCGAACCGCGAGGCGGGCCGGATCGCCGCCGCTCACATGCTGCAGCTGCACGACCGGGTCGCCTACATCGGCGGACCCGAGAACATCGAGACCGCCGCCGAGCGTGCACAGGGGTGGCGCCAGGCGCACCGCGACGCGGGGCGGGCGGCGCCGGACGAGCTGCTGCGGTTCTCGACGTTCCGCGTCGACGGCGGGCGCGCGGCGATGGAGGAGCTGCTTCGGCTGCCCGAGCCGCCGGATGCCGTGGTCGCCGGCAACAACCTCATCGGCGTCGGTGCGATCCAGGTGCTCACCGAGCACGGGCTGACCCCGCCGCGCCTGGGCGTCGCGGTGATCGGGTCGCTGCCCTTCACGACGCTCTCGCCCTCGGTGGTGAGCGTCGTGCGCCTGCCCGCCAGGGAGATGGGCGTCACGGCCGCGCGGATGCTGCTCGCGCGGATCGACGGTGACCGCCAGCAGGCGCGCACGGTGGTGCTGGGCGGCGAGCTGCTGTCGGCTGAGCCCGCCCCCTGAGCGCCGGACCGCCCCGCGAACCGCGGACCGCCCCCGTGAACGGCGGCAGACGACTCGTGATCTGTTGGATGAAATCGATTTCGCATAGACTGAGCGACGAACCCAGCGATCGAGGAGGATGCCATGCGCGGCACGCTTGGAGTCGACGTGGGAACGTCGAGCACCAAGGGCGTCCTCGTCGCCGAGGACGGCACGATCCTCGCGTCGACGACGCGGGCGCACACGGTGGACCGGCCCCGCCCTGGGTGGGTGGAGATGGACGCCGGCATCTGGTGGGACGAGTTCCTTAGCATCGCGCAGGAGCTGATCGCCACCGTGCCGGATACCGAGATCGTCGCCGTCGGCGTCAGCGGCATGGGTCCGTGCGTGCTGCTGACCGACGCCGACGACCTGCCGGTGCGCCCCGCGATCCTGTACGGCGTCGACACCCGCTCCACCGCACAGATCGCCCGGATGACAGCCGAGCTCGGCGTCGACGAGATCACCCGTGTCGGAGGCTCGGTGCTCACCTCGCAGGCCGCCGGCGCGAAGATCGCGTGGGTCGCCGAGGAGGAGCCCGAGGCCTGGGCGCGCGCGACGCGCCTGTTCATGCCGGCGTCGTGGCTGGCCCACCGGCTGACCGGCGCGTACGTGCTCGATCACCAGTCCGCCAGCCAGACCTCGCCGCTGTACGACATCGAGAACGAGCGCTGGCACGCGCCGTGGTGGCAGCGCTACGCCGAGCGCCTCGAGCCGCCCCGCCTCACCTGGGCCGGTGACATCGCCGGCGAGGTCACCGCCGAAGCTGCCGCGGCCACGGGCATCCCGCCCGGAACGCCCGTCATCACCGGCACCATCGACGCCTGGACGGAGGCGGTCAGCGTCGGCGCGCACGAGAGCGGCGACCTCATGCTCATGTACGGCACGACGATGTTCCTCATCGCCACCGGTGCGCAGACGCTGCGCACGCCCTCGATGTGGACCACGGCCGGAGCCTTCGCCGGCACCCGCAACCTCGCCGGCGGGCTGTCGACCTCGGGCGCGCTCACGGCCTGGCTCAAGGACCTCACGGATGCCGACTACCCGCAGCTCCTCGCCGAGGCCGAGGCATCGGGACCCGGCGCCCGCGGCCTGCTGATGCTGCCGTACTTCGCCGGTGAGCGCACACCGATCCAGGACCCCGACGCGCGCGGGGTGATCGCCGGGCTCACCCTGGAGCACACCCGGGGCGACCTCTACCGCGCGGCACTCGAGGCCACCGCCCTCGGCGTGCGCCACAACGTCGAGACGATGCGCGCCGCCGGGGCGGACATCCGCCGCATCGTCGCCGTCGGAGGCGGCACTCAGGGCCGGCTCTGGCTGCAGATCGTCTCGGACGTCACCGGTCTCGTGCAGGAGGTGCCGGCCACCACCATCGGCGCCAGCTACGGCGCGGCCTTCCTCGCCGCCGACGCGGTGGGCGCTCCCGGCGCCCAGCCGGCGATCGGCGACTGGAACCCGATCGCCGAGCGGATCACCCCGGATCCCGTGCTGCGCGATCTCTACGACGCCCTCTTCGACCGCTACGTGCGCCTCTACGAGGGCTCGAAGCAGGTCGTCCACGAACTCGCCGCCGTGCACCGCGGCGCCTGACCCCATCCACGCATCGGAGAACATCATGAGCTACACCCTCCCCGCCCCCGTCGAGCGTCCCCGGTCCGCGCCGAAGACCGCGTACCTGATCACCTCAGGCGACCTGCGCGAGTCCGCCAACGTCGGCGGCTGGCCCACCCAGGTCGCCCTCGAGGAGGGGGTGACCCGCGTGTTCGACGGCCTGGGCTGGACGGTCATCCGCGCCTTCGACGTCGACCCGGCCACCGGTCACGGCTTCATCTCCAGCCAGCGCATGGGCTTGGAGGTGTTCAAGGGCATCCCCGTCGACGCCCCGCTGATCGTCGCGATCGCCAACTGGCAGTACTCCCACCACGTTCTCGCAGGGCTCCGCACCCACCAGGGGCCGATCCTCACCGTCGCCAACTTCGCCGGTGACTGGCCTGGCCTGGTGGGACTGCTCGGTCTCAACGCCGGCCTGACGAAGATGGGCAAGCCGTACGCGACCACGTGGTCGGTCGACTTCACCGACGACTGGTTCACCGCGGGCATCCGGGAGTGGACCGAGACCGGCGCGATCACGCACGACGCGTCGCACGTGCGTCCGCTGCCGGCACTGCCCGAGAGCCCCGAGAGGCAGCTCGGCGAGGCGCTCGCCGCGCAGCTGCTCGCCGACAAGGCCATCATCGGCGTGTTCGACGAGGGCTGCATGGGCATGTACAACGCGATCTTCGACGACGAGCTGCTCAACGCCACCGGCATCTACAAGGAGCGTCTGTCGCAGTCGGCCCTGTACGCCGAGATGCTGCAGGTGAAGGACGCCGAGGCCGACGCGGCGTTCGACTGGCTCGTCGAGCACGGCATGACCTTCCACTTCGGTCAGGACGCCGCCACCGAGCTCACCCGCGAGCAGGTGCAGTGGCAGCTCAAGATGTACATCGCCGCACTGCGGATCGCCGACGACTTCGGGCTCGACGCCGTCGGCATCCAGTACCAGCAGGGGCTGAAGGACCTGGTTCCGGCCTCCGACCTCGCCGAGGGCATCCTGAACTCCACCGAGCGTCCTCCCGTCACCAGCCGCGACGGCTCGCGCGTGCTGCACGAGGGGCGTGCGTTCCCGCACTTCAACGAGGCCGACGAGGGGGTCGCGGTCGACGCGCTGATCACCGACCGGGTGTGGCGCGCGATGGGTCTGGTGCCCGACAACACCCTGCACGACGTGCGCTGGGGCGACGATTACGACGGCGACTTCGTGTGGGCGTACGAGATCTCGGGCTCGGTGCCCGCATCGCACCTCGGCGGCTGGGACCAGGCCGAGGGATGGCGTCAGGGTCACGTGTTCTTCCCCGCCGGCGGGGCGACGATCAACGGCGTCTCGAAGCCCGGCGAGGTGGTGCTCAGCCGGGTGTTCATCGCCGACGGCATCCTGCAGGCCGACATCTTCCGCGCCTCGGTCATCGAGCTGCCGGATGCCGAGACGCAACGCCGCAAGGATGCGACGAACCCCGAGTGGCCGATCGCGCACGTCGTGCTGCACGGGCAGAGCCGCGACCAGTTCATGGCCAGGCACAAGGCCAACCACGCGCAGCTCGTCTACGCACCCGACGCCGAGACGGCGGACAAGGCGCTGATCGCGAAGGCCGCGATGCTCGACGGCATCGGCATCAAGGTCAACCTCGTCGGCGACGTTCGCATCTGACCCTCGGCCCGGGCAGGCGGTGCCCTCCACAGGGGGCGTCGCCGGCTGCCTCCGAGGAGAGTCGCGGACTCATGCGGGCGGCAGACGAAGCACGTCGGCGTCGCCGCCGGTGATGTCGCCCGCGATCCGGATGCTGCGGGCGAGGTCGTCCAGCGCGGTCTCGAGAGTGCCGAAGCGCTCGCGGTCGCTGCACACCGCCGTCAGGGTGACGAGGTGGGAGCCGGTGTCCCACGTGTACGTCGCCGACGCGGGCGCGCCGGGCTTCGCCGGAAACGGCATCAGCAGCTTCTCGCCCTGGCCGAGCGCGGTGCGGAAGTCCTCGGTGTCGTCGTACTCCATGGGCATCATGGCGCGCGCGGTGCGCAGCTGCGGGGTGAGTTGCTGCACGGTCGCCATCGCGACCACCAGCTCGGGCTCGGCCTTCCATGTCCACGCGAGCACGCGGCCATCGGCCTTGCGCATGGCGAAGGGGATCGCCTGGCTCGCCAGCCAGCTGCCGAGACGGGCGCCGGGCAGCGTCTCGCGCCCCAGTCCCGTGCCCGCCTGCGCCATCAGCATCCGGATGGCGGCCTTGCGATGCCGGCGGCCGCGGAATCCCAGCGAGCCGGTGACGGGGATCCACAGGGCGCGGTCGGCGGAGGAGATCAGGCGCATGACCCCACGCTACGCGGCCCGCCTCCCCGGATGGCACAGTGCCCTCGGGTAGAGTGACGGGCGCCCAGAGCTAGAGATAGGCAGCAGACTTCCCGTGACCTCCGGACGCCCCCTGAAGATCCTCATCGGCTGCGACACGTTCGCGCCCGACATCAACGGAGCCGCGCGCTTCGCCGAGCGCCTCGCCGCCGGCCTCGTGCAGCGCGGCCACGACGTGCACGTCGTCGCGCCGAACACCGCGTACCGTCGCTCGCCCGCGCACACCGAGGTGATCGAGGGCGAGCCCATGACGATGCACCGCCTGCCGGCCCTGCGCTGGCTGCCGCACGACTGGGTGCGCTTCGTCTGGCCGTGGCGCTCGAAGCACTGGGCGCGCACGGTGCTCGACGAGGTGCAGCCCGACATCGTGCACATCCAGTCGCACATCATCATCGGACGCGGACTCACCCGCATCGCCCACCAGCGGGGCATCCCCGTCGTCGCGACGAATCATGTGATGGCCGAGAACATCCTCGATCACACCACGTTCCCGAAGTTCATCGACGACGTCGTGCTGAAGTTCGCGTGGGCCGACGCCAAGCGCACCTTCGAGATGACGCGCGCGGTGACCACGCCCACGCGCCGGGCGGCCGACTTCCTCGAGCGCACGATCGACATCCGGGGCGTCGTGCCGATCAGCTGCGGGATCGACCGACGCAACTACGACCCCGTGATCGCCCCGCGGGAGCGCAACCGCATCCTGTTCGTCGGACGCCTCACGGGCGAGAAGCAGGTCGACGTCGTGCTGCGCGCGGTCGCGGCCCTCGATCCGGCCCTCGACGTGCACTTCGACATCGCCGGCGGCGGTGATCAGCGCAAGGCTCTGGAGGCCCTCACCGTCCAGCTGGGCATCGAGGATCGGGTGACCTTCCACGGCCGGGTGACCGACGAGCAGCTGCGCGAGCTGTACTCGCGCTCATCGGTGTTCGCGATCGCGTCGATCGCCGAGCTGCAGTCGATCGTGACGATGGAGGCCATGGCATCCGCCCTGCCGATCGTCGGAGCGAACGCCGTCGCGCTGCCGCACCTCGTGCACGACGGCGAGAACGGCCACCTCTTCGAGCCGGGCGACGTCGACGACCTCGCCGCCAAGCTGACGCAGGTGCTGACCGCGTCGCCGGCGGAGTACGAGCGGATGCAGCGCGCCTCGCTCGACGGCGTGGCCGTGCACGACATCAATCGCACGCTCGACACCTTCGAGGCGCTCTACCGCGACGAGCCGCTGCCCGCCTGAGCTCGGCGCCGGATGCCCGGGCAGGGTCAGCGTGTCGGAACGGTGCGGTCGTTCTCGGCGACGCGCGCCCAGTCGGTCGGAGTCGCACGGAATCCGTCGCGGCGGAGCTCGGCGATGGTGGCCGCCGCACCCCAGAGGGCCAGCGCGCCGATGATGATGACGATGAACATGGCAGTAACGCTACGATCGGTTCAGAACTGCCACTAGTGGCAGACAGGTCATCATGCGTAGGATTGCCGCCAAGCATCCACCGCATGAGAAGAGCCCCGATGAAGACCGTCGCCTGCGTTATCGACAACGGCTTCGCGCCGTTCGAGTTCGGCGTCGCGTGCGAGGCCTTCGGCCTCGATCGCGCGGACGACGGCGTGCCGAACTTCGACTTCCGCGTCGTCGCCCCCGAGCCGGGGCTGGTGCGCTCGAAGATCGGATTCGCGGTCGAGGTCGAGCACGACCTCAGCTTCGCCCACGAGGCCGACCTCGTGATCTTCTGCCCCATGCCGCGCAGTCAGTGGACGAATGTGGATCCGAGGCTGATCGATCTGGCGAGGTCGGCCGTCGAACGGGATGCCTGGGTGATGAGCGTCTGCAGCGGCTCTTTCGCGCTCGCCGCCGCCGGCGTGCTCGACGGACGCCGTGCGACGACCCACTGGATGTACGCGCACACCCTGGCCGAGATGTATCCGCTCATCGACGTCGATCCCGACGTGCTCTTCGTGCAGGACGGCCGCATCATCAGCAGCGCCGGGACCGCCGCGGGCATCGACGCGTGCCTGCACCTGCTGCGCATCGAGCTCGGCGCCGAGATGGCCGGGCGCATCGCGCGCCGCATGGTCGTGCCGCCGCAGCGCGACGGCGGTCAGGCTCAGTACATCGACCGCCCGCTGCCGGTCGATGTGGGCGGGTCGCTGGCATCCGTGGCCGACTGGGCGGTGCAGAACCTGCACGACGATCTCTCGGTCGACCAGCTGGCCGACCACGCGCACATGTCGGCGCGCACCTTCGCGCGGCGGTTCAAGGCCGAGTTCGGGGCGACGCCCGCCGCGTGGCTGACCCGCCAGCGGGTGATCAGCGCGCAGCGAATGCTCGAGCGCACCGACTTCGGGCTCGACCGCATCGCAGAAGAGAGCGGGTTCGGCTCGGCGGCCATCCTGCGACAGAACTTCGCCCGGGTTCTCGGCACGACGCCGACCGCCTACCGGGCGCGCTTCTCGTGCCGGGACGAGCTGATGCCCGCCTGAGACGGAGAAGAGGTTCCCGCCGGACGGCGGGAACCTCTTCTGTCGACCTCAGCTCGAGCGCTCAGGCGTTGGTCATGCCACGGCGCAGCAGACGACCGCGGGCGTTCTCGAAGTCGATGACCTCGCCGTGCAGCCACGTCCTGCGCACGACACCCGCGAGCGCCTTGCCCTGGTACGGGGTGAGCGGGTTCTTGTGGTGCAGCTTCTTGACGTCGACCACGTAGGCGTCGTCGGCGGCGAAGATCGAGAAGTCGGCGTCGTATCCAGGGGCGATGCGTCCCTTGCCGGTGAGGCCGGCGAACTGCGCGGGGCGCTCGCTCATCCAGCCGACGACGGTCTCGAGCGACAGTCCGCGCTGGCGCGCCTCGGTCCAGATCAGCGACAGGCCGAGCTGCAGTGATGCGACGCCGCCCCATGCAACCGCGAAGTCGCCGTTCTCGAGGTCCTTGAGGTCGAGCGTCGAGGGGGAGTGATCCGACACGATGAAGTCGATCGTGCCGTCTTCGAGTCCCTGCCACAGCTGCTCGCGGTTGCCGGCCTCGCGGATCGGCGGGCAGCACTTGAAGGCGGTCGCGCCGTGCGGGATCTCCTCGGCCGTCAGCGTCAGGTAGTGCGGGCAGGTCTCGACGGTGAGCTTGAGCCCGTCGCGCTTGGCGCTGCGCAGCATGGGCAGCGCGTCAGACGAAGACAGGTGCAGGATGTGCGCCCGCCCGCCCGTCCAGCGCGCGCGCTCGATGACCTCGGCGATGGCGAGGTTCTCGGCACCACGGGGACGCGAGGCCAGGAACTTGCCGTAGTCGTCGCCCTCGGGCTGGGGTGCACGGTCGATGGCACGGGAGTCCTCGGCGTGCACGATCATCACCGAGTCGAAGGTGGCGAGCTCGCGCATGTCCGTCTCGAGCTCATCGGGGTCGAGCGGGGGGAACTCGTCGACACCCGAGTGCAGCAGGAAGCTCTTGAAGCCGAACACGCCGGCGTCGTGCAGCGGGCGCAGGTCGGCCGTGTTGCCCGGGATCGCCCCGCCCCAGAAGCCCACGTCGACGTGGGTCTGGCCGCGAGCGGCCTCGCGCTTGGTCTCGAGCGCGTCGACGCTGACGGTCGGCGGGATGCTGTTCAGCGGCATGTCGATGATGGTCGTCACGCCGCCGGCGGCGGCCGCGCGAGTGGCGGAGGCGAAGCCCTCCCACTCGGTGCGGCCGGGCTCGTTGACGTGCACGTGTGTGTCGACCAGGCCGGGGATCAGGGTCTCGTCGTCGGCGAGCTCGATGACCTCGTCACCGGCGAGATTGTTGCCGAGCGGCTGCATGGCGACGATGACGCCGCCGCGCACGCCCACCTCGCGCGGGCGGATGCCCGCGGTCGTCAGCACTCGCGCACCGCGGATGACGAGGTCGTAGTGCTCGCCGGTCGGATCGAGCGAGACGGATTCCCCGTCGTGCTCTTCGGTCTCGTGCGACATGTCGCGCGTCCCTTCTGCCGGCGCTCCGCCGGGCTTGTGTTCTGTGGGGGTGATGGGTGCGGGGTGGCCTCAGCCTACGAGACCGGGGAAACCCGTGATCCGCTTCGCGCGCGGAGGGGCGTAGGTACGCACCTTGGAGGTCTTCAGGCCGAGATTGACCAGGCCCTCGGCGACGACGACCGCCGCCTGCACGCCGTCGACGACGGGTACGCCGCACAGCTCGACGATGCGGTCCTTCAGCTCGGCCATGCCGCCGCAGCCCAGCACGATGACCTCGGCGCGGTCGACCTCGACGGCGAGCTTCGCCTCGGCGGCGATGGCCTCGACCGCGCGGTCGGGGTCGCTCTCGAGCTCGAGCACTCCGAGCCCCGAGGAGCGCACCGACGCGCAGCGATCGTGCAGGCCCGCGAGGATCAGGCGGTCCTCGATCAGCGGAACCGCACGATCGAGGGTCGTGACGACCGAGTAGGTGCGGCCCAGGTACATCGCAGTGGAGGCGGCCGCCTCGGTGATGTCGACGACGGGCACGTCGAGCAGCTCCTGAAGCCCTTCGCGCCCGTGCTCGCCGTAGCCCGCCTGGATGACGGCGTCGTACTCGCCCTCGTAGCGCACGACCTTGTCCATCACTCCTACGGCGGCGAGGTAGCTGTCGAAGTTGCCCTCGCACGAGTCGGCCCCGAAGTCCGGCGTGAGGCCGATGATCTCGGTGCCGGCCGAGGCGGCGGCTCGGGCCGCCTCGGCGATGCCGTCGGTCATCGTCTGGGTGGTGTTGACGTTCGCAACCAGGATGCGCATGGGTGTTCTCCGTTCGCTGTCGATCAGTGCGTGGGGGTGACGGCGATGTCGGTGCCCTCGACATCGGCGAAGGGGCCGCGGCGGTCGGCGAGGATGCCGTACGCGATGGCGCCGAGACCGGCGGCGAGGAACCACGAGAACTGGCTCACGACCTGGAAGGCGGGCACGAAGGTCAGCAGCAGGGCGATGGTACCCGAGATGGCGAGGGCGATCACGGCTCGCGGGTTGAAGCCGCGGGCGTAGTAGTACTCGCCGGTCACGTGCTCGGAGTAGAGCTCGGGCACGTTGATGCGCTGCTTCTTGATGAGCCAGTAGTCGACCATGATGATGCCGAACAGCGGGCCCAGCAGAGCGCCGAGACCGTTCAGGAAGATGCCGATCACGACGGGCGAGTTGTACATGTTCCACGGCAGGATCACGAGGCCGATGACCGCCGAGAGCAGCGCCGCCTTGCGGAAGTTCAGGTGCCGCGGGAACAGGTTGGTGAGCGCGTACGTCGGGGCGACGAAGTTCGCCATCAGGTTCACGGCGATCGTGAGCACGATCAGCGCGAGCGAGGCGAGCACGAGCAGCAGGGTGTTCGGGATCGCGGCGACGACGTCGGCGGGGGAGGCGATCGCGACGCCGTTGATCGTGAACGAGCCGCCCGCGAGCACCACGACGACGGTGCCGAAGAAGAGCATGTTGATCGGGATGCCCCAGAAGTTGCCCTTCACGATCGACTTCTTGGACCTGGCGCCGCGGGTGAAGTCGCAGAAGTTGAGCACGAACGTGCCGTAGATGGCGACCCAGGCCGATGCGCCGCCGAGCATGTGCAGCCAGAGGTCGGCTCCCTGCAGGGGTGAGTCGTTCGTCCACGAGATCTGGAAGTCGGCCTGGACGAGGACCCAGACGGCGAGTGCGACGAAGGTCGCGAGGATGACGGGGCCGGCGAAGGCCTCGTACTTGCGGATCATCTCCATGCCGTAGCTGACGATGATCGACTGCAGCACCCAGAGCACGAGGAACGTCAGCCAGCCGAGGCCCGACAGTCCGAGGAACGAGCCCTGCTGCCACGCGGCTGCGCCCGGGAGGAGAGCGATGATCACGACCTGCAGCACCTGGGAGGCGAGATACGTCTGGATGCCGAACCAGGCGATGGCGACGCCGCCTCGCAGGAGTGCGGGGATCTGCGCGCCGTAGATGCCGAAGGAGATGCGGCTCATGACGGGGAACGGAACACCCGTCTTCTCGCCCATGAATCCCGACAGGGTGAGGAGCAGGAAGAGGAAGAGGGCGCCGAACGCCAGCGACCCCAGAATCGCGCCGCCGCTCATGCCGAGCGAGAAGAGCCCGATCGCCCAGACGTAGTTGCCGAGGCTGTGCACGTCGTTCGCCCACAGTGCGAAGATGCTGTAGGCGCTCCAGTGCCGCCCTTCACGGGTGGTCGGCGCGAGGTCGCTGTTGTAGAGACGGGGGCTCAGACCCATCTGAACGGCGAAAGTCCCCGAAGGGGCCTCGTCGAGACCTTCAGAAGCGCGGCTGCGCGGATGCGCGTACTCTTCGGTTGCCATTGCGGGACTCCAATATCCGGACTACGCCGTCGGGAATGAGTGGAGCATGTGATTCTGCCCCGGTATTTCGTATTGCGAAAGTATTCTTTCGTAGTACGTTATTCGAACACAGCGCGGCTCGCCTGTCAAGTGGACTCCGGGGCTGTGGCGCGGGGTGACCCCTCGCGTTAGACTTTTCGTATAGCAGAACTTGATTTTCGTTGATCGGAACTGGCATGAACGCTTCACTCACCTCTACTACGCGACGCGAGATCGCCCCCGAACTCGCGCGTTCGTGGCTGCTCGTGGCTGCCACGCGTCCCGAGACCTTCGACGCCGCGGCGGCCTCGCACGCCGACGCCGTCGTGCTGGACATCGAGGATGCCGTTGACGCCAGCAAGAAGGAGTCGGCCCGCGCCGATGTGGTGCGATGGCTGAGCGAGGGCGGTCGTGCCTGGGTGCGCATCAACGACGCCGGCAGCGACTACTGGGCCGACGACATCGAGGAGCTGCGCACGGCGCCGGGTCTGCAGGGCGTGATGCTCGCCAAGACCGAGCTCGGGGGTCAGGTCATGGACACCTACAACCGTCTCGGCGCCCGTGTCCCGATCGTGGCGCTGGTCGAGTCGGCCATCGGAATCGAGAACGCCAGTGAGATCGCCCGGGCCAAGGGCGTGTTCCGCCTCGCCTTCGGAAGCGGTGACTTCCGCCGCGACACGGGCATGTCGGCCGATCGCGAGGCCATGGCCTATCCGCGTGCCCGCCTGGTCATCTCGAGCCGGGTCGGCGGCCTGCCCGGTCCGATCGACGGTCCCACGGTCGGATCGAGCCATCCCATCCTGCGCGAGCAGTCGGCCACCACCGTCTCGATGGGCATGACCGGGAAGCTCTGCCTCTCGGCCGACCAGGCCCCCGTCGTCAACGAGGTCATCAGCCCCACCCGCACCGACGTCGAGTGGGCACACGAGTTCCTCGCCGACTTCGACGCCCGCGGGCGGATCGTGCGAGACGGCAGCGATCTGCCCCGCCTCGGCCGGGCCCGCAAGATCATGCAGCTCGCCGAGGCCTTCGACGTGCTCCCCGTCGCGCGCTGACAGCGCCGCGACCCAGCATCCATCCCCGAACAGAACGGAGTCATCATGACCGACAAGCTCACCGCCGGCAGCACGGCGCCCGATTTCGCCCTCGCCGACGCCGAGGGCCGCACCACCTCGCTCGCCGACTACCGGGGCCGCAACGTGGTGGTCTACTTCTACCCGAAGGCGGCCACCCCCGGCTGCACCACCGAGGCCTGCGACTTCCGCGACAGCCTCTCGGCTCTCGACGCCGCCGGCTACGCGGTCATCGGCGTCTCGCCGGACTCGGTCGAGGAGATCCGATCGTTCGCCGAAGCCGAGCACCTCACCTTCCCGCTGCTCGCCGACAGGGACGCCGCGGTCGCCAAGGCGTGGGGCGTGTGGGGCGAGAAGACGGTCGGCGACCGCACGTTCGAGGGCGTGATCCGCTCGACCTTCGTCCTCGACGGCGAGGGCGTCGTGCAGCGGGCAGAATATGGTGTGGATGCAGAGGGTCACGTGGCCCGTCTGCGCGCAGAACTCGGAGTCTGACTCCACAATGTGAAAAGGGTCGCCGGGGATGTTGACAAACGACTCCGGCGGCCCGCACAATACTTACACATGCTGAAATAACAGTTCCGGCATACGGAAGTAACCTTCTCGTGAAGACTCCGTCAGGGGTTTCCGTATAGCCTTCGCGCCGGATGCCAGCATCTGCTTGAGGATCGAAGATGTTGCTCGAGAACTTCAATGTGGCCGCTCGCGAAGAAGCCGTCGCCGTCGTGAAGCCGGCGCTCGACATCGCTCGCTGGATCGATGGGATCGTCGACGGCCGGCCGTACCAGAGCATCGACGAGGTCGCGGCCGCAGCCGCCACCGTCGCAGCCCCGCTCACCGAGGCCGAGATCGACGGCGCCCTGGCGCACCACCCTCGTATCGGCGAGCGCCCCCAGGGCGAGACCGCCGAGGCAGCGCTCTCACGCAAGGAGCAGCCGGGCGTCGACGCCGACACCGCAGCGCGGCTCGCCGAGGGCAACAAGGCCTATGAGCAGCGGTTCGACCGCGTGTACCTGGTGCGCGCCGCCGGACGCTCGGCGGAAGAGATCCTCGCCCGGCTGCAGGAGCGGCTGGGCAACACCCCCGAACAGGAGCTCGTCGTGGTCGACCAGCAGCTGCGCGAGATCGCGGCGCTGCGCCTGGCCGGAGCCCTCGAGAGCTGAAGGAGCGCGACATGAGCGTTTCCCACGTGACCACCCACATCCTGGACACCTCGGTCGGGCGCCCCGCGCCCGACGTCGCGGTCGCGCTCGAAGCCCGTCAGGGCGACGAGTGGGTCGCGATCGGCTCAGGATCCACAGATGCTGACGGGCGGGTGAAAGAACTGGGCCCCGAGCGGCTGGAGAGCGGTGCGTACCGACTCCGGTTCGACACGGCGGCCTACTTCGCCGGCATCGACACGGACACCTTCTTCCCGGAGGTGGTGTTGACCTTCCAGGTCGACGCTGAGCAGGCGCACTATCACGTGCCGCTGCTGCTGAGCCCGTTCGCCTATTCCACTTACCGAGGAAGCTGAGTAGAAATCATGACCAACATCATTCTGGGCAAGAACCAGTACGGCAAGGCCGAGGTCCGAGTCGTCCGGGTCACGCGCGACACCGCCCGTCACGAGATCGAGGACCTCAACGTCACGTCGCAGCTGCGCGGCGACCTCGACAGCGCCCACTTCGAGGGCAACAACGAGCACGTCGTCCCGACCGACACGCAGAAGAACACGGTGTACGCCTTCGCCAAGGACGGCGTCGGCAGCCCCGAGGAGTTCCTGCTCCGCCTCGGCCGCCACTTCACGGGCGAGTTCGACTGGATCACCGGCGGTCGCTGGGAGGCCGAGCAGTACACCTGGCAGCGCATCCAGGGCGACGCCGGCGAGCACGACCACTCGTTCGTCCGCGGCGGCACCGAGACCCGCACCTCGGTGGTGCAGATCGACGGCGACGACACGGTGGTCATCGCCGGCCTGCAGGACCTCAAGGTCCTGAAGTCGACGCAGAGCGGCTTCGTCGGGTACCCGAAGGACAAGTACACGACCCTGGCCGAGACCGAGGACCGCATCCTCGCCACCTCCGTCACCGCCAAGTGGCGCTACAACCGCACCGACATCGACTTCAACGAGGTCTTCGCGGACGTGCGCCGCCTGCTGCTCGCCGGGTTCTCGCGCAACTACTCGTACGCCCTGCAGCACACGCTGAAGGAGATGGCCGAGGCCGTCCTCGAAGCGCACCCCGAGATCGACGAGATCCGCTTCTCGACCCCGAACAGCCACCACTTCGTGGTCGACCTGTCGCCGTTCGGCCTGGAGAACCCCAACGAGGTGTTCTACGCCGCCGACCGCCCGTACGGCCTGATCGAGGCGTCGTTCCTCCGCGAGGGCGCCGACACCGACCACTGGTCGTGGGACGGCATCGCCGGTTTCTGCTGATCCGCGCCGGATACCGTTCGGCCGGCTGCTGACCCCGTCAGCCCCTGCCGCCGAACGGCATCCCCGCAGCGGTGACCGTCAGCGCCGAGATGTTCGCCTCGGGCGGCAGCTGCGCCATGAAAAGCACAGCCCGCGCGGCGTCGGCGACGTCGAAGGTCGGCTCGACCAGGCGCGAGCCGTCGGGCTGCAGGGCGCCGGATCCCACCCCGATCTCCGACATGATCTGCGTCGCCGCGTTGCCGATGTCGATCTGGCCGCAGCTGATGCCGTGCGGGCGCCCGTCCAGGTCGATGGATCTCGTCAGGCCGGTGATGGCGTGCTTGCTCACCGCGTACGCGACCGAGAGCGGTCGCGGGACCTGGGCCGAGATCGACCCGTTGTTGATGATGCGGCCGCCCGACGGCCGCTGCGCGATCATCGTGCGCATCGCGGCTCCTGCGCACAGCAGAGCGCCGGTCACGTTCACATCGATCGTCCGCTGCCACTCGACGGGGTCGACGTCGGCGGCGGATGCCACAGGGCCGAAGATCCCCGCATTGTTGAACAGCACATCCACGCGGCCCCACTCGGCCACGACGCGGGCGAACAGCGCGTCCACCTCGGCGGGCACGGTGATGTCGGTGGGCACGACGAGAGCGTTCGGATGCCCGTCGGCGCTCTGCTGCAGGGCATCCGCCCTCCGACCGGCGAGAGCCACCCGGAACCCGGCCTCGAGCATGGCCGCTGCCACGGCGCGGCCGATGCCCGACCCCGCACCGGTGACCACGGCGACGCGTCCGTTCGTCATCAGATCGCTCCCCGATCCGCCGTCAGGATGCCAGCTCGGCGCTGATCGCCTGCGCGGCGATGCGCAGCTTGGGCACGGCGCGCTCGCCGAACGCCTCGTCGACGCGCGAGATCGGACCGGAGACCGACACGGCCGTGGGGGTCGGTGCGTCGGGGACGGCCATCGAGAAGCAGCGCACGCCGATCTCCTGCTCCTGGTCGTCGATCGCGTACCCGCGCTCGCGGATGCGGTCGAGCTCGGCGATGAGCTCGTCGACGTCGCCGATGCTGAACTCCGTCGGGGTCGGCATGCCCGCGCGGGCGACGATGCCGCGCACGGTGTCGTCGGGCAGCTGGGCGAGGATCGCCTTGCCGACACCGGTGTCGTGCATGTGGGCGCGCCGGCCGACCTCCGTGAACATGCGCATCGAGTGCAGCGAGGGCACCTGGGCGACGTACACGATCATGTTGCCGTCGAGCACCGCCATGTTCGCGCTCTCGCCCAGCTCGTCGACGAGGGTCTTCAGCTGCGGGCGCGCCAGGGCGCCGAACTGGCGCGACGCGCCCTCGCCGATGCGGATCAGCCGGGGCCCGAGCGCGTAGCGGCGGTTGGGCAGCTGACGCGCGTACCCCAGCGAGACCAGGGTGCGCAGCAGGCGGTGGATGGTGGGCAGCGGCAGATCGGTCGACGATGCCAGCTCGCTGAGGGTGACGTCGCCGCCGGCGTCGGTGACCAGCTCGAGCAGCTCGAACACCCGCTCGACGGACTGGACTCCGGATCCGCTGCTGCGCGGCGTCTTGCTTTCGGCCATGAGGTCCTCCTAGGTACCCGACGATTCCATCATGCGAGAAGAGCGAGCGAAAATCCTGCGTGATCCCTCATCGTTGATTGCATCGTACTTTCGTAAGATAGATACAAGTATCCACGATGCGAAAGCACGAAGAAGTCCACAAGCAAATGTGAGTCGGCGCGGATGCGCGCGGCGCACCTCAGGGAAGAGGAAACATGGCCAACCCCGGTCCCGGTAACTCGATCACACTGCGTATCGACGCTCCCTCGAACTTCAGCGTCACCAGCGAGCTCGCCGCCGCCGCGGCATCCGCCGGTGCCGCCATCACCGCTCTCGACGTCGTCGAGTCGCACCCGACCTCCATCGTCGTCGACCTCACCTGCAACACGATCGACGACGAGCACGCCACCCGCATCCGCGACGCCGTGGAGGCACTCGACGGCGTGCACGTGCGCCAGGTCAGCGACCGCACCTTCCTCATGCACCTCGGCGGCAAGCTCGAGGTCGTGCCCAGCGTGCCGCTGCGCAACCGCGACGACCTCTCGCGCGCCTACACCCCCGGCGTCGCGCGGGTCTGCATGGCCATCGCCGAGGACAAGAGCAAGGCCCGCAACCTCACCATCAAGCGCAACACGATCGCCGTGGTCACCGACGGCACCGCCGTGCTCGGCCTGGGCGACATCGGTCCCGAGGCCGCACTGCCCGTCATGGAGGGCAAGGCCGCCCTGTTCAAGCAGTTCGCGAACGTCGACGCGTGGCCGGTCTGCCTCGACACCAAGGACACCGAGGAGATCATCAGCATCGTCAAGGCGATCGCCCCCGTCTACGGCGGCGTGAACCTCGAGGACATCGCCGCTCCCCGCTGCTTCGAGATCGAGGCCAGGCTGCGCGAAGAGCTCGACATCCCCGTCTTCCACGACGACCAGCACGGCACCGCGATCGTCACCCTCGCCGCCCTCGTCAACGCCCTCAAGGTCGTGAACAAGACGATCGAGGACATCCGCATCGTCGTCTCCGGCGTCGGAGCCGCGGGCAACGCGATCATCCAGCTGCTGCTCGCCGAGGGCGCGAAGGACATCGTGGCCTGCGGGCGCGACGGCGCGATCGTCGCCGGTGTCGAGTACGCCGACGCGCACCGCCGCGAGATCGCCGCGACCACCAACCCGCGCGGCTTCCAGGGCACCCTGAAGGAGGCCATGGTCGGCGCAGACGTGTTCATCGGCGTGAGCGCTCCGAACGTGCTCGACGAGGCCGACATCGCCGCGATGGCGGATGACGCGATCGTGTTCGCGATGGCCAACCCGACCCCCGAGGTCGACCCCGTCGTGGCGTCCAAGCACGCCGCCATCGTGGCCACCGGTCGCAGCGACTTCCCCAACCAGATCAACAACGTGCTCGCCTTCCCCGGCGTCTTCCGCGGGCTGCTCGACGCGGGCGTGTCCGACATCACCGCACCTATGCTGGTCGCATCGGCATACGCCATCGCGTCGCGCGTCGAAGAGGATGAGCTCAACGCGAGCTTCATCATCCCGAGCGTGTTCGACCCGCTGGTCGCCGGCGCCGTCGCCGACGCCATCGTCCGGGTCGTCGAGTCGGCCGCCGCAGACAAGGAGTGAGCCGGGTGTCAGCCAACACATCGCTGCGCGAAGACGACTTCGCAGACATCGACGCGAGCCTCGCGCAGACCGACGCACTCCTCTCGGGCTCCTACCCCGGCGATGACGGCAGCCGTCAGCCCGTGCACACGCTGTACGTGCCGGCCGACCGCTTCGACCGGGACCTGCCGGCCCGCCTCGGAGCGGACGCGATCGCGGCCGTCGAGGCGGCCGGCGGCACGGCCGCGCTCGCCGCGTCGGTCGGGCTGGGTCACCTCGCCGACCAGCTGGCTCCGCTGGTGGATGCCAAGCTGCGCCGCGAGCCCGTCGAAGACCTCCGTCTCGACTTCGAGGACGGCTACGGCACCCGCGATGACGACGAGGAGGACGCAGACGCCATCCTCGCCGCCGAGCGCGTGGCCGAGGCCGTCGCCGCAGGCACCGCGACGCCGTTCATCGGCATCCGGTTCAAGTGCTTCGAGGCACCGACCAGGCGCCGCGGCATCCGCACGCTCGACCGCTTCGTCACCACCCTCGCCGCCGCCGGCCCCCTGCCGGACGGACTGATCCTCACCCTGCCGAAGGTGACCACCGTCGCGCAGGTCCTGGCGTGCGTCGCGCTCTGCGAGCGCTTCGAGGAGCGCCTGGGCCTGGCATCCGGTCGCCTGCGCTTCGAGGTGCAGATGGAGACGCCGCAGCTCATCGTCGCCGCCGACGGGACGATCCCCGTCGCCACGCTGCTGCATCACGGTGCGGGACGCATCTCGGCGCTGCACTACGGCACCTACGACTACAGCGCCTCGCTGCAGATCGCCGCCGCGTACCAGTCGATGGAGCATCCGGCCGCCGACTACGCCAAGCAGGTCATGCAGGTCGCCGTCGCCGAGACCGGCGTGCGGCTCTCGGACGGGTCGACCAACGTCATCCCCGTCGGCGAGAAGGCGGCGGATGCCTGGAAGCTGCACGCCCGCCTGGTGCGGCGCTCGCTCGAGCGCGGCTATTACCAGGGCTGGGATCTGCACGCCAACCATCTGCCCACCCGGTACCTCGCGACCTACGCGTTCTACCGCGAGGGATTCGAGGCGGCCGCGCGCCGGCTCGACAACTACCTGCACGGCAGCGATGCGACGATCATGGACGAGCCCGCCACCGCGCGCGCTCTCGCCCGCTTCGTCGTTCGCGGCCTGGAGTGCGGCGCGCTCACCGAAGACGAGGTGCGCTCGTCGACCGGCGCCTCGCCCGCAGAGCTGACCAGGCTCGCACACCCGAAACTCGTCACCAAGGAGGCCTGATGTCCTACTACACCCCGACCGGCGGTCTGCCGCCGCAGACCGACCTGCTCACCGACCGCGCGATCGTCAAGCTCGCGTACACGGTGATCCCGAAGGGCGTGCTGCGCGACATCGTCACCAGCAGCCTGCCCGGGTTCAGCAACACCCGCGCCTGGATCATCGCCAAGCCCACCCCGAGCTCGGCGCAGACCTTCTCGCAGCTGATCGTCGAGATCTCCCCCGGTGGGGAGGCCGCGAAGCCCGAGCCCGAGGCCGGTGTCGAGGGCGTCATCTTCGTCACCACCGGAAAGCTCACCCTCACCCTCGACGGCGAGACGCACGTGCTGGAAGAGGGCGGCTACGCCTTCCTCGCGCCCGGTGCGGACTGGTCGCTGAAGAACGAGGGCGACGAGATCACCAGCTTCCACTGGATCCGCAAGGCGTACGAGTGGCTCGAGGGCGTCGACGCACCGGCATCCTTCGTCACCCGCGACCAGGACATCGAGCCCACCCCGATGGTGGGCACCGACGCGTGGCTCACCACCCGCTTCGCCGATTCGAGCGACATGGCGCACGACATGCAGGTGAACATCGTCACCTTCAAGCCGGGCGGATCGATCCCGTTCGCCGAGACGCACGTCATGGAGCACGGTCTGTTCGTGCTCGAGGGCAAGGCCGTCTACCACCTCAACGGCGACTGGGTCGAGGTCGAGGCCGGTGACTACATGCTGCTGCGCGCGTTCTGCCCGCAGGCCTGCTACGCCGGGGGCCCTGGCGACTTCCGCTACCTGCTGTACAAGGACATGAACCGCCAGATCAAGCTGACCTGAGCCGGTCACGCCGGCCGTGCCGGTGACGAGCGAACGCACCCGTCGGGCACCCGGCGGGTGCGTTCGCTCTTCCTGCCGGTTCCGGATGCTGGAATGTCCCGCCGTCTTCGTTGACACCACCTCGGCCCCCGCCTAACCTTTCATTACTAGGAACTTTTCTTCCGCAATACGAAATTAAGGACGATCATGAGCTACACCGTCAACGCGTCGATCCTGCTGACCGACCTCCCCGTGAACGAGCGTCCCGCCGCGGCCAAGGCCGCCGGGTTCGACGCCGTCGAGTTCTGGTGGCCGTTCTCGTCGGCCGTTCCCGAGCAGCAGGAGGTCGACGCGTTCGTCGCCGCCATCGACGACGCAGGGGTGCGGCTCACCGGACTCAACTTCTTCGCCGGCGACATGCCGGCGGGCGACCGCGGGCTCGTCTCGTGGGTGGGCCGCGAGGGCGATTTCCGCGCCAACGTCGACGTCGTCGTCGGCATCGGCGAGCGCACCGGCACTACGGCGTTCAACGCCCTCTACGGCCTGCGCCAGGACGGCGTCGACGAGAAGACGCAGGACGACCTCGCTGTCGAGAACCTCGCGATCGCCGGCAAGGCCGTCTCCCGCATCGGGGGCATCGTGCTGCTGGAGCCGGTCTCCGGCGCAGACGCGTATCCGCTGAAGACCGCCGCCGACGCGCTCGCGATCATCGCCCGCGTCAAGGACGAGCACGGCGTCGACAACATCCGCCTGCTCGCTGACTTCTACCACCTCGCCGTCAACGGCGACGACGTGGCCGCCGTCGTCGCCGAGCACGCCGGCGAGTTCGGTCACATCCAGATCGCCGACGCCCCCGGTCGCGGCGAGCCCGGCACGGGAGAGCTGCCGCTGACCGAATGGATCGAGGCAGCGCGCGCCGGCGGATACGACGGCGTCATCGGTCTCGAGTACAAGGCCACCCAGGACGACCCGTTCGCCTGGACCAGGAACTGACATCCCACTTCCGCGAAGGAGCGACGACATGACCAACATCACCATCATCGGTCTCGGCATCATGGGCCTGCCCATGGCGAAGAACCTCGTCAAGGCGGGCTACGCGGTCACCGGCGTGAACCGCAGCCCCGAGGCCGTCCAGAAGCTCGTCGATGCGGGTGGCAACGGCGCCGCCAGCGTCGCCGAGGGTGTCAAGGACGCCGACGTGATCATCACGATGGTCCCCGACTCCCCTGATGTCGCCGACGTCGTGCAGGGCCCCGAGGGCGTCTTCGCCAACGCGAAGAAGGGCGCTCTCTGGATCGACAACTCCTCGATCCGCCCCGACGTCGCCAAGGAGCTGGCCGAGGAGGCCGTCGCCGCCGGTCTCGGCGTCGTCGACGCGCCCGTCTCGGGTGGCGAGCAGGGCGCCATCGACGGCGTCCTCTCGATCATGACCGGCGGCTCGCCGGAGGACTTCGCCAAGGCGGAGCCCATCCTGCAGGCCATCGGCAAGACCATCGTGCACGTCGGCCCTGCGGGTGCCGGTCAGACCGTGAAAGCGGCCAACCAGCTCATCGTCGCCGTCAACATCCAGGCCCTCAGCGAGGCGATCGTCTTCCTCGAGGCCTACGGCGTCGACACCGACGCCGCCCTCAAGGTCCTCGGCGGCGGTCTCGCCGGCTCGAAGGTCCTCGACCAGAAGGGGCAGAAGATGCTCGACCGCGACTTCGCCCCCGGCTTCCGCCTGGCCCTGCACAACAAGGACCTCGGCATCGTCACCGCCGCGGCGCGCGGCGCCGGCGTGAGCGTGCCCCTCGGCTCGGCTGTCGCCCAGCTCGTCACCTCGCTCGTCGCCCGCGGCGACGGCGGCCTCGACCACTCCGGCCTCTTCAAGCTCACCGCAGAGCTCTCCGGCCGCGAGTAAGAATTAAGGACAGAACATCATGACCCGCATGCGCGCAGTGGACGCCATCGTCCAGATCCTGATCAAGGAGGGCGCCGACGAGGCGTTCGGCCTGCCCGGAGCCGCCATCAACCCCCTGTACTCCGCGATGCGCGCAGGCGGCGGCATCCGGCACACCCTCGCGCGCCACGTCGAGGGCGCCTCGCACATGGCCGACGGCTACAGCCGCACGGGCGACGGACGCATCGGCGTCTGCCTCGGCACGTCGGGCCCCGCCGGCACCGACATGATCACCGGTCTGTACGCGGCGATCGCCGACAGCATCCCGATGCTGTGCATCACCGGACAGGCGCCGGTGGCGAAGCTCGACAAGGAGGACTTCCAGGCCGTCGACATCGCGTCCATCGCGAAGCCGGTGACCAAGTTCGCCAAGACGGTGCTCGAGGGTGCGCAGGTTCCCGGCGTGTTCCAGAGCGCCTTCCAGATCATGCGCTCGGGCCGCCCCGGTCCCGTGCTGATCGATCTGCCGTTCGACGTGCAGATGACCGAGATCGAGTTCGACATCGACACGTACGAGCCGCTGCCGGTCGCCAAGCCCGTCGCCACTCGTGCGCAGGCCGAGAAGGTGCTCGACATGCTCACCGCGTCGAAGCACCCCGTCATCGTCGCGGGCGGCGGCATCGTCAACTCCGGCGCGTCCGACAAGCTCGTCGAGCTGGCCGAGACCCTCGGCGTGCCGGTCGTGCCGACCCTGATGGGCTGGGGCGCGATCGCCGACGACCACCCGCTGGCAGCCGGCCTGGTCGGCATCCAGACCTCGCAGCGCTACGGCAACGCGAGCTTCCTCGAGAGCGACTTCGTGCTCGGCATCGGCAACCGCTGGGCCAACCGCCACACCGGTGGGCTCGACACGTACCGCAAGGGACGCACCTTCGTGCACGTCGACATCGAGCCGACCCAGATCGGCCGGGTGTTCGCACCCGACTACGGCGTGGTCTCCGATGCCGGCGCGTTCATGGACGTGCTGCTCGAGGCCGCACGCGACCGGGTGGCCGAGCTGCCCGACTACAACGGCTGGGCCGAGGAGTGCCGCGACCGCAAGGCGCGTCTGCAGCGCAAGACCAACTTCGACAACGTGCCCATGAAGCCGCACCGCGTCTACCAGGAGATGCTCACGGCGTTCGATCGCGACACCACCTTCGTCACGACGATCGGCCTGTCGCAGATCGCCGGAGCCCAGCTGCTGCACGTCTACGGTCCCCGCAAGTGGATCAACGCGGGCCAGGCCGGCCCCCTCGGCTGGACCGGTCCCGCCGCCCTCGGCGTCGTGCGCGGCAAGCCGGGTGAGCAGGTCGTCGCCCTGTCGGGCGACTACGACTTCCAGTTCATGATCGAAGAGCTCGCCGTGGGCGCGCAGCACAAGCTGCCGTACATCCACGTCGTGGTCAACAACAGCTACCTCGGTCTGATCCGTCAGTCCCAGCGCGGCTTCGAGATGGACTACGAGGTCTCGCTCGCGTTCGACAACGTCAACACCCCGTACGACCCCGACAGCGTCGCCACCGGGTACGGAGTCGACCACGTCAAGGTCGCCGAGGGCCTCGGCTGCAAGGCGATCCGCGTGGAGCGCCCCGAAGAGCTCGCCGCCGGGTTCGCCGAGGCCGCGCGCCTGCGCGACGAGTTCCAGGTGCCCGTGGTGGTCGAGGTCATCCTCGAGCGCGTGACGAACATCGCGATGGGTGCCGACCTCGACACGATGAACGAGTTCGAGGACCTCGCGGCATCGCCGGCCGACGCTCCTGAGGCGATCTACGCCCTGCTCGACTGATCGGTTCCGAGTACGACATGCGCATCCTCATCGCCTCTGACAAGTTCAAGGGCTCGGCGACGGGCTCCGAGGTGGCGGCGGCGCTCGCCGACGGCATCCGGGAGATCATCCCGGATGCCGTCGTCGACGCGGCTCCGGTCGCCGACGGCGGCGAGGGCACGGTCGACGCGGCCGTCGCGAGCGGATTCACGCCGGTGACGGTCTCGGTGACCGGTCCCACCGGGCGTCCGGTGGATGCCACCTTCGCCCTGCGCGATGGTCAGGCCATCATCGAGATGGCGGCGGCCAGCGGTCTGGACGTGCTGCCGGACGGCGAGAAGGATGCCCTCGGTGCGACCAGCCGCGGTACGGGCGAGCTGATCGCCGCGGCACTGGACCGAGGAGCGACCTCGATCGTGCTCGGCGTGGGCGGCAGCGCCTGCACCGACGGCGGCGCGGGCATGCTGCAGGCCCTGGGTGTCGCACTGCGCACCGAGGACCGGCCCGTCCGCCCCGGTGGCGCGGGCCTGGTCGAGCTGGTCTCGGCCGACCTCACGGGTCTCGACCCTCGACTCACCGCGGTCAGCGTCGTGCTGGCCGCCGACGTCGACAATCCCCTCCTCGGAGAGCGGGGGGCCGCCGCGGTCTTCGCGCCGCAGAAGGGGGCGAGCGCCGATGATGTCGCGGTCCTCGAGGCGGGCCTCTCGCGTCTGGCAGAGCTCGTCGACGCGCTGCCCGGGGTGCGCGCCTCGGCATCCGCGCCCGGAGCAGGCGCGGCCGGTGGCGTCGGCTACGCCGCCCTCGCGGTGCTCGGCGCCGTGCGCGAGCCCGGCATCGACGTCATCCAGCGCCTCATCGGTCTCGAGGCGCGCATCGCCGACGCCGACCTCGTCATCACCGGCGAGGGCAGCCTCGACGATCAGAGTCTGGGTGGCAAGACGCCCCTGGGCGTCTCGGCCGCCGCGGCCAGGGCGGGCAAGCCCGTCGTCGCGGTGTGCGGTCGCGCGACTCTGGATGCCGCGCAGGCGGCGTCCGCGGGCTTCGCCCGGGTCTACGCACTGAGCGACATCGAGCCCGAGCCTGCGAAGAGCATGGCGAACGCGGTGCCCCTGCTGCGCGAGGTGGGCCGCACGATCGCCGCCGACCTGCCCGCTCTCACCGCGCGCTGAGCCCGCGCCTGGCTGCATCGGCGTGCGGGGTGGGCCCGTGTGGTCGCCTCGCGGCGTGGGATGCGGCCGTTCGGGCCCACTCGAGGCGTGGGTGCGCCGGGAGTGGGTTCCCGTGTCGAGCCGGGTGGTCCCGTGTGGTCGCCTCGCGGCGGGGGATGCGGCCGTTCGGGCCCACTCGGCGCGGGGTGCGCCGGGGGTGGGTTCCCGTGTCGAGCCGGGTGGTCCCGTGTGGTCGCCTCGCGGCGGGGGATGCGACCATTCGGGCCCACTCGGCGGGGGATGCGCGAAGGGGACCGGACCGCCGGTGGGCGGAGCCGATCCCCTCTGTCGCGCGTGGGTCCTCAGGCCGCCTTCGGGAAGAGGACGCGGAACGCGCGGATGAAGCCGTTGCCCTGGCCTGCGGGCAGGTGGAAGTCCGGGTCGATGTTGACCGACGGGTTCTCAGCGGACGGGACGTGCCCGCTCGCCTCGGTCGGATGTGCGCTCACGTCCCTCTCCGTTTCTGTTTCCATAAAGCGAAATAATCATCTTGCTGTATGAAAAGAGTACGCACAGGCGCGCCGGAGAGTCAATACCCTCTCGGCACCTGTGACGCCGGATTGCGCTGCGGTGCAGGCGAGTCGTCAGCCCCAGTGCCCCGGATCGGCGAGCACCCGAGAGGTCACCTGCAGCGATCCCGGCGCCACCTCTGCCGTGCAGAACAGCAGCGACATCGTCGGATATCCGTGCACGCGGTTGTCGCGCACGATCGCCCGGTCGTCCTCGGGCGAGAGGCGAGCGCTCTCGGCGAGCACGGCGACCCAGCGCTCGTCCCACCCGCCGGGCGTCCGGTCGGCGGCCGCGGCGAATCGCGGCAGCCACGCATCGATGCGCGCCGTGCCCGGATCGTCCAGGTCGTCGTGGGCGATCATGTGCACTCCCGCGGGCACCGCCGTCTCGCGCAGCTCGACGCCGTCCCACGACAGCACGCGGGATGCCTGCGCAGTCACCTCGAGCAGGTTGAAGCCGTGCATGGGCGGGTGTCCCTGCGGGGAGCGTCCGGCGACCGACTCCAAGGCCAGCGAGCCGCGCGAGCGCACGTCGCTCTCCGGGAGGCCGAGCACGTCCGCGCGATTCAGCAGCACGGCGAGGCGTCCGACGGCGGGATCGGCGGCGAGCCACGCCCCGCCGGCCCGACGATCGCGGATGCCGACCACCCCGGGATGGGTGTCGGGCCACCACTGTCCGAGGTCGTCCCAGGGGCGATCGGGATCCTCGTCCCGCACGGCCAGCAGCCGCGCGCCTTCGCCGGGAGAGGGGGCGACATCGATCACGACGGTGCACACGAGCACGAGTCTAGGCGGGGGACCGGGGCGCGCCGGAGCTGTCTGCGCCGGCAGCCTGGGGCAGAATCGGACGCGTGAACATCGTCGTCGCCGTCACCGGCGGGATCGCCGCCTACAAGAGCGTGCACCTGGTGCGCCTGCTGATCAAGGCCGGACACGAGGTCACCGTCGTGCCCACCGAAGACGCGCTGCGCTTCGTCGGCCTGCCCACGTGGGAGGCGATCAGCCGCCGTCCCGTGACCACAAGCGTGCACGAGGACGTCGCCCAGGTGCGCCACGTCGCCCTCGGTCAGGCGGCCGAGCTCGTGATCGTCGCGCCCGCGACCGCGAACACCATCGCGAAGATGGCCGCCGGCCTCGCCGACGATCTGCTCGGCACCACTCTGCTCGCCACCACCGCCCCGGTCGCGATCGCTCCTGCGATGCACACCGAGATGTGGCGCCACCCGGCGACGCAGGCGAACATCGCGACGCTGCGCGACCGCGGCGTCGCCGTCCTCGGTCCCGGCGAGGGCGAGCTGACCGGGGGAGACTCGGGAGCCGGACGGATGCTCGAGCCCGAGCAGATCATGGCCGAGGCGCTCACCCTGATCGACGCGGGGCACCGGGGAGCGCACGAGCCGCACGACCTCGACGGCCTGCGCGTCGCGGTCTCGGCGGGCGGCACCCGCGAGCCCCTCGACCCGGTGCGCTTCCTGGGCAACCGCTCCAGCGGGCGGCAGGGGGTCGCTCTCGCGCTCGCCGCGGCCGACCGGGGCGCGGACGTCGTGCTCGTGGCCGCGCACGTCGACGGTGCGGTGCTGGCGGATGCCGAACGGCATCCGCTCATCCGGATCGAGCACGTCGGCACCGCGGCCGAACTCGGCGACGCGATGCGCCGCGCGGCGGAGGAGGCCGCGGTGATCGTGATGGCCGCGGCCGTCGCCGACTACCGACCGGCCGACGTGTCCGACCGCAAGCTCACGAAGGAGGCGGGTCCGCTCGAGAGCATCGAGCTGGTGCAGAACGAGGACATCGTGGCGCATCTGGCTGCGCGACGGCATCCGGGTCAGGTGATCATCGCATTCGCGGCCGAGACCCCGGATGACGACGGCGAGCTGCTCGAGCGCGCGCGACGCAAGCGCGAGCGCAAGGGCGTCGACCTGCTCGTGGTGAACGAGGTCGGCTGGGACCGCGGATTCGAGGCGGGCGAGAACACCGTGCACGTGATCGGCGACGGCGGCGCGGTGCTCGCCCTGGCATCCGGAACCAAGCGCGCGGTCGCCGACGACGTGTGGGATGTCGTCGCCGACGTCCTGGGGTGAGCCGCGGCGGCTCAGCCGCCGATGTACGACATCTCGATGCGCTTGCGCTGCGTGCGCAGGGCGGGGGTGAGGCCGGCGCGGATCTCGGAGTAGCGGTCGTCGCGTCCGCCCCAGATGGATGCCATGGCCGCCGCCAGCTCGACGTCGTCTGCGCCGCCGCGCATGAGCGCCCGCAGATCGTGACCCTGGGAGGCGAACAGGCACGTGAACAGCCTGCCCTCGGTAGAGATGCGGGCGCGCGTGCAGGTGCCGCAGAACGCGTTGGTGACGCTGGAGATCACGCCGATCTCGCCGCTGCCGTCGGTGTAGCGCCAGCGCTTCGCGGTCTCGCCGTGCACGGTCGGGGCGACCGGCTCGAGCGGGAACACCGCGCCGATGCGCTCGATGATCTCGGCAGAGGGCACGACCTCATCGAGCGACCAGCCGTTGGTGTTGCCCACGTCCATGTACTCGATGAAGCGCAGGGTGTAGGGGGTGCCCTTGAAGTGACGGGCCATGCTGAGGATCTCGCCGTCGTTGACCCCGCGCTTGACGACCATGTTGAGCCTGATCGGCCCGAGCCCCGCCGCCTGCGCGGCGTCGATGCCGTCGAGCACCCGGCTCACCGGGAAGCGCACGTCGTTCATCCGCTGGAAGAGATCGTCATCGAGCGAGTCGACCGACACGGTCACCCGATTCAGCCCGGCAGCCTTGAGCGCCCCGGCCTTCATCGCGAGGGCCGAGCCGTTGGTGGTCAGGGCCAGGTCGAGCGGCCGGCCCTCCGGCGTGCGGATCGCCGCGAGCTGCTCGATGAGCTGCTCGATGCCGCGGCGCAGCAGGGGTTCGCCGCCGGTGAGGCGCAGCTTGTGCACCCCGTGCGCGGCGGCGACGGTGGCGATGCGCGTGATCTCCTCGAAGCTCAGCAGCTCGTCGCGGTCGAGGAACGCGTAGTCCCGCCCGAAGATCTCCTTGGGCATGCAGTAGACGCAGCGGAAGTTGCAGCGGTCGGTCACCGAGATCCGAAGATCGCGCAGCGGACGATCGAGCCGGTCGGTGAGCGCGGTCGTCGCAGTCGCCAGCCGGCCGTCGCCGTCTATGCGCCTGCTCGCCATGATCACGTCCTCCCGCGTTGAAACGCTAGCACCGGATTGCCGGGTGCGGACCCGCGGATGCCCGTGACAATTCCCTCTCGCGCGTCTTTCCGGTCGAGTGCGGAAATGCGCGCCGGAATTCTCTGGACGCCGGGAAATGATGTTGCTATTCTTGGACAGCCGCATATCCGAGATGCGGCTCAATTGAACAGTCAGCGGTTCGACGTATATCTCGCAGAACGATCCCATCCGGATCCGACTCGATAAGCCGTATCACTGCTACGACAGCAAGGAAGCTCTCGTATGAACAGCAGCGCTATGCCCCGACCCGAATCGCCGGCCGACCCGATGACCTCCCGCGACCCAGCCGAGTACCTGGCCGAGGCGGTGCGGATCGCCGTCGAGAACGTCCGCAACGAGGGCGGACCCTTCGGCGCCCTGGTCGTCACGGCAGACGGGCGGGTCTTCGAGGGCGTCAACCGGGTCACCGCAGATCTCGATCCCTCGGCGCACGCCGAGGTCACCGCGATCCGCAACGCCTGCCGCGGACTGGGCACCTTCGATCTGTCGGGAGCGACGCTCTACACGAGCTGCGAGCCCTGCCCGATGTGCCTGGCGACGTCGCTGTGGGCGCGGATCGACCGGGTCTACTTCGCCGCCGACCGCAACGACGCCGCCGACGCCGGCTTCGACGATGCGGCGTTCTACCGCTACTTCGAGGGCAGCGACGCCGATCGGGCCGTCATGCCCGTGCGCGACATCGCCCTGCCGCCCGAGCAGCGCGTCGCGCCGTTCGCGGAGTGGGCCAGCACCCCCACCCGCATCGATTACTGACCCCCTACACCCTTCTCCGGAGCCGATGATGTCTTCACCTGTCCCTCCTTCCGCACGCCCATCCGAGGCCGACACATCCACCACCGAGGTGGTCGGCAACGACGCCGCCGGGCACTTCGCCCGCGGCGACGAGAACCTGCCGCCCCTGGCGACGGGCGCGACGACCACGGTCGACGCCACACCCAAGAACGGCTTCGACCGGTTCTTCGAGATCACCCGACGAGGGTCGACCATCGCCCGCGAGATCCGCGGCGGGGTGGTCACGTTCGTGACGATGGCGTACATCGTCATCCTGAATCCACTGATCCTCGGCGGCGTCACCGACGTGGCCGACGGGGCGCTGGATGCCGCGCAGATCGGCGCCGCGACGGGCCTCACGGCCGGCGTGATGACGATCCTGTTCGGCGTGGTGGCCCGGCTGCCGTTCGCGCTCGCGGCGGGGCTCGGCATCAACTCCTTCCTCGCCGTCTCCGTCGTCGGGCAGGTCACCTGGCCGGAGGCGATGGGTCTCGTCGTGATCAACGGTCTGCTGATCGTGCTCTTCGGTGCCACCGGCATCCGCACCGCCATCTTCAAGGCGGTGCCGCAGGCTCTCAAGGCCGCGATCACCGTGGGCATCGGCCTGTTCATCGCCTTCATCGGCTTCGTCGACTCGGGCTTCGTCACCCGCACCGCCGGCGGCCCGCCCGTGCAGCTCGGCGACAACGGGTCGATCACCTCGGTGCCCACGCTGATCTTCCTGCTCGGTCTGGTGCTGATCGGCATCCTCGTGGCGCGCAAGGTGCCCGGCGGCATCCTGATCGGGATCGTGGTCAGCACGGTCGTGGCGCTGATCGCGCAGTCGGTGCTGAAGCTCGGGCCGTCGTTCGAGGATCCGAACGGCTGGCACATGACGATCCCCGAACTGCCCGCAGCGTGGATCACGGTCCCCGACTTCGGTCTGATCGGCCAGTTCGACCTGTTCGGCGCCTTCGAGCGCGTGGGCATCCTCTCAGCCACCATGCTCGTGTTCACCCTCGTGTTCTCGAACTTCTTCGACGCGATGGGAACGATGACCGGTCTCGCCAAGAACGCCGGCCTCGCCTACAAGGACGGCACCTTCCCGCGGCTGCGCTCGGCGTTCGTGGTCGAGGGCTTCGGCGCCGTGGCAGGCGGCGTGACCTCCACGTCGTCGAACACGGTGTACGTCGACAGCGCCTCCGGCATCGGCGAGGGCGCGCGCACCGGCCTCGCCTCGCTCGTCGTCGGCGTGCTGTTCCTGCTGTCGATGTTCGTCACCCCGCTCACCCTCGTCGTGCCGATCGAGGTCGGCTCCGCGGCGCTGGTGGTCGTCGGCGCGATGATGATGTCGCAGATCCGCGAGATCAAGTTCACGAAGTTCGCCGTGGCCCTGCCCGCGTTCCTCACCATCGTCACCATGCCGCTGACCTACTCGATCGCGAACGGCATCGGGGTGGGCTTCATCTCGTGGGCGCTCGTGAACGCGTTCTCCGGTCGGGCGCGCAAGGTGCACTGGCTGATGTGGATCGTCGCCGCCGGTTTCGCGCTGTATTTCGTGCGCGGGCCGATCGAGGCGATGCTCGCCGGCTGAGCACCGCACGCAGAAAGCCCCGGTTCCCGCGCTGCGGAACCGGGGCTTTTCGCGTTCTGCGTGAGAATTCGTATGCCGTGGAATGCGGAAATAACGCGACGTATTCTCGCGGGTGACAGAATGCGCGCATTCATGCAATTGCGACATCACCGGAATGCATTCGATGCATTCCGGTGATGCCGAAGAATGTCATGCGGATGCCAGTGGCGCGGCCTCCTCGATGAGCTGCAGGATGCGCGCGGCGACGCTCACCGCGATGACCGCCGGCTGCTTGCCCGACACCTCCGGGACGCCGATCGGCGTCGTCACCCGGGCGAGCTCCGCGTCGGTGTGGCCGAGCTCCTGCAGCTTCCTGCGGAACCGCGCCCATTTCGAGGCCGAGCCGATCAGACCGATCGACCCGAGCGCGGGTGTGCGCAGCGACTGATCGACGACCGCGAGGTCCTCGACGTGGTCGTGGGTCATCACCAGCACGTGGGCGCCGGCGGGAATGCTCAGCAGGGCCGCCTCCGGCACCGGCGCGTGATGCGGATGGATGCGCGCCACAGCGTCTGTCGTGACCGGCGCGAGGCGCGCGGGATCGAGCATCTCGGCGCGGGAGTCGACGAGATGCAGCGACACCTCGTGGCGCGACAGGATGCGCGCCAGTTCGAGGCCGACGTGGCCCATCCCGAACACGGCCACCGACGGCACCACCCGCACGGGCTCGAGCATGATCGTGACCTCTCCTCCGCAGCACTGCACCCCGTACTCGGTCGTCGCCTTGTCGCTGAGGGTCAGGGTCAGCAGCTGGGGCTCGGCGGTGCCCGAGGCCAGCATCTCGCGGGCGCGATCGGTGGCGGTCGCCTCGAGGTTGCCGCCACCGATCGTGCCGAACTGACCGCCTGGCGAGATGACCATCTTCGCGCCGCCGTTGCGGGGCGCGTGACCGCGCACCATCGCCAGCGTCACGATCACCGCGGGGGTGCGGCTCTCGCGCAGCGCGCGCAGGGCATCCAGCCAGTCGACCATGTCAGACCGTGCTGAGGGCGGGTGCGGGCTCAGCCGCGTCCTGCGCCGCGCGCGCTGTCTCGACCGCCCAGTACACCGACTCCGGTGTCGCCGGCGAGGCCAGATCGACCGAGTGGCCGGCCGGGCCGAAGGCGGCGACGGCCTGGCGCAGCGCCTCGCGGGCACTGAACGCGAGCATGAACGGCGGCTCGCCGACGGCCTTCGAGCCGTACACCGCGCCGTCCTCGCGAGCGTTCTGGAACAGGCGCACGGTGAACTCCTCGGGCATCTCCGAGAAGCTGGGCAGCTTGTAGGTCGACGCCGACTGGGTCTGCAGGCGGCCGCGGTGCGGTCCGTCGGTGTCATCCCACCGCAGGTCCTCGAGCGTGAGCCAGCCCATGCCCTGCACGTAGGCGCCCTCGATCTGGCCGATGTCGAGCATCGGCGAGAGCGAGTCGCCCACGTCGTGCACGATGTCGACGCGGAGGATGCGATACGCCCCGGTGAAGCGGTCGATCTCGACCTCGGTGGCCGCCGCGCCGTAGGCGAAGTACTTGAACGGCGAGCCCTGCATGGTCTCGGGGTTCCAGTGCAGACCCGAGGTGCGGTAGTACCCGGCGGCGAACAGCTGCACGCGCTGGAAATACGCCGCCTTCGCGACCTCGGCGAAGGTCAGACGCCCCGGTGTGCCGAGTGCCGTGACGTAGCCGCCGCCGAAGCGCACGTCGCGCTCGTCGACGCCCAGCAGGCGGCCGGCGACAGCGGCCATCCGGTCGCGGATCTGATCGCACGCGTTCTTCACCGCGCCGCCGTTGAGGTCGGCTCCCGACGACGCGGCCGTGGCCGACGTGTTGGGCACCTTGTCGGTGCGGGTGGGGGCGAGGCGCACCTGGTGCAGCTCGAGCCCCAGCGCGGTGGCCGCGATCTGCAGCATCTTCGTGTGCAGGCCCTGGCCCATCTCGGTGCCGCCGTGGTTGACCAGCACCGAGCCGTCCTTGTAGACGTGCACGAGGGCTCCGGCCTGGTTGAAGGCGGCGAAGTTGAACGAGATGCCGAACTTGATCGGCGTCATCGAGATCGCGCGCTTCACGTCGGGGCTCGCGGCGTTGAACGCGTCGATCTCGGCTCGGCGCTGCGCGATCGACGCCTCGTCGGCGAGCTGATCCCAGATGGTCGGCATCCGCTCGGCATCCTTCACCAGCTGACCGTACGGGGTGTGCTGACCGGGCTGGTAGAAGTTGCGGCGACGCAGCTCGAGGGGATCGATGCCGAGCGTCGGGGCGATCCGGCCGAGGATGTCCTCGATGAGGAACACGCCCTGCGGACCGCCGAAGCCGCGGTACGCGGTGTTCGACTGCTTGTTGGTCTTCGCGATCCGTCCGTACGCGTGCACGTTCGGGATCCAGTAGGCGTTGTCGATGTGGCAGAGCGCGCGGCCGAGCACGGGCTCGGACAGGTCGATCGACCAGCCGCCGTCGGCCGTGAGCACGGCGTCGAGCGCCTGCAGCATCCCGCTCTCGTCCAGGCCGACCTTCCAGCTGATGTGGAAGGGATGCCGCTTGCCGGTCATCGTGAGATCCTGCGTGCGGTTCAGGCGCACCCGCACCGGGCGGCCGGTGAGCTTGGCGCCGAGAGCCGCGATGGCGGCGAAGCCGTGCGGCTGCATCTCCTTGCCGCCGAACCCGCCGCCCATGCGCAGGCACTGCACGGTGACCTCGTTGGCGGGGATGCCCAGCACGTGCGAGACCAGGTCCTGCGTCTCGGTCGGGTGCTGGGTGGAGCACTGGACGAAGTACTGCCCCTCCGAGTCGCGCACCGCGAACGACGCGTGCGTCTCGAGGTAGAAGTGCTCTTGACCTGCGAACTCGGTGACGCCCTCGAAGACGTGCGCCGAGGACGCGAGGCCGGCGGCCGCGTCGCCGCGGGCGACCGTGCGCGGCGTTCCCATGAACGATCCTGCCTCGATGGCGTCGTGCACGGTGATCAGCGACGGGAGCTCGTCGTACTCGACCTTCACCCGCTCGGCCCCGAGACGCGCGGCCTCGGTCGTCTCGGCGAGCACCCACACGAGTGCATGTCCGTAGAACATGGCCTCGCTCGGGAACAGCGGCTCGTCGTTGCGGATCCCGGCGTCATTCAGGCCGGGCACGTCGTCGGCGGTGAGCACGCGCACGACGCCAGGCACCTCGTAGGCGCCAGAGACGTCGATGCTGACGCGGGCGTGGGCGCTGGTGGACTGCACCGGCCAGGCGGTCAGCACGCCGGCGGTCTGCGCGGCGATGTCGTCGGTGTACATCGCCGCGCCGGTCACGTGCAGCGCTGCACTCTCGTGCACGGCGCGGTGTCCGACGACGGCGTTCTCGGGTCGGTCGGCGAGAGAGCTCACTTCGACACCTCCTTCGACTGGATGACGGTCTGGCTGTAGAACTTCAGCAGGGCGGAGCCCAGCATGTGCGCGCGGTAGTCGCCGCTGGCGCGGTGGTCTGACATCGGGGTGCCCTCGGACTGCAGCACGGCGGATGCCGCCTTCACCGTGGCGATGCTCCACGGCTTGCCGATGAGCGCCTCTTCGGTGGCGAGGGCGCGCAGCGGAGTGGCCGCGACACCGCCCAGGCCGATGCGGGCGGAGGCGACGGTGCCGCCGGTGATGTCGAAGGCGAAGCCGAGCGCGACGGAGGAGATGTCGTCGAAGCGACGCTTCGAGATCTTGTGGAACGCGGTGTACTCGGCCAGGGGCAACGGGATGCGCACGGCGGTGATCAGCTCGTCCTTCGCGCGCACGGTCTGCCGGTAGCCGGTGAAGTACTCGGCCAGCGGCACCTCCCGCTCGCCGTCGACGGATGCCAGCACCAGCCTCGCGTCCAGGGCCAGCAGCGCGGGCGGGGTGTCGCCGATCGGCGAGCCGGTGCCGAGGTTGCCGCCGATGGTCCCGCGGTTGCGGATGAGGCGGGAGGCGAACTGCGGGAACAGCTTGGCGAGCAGCGGCACGCGGCCGGCGAGGCGGCGCTCGACGTCGGAGATCGGCAGCGCCGCGCCGATCTCGATCATCTCGTCGGTGGCGGTGAGTGCACGCAGCTCTTCGAGCTGGTCGATCGCGACGACGAAGGGCGCGCGACGGCCGCGGAGGTTCACCTCCACGCCCCAGTCCGTCGAGCCGGCGACGATCAGCGCATCCGGCTCATCGCGAAGCAGGCGCAGGGCGTCGGCGAGAGCGGCGGGGCGGACGAAGCGCGATCCCGCGACCTGGGCATCCGTCGCGACCGCCGTCGGCGCGGGCTGCGACAGGCGCTGCTGCAGCGGGTCGTCCTGCTCGGGCGAGCCGAGCGAGTAGGCGGCGTCGCGGATGGGGCGGTAGCCGGTGCAGCGGCACAGGTTGCCGCTGAGCGCGTGCAGGTCGAATCCGTTCGGTCCGGCCTCCATGCCGTCGTCGTCGGGTCCCTCGCCGTGCTGCTGCTCGCCGTCGTGCGCGGGGCAGCCGGTGCCGCGCTCGGGCCGGTAGTACTCGGCAGCCATGCTGCACGCGAAACCAGGGGTGCAGTACCCGCACTGCGAGCCGCCGGCCTCGGCCAGCTTCTGCTGCACCGGATGCAGGTCCTCGACCCCACCGAGCCCCTCGGCCGTCACGATCTCCTGGCCGTCGAGCGCGTAGACGGGCACGAGGCACGCGTTGACGGGCGTCCAGCGGGTGGTGCCGTCGTCGTCGGGGGTGGCGATCATCATGGCGCACGCGCCGCACTCGCCCTCGGCGCAGCCCTCCTTGCTGCCGGGCAGTCCGCCGTCGCGCAGCCAGTCCAGAGCGGTCGTGTGGGTGGCCACACCGTCGAGTGGGCGGCTCCGCCCGTTCACGGTGACCGTGGTGTCAGTCATTGTCTCTCCTCGGGTACGACGCGGCGGCGTCTGGTGCACGCTTCTCGCGTGCCGGCGGGGATTCCGAGGGTGAGCGCCGCGGCGATCGCGGGGCGATCACGTCGACGTCGCGCGCGGACGCGCTGATCTCAGGCGAACCGACGGCGAGGCCTCGGAATCGTCGGGAAGGGCGATTCCGGGGGCGGCTGCTCAGGCGCCGTGGGCGTACCAGTTTCCCCAGGCGGTGGAGCTCTCGACGGGGGCGGTGGCGTGAACGTGAACGTGCTGCAGCATCGCGGCCCCTCTCTGCGCTGAGCTGAGGAGAATCCTCATGGTGTCGGTCAGTGTAATCGGCCCGCTCGGGTTCGGTCAAGGCGAGCGGGTTGCCCTTCGCCCGTTCGACATCTAAACTTGAGTCAAGACAACTCAAGTTTGAAGGAGTCTCCCTCCAGGAGGAACGAATGACCAACCCGGCACAGTCTGAAGAGCAGCAGAGCGCGCTCGAGCAGTTCGGCATCAATCTCACCGATCGCGCCCGCCAGGGCAAGCTCGATCCGGTGATCGGACGCGACAGCGAGATCCGCCGCGTGAGCCAGGTGCTCACCCGGCGCACGAAGAACAACCCCGTGCTCATCGGCGAGCCCGGCGTCGGCAAGACCGCCGTCGTCGAAGGGCTCGCCCAGCGCATCGTCGCGGGAGACGTCGCGGAGTCTCTCAAGGACAAAGAGCTCGTCTCGCTCGACATCTCGGCGCTCGTGGCCGGTGCGATGTACCGCGGTCAGTTCGAGGAGCGCCTGAAGAGCGTGCTCAAGGAGATCACCGAGTCCGAGGGCAAGGTCATCACGTTCATCGACGAGCTGCACGTGCTCATGGGCGCAGGCGGCGGCGAGGGGTCGGTCGCGGCATCCAACATGCTCAAGCCCATGCTCGCCCGCGGCGAGCTGCGCATGATCGGCGCCACCACGCTCAACGAGTACCGCGAGTTCATCGAGAAGGACGCCGCGCTCGAGAGGCGCTTCCAGCAGGTGTACGTCGGCGAGCCGAGCGTGGAGGACACGGTCGCGATCCTGCGCGGCCTCAAGGGGCGGTACGAGGCGCACCACGGGGTGACCATCTCCGACACCGCGCTCGTGGCATCCGCCGCCCTGTCGAACCGCTACCTGCCCAGCCGGCAGCTGCCCGACAAGGCGATCGACCTGATCGACGAGGCCATGTCGCGGCTGAAGATGGAGATCGACTCGTCGCCCGTCGAGATCGACGAGCTCAAGCGCCAGGTCGACCGGATGAAGCTCGAAGAGCTCGCGCTGAAGAAGGAGAAGGATGCCGCCTCGAAGGAGCGCCTCGCGGCGCTGCGCGAGCAGATGGCGGGACTCGAGAGCGAGCTGCGCGGGCTCGAAGAGCGCTGGGCCCGCGAGCGCCAGGGGCTGAACCGGGTCGGCGAGCTGAAGAAGCAGCTCGACGAGGCCACCACGCAGCGCGACCTCGCGATGCGCGAGGGCGACTACACGAAGGCATCGCGGCTCGAATACGAGACCATCCGGCGCCTGAACGCCGAGATCGCCGAGGCCGAGCAGGCCGAGGCCACGGTCTCGGACGAGGGGCGCATGGTCAACGAGCAGGTCACCGAAGAGGACATCGCCGCCGTGATCGCCGCGTGGACCGGCATCCCGGTCGGTCGACTGCTGCAGGGCGAGAGCGAGAAGCTGCTGCATCTCGAGAGCGAGCTCGGTCGTCGCCTGATCGGTCAGAAGGAGGCGGTGAAGGCCGTGTCGGATGCCGTGCGGCGCTCACGCGCCGGCATCAGCGACCCCGGCCGCCCGACCGGATCGTTCCTCTTCCTCGGCCCGACCGGCGTCGGCAAGACGGAGCTGGCCAAGGCCCTCGCCGCATTCCTCTTCGATGACGAGCACGCGATGGTGCGCATCGACATGAGCGAATACGGCGAGAAGCACTCCGTGTCGCGTCTCGTCGGAGCCCCTCCGGGATACGTCGGGTACGAGCAGGGCGGTCAGCTGACCGAGGCCGTGCGGCGGCGCCCGTACTCGGTGGTGCTGCTCGACGAGGTCGAGAAGGCGCATCCCGAGGTGTTCGACGTGCTGCTGCAGGTGCTCGACGACGGTCGCCTGACCGACGGGCAGGGCCGCACGGTCGACTTCTCGAACGTGATCCTGATCCTCACCTCCAACATCGGCTCGCCCATCCTCATCGACCCGGTCATGTCGCCCCACGAGAAGCGCGAGGCGGTGATGACGCTGGTGCGCCAGTCGTTCCGGCCCGAGTTCCTGAACCGCCTCGACGACATCGTGATGTTCTCGTCGCTCTCGCACGACGACCTCGCCCAGATCGTCGAGCTGGCGGTCGACGGCCTGCAGCGTCGGCTCGCCGATCGTCGGCTGACCCTGGCGGTTACACCGGATGCCAGGGCCTGGCTGGCCGAGCGCGGATACGACCCCGTGTTCGGCGCCCGGCCGCTGCGCCGGCTCATCCAGACCGAGGTGCAGAACCGCCTCGCGACGGCGCTGCTGTCGGGCGGCGCGCGCGACGGCGACACGGTGCGCGTCGATGTCGCGGCCGACGGCAGCGGGCTGGCGCTCACGGCTGACAGCGTGTGACGAACAGTAGGGAGCCCCGCGAGTGAGACTCGCGGGGCTTCCTGCCGTTCTGCTCAGTTCCAAGATGCGGAATAGTTAGTTCGGCTTTTGGAAAAACCATTGACCTCGGCGCGGACGCGTGGTTGACTCTGGACTACTTCAGCAGCCACGCCGGGGACGGCGTCGACATCCGGGGCGGCCTCGTCATCGAGGACGACCGCGTGATGGCAGACATCCTGCTCGGCGACACACCGACCGGACCGACCGGGCCCGGCCCACGAGACGATCGACACCACGGCGAAGCCGCTCGCGCCCTGCTCGCGCCGGCGCTGACCCGACATTCACCTGATAACCGATCACCCGACACGACGAAGAGGTCGACATGACGAAACAGAAGACGCAGAGCACTGCCCGCCCCGAAGACGAACGCCTGTCCATCGGCGCGACCTTCGGGTACGGACTCCAGCACGTGCTGACGATGTACGGCGGCATCATCGCCCCGCCGCTGATTATCGGTCAGCTCGCCGGCCTGAGCCCCGCGGAGATCGGCGTGCTCATCGCGTCGTGCCTCTTCATGGGCGGCCTCGCGACCATCCTGCAGACCGTGGGTGTGCCGTTCTTCGGCTCGCAGCTGCCGCTCGTGCAGGGCGTGTCGTTCGCCGGCGTCGCCACCATGGGAGCGATCGTGACGAACGGCGGGGGACTGCCGGCCGTGTTCGGATCGGTGATAGCGGCATCCGTCATCGGTCTGCTGATCGCACCGATCTTCGCCATGGTGATCCGGTTCTTCCCGCCCGTCGTCACCGGTGTCGTCATCACGACGATCGGTCTGACCCTGCTGCCCGTCGCGGCACGTTGGGCGATGGGCGGCAACGCCGCCGCAGACGACTTCGGCTCTCCGCAGAATCTGCTGCTCGCCTTCGTCACCCTGCTGTTCGTGCTGATCCTCAGCAAGGTGCCGATCGGAGCGGTCTCGCGCCTGTCGATCCTGCTCGCCATCGTCGCGGGCACGATCTTCGCCGCGTTCCTCGGCCGCGTCGACTTCTCGCAGGTCGGCGAGGGCGCCATCTTCGCCTTCCCGACGCCGTTCGCGTTCGGCTGGCCGACGTTCGAGATCGCCGCGATCATCTCGATGTTCATCGTGATCCTGGTGACGCTCACCGAGACCACCGCCGACATCCTCGCCGTCGGTGAGATCGTGGGCACCAAGGTCGACAAGAAGCGCATCGCCGACGGCCTGCGCGCCGACATGCTCTCCAGCGCCGTCTCGCCCGTGTTCGGCACCTTCACCCAGTCGGCGTTCGCGCAGAACGTGGGTCTTGTCGCCATCACGGGTGTGAAGAGCCGCTTCGTGGTCACCGCCGGTGGTGTGGTGCTCGTCATCCTGGGCCTGCTGCCCGTGCTCGGCCGCGTCGTCGGCGAGATCCCCTCGCCGGTCCTGGGCGGTGCGGGCATCGTGCTGTTCGGCTCGGTCGCGGCATCCGGCGTCCGCACCCTGGCCAAGGTCGACTACCGCGGCAACATGAACCTCATCATCGTGGCGGCGTCGATCGGCATCGGCATGCTCCCGATCGCAGCTCCCACGATCTACGACCAGATGCCCGACTGGTTCAACACGATCTTCCACTCCGGCATCAGCTCGGCCGCCGTCGCGGCCATCTTCCTCAACCTGCTGTTCAACCACGTCGGCGCCCGCCGCTCGAAGAACGCGAACAGCTTCGTCGCGGCGCCCACGCGCAGCATCCCGGTGCAGTTCCTCGACGCACTCGAGGACGGCGACTCGGTCGTCGACGGCAAGATCGTCGACCGTGAGGGTCAGGAAGTGCCGGTGCGCGTCAGCGAGCACTGACCTCACACCGCTCTGACCCCCGCTGCAGTCGTGTGGCGGGGGTCAGTCGCTGTGCGAGGTCTGCCACGATGCCGGGCCGGTGGAACCGGCGGGGTACTCGTCGAGCGGCGTCTCGCCGCGAGCCCAGGCATCCCGAACCGGCTGGATGATCCGCCAGCACTGCTCGGCCTCATCCGCGCGCACCGACAGCGCGACATCGCCGTCGAGCAGCTCGTCGAGCACCTCCTCGTACGACCGCTGCTGCCCGACGCCGAGCTGCGCGACGAGCTCCTCGTCGCGCAGCGCGAACGGGTCATCGCCTCCCGTCACGTGCAGCCGCAGGTGCATCTCGTCGGGGCCGAGCGAGAAGGTGAGGCGGCCGCCGTCGGCGGGGGTGCCGTTCAGCCCCGGCGGCACGTGCCGCACGGGCTTGAAGGTCACCACGATCTCGGAGCGCTTGCGATCGAGCCCCTTGCCGGAGCGCAGGGTGAACGGCACGCCGGCCCAGCGGTCGCTGGACACCTCGAAGACGACCTCGGCCAGCGTCTCGGTCTGCCGTGAGACGTCGACGCCGTCCTCGTCGCGGTACGAGGGAAGCTCACGGATGCCGCCGTCGGCGAGATGCTGCGTGCCCGCGGTGTACTGCGCCCGGCGCGAGAAGCGGGCGGGGTCGTCGCCCATCACGTGCGTGGCACGCAGCACCTCCGCTTTCGCGTCGCGCAGATCGCGTTCGCCCAGCGTCGCCGGGGGATCCATCGCGAGCAGGGCGAGCACCTGCAGCAGGTGGCTCTGGATCATGTCGATCATGGCTCCGGCCCTGTCGTAGTAGCGGGCTCGACCTTCGAGGGCGACGGACTCGTCGAAGCGGATCAGCACCTCCTGGATGTGCTCAGCCGACCACACCGGCTCCCAGATGCGGTTGGCCAGGCGCACGCCGAGCAGGTTGAGCAGGGTCGACCGACCGAGGAAGTGGTCGACGCGGAAGATCTGGTTCTCGGGCACCAGCGCCAGCAGCTTGTCGTTGAGCGCGCGGGCGCTCGCCTCGTCCTGCCCGAACGGCTTCTCCATCGCCAGCACGGTGCCCTCGGGCAGCGTCAGCCCGGTCATCGCATCGATCGCGGCGGCGGTGACTGCCGGCGGCAGCGCGAAGTAGAGCACGGTGTTCGGGTCGAGCGTGTCGACGAGGGATGTCACGGCCGAGGGATCCGTCACATCGGCCTGCACGTAGTCGGCGACGCCGACCCGGTCCAGCGCCCCCGGGGAGTCGGAGAACGCCTTCTCGACCGTGGCGTGCCACGTCTCGGCATCCCAGTCCTCGGTCCCCGACCCCCTCAGGGTGACGCGGTGTTTGCGCTCCTTGCCGAGCAGCGTCGCGAGCGAGGGCAGCAGTAGGCGAGAGGTGAGATCGCCGGTCGCACCGAGGATGAAAAGCGTTGTGGTCGTCGACATGGCACCGAGGGTAGTCGCCGCCGGATCGAGCGCAAGGGGGGTGGAGCGGGTTCGACGGCGGTGACAGACTGCGCTCGTGGTGACGCGAATCGAGGACTACGCCCTGCTCAGCAACTGCCGTACGGCGGCGCTCGTGTCGATGGAGGGGAGCATCGACTGGCTGTGTCTGCCGCGACTGGACTCGCCCAGCACCTTCGCCGCGCTGCTGGGCGACGAATCGCACGGACGGTGGATGGTGCGTCCCGACGATCCGGATGCCGTGGCGACCCGTCACTACGACCGTGACACGTTCGTGCTCATCACCCGATGGCAGAGCGGCGATGCCGTCGCCGAGGTGCACGACTTCATGCCCATCGACCCGGACCCGGGTGTGCAGATCCGGCGGACGGATGTCGTGCGCCGCGTCGTCGGGCTGAGCGGCGAGATGACGTTCACGCAGAGCCTGCGCATCCGGTTCGATTACTCCCGAGCGATGCCGTGGGTGCGGCAGACGGGCACCGACGACGAGCCTCAGCTGGTCGCCATGGCCGGGCCCGATGCGGTGGTCGTGCGCGGGGCACGTCTCACGGCGATCGACCACGAGCACCGCGGCGAGGTGCGCGTCGCCGCCGGCGAGGCGCGCGATCTGCAGCTGGCGTGGTTCCCGTCGCACCGCCCCGCACCCGACCCGCTCGATGTCGATGACGTTCTCGAGGCGACGAAGACGTGGTGGCAGAGCTGGGCCGACAGGATCGAGCACTCCGGACCGCACCACGAGAAGGTCGTGCGGTCGCTGCTCATTCTGCGTGCTCTGACGAATCACGAGACCGGGGGGATCGCCGCGGCGGCCACCATGGCGCTGCCCGAGGAGATCGGCGGCGAGCGCAACTGGGACTACCGCTACGTATGGCTGCGTGACGCCGCGCTCACACTCGAGGCACTGCTCGACCACGGCTTCCTCGGCCTCGCCGACAGCTGGCGCGAGTGGCTGCTGCGCGCAGTGGCGGGTGATCCAGCCGATCTGCAGATCATGTACGGCCTGGCAGGCGAGCGCGATCTGACCGAGCGCGAGTTGACCGCGCTGCCCGGCTACGCCGGATCGTCGCCGGTGCGGGTGGGGAACGGGGCGTGGGGGCAGTATCAGGCGGATGTCGTCGGCGAGGTGCTCGTGACCCTCTCGGCCGCCCGCAAGGCCGGTCTTGCCGAGAGCGCGTTCTCGTGGCCGCTCGAGCGCAGCCTGCTGCGGTTCGCCGCGGATCAGATCGATCAGCCGGATCACGGTCTCTGGGAGATCCGTGGGCCGGCGCGCATGTTCACCCATTCGCGGGTGATGATGTGGGCGGCGTTCGACCGCGGTGTGCACGCGGTGGAGGACTACGGTCTGCCCGGCGCGGTCAAGACCTGGCGCACGCTGCGCGACCGGCTGCGAGAAGAGATCGATTCCCGGGGAGTGCGAAACGGACATTTCACCCAGCATTACGGCACGGACGAGGTGGACGCGTCGCTGCTGCTGCTTCCGGAGGTCGGCTACTGTCGACCCGATGACGAGCGGATGCTGGCGACGGTCGACCGCATCGAGAAGACGCTCATGCACGACGGCCTGCTGTACCGGTACCGCACGTCGAGTGGCGTGGACGGGCTGGCGGGGGAGGAGAGCCCGTTCCTCGCGTGCTCGTTCTGGCTCGTCGAGCAGTACGCGAGCACGGGACGACGCGACGAGGCCGCCCAGCTGATGGACCGGCTCTGCTCGCTGACCAACGACGTCGGGATGCTCGCGGAGGAGTACGACCCGATCGCCGGTCGACAGCTGGGCAACACGCCGCAGGCGTTCTCGCACCTCGCTCTGGTGCGCGCCGCCGACGCGCTGACCGACAGCGAGAGCATGCCCCGCTGACGCGGAGAGCGCCGTCCCCGGATCGGGGACGGCGCTCTTCGGGAAAGTGCTCGGGTCAGGCGTTGGCGAGCAGCGTCTCGTCGATCGGCCGACGCACGCGCGGCGCCGACTCGCGCTCCTGCAGTGCCTCGGGCAGCTCCCCGGCATCGCCGAGCTCGCCCAGGGCGATGACGGTGATCGGGGTGAAGCGCTCGCCGAGGTCGGTCAGCTCGCTGATGGCGGCGGGGTCGAACCCGCTCATCTGGTGCACGACGAGGCCGTCGTGGTGGGCCTGCACCGACAGGTGCGCGACGGACTGACCGAGGTCGTAGACGGCGTGCGAGATGGGAGCGCCTTCTTCGTTCGTGGTCTCCGCGACGGCGACGATGAGTGCCGCGGCGTTGCCGGCCCACGCCTGGTTGAAGCCCATCAGCGCGGACTGGATGCCCCGGTGCAGCTCGGTGCCGCGGCGGGCGACGATGAAGCGCCACGGCTGCGAGTTGTTGGCACTCGGGCTCCAGCGGGCGGCCTCGAGGGCGGAGGAGAGCTTGGCCTCGTCGATCGGCGTCTCGGAGTCGTAGGCGCGCGGGCTCCACCGGTCGGCGAGCACATCGAGGACGGGATGCTCGGTGGGTGCGGTGCGATCGATCACGGGGGTGCTCATCAGATGAGGCCTTTCGTTATGCGGCTGGTTCGGGCGGACCTCATCGTCCATCCGACACAACCCTTTCATGCACTCGCATATTCCTCGGCATCCGGGGCCGTTTCGCGAGTGGGTCCGCGGGTCAGCCGCGCAGGGCCTCGGCGAGCCGCACCCGGGCGCCCATCCGAAGCAGCGAGTTCTCGTAGATCTTCGCCGCGACGACGATCGCTGCGGCGCACGTCGCGAGCAGGATCACCAGCGACAGAGCGCCCTCCCACCACTGCGCCTCGCCGACGAACATCCGCACCGGCATCGCCACCGGGGCCGAGAACGGCACGTACGACATGATCGTCAGCACCAGCGGGTTGTCGTTGAAGAAGATCACCAGGAAGTACGGCGCCATCACCAGCATCATCAGCGGCATGGTCGTCGAGCCGATGTCCTCCTGCCGTGACACCATCGCCGCCGCGGCCGCGTACAGCGAAGCCAGCAGCACGAACCCGAACAGGAAGAACACCGCGAACCACAGGATGGGGGCGCCGACGCCGCTGAGCACGTCCTCCTGGCCGGTCACGATCAGCCCGACGATCGCGATCACGGCCAGCGCGATGATCTGGCCCATCGCGAGCACGGTGTTGCCGAGCACCTTGCCGGCGAGCAGCGTGCGCGTCGGGATCGCCGAGATCAGCAGCTCGACCACCCGGGTCTGCTTCTCCTCGACCACGCTCTGCGCGATCGTGCCGCCGAAGGTCGACGCGGCGATCAGGAACACGAGGCCGAACCCGAGCGCCACCAGGTAGCGCAGCAGCGGGTCGGTGTCGGCCGGCTGCAGCACCTCGACGGTGGGCGACTGCGACAGCATCATCATGAGCCCGGTCGGCGCGCCCTCCTTCGTGAGCACCACGTACCCGAAGCCGGTCGGATCGCCCGGCACGAGGGCGGCCTCCACCTCGCCGCTCGTGACGAGGTCTTCGGCGGCCGCACGATCGGCCACCTCGCGCGGCTCCAGCCCGGGCATCCCGTCGAGCACCGGCGCGGTCTCGGACGTGACGGCGACGGCATCCGCGGTCGGGCTCTTGCTCATGAACCCGCCGAGGATCACCCCGGCGAGGGCGATCAGCAGCAGGATGCCCGTGGCGATGACGAACGCGCGACTGCGCAGCTTCGCGGTGATCTCGCGCTCGGCGACGAGCCAGACAGCACTGTTCATGCGATGACCTCCTTGAAGATCTGGGCGAGGGAGGGATGCTGCGGGGCGAAGCTCGACACGGCCGCGCGGTCCATGGCCTCGCGCAGCACGCGCTGTGCGGTGTCGGGGGTGTCGACGTCGAACAGCGCGGATCCGCCCTCGAAGTCGATCACGGAGACGCCCGGCTCGCCGCGCAGCCAGCCGGCATCTCCGCCGGAGTGCAGCTGGTAGCGCAGCGTCGAGTGGGCCGAGCGCAGCTCGTCTCGCGAGCCGGCGGCGCGGATCGTGCCTCCGGCGATGATGATGAGGTCGTCGCACAGCCGCTCGACGACATCGAGCTGGTGCGACGAGAACAGGATGGCGGCTCCCGCCGCGGCGCGGCGCTGCAGCACCTCGGCGACCACGTCGACCGCGAGCGGGTCGAGGCCCGAGAACGGCTCGTCGAGGATGAGCACCTGCGGATCGTGCACGAGAGCCGCAGCGATCTGTGCTCGCTGCTGGTTGCCCAGGGAGAGGGCCTCGATCTTCTCGTCGAGGCGTTCGCCGAGCCCGAGCTCCTCGAGCAGCGCGGTGCCGCGCGCGGTGGCGTCGGCCTTGTTGAAGCCGTGCAGGCGAGCGAGGTAGACGACCTGCTCGAGCACCTTCATCTTCGGGTACAGGCCGCGCTCCTCCGGCATGTACCCGAAGCTCTGCCGGTCGTCGGCCGTCGCCGGGTGCTCGTCCAGCGTCACGGTGCCGCCGTCGGCGGCGAGCACGCCGAGGATGATCCGCATGGTGGTCGTCTTGCCCGCGCCGTTGCCGCCGACGAATCCGGTCAGTCGCCCGGGGGCGACGTCGAACCGGATGCCGTCGAGCACCCTGCGCGAGCCGTAGCTCTTGGTGATGCCGTCGAGTCTGAGGAAGCTCATGACCCCACGCTAGGGAAGGCCGGTGGCGCCCGGCATCCCCCCTGCGACGGATTCGGGGGATCCGCCTACCGGCCGAGGTGCAGGGCGGCGCGCACGACGAGTCCGGCGACGAGAGCCCAGAACGCGGCGCTGATCCCCAGCAGGGCGACACCCGACGCCGCGACGAGGAAGGTCACGACAGCGGGCATCCGCTCGCCGGGGTCGTCGATCGCCTGCTGCACCGCCGAGCCGAACGCCCCGAACAGCGCCAGGCCGGCCACGGCGGGGATGACGGCGGCGGGGGCCAGCAGCACGAGCGCGGCGAAGACGGCCGACAGCCCACCGAGCACGATGTACGACACCCCCGTCGAGACCCCCGCGATCCACCGGCGCGCGGGATCCGGCTCCGCCTCGGGGGCTGCGGCGAGGGCGGCGCTGATCGCCGCCAGGTTGATCGCGTGACCCCCGGCCGGCGCCCCGAGCGCGGTGCCGATGCCGGTGACGAGCATCGCCGGTCGCCACGGCACCTCGTACCCGAAGCTGCGCATCACAGCGATGCCCGGCACGTTCTGCGACGCCATCGTCACGATGAACAGCGGCAGGGCGATGCCGACGATCGATCCGAGGGTGAAGGTGGGAGCCGTGAAGACGAGGGCGGGCAGCAGCGCCCCCGGGTCGACATCGGTTCCGGATGCCGCGATGCCGGCCACCACGACGACCGTCGCTGTCATGAAGGCCGCCGGCACCGCCCAGCGCGGAGCCAGCCGCGTGACGACCAGCCACGTGAGCACGACCGGCACGACGCCCCACGGGTTCGTGACCATCCCGCTGATCGGGGCGAGACAGAGCGGCAGCAGGACACCGGCGAGCATGGCCTGTGCGATCGACGGCGGGATCGCCGCGACCAGAGCGCCGAGGCGCGGCACGAGGGCGGTGAGCAGGATGAGCGCGGCGACGACGACGAACGCCCCCACGGCGGCGGGCCAGCCGCCGTCGACGACGCTGACCGCGGCGAGCAGAGCAGCGCCGGGAGTCGACCAGGCCGACGTGATCGGCATGCGGCAGCGCCAGGCGAGGATGATGCATGCGGCGCCCATCGTGAGACTGAGCGCCAGCAGACCGCTGGCGGCCTGAGCAGGGGTGGCGCCGACGGCGTCGAGCCCGGTGAGCACGACGGCGAAGGAGCTGGTGAAGCCGACCAGGGCGGTGACGATCCCCGCAGTGATCGGACGGATCCGCCAGGGCCTCTCCACGGACGTCGATGCGGTGCTCATCGGGTGAGTCCGTGGCGGTGGGCCAGCACGATCGCCTGCACGCGGTCGCGGGCGCCGAGCTTCTGCAGCACGCGGGACACGTGGGTCTTCACGGTCGCCTCGCCGATGAACAGCCCTCGGGCGATCTCCGCGTTGCTGCGGGCGTCGGCCATCAGCGCGAGCACCTCCGACTCGCGGTCCGTGAGCGGTTCGGCGAGGACGTGCGCCCGGGCCGGGGTGGTGCGTTCCTGCGCTTCGGCGACGGGCGTCGCGCAGAACCGCGACAGCACGCGGCGGGTCACCTCGGGGGCGAGGATCCCGTCGCCCGCAGCGAGCGCTCGGACCGCTGTGATCAGCTCCTCCGGGCCGGCGTTCTTCAGCAGGAAGCCCCCGGCGCCGGCATCCAGCGCCTGGAAGAGGTACTCGTCGCGATCGAACGTCGTGACGATGGCGACCGCGGCTGTGACGGCAGGGTCGGCGGCGATGCGCCGGGTCGCCTCGATGCCGTCCATGTCGGGCATCTGCACGTCCATCGTGATGACGTCGGGCTGCAGCCGGGCGGCCAGCTCGACACCCTCGGCCCCGGTCGCGGCCTCGCCGACGACCTCGATGTCGGGCTGGGTGCAGAGAATCGCGCGGAATCCGGCGCGCAGCATGGCGTGGTCGTCGACGAGCAGCACCCGGATCATCCGACACCCCCTCCCCCTGCTTTCGAATCGCTCACCTTGTCGCTCCCGGTGCCCGGATGCCGCCAAGTGAGCGATTCGAAAGCAGGGGGCGCCGCGATCGGCACGGTGACCCGCACGCGGAAGCCCCCCTGCGGGCGCGGCTGCAGCTCGATCTCGCCGCCGGATGCCAGGGCGCGCTCGCGCATGCCCAGCTGGCCGAGCCCCGGGCGCAGCACGCCGACCGTGCGGCCGCTGTTCACGATCTCCAGCTCCACGGCACCGCGGTTCCAGCGCAGCCGCACATCCGCCGTCGCGCCCGATCCCCCGTGCCGTCGGGCGTTGGTCAGCGCCTCCTGTGCGATCCGGTACAGGTTCACGCCGACCGTCGTCGGCACCGCAGCAGGGTCGCCGATCTCGGTGAAGGCGGTCGGCAGACCGGCATCCGTCGATGCCTGCGCAAGGCGCTCGAGGTCGGCGAGACCGACGGCAGACGGCTCATCCGACCCGCCGTCGCCGGGCTCGCGGAGGGTCTCGAGCAGCTGCCGGAAGTCGCCGATCGCCTCGCGGGACGCGTCTTCCACACTCGACAGCATCCGCTTCGCCTCGTCGGGGTCGCGGTCGATCATGAGCCGCGCCGCACCGGCCTGCACGCCCATCACCGACACGTGGTGCGCGACGACGTCGTGCAGCTCGCGGGCGATGCGCACCCGATCCAGAGCCACCGCCTGCGCGGCGGTGAGCTCGCGCTCGGCCTCGAGCTCGGCGGTGCGCTGTTCGAGCACGAAGCGCTGCGCGGCGGCGTGCCACGAGCGCTCACCGAAGTAGTACGCGCCGCCGAAGTAGAGCACGTTGATCAGCAGGTTCAGCATCATGAACGCCACGAAGGGCGAGAACAGCCCCGCGGCGACGTCGGCCTTGTCCGCCTCATCGATCGCATCGCGATACATCACGATGATCAGCCACACGAACATGCCGAGGATGATCCCGGCCCGCACGAAGAACGCGCGACGGCGGTCGATCATCCATGCACCCACGGTGTACAGTGCGATGAACATGGCGATGTTGGTGGCGTACACCTCCGGGACGCGCAGTGTGACGCTGGTGAACATGACCAGGGCGATGACGACAGCGGCCAGAGCCGGATACCGCCGGCGCACGATGAGCGGAGCGGAGAGCCCCACCGCCACCAGCAGCGCCCCCCAGAGGGGCGCCTGCTCATCGCTGTAGAGGCCCGAGATGCTCGACAGCGCCGCGCTGATGACCGCGCCGACCAGCATGATCACAGCGAGCAGCAGGTCCTGGCGCCGGTCGCGGTCGGTCGGGGTGCGGCTGAAGACGGCGGGCTCGGGCATCTCTCCAACTTACGGATGAGGGGATGCCGGGGCATCCCTCCCACGACGGATGGCGCAGGCGGAGGCGGAACCCGTCAGTCGCTCTGATCGGCGGGAAGCAGGTCGGCGACCGACTGCACGATCTCGTCGGGGCGGAACGGGTACCGCTCGATCTCCGCCCGGTCGCTGATGCCGGTCATGACCAGCACCGTGTGCAGACCGGCCTCGATGCCGGCGACGATGTCGGTGTCCATGCGGTCGCCGATCATCCCGGTCTTCTCGGAGTGCGCCCCGATCTTGTTCAGCGCCGAGCGGAACATCATCGGATTCGGCTTGCCCACCACGTACGGCTCGCGACCGGTGGCCTTCGTGATCAGCGCGGCGATCGCGCCGGTGGCGGGCAGCGGGCCCTCGGCACTGGGCCCGGTGGCATCGGGGTTGGTGACGATGAATCGCGCTCCGGCGCCGATGAGCCGGATCGCCTTGGTGATCGCCTCGAACGAGTAGTTGCGGGTCTCGCCGACCACGACGAAGTCGGGCCGGGTCTCGGTCATGATGAAGCCCGTCTCGTGCAGCGCGGTGAGCAGGCCCGCCTCGCCGATGACGAAGGCCGAGCCGCCAGGCAGCTGCTGGGCGAGGAAGTCGGCGGTCGCGAGCGCGGAGGTCCAGATCCGCTCCTCGGGCACGTGCAGGCCGCTGGCGCGCAGCCGGGCCGAGAGGTCGCGCGCGGTGAAGATGGAGTTGTTGGTGAGCACGAGGTAGGGGACGCCGTCGCGCTCCCACTCGGCGAGCAGCTCGGATGCGCCGGGGATCGCGTCGTTCTCGTGCACGAGAACGCCGTCCATGTCGGTCAGCCAGCATTCGATCTCAGAGCGGTCAGCCATGGCATCAGGCTATCGGCTGTGCCTCCGCAGGAATTCCTGAGGCGGTCAGCCGCCCAGCATCCGCTCGATCACGGCGGCGACGCCGTCGTCGGCATTCGAGCCGGCGACCTCGTCGGCGGCATCCCGCACGACGTCGATCGCGTTGCCCATCGCGACGCCGTGCCCGGCCCACTGCAGCATCTCGAGGTCGTTGAGGGCGTCGCCGAAGGCCAGCACCTCGTGCGCCTCGACGTCGAGGCGCCGACACACCTGCGCAAGTCCGGTCGCCTTGGTCACGCCCTGCGCCATCACCTCGACGAACGGCGCACCCGACAGTGTCGACGCGAAGCCCGACAGCCCGAGAGCGTTCAGCGTCGCGTAGATCTCGTCGATCGGCACCGACGCGTGCCGGATCACGAGCTTGAGACTGGGCGAGCCGAGCACCTCGTCGAGTGCGACGCCGCCCATCGTCTCGGGGTCGCGCTTGTGGTCGCTCAGCTGCGCGAGCGCGGCGTAGCCGTGCTGGGCGACGAATCCCTCGCCGGCGTCGCGCACGCTCGCGAAGACCAGATCGGGGATGCTCTTCAGCAGCGCCCGCGCCAGCTCGCCCTGCACATCGGCGGGGATCTCCGCCGCGAACAGGTGCTCTCCGGTCGTCAGGTGCAGGCCGTAGGCGCCGTTGCCGCACAGCGCCCAGGAGTCGAGACCGGCCTGCTCGGCGATCGGCCGCAGCCCGATGGGCTGGCGGGCGGTGACCGGGATCGTCTCGATCCCGGCATCCCGAGCGGCGTCGAGAGCCGCCCTGGTACGCGGCGACACCTCACCGGACTCGTCGAGCAGGGTGCCGTCGAGGTCGGTCGCGATCAGCCGGATGCCCGAGAGCGCACTCACGAGAAGATCATCGGCAGGTCGCCGTCGTCGTCACCACCGCCGAAATCGAGGTCGACGACGACGGGAACGTGGTCGCTCGGCTGCTCGCCCTTGCGCTCGTCGCGGTGGATCGACGCCCCGGTGACGGCGTCGGCGAAGGGCTTAGAGCCCAGCACGAAGTCGATCCGGATGCCCTCGTTGCGGGGGAACTTGAGGCGCTGGTAGTCCCAGTAGGTGTATCCCTCCGGGATCAGCGGACGGACGACGTCGGTCACCCCTGCCGACTCGAGGGCGAAGAACGCCTCACGCTCGGGGGGTGACACGTGCGTCGAGAAGCCCTGTACGATCGCGGGGTCACCGTTGTCGTGGTCGAACGGGATGATGTTGAAGTCGCCGACCAGCGCGAGCGGCAGGTTCGGGTCGGCGGCGAGCTCGGCGGCGGTCGCGGTGCGCAGCGCCTCGAGCCAGTGCAGCTTGTAGTGGTAGTGCTCGTCGTTCAGCGAGCGGCCGTTGGGCACGTAGAGGCTCCACACCCGCACGCCGTCGACCATCACGCCCAGGGCGCGCGCCTCGAGCGGGGCATCCGGGCCCTCGTGACCCTTCGCGAACCCGGGCTGGCCGGCGAACGAAGTGCGCACGTCGGTCATCGGCAGACGGCTCGCGATCGCGACGCCGTTCCACTGGTTCAGCCCGTGCACCTCCACCTGATAACCGGCCTCTTCGAACGGCTCGTAGGGGAACTGCTCGGGCTTGCACTTGGTCTCCTGGAAGGCGAGCACGTCGATGTCCTCCCGCACGGCGAAGTCGACGGCGCGCGAGACGCGCGTGCGGATCGAGTTGATGTTCCAGGTGGCCAGGCGCATGCATCCAGCCTATTCGGGGCGACGGACAGGCGCCGTCCGACGGCTGCCGCTCTGCGGCTACCGCTCGGCGGGGTCTCCCGTGCCGATCAGCACGCCGCGGGCGAGGGTGTGGAAGTGCCGGTTGAAGCCGAGCACCCCGGGCGTGGATCCGGGCTCGAGGTCGAGGTGGTCGACGTCGAGCGCGTCGACGACGAAGAAGTAGCGGTGGATGCCTGTACCGGCCGGAGGAGCCGCGCCGATGAAGCGCTCCTTGCGGGCTTCGTTCGGCAGCACGATCGCACCGTCGGGGAGGTCTGCCGTGGTGCCGTCGCTGCTGTCGAGGCGGCGCACGTCGGGGGCGATGTCGTAGGCGGCCCAGTGCCAGAAGCCGGATCCGGTGGGGGCGTCGGGGTCGAAGCACGAGATGGCGAAGCTGAGCGTGCCGGCCGGCGGGTCCGACCATTCGAGCGTCGGATGCCGGTCCTCACCCGCCCGATCGGATGACCAGGCGAAGCCGGGCAGCGGCCCGCCCGCCGTGAAGTCGGGGCTGGTCAGCGCGAGCGGGGCGACCGGACGCAGCTCGGCGAGTTCGGCATAGGGATCGAATGAGAACATGTGTGACCTCCTCGACCCACGGTAGGGGAGGAGTGGGCATCCGGCCAGGCGGCGAGCGGTGAATACACTGGATGCCGTGACCCACCTCGCCGAAGACCGCCAGGCCCTGCTCGATCTCATCAAGGACGAGGCCGTGTTCCACGGCGACTTCACTCTCTCCAGCGGCAAGAAGGCGACGTACTACGTCGACATGCGCAAGCTGACGCTCGACCATCGCGCGGCTCCCGCGATCGGGCGCATCATGCTCGACCTCATCAAGGACTTCGACATCGCCGCCGTCGGCGGGCTCACGCTCGGCGCCGATCCGATCGCGAACTCGGTGATGCACGCGTCGGTGGCGACGGAACGCCCGCTCGACGCATTCGTCGTGCGCAAGGAGCCGAAGGACCACGGCCGAGGCCGCCAGGTCGAGGGCGCCGACATCGCGGGCAAGCGGGTGATCGTGCTCGAGGACACCTCGACCACCGGCCAGTCGGCCCTGAAGGCCGTCGAGGTGCTGCGCCGCGAGGGCGCCGAGGTGCTCGCGGTCGCCGTGATCGTCGATCGCAAGACCGGTGCGCAGGCCGCGATCGAGGCCGAGGGCCTGCAGTGGCTCGCCGCGTACGACCTCGACGACCTGGGCCTCGACCCGCAGTAGTCGCTGTGCCCGCCGGCACCCCGCTGACACCCCGGTGACACTCCGGGGGCCGACACTCCAGATGTCGGACCCATTCGCGGGATCCGTCCGACATCTGGAGTGTCGTCCCCCGATTCGTACGTGGTTCCGGTGTGTCGTCAGCGCTTACCGCGGGGCCGGTCGTCGTCGTCCCAGGGGCCCTCGTACCACTCGCCCCGGTTGTCGCGCTTGCGCGGCTTGAGCAGCTGGATGGTGATGAGCGTCAACGACGCGAGGCCGATGCTGATCAGCACCAGGAACAGCATGTCGCTCTGATTCACGGTCGGTTCCTCCTCGCTCAGCCTAGGCTCAGCCAGATCGCGTGGGCTGCTCCGTCGGGCAGGTCGGCCGGAGCGGTGATCTCGACGCCGACGCTCACACCCGCGTCCTCCAGTCGCTGCAGCAGGTCGGGGTCGCGATCGCTCACCCGCAGCACGCGGCCGGTGTGCCCGGCGGGCGCGTCGCCGAGCAGCACGAACGGCTCGCGTACGACGTCGCCGTTCGCGTCGGGGATCGCGTCACCGTGCGGATCGAAGCGCGGGCGTCCGAGGCGCTCGTCGATGGCATCCAGCAGCCGATCGCTGATCGTGTGCTCGAGCACCTCGGCCTCGTCGTGCACCTCGTGCCAGGCGTAGTCGAACTCGCGCACCAGCCAGGTCTCGATCAGGCGGTGGCGGCGCAGCATCTGCAGTGCGCGCTCCCGCCCGGCATCCGTCAGCTTCACCGCACCGTACGGCACGTGCGAGACGAGACCTGCGGCAGCGAGCTTCTTCACCATCTCGGTGACGCTCGACGGGGCGATGCCGAGCGCACCGGCGAGCTGCGACGGGGTGATCGGCGCCTCCTGCCACTCGGTGTGCGCGTAGACCGTCTTGAGGTAGTCGTCGAAGGCGGGGGATGCCATGCTCAGCCGCCGAGTGAGGCCAGCACGTTGAACGCCGCGTTGCCCGCGAAGAACAGGACCGCGAACCCGGCGATCGCGGCGAGCAGCGACAGGCGCCCGTCGTAGTCGGTCACGCCCCGGGTGCCGATGGCGCGAGCCCGGAACGCGAGGAAGAGGGTCAGTGCACCGAGCGCGAGCTGCACCCACGGGCCACCGGCCGGAAGCAGATCAGGCAGCGCGATGAGCAGCACGCCCAGGGCTCCCGATGCGAGCGCGAACCACGTGCTCAGCTGCATCGCCCGACGCGCCTCGGAGTCGTCGCGGTGCTTCTTGGCGGGGGAGGAGGGCATGATCTCGAGCCTACCCGGGGCAGTCCGCGCCTCCCTCGCGTGCCGGGGTCACGCGCCGGTCGCGACCAGCCAGAGCAGTACGGCGTTCAGGGCGATCAGCAGCACCGCGAACACGACGCCGAGCACGGTGGTAATGGTGCGGTTGGCGTGCTCGCCGAGGGTGCGGCGCTGGGCGGTGAGCGCGACGAGCGGCACGAGCGCGAACGGGATGCCGAATGACAGCACCACCTGACTGAGCACGAGCGCGAGAGTCGGGTCGAATCCGACGCCGAGCAGCACCAGCGCAGGAATCAGGGTGACCAGGCGCCGGGCGAGCACCGGGATGCGCACGGTCAGCAGTCCGTGCATGATCTCCGCTCCCGCGTAAGCGCCGACGGAGGTCGACGCGAGACCGGACGCCAGCAGCCCGACCGCGAACAGGGTGCCGATCACCGGGCCGAGGCTCGCGCTGATCGCGGCATGCGCGCCCTCGAGCGAGTCGGTGCCGTCGACGCCGGCGAGATTGGCTGCGGCCAGCAGCAGGATCGCGAGATTGACGGAGCCCGCGATGACCATCGCGATCGTGACATCCCAGCGGGTGACGGCGAGCAGCATCCGGATGCCCGGGCGGCCGACCTCGGCGGCGAACCGATCGCGCGTGAGAGCACTGTGCGCGTAGATGGCGTGCGGCATGACGGTGGCGCCGAGGATCGAGGCGGCGAGAAGCACCGAGCCGCTGTCGGCGAAGCGCGGCAGCATGCCGCCGAGCACGCCCGCGGGGTCGGGCGGTGCGACGAAGAGTCCCGCGACGAACCCGATCACGATGACCGCCATCAGGCCGATGATGACGAACTCGAAGTGCCGTGGCCCGCGCCGGGTCTGGATGGTCAGCAGCACGATCGAGACGGCCCCGGTGATGGCTCCGCCGAGCAGCAGCGGAATGCCGAAGAGCAGATGCAGGGCCACGGCGCCGCCGAGCACCTCGGCGATGTCGGTGGCCATGGCGACGAGTTCGGCCTGCAGCCAGTACGCACGGCGCGCCCACCGATTGCGGATGCGGGTGCCGAGCACCTCGGGCAGGCTCTGCCCGGTGACGATGCCGAGCTTCGCCGACAGGTACTGGATCAGCCAGGCCATCACGTTGCCGACGACGACGACCCAGACGAGCAGGTACCCGTAGCGGGCGCCGGCGGTCATGTTGCTCGCTACGTTGCCGGGGTCGAGGTAGGCGACACCGGCGACGAGGGCGGGGCCGAGCAGCCAGGCGCTGCGCCACCATGACCCCCGCGCTCTCGTACTCTCCACCAGATTTTTAGGCACGCCTAAAAATAGCACTTCCCCTCCGGCTTTCGAATCGCTCAGTTGGCGACGGCCGCGGCCCCAGACCGGCAAGGTGGGCGATTCGAACGCGGGGGTGGGGGCCGCGGTTAGGCTGGGGACGATGGACGAGACCGGGTCAGAGACGCAGCCGGGATACGGCGTCGGCCCGTGGTCGGGCGAGTGGCCGACCGACGAGCACTACGACCCCGAGCTGCTCGCGCACGGCGACACCCGCAACGTCATCGACCGGTACCGGTACTGGCGGATGGATGCCATCGTCGCCGACCTCGACACGCACCGACACCCGTTCCACGTGGCGATCGAGAACTGGCAGCACGACATGAACATCGGCTCGATCGTGCGCAGCGCCAATGCGTTCCTCGCCGACACCGTGCACATCATCGGTCGCCGCCGCTGGAACAAGCGCGGCGCGATGGTGACCGATCGGTATCAGCACGTGGTGCACCACCCCGATGTCGCGGCGTTCACCGCGTGGGCGGCGGGCGAGGGCATCCCGATCATCGCGGTCGACAACGTGGGCGAGGCGGTGCCGGTCGACCGTGCCGCTCTGCCCGAGCGCTGCGTGCTGCTGTTCGGGCAGGAGGGGCCGGGGTTGTCGGATGAGGCGCTGGCCGCGGCATCCGGCCATATCGAGATCACCCAGTACGGCTCGACCCGCTCGATCAACGCGAGCGCGGCGGCGGCGGTCGTCATGTACGAGTGGTGTCGCCGATACGCCTGAGCGGATGCCCGGATGGAGACCGTCCGGCGCTTCTCTTGGTACGCAGTCCCGCGTAGGATGGGCCTGAGTCTCACGCGAATGGAGTGCGCCATGGCATCCGACTACGTCCCCCCGGTCGACGACTACCGGTTCCTCTTCGGCGAGGCGTTCGGCGTCGACCTGCCCGCGCGGTCGACCGGCGGCGCGTTCACCGCCGAGGACGCGACCGAGATCGTCGCGGGTGCCGGCGAGTTCGCGGCATCCGTCCTGGCGCCGCTCGAGACGATCGGCGATCGCGAGGGCGCCCGCCTCGAAGACGGACAGGTGCGACTTCCCGCCGGGTTCGCCGAGGCGTATCAGGCGTTCGTCGAGGCCGGCTGGGTCAGCGCCGAGGCGCCTGAATCCGCCGGGGGCGACGGATTGCCCGGATCGATCCGCGCCGGTCTCGGCGAGATCTGGAACGCCTCCAACGCCGCGTTCGCACTGTGCTGGCTGCTGACCGCGGGGCAGATCCACGCGCTCGACGCGGCGGCATCCGACGAGATCCGCGAGACGTACCTGACCAGGCTCGTCTCGGGCGAGTGGACCGGCACGATGAACCTGACCGAGCCCGACGCGGGCACCGACCTGGGCGCGATCCGCACGATTGCGACGCCTCGGCCCGACGGGTCGTGGGGTGTCAGCGGGCAGAAGATCTTCATCACCTGGGGCGACCACGACGTGGCCGAGAACATCGTGCACCTCGTGCTCGCGCGCACGCCCGACGCCCCGGCCGGCGCCAAGGGACTGTCGCTGTTCGTCGTGCCGAAGTTCCTGCCCGACGCGTCGGGTGCGCCGGGCGAGCGCAACGCCGTCACCACGGTCGCGCTCGAGCACAAGCTCGGCATCCACGGCAGCCCGACCTGCGTGCTCGCTTACGAAGACGCGACCGGATACCTCGTCGGTGAGGTCGGCGGCGGCCTTGCGGGCATGTTCGTGATGATGAACTCCGCTCGCGCGGGCATGGGATTCCAGGCGACCGGCATCTCCGACCGCGCCTATCAGCAGGCCGTCGCCTATGCGGACGACCGTCGTCAGGGCGCGGTGCTCGACCGTCCGGCGGGTGCGCCGATCGCCGAGCATCCCGACGTGCGGCGCCTGCTGCTGTCGATGCAGAGTCGTCTGTTCGCCATGCGCGCGCTGGGCGTCTACGTCGGCGACCTGTTCGATCGGGCGGCGACGGACGACACCGGTGCGCTCGCCGAGTTCTTCGTGCCGATCCTCAAAGGGTGGGCGACGGAGGATGCCGTCGCGCTGACGAGCGACGCGATCCAGGTGCACGGCGGCATGGGCTTCATCGAGGAGACCGGCGTCGCGCAGCACTACCGGGATGCCCGGATCATGCCGATCTACGAGGGCACCACGGCGATCCAGTCGAACGACCTCATCGGCCGCAAGGTGATCCGCGACGGCGGCGCGACCGCTGAGGCGCTGTTCTCGCTCATCGGCGAGAACGTCGAGACGCTGCGGGGGCTGGAGCACGAGGTTGCCGCGCGCACGGCCGATCGCCTCGAGCGGGCGGTCGATGCGGCTCGCCGCGCCACGGCGTCGCTGCTCGGCTTCGGCATGACGCGCAACGCGTACGGCGTCAGCGTGCCGTACCTGATGCTGCTCGGAACCCTCGCCGGCGGCTGGATGCACGGCCTGGCGGTCGCTGCTGTGCTGGCGCACGCGACTCCGGACGCCGCAGACGCCGCACGCCTGGTGTCGGCCGACTTCTACGGTGCGCATCACCTGCCGCGCGTGCACATGCTCGCCGAGACGGTCGCGGCGGGCGAGGTCGCCTGACCGCACTCGGCGTCTTCGCCGACACCCCAGTCATCACCGAGACCCATGGCTGTGCACGTCCGCAGCCGGGGGTCTCGGCGGCAGGTAGGGGTGGCGGTGAGAGGACGCGGGCTCAGCCGATGCGGCCGGAGACCTCGATGTCCTGCGCGACGCGGACGCGCAGGTCGTGCACGCGCAGCGTGCGGCTCGCGCCGTCGGCGGCCGCCTCGGCGTTGAGATCGAGCCGCCGACCCTCGGCCTCGCGCAGCTCTTCGCGCATGAGGCGCAGGGCCAGGGCGATCAGCGGATTGCGGCTGCTCAAGCGCACGGTCTCCACGGCGATGATCGCATCGCGGGCGACGTGCAACTCTACGTGGGCGCGCACGGTCGCGTAGAAGACCTTCCACCGCACCGCAGCCACCGCGTCGATCGTGACGTTCTGATCGTCGTTCGCGGTGACATCCGTGTCGAGGCGGCGCAGCCGCATGCCCGATTCCTTCATCAGGGGGCGTGCGACCGACTCGATCATCGGACCCAGGTCATCGGCGCGCATGCGCACGGAGAAGGCGCCGCTCGGGGCGCCGGAGTCGTCGGCATCCGCGATCCCGAATGCCGTCGCCGGTCGGTCCGCGCGAATGGGCGTCTCGTAGCGAGCCCAGTCGAAGGCGACGTTCTGCAGGGTCGCGTCGATGCGGATGTTATATCCCTGGATGTTTGCCGGGTCGGCGGTGATTCGGGCGAAGCGCAACGCTCCGGGGATGCGGTCGAGGATGGCCGGCTCGGTATCCGCCTTCGCCTGCGGCTCAGGAGTCGCACCGTTCCCGGGCTTCATCTTCAGTTTCACGCCAGTGGCGTCGATGAGCAGGTGGGTGATCTCGGCGCCGTCGAGGTCGACTGTGGTGCGGACGTCGTCGAAGCCACTGACGCGCATGTCCGCGCTGCTCGCGATCTCGGCGAAGAGCTCGTCGCGCAGGCGGCGTTCGACGGTCGCGGAGTCGCCGGGCCAGGCATCCGGAACCCAGCTCTTGTCGTCGTGTCGGTTCCAGGGACTCATGCTCCCACCTTCGTCCACGCGTCGGTGCGCACCCGCCAGCCGAGGGTGCCGAGACGCGCGAGCAGGTACACGCCGAAGAACGCGACGGCGAGCCAGACGAGTCCGGCGGCGCCGGCGACACCGGTGGCGGCGATGATCCACAGCGCGGGCAGAAACGGCACGAGGTTCAGCACACCCGCGATCGCGAGGTAGCGGGCGTCGTTCGCGCCCATGAGCACGCCGTCGAGCACGAACACGATCCCCGCGACCGGCTGCGCGACCGCGAGCACGAGGAACGCGGGCTGCACGAGCGCACCGAGCTCGGCATCCCCCGTGAAGACGACGCCGATCACACCCGACAGGGCGGCGATGGCGGCGCCGACGATCACTCCGAACCACGCTCCCCACGCCACCGTGCGGCGCAGCACGCGGTGCACCTGCGCGAGATCGCCCGACCCGAGACCCCTGCCGATCATCGCCTGCGCGGCGATGGCGAGGGCGTCGAGGGCGAACGCGGCGGTCGAGAAGATGGTGAAGGCGATCTGCCAGCCGGCGAGCTCGCGCGTGCCGATGCCCGTCGCGACGGCCACGGTGGCGAGCAGCGCGACGCGCAGACTGACGGTGCGCAGGAACAGCCATCCGCCCGAGCGGGCGGTGCCCCGGATGCCGCTGCGCTGCGCCTTCATCGACGCGCCGTGTCTGAGGGCGAGACGGCGGATGACGACCACGTACGCCGAGACCATCCCCCATTGCGCGGTGACCGTGCCGAACGCAGAGCCGGCGATGCCCCAGCCGAATCCGTAGATGAAGACCCAGTTCAGCAGGGCGTTGGCGCCGAAGCCGAGGCCGGCGATCCACAGCGGGGTCATGGTGTCCTGCATCCCCCGCAGCAGCCCGGTGGCGGCGAAGACGATGAGCATCGCCGGCAGGCCCCACATAGAGATGGTGAGGTACGTCTGCGCCTCGGTGGAGACCGCGTCGGATGCCCCGAATGCGGCGATCAACGCCGGGCTCGCCAGTGCCCCGACAGCGGCGAGCACAGCGCCCAGCCCCAGGGCGAGCCACATGCCGTCGATGCCGACCGAGACGGCATCGCCGGGGCGGCCGGCTCCGTACCGGCGTGCGACGGCGGGCGTGGTGGAGTACGCGAGGAAGATCATCAGCCCGACGATCGTCTGCAGCACCGCGCTGGCGATGCCGAGGCCCGCGAGTGGTGAGGTGCCGAGGTGGCCGACCATCACCGAGTCGAGGATGAGGAATGCCGGCTCGGCGACGAGGGCGCCGAGGGCGGGCACGGCGAGTCGCAGGATCTCGCGGTTGAGCGCGGGGGACGGGGATGCGGTGGATGCCACCTCACGAGCCTATGGGGTGGGTCGGGCGCCGTCCCGCGGGCGCGGTCCCGCGGGTGCGGTCAGGCGGCGATGTCGTAGCGCGCTCTGCCGCCGGGGCGGGGTGTTCGGGTGGGGTCGATGTGGGGTGGTGGGATGAACCACACTCGTCCTCTGGTGCCGGAGCGCGTATCGCTGTTCTCGATGCGGATCTGCCAGGCGTTGTCGTGGATGCGGTGGTGGCAGGTCGAGCAGAGCAGGATGCCGTTGTTGAGGTCGGTGGGTCCGGCGTCTCGGTTCCACCAGTCGATGTGGTGGACTTCGGTCATGTGGGGTGGCAGTCCGCACATGGCGCATCCGCCGTCGCGGTCGACGAGGGCGAGTTTTTGGGTTCGGGTGAACAGGCGTTTCTCGCGTCCCCAGTCGAGGATGTCCCCGGCACTGTCGAGCACGCACGGGATGACGCCACCCGATGCGGCCATCCGCCGGATCGCGGTGACGGAGATCGGCTGGTCGACGCCGTCGATGCTTCCGGCGCCGGTGCCTGCGGCGAGGTCCGTGGCGTTGATGCGGACGATGACGGTCGCGCCGCTGACGGGCATCCGGCTGTCGCAGTCGAGCGCGTGGGCGCAGAACAGGGTGAGGGCGTCGGCGCGCATCATGGTGACGGTGCGTTGATCGGCATCCACCTCGCCCAGATCCGCGGTGTCGGCAGTGTCTTTGCGGGCCTGGAACTGCGCCGACACGTACCCGTCGATCGCCGCTTTGATCGGCGCGCCTTCTTCGACCGGGGTGACGAGGTTGAGGTGCAGCATGCCGTCGCGTTCGAACATGCTCAGCGCCCGCGCCGCCCGGCGCTCTTCTTCCCGCTGCTCGAGCCGGTCGGCTTCGAGTACCGCCTCGGCGCGCTTGACGAGTCGGCGCACGTCATCCAGCGACAGACCAACGGCCCGCTCGACCAGCTGCTGCTCGACATCCGCCACAAGGCCTTTGTCGGCCCCGATGCGGGCCCGGTCGAGGAACTCCACGATCACCGCCGCCCCGGCACCACCCAACCGGCCGGAGGTCACCGCGGTCTGCACGGCCGGGTACTTCGCCGGCGCGGGCTCGCCGAGCAGGTTCTGCCGGGGCGCGATGGCTTCCCCGACCTTCACCAGCCGCGCCGCATCTCCGGCGCTGGTGCCGGTGGTGGTCGCGATGAGCTGGGCGGTGTTGCGGAATCCCTGCTGCTTCGCGAGGGAGTCCGCACCCAGCTCTGGCCGGGACTCATGCGCGATGGCCGCGGCGACGTCGGCCTGCAGTGCATTCAGCGCCCGCCGCGCGGACCCGATGGCGCGGGTCATCGACACGAGGCCCGACCGGTTCAGGTCGGCCGCGGAACCGGCATCCGCCCAGACCCCGGCCAGAGCCGCGACGGCTTCTCGCAACGGGTCCAGAGCGGGTGCTGACATGTGAAAAGCCTAAACGCCGGCCACCCGCAAGTCAAGCAAAAGTACGAAGAAAACTGTACTACTTCTCCACAACTGTCGAAACTATATGCGAAAGCATCCATCGCCCGACGAGGAGGAAATCTACGCCCGGCCACCGACGCCCGCGTACCCTGAATCGCACGGAGGTGCCTGCCATGTCTGACGCGATGAGCAATGCCGCCCGCTACCGCGCCCGCCGCGACGCCGGCCCCGGTACAGAGGCCGAGCCGGAGAATGACGCGCCAATGGTGCTGAACGCGCAGAACAGGGCGGAGTTCGTCGAGACGGCCATCCAGCTCGCGATCCGCCGTGGCGAGTTCGACAACCTGCCCGGCGCCGGCAAGCCGCTCGAGGGGTTGGGCACGCATCACGATCCCGATTGGTGGATCCGCCGCAAGATCGAGACCGAGAATCTGTCGGGCCTGGGTCCTCCCGCGCTCATGCTGCGCGTCGAGGATCGTGAGCTCGACGGCGAGCTCGATCAGCTCGGCCGCGAGGAGGATGTGCGCGGCGTGCTCGACGACTTCAACCGCCGCGTGATCGAGGCGCGACGCCAGCTGCTCGGCGGCCCACCGGTGGTCACGCAGCCGCGCGACGTCGAGGCCGAGGTGGCGGCCTGGCGAGAACGCCGGGCGGCCCGGCAGGCGGATGCCCGTGCTGAGACGGCTCCGGATGCCGAGCCGAAGCGCGCTCGACGCTGGTGGCGGCGCTGACGTCTTCCACGGACCCGCCCGCCTCGCCGGTTCAGAGATGGGCAACGCCGGTGCGGATGCCCGTGCACCGGCGTTTCCCATCCCTGACGGCACTCACGGCGGCGTGCACCACGGCGCCCGCCCGCGCGAGGCCAGGGCCGGCGGGCCCGAGGTCGGCGCCGCCGCATAGGCTGGACGGCATGACTGACGTACTGCCCTCCGGCCTTGCCGTCTCCGAGTTCAGCTCCGACATCCGTCCGCAGGACGACCTCTACCGCCACGTCAACGGCGCGTGGCTCGAGGCCGCCGAGATCCCCGCCGACAAGGCGCGCTGGGGCTCGTTCCACATGCTCGCCGAACAGGCCGAGAAAGACGTCCGCGAGATCATCGTCGAGTCGCAGGATGCCGCTGAGGGCACCCTCGAGCGCAAGGTCGGCGACCTGTTCCGCAGCTTCATGGACACCGACCGCATCGCCGAGGTCGGCCTCGCGCCCCTGCGGGCAGAGCTGGCGAAGGTCGACGCGATCGACAGCATCCCGTCGTTCCTGCAGACGATCGGCGAGCTCGACCGCAACGGCGTCGCCGCGCTGATCGGCGTATTCATCGAGCCCGATCCGGGCAACCCCGAGCGCTACGTGCCCTTCGCCGTGCAGGCCGGTCTCTCGCTGCCCGACGAGAGCTACTACCGCCTCGACAGCTTCGAGGCGATGCGTGCCGCATACCGTGCGCACCTCGAGCGCCTCCTCGCCCTCGCCACGATCGAAGACCCGGCAGGCCAGGCGGACCGCGCCTTCGGCCTCGAGCATGAGATCGCCGGACACCACTGGGACAACGTCGCATCCCGCGACGCGGTGAAGACGTACAACCTCAAGACGTGGGACGAGTTCCAGACGCTCGTCGGCGTCGACCTCGCACCCTGGCGGGATGCCGTGGCGACCGCTAACCCGAGCGCATTCGACGAACTCGTCGTCTATCAGCCGAGCTTCTTCGAGGGTCTCGGCACCCTGCTCATCCCCGAGCGTCTCGACGACTGGAAGGCGTGGCTGCGAGCCAAGGTCGTGCACGGCATGTCCTCGTACCTCACCGACGACTTCATCGACGAGAACTTCTCGTTCTACGGCACCGAGCTCACCGGCACCCCGTCGATCCGCGAGCGCTGGAAGCGCGGCGTCTCGCTCGTCGAGGGGTCGCTGGGCGACGCCGTCGGGCGGATCTACGTCGAGCGGCACTTCCCGGCCGAGTCCAAGGCAGCAATGGACGAGCTGGTCGCCAACCTCATCGAGGCGTACCGGCAGAGCATCCAGAAGCTCGACTGGATGAGCCCCGAGACGCGCGAGAAGGCGCTCGCCAAGCTCGACACCTTCCGCCCGAAGATCGGCCACCCCGACGTGTGGCGCGACTACGACGGCGTCGACATCGATCCGACCGACCTTGTCGGCAACGCCCGCCGCGCGACGGTCTTCGAGCACGACCGACAGGTCGCGAAGGTCGGCAAGCCCATCGACCGCGACGAGTGGTTCATGCCGCCGCAGATGGTCAACGCGTACTACAACCCGCTGATGAACGAGATCGTCTTCCCCGCCGCGATCCTGCAGTACCCGTTCTTCGACCCGAAGCGCGACGCGGCGGCGAACTACGGCGGGATCGGCGCGGTCATCGGGCACGAGATCGGTCACGGCTTCGACGATCAGGGCAGCCGCTACGACGGCGACGGCCGACTGCAGGACTGGTGGACGGATGCCGATCGCGCCGCGTTCGAAGAGCGCACCAAGGCCCTGATCGCCCAGTACGACGCGCTCGTGCCCGTGGGCCTGAGCGAGGAGAATCACGTCAACGGGGCCCTGACCATCGGTGAGAACATCGGAGACCTCGGCGGTCTCGGCATCGCGCTGAAGGCCTACGAGCTCTCGCTCGCCGGCGAGGAGGCGCCGGTGATCGACGGCTACACGGGCGTGCAGCGCCTGCTGCTGTCGTGGGCGCAGGTGTGGCAGCAGAAGAGCCGCGACGCCGAGACGATCCGTCTGCTGACGATCGACCCGCACTCGCCCAACGAGTTCCGCTGCAACCAGATCCTCAGCAACATCGACGCGTTCTACGACGCGTTCGATGTGACGGAGGGCGACCGGCTGCACCTGCCGGCGGAGCAGCGGGTCACCATCTGGTGAGACCGGGGTCACCCGGCCGGAGGGTGCGGGTTACGATGGCCGGGGCGCGGCCGACAGGACGTCGTGCTGAGCGCCGGCCGGAATCGCCTTCTCTCGGATAGGACATCGCGCGTGGTCTCGTCGCCCGCCCCCGAACCGTCCTCCGGTGTGCCCTCAGCCCGCCGGCGAACGCGACGCGGCGTAGGGCGCGTTCCCCGTCGCGCGGCCGCCGGACGTCGCTCGTTCGCGTCGAGCCTGCGCCGTCTCGAGGAGCTGGCGCAGAGCGGAGCGCAGGTGTCGGTGCACGTCGTCGAGCTCGACTCGGGGCGCGTCGTGCTGAGCGGAGACGACCACGTCCCGCTGCCGATCGCGGGGCTCGGCATCGTTCCGGTTCTGGTCGAGACCGCCGCGGGCTTCGCGTCTCGCGCGCTCGACCCGCTGCGGATCATCGACCGTCCCGACGATCACGTCGCCGGCTCGGGGCTGTGGCGGCACCTTCGCGCGCCCGCTCTTCCGCTGGTCGACCTGGCTGTGCTGGCCGCTGCTGCCGGAGACCCCAACGCCGCCAACGCTCTGCTCGACGCCGTCGGGCACGAGCATGTCCGGGCGCGGATGGTGTCCCTCGGGATGCCGCGCAGCGCCGTGCTCGATCTGTTCCGCGACGTGCGCGGGCCCGATGACGCCCCGCACGTCGCGGTCGGCACGACGCGCGAGTTCGCGACGCTGTTCGCCGGGCTCGTCGACTCCCGCGCGGTGGACGCGGCCGTCAGCGCCCAGGTCGCCGAGTGGCTCAGTCTGAACCAGGATCTCAGCCTCGTGGCATCCGCGACCGGACTGGACCCGTTCGCGCACGACGATGACGCGCACGGTCTGCTGTTCATCAACAAGACCGGCCGCGATCGCGGGGTGCGCGCCGAGGCGGGGGTGCTCGTCGGACCGCGCACGGGCGTCGCCTACGCCCTGACGGTGTGCTTCGACGACCTTTCGATCAGCCACCGGCTGCGCGCGCACGACGCGTTCCGCGTGCTCGGCACCGACCTCATGGAGTTCACCCACTGATCCCCCGGCGAATCAGCCGGGCAGCGCGGGGTGCGCTTCCGACGCCGGATGCCTGGGGATGAGGAAGGTCAGCGCGAAGCCGATCACCCCGGCGACGATCGACAGCCAGAAGCACACCTCGAAGGCCTCCCGGATCGGGATCGCGCGGCCGCCGACTTCGATGCTCATCGAGGCGAGCACCGCACCCATCACGGCCGACGCCGTCGAGGTGCCCACCGATCGGAACAGAGCGTTGAGCCCGTTCGACGCGCCCGTCTCGTGCGCGGGGACGGCGCGCATGATGATCATCGGCATGGCGGCGAAGGCGAACCCGATGCCGATGCCGATCAGCACATTGGCGACGACGAAATGCCAGATCTCGGTCGACCAGATCAGCACGAAGGCGTAGGCGAGCACGATCGCGGCGGTGCCGACGGTGAACAGCGGGCGCGGTCCGACGGTGCGCTCCAGCCATCCCGACAGGGGCGAGATGAACATCATCATGACGCCCGAGATGGCGACGATCATCGCCGCGGTGAACATGTCCAGCCCCAGGCCGGATCCGGTCTCGCGCGGCAGCTCGAGCATCTGCGGAAACGTCACGTTCGACGAGAACAGGGCGAAGCCCATGCCGATCGCGGCGATGTTCGTGAAGAGCACGGCGGGGCGAGCGGCGACGCGCAGATCGAGCAGCGGCTCCTTGGCCTTCAGCTGGTACCAGCCCCAGACGGCCAGCACCACGAGTCCGCCGATCAGGCACACCAGCGCGAAGGGAGATGTCCAGCCCCACTCCGCTCCGCGCGAGACGTACAGCAGCAGCCCGGTGAGCCCCGCGGCGAGCCCCAGAGCGCCGATGACATCGAGGCGTCCGGGTGCGAGCAGCACGTCATCGGGCACGACGAGCATCACCAGCACCAGCCCGATCACCCCGAGCCCGGCGGCGAGCCAGAACAGGGCGTGCCAGTCGGCGTTCTCGGCGACGAACGCCGCCACCGGCATCCCCACCGCCCCGCCGACGCCCATAGTCGCGCTCATCAGCGCGACCGCGGTGCCGAGTCGTTCGGGCGGCAGCACATCGCGCATGATCGCTATGCCGAGCGGCACCACCCCGGTCGTCGCGCCCTGCAGCGCGCGGCCGATGATCACACCGACGATCGACGTCGACAGGGCGGCCACGATCGAGCCGATCGCCAGCAGAACCAGCAGCGCGATCACGACACGGCGTTTGCCGTACATGTCGCCCAGGCGGCCCGAGATGGGGGTCGCCACGGCCGCGACCAGCAGGGTGATCGTGACCACCCAGCTGGTGTCTTCGCGTGAGGCGTTCAGCAGCCTCGGCAGCTCGGCCTGCAGCGGCACGACGAGAGTGAACATGAACGCCGAGCACAGGCCGACGAAGGCCAGCACGGCGATGATCGCCCCGCGGGGAGGGGTGCGGGAGAGCCGCTTTCTCGCTCTGTCATCCGCATCGTCCACCGATAGAGGTTATCGGCTCGCAGGGACGCCGGCTCCGGATGCCGGTCAGCTGACGCCCTTCATGAGCTTCAGCACCGGCTTCACCGACACGAACAGCCCCGCGCCGACCGCGATCGCGATCAGGCCGAGCACGGTGAAGTACGGTGCCTCGTTCTGCGGGTCGTAGAACTGCACGAGCCATCCCGAGATCGCCGTGCCCAGCGAGACCGAGAGGAAGAACAGCGCCACCATCTGCGTCTGGAACCGCGCCGGTGCGAGCTTGGTCGCCGCCGACAGCCCGATCGGCGAGAGCAGCAGCTCGGCGACGGTGAACACGAACAGGATGCCGACGATCGCCAGCAGCGGAGTGGAGCCCTCACCGCCGTTCGCGAACGGCAGGAACAGCAGGAAGGCCACGCCCATCAGCGCGGTGCCCAGGGCGAACTTCACCGGGGTGGACGGCTGCCGGGTGCCGAGGCGGGTCCACAGCGCGGCGAAGAGGCCCGAGAAGATGATGATGAACACCGGGTTGATCGACTGCACCCACGACACCGGCATCTCCAGCCCGAAGATCGAGCGGTCGAGGCGCTTGTCGCTGTACACCGTCAGCACGGTGAACTGCTGCTGGTAGAGCGACCAGAACGCGACGCTCGTGATGAACAGCGGCACGAACGCCCACACCCGCGAGCGCTCCGTCGAGTCGACGTGCCGGCTCGAGAGGATCACCGTGAAGTAGGCGATGGTCGCCCCGAGCGCGCACAGGATGACGATGCCGGCCAGGTTGTCGACGCGGATCACGCCGGTGAGCACGAGCGCGACGATCACAACGACCGCGCCGACCGCGACGCCGCCGAACAGCGGGTAGCGGCTGCGCGGCAGCGGATTCGGAACCTCGCGCGCAACAGCCGGCAGCTCTTTGCGGCCGAAGCTGTACTGGATGAGGCCGGCCGTCATCCCGACCGCGGCGAGACCGAAGCCCCAGTGGAAGCCGACGGACTTCTGCAGCAGGCCCGTGAGCAGCGGACCGAAGAACGAGCCGAGGTTGATGCCGAGGTAGAAGAGCGAGAACCCGGCATCGCGTCGCGTGTCGTCTGCGGAGTACAGGGTGCCGACGACCGCCGTCGCGTTGGCCTTCAGGCCGCCCGAGCCGAGCGCCACGAGCACCAGCCCGACAGCCACACCGGCGACACCCGGGATCAGCGCCAGCGCGAGGTGCCCCGCGACGATGACGATCGCGCTGCCGAACAGCACACGCTCCGAGCCGAACAGACGGTCGGCGAGCCACGCGCCGAGAATGGTCGAGAGGTACACCGACCCGCCGTACGCGCCCACGATGCCGCCCGCGACTGCCTCGTCGAGTCCCAGCCCGCCCTTCGTCACGCTGAAGTACAGGTAGATCAGCAGGATGCCCTGCATGCCGTAGAAGCTGAACCGCTCCCACATCTCGACGCCGAACAGGTGGGCCAGCGCGCGCGGCTGACCGAGGAACTGCTTGTGTGACGCCGTGCTGTCGGTCGCGGATTCTGGGAAAGGCATCCATCCAGATTACGCGCGCGCCCGTTCGGGCACCGGGGCTCGTCAGCGCACTGGGCGCCGTGCTCGCAGCAGTCCGACCACTCCGGCGACGAGGATCGCCGCGGCCACGACCAGAGCAGTGACCCCGATCGGCGTGCTCTCCGGCGCGCCGCTCAGCCGTCCGATCGCCGCCCACACCAGACCCCACGAGGTGGCCAGAGCGGGAGCGAGGCGGCGAGTGACGAATGCGCTCGCCGCACCGATGACGGCGACCACGACGAGGACGCCGATGCCCCAGGCATCCGCCTGCTCGGCCAGATCGCCCGGAAGCGTCTGCGTCAGCCATGCCGCGGTGTTCGCGACCGTCGCGATCGTCACCCAGCCGAAGTGCAGGCCCTGCACGCCGTCGAACAGGGTCAGCTCGAGCGAGCCGGATGCCCGGTCGCGTCCGAGCAGGACGATGATGCGCGCCAGCACGGCGAGCAGCGCGGCGATGACGATCACGGTGGCCACGAGGTTCAGGTAGCGGGCGGTCACCAGCCAGAGACCGTTGAGCACCATCGAAGCCGCCACCCACCAGCCGACCGCACGCTGGCGGGTGCTGTCGCGCTGCCCTGGCAGGGCCTGCCAGATCGTGTACGCCGCCAGCCCGAGGTAGATGACCGACCAGATCGCGAACGCCGGCCCCGCCGGCGCGAGGTACGAGCCCTCAGCCGACAGCGCGCCGTTCTGCAGCTCCGCCACCGACTCTCCGCCGAATGCGCCACCGCCGACGGCCGCTCCGATCAGCATGAACACCGCCGCGGCGATGACGGTCGACTGCCTCACGATGTCGCGTCCGGTGCTGTTCATGGCCACGACCATACTCGTCGTAGGCGAGCAGCTAGCCAGGGTTGACAAGTCCGAGGGCGGCGGCGACGCCTTCCCGGCGCGTCGAGCGCCCCGGTACGCTGGCATCGTGCGCACGATTCGAGATCTCGACACCGTTGAACTGATCATCGACGCCCAGGAACTGCTGGACTCGATCCGTGGCGAGAACCGCGTCATCGACGCCGGCACCCTGCGGGCCCTGCAGCACTCGGGCAACTACGTCGTCGGGCTCTTCGACGACAGTGAGGGCGCAGAGCGGATGGTGGGCGCCTCGATCGCCTTCTTCGGTGAGCCCGCACGGCGCACCATGCACTCGCACATCACCGCGCTGCTGCCCGAGTATCGGGGACGCGGCTGGGGGCGCGAGCTCAAGGAGCACCAGCGGCAGTGGGCGTTCTCGCGAGAGGTCGGGCGCATCACCTGGACCTACGATCCGCTCGTCGGCCGCAACGCGCACTTCTTCCTCACTGTGCTCGGAGCGCGGGTCAGCGGCTACTCGGTGAACCGCTACGGCATCTTCGGCGGCGGTGACGCGGGAGATGAGAGCGACCGGCTCGACGTGGAGTGGGCGCTGGCCGACATCGCCAAGCCGCCGGCATCCGACGCCGTGGTCGCCACTCTCGAGATCCCCTCCGACGTCGAGGCGATGCGGGTCAGCGATCCCGACGCCGCACACGAATGGCGTCTGCGCCTGCGTGGCGGGATGGAGGAGCTGCTGGGCCGGGGATTGCGCATCGCCGGCTTCGACGACGAGCGCGGCTACCTGTTCACCGAGTAGGCGGCAGCACGAAGGCCCCGGTGTCGCCGGGGTTGACCGCGACCTCCCAGCGGAACCCGTCGGGGTCGGCGAAGTACCCCGAGTACCCACCCCACACCCGCCGCCGCGCGCGGGAGACGCGCGCTCCCAGCGCCTCGACCTCGGTGAGCACGGCATCGACCTCGGCCTCGGTCGCGAGATTGTGCGCGAGGGTGACGGGCGCGATCCCGGATGCCGGCGCCTCGCCGATCTCGGCGGTGAAGCCGGCCACGCTCCACAGCGACAGGATGACCCGCTCCGCGACGGGGAACATGATTACCTCGTCGGACTCGAAGATCGGCTGCCAGCCGAGGCCGTCGACGTAGAACGCGCGGGTGCGGGGCACGTCGGCCACGGCGAGGGTGATGAAGCTCACGCGCTGCTGCATGCCTCCAGCATCCACCCGGCACCCGACGTACCGGAAGGGCGTCGCGGGTAGGATTGGGATGCCCGTGTTCACGGGCTCCTCACCCGCAGCATCCGACCATTGGAGCCACCGTGGCCGAACAGTCCCGTCTTGACAAGGTCATCGCCCTCGCCCGCCACCGCGGGTTCGTTTTCCAAGCGGGTGAGATCTACGGCGGCTCGCGTTCGGCATGGGATTACGGCCCCCTCGGCACCGAGCTGAAGGAGAACATCCGTCGGCAGTGGTGGCAGACCTTCGTGCGTGGGCGCGGCGACATGGTCGGCCTGGATTCGTCGATCATCCTGCCCAAGCGCGTGTGGGAGGCATCGGGTCACGTCGCGACCTTCTCTGACCCGCTCGTCGAGTGCCTGCAGTGCCACAAGCGCCACCGCGAAGACCACCTGATCGAGGCGTTCGTCGCCAAGAAGGGCCGTCAGCCCGAGAACGGCATGGCCGACATCGCCTGCCCCGACTGCGGAACCCGCGGCCGGTGGACCGAGCCGAAGTCGTTCTCCGGTCTTGTGAAGACCTACCTGGGCGTCGTCGACGACGAGTCGGGTCTGCACTACATGCGCCCCGAGACGGCGCAGGGCATCTTCGTGAACTTCTCGAACGTGCTCACCGCATCGCGCAAGAAGCCGCCGTTCGGCATCGGCCAGGTCGGCAAGGCGTTCCGCAACGAGATCACCCCCGGGAACTTCATCTTCCGCACCCGCGAGTTCGAGCAGATGGAGATCGAGTACTTCGTGCCGCCCGCCGAGGCGAAGGAGTGGTTCGACCACTGGGTCGAGGCGTGCTGGAACTGGTTCGTCGACCTGGGGGTGAACCCCGAGAACATGCGTCAGTTCGACGTTCCGGAGGATGAGCGCGCGCACTACTCGGCGGGCACCATCGACTTCGAGTACCGCTTCGGGTTCCAGGGCTCGGAGTGGGGCGAGCTGATGGGCGTGGCGAACCGCACCGACTACGACCTGTCCTCGCACAGCGAGGCGTCGGGCCAGTCGCTGACGTACTTCGACCAGGCATCCGGAGAGCGCTACACGCCCTACGTGATCGAGCCGTCGTTCGGCCTCACCCGCGCCATGATGGCCTTCCTCGTCGACGCGTACGAAGAGGAGGAGGTGCCGAACGCCAAGGGTGGCACCGACACCCGCACGGTGCTCAGGCTCGACCCGCGGCTGGCTCCGGTCAAGGTGGCCGTGCTGCCCCTCTCGCGCAACGAACGACTCTCGCCGCTGGCGCGGGAGGTGGCTGACACCCTGCGCGGCCGCTGGACCGTCGACTTCGACGATGCCGGCGCCATCGGCCGCCGCTACCGCCGTCAGGACGAGGTCGGCACCCCGTTCTGTGTCACCGTCGACTTCGACTCGCTCGACGACAACGCCGTCACGGTGCGCGACCGCGACACGATGGGCCAGGAGCGCGTGCCGCTCGAGAACCTCGAGGCGTACCTGTCCGAGCGCCTGCGCGGCGCCTGATGACATCATGACGGAGCCCCGACTCACATAGGTGAATCGGGGCTCCGTCGTCTCAGCGCCTGATCAGAAGTCTTCGCCCTCGGCCTGCGACGGGTGACGGTCGAACCAGTAGGGGCGGCCGATGTGCAGCAGTGCGTCGGTGTCGATGAGGTCGTTCTCGCGGTCCATGTTCGTGGCTCCTTCGCGCGGATGTGGATGGCTTGCTTCCAGCCTCGACGAGAGAACGCCTTCTCGCGCGACCTCTCGTGCGAAAGAATCCCCGTTCCTTCCCTCTCGATAAGACCCCCCGTCCACCCCACCCCACACCCACCGCCTTCCGGTATGAGTTCGTGCCGCCGGGAGCGGGTCCAGGCGGCACGAACTCATACCGGAGCGAGAAGCGGTTGCGTCAGGGGCGGGTTATGCGCAGCGTGCGCACCTCGAAGGGCTTCAGTGCCAGGGCGGTGCCGGTGCGCGCGTTCTCGAGGTCGTCCTCGATCAGGCTCACCTCGCGGACGCCGGTGTGCTCGAACCCGATCGACAGCTCGCCCTGCGTGCGGCGGCCGAGCGACTCGTAGACGCGCACGATCACGTCGCCCGAGCGGTCGTCGGCGAGCTTCACCGACGACACGATGATTCCCGTGCCGGTCACCGAGACCAGCGGGTCGACCTCGTTCGCGCCGCGCACGAGCGTCGTCGGCGCGTTGAGCCTGATGCCCTCCGCCGTCGCGATCTCGGCATCCGCTCCGATCACCAGACCCACTTCGATCTCGTGGCGGCCGTGGTCGGTGTCAGGGTCGGGGAAGCGCGGAGCACGCAGCAGGGACAGGCGCACGGTGGTCGTCACGTCGTCGCCGTCCACGTCACGCGAGGTGTCGTAGCCGTAGATCGAGTCGTTGATCAGGGCGGCGCCGAAGCCGTCGTCCTCCTGGGCCAGCACGAACCGGTGCATCGAGGTCTCGAACTTCGCCGCCTCCCAGCTCGTGTTCACGTGCGTGACGCGGCGCTGGAAGCCGAACTGCGTCTCGGCCAGAGTCTCCCGCGCGAAGATGTCGAGCGGGAAGGCGAGCTTGAGCAGCTTCTCGGTCTCGTGCCAGTCGATGTCGTTGCGCAGCATGACCGTGCGCGAGTCCGCTGCGAGCACGATCGTCTGCGCGATGGTCGACTGCGAGAACTCGCGGACGACCTTCACGACGGCGGCCCCGTCGACGACGGATGCCGAGACGGATGAGGCGCCGGTGAGATCGTCGACGCGGTTCTTGTAGTAGCGATCGATGTCCCACGCATCCCACATGTTCGGGAAGTCCTGGTGCAGCTGGAACAGGTTCGCGGGCTTTCCTGCGGGGATGGTCTCGCGGCCGGTGGCCCTGTCGATCGCCGAGGTGATCAGGCCCGACGCCGAGACCGTGACCACGACGAGGTCGTTCTCGAGAACGTAGCCGTCCGCGGTCTCCGCGAGCGAGGCGGATGCCTGAGGGCGCGCGAGCTCGGCGGCGCCGAGCTCGCGACCGTCGCCCACCGAGGTCGGTGTGAACACGAGGGCGCGATCGCCGTCGCCCGCGAGAGCCTGGCGTGCCGCGGCTGACAGCTGCTCCGCATCCGCCAGCACCTGCGAGAGCACCTCGACGGCCTCACGATGCACCCACGCGATCGACGTGCCGGGCAGGATGTCGTGGAACTCGTGCAGCAGCACGAGCTGCCACAGCCGGTCGAACTCGTCGTACGGGTACTCCGCGTCCAACTGCACGGCGGCGGTCGCCGCCCACAGCTCGGCCTCGATGAGCGCCTGCTCGGCCCAGCGGTGCAGCGCCTTGGTGGCGTGCTGGCTGGTGAGCGTGCCGCGGTGCAGCTCGAGGTACAGCTCGCCGACCCAGACGGCCGGGTCGGTCATCTCGGCCTTGGCATCGTCGAAGAAGGCATCCGGATGCTTCCATTCGACCTTCGCCGAACCCTCGAGATCAGCCAGACGCAACGCCTTGCCGGTCATCTCGCGGGTCGTGCCGCCGCCGCCGTCGCCCCAGCCGACCGGGGCGATCGACATGGTGGCGACGCGGTTCTCCTTGAACTGGCGCGAGGCCTTGGCGACCTCCATGCCGGAGAGCTGGGAGTTGTAGGTGTCCATCGACGGGAAGTGCGTGAACATCCGCGACCCGTCGATGCCCTCCCACAGGAAGCTGTGGTGCGGGAACACGTTGCGCTGGTTCCACGAGATCTTCTGCGTGAAGAACCACTCGAACCCGGCCCGACGCATCAGCTGCGGCAGGGCGGGGGAGTAGCCGAAGCTGTCGGGCAGCCAGACGCCCTTCGACCGGATGCCGAACTCGCGCTCGAAGAAGCGCTGGCCGTGCGAAAACTGGCGCACGAGTGACTCGCCGGTCGGCATCACCGTGTCGGACTCGACCCACATGCCGCCCAGCGGCAGGAAGCGGCCGTCCGCGACGGCGGCCTTCACCCGCTCGAAGACCTCGGGACGGTGCTCCTTGATCCACGCGTACTGCTGGGCGCTGGACATGCCGTAGAGGAACTCGGACTGCTCGTCGATGAGCGCTGTCATCGACGAGGTGGTGCGGGCGACCTTGCGGATCGTCTCGCGCACCGGCCACAGCCAGGCCGAGTCGATATGCGCGTGGCCGATCGCGGCGATGCGATGCGCGCTGGCGTCGGCGGGAGATGCCAGCACATCGGCCAGTTGCGCGCGGGCGTCGCCGGCGGTATCGACGATGCGCTGCAGGTCGAGTGCATCCAGTGCGTTGTCGAGTGCCTGCAGGATGCGCATGCGGCGCGGGCTCGTCTCGGGCAGCTCGGCCTGCAGCTCGATCAGCACCTCGAGGTCGAGCGAGAGGTCGAACACCTCCGGCTCGAAGACCGCGAGGTCCATGTGGCGCACACGGTACAGCGGCTCGGGGGAGGAGGTGCGGATGTCGCCATCCTGCGTGGGCAGGAAGGGGTGGTAGTCGAGCAGCACGGGGTTGGCCGCGCCTTCGAGCAAGAGCTCGACGGTGTGCCCGGCGACGGCGTCGATCGGGACCCACTGGTTGCGGGGGTTGATGCTCTTCACGGGCGTGCCGTCGGGGCGGTAGACGAGCGCCTCGCACTGGAAGCCGGGCATGTTGATGTCGAAGCCGAGGTCGATGAGCGCCTCGACCTTCTTGCCGCCCCACTCGGCGGGAACCTCTCCGCGCACGCGGAACCAGGTGGTGCCCCAGGCCGGGCCCCACATAGCGCCGGCGGTGAACGGCTGGAAGTCGAGGGCGAGTCCCTCGGCGGGGGCGATGGGCTCGCCGGGCAGCTGGTGCGCGGCGATCTCGAGCGGCACCCGGGCCGAGTGGATGGCGGGACGGACGCGCTCGGTGAGCACCCGGTTGACGCGTCCGACGGTGAGCGAACTGTCATCGTGCACGGAGACTCCTCTGCGGTGCGGAACGCGGCGATGGTCAGACGACGGTGTTGTTCGACGAGCAGGTGGCGACCGGCTGCGAGAGATCCGGATGCACCAGCTCGGTGATCCCGCGGGATGCCAGCACGCGGGCATCCGCAGCCTGCGTCGACGTCACGAAGGCCGGGTCGACGCCGCTCTCGCAGGCCTGCACCCACGCCTCGAAGATCGGCCCGCCGGGCGCGAGGGCGCCGCGGCTGACCGGGGTGTCATCGTCATCGACCTCGATGACGATGCCCAGCTCGCGGGGCACCCGCGGACCGCGCTCGCGCAGCTCCGGGATGATCTCGGCGAAGCGCCGACCGATCGGCTTGGCCGCACCTGACTGGTCGATCAGGCCGAGGGAGTACTCCAGCTCGGGGAAGTCCACGAGCGAGCGGCTGACGTCGTGCGAGCACCACCATGTGACGCCCCAGAGGTCATCGGTGCGGGCGGCGTTTCGCACGGTCGCCTCGAGGAAGCCGGGCGTCTCGTCGTCGGTGAGGCAGTTCGAGGGGGCGCCGACCTCCTGCAGCCACGTGCGGCGCCGCGGGTCGGTGGCGAACGCGCGCGACACCTCGATCATGTACTCCGCGTGGCGGTCGGATGCTGCGGAGCGGCCGCCGTACCGCTGTGCGGTGCCGTTGAAGATCCAGGAGTGCACGGTGGTCATGGCGCCCAGGCGTGCCGCGAGGGCGGGGGTGAAGCCGTGCCCGTCGAGGTACCAGGCGGCGTCGTACTCGCTGTGCACGTGCTCCTGGTCGGGAGCGCTCGACTCGGCCGCGTCGAGCAGTGTGGTGATCCAGTTCGCCGCCTCGGCGGTGGTCACCGGCCACGGAGAGGGGTGCACCGACGCGGAGAACTGATTGGTCTCGTTGCCGGTGGTGAATCCGAGGAAGTTCTTCGCATCGCCGAGCGACTCGGCAAGCCGCTCGACGAGCGCGACCTGCCCGCTCAGTGCGTCGGGGTGCGTGAACATGTTCTTGTCGTGCCAGGTGTACAGCCACGAGGGGATGAAGTCGAAGCTCGACAGATGCCCCTGGATCACGTCGACGCTGACGTCGAGCCCGAACTCCGCGCCCACGTCGACGACGGCGCGCACGTCGGCCACCGCCTCGACGCGGATCAGCGAGCGATTCGGCTGCAGCACGGTCCACAGCGGAAAGATCCGCACATGGTCGAGACCGAGATCGGCGAGGCCGGCGAAGTCCCGGCCGACGTCGTCGAGGTTCAGCGAGAGCCAGGAGTGCATCCAGTTCGTGGAGGGCGTGTAGTTCGCCCCGAAGCGGAGGGGCGCAGCGCCCGCAGCCGTGGTGGACATCGCTGTCCTTCCTTCATGGCCGGTCAGAGGTCGAGCACCCTCTGACGCGTGGTCGTCACGATTCTGTCGAGCGTATCCCACCACCGTGCGCCGCTGCGGTGCGTCGGTTACCCGAGTTGCGTCCCCATAGAATCTTCTGAAGCACACTCGGAAGGACGCCATGAGCGAGACCGTCAAGAAGCACCAGGACTACAACCCCGGACCGCGGGTGGGAATCACCTTCTCCACCTTCGACCTGCTGCACGCCGGGCACATCATGATGCTCGCCGAGGCCAAGCGGCAGTGCGACTACCTGATCTGCGGTCTGCAGATGGACCCGACGCTCGACCGCCCCGAGAAGAACGCTCCGACGCAGACCGTCGTCGAGCGTTACATCCAGCTGCGCGGCTGCGAGTACGTCGACGAGATCGTCCCTTACTCCACCGAGCAGGACCTCGAAGACATCCTGCGCTCGTTCAAGCTCGACGTGCGCATCGTCGGAGACGAGTACGAGGAGCGCGACTTCACCGGCCGCAGCTACTGCGAGGAGGCGGGCATCGAGCTGTACTTCAACAGCCGCAACCATCGCTTCTCGAGCTCGGGCCTGCGCAAGATCGTCGCCGCGAAGGAAGCCGAGCGCCTCGCCCGCGGCTGACATCGCGCGCCGGGCGACGCCGAGCCGAGGCTCAACTCACTACGGTGAGCTGCATTCCCTCGCTGCCGCCGGACTCCGCCCAGGCGAGCGAGCGGGTCAGGATGCCTCGCAGCACGTCCAGGTCGATCTGCTCGAGATCTTTGATGTACAGGCATCCGGCTCCCGACGCGTGCGGGCCGAGGTGCGCGAGTTCCTCGGCATGAGCGTCCACACCGTCCAGCAGGTAGATCGTCGTCGCCGTCTTGCGAGGCGCGAAGGCGAGCAGACCGGTGTCGCCCTCGGTGCCGGTGGGGTAGCGGTAGTGCACCTGACCGAAGCCGATGATCGTGCCCCAGGTCGCGGGCGCGCGGCCCGAGATCTTCTGCATCAGGGCGGTCAGCGTCTCGGCATCCCGCCGCCGGATCGCGGGAGCCGACCGGGCGATCAGACCCGCGACGTCGTCGCCGGTCGGCCTCACGCCTTTCCCGCCTTGGCGGCCGCCTTCATCGCCTTCTTGTGCTCGCGCACCTTGGTCAGCGACTCGGGCGAGACGATGTCGGCGACACTGCGGAACGCCTCCGGTTCGCCGTAGGGAGCGGATGCCTCACGCCAGCCCGCACCGGTGAAGCCGTACTGCTTGCCGAGCAGGGCGAGGAAGATCTTCGCCTTCTGCTCGCCGAAACCCGGGAGCTTCTTGAGCCGCTTGAGCACCTCGGGCCCGTCGGGGTCGCCGTCGGTCCAGAGCGCCGAGGCGTCTCCGCCCCACTCGTCCACGAGCGTCTGGCAGAGCGCCTGCACGCGCGCGGCCATGGAGCCCGGGAAACGGTGCACGGCCGGCGTCTGCTTGAACGCCTCGAGGAAGGCATCCGGATCCATCCCCGCGATCGCGGCGGCGTCGGCGGCTCCGGTGCGCTGCTCTATCTTCAGCGGCCCGGCGAATGCCGTTTCCATCGGCACCTGCTGGTCGAGCAGCATCCCGACCAGCAGCGCCAGCGGGTTGTTCGTGAGCAGATCGTCGGCGGCGGTGTCTCCGGTGATGTGAAGGGCCATGCCCCCAGTGTTGCATCCCCGCACTGCCCGCATGGATCGGCTGTCCCAGCCTTGCGCATGTAAACCATAGGTTGACGCGCATGCGAACTGTCTCTATGGTCTGAGAGATGGCCGATCAGTCCCCGGGTGATGAGATTCCGTTGTCCGCACTCGCGGCAACGGTCGAGGAGGCACGAGCGGTTGGCGTCCCGGTCGATGACGCCGCTGCGATCCGGCAAGCCGATCAACTGGTGCGTCGGTCGCAGGCACGGCTGGTCGATCTCGTCGTCGCGACGCGTGCCGCCGGGGTCTCGTGGCAGGCGATCGGCGATGCGCTCGGCGTGAGCCGACAAGCCGCGTTCAAGCGGTTCGGAGGTGCGGTTGCGCGCCCCCAGAAGGAGATGGAGATGGGTGAGCAGATGATCGACCTCATGGATCGAACTCGCGCGGTGTTCGAACGCCTGGATGCGGGCGACTACGAAGCAGTGCGAACGCAGATGACCTACACCTGCGCCCGCACGCTCAGCAAGCGGAAGATCCAGGGAGTGTGGAATCAGGTCGTCGCCGAGACAGGACGGCTCGAGTCGCCCAGTGACCTCACGGTGCAGACTCCCGACGGCGCGAACGCGCTCAGCAAGTTCGCCAACAGGGTGCTCGCGAGCGGCGCGATCGTACAGGCGACGCTGCGTCACGAGGCGGGCGAATGGATCGGCCGGGTCGCCTACAACGGTTCTGGCAAGATCACTGGTCTCTTGATCGCCCCTCCGGGATCCCGCAACCTGCCGTTCTAGGCGGCCTCGCCGGCACGGCGCGAGGCAGCGAGGCCGGCGAGCCGGCGCCGCGCGAAATCCTGCGCACGAGGTCCGGAGCCTAGCGATCTCTCGGCCACGGCGAGCACGATTCGAGTCGCGGTCACAACCGGGAGAACACTGCGACGAACACCCAGCATGCGGCGGTAGTGACGGGGGATCGTGGCCACGGCCGCGGCGAACAGCACGCGGTAGGCGATGCCCATGGTGCCGGTGAACGGCGGGCGTCGCAGGAACGCCACGATGTCGCGGGTGCGTTCGTCTGCGCGCAGCTCGCCGCGCTCGAGGAATCCGCGCAGTCGCTTCCGCAGCTCCGCCTCGCTCGTGGGCGGATCGGGCACCCGCATCAGGCGCCCGGCGATCGCCCATTCGGCGACATACGCGTCTGCCCCGCCCGGAATCGGCCCTCCCCACACCTCATGCGCCGTGAGGAACGCGTCGGCGAAAGCGAGGTGCACCCATTCGACGAGGTCCGCGGAGGAGGCGCTGTACTCTCGCTCCGTGCCGTCTCCCGCGGTGTACTCGCCGGTGACTCTGCGGTGCAGTCGAGCCACCCGTCCCGTCTCGCGCTCCGCCTGCTCGCGCGACCCGTAGGTCACGCTCAGCACCCACCGCACCGTGCCGTTGAGGCGGGAGATGGGGTCTTCACGGTAGCGCGAGAAGTCGTGGACCCCCGCCATCGCGCCGGGATGCAGAGCTTGGATCAGCAGCGCCCGGATGCCGGCGACGAGCGTTCCCATGCCCGCGTGCACCGTCCACGCGGCACCGCCGTCGGCGAACCAGCCCTCGTCATCGCCTTCGGCGAGCTCGCGGACCCACCTCGGGGTCCCGTCCGGGTCACCGCTGAGCGCGGTGAGCAGTCGCGCTCGCAGGGGTGTGCGCTGCGTCATGCTCTCAGCGTCGCACGTCTCAGGCGGTGAGGCGCGCGATCAGGCGGTGGCCGATGCCGATGCCGCGTCGGAATCGGCGCTCAGCCCGTACAGCGTCTCGAGCGCCGCGTGGAACTCGTCGGCACGGCCCTCGGCGGCGAGCTCGTGAGCGCGCGTGGTCGGGGTGTGCAGCAGCACACCGGCGAGGTGGCGCATGGCCTGTTCGACGCGGCCGTTCTCGTCGCCGCGGCGTCGGGCACGGTCGATCTCCGCCTCGAGCAGACCGAAGATGTGGGTGCGCAGCGCCACGACCGCGGGGGTCACGCTCTGACGCGAGCCGTCGAGGTGGAAGCTCTCCGCAGCCTCGCGCACGACGTGACGCGCGGCATCGGTCGCGTGCAGCTCCTCGAGCGGGGCGTGCAGGCGGATGGTCTCGAGGTCGAGCAGCGCGACGCCTTCGAGCTGCGCGACGGCGGGGTCGACGTTGCGCGGCATGCCGAGGTCGATGACGAGCTGCGAGTGGGTGCCGACCGGGCATCCGGCAGCGGCATCCGGGCGACGCTCGAACTGCGCAGGCCCCAGCACCATCTCGGCGGAGGTGCAGGTGATCAGCAGCGACGCGTGCTGCGCGACGCTCGCGTAATCGGCGATGGCGACCGGACGGATGCCGTGCTTCTGGGCGAACGGCACAGCGCGGCCCGACGGCGAGTAGACCGAGATGTCGACGGCGCCGCGCTCGCGCAGCGAGGCGAGCGTGACGGCGGCGTACGAACCGGTGCCGACGAGCAGCACGCGCTGGGTGCTCCAGTCGGCGATGCGGCTGTCGGCGAGTTCGAGCGAAAGGCGCACGAGCGAGCGGCCGGCACGGTGCAGAGCGGTGACGTTCTTCACCTTGCGCTGGGCCTGGCTGGCCCGCTGGAACAGACGCTCGAGCTGGGGGGAGGTGGTGCCCTGCTCACGCGCACCGCTGAGGGCGCGGCGCACCTGACCGGCGATCTCACCCTCGCCCGACACGACCGACTCGAGACCGGAGGCGACGGCGAACAGGTGCTCTGCCACGTGGGAGTCTTCGACCACCTGGTACGAGCCGTCGAGGTCTGCCGAGGGGATGCCGGTGGCCTGCGCGACCGTCTCGATGACCGCCTCCGAGTCCACCTCCTCGGCCTCGACGTAGGCTTCGAATCGGTTGCAGGTGGCGAGCACGACGGCTCCCTGCACACCCGCAGCCATCAGGCTGGGGGCGACGGTCTCGGGCTGGCGGCTGAGGCGTTCGAGCAGTTCGAAAGAGGCGGTCTTGTGACTCGCCGTCACGCAGAGCAGCACCCGACAAGTCTACGTCGCGTTGCTGTGGGAGGCATCCAAGGGCGACCTAACCCGACATCCGACCCCACCGCACGCATAGGCACGCGGTGCGAGGATGGCGGCATGAGTGATCTGCTGCGCGCGCTCGCCGACGAGGCCCCCGAGCGCACCCCCGTCTGGTTCATGCGTCAGGCCGGGCGGTCGCTGCCCGAGTACCGCGAGCTGCGGGTCGGCACCCGGATGCTGGATGCCTGCCTCACCCCCGACCTGGCATCCGAGATCACCCTGCAGCCGGTGCGCCGGCACAAGGTGGACGCCGCGGTGTTCTTCAGCGACATCGTGATCCCGCTGCGCCTGGCAGGAGTCGAGGTCGAGATCGAACCCGGCCGCGGTCCGGTGTTCGCCAACCCGGTGCGCACCGCTGACGATGTCGCACGCATCACGCAGATCGACCCCGCCGACCTCGACGGCACCGCCGTGGCCGAGGCCGTGCGCCTGACCGTCGCCGAGCTGGGCGACACCCCGCTGATCGGCTTCGCCGGTGCGCCGTTCACCCTCGCCGCGTACCTGATCGAGGGCGGTCCCTCGAAGGAGCACCTGCGCGCTCGCGCCATGATGCACGCCGACCCCGAGGCGTGGAACGCGCTGGCCGGATGGCTCTCGCGCATCTCGCGTCGCTTCCTCGAGATCCAGCGCGACGCGGGCGCCTCGGTCGTGCAGCTGTTCGACTCGTGGGCCGGCTCGCTGAGCACGGCCGACTACCGCGCGCACATCGCCCCTCATTCGAAGGCGGCACTCGAGGGGATCGGGCTGCCGAGCATCCACTTCGGCGTCGGCACCGGCCCCTTCCTCGCCGACATGCGGCTGGACGGCGTTGCGGATGCCGTGGGCGTCGACTGGCGGATGCCGCTCGACGAGGCGATCCGCATCGTCGGCCCCGACACGGCTGTGCAGGGCAACATCGATCCCGCGATGCTGCAGGCGCCGTGGCCGGTGCTCGAGGCACACGTCCGCGATGTCGTCGCTCGCGGACGCGGGGCGAAGGGGCACATCCTGAACCTCGGACACGGTGTCCCGCCCGAGACCGACCCCGATCAGCTCACCCGCATCGTGCAGCTCGCGCACGGCGAGCTCTGACCCGGATCGAGTCCGACCCGCCGGGCCCGCTCGGTCCCGCCGGTGCCGCCGGTCCCGCCGGTCTCGCCGGGGCCCGGTCGGGTGCTCGCAAGCCCTCCGGCCCGGCCTTCGCAGCCCGCGCGGCTCCCTCGGGTCATGCACGGCGGCGTCGGGCATCCGGTGCATAGCCCCCGGTGGAAGAATCGGGGCATGACCTCCGAGCATTCCCCCGAACTCGCCGCGCGAGCGGCGCAGCAGCACGTCGTCGTCGTCGGCGGCGGGATCGGCGGCCTGGTCGCCGCCCGCGAATGCGCGAAGGTCGGCATGCGCGTGACCCTGCTGGAAGCCGCTGACGCGCTGGGCGGCAGCATCCGCACCGCCGATCTCGACGGCATCCTCGTCGACGCCGGTGCCGAGAGCTTCGCCACCCGCGGTGGACACGTGAAGGCGCTGGTCGACGAGCTCGGCCTCGCCGACCAGGTCGTGCCGCCGCAAGGCGGCGGAGCATGGCTGAGCGGCATCCCGGATGCCCCGGACGCACCCCTTCCCAAGGGGAGCCTGCTCGGCATCCCGGCGAACCCCTTCCAGGACGACGTGCGTCGCATCATCGGGTGGCGCGGCGCGTGGCGGGCATACGTCGACCGGTTGCGGCCGCCGCTGACCATCGGGCACGAGCGCAGCCTCGGCAAGCTGGTCAGCACGCGGATGGGCGATCGGGTCCGCGACCGTCTCGTCGCCCCGGTGACGGCGGGCGTGTACTCGGCCGATCCCGACGAGGTCGACACCGACGTCGCGGCGCCCGGTCTCAACGCCGCGCTCACCCGCATCGGGTCGCTGACCGGAGCGGTCGGCCTGCTCGCGGCCGAGCGCAAGGGCACCGCGCCGGGGTCTGCGGTGCTCGGGCTGGTCGGTGGCATGGGCCGTCTGGTCGAGGCGCTGCGCGCCGACCTCGTCGCGTACGGGGCCGACATCCGCACCGGCACAAGCGTGATTCGCCTCGAGCGCGACGGCGCGGACTGGACGGTCGCGATCGAGTCGGCGCAGGGCGAGCATCCGGATGCCGAGGGTGAGGCGTCGCTGCGCGCCACCGGCGTCATCGTGGCCACCGCCGAGCCCTCCGCGCGTGAGCTCGTCGACACGCACGTCGCCGGCCTCGGCGATGCCGGCGACGCTCCGGAGATCGAGATCGTCACGCTGCTGCTGGACGCCCCCGAGCTCGACTCCGCCCCCCGCGGCAGCGGTGTGCTCACCGTGCCGGGCAGTCACACGGCCAAGGCGCTCACTCACTCCACCGCGAAGTGGGGCTGGCTGCGCGAGGCCGCCGCGGGCCGCCACCTCGTGCGGGTGTCGTTCGGCAGCCAGGGCGAGCCGGCGGCGACGGCCGACCTCGACGACGACGCGGCCGCCGCGCTGGCGCTGTCCGAGGCATCCGCTCTGCTCGGCGTCACTCTGCACCCCACCCAGCTGCTCGCCGCTCACCGCGCACGGTACGTGCAGGCTCAGCCGACTTCGCTGATCGGGGCCACCGAGCGGCGAGCGGCGGTCCGCCAGGCGGTGACCGCCACACGCGGCCTGGGAGTGGTGGGTGCGTGGGTGGCCGGCACCGGGCTCGCGCAGGTGGTTCCGGATGCCGTGGCCGAGGCCGATCGGCTGCGCGCGAGCCTGCTCTGGGACTGATCGGATGCCCGCTCCGCGGCCGACCCGTTACATCCAACCCGCCTTCGGCGCAAGGGTAGATGCCGAACGAGGAATATGTGGTTACCCTGGAACGCGAAAGAGGCCGTAACCAACGTCAGGAGGCCCTCATGAAGGGAAAGATCGGACTCGTCATCGGACTCGGCGCGGGCTACGTCCTCGGCAGCCGAGCAGGACGCGAGCGCTACGAGCAGATCCGGACGCAGTGGATGAAGGTCTGGAACCTCGATCCCGTGCAGGAGCAGGTCTCCCGCGTGCAGGACTTCGCGAAGTCGCAGGCCGCTGCTGTTCCCGGTGCTGTCTGGACCGGTGCGGTGAAGGTCGTCAAGGCCGTCTCTAAGTCGGGCACTCCCGGCGAGAAGCTCGACGGCGCGATCGACGCGACGAAGGACGCGGCCGAGAAGGTGGCCGACGCCAAGGAGTCGCACGATTCCACCTCGGGCGGCACGATGGCGCCCGCCAAGCCGGTCGGCTCCGAGGGCGTCGCGCCGAAGAACAAGGGCTGACGCATGCTCCGCGGATACCGCGACCGCGCTGACGACAGCCTGCTGACCCTGCTCGGGGACCTCCCCGAGCTGGTGCGCAACCTCGTCACCGCCGAGATCAACGCTGCCAAGGCGTGGGTCTCGCGCACGGCGAAGGATGCCGGCATGGGCGGGCTGTGGTTCGTCATCGTGCTGTTCCTGCTGTTCTGGGCGATCCCGGTGCTGCTGGCTTTCGGCATCATCGGGTTGAGCTCGTGGTGGCCCGCCTGGCTCTCGGCCCTCGCCGTGTTCGGCTTGCTGCTCGTGTTCATCGTGATCTTCGCTCTGCTCGGTCTGGCGCGGTTCCGCAAGGTGATGAAGCGCCAGAACCCGGGTCAGGCCGTCGCCACCGATGTGCGCATCATCAAGGGAGACTCCGCCAATGACCGATCTTGAGAAGACGGCGCTGCCCAACGCCGCCCTGACCACCACCGAGGTTCCCCGCACGGTCGTGCCGGCGGGGATCACCGATCCCGTCGCCTCGGCTCGCGCCGAACTGCGTGCGGCGCTCGCGGCGATCGAGGTGCGGGGCAACTTCCCTCGTCGCATCGAGAAGGCGACCGCGCGGGGTGTCGTGCGCGCCCGCGCGTTCGCCCATCGCAATCCGCCCGCGGCAGCTGCGGCCGTGGTCGTGGCCGCAGCTGCCGTCGGCGGCCTCGTGTGGGTGCTCGCGCGCGCGATCTCGCGCTGACGACGCCGACGGCCCGCCGTCGAGTTCGCCGCCTTCGCTGAGAAGGGGCAGACTGGAAGCATGTCCGAAACGCGCGATGACAACCCGTCCGGATTCACCCTGTGGGCCGTCTGGCGTCGAAACCCCGACGCGCCGACGATCGAGACCGACGAGAGCGAGCTCGAGGTGCTCGTCGGCCACATCGAGAGCTCTGGGGTGAGCGTCCGCGGCTTCTACGACGTCAGCGGCCTGAAGGCCGACGCCGACCTGATGGTGTGGCTGCACGGCGACACCGTCGAGGAGCTGCAGCGTGCGCTGCGCCGCCTGCGCCGCACCGAGCTGCTGCGCAACCTGCTGCCCGTGTGGAACGTGATGGGCGTGCACCGCGACGCGGAGTTCAACCGCGCGCACGTCCCCGGCTTCCTGCGCGGCGTCGAGCCCAAGCAGTGGCTCTGCCTCTACCCGTTCGTGCGCACCCCCGAGTGGTACCTGATCGAGGAGTCCGAGCGCCGCAAGATGCTCGCCGATCACGGACGCAAGGGCGCAGCCTTCACCGGGGTGATCGCCAACACCGTCGCGGCCTTCGCACTCGGCGACTACGAGTGGCTGCTGCCTCTCGAGTCCGATTCGCCGACCGAACTCGTCGATCTGATGCGCGATCTGCGCTACACCGAGGCCCGTCGCTACGTGAAGGAGGAGGTGCCCTTCTATACGGGGCGCCGCCTGCGTCTCGACGAGATCGCCGAAGTGCTTCAGTGACCGCGCTCGCCCCGATCCGTCTCGGCACCCGCCGCAGCGCGCTCGCACAGGCGCAGTCCGGGCACGTCGCCGACGCGCTCGCCGCGATCGCCGGGCGTCCGGTCGAACTCGTTCCGATCGTCTCGGAGGGAGACACGAACCGGGCATCCCTGTCGGAGATCGGCGGCACCGGCATCTTCGCGAACCGTCTGCGGGAGGCGCTGATCGGGGGCGAGTGCGACATCCTCGTGCACTCCCTGAAGGATCTGCCGACCGCCGTGCCCGCCGAGCTGGTCATCGCGGCGACCCCGCGGCGAGCGGATGCCAGGGACGTCGTCATCACGCGGGGCGGCACACCCCTGCACGAGCTGCGTCACGGCAGCACGGTGGGCACCGGCTCGCCGCGCCGCATCGCGCAGGTGCGCCGCCGCGCGCCGCACGCCCAGGTGGTCGACATCCGCGGCAACGTGGACTCCCGCCTCGAGCGCGTGTCGTCGGGTGAGCTGGATGCCGTGATCCTCGCCGCCGCGGGTCTCACGCGTCTCGGCTCGGAGACGACCCTGCGCCGCGAAGAGCTGGGTCTCACCGAATGGCCGACAGCGCCGGGGCAGGGCGCACTCGCCGTGGAGACGACGGCGGATGCACCGGCGGAGCTGCTCGATGCGCTCAGCCGCCTCGACGACCTCGACACCCGCATCGCGGTGACGGTGGAGCGAGCCGTGCTGGCGGGACTCGAGGCCGGCTGCCAGGCTCCGATGGGGGCACACGCGGTCGTCACGGGAGACAGCATCCGTCTGCGAGCCGTCGTGTACGAGCCCGGTGGCGGCCGCCGAATCGGACTCGACGTCTCCGAGCCCCTGAACAGGGGGTATATTCGACGGAACGGCAGCGGCAACGGAGCGGATGCTGCCGATGGTGCAGACCCGGTGCGCACGGCTCGTGAGCTCGGCGACTCTGCGGCCCATCGGCTGCTCGAACAGGGAGCGGCCGACCTCCTCCCCTGAGAGTGATCGAGATGACTGCTTCCGAAACCAAGACCGCCAGGCCGCTCGACGGCTGGCGCGTTCTCGTGCCGCGGGGTGGCCCCTGGGGTGATAGCGTCGCCGCCAGTCTTCGCGCGATGGGTGCGGTGCCGGTGGTGGCGCCTCTCATCAACTTCGCCCCGACCACCGACCAGGACGCCCTCGACGCGGCGCTCGCTCGTCTGCAGGCCGGCGAGTACGACTGGCTGACCATCACCAGCGCCACGACGGTCGACGTGCTGTACGCGCATCGCGTCGCGATACCGTCGAAGACGAAGGTCGCCGCCGTCGGTGAGACGACCGCGGCGGCTCTGCAGGCCGTGGGGTACGACGTCGCGCTGATGCCCGAGCTCGACAACTCCGCGGCCGGGATGGCCGAGAAGATCATCTCGATCGAACCCGACGCGCAGCGCGTCCTCACCCTGCGCAGCGAGATCGCGAAGCCCGTCCTCTCGGTCATGCTCACGGAGGCGGGGCACGACGTCGACAGCGTGGTCGCCTACCGCACCGTCGGCGTGCCGGTCACCGAGCGCATCCGCCGCGACGTGGAGAACGGCCGCATCAACGCGATCCTGATCACCAGCGGCTCGGTGGCCAAGCAGGTGCGCGAGCAGTTCCCCGAGATCCCCGACACGACGATGCTCGCCGCGATCGGCCCCCGTACCGCGAAGGATGCCGAGAAGGCCGGCCTTCCCGTCACGGCCATCGCCGACAAGCAGACGGTCGACGCGCTGATCGACACGGTCTCGCGGTTCACTCTTCCGCACGCGGCAGACGAGTTCGCGCCGTGAGTCGCTTCCCCGACGCGCGGCTGCGCCGCCTTCGCCAGTCGGCTCCCGTGCGCGACCTCGTGCGCGAGACGTCGCTCGAGCCGCGACAGCTGGTGCTGCCCATGTTCGTGCGCGAGGGTCTCACCGACGCCGCGCCGATCGGCTCCATGCCGGGGGTCGTGCAGCACTCCCTCGATTCGCTGAAGGCGGCCGCGGCGGACGCCGCTGAGGCCGGTCTCGGCGGGGTGATGCTGTTCGGGGTGCCGGCTGAGCGCGACGCGATCGGATCGGGCGCCGACGATCCCGACGGCATCCTGAACGTCGCCACGACGGCGCTGGCCGCCGAGGTCGGCGACGCCCTGGTCGTGCAGACCGACCTGTGTCTCGACGAGTTCACCGACCACGGCCACTGCGGTGTGCTGACCCCGGCGGGAGCGGTGGATAACGACGCGACACTCGAGCGCTACGCGTCGATGGCGCTCGCGCAGGCCCGCGCGGGATCTCAGCTGCTGGGCCTCAGCGGCATGATGGACGGGCAGGTCGCGGTCATCCGCGAAGCGCTCGACGACGAGGGCTTCCACGACACGCTCCTGCTCGCCTATTCGGCCAAGTACGCCAGCGCCTTCTACGGTCCGTTCCGCGAGGCGGTGGACTCCCAGCTGCAGGGTGACCGGCGAACGTACCAGATGGATCCGGGCAACCGCCGCGAAGGCGTGCGCGAGGCGCTGTTCGATCAGGACGAGGGCGCCGACATCGTGATGGTCAAGCCGGCGATGGCGTTCCTGGACGTGCTGCGCGAGGTGCGCGATGCGGTCGACGTGCCGGTGTGGGCGTACCAGGTCTCGGGCGAGTACGCGATGATCGAGGCCGCCGCGGCGAACCGCTGGATCGACCGCCGCGCCGCCGTGCTCGAGTCGCTCATGTCGATCCGCCGGGCCGGCGCCGACGCCGTCCTCAGCTACTGGGCCGTCGAGGCGGCCCGCTGGCTCCGCACCCCCTGACCCCCACCGCCACTCGCTCCGGTATGAGTTCGTGCCGTCTGCATCGCCGCGACGCGGCACGAACTCACACCGGAGCGATGGGCGGGTCGAGAAGTAGAGGAATCCGATGACCGACCGCAACGACTCCCTGTTCGACACCGCCCGCTCCGTGATCCCGGGCGGCGTGAACTCGCCGGTGCGCGCGTACGGCTCGGTCGGCGGGACCCCGCGGTTCCTGGCATCCGCCTCCGGCGCCCGGGTGACGGATGCCGCGGGACGCGAGTACATCGACCTCGTCGCATCGTGGGGCCCCGCGCTGCTCGGTCACGCGCAGCCCGAGGTGGTGCGGGCGGTTCAGGATGCCGCGACCCGCGGCCTCTCGTTCGGAGCACCCACCGAGGGCGAGGTCGAGCTCGCGCAGCTGATCGCCGAGCGGGTGCGCCACGGCGACGTCCGCCCGGTGGAGCGGGTGCGCCTGGTCTCGACGGGCACCGAGGCGACCATGACGGCGATCCGCCTCGCCCGCGGTGCCACCGGACGCGACCTGCTGGTGAAGTTCGCCGGCCACTACCACGGCCACTCCGACGGGCTGCTCGCCGCGGCAGGATCCGGCGTCGCCACGCTCGCGCTGCCGGGATCGGCCGGCGTGCCCGCGCCGATCGCCGCGCAGACTCTCGTGATCGACTACAACGACCCGGACGCCCTGGCCGCTGTGTTCGCCGAGCACGGCGACCGCATCGCCGCGGTGATCGTCGAGGCGGCCTCGGCGAACATGGGCGTGGTCGCACCGCTGCCCGGCTTCAACAGGCTCATCGCCGACACCGCCCACGCGCACGGCGCGCTGATGATCCTCGACGAGGTGCTCACCGGCTTCCGGGTGCACCCTGCGGGATACTGGGGGCTGCAGCAGGAGTCGGGCGAGCAGTACGTTCCCGACATCATCACGTTCGGCAAGGTCGTCGGTGGCGGGATGCCGCTCGCGGCCCTGGGTGGCAGCTCCGCGGTCATGGACATGCTGGCCCCGGTCGGTCCCGTCTACCAGGCGGGCACGCTGTCGGGGAATCCGCTGTCGGTGGCCGCGGGGATCGCGACGCTGCGGCTCGCGACGCCCGAGGTCTACGCACACATCGACGCCGCGGCCGGGCGGCTGTCTGCGTCGCTGGACGCGGCCCTCACCGACGCCGGCGTCGTGCACTCGGTGCCCAGGGCCGGCAGCCTGTTCGGTGTCGCCTTCCTGCCCGAGGCTCCGCGCGACTACGCGACCGCCCAGACGCAGGAGTCGTTCCGGTACGCCCCGTTCTTCCACTCCATGCGCGAGCAGGGCGTGGCGCTGCCGCCCAGCGTGTTCGAAGCGTGGTTCCTCACGGCCGCGCACGGCGACGATGAGCTCGCCGCCATCGAGGCTGCACTGCCCGCGGCGGCTGCGGCCGCGGCATCCGCCTGACCCGACCGTCGCGGTCTGCGCATCCCGGTTCGGGGTTGCCGGTTCAGCACAAGAGGATCGTTGCGCTCCTGTCAGCAAGTCGCGTGCGCGTCGCTCGCGCGGTTTGGCAGACTGGACGCATGGTGACCCTGCTGCTGGATCAGACGCGACTTGAGATCGTGCTCTCGCCGATCGAGCGGGCCTCGACCTTCCACCGCCAGAACGTGCGGGTCGAGCGCGAGCACATCACCAAGGTGCAGCTGACTCAGGATGCCTGGACCTGGCTCCGCGGTGTGCCGGGACCCGGCACGTACATCCCGGGCGTCCTCGCCGCCGGCACGTGGAAGGCCGCCGAGACCACCGACTTCGTGCTGATCCGGCGCAGAAAGCCCAGCGTCGTGATCGACCTCGAAGGCGACGCGCAGTTCCAGAGGCTCATCCTCACCACCCGGCACGGGCTCGCGCTGACCCAGGCGCTCCGGCTCGAGGTCAGCGACCAGCCCGAGGATGTCGTCGACATCGCGACCGGCTCGGTGCCGGTGCAGAAGCAGCGCCCGCGTCCGGTCATCCGTCCGCGGCCGCGCACCGTCTGACCGAAGCGGCGTGTGCCGCGCCCGCCGACCGCGAGATCTCGGACCGTACGAGGCGGAGCGAGCCGTCAGCGATCCTGGTGGCCCTGGTCGTCGTCGTACGAAGCGGGGCCGGTGCTCGGGTCTACGTCAGAGCCCTCTGTCGCGGCATCGGCATCCGCCTCAGCAGACTCCTCGCGGCGCTGGGCACGCGAGCTGTACGGGTAGTCGGGAGCCGGGCCGTCGAAGAAGCGGCTGGCCGCGGCCGACAGCGAGGTGCGCATGGCGGCGAGCCGCGGGTCGTCGTCGCCGTCGTCGACCGTGTCATCGTCGTCGTCGCCTGAGAGCGAGGGTGTCGCGATCGAGATGGCCTCGGTAGCGGGAGCCGCGTTCTCGGACCCTTCGGTGGTGACCGACGCGGGCAGGCCCGTGATCAGCTCGGTGAAGGTCGGCTCGACGGATGCCGACGGCAGCGTCACCGCCTCGGTCGCGAGCGGCAGGATGAGCGGCCGCGTCTCGTCCGAGTGAGTGGTCTCGTCGTCGGCGACAGTGTCGTCCGCGTCGGTGCCGTCAGTGCCGGCGTCGATGTCGGCGTCGTCGTCGATGTCTGCGTCGGCGTCGATGTCGGCGTCGTCGGCTGCGGCTGCGTCTGAATCCGTGTCTGCGTCGGCGCCGTCGGTCTCGGTGCTGGTGGCGGCACCTGCGTCTGTGGCGTCTTCCGCGCCGGTGCCAGCGCCTGAAGCGGACTCGTCGACGTGGTCGCGGGTGGCATCCTCGTCCGCCGCCGACGAGGCGTCTGCCTCGACATCGGTCGCCGTCGCGGCGTCCAGGTCGGTCGCCGTCGCGGCGTCCAGATCGGTCGTCTGCGCGGCATCGGCGTCCGTGTCCGTGACCGTGTCCGAGTCCGTATCGGCATCCGAGCCCATGTCGGCGTCGTCCACCGCGCCCGAGTCGGCGTCCGCGCCCGCGTCGGCCTGGGTGTCCGCGTCGGCATCCGCATCCGCGCCCTCGGCCTCGGCCTCGGCGTCGGCCGCGGCGTTGGCCTCCGGGCCGGAATTCGTGTCCGCGTCCGCATCCGCGCCCGAGTCGGGATCGGTGCCGGAGTCCTCCGACACGGCCTCATCCGCCTCATCCGCGTCATCCGTGTCGGCTGGGGCCGCCCCGTATCCGGCACCGGCTGCTGCGACGGCGCCGCCATCGGCGACGAGAGCGGCCGCGCCCGAGAACGGCACGCCGCCCGCGACGAGGGCCGCGTCGGCAGCGCCGGCGTCCCCGGTGTCGGCGTGCTCCGCAGCAGCGTCGGCATCCGCGGCATCCGTCTCGGCCGGGGCGGCCGGGGCGGCCGGGGCGTCGGGAGCGGTGCCCGGCGCAGCGTCGGCAGCGGCGGTCGCATTCACCGGATCCGACGCGTGCGCCACCCGGTTCGCGGAGGTGTCGAGGCGCGGGCTGTCGGCGCGGCGGCCGTAGACGAGGTCGAGGAAGACCTCCTCGAGGCTGGGGCCGCGCTGCTGCAGCATGGTCAGCGCGACACCGGCTTCGGCGGCGACGGCGCCGACGGCGGCCGAGTCGGAATCGCGCACGGTGACGCCCGAGCGCAGCACGTCGAAGTCGAGCTTCGCAGCCGACAGCGCGGTGATCAGGGGTGCGCGGTTCTCGGCATCCACCACGACCGCGCCGCCCGAGGCATCCGCGAGCTCCGAGATCGGACCGGCGTGCACCGCACGGCCCTTCGAGAGCACGACGACGTCGTCGGCGACCTGCTCGATCTCGCTCAGCACGTGAGACGAGACCAGCACGGTGCGACCCTCATCCGCCAGCCGGCGCATCAGCAGACGCATCCATCGGATGCCCTCGGGGTCGAGTCCGTTGGCCGGCTCATCGAGCACGAGCACGCCCGGGTCGCCGAGCAGCGCCGACGCGACGGCGAGACGCTGCCGCATACCCAGTGAATAGCTGCCGAGGCGGGTGTCGCCGTCGTCCTGCAGGCCGACCAGGTGCAGCACCTCGGCGACCCGAGCGGACGGGATGCCGTTCGCCTTGGCGGCGAGCATCAGCTGGCGACTCGCGGTGCGGCGAGGGCGGTACGCCGACTCCTCGAGGACGGCGCCGATGGTGCGCAGCGGGTGCCGCAGGTCGGAGTAGCTTGCACCGCCGATGGTCGCGGTGCCCGAGGTCGGACGGATCTGGCCGAGCAGGATGCGCAGCGACGTGGTCTTCCCTGCGCCGTTCGGCCCGAGGAATCCGGTGACAGCGCCCGGCTCGACGCGGACGGAGAGGTCGGAAACGGCGGTCACCGCGCCGAAGCGCTTTGTGACCTGGGTGAACTCGAGCACCTGTCCTTCGGGCATGGCGACCTCTCCTGTTCGGGACAATCTCTTCCATCTTCGCGGAAACCTGGGAGAATCCGCGCTTCACCTGCCGGAAACGGGCATCCTCGTGCGCAGATCGGGGCAGATATGCGCAGATCGGAGCAGATCGGAGCAGATCGGGAAGCGGAGTAGCCTGACAGGCGTGACCGACACCGAAGCCGCCACCGTCCTCGTTCGCACCGACAGCTCGCTCGGACGCATCACGCTCAATCGTCCCCGCGCGATCAACGCACTGGATCTCGGGATGATCGACCAGATCACCGCAGCGCTCACCGCGTGGGTCGACGACACCGACGTGCAGACCGTCCTGATCGACGGTGCCGGCGATCGAGGCCTCTGCGCGGGCGGCGACGTGCGTGCCCTGTACGACTCGATCACCGCGGGCCATCCCGATCACATCGCGGAGTTCTTCCGCGCCGAGTACGCGATGAACGCGCTGATCGCCGAGTACCCCAAGCCGATCGTCGTCTTCGCAGACGGCATCACGATGGGCGGTGGCATCGGCCTCGCCGGCCACGCCGCCGTGCGCATCGTGACCGAGCGCTCGCGTCTGGCGATGCCCGAGACGCGCATCGGCTTCACCCCCGACGTCGGCGGCACCTGGCTGCTCGGCCGGGCGCCGGGACGGCTGGGCGAGTACTTCGGCCTCACGGGCCAGAGCATGAGCGCGGCGGATGCCCTGTACCTGGGCTTCGCCGATCACCACGTGCCGTCCGAGAACCTCGACGGCCTGCGCGACGCGCTCGCCACCCGCGCTGATCCGAGCACTCCGAACGAGCTCACCCTGCTGTTCGATGAGACACCGGAGCCGTCTCGGCTTCCCGCCGCGCGTGCGTGGATCGACGAGGCCTTCTCCGCCGACACCGTGGGTGAGATCATGCAGCGGCTGCGGCAGTCGGATGCCCCGGATGCGGCGTCTGCGCTGGCGACGCTGGAGGAGCTCTCACCCACCGCCCTCGCCGTCACCCTCGACGCCGTGCGCGAGGCGCGGGCGATGAGCGGCGTCCGCGAGGCGCTGGAGGGGGAGTACCGCCGCGTCATGTGGTTCGGGCACAACCATCCGGACCTGGTCGAGGGCATCCGGGCACAGCTGGTCGACAAGGACCGCAGCCCGAAGTGGTACCCCGCGACCGTGGCTGAGCTGCCGTCGGATGCCGGTGCGCCGGCGCGGAGCTACGTTCCCGAGCCGCCGCTGTTCTGAGGTAGGTGCTGTTATGAGGGCTGCCGGTCCCGCACCTGGACGGATGTCGGCGGAATGAACGGATGTCGGCGCGGAGCCGCCGATTCGACCTGCACCCGTGCAATCTGCCGACATCCGTGCGAGCACGGTCGCCCGCGGGAGGCGATCGGTCAGATTGAGGCGATGAGCTCGAGCAGACGTCCGACATGCGACGAAGCGACCCGCTCGCTCGCGTACGCCACCGCCGCGTCGCGCGGCGCGGCGAGCAGCGAGCGGTCGGCCTCGAGCCGCTCGATCAGGTCGGCCAGTCCCTCGGCATCCGGCGTCGGGGTGCCGAGCGCGGCCGCCCCGAACTCCGTCGCGAGCACGGGGTCGCTGACGATCACCGGGCGTCCGTGTGCGAAGGCCTCGAGAGCGACCATCGGCTGGTTGTCGAAGCCGAGCGAGGTGATGAGCGCGGCGTCAACGGCATCCATCAGCTCGCCGACCTGCTCACCCGGAACAGGTCCGTGGAACGTCACCCCGGGCACGGGCCGGTGCGTGCCGCCGGCGACGTCGAGGTGCACGCGGCCCTCGCCCAGCCGGCCCGTGACGAGACGCATCGCGTCGAGGGCGACGTCGACGCGCTTCTCGGGCGCGAAGCGCGCCACCCAGAGCAGGCGCAGCGGCCCGTCGTCGGGCGCCGCAGTGACGCGCAGCGGCTGCGCGACGTTCGAGAAGGCCTCCACGCGTCCCGCCCCCGCCTCGCGGAGAGCTGTGGCCTGATGCGTCGAGGGGGAGAGCACGATGTCGGCCCGCTCGGCGACCCGCAGCGTCATGGTGCGAAGAGCGTTGTCGAGCGGGTGGCTGCCGGTGAAGCGGGCGCCGTCGCGGATGCCGGTGAGCCCACGGTGCACGCGAGAGACGAGCGGCGCGAACGGGGCGAGTGCGGCCGGCGAGCGCCAGAAGAAGGTGTGCACGGTGTGCAGCGACGGGATGCCCAGCTGCCGCGCCACGTCGATCGCCGCCGCCGCGAGGGCGAACTCGGAGTGCAGGACGACCGCACCGACACCGTGCCGACGGATCGTCGCGGCGACGAGCGGCTCGAGATCGCGGGCCCGTCCGAGCAGCGGCAGGTCGAGCACCGGGATCGTGCCACGCCTCGGCGGGGAGACCGTGGTGATGCCGTCTGACGTCAGAGCGTCCGCATCCGGTGCCAGGACGACAACCCTCACACCTTCGCCGGCGAGAGCCTGCGCCTGACGGATGAAAGCCGTCTGCGCACCGCCGAGGTACTTCAGCGAGTAGTCGCACACCATCAGCACGGCAGGGCGGGCGGCGTTCTCAGAGGGCATGACAGCGAGTCTATTCAGGGTCGTGCGGCCCGACGCTGTGCGCTACCGTGAGCTGTGACGAGGAGGTCTCATGAGCACGTCGATCGAGCGTCGAGATGGGCGCATGGCCGTGGCCGGGGCATTGCTCGCGGGCGCGGGCGTCGTCAGTGCGGCCATCGCCGCTGTGTTGATGTTCGCCGTCGATGATGCGGATGCGGCACGCGGGTTCGCGTTCGTCGGTATGGTCGGCGTCATCGGCGCCGTCACTGCGGCTGTGAATTCGACAACGAGCGAGCGCAAGGCCGTGTTCGCCACCGGAGGAGTGCTGCTGTTCGTCGCGTCATCCACGATGTTCGGGATGAGCTTCTCCTGAAGCGCAATCGGGCCGCCGGCTGATCCTGTTCCGCTGACAGCGAAGGTCAGCCTTCAGGGGGATACGGATGTCGGCGGATGGTGGCACGATGTGTGATGGCCGCGTCTCGGCCCTCCGAATCCTCACAAGGAAGTCCGCCTGTGCTCGGAAAACTCCTCACCCGCTATCTGAAGCGCTACTGGCCGCTGCTGGTCACGATCGTCGTGCTGCAGTTCGCCAGCGTCATGGCATCCCTCAACCTGCCCGAGATCAACGCCGACATCATCAACAACGGCGTCGCCAAGGCCGACATCGGCTACATCTGGAACCGCGGCGGCTTCATGCTGCTCGTGTCGCTCGGACAGATCCTCGCCTCGATCCTCGCCACCTTCTTCGCCGCGCGCATGGCGATGAGCGCCGGGCGTGACATCCGCGCCGACGTCTTCGCCCGGGTGAGCGGATTCTCCGAGCGGGAGGTGTCGCAGTTCGGCGCGGGCTCGCTGATCACCCGCAACACGAACGACGTGCAGCAGGTGCAGATGCTGGCGATGATGGGCGCGACGATGTTCGTCACCGCCCCGCTGCTGGCGATCGGCGGCATCATCAAGGCCATCCAGACCGACGTCGGGCTCAGCTGGCTGATCGCCGTGTCGGTGCCCCTGCTGCTGATCATCGCGGTCGTGATCATCGGTCGCATGGTGCCGTTGTTCCGTCGCAACCAGGCCAAGCTCGACGACGTCAACCGCATCATGCGCGAGCAGCTGACCGGCGTGCGCGTGGTGCGCGCCTTCGTACGCGAGCGCATCGAAGAGCGTCGGTTCCGTGAGGTCAACACCGACCTCATGGTGCTGGGCCGCAACATCGGCTCGCTGTTCGTGCTGATGTTCCCGCTGTTCATGCTCGTGCTCAACGTCACGATCGTCGCGGTGGTGTGGTTCGGCGGCGTGGAGATCAACGCGGGCAACGCAGAGATCGGCACGATCTTCGCGTTCATGCAGTACATCGGCCAGATCATGATGGGCGTCATCATGTCGAGCTTCATGGCGATGATGATTCCGCGCGCCGCGGTCTCGGCCGAGCGCGTCACCGAGGTGCTCGACGCGGAGTCGTCGATGACCCGTCCCGAGAACGGCGTCACCGCGTTCCCCGAGCCGGGGGCGGTCGCCTTCCGCAACGTCGAGTTCACTTACCCCGGTGCCGAGGTGCCGGTGCTGAACGACATCACCTTCGAGGCCCGGCCTGGTGAGACGGTGGCGATCATCGGATCGACCGGCTCGGGAAAGACCACGCTCGTCTCGCTGATCCCGCGACTCTTCGACGCGACCGGCGGTGTCGTGCAGGTCGGCGGGGTCGACGTGCGCGAGGCCGACCTCGACGCGCTGTGGCAGGGCATCGGACTCGTGCCGCAGCGACCCTTCCTGTTCTCCGGCACCGTGGCATCCAACCTGCGCTACGGGCGGGCGGACGCCACCGACGACGAGCTGTGGGCGGCGCTCGAGATCGCCCAGGGGCGGGACTTCGTCGAGGCGATGCCCGACGGGCTCGAGTCGCGCATCGCCCAGGGCGGCACGAACGTCTCGGGCGGCCAGCGGCAGCGTCTGGCGATCGCCAGGGCGATCGTGCACCGGCCGCGCATCCTCGTGTTCGACGACTCGTTCTCGGCTCTCGACCTGACGACGGATGCCCGGCTGCGCCAGGCGCTGTGGCGAGAGCTTCCCGACGTCACCAAGATCGTCGTCGCGCAGCGCGTCTCGACCATCACGGATGCCGACCGCATCATCGTCCTCGACGACGGTGCCGTGGTGGGCGTGGGCAGGCACGACGAGCTGCTCGTCGCCAGCCCCACGTACCGGGAGATCGTCGAATCGCAGCTGGGGGTGGACGCGTGAGCGGGCAGAGCACGGCGCAGGTCGAGATGACCGCCGCCGAGAAGGAAGAAGCCGAGCTCGCCGAGAAGGCGCGCCTCGAGGGCGGCAGCATGTGGGACGGCCCGGCACCGGGCAAGGCCGACAACTTCGGGCCCAGCTTCAGGCGCATGATCGGGCTGCTCAAGCCCTCCGCCTGGTGGTTCGTGCTGGTGTCGTTCTTCGGCGCCATCGGCGTCGTGCTCGCCGTCGCCGCGCCGAAGGTGCTCGGCGAGGCGACCAACGTCGTCTACGAGGGATTCATCTCGAGCGTGCTCGGCCGGGGCTTCGGCGGTGCGCCCGGTTTCCCGCAGGGCACCAGCCGCGATCAGGTCGTCGAGGCGCTGCGCGGCACCGGACAGGACGAGTTCGCCAACATGATCTCGGCGATGGACGACTTCGCGGTCGGCGACGGAGTCGACTTCGAGCGCCTGCGCTGGATCATCATCGCCGTGCTGGCCATCTACGTCGTCTCCTCGATCCTCAGCTGGCTGCAGGGGTACGTGATCAACGTCATCATGGTGCGCACCATGTGGCGTCTGCGTGAGGACGTCGAGGCGAAGATCAACCGGCTGCCGCTGTCGTACTTCGACAAGGTGCAGCGCGGTGAGCTGATCTCACGCGTCACCAACGACATCGACAACATCACCCAGACCATGCAGCAGTCGCTCTCGGGCGCGCTCACCAGCGTGCTCACGGTGGTCGGCGTGCTGGTCATGATGTTCTCGATCTCGTGGCAGCTGGCGCTGGTCGCCCTCGTCTCGCTGCCGCTCATGGGCGTCATCTTCGGCATCCTCGGTCCGCGCTCGCAGAAGGCCTTCGGCACGCAGTGGCGCAAGGTCGGTCGTCTGAACGCGCGGGTGGAGGAGGCGTTCTCCGGTCACGCACTGGTGAAGGTGTTCGGCCGTGAGAAGGACGCCCTCGAGAGCTTCCAGGTCGAGAACGAGGAGCTGTTCCAGGCGGCGTTCAAGGCGCAGTTCCTCTCGGGCATCATCATGCCCGCGATGATGTTCGTCGGAAACCTGCAGTACGTCGGCATCGCGGTGCTCGGTGGACTGCTCGTCGCGGGCGGCAACCTGCGCCTCGGTGACGTGCAGGCGTTCATCCAGTACTCGCAGCAGTTCAGCCAGCCGCTCAGCGAGCTGGGCGGCATGGCCGCCGTCGTGCAGTCGGGCACCGCCTCGGCCGAGCGGGTGTTCGACCTGCTCGACGCCGAGGAGCAGGATCCGGATGCCGAAGACGCACCCTCCGCGCCGGAGGGCAAGGGCGTCATCGAGTTCGAGCACGTCGCGTTCTCGTACACCTCCGATCGTCCGCTGATCACCGACCTGTCGTTCCGGGTGGAGCCGGGGCAGACCGTCGCGATCGTGGGACCGACCGGCGCGGGCAAGACGACGCTCGTGAACCTCATCATGCGGTTCTACGAGCTCGACTCGGGCCGTATCCTGCTCGACGGTCAGGACATCTCCGAGCTGCGCCGCGACGACCTCCGTGCGCGCACGGGCATGGTCCTGCAGGATCCGTGGCTGTTCGCCGGCAGCATCCGCGAGAACATCCGCTACGGCAACGACGCGGCCACCGACGAGCAGATCGTCGCCGCGGCCGAGGCGACCTACGTCGACCGGTTCGTGCACTCGCTGCCCGAGGGCTACGAGACCGTGCTCGACGAAGACGCCTCGAACGTCTCGGCGGGTGAGCGTCAGCTGATCACCATCGCCCGCGCCTTCGTGTCGCAGCCGTCGATCCTCATCCTCGACGAGGCGACGAGCGCGGTCGACACCCGCACCGAGCTGCTGCTGCAGCAGGCGATGGCGGCGCTTCGCGAGGGGCGCACGTCGTTCGTGATCGCCCATCGCCTGTCGACCATCCGCGACGCCGACCTCATCCTGGTGATGGAGCACGGTGACATCGTCGAGCAGGGCGACCACGACGAGCTGATCGCCCGCCGCGGCGCGTACTGGCGGCTGTACCAGTCGCAGTTCGAGCAGGCGGCGACCGACATCGACGCCGAGGAGGCGATCACAGGCTCTGTGCCCGTGATCGTCGCCGAAGACGCGCACGATGAGCGCGAGGCGATCGTCGAGCAGAAGGTCATCGCCGCCCCTGACACCCGCCAGCTCGGCGAAGCGGTGAAGGAGGCCGAGTCCACGGCATCCGACCCCGAACGCGGCTGATCCCGCGGGGTGCTCGGCTGTCCGTCGGCGCCCCGTCGGAGGGGCGGTCAGTCGTTGTCGAGGCCGAGGAGCGCGAGCGGGTGGGTCAGTCGCCACCAGGCACTCGGCTGGGTGATGTCGTCGGCGAGCGAGACCGAGGCGGTCGCGGTGCCGATGGGGCCCTCGACGGTGAGGGTGCCGACCTCGGCGCCCGCTGACCTCTTGTCGCCGAGCGAGAACGAGGTCGTGGCCGACGCGTCGGAGCCGTTCCAGAGCAGCACGCGCGCGTCGGCATCCGTCACCACGTCGACGCGATCGCCCCACTCGGTGCTGACTCGGCCGACCACGGTTCGCGAGGGAACGGACGGCGGCTGCTCGGCGAGCGTCGTCTCCATCTCGGACAGAAGCTGACGGGTCGCATCCAACCGCTCAGTGTTCCCGACCTGCCCGAGCACCGAGGTGTACAGGCGCACGGTGGTGTCGCCGAACGCGACGTCCTTCGCGGTGAGCAGGTGCCAGCGCGTCAGCGTCCCCGTCTTCACCCCGACCACACCCGGGTCGTCGAGCATCTGGTTGGTGTTGGTGACCACCCCCGCACCGGGGATGTCGGCCGAGCGGGTGGCGACGATCTCGGCGAAGACGGGATTCGCCATCGCGAGCTCGGCGATCTGGATCAGCGCTGCGGGCGGCGCCACATTCGCTTCGCTGAAACCCGAGGGGGAGGCGAGGGTGACGCCCTCGATGCCGCGGTCGCTGAGCCACTTCGCCGACGCCTCGGCGAACCCGCGCTGCGAGCCCCAGATCTCCTTCGCGAGGCGGTCGATGTAGTTGTTCGCCGAGCCCAGCATGACGCCCTGCAGCATCTGATACTCGGTCAGGCTGCCGCCGACCGGCACATCGAGCGACGACTGGTCCATGCTGCGGTAGCGCCAGAACTCGCGGGCGTCCGCGAGGGTGAAGGCGAAGCTCGGGCCCTGCTCGCCGACCTTCAGCGGCAGCTCGTCGAGCACCATCATCACGCTGACCACCTTCGAGATGCTCGCGATCTCGCCGGCCGACGCGGTGGACGCGACCGGTGTCATGCCCTGGATGCCCACGGCCGCACTGCCCGTGGTGGGCCACGTCATGGTCGCGGCCGGAGCGGGAGCGATCTCGATGGTGGATGCCTCGACCACCGGCGCCACCTCGTCCAGCGGCCACAGCAGCATGGTCGAGACGTACGCGCCGCACAGCGCGAGGACGAAGCCGAGCGGCAGGAGCACGCGAGGACGACGCCACTCCGGGGTGAGCCGGGCGCCGGCGAAGAGGTCGCGCGGCTGCGCCCCCCGGGCGTGCTCGTCGAGCAGGTCGGACGGCTCCAACCAGGTCAGTGCTGTGGGCGGGCGGGTGGCGTCCGCCCACTCCGTCTGAGACTCACCGCCCGTGTGCGACTCCTCGGCTGCGCGGGGCTCCTCGGCTGCGCGGGAGCGGGTTCCCGCGGGCTCCGCGGTCGGCAGCGCCGCGTCGGGGGCATCCGCAGCCGCAGCATCCTCGACGGCGAACCGCTCCGGTCCGAGGCTCTCGCCGAACGCGGGAAGCGCCGCCGCACCGGCGGAGGGATGCTCGGCACGTGCGCGAGTGCGCTCGCGCACGGCACGGCGCGTCGCCGGCGTCGTCGACTTGGGGGGAGGTGTCACGCGACCACGCTACAGCCCGGTGTTTCACGGAACGAAACGCCCGCCCCGGATGGTGGCGACCGGGGCTATGATCGTGCCATCACCACGGGAGTCCGGACAGCCGGGCTGAGAGGAAGCGATCCGCGCTTCGACCGTCGAACCTGATCCGGATCATGCCGGCGCAGGGAGGAGTTCAGATGAGCACGTCCATGTCCGCGTCCACCGCGCAGACCACCCCCGCACCCGCCGCTCGCAACCTGCGCTGGCGCGTCGTCGACATCGTCGTCGCCGCCGTGCTCGGCGTCGCGATCGGCCTGCTGTTCTGGGGCTGGAACATCATCGGCGGCGCCTGGTTCGGGGCCGCCGACGCCCTGACCCCCGGATTCGGCGGCATCGCCGTCGGCATCTGGCTGATCGGCGGCGTCATCGGCGGACTCGTGATCCGCAAGCCCGGCGCCGCTCTCGTCGTCGAGCTGATCGCCGCGATCATCTCCATGCTCATCGGCAACGTGTGGGGCGTGTCGACGGTGCTCTCCGGGCTCGTGCAGGGTCTCGGCGCCGAACTGATCTTCGCGCTGTTCCTCTACCGCCGGTTCGGCATCGTCGTCGCCGCCCTCTCGGGCGTGGGTGCGGCGGTGGCCGCGTGGGTCTTCGAGATGTTCTATGGCTCGTCGCCGAACTTCCTCAAGAGCATCGAGTTCAACGCGATCTACCTCGGTGCGCTCGTCATCTCGGGTGCGCTGCTGGCCGGCGTGGTCGGCTGGCTGCTCGTGCGCGCGCTCGCCTCGACGGGGGCGCTGAGCCGGTTCGCGGCCGGCCGGGAAGTGCGCCAGGAGGTCTGAGCGTGTCGTCTCCGGCTCGCGTCACCGCGAACGGGTGGGGCTGGCGCTACGCCGGCCGACGGCTGCCCGCGGTCAGCGACGTCTCGTTCACCATCGAGCCCGGCGAGCGGGTGCTGCTGCTGGGTGCCTCGGGCGCCGGCAAGTCGACGCTGCTCGCCGGCCTCGCCGGCGTGCTCGGCGACGCTGATGAGGGCGAGCGCACCGGTGCGCTGCTCGTCGACGGGGCCGCGCCCGAGTCGCAGCGAGGGCGGATCGGCCTGGTGCTGCAGGACCCGGATGCCGGGGTCGTGCTGTCGAAGGTCGGCGATGACGTGGCCTTCGGCTGCGAGAACCTCGGCGTGCCGGCAGACGAGATCCCCGGCCGCGTCGCATCGGCGCTCGAGTCCGTCGGTCTCGATGTGCCGCTGGATCGTCCCACGAAAGCCCTCTCGGGTGGCCAGAAGCAGCGCCTCGCGCTGGCCGGCGTCCTCGCGATGCAGCCCGGTCTGCTGCTGCTCGACGAGCCGACCGCGAACCTCGACCCGGCCGGGGTGCGGGAGGTGCGCGACAGCGTCGGCAGGGCGCTGGAGGCCACCGGCGCCACGTTCGTCGTCGTCGAGCACCGCACCGAGGTCTGGCTCGATCTGCTGACCCGCGTCATCGTGCTCGCCGCCGACGGCGGCCTGCTCGCAGACGGTCCGCCCGCGGTCGTGTTCGCGCAGCACGGCGATGCGCTCGCCGATGCGGGAGTGTGGGTGCCCCACCACGACATCGATGTGCCGGTGCTCCCGTCCGCCGATCCCGTGACGGGCGCGGTGCTCGAGACGGCCGATCTCGCCGTGTCGCGTGACGGTCGCACCGCCGTGCAGAGCAGGCTCGAGCTGCGGATACCGCGCGCGGCGGCGACGGTCGTCACCGGACCCAACGGTGCCGGCAAGTCCACGCTCGCGCTCACCCTCGCGGGTCTGCTGCCGGAACTGCAGGGAACGGTGCTCGCCGCACCCGACCTGGCCGGCCGATCCGGCCGCCGGCCCTCGCGCTGGAGGTCACGTGAGCTGCTGACCCGGATCGGAACCGTCTTCCAGGAGCCGGAGCACCAGTTCCTCGCCCGGACTCTGCGCGACGAGCTGGCCGTCGGTCCCCGGGCGCTCCGGCTGTCTGACACGCAGGTCGATGCGGTCGTCGACGACCTTCTCGAGCGCCTGCACCTCGCTCCGCTCGCGCTCGCGAATCCGTTCACGCTCAGCGGCGGACAGAAGCGGCGGCTGTCGGTGGCGACCGTGCTGGCGGCCGCTCCGCAGGTGCTCGTGCTCGACGAGCCCACCTTCGGTCAGGATCGACGCGGATGGATCGGGCTCGTGGAGCTGCTGCAGGCGGAGGTTCACGCGGGTCGGACGGTGATCGCCGTCAGTCACGATGACGCGGTGGTGCGCCACCTCGGCGGGCATCGCATCCAGCTCGATCCGGCGCCGGGAGACGGCCATCGACCATCGCCGGCTGACGTCCGAAGGGGGCGGCGATGACGACCACGACGACCCGTTCGACGCCGACGCGGTCCACTCCTCCCGGCGCAGCCGATCGCCCGGCATGGCTCGACGAGGTGAATCCCGTCACGAAGATCGTGCTCGCGCTGCTGCTGTCGGTGCCGCTATTCGCGTCGATCGACCCGGTGAGCGCCCTGGTGGCCATCGCCCTGCAGCTGCTCTGCCTGCCGTTGACCGGCCTGCCCGTGCGCACCGTGCTGCTGCGGCTGCTGCCCATCGCCCTGTTCTCGCCGATCGCCGGACTCAGCATGCTGCTCTACGCCGAGCCGGAGGGGGAGGTGTTCTTCCGCTTCGGCTTCGCCGCCATCAGCGAGGGGTCGATCGCGCTCGCCGTGGCGGTGACGCTGCGCGTGATCGCCCTCGGTCTGCCGACCATCCTGCTGTTCGCACGCACGGATCCGACCGAGCTCGGCGATGCCCTCGCGCAGGTCGCGCACCTGCCGAGCCGGTTCGTGCTCGGGGCGCTGGCCGGAGCGAGGATGCTGGGGCTCTTCATCGACGACTGGCGCACCATGTCGCTGGCCCGACGTGCGCGGGGTGTGGGTGATCACGGCGCGCTGCGTCGCTTCTTCTCGATGGCCTTCGTCCTGCTCGTCTTCGCGGTGCGCCGCGGCACCAAGCTGGCGATGGCGATGGAGGCGCGGGGGTTCGGCTCGAGAATCGAGCGCACGTGGTCGCGTCCCTCGCGCCTGCACGCCCGCGACGGTGCGGCGCTGCTCGGCGGCATCGCGATCATGGCACTCGCCATCGCCGCGGCGGTCGTGACAGGGGTCTTCCGGTTCGTGTGGAGCTGACTCGGTACCCGTCGTCGGGCGAGGCGCTGTCGTAGGCTCGTTCGCGACGAGGGTCCATGGTCTCAGCATCCATCCGCCCGCATCCGCCGGGGCACTCATCCGTCGGGACACTCGGGGCCACGTATGCTGAGACTCAGTCGCATTCGGCGTCCGACCGAGGCCGAGCCGTTCGAAGGAGAACACGATGCAGATCACGGGACAGGGCGCGCTCATCACGGGCGGCGCCAGCGGACTCGGGCTCGCCACGGCGCGCAGGCTCTCGGCCGCCGGAGCGCGGGTCGCGATCATCGACCTGCCGTCCTCCGCGGGTGAGGAGATCGCCGCCGAGCTCGGCGGGCTGTTCCTGCCTGCCGACGTGACCAGTTCCGAGCAGATCGCCGCCGCCGTGGCATCCGCGCACACCGTCGCACCGCTGCGCATCGTCGTCAGTTGCGCGGGCATCGCCCCGCCGGCGAAGGTTCTCGACCGGGACGGCAACCCCGCCGACCTCGACGCGTTCGAGCGCATCGTGCGCATCAACCTCGTGGGCACCTTCAATGTCATCTCGCAGGCCGCCGCCGTCATCGCCCAGACCGAGCCGACCGACGGCGGCGATCGAGGCGTCATCGTGAACACCGCCAGTGTCGCCGCGTTCGACGGGCAGATCGGCCAGCCCGCCTACTCGGCGTCGAAGGGCGGAGTGCACGCCATGACCCTGCCGATCGCACGAGAGCTCGCGCGTCACGGCATCCGGGTCTGCACGATCGCTCCCGGCATCATGGAGACCCCGATGCTCGCCGGCCTCCCGCAGGCCGCCCAGGACTCCCTGGGTCAGCAGGTGCCGTATCCGTCGCGCCTCGGCAGGCCCGACGAGTACGCGGCGCTCGTCGAGCACATCGTCACCAACGGCTACCTCAACGGCGAGACCATCCGTCTCGACGGCGCCATCCGCATGGCCCCGAAGTAACCCCCCCCCGCCGGCCCTTCGAATCGCTCATATTGCCTCGAAACCCTCCGGGTTCGAGCAATATGAGCGATTCGAAGCCAGAGACCTCCAGGAGAGAAACCATGTCCCTTGCAGGCAAGACCATTCTGATGTCGGGCGGCAGCCGCGGCATCGGCCTCGCCATCGCGCTGCGCGCTGCGGCCGACGGCGCCAACATCGCGATGCTCGCCAAGACCGACACCCCGCATCCGAAGCTCGAGGGCACGGTGCATTCCGCGGCCGACGCGATCCGCGCGGCCGGCGGGCAGGCTCTGCCGATCGTGGGCGATGTGCGCGACGATGCCCAGGTCACCGAGGCCGTCCTGAAGACGCAGGGCGAGTTCGGCGGCATCGACGTCGTCATCAACAACGCCAGCGTCATCGACCTGTCGCGCTCGCTCGACCTGTCCGCCAAGAAGTACGACCTCATGCAGGACGTGAACGTGCGCGGCACGTTCATGCTCTCCCGCGCGGCCGTGCCCGTGCTGCGCGACTCGGCGAACCCGCACATCCTGTCGCTGTCGCCCCCGCTGAACCTCTCGCCCAAGTGGCTGGGCGCGCACACCGGGTACACGCTGGCGAAGTACGGCATGACGATGGCGACGCTGGGTCTGGCTGCCGAGTTCGCGGATGCCGGCATCGCAGCGAACACGCTGTGGCCGCGCACCACGATCGCCACCGCGGCCGTGCAGAACCTGCTGGGCGGCGACCGGGTGATGGCGGCCAGCCGCACCGCCGACATCTACGCCGACGCCGCGTATTCGGTGATCACCAAGCCCGCCTCGTCGTACACCGGTCAGACCCTGATCGTCGAGGACGTGCTCGAGGCCGACGGGGTCACCGACTTCTCGTCGTACGCCGCGGTGCCGGGCACGCCGGACGACCGCCTGTTCCCGGACATCTTCCTCGACTGACCGGCCGGCCGGCCGACTGACCGGCCGCGCGATTGACCGACTGATCGGCCGCGTCTCAGAGCAGCAGGTAGACCGATCCGGCGATCGTGAGCCCGATCACGAGCCGGTCGAACAGCCGCTGGGGGATCCGTCGGGCGATGCGGATGCCGATCAGCGCGCCGATCACGACCATCGGCGCGAGCGCGAGGTCGAGCAGCAGCAGCTCGGGAGTGAGCAGCCCGATGCCGGCGAGGAACGGCACCTTGGTGAGGTTGACGATCGCGAAGAACCACGCCGAGGTGCCCAGGAACACCTTCACCGGGGCGCGGGTCGCGAGGAAGTACATCGACATGACCGGTCCGCCCGAGTTGGCGACCATGGTCGTGAACCCGGCCAGCGTCCCGTACCCGGCTGCGGCGATGCGGGCGGATGCCCGGGGGCCGACACCGTCAGCGTCGACCGCCGACCCGGCGGCGTGCCGTCGCCGCCACAGCGTGAGCGCGATCATCGCGAGCAGGATCACGCCGATCGTGCGACGCACGATGCCGTCGGTGCTGAGCGCCAGGAAGACCGCGCCCACGAGCAGCCCGGCCACGACCGCCGGCGCGAGCCTCAGCAGGGTTCGCCAGTCGGCGTGCCGCCGGTAGGCGATGAGCGCGAAGACGTCGCCGACGATGAACAGCAGCAGCATCGCCGCGGTCGAGGTGCGGGCGGGCAGCACGGATGCCAGGATCACCACCGCGATGGTCGAGCTGCCCGGCAGCGCGGTCTTGCCGAGGCCGGCGATGAGCGCCGCCAGGCCGAGCAGCGCCCACGCGCCGGGCTCCAGAGCGATCATGTCGTGACGCCGGGCACGGCGTGCTCAGCGCGCGGTGGCGAGAGCGGCGGCGAAGCCGGTGGCCCTGGCCTCGAGGTCGGCCCAGTCGGATGCCGCGATCGCGGCGGCGTTGGCCAGATCGCCGCCCGCCCCGACGGCGACGGCGCCCGCGGCGAACCAGGCGGCGAGGTTCTGCGGGGTCACGCCGCCGGTCGGCATCAGGGGAGCGTCGGGGAACGGGCCGCGCAGGGCGCCCAGGTAGCCCGGACCGCCGAGGGAGGCGGGGAAGATCTTGACGACGTCGACGCCCAGGTCGAGGGCGGTCATGACCTCGGTCGGCGTGAGCGCCCCGGTCATCACCACTCGACCGGTCTCGCACATGGCGCGGGTGAGCTCGGGGACGGTGCCGGGGCTGACGAGGAACTCGGCGCCGGCATCCGCGGCCTCAGCCGCCTGGTCGAGGGTGGTCACGGTGCCTGCGCCGACATGCGCGCGCTCGCCGTGCCGACGGATCAGCTCGCGGATGACGGCTGCCGCATCGGGTGTGGAGTAGGTCACCTCGATGCCGGTGATCCCCCCGCGGATGATCGCCTCGGCGGCCTCCAGCGCGGATTCGGGGGACGGTGCGCGCAGAACGGCGAGCACGCCGGCCTCGCGGGTGCGGGTCAGGCGGTCGCTCAGCGGTGCTCGGTTCATGGCGTCTCCTGCGCTCGGTGTGTCGGGCGTCGTGCTGACGGCCGTTCCTCATTCTGCGCTGGCAGCACCTGTAATGACAAGTTGACGCTCGGAGATATCCGAGCCGGCAGCCCGTACCCTGGATGATATGCCCGCATCCGACAAGACGCCGCCCGCCCGCAGCACCCCCGTGCGCAAGACGGGGTCCGCTCGCGGCCCTCAGGTGCGCCCGGCGACGGAGGGCTGGACGCAGCAGAAGGATGCCGAGGGTCGCCCGCTCCTGCAGTTCGCGAGCCCCAAGCGGGGCAAGCCGCCGGTGCACCTGGCCGACCTCACCCCCGCCGAGCGCGTCGAGAAGGTGAAGGAGCTGGGGCTGCCGGGCTTCCGCGCCAAGCAGCTGTCGACCCACTACTTCACCCACTACACGTCCGACCCGGCGCACATGACCGACCTCCCGGCCGCGCAGCGCGACGAGCTGGTCGCAGGCATGATGCCGCCGCTGATGACCGAGGTGAAGCGCCTCGAGACCGACAAGGGCGACACGATCAAGTTCCTCTGGCGGCTGCACGACGGTGCCCTCGTCGAGTCGGTGCTCATGCGCTACCCAGGCCGGATCACCCTGTGCGTGTCGTCGCAGGCCGGCTGCGGCATGAACTGCCCGTTCTGCGCCACCGGCCAGGCGGGACTCACGCGCAACATGTCGACGGCAGAGATCATCGAGCAGATCGTGCGCGCCAACCGGGCCATCGCCGACGGCGAGCTCGGCGGCAAGAAGGCGAACGACCATTCGATGGAGCGGGTGTCGAACATCGTCTTCATGGGCATGGGCGAGCCGCTCGCCAACTACAAGCGCGTGATGGACGCCGTGCGCATCATGGTCGCCCCGCAGCCGGACGGACTCGGCATGAGCGCCCGCGGCATCACCGTCTCGACCGTCGGCCTCGTCCCGGCGATCAGGAAGCTCGCCGACGAGGACATCCCCGTCACCTTCGCGCTGTCGCTGCACGCGCCGGACGATGAGCTGCGCGACGAGCTGATCCCGGTCAACTCCCGCTGGAAGGTGGGGGAGGCGCTGGATGCCGCTCGCGAGTACTTCGACAAGACCGGCAGGCGCGTGTCGATCGAGTACGCCCTGATCAAGGACATGAACGACCACCCGTGGCGCGCGGATCTGCTCGCGTCGAAGCTGAACTCCCGCGGGCGGGGCTGGGTGCACGTGAACCCGATTCCGCTGAATCCGACGCCCGGGTCGATCTGGACCGCGTCGGAGGTGCACGTGCAGAACGAGTTCGTGCGCCGACTCAACGACGCCGGCATCCCGACCACCCTGCGCGACACCCGTGGCAAGGAGATCGACGGGGCCTGCGGCCAGCTGGTCGCGACCAGCGAAGACGAGGCCGAGGCCGCAGCGCTGGTCTGATCCCCGCCGCGCTGGTCTGATCCCGGCTACCGCGGTGTGCGCCGACGGAGCAGCCGACCGGATCCCTCGATCAGCTCCGCCCACGCGTCGACGTCGACCGCGCATTCCACGACGGCGCAGGTCGGGAGGTCCGCGAACTCGCCGGTGAGGTCGGCCACGGCATCCGCCATTCCGGGGTTGTGCCCGACGAGCATCGCGACGTCGACATCGTCGGGCAGCGCAGCGGCGACCGACAGGATGGTGCGCGCCGACGCGGCGTAGAGCGCGGGCTCGTCGGCCACCTCCATGCGGAACATGGCGGCGTACTCGTCGGCCGTCGTGCGCGCGCGCAGCGCCGTGCTCGCGACGATGTGCTGCACCCGCACGCCCTCCGCGAGAAGCTGCCGTGCCATGGCCGGCGCGTCGCGCGTGCCCCGCGCGTTGAGGGGACGGTCGTGGTCGCGCACCGACGGATCGCCCCAGTCCGACTTGGCGTGCCGGGCGAGCAGGAGGGTCTTCATGGCGTCCAGCCTGGCATCCGCGATCGCTCGCCGCACCCCATTCTGGGAGCGGCTCGCAGGGAGCATCCGGCGGTCGCACAGCCACGATTTCCTAGTCTGGAGGGATGTCCTATTCCGCACATCGCCCTGGCCGGATGGATTCCCAGGGGCGGATCTCGTTCGAGTCCGACGCTCCCCAAGGCGCGGTCACCGACGAAGACCTCGATTTCCTGCGTCAGTACGAGCCGACCGGCGCAGAGCCGGAGCGCGCGCACGACGACGCCCCCGAGACGCACCCGACCGCGGTGATCGACGACGCCGCGCCCGCGGCATCCGACGACCGCCCGATCGAGCCGCGCCGGCCGCGCCAGCCGAAGCGCGCACCGCGCCCGACCCGCGAGCGTCGCCCGCGAACCCCCGGATCGCGCCTGCGCACGATGGCCATCCTCGGCGGCGCCGAGGGTGAGATCCTCGATCGCGTGCCCGGCGAGACGCCTCGTTTCGTGCAGATGTTCTTCGTGCTGGTGGGCACCGCGCTGGTCTCGGCCATCTCGATGATGTTCGCGCTGACCACCGGAGTGCAGGTCGCGATCTGGGTGGCCGTGCCGCTCGCGCTCGTGTGGGCGGCCATCATCTTCAACCTCGACCGCTTCCTCACGTCGACGATGTCCTCGACCCGCAACGTGGGCAAGATGCTCGCTCTGGCCCTGCCGCGTGTGGCGATGGCGGCGCTGATCGGGTTCCTCGTCGCCGAGCCGCTCGTGCTGCAGGTGTTCCACAACGACATCGCTCGCGAGGTGGCATCCACCAACATCACCCAGTCGCAGTCCGATCAGGACGCCCTCGAGAAGGGGCCCGAGAAGAAGGCCCTGGACGCGGCGACCGAGCGCGTCGCCGCTCTCGAGAACCAGGCTGCGACCGGTGTCGTCGCCGGCACCGACTCCGGCTCGGCCACCACCGCAGCGGCGCAGGCGACGGTCGATGAGCTCACCGCCAAGATCGCCGAGCAGCAGAAGGTCATCGACTCCGCCCGTGCGCTGTACCAGTGCGAGCTGACCGGAGAGGGCGCGGGCACCGTGCCCGGCTGCACCGGGGTGAACGGTCAGGGCTCGAGCTCCGACGCCGCGAAGGCGCAGCTCGCTCAGGCCCAGCAGACCTACGACGCGCTCGCCGCCCAGCTTCGTTCGGCCAACGACGACCTCTCGGCAGCCGAGACGGGAGCGCAGGCGAACACCGCGGCCTCCGAGGCCACCAACCGCGAGCAGGCGAAGGATCAGCTGCCCGCTGCGAAGAAGACCTATGAGCAGGCGCTCGATGCATACAACACCCGGGCCGACGCGATCGCGCAGGGCAACGCCGGTGCCGTCGGCCTGCTCAGCCAGATCACCGGGCTCAACCGCCTCGGCGAGAAGGAGCCCACCATCTTCTGGGCACATTGGCTCATCGCGGCCCTATTCTTCATGATCGAACTGCTGCCCGTGCTCGTGAAGGTGCTCACCAGCTGGGGCGACCCCTCGCTGTACGAGAAGGCCCGCTCGATCCGCAGGCAGGTCGAGCTCGATCGCGTGACCGCAGAGGGGTTCCGAGACAGGGCGGCGATCGTGACCGCAGCGGATGCCACTGCGGGCCGATCCCCGGCATCCGGAGTCCCGTCTGCGGATCCGGCGCCCACCGCGCCGATCACCCGCGCCGACATCCGCGAGACCGCCTCCGTCTGACATGATGGCGCCATGGCGGGCACCAGGGCGACCCTCGGTGCGGCCGCCGCGACGGTGGTGCTCTCGCTGAGGATGACGGGGCCTCACCCGGCTGCTGTCAAGGTTTGACGCTTGGATCTGCAGCGCGCCCGATCACGGATAGCGTTGTATTCATGGTCAACTATCGCTATCTCGGAAACAGTGGTCTCAAGGTATCTGAGATCACCTACGGCAACTGGGTGACGCACGCGTCGCAGGTCGATGACGACGCCGCCGTCGCCACCGTCCATGCCGCGCTGGATGCCGGGATCACCACCTTCGACACCGCCGACACCTATGCGAACACGGCAGCAGAGGTCGTGCTCGGTAAGGCGCTCGCAGGTCAGCGTCGCGCCGGTCTCGAGATCTTCACCAAGGTGTACTTCCCGACCGGCCCGATGGGGCCCAACGACACCGGGCTGAGCCGCAAGCACATCTTCGAGTCGATCGACGGCTCCCTGCAGCGGCTCGGCACCGACTACGTCGACCTCTACCAGGCGCACCGCTTCGACTACGAGACCCCGCTCGAGGAGACGATGCAGGCGTTCGCCGACGTCGTCCGCCAGGGCAAGGCGCTCTACATCGGCGTCTCGGAGTGGACCGCGGAGCAGCTGCGCGAGGGTCACGCGCTGTCGCGTCAGCTCGGCTTCCAGCTGATCTCGAACCAGCCGCAGTACTCGATGCTGCACCGCGTGATCGAGGGCAAGGTGGTGCCCACATCCGAGAGCCTCGGCATCTCGCAGATCGTGTGGTCGCCGATGGCGCAGGGTGTGCTCAGCGGCAAGTACCTGCCCGGCCAGCCCGTGCCCGACGGCTCGCGCGCGACCGACCCGCACTCCGGTGCCGACTTCATCAAGCGCCTGCTGCAGGACGACATCCTCGAGGCCGTGCAGAAGCTCAAGCCGATCGCGGCGGATGCGGGTCTGTCGATGCCGCAGCTCGCGATCGCGTGGGTGCTGCAGAACCCGAACGTCGCCGCCGCCCTGGTGGGCGCGTCGCGCCCCGAGCAGCTGGCCGAGACCGTCAAGGCCTCCGGTGTGCGCCTCGGCGCCGACGTGATGTCGGCGATCGACGAGGCCCTGGGCGACGTCGCGAACACCGACCCGCTGGACACCTACGACGTGTCGCCGAAGACCCGCCTGGTCTGACCCGCACGCTCTCACGAAAAGGGCCCCGGCTCCCGCACACGATCGCGTGCGGGAGCCGGGGCTCTCTTCGCAGGCGGGTCTACTCCTTTACGGCGCCGGAGGTCAGCCCCTGCACGATCCAGCGGCTCGCGAGGGCGAACATCAGCATCGTGGGGAGGATCGTCAGCACCGCAGCGGCCGACATGGATCCCCAGTCGATGTTGAACGTCGAGATGAACCCGTTCAGCGCGGAGGGCACGGTGCGGTTCTCGTCGGTGTTCATCAGCACGACCGAGAGGAACAGCTCGTTCCAGCAGTTGACGAAGTTGAAGATGAACGCGGCGATGATCCCTGGGGTCATCACGGGCACGAGCACACGGAACAGCGCGCCGAGGCGCGAGCATCCGTCGATCTGCGCCGCCTCCTCGAGCGCGTCCGGGACGTTCTCGAAGAACCCGCGCAGCATGACCGTCGAGAAGGGGATGCAGATCGCGATGTAGACCAGGATGAGGCCGGGTTTGGTGTCGACGAGACCCAGGTCGCTCATCATCGAGTACAGCGGTCCGAGCGCGATGAACGCCGGGATCATCTGCGTCAGCAGGAACGCGATGAGCACCGGCCCCTTGCCGCGGAACTCGAAGCGCGCGAGCACGTACGCGCTGAGCAGCGCGATCAGTGTCGCGACCGCACCCGCGGTGACCGCCACGAGCGCGGAGTTGCCCAGGAACACGCCGAACGAGCTCTTCTCGAAGAGGCTGACGTAGTTCTCGAGCGACGGCTCGCTGGGCCAGTACTCGATCGGGTAGGAGTTGATCGTGCCGGGCGACTTGAACGACGTCAGGGCGATCCAGTACAGCGGGAACAGCGTGATGATCAGCCACAGCGCCAAGCCGACCACTCGGATCACGCCGCCGACCGTCACCCGGCGCGGACCGCGGGGTGCGGCTGCGGGGTCGGGGACGGTCACGCGGCGCGTGTCGGTGATCGCGGTGCGGGCCGAGGTGGGTCCGGTCAGGGTGGTCATCGCTGCGCCCTCCGCATCGCCATGAGATAGAACGCGCAGAAGACGAACAGGAACGCGACCACGATGAGGCCGATCGCGCTGGCGATGCCGTAGTTGCCCTGCTGCGTGTAGTTGATCATCCACGTCGTGATGATGTGCGTCTGGTTCGCCGGTCCGCCGCTCGTCATCGCCCAGATGATGTCGGGGAAGTTGAAGATCCAGATCACGCGCAGCAGCACGGTCAGGAACAGCGTCACCGAGATGTACGGGATGATGATCGAGAAGAGCTGGCGAGCCTTGCCGGCGCCGTCGAGGCTGGCAGCCTCGAGCACGTCATCGGGCACCGACTGCAGCGCGGCGAGGATCATGATCGCGAAGAAAGTCACCCCGTACCAGATGTTCGCCACGATGACGGCGAACATCGCCAGCTTCGGGTCGGCCAGCCACGGCAGCGGTGCGTCGATCAGCCCGGCTTTCATGAGCAGATCGTTCACGACGCCGAACTCGGCGTTGAACATCCAGCGGAACAGCATCCCGATGAGGAACCCGGAGACGGCCCAGGGGAAGAACACGAGCGCCTGATACAGGCCCCGGAAGCGGAACCTTCTGCGCAGTGCGAGGGCGATCAGGAAGCCGATGACGAGCTGCGGCACGAGCGAGCCGACCACCCAGAGCACGGAGTTCCAGGCGACCGTCGGGAACGCCGGATCCTGGAAGACGGTGACGAAGTTGTCGAACCCGACGAACGGGGTCGAGGTGAGATCCCACAGGTTCCAGTCGTGGAACGCCATGCGGGCGCCCTGCAGCATCGGCGCGTAGGTGAACCAGCTCACGAACACGATCGCCGGCGCCATGAAGGCGAGCAGAGTCAGGGCGTGGCGTGCGCGGAACGGACGACGGGCGCGGGAGGCCCCGCCGGTGGTGCCGGCGGAGCCCCTCTCGCGAGTGCTGCGAATGGTCGGAGCCGACAAGACGATCAGCCCTTCTCCGCGGCGTACTTCTCCGTCCAGAACTCGTCCCAGGACTTCAGCAGCTCTTCGGTGGTCATGCTGCCGAGGAGCACCTTCTGCACGTCCTGATCGGACTTCTGGATCCACTCCGTCCACCAGCTCACGCCGCGCGGCTGACGCACGTTGATGTAGGTGTCCGGGTTCTCGGTCATCGTGACGTAGCTCGTCCACGGGCCGGTCTTGTAGAAGTCGTCATCGGCGGCCGAGCTGACGATCGGCACGAGGCTGTTCGCCTGGGCGAACTGCGTCGCCGGCTCCTCCGACGCGAGGAATTCGACGAGCTTCACAGCCTCCTCGCTGTGGGTGCTCTTCTCCGCGACGCCCCAGCCGGCCACCGCGAGCGGCTGCGCGGCCTTGCCGGTGGGGCCGGTGAGCAGAGGAGCGGTGTCCCACTGATCGGGCTTCAGCGACGAATCCTGCACGGTCGCGATGACCTCGGGGTCCTGCAGCAGGAATGCGGTCGAGCCGTTGGTGAAGCCGGCGACCATCTCCGGGTAGCCCCACGACACGGCCGAGGGCGGGGACGCCTTCTCGAACAGGGCGAAGTAGTCGTCGACCGCGTCCTGCGCCTCGGGGGCCGAGAACATGGTGTCGCCGTTCTTCAGCAGGAAGGCGTCGTCGACGTTGAGATCGTCGATCGTGTAGGCCTCGATGGCCGCCACGACGTTGCTGTTCGCGTTCTGACCGCCGCGGAAGGCGTAGCCGTAGATGTTCTTGGACGGGTCCTGGATCGCGGACGCCTGCTCGAGCAGATCCTTCCAACTGCTCGGCGGCCCGTCGAAGCCCGCCTGCTCGACGAGGTCCTTGCGGTAGAACAGCGACAGGCCGTAGAAGCCGTAGGGCAGGAAGTAGCTCTTGCCGTCATCGGCGACTGATGCCGACTGCGCGTTCTCGGTGAGCGCGTCCCAGCCGTCCCACTTCTCGACATCGGCGCTGAGGTCGCGCAGCCAGCCGTTGTTCGCGAACGGTCCTACGGTGATGTCGCGCACCTCGAGCACGTCGACGCCCTTGCCCGACTGCAGCATCTGCTGGATCTTTTGGTCGGCCTGCTCGGTCGGAGGTGAGACCAGGTTGACCTTGATGTCGGGGTTCTGCTTCTCGAAGTCGTCGAGCAGCCCGCGGATCAGCTCAGTGCGCGCGGGGTTGGTCAGGCTCTCGACCATCTGCAGCGTGACGGTACCGTCGGCGGGGCCGGCCGACGGCGAGCATCCGGTGAGGGCGAGAACGGCGACGGTGCCGATTCCTGCGACGGTCGTCAAGATCTTGTGCTTCACGATGTGCCTCTCTGTGGTGGGTTGCGGGGTGTTCTCGGGGGGAGTGCTCAGGCGATGACGGTCGTGAGGGGGATGCGGATGCCGGCGCGGCGCAGGATCTGCGGCACGCATCGCTCGGCGAAGGTCTCGAAGTCGGCTGCCTCGGTGTACAGGTGCGCCGACAGGCGGAAGTAGCCGATGCCGCGGAAGCTGGTGAAGGCGGTCTCCACGCCCTCCTCGTCGAAGAGATCCATGCGCAGCGCGTCGGCCTCCTCACGGGTCGCTCCGAGTCCGTCGGGCAGCCGCACCAGCCGCATCGACGGGACCGGTGAGGGCAGCGGGGTGAGCGGCTCGTGCGTGCCGAACGGGCGCAGCGCCTCGGCGATCATCTCGGCGCCGGCGTCGGCGAGTGTCGCGAGGGCGCTGCGCGCGGCATCCCAGCCGAACTCGCTCTCGACGAAGTCGATCGCCGCCGGCGTCGCGATGTACGTGGTCGCGTCGATGGTGCCCTGCGTGTCGAAGCGGTGCGGGTACGGCTCGGGCGCGCCCCACGAGTCGATCAGCGGCCACAGTTCCTGGCGGTCGGCGGCGCTGGTCACGAGCAGTGCTGACCCGCGCGGCGCGCACGGCCACTTGTGCATGTTGCCGAACCACCAGTCACCGCCGGCCTGCTCTGCCGCCGAGGCCACGAGCCCCGGCGCGTGAGCGCCGTCGACGAGGGTGCGCACGCCGCTCTCGGCCGCGATGTCGGCGATGCGGCGAGTGGGCAGCATCCGCGCGGTGGGGGAGGTGATCTGGTCGATCACGATGAGTCGCGTGCGCGGGCTCAGCGCGTCCGAGAAGCGCTGCACGACCTCGTCGTCGGATGCCAGCAGGGGCAGCTCGACGACGCGCACGGCGGCGCCGAAGCGGCGGGCCAGGCGCTGCGCGCCCATCGTGACGGCGCCGTAGCCGTGATCGGTGACGAGGATCTCGTCGCCGGCCTCGAGGCGCAGAGAGTTGTAGACCACGGTGGCGGCGGCCGAGGCGTTGGGCACGAAGGCGCTGTCGTCGGGGCGGGCGCCGACGAACGGTGCGGTTCGCTCGACGGCTTCGCGCACCTGCTCGGCGATGCGCGGGAACCACCCGACGGGTGTGAGATCGGCCTGACGACGCAGCGCGTCCTGGTGCTCGACGACCACGGTCGGCACGGCGCCGAACGAGCCGTGGTTCAGATGGACGACCTCGCGATCCAGCGGCCAGGCATCTCGTGCACGCGGGTAGGACTTCAGCCGGATCGGCAGTGGCGGCGTCGCCGTGGTCATGCATCCTCACAAAGTGTCGCGACGAGCTTCGGGAACTTGTCGCACAACTTTGGCATAAAGCTCGCGATTTGGCGAGTCCTCGGACGGATAATGGTGAGAGTTGTTATACGAATTGGCCGCGCGAACGACATCCGACAGACTCGCACCAGCGGGTCGCAACGGGGAGGCTGGATGAGCGCACTGGACACGGCGGTGCACGGGCTGCGTGCGCTGATCGCCGACGGCTCGCTGCGACCAGGGGACCGCCTGCCCAGCGAGGGCGAGCTGTGCGAGCGGCTCGGCGTGTCTCGTGGCTCGCTGCGCGAAGGCATCCGGATGCTGGCGGCGCTCGGCGTCCTGGAGACGCGGCACGGATCGGGCAGCTACGTCGGTGACCTCAACGCGGGCGACCTCATCGGCAGCCTGTCGCTCACGGTCGGGCTGCTGCCGCTGGATGCGATCCTCGAGCTGTACGAGCTGCGCCGCGCACTCGAGGCGCACGCCGCCTCACTCGCCGCAGCCCGGATGGATGCGGAGTCGCTCGCCGAGCTCGACACCCTGCTCACCCGACTGGAGGCGACCGAGGACGACGACGAGCTGTCGAGCCTCGACCACCGATTCCACATGCGCATCGCCGAGGTGGCCGGAAACTCGGCTCTCTCGAGCCTGCTCGCCGTGTTCCGCGCTCGCTCGCGCGCCTACCGGATCTTCAGCACCGACAGCGCGGCCGAGATCAAGACGATGTCGGATGCCGGGCATCGCGCAATTCTGCGCGCACTCGCATCGCGGGATCCGGTGGCCGCCTCCGCTGCCGCCGCGGGACACGTCGCTCAGACCGAGTACTGGCTGCGCAAGCTGCAGCCGGACGCCACGGGCCTCGTCGACTGATCCCGGCTCGGATCGGGTCAGAGCGTGGTGATGTCGACCTGCAGGTCGTGCGTGAGCCGCTCGATGTCGGCGCGCAGCGCCTCGAGATCGGCGGATACCGGCAGTGTGGCGGTGACGGATGACTCGAACAGCCGGCCCCCGGCCATCGCGGCGTCCCGGGTCTGCGTGGTCATGCTCTCGATGCTCAGTGCGTGAGCGCTCAGCACACCGGAGATCTCCCGCACGATGCCTGCGCGGTCGTTGCCGAGCACGCTGATCGAGATGCGCTGCGCGGGGCCGGATGCCGGGGCGTCGGCGCCCGCGTGGACGGTGATCGCGAGCATCCCCTCGAGCGCGTCGAGATCGCTTCGCAGGGCAGCGACGCGATCGTCGGCGACCGAGATCTCGATCACCCCCGCGAAGGTGCCGGCGAGCTCTGCGAGCTGGCTGTTCTCCCAGTTTCCGCCGTGCGCGGCGACGACGTCGGCGACCGTCGAGACGAGCCCGGGCCGATCCGCTCCCGCGACCGTGAGGATGAGCGTGGTCATGCGCTCAGCGTAGCGCTCTCACCAGGCGCCGCCATCGAGGAAGCGCTGCATCCTCTCGAGATGCGGCGTCAGATCCCAGCCCTGCGCGGCGACCCAATCGTCGTCGTAGTAGGTCTGGGTGTAGCGGATGCCGCTGTCGCAGATGAGCGTGACGACGCTGCCGGTCTCGCCGGCATCGCGCATGCGGCTGATCAGCTCGAACGCGCCGTACAGGTTGGTGCCGGTGGATCCGCCGGTCAGGTGCAGCGTGCGCTCGCGCAGCAGGCGGATCGCGGCAACGGATGCCGCGTCGGGGACGACGATCATCTCGTCGATGACGCTCGGCACGAACGACGGCTCCATGCGGGGGCGGCCGATGCCCTCGATCATCGAGGGCGTGCCGACGGCATCCCGGTCGCCGCGCCAGGCGGCGTAGAACGCCGAGCCCTCGGGGTCGACCACGGCGACCTCGGTCGCGTGACGGCGGTATCGCACGTAGCGGCCGAAGGTGGCGCTCGTGCCGCCGGTGCCGGCGCCGACGACGATCCAGCGGGGGATGGGATGCCGCTCCTGCGACAGCTGGCTGAAGACGCTCTCGGCGATGTTGTTGTTGCCGCGCCAGTCGGTCGCGCGCTCGGCGAAGGTGAACTGGTCGAGGTAGTGGCCGTGGCATCCGGCCGCGAGGCGCCGCGCCTCAGGTGAGATCTGCTCGGCATGCTCGACGAAGTGGCACCGGCCCCCGTGGAACTCGATGAGGTCGATCTTCTCCTGGCTGGTCGACCGCGGAACGACGGTGATGAAGTTCAGTCCGAGCATCCGGGCGAAATAGGCCTCGGAGACCGCCGTCGACCCGCTCGAGGACTCGACGAGCGTCGTGTCCTCGTCGATCAGGCCGTTGACCAGCCCGTAGAGGATCAGCGAGCGGGCGAGACGGTGCTTGAGCGAGCCGGTCGGATGCACGGACTCGTCCTTCAGATACAGGTCGATGCCCCAGTCGGCCGGAAGGGGGAACAGATGCAGGTGCGTGTCGGCCGAGCGGTTGGCGTCCGCCTCGAGCACATGGATGGCGGAACTGACCCAATCGCTCATGATCCGAGGGTAGCGGTGCGCGCGGGCGAAGCCGGAGGAACCGGATGCCGTCAGGGCACGTGCACCAGCGCGCCCTGCGAGCTGTCGGTGCCGAGGCGGAACTCGAAGCGCGAGCGATCGCCGCGGTGGTAGGCGATGAAGAACTCGATCGGCCGGCCCGACGCGTCGCGGCTGACGCTGCGCAGACGCAGCAGCGCCGAGCCGGCGCTCACGCCCAGCTGCGTCGCCTGCTCATGCGTGGCCACCGTGGCCTCGGCGGAGCGGACGCCGTGCGTCGCCACCACGCCGTTCGCGGCCAGCAGGGCGTACAGCGAGGAATCTTGCAGGTCCACTCCGAGCGTCGGCTCGCCGACGGCGAGGGGCATCCACGTCGTCGACAGCGACCACGCCTGGCCGTCGACATGGCGCAGTCGGGTGAGTATGACCACGGGCTCGCCCGGCTCCAGCTCCAGGGCGGCCGCGACCTCGGCATCCGCGTCGATCACCTTGTGCCGCAGCACCTCGCTGCGCACGTGGCCCCCGCGGCGCTGCACCTCGTCGAAAAGCCCGACCAGCGTGTGCACGAGCGACTCGCTCGTGCGCGGGCGGGCGACGAAGGTGCCCTTGCCCTTGATCCGCTCGACCACACCCTCGTGTTCGAGCTGCGCCAGCGCCTGACGCACCACCGTGCGCGAGATGCCGTACTGCTCGCACAGGCGGTGCTCTCCGGGCAGGGGGTCGCCCGGCTGCAGGCCGTCGCGGGTGATGCCGTCGAGGATCAGCTGGCGCAGCTGGTCGTACATCGGGGCGGTCGCGTCGCGATCGATGCCGTCGACGACGACGCCGGGCGTGGCGGAGGAAGGGACGGTGCTCATGCGCGGCTCAGTACGCGACACCGGCGTGCAGGATCACGTTGGCGTACGGGGTGAACTCGCCCGAGCGCACGAAGGCGCGGGCGGCGCGGGTGCGGGTCTTGAACTCGACATGCGGCACGAGCTCGATCTCGATGCCGGGAAGACGCTCTCGCAGCGCCTCGAGCACATGCGGGCTGATCTCGGCGACCTCGGCCGAGACGGTCGCGCCCTCGACGACCAGCTCCGCCAGCACCGTGTCGAGCACGTCGAGGAAGGCGGGAGCGCCGGGGCGGTAGGCCAGATCGATGCGCTCGGCGTCCGGAGGGATGGGCAGGCCCGCGTCGGTGACGACGATGAGGTCGGTGTGCCCGGTCTCGCTGATCACCCGGGACAGGGCGGGGTTGATGGTGGTGTTCGTCTTGCGCATCGTCTTTCCTCCGGCGTCGGGTGCGGTCAGTTCGACGCCGGGACGGGCGCCGGCGCTGCCTCGGGGTGTGCGGCGAGCAGCGCGTCGACCTCGCCGCGGTGCGGCAGGCTCGGCGACGCTCCCTGCCGGGTCACGGTGATCGCCCCGGCGGCACTGGCCAGGCGGGTGGCCTCGGTCAGGCTCCAGCCCTCGGCGAGTGCTGCGCCCAGGTAGCCGGCGTAGGCGTCGCCCGCTGCCGTGGTGTCGACCGGCGAGACCGGGATCGGCGCGATGAATGCGACGCCCTCGGCGGTCACGACGCACGACCCCTTCTCGGCCATGGTGATCACCGCGGCGCCGACACCCTGCTCGAGGAACCAGCGTCCGGCCCGCTCGGCCGATGCCGCGTCGGTGACCTCGATGCCGCTGAGCAGCGTCGCCTCGGTCTCGTTCGGAGTGACGATGTCGATGTTGCGCCACACCGCGGCATCCAGCGGGGCCGCCGGCGCCGGGTCGAGCACGACGGTCATGCCGTGCTCGCGCGCGCGCGAGGTGATGTGCAGAGTCAGCGAGGCCGGAGTCTCGAGCTGGGTGAGCAGCACCGACGTCGTGGGGGCGAGCGCGGCGAGGGCGGCGTCGATCTGCTCCTCCGACAGTTGCGCGTTGGCGAGCGGCACCATCACGATGTCGTTCTGCGCCGACGCGTCGACGCGGATGTGGGCGATGCCGGTCGGCCCCGGCACGGTGCGCAGGTGCGTGAGGTCGACGCCGGCGCTGCTGAGTCCGTCGACGACGAGGTCGTGGAAGAGATCGTCGCCCACGCATCCGACGAAGCTGGTGCGGGCTCCCGCGAGACCCGCGGCGACCGCCTGGTTCGCGCCCTTGCCGCCCAGCAGCAGAGTGAACTGATCGCCGAGGATGGTCTCTCCGCGCGCGGGGAGGCGCTGCGAGAAGGTGGTCACGTCAGCGGTGACGCTGCCGACGATCACGACGCCGGTGCGGGAGGTCGGGGCGGGGGTCATGGTGGTCCGATCGTCGTCGTCTCGGCGTCCGGCTGTCTTTGGACGCCGACGGATGCTGTCATAACATTAGCCGAGTGCAAACCTGTAACGACAGGTTGGCGGGAGGAGAACCGATGACAGCTCCGCGGCTGTACGTGGACAGTGCCGATGTCGATCGCGTCGGCAGGCTGCTCGCCGCCGGAGTGGTGCACGGCGTCACCACGAATCCCACGATCCTCGAGCGTGGCGGGCGGGATGCCGCTGCCATCCCCGAGCTCTACCGACGCTGGGTCGACGAGGGCGCCGACGAGGTGTTCTTCCAGACCTGGGGCGGCGACGCGGCATCCTTCCTGCGCAACGCCGACGGCATCCGCGCGCTGGGAGACCGCGTCGCTGTGAAGGTGCCGGCGACCGCCGAGGGCTTCGCCGCAGCATCCGCCCTGGTACGCGACGGTGCTTCGGTGCTCGTCACGGCGGTGTACTCGGTCGCCCAGGCACTCGCGTGCGCGAGCATCGGCGTGCGCTACATCGCGCCTTACCTCGGACGGATGCGCGATGCCGGCCTGGACGGCGCGGATCTGATCCGGCGGATGCAGGCGGTGTGCGAGGGCAGCGGCACGGATGTGCTGGCCGCGAGCCTGCGCAGCGCCGATGACATCGTCGGACTGCGCGAGCTGGGCGTGCCGTATTTCACCGCCGCGCCCGACGTGCTCGACGAACTGCTGTTCCACGAGGTCAGCGAATCCTCGGCGGCCGAGTTCGACGCCGCGATGGTGCGCCTCGGCGCCTGACCCCGCCCCCCTGGACCGCCGGCCCTGCCCGCTTCTCGACCGCCGGCCCGCTTCTCGCTCCGTCGACCCGCTTCTCGCTCGCCGACCCGCTTCTCGCTCGCCGACCCGCTTCTCGCTCCGGTATGAGTTTCGGTCGCCTAAAGCGGAATCGGGCGGCACCAACTCATACCGGAGCGAGTGGCGGGGGTGTTCGCCGGAGGGGACGGGCCGCCGGGTCAGGCGTTGGCCGCCTGGCGCAGCCAGCGCTCGACGCCGGCGACGTGCGCCGTCGCCAGAGACGTGGCCAAGGCCGAGTCGTGCGCGGCGATGGCCTCGGCGATCGCGCGGTGCTCTGAGAGCGTGCGATCGACCGCGCCCTGCTCGGTGACCCCGCGCCACACCCGGGCGCGGATCGTCTGGCTGCTGAGGCTGTCGATCAGGCTCGCGAGATAGCCGTTGCGGGTGAGCCTGACGATCTCGCGGTGGAAGCGGATGTCATGCGCGACCAGGTCATCGATCGACACGGTGCCCGGATCGATCGAAGAGATCTCGTCGATCAGTCCCTGCGCTTCCTCGGCGGTGGCGTTGCCGGCGGCGAGACCGGTGGCCTGCGATTCCAGCATCCGGCGCACGGCGAACAGCTCCAGCAGCGAGTCATCGTCGTGCATGTCGACGACGAAGCTGATCGCTTCGAGCAGCAGGTGCGGTTCGAGGCTGGTGACGTAGGTGCCGTCTCCGCGGCGCACGTCGAGAACACGGATCACCTCGAGGGCCTTCACCGCCTCGCGCATCGAATTGCGCGAGAGGCCCAGACGCTCGGAGAGCTCCTTCTCGGGCGGGAGCCGGTCGCCGGGGGCGAGCTCGCCCGAGACGATCATCGCCTTGATCTTCTGGATCGCCTCATCGGTGACTGCCATGCGCTCATCCTAATCATTGATCGGATGTCTGAAGCGGGCGTGTGAGGATGGGAGCATGCGCGTCGTCGACAGCCATCTGCATCTCTGGGATCCGACTGTTCTCCACTATTCCTGGCTCGCCGGCGCCCTCGACGCGCGCTATGCCACGGCGGAGCTGCTCGCCGCGCCCATCGCGGATGCCGGAGAGCAGATCGCCGTGTTCGTCCAAGCCGCCGCCGTGGAAGAGCAGGCGCTGGACGAGGTGCGCTGGGTGGACTCGATCGCGCCCGCCACAGGGGTGGTCGGCATCGTCGCCGACGCCCGTCTGCACCGGCCGCAGGGGCTCGGCGACCACCTCGATGCGCTGGCGGAGTTCGACCGCGTCGTCGGGGTGCGGCACCTGCTGCAGGGCGAGCCCGACGGATTCGCCCGCACAGATGCTTTCATCGCGGGTGCCCGTGAACTGGCCGACCGGGGGCTCACCTTCGACGCCTGCGTGCGCGCCCACCAGATCCCCGACGTCATCGCGCTGGCCGAAGCGGTTCCGGGGCTGCCCATCGTGCTCGATCACCTCGGCAAGCCGGCGCTCGGCACAGCGGCGGAGTCGCTGCGCCCGGCCGCGGACTGGGCGCGCGACCTGCGCCGTCTGGCGGAGCACCCGAACATGCACGTCAAGCTGTCGGGGCTGCCGGCCGAGGCCGACGGTGTGATCGACGCGGCCCGGATGGTGCCGTTCCTCGATGCGGCCGCTGAGGTGTTCGGCGAGGACCGACTGATGTGGGGCAGCGACTGGCCGGTGTCCTCGGTGGATGCCGGCGATCCCACCGGCGCGCGCTACGTCTCCGGCGGACGCGACGCGTGGTTCCGCACCGCGCGCGACTGGGCTGCTGCGCGCGGCCTCGACACCGACCGGGTCTTCTGGTCGAACGCGCTCGCGTTCTACCGCATCCACTGACCCGCTCTTCGCTCCGGTATGAGTTCGTGCCGCGTCGGCGCCGTTCAGGCGGCACAAACTCATACCGGAGCGAGAAGCGGGTTGCGGGGGCGCCGACGAGCGGCGTCAGGGGCGGGCGCGCAGCGCCGCGCGGACGCGTTCGACGAGCATCCGAGGGTCGGCGAGCAGCGTCGCCGTGACCTCGATCACCACCCACCCCGCGGCCCGTAGGCGGGCGAGGCGCTCGACATCGGCGGCGTAGCTGTTCGCGTGCAGCACGCCCTGGTACTCGATCGCTACCTTCCGCTCGGGGTATGCCAGATCGGCGCAGGCGACGAACCGGCCGTGCTCGTCGTAGACATCCTGATTCAGCACCGGCTCGGGCAGGCCGGCGAACACGAGATGGCAGCGCACAGCCGACTCGCGAGGAGACCACGAATCCTCACGGATGAGTTCGACCGCCTCCCGAAGCCGACGGATGCCCGTCCTGCGGCCGGCATCGATCGCCGCCTGCAGGCGTGCGACGGTCGACAACGGGGGCGTGCCCGCGCGCGGCCGACCGTACCCGGCACGCCAGACCCGACAGAAGTAGTCGCCCAGGGCGACCAGATCGACCAGCGGAAGATGCCCGAGGCTGGCCCACGTCGTCGCGGGATCGGCGACCGGGATGCGCTCGACGTGCGTGTAGCGCGAGGTGCGATGCCGCGCGCGGTGGGCGCTGACACCCTCCGCGCGGATCAGGTGGCCGCGTCCGAACGTGCTCACGTGCACCGTCAGGTCGGATGACGACGCCGGCGCACCGGCATCCGTCCACGTCAACGGGAGCGGGGCGTGCCACATCGCGGCCGCTGACTCGTGACTGATGAACTGCGATCCCTCGAGGCGGGGCGCATAGCGGCGCACCAGGTCACGTCGCGCCTCGGCCTGGAGCGTGAACGGATCCGGTTCGGCGGTCGCGGGCGGGTCATCTGGGTCGGCCTCGTCGTCGGCCTCTGCTGCGGTGCCGGCGGCGGTCGCGGACAGGAGAGCCGGCACGGCACGGATGCCGCGGAACGGGCGCTCGAGATCCCCGCGGCGAAGGCGCGAGCGAGCGACCCCCACCTGCGCAGCTTCCCGCACGCTGAAGATCGCACCCAGCTGGGCGGGGAGAGGTCGTGGTTTCGGCATCCGCCGACCTTCGCAGATCCGCGGCCGGCGCGCGCGAGCTATCCACAGCGCCCCGGAGCCGCCCGCAACCACCGCGCTCCGGTATGAGTTCGTGCCGCCTGAATGCGATCCAGGCGGCACGAACTCATACCGGAGCGAGAAGCGGGTGGGTTATTCGGGGCGCAGGCGCAGGGCGGCCATGCCCCCGTCGACCTCGATAAAGGTGCCGGTGGTCGATCCGGAGGCGGGACTGACCAGGTACAGCACCGCACCGGCGACCTCATCGGCGGACACCAGCCGGCCATGCGGCTGACGGGCGTTGAGCGCCGCGCGCTCGGCCGCCGGGTCGGCCGCCGAGTCGAGCAGACGCCCCACCCACGGGGTGTCGGCGGTGCCCGGATTGACGGCGTTCACCCGGATGCCCTCGCGCAGATGGTCGGCGGCCATCGCCCGGGTCAGGGCCGAGACCGCGCCCTTCGACGCCGAGTACAGCGCGCGCTGCGGCAGCCCGGTCGTCGAGGCGATGGATGCCGTGTTGGACACCGCCGCAGCCGGTGACCGGCGCAGCCACGGCAGGGCCGCCGAGGTCACCCGGGCGATGCCGGTGACGTTGATCGAGAGCACGCGAGCCCACTCGTCGTCGTCGTTCGCGGCGACGTCGCCCTGGGCGCCGATGCCGGCGTTGTTGATCACGATGTCGATGCGCCCGAACCGCTCGGCGACGCCGGCGACGGCGGCATCCACCGATGCCCGGTCGGAGACATCCGCGGTGAACGCCGCGAAGTGCTCGTCCGCTCCCGACGGGTCGCGGTCGAGCACCGCCACCTGCGCCCCTTCTTCGTACAGCCGGCGCGCGATCGCCGCCCCGATGCCGGATGCTCCGCCGGTCACGATCGCGACGAGACCCTCCACCTGCCCGCTCATCGCTGCGCCTGCCACGCCACGAACTCCTGACGCTGACGGCCCAGGCCCTCGATCTCGATCTCGACCACGTCGCCCGCCGTGAGGTACGGGAACTTGCCGCCGAACGCGACACCCTGCGGGGTTCCGGTGAGGATGAGGTCACCGGGCTCGAGGGTCACGTACTGCGAGAGGTGGTGCACGATGGTGCGCACGTCGAAGATCATGTCGTTCGTGTTCGAGTCCTGTCGTGCCTCGCCGTTCACGAAGCTCTTCAGGTTCAGGTTGTCGACATCCACCTCGTCGGGGGTGACCAGCCACGGGCCGGTGGGGTTGAAGCCGAAGGCGATCTTGCCCTTCGACCACTGCCCGCCCGACACCTCCATCTGGAACGCGCGCTCGGAGACGTCGTTCGCGACGACGTAGCCCGCGATGTGCTGTGCGGCCTCGTCGACCGAATCGAGATAGGCGGCACGTCGGCCGATGACGATGCCGAGCTCGACCTCCCAGTCGGTCTTCTCGCTGCCGCGGGGGATGGTCACGGTGTCGTCGGGGCCGACGACGGTGTTCGGCGTCTTCAGGAAGATGATCGGCACCGTGGGCGGTTCGGAGCCCGACTCCCGGGCGTGGGCGGCGTAGTTCTGCCCGATGCAGATGACCGCGCTGGGGCGGGCGATCGGCGCGCCGATGCGCAGGGCCGAGGTGTCGGTCACCTCGGGCAGCGAGCCCCCGTTCAGGGCTGCGCGGGTGCGGCCGACCGGGTCGTCGGCGAGGAAGTCGCCGTTCACATCGGATGTCACGGGGCGCAGATCGTAGGTGCGGTCACCGTCGATGACGACCGGGATCTCTCTTCCGGACTCGCCGAGTCGTGCGAACTTCATGATTCTCCTTCGTCTCAGACGGGCGGATGCTGAGACGGCACCCGCACGTTGACAGTATAGACATCCGATGTTTACACTCCAAGGGTCTGCGTCGGACTTTCCCACGCACCCGAAGGAGCACTGTGAGCCGTATCGTCGCGCTGGACACCAGCGACATCCGCTTTCCCACGTCGCTGAGCCTGGACGGCTCGGATGCGATGAATCCCGACCCCGACTACTCCGCGGCCTACGTGATCATCCGCACCGACGCCGGCGACGACATCGACGGGCACTCCTTCGTGTTCACGATCGGCCGCGGCAACGATGTGCAGGTCGCCGCGATCGACGCGCTCGCCGGCCACCTCGTGGGCCGCGAGATCGAGCCGCTGCTCGACGACATGGGCGGCACCTTCCGCGACATCATCGGCGACTCGCAGCTTCGCTGGCTCGGGCCCGAGAAGGGCGTGATGCACATGGCCATCGGCGCCGTCATCAACGCCCTGTGGGACATCAAGGCCAAGCGCGCCGGGCTGCCGCTCTGGCAGCTGCTGGCGCGCATGACGCCCGAGCAGATCGTCGATCTCGTCGACTTCCGCTATCTCACCAACGCGCTCACCCGCGACGAGGCGCTCGAGATCCTCCGCGCCGCCGTGCCCGGACGCGCCGAGCGCGAAGCCGAGCTGCTCGCGACCGGCTATCCCGGATACACCACCAGCCCGGGATGGCTCGGCTACTCCGACGAGAAGCTCGAGCGCCTCGCACGCGAGGCGATGGCCGACGGCTTCACCCAGATCAAGCTCAAGGTCGGCGCCGACCTCGACGACGACATCCGCCGCTTCCGCAAGGCCCGCGAGGTCGTCGGTCCCGACTTCCCGATCGCGATCGACGCCAACCAGCGCTGGGAGGTGTCCGAGGCGATCGAATGGGTGAACGCGCTCGCCGAGTTCAACCCCGCCTGGATCGAGGAGCCCACCAGCCCGGACGACATCCTCGGCCACGCCGAGATCGCCCGCGGCGTCGCCCCCATCCGGGTCGCCACCGGCGAGCACGCCCAGAACCGGATGATCTTCAAGCAGCTGCTGCAGGCCGACGCCATCAAGGTCATGCAGATCGACGCGGTGCGGGTCGGGGGCGTGAACGAGAACATCGCCAACCTGCTGCTGGCCGCCAAGTTCGGCGTGCCGGTGTGCCCGCACGCCGGCGGCGTGGGACTGTGCGAAGCCGTGCAGCACCTGTCGATGTTCGACTTCGTCGCCGTCAGCGGCAGCCGTGAAGGTCGTCTGATCGAATTCGTCGACCACCTGCACGAGCACTTCGTGGTGCCCACCGACATCCAGGGCGGGTCGTACATGGCCCCCACGGCGCCGGGCACGAGCATGGAGATGCACGCCGCCAGCATCGCCAAGTACACCTGGACGGGCCAGCATGTCATCGACTGACCTCGCCCTGCCCGCTCTGGGCTACGGGGCGGCGAACGTGGGCAATCTGTTCCGCGAGCTCAACGACGATGAGGCGTGGGCGGTGCTCGAGGCGGCCTGGGATGCCGGCATCCGCTACTTCGACACCGCACCGCACTACGGGCTGGGGCTCAGCGAGCGCCGTCTCGGCGCCTTCCTGCAGACCAAGCCGCGCGACGAGTTCGTGCTCTCGACCAAGGTGGGGCGGCTGCTGCGCCCGAACCCCGCGCACGCTCCCGGCGGCCTCGACACGGCCAACGACTTCCACGTGCCCGACGACCAGCAGCGGGTGTGGGACTTCAGCGAGGCGGGCATCCGGGCCAGCATCGCCGAGTCGCAGGAGCGTCTCGGTCTCGACCGCATCGATCTGCTGTATCTGCACGACCCCGAGCGCCACGACCTCGATCTGGCGCTCGCCGAGGCCTTCCCCGCCCTGGAGGCGGTGCGCGCCGACGGGATCGTGCGCGCGATCGGCGTCGGATCGATGGTCTCGGAGGCCCTCGCGCGGTCGGTGCTCGAGGCCGATCTCGACCTGATCATGGTCGCGGGCCGGTACACGCTGCTCGAGCAGCCCGCGGCGGCTGAGGTGCTGCCCGCGTGCGCGGCGCGCGGGACCGGGGTCGTCGCGGCATCCGTCTTCAACTCCGGGCTGCTCGCGCAGAGCGAGCCGCGGCGCGACGGCCGGTACGAGTACGGTCAGCTGCCGGAGGAGCTCTGGCAGCGCCTCGTGCGGATCGCCGCCGTCTGCGCGGCGCACGACGTGCCGCTGCCTGCCGCGGCGATCCAGTTTCCGCTGCGGGCGCCCGAGGTGCGCTCGGTCGTCGTCGGCGGCAGCCGCCCCGCGCAGCTGCGCCAGAACGCCGAGTACGCCGCGCTCGACATCCCCGACGCGCTGTGGGCCGAGCTCGCCGCCGAGGGACTCATCCCCGCCTGAACCTCGAAGGAGATCCGGATGCTCGAAGGAATCAACCCTCTGCTCACCGGCGAGCTGCTGCTGCACCTCGACAGGATGGGCCACTCCGACGCGGTGGTCGTCGCCGACGCGCACTTCCCGGCCTGGGCGCTGGGGGAGCGGGTGGTGGACCTGCCGGGCACGACGACCCCCGAGGTGGTCGCGGCGATCCGTTCGGTGCTGCCGCTGGACGACGCCCCCGGTATGGACCTCATGGAGTCGGCGGACGGGGAGGTGCTCGACGTGCAGCGCGAGCTGATGACCGCGGCCGGCACGACGCTGCAGACGACGGGTTTCGTCGAGCGCTTCGCCTACTACGACCTCGCGAAGGACGCGTATCTGATGGTGCGCACCGGCGAGACCCGCAAGTACGGCAACGCCCTGCTGCGCAAGGGCGTGGTCGGCCATCCGTCCGCCTGACCCGGCCCCCGCCCCCGCCGCGGCCGCCGTCGCCCGCCTGGCGGCCGCCGCCGTTGCCCGCCTGGCGGCCGCCGCCGCTCACGCCGCCGCTGACACCGAACCCGCCCCTCGCTCCGGTATGAGTTCGTGCCGCGTCGGCGCCGATCAGGCGGCACGAACTCATACCGGAGCGAGAAGCGGTGGCCGGTCAGTGGAGGTCGATCGTGCGCACGGCGTGCAGGCCGTCGCGGATGAAGCGGTTCGCGTGCGCGGCAAGGTCATCGGAGTCCTGCCAGAGGTTGCGCCAGATGCCGAGCGTGTTGCTCAGCTCGGCGCTGACCACTGCCGACGAGAACGATTCGAACACCACCGGGCCGTCGTAGCGCACGTCGTGCAGGGCGCGGAAGAACGCGCCGAAGTCGACCGAGCCGGTGCCGAGGTACCCGCGGTGGCTCTCGCCGATGTGCACGTAGCCGAGCCGACCGGCGGCGGCGACGTCGTGCACGGGCTGGAAGAGATCGGACTCCTCGATGTTCATGTGGTACGTGTCGAGGTGCACCGACACCCCGTCGAGCCCGGCGCCATCGAGGTAGGCGAGCGCTCCCCGTCCGGTGTTGAAGACATTGGACTCGTAGCGGTTCACGACCTCGAGCGAGAGGCGGATGCCGCGCTGCGCGGCCTTCTCTGCGAGGCGCGCGATCGCGGCGCGGCTGTTCGCCACCCCGCGCTCGGTGGTCGGAGCGCCGTACTTCTGCATGGCGGAGTAGATCACGCCGCACAGCACGTCGCCGCCCATGGCGGCGACGTGATCGAGGCAGCGCTCCAGCATCCGCTCGCCGGCGGCGACGACGGCCTGGTCCTCGCTGGTCAGGTCGGTGTCGGCGGTCAGCCCGAGGGATGCCGTGACCGCCAGCTCGTTGTCACGCAGCAGGCGTCCGGCCAGGTCGGCGTCGAACCCCGCGACATCCATCAGCGGGATCTCGACGAGGTCGAAGCCGGCCCGTTTGGTCCCCTCGATCGCCCGACGCAGCCCCTGCTCGTCGAAGGTGCCGGTGAAGACCAGGGCGTGCGCGCCGATGAGCATGACTCTCCTTCCGGGCGCACGCACCTCGCACGCCGTCGTGACCAAGATGTTATTACATGTCTGTCAAGATGTCATTACAGGTCTTCCGCACGACGATCTGGTCACGTACTGTCAGATGCACTTGCGCGAGCGGTGAGACCGACGCACAATTGATCCGATGTTTGAAATGGATTCCACAACCGTGGGATCCGCAAGACCTTCAAGGGAGCAGGTGCCCATGAGTGATCCCATCCTCCGGGTGGAGGGAATCAGCAAGGGATTCCCCGGCGTGCAGGCGCTCCAGGACGTGCACCTCGAGGTGCACCCCGGTGAGGTGCTCGTGCTCGTCGGCGAGAACGGTGCCGGCAAGTCCACCCTCATGAAGATCCTCTCGGGTATCTACACCCGCGACGCGGGCACGATCACCTTCGAGGGCGAGCAGATCGAGCTCACCGGTCCGCTGCAGGCGCAGCAGCTGGGCATCACGATCATCCACCAGGAGCTGAACATGATGCCCGACCTCACGGTCGCGCAGAACATCTACATCGGCCGCGAGCCGAAGACCGGCCCCTTCCTGTCGGAGCGCGCGCTGAACCGCCGCACCGAGGAGCTGCTGCAGCGCCTGGACATCAAGCTCGACCCGCGCAGGAAGGTCGGCGATCTCACGGTGGCCGAGCAGCAGATGGTCGAGATCGCCAAGGCTTTGTCGTTCAACGCCAAGGTGCTCATCATGGATGAGCCCACCTCGGCTCTCACCGACGCGGAGGTGGAGACCCTCTTCGTGCTCATCGAGCAGCTCAAGCAGCGCGGCACCGGCATCGTCTACATCTCGCACCGCATGGACGAGCTGCGCCGGCTGGCAGACCGGGTGAGTGTGCTGCGCGACGGCGCCTACATCGGATCACTGGAGAAGTCCGAGATCAGCATCCCGAGGATCATCGAGATGATGGTGGGCCGCGCGATCGACGAGGGCACCCGCCCCGAGGCACGCGAGCACGCCGGCGATCCCGTGGTGCTCGACGTGCAGGGCCTGTCGACGAAGACGCTGCTGAAGGATGTCTCGTTCCAGCTGCACAAGGGCGAGATCCTCGGTTTCGCCGGGCTGATGGGGGCCGGTCGCACCGAGACCGCCCGCGCCATCATCGGCGCCGACCGCAAGGACGCCGGCACGATCAACGTCGGCGGCAAGCCGGCGCGCATCCGCCAGCCCGAGGACGCCGTCAAGCGGGGCATCGGCTACCTCTCCGAGGACCGCAAGCTGCTCGGTCTCATGCTCGAGCAGGATGTGACGTTCAACACCGTGCTGGCCTCGCTGGACTCCTACGCCAACGCGATCGGCTGGATGGGCGACCGCAAGGCGAAGAACCAGACCAAGGACTACGTGCAGCAGCTGCGGGTGAAGACCCCGTCGGTCAACCAGATCGTGAAGCTGCTGTCGGGAGGAAACCAGCAGAAGGTCGTCATCGCCCGGTGGCTGATGCGCGACTGCGACATCCTCATCTTCGACGAGCCCACCCGCGGCATCGACGTCGGAGCCAAAGAGGAGATCTACCGCCTGATGCAGCAGCTCGCGGCATCCGGCAAATCCATCATCGTCATCTCATCGGAGCTGCCGGAGATCCTCCGCGTCGCGAACCGCATCGCCGTGTTCGCGAACGGCCGGATCACCGGCACCCTCCGCAACGAGGAAGCCAGCCAGGAGAAGATCATGCAGCTCGCCGCCCATGGGGAGGAAGAAGAATGAGCACGCCGCAGCAGTCCGGATCGACGACCACCGTCGTCCAGCAGGCCGTCGCCGAGAACACCGACAAGCGCGACATCAGCGGGATGCTGAAGCGCCAGCTGCAGCAGTCGCTGGCCTTCGGCACGCTCGTCGTGCTGGTCATCTTCTTCGCGATCGCCAGCCCCGCGTTCTTCACGGTGAGCAACCTCACCACCGTGCTCCTGTCGACCGCGGTGATCGCGATCCTCGCGCTCGGCACCACGTTCGTGATCATCACCGGCGGCATCGACCTGTCGCTGGGCACCGGCATGGCGCTGTGCGCGGTGATGACCGGTGTGTTCATCACGAACTGGGGCCTGCCCATCTGGGTGGGCGTGCTCGGCGGCATCGCGACAGGCGTGCTGATGGGCCTGGTCAACGGCGTGAACATCACCTTCCTGCGTCTGCCTCCGTTCATCGCCACCCTCGCGATGATGATGATCGCGGGCGGTCTCGCCCTGGTCATCTCGAACGTGCGCCCGATCTACTTCTCGACCTCGGCGCCCGACTTCAAGCGCATCGCGCTCGGTGTGCTGATCCCCGGCATCCCGAACGCAGTTCTCATCACGATCGTGCTCGCGATCGTCGCCGCCCTCGTGCTGTCGAAGACCCTGCTCGGGCGGTACACCTTCGCGATCGGCTCGAACGAGGAGGCCACCCGCCTCTCGGGTGTCAACACCCGCCGCTGGACGATCTTCGTCTACATGTTCGCCGGCGCGTTCGTCGGTGTGGCCGGAGTCGTCATCGCGGCCCGCCTCGACTCGGCGCAGCCGCAGATCGGCATGGGCTACGAGCTGCAGGCGATCGCCGCGGTGATCATCGGCGGCACCTCGCTGCTCGGTGGTCGCGGCTCGATCATCGGCACCGTGATCGGCGCGCTCATCATGAGCGTGCTCGTCAACGGCCTCAGCATCCTGTCGATCCAGACCGAGTGGCGCAACATCGTCGTCGGCGTGGTCGTGCTGCTCGCCGTGTTCTTCGACTCGCTGCGCAACCGCCAGCGCAACTGAACGTCTCTTCCCGCACCATCACCCGCGGCTGATCACCCGATCAGCCCACACACAGAGAACAATGGAGTTTCCATGCGATTCAGCAAGAAGAAGACTGCCTTCGCAGCTCTCCTGGCGGCATCCGCGATCGCCCTCGCCGGCTGCGGCGGCGGCGACGTCGTCAGCGAGAACCCCGGCGGCGACGCAGGATCCTCGGACGGCGAGATGTATGTCGCGCTCGTGTCGAAGGGCTTCCAGCACCAGTTCTGGCAGGCCGTGAAGACGGGCGCCGAGGAGAAGGCGAAGGAGCTCGGCGTGCGCGTCACGTTCGAGGGCCCCGCTGCCGAGACCGAGATCGCCCAGCAGCTCGACATGCTCACCACGGCGATCAACGCCAACCCGGATGCGATCGGCTACGCCGCCCTCGACCCCGAGGCCTGTGTCGCCCCGCTCGAGCAGGCCAAGTCCAAGGACATCCCGGTCGTGTACTTCGACGCGCCGTGCAACGGCGACGTCGGACTCAGCCTGGCCGCGACCGACAGCAAGGCCGCCGGAGCGCTGGCAGCCGAGCACATGGCGAAGCTCATCGGCGGCAAGGGCGAGGTCGCGATCGTCGGCCACTCGCAGATCAACTCGACCGGTGTCGAGCGTCGCGACGGCTTCGTCGAGAAGATCGAGGCGGACTTCCCCGACATCAAGATCGTCGACATCCAGTACGGCGACGGCGACCACCTGAAGTCGGCCGACATCGCCAAGAGCATGATCGCCGCTCACCCCGACCTCAAGGGCATCTACGGCACCAACGAGGGTTCGGCGATCGGTGTGGTCAACGCGGTCAACGAGCTCGGCATCGAGAAGGGCAAGCTGACCATCATCGGCTTCGACTCGGGTGCGGCACAGGTCAACGCGATCAAGGACGGCATCATGGCCGGCGCGATCACGCAGGACCCGATCGGCATCGGCGCCCGCACCGTGGAGTCGGCTGTCGCCGCCGCCAAGGGCGAGAAGCTCGACGAGTTCTACGACACCGGTTCGTACTGGTACGACGCCGAGAACATCGACGACCCGAAGATCGCCGCGGTCCTCTACGAGTGATCCGCTGACGCTCTGATCCGGAAGGGCCCCTCACCGACGGTGAGGGGCCCTTCCTGCATCCGCCCCCGTCTGCATCCGCCCCCGTCTGCAAAGAACCGCCCCTCGCTCCGGTATCAGTTCGTGCCGCTGCCGCGCGGAGCAGGCGGCACAAACTGATACCGGAGCGAGAAGCGGTTGCGGGGGAGGGGAGGGGAGTCAGTGGGAGAGGGGGAGGAGTCGGGCGGGGTTGTCGATCAGCATCCGCTCGACTGCCGCCTCGCCGATGAGGGCGGTGAGTCGCGGCAGGTAGCGGTCGCCGAGGTATCCCAGGCCCGGCATCCCGCCGTAGGAGATGTACCGGGTGCGGCGCGCGACGTCGCCGCCGAGCACGATCCGCTCGCCACCGCCCGCCTCGACCACGGATGCCGTGAGAGCCAGCAGCTCGGCATCCGAGCGCGTGCGGGGGCGGGCGAAGCCGTCGTAGCCCAGGTAGGCGCCGCGCTCCGACAGTGAGGCATGCAGCCCGGCATCCGGGTCGCGGTCAGCGTGCGCGAGCACGACGCGGTGCTCGGCGACGCCGGCAGCGGCGAGCAGATCGAGCACCTCGTGCGCTGCCGTGCAGAACTCCAGGTGCACCATCACCGGGGCGCCGGTGGCACGATGCGCGATCGCGATGGCATCGAGCGTCGCACGCTCGAACGCACTGATCGACCAGTAGCCGATGCCGCCCTTCAGCATCCCGGCGCGCACGGGGGCGCCCTCGGCGGTGCGGGCGAGAGCGACGTCGGGGCGTTCGAAGGTCTGCGCGTCGTCGGCCGCCATACCCGTCTGCACCTCGGCGGTGAACAGCGCCGCCCGGCGCTCGACATCCCACACCTGCAGCGGGTGGTCGTCGCCGTAGTGCGCCTCTCGGTGCAGGCCGGTGGTCGCGACGACGGCGAGGCCGGTCGCGCCACTGATGCGCGCCACCGCCTCGGGGTCGCGCCCCAGGCCGAACGGCGTCGCGTCGACCATCGCGGCGAAGCCGCTGCGCTGCAGCAGCGTCGCCTCGGCGCGGGAGGCGCTCTCGTCGTCGAGCTCGTCACCGGGAAGAAGCGGGCTGACCTGGAACAGGTGCTCGTGGTAGTTCACCCGGCCGAGCGCCTCCGACGGGATGTCGCCGAGAACGGTGCGAACCGGACCGCCCGCAGAAACCGCACCGACAGCACCGCCCGCAGAAACCGCACCGAGAGCACCGCCCGCAGAAACCGCACCGACAGCACCGCCCGCAGAAACCGCACCGACCGCACCAGCCGCGCCACCCGGCCTCGGCATCAGCGCACCGACTCCGCGGCCTGCGCGAGCTGCTCGACGACGTCAGGGGTGAGGGTCAGCTCGAAGACGTCGGCGACCACCTGCGACCAGCCGTGGATGAAGTAGCGCCACCCGTCGACGACGTGCAGTCCGCGGGAGTCCTGCTGCGCGCGCGCCTGGTGCAGGAACTCCAGCGAGCCGCGGTAGTTGAACTCCCACGCCCAGGCGCCCTCGGGGTACACCACCGCATCGGTCAGCGGTGAGCCGGGGCGGTCCTTGCCGAGTCCGGTGGCATTGGCGATGACTGAGCCGGCGGGCGCGGCCGCGACGAGGGCGTCGGCCTGCTCTGCCGTCTCGGTGAGGACGTAGCGGATCAGACCCTCGTCGGTGCCGTGCTGACGGTGCACCTCACGCAGATGGTCGAGCTTGTCCTGCGAGCGCGCGGTCACGGTGATCCGCGCGGGCGCGTCGGCTCGCTCGGCGAGCGCCCAGCTCAGCGCGGTGCCCGAGCCTCCGGCGCCGAGGATGATCACCTCAGCACCGGTGCGGGCGAAATGATCGGCCGGCAGGAAGTCGTTCAGCGCCAGATCGACGGTCACCGGGTCCTTCGCCCGTCCGATCAGCCGGTCGCCGCGCTTGGAGATGCTCGAGATCTCCGAGCACGACACCGCGAACGGGTCGAGTTCGTCGAACAGGTCGGATGCCGCGGCGTAGAGGTTCATCTTGTGCGTCGTCACCAGGGCGCCGCGGTGGTGCGGATCGTCGCGGATCTGCTCGACCATCGCCCGATACGCCGCAGGCTCGGCGTCCATCGGCAGGTCGTGGCCGACCAGGGTGCGCGTGGGCAGGCCGAGGATGTCGGCCCACAGCGGGAACACCTTCATGATCGATGACGATCCGGTGGTGACGCCGACGAATCCCATGCAGTCGGCGGGGGCGGTCTCGGTCATGGGGTCTCCTAGCGGGTGACGGGGTGGGCCGGAGCGTCGCCGCGCAGCACGGCGATCGCGTCGTCGAGCGACATGCGGCCCATGTTGTCGACGGCCTGGGTGGTCTGTGCACCGAGGTGCGGGGTCACGATCACGCGCGCGGCGAGCTCGGGGGCCAGCAGCGGACTCGCGCTCGCGGCCGTGTCGCCGTCGAGCGTGTCGGCGGCGTACCCGGCGAGGATGCCGTCGGCGAGCGCCTGCGCGACAGCCTGCTCGTCGATGAGGTCAGGGCGGGCGGTGTTCACCAGGACAGTCCCCGGCCGCATCCCGGCGAGGCGCTCGGCGTCGACCAGGCGCTGCCCGCCGGGGGCGTGCAGGGTGATCACGTCGGCGGTGCCGAACAGGTCGTCGAGCGCGAGGGGCTCCGCCCCCGCCGCACGCACGAGCTCCTCGGGGAGGAACGGATCGGATGCCACGACGCGCGGACCGAAGCCGCTCAGGCGGGCGGCCACCCCCTGGCCGATGCGGCCGAAGCCGACGATGCCGACGGTCGCGGCTCCCAGCTCGCGTCCGCGGCGCACCGACCAGTCGCCGGCGCGCACGCGACGGTCGCCGTCGGGAATGGTGCGCAGGGCGGCGAGCATCAGACCGACCGCGTGGTCGGCGACGGCGTCGGCGTTGGCGCCCGGGGTGTTGGTCACGACGACGCCGCGCCGCACGGCCGCTGCGACGTCGACCGCCTCGGTGCCCACGCCGTACCGGGCCACCACGCGCAGCCGCGGCGCGGCAGCCAGGTGCTCGTCGGTCACCGGGCCGGTGCCTGCGATCCAGGCATCCGCGTCGAGGAGCAGGGGGCGCAGCTCAGCGAGGTCGTGATGCGCCGGTCCGCGCAGGATGCTGTGCCCGGCCTCATTGGCACGGGCGACCAGATCGAGATCGCCGTCCGAGAACGAGCGGCTCGTGACGAGGATGACGCCCATCAGCGCGGCCTTCCTGCGAACCACGGCGCGAGGGCCGTGTAGGCGTCGGTGAAGCGAGCGTGCCGCTCGGCGTAGACCGCGTGGCGCGCGGCATCCGGGGTGAACTCCGCGGTCACCTCGCTGAGCGCCCGCGCGGCCGAGAAGTCGGCGAGACCGAGTCCGACGGCGCCGGTCACCGCAGCGCCGAGGCTGTTCGCCTCCTCCACGATGCTGCGGCGGCGCACCGGCACGCCCCAGACGTCGGCGAGCACCGCCAGGTAGGCATCGCTCTGCGCCCCGCCGCCGACGGCGTCGATGCGGTCGATCCTCGCGCCGGACTCGCGGAACGCGTGGATGCAGGTGAGCAGGTTGAACGCGGTGCCCTCGAGCACGGCGCGCATCAGGTGCGCGCGGGTGTGATGCCGGCCGAGTCCGATGAAGGCGCCCCGCGCGTCGGGGTCCCAGATCGGGGCGCGCTCGCCGAGCAGGTAGGGCAGGAAGTAGAGGTCTTCGGTGTCGACGTCGGCGGCGGCCTCGGCCGTGAGCCGACCCGTCTCGGGGCGCGACGGGTCGGGGGAGAGCGCCTCGGCGATCCACTGCACCGAGGCGCCGCCGGCCTGCATGGTGGCGGTGGGCACGAAGCCGCCGGGCACGACGTTGTCGAAGGTGAAGGTGCGCATCTGCGGGTCGAGCAGCGGCCGTTCGGCGGCGAACGAGATCCACGAGCTGGTGCCGAGGCAGACGTAGGCGCCGTCCTCGGGGGCGACCACTCCCGAGCCGACGGCGGCCATCGGGCCGTCGCCGCCGCCCATCACGACCTGCACGCCGGTGTGCAGTCCCAGCGCGTCGGCGGCCGAGGCGGTGAGCGCCCCGGCGATCGCGGTGGAGTCGAGGATCTCGGGGAACAGTGCGCGGTCGAGTCCCGCCGCGGCGAGCACCTCGTCCGACCAGTCGCCGGCCTGCTGGTCGTAGGCGTTCGTGCCCGACGCGTCGGAGCGGTCGGTGGCCAGGCGGCCGGTGAGACGCAGGACGATGTAGTCCTTCGCGACGCAGACCCGGCGCACCCGCTCCCAGATGCGCGGCTCGTTGTCGCGCACCCACATGATCTTCTCGATCGAGTAGGTGGGGTTGAGGCGGTGCCCGAGCACGCGATACGCGTGCTCGGCGCCGAGCGCGCTCTCGAGTCGGCGCTGCTGCGCACCGGCGCGCGTGTCGGCCCAGATGATGGCGGGGCGGGCGGGTGCACCGTCGGTGTCCAGCAGCACGGCGCCCATCATCTGCCCGCTCACCACCAGGCCGGTGACCGCGGAGAGCGCGGTTCCGGTGCGCTCCAGCAGATCGCGCGTCGCCGAGACGACCGCACCCCACCAGTCGTGCGGATCCTGTTCGGCCACCCCGCCCGCCGCGAACCGCGCGGGGTAGGGCACGGTGACGGATGCCACCGGGCGGCCGTCGTCGTGGTGCAGCGAGGCCTTGTCGCCGGTGGTGCCGAGGTCATGGGCGATGATCACAGTCGGTGCCTGCTCCTGTTGGGGTTTCGGGACGTTTCGGAGTATACCTGTAATTACAAGCTGTCAGGAGGACGAACTTGAGCACCGCCACCACCGCCGCCGACACGGTCGACACCCCCGTGCCGCTGACCATCTCGCCGCTGGGCGGCATCGAAGGCCGCTCCCGCCGATACGAGAAGACCCTGGGCGAGATGTCCGGCGTCTACCGCGACGACGCGGCATGGCGTGCCGCTGTCACCGAGCGCGGCGCCGACGAACTGGTCTACTGGGTCGACGACCACCGCTACCAGGAGGGGCCGGGGGCGCTCATCGTGGGCACCAGCACCCTGCTGCCCGGGCGCATCGGCGACGAGTTCGCGGTGACCCGCGGGCATCTGCACGCCGTCGCCGATCGCGCCGAGCTGTACCACTGCCTGAGCGGCCGAGGAGTCATGCTCCTGGAGACCCTCGACGGCCAGTCGGCGGCCATCGAGCTCACCCCGGGCAAGGCCGTCAACGTGCCCGGGCACTGGATCCACCGCAGCGTGAACGTCGGCGACGAGCCGTTCGTCACGCTGTTCTGCTACGCCGCCGACGCGGGGCAGGACTACGCCGTGATCTCGGATGCCGGCGGCATGCAGAACCTCGTCGTGGCCGACGGTGACGGTTGGACGCTGACGGCCAACCCCGATCACACCGGCTACCCGCGCCCCTGACGCGGCCCCACCGCCTCTCGCTCCGGTATGAGTATGTGCCGCATCGGCGCCGTTCAGGCGACGCGAACTCATACCGGAGCGAGAAGTGGTCGCTGGCCCGTGCTTACGGTCGGCGGATGAGCTGCGCCTCGACGTCGGCGGGGAGGAACTCGGCCAGCGACCAGCGGAACACGCACCGCTCGCCGTCGACGGTCAGGGCGACGTGATCGTCGTGCACGACCACGTCGCTGATCTCGAGCGCGGCGATCGATGCCCGTGACAGGGCGGTCTGCCAGACGATGACCACCTCGGCGGGCAGCGGACCGAGCCGCACCGTCGGGCAGAGCAGGACGTCGGCGCCATCGGCGACCCGTTCCACGATGCCGACGGGCGCCAGCGGGACGGCCGCCGGCTCCGCCGACGGTGATGCCGTCCATGCACCGAGGAAGCGGACGACGCTGACCAGTCCGGCGCTTCGCGCCACCGCCTCGCCCTGATCCCGCACCTCGCCTCGGTCCACCACCTCGCCCTGACCTTGCGGGGCGATCCCGACCGGCCTGTCGTCGTCGGCGACGAGGGCGGCACCGCTCACCCGACCCGGGAGTCCGACGCAGCCGGTCAGGCGCGCCACGTGCACGACGCCGGCGCCGACGATCTTGGTCGCCACGCGGGAGACCACGTGCCGCCCGCCGGCGTCGAGGGCGCGGGTCACCGCACCGCCGCGCGCCCCGACCGTGGCGCGGGTCGCCGGGCGGTGCACGGCCCCGTCGATGGTGAGGTCGCTGTCGCGCACGGTGCCGCCGGGGACGGGCCGGGTGACGGAGGAGAACTGCAGACGGCGGTACAGCGGGTCATCGCGGGTCGGGTGCCCGTCGCTGCCGAAGTTGTGCAGTCGCACGATGCCGTCGTCCGCGCGACCTTCGATCAGCCAGCGCGGCCCGTCGAGCACACGGCGCACGTCCGTCCGCTCGATCTGCAGCGGGGCCTCCGCCGCGCTCCACACCGGATCGTCGGCGGGCAGCGCCAGGCCCAGGAAGCCCTTCGCGGCCCAGTACGGCGATCCCGGCCCGCTGTACGACTGCACCATGCTCGGGATCGGACCTCGCTGCCAGCCCAGCGAGAGCACCCCGGTGTCGAGGCTGCCGCCGTCGACGAAGTGCCTCAGGATGCCGCTGGTCAGCCGCCGTGTCATCCCGGGGCCGAGCACGTCCAGGCCCTCCCGGCGCGCCATCCAGAACGGCGCCGCCGTCGCCCACCGGTAGATCAGCGAGCGACCCTGGAAGACCGGCGCGCAGCGGGCGTCGAACAGGAGCTGATAGCCGTCGACGAACGCCGCGAGACGCTCGCGGTGCAGGGCGCGCCGGTCGTCGAAGCCGGCGCCCATCAGCTCGTCGATGAAGAACGGATACCAGTGGAATGCGAAGGCGTTGTAGTGGTCGAAGCGTCTCCCGTCGCCGTCGGTGTACCAGCCGTCGGCCCGGTGCCAGTCGTCCATCCGGTCGAGCGCGTTCTCGACCGTGTCCCGTCCGTCGGCGAAGCCGCCGGCATGGTTGAACGCCGCCAGGGTGGCACCCAGCAGCACGTGGTTGTTGTCGGCGCACCAGGTGCCCCTGGCCTGCGCGAACCAGGCGTGCACGCCGTCACGTGTCGCGTCGTCCAGTGCCGCCCACACCGTGTCGCGCGTCAGGTGCAGGGCGATCGCGATGGATGCCGCCTCGACGGTGGCCTGGCTGTGATCGGTGAGCGCCGGCCATATCCGCTGCGCGATCGCGTGCTGCACGGCCTCGGCGTAATGCGCGATCAGCGGCGCCGCGCCCTCGGTGCCGGCCGGATCACCGGAGATGCGCAGAGCCGCAAGCAGAAAAGTGCGCGCGAACCCCTCGAGCCGGTCCATCGGCGGCCCCGCTCCGGCATCCGCCGTGCCCGGGGCGGCTGAGAAGTCGACCAGCGCCCCGCCGTTCGTCGACCGCTGTCGTGCCGCGTCGAGGATCCGGTCGGCCGCGGCCACCCAGTGCGCGCGGGTGTACCCGGTGTACGGGGCGGAGAGCGGGTCGTCGGGTGGCATCCACGCGGGGGCGATCGTCGGCATACCCCGATCGTCGCCGTGGCGAACAGGAGGATTCAAGACGAGAACGTGTTGAATCCTCTCCTTCCGATCGCGTTGACTGGCGTGACCCCGAGCCAGGAGACCGCCGTGCCGCACCGCCCGAACATCCTCGTCGTGATGGCCGATCAGTTCCGCGCCGCATCGCTCGGCGTCGTCGGGGAGGACCCGGTGCACACCCCGCATCTCGACGCGCTGGCCGAGAGCGGGCGGGTCATGCGCCAGGCGGTGAGCGGGTACCCGGTGTGCAGCCCGCACCGGGCGATGTTCCTCACCGGGATGCGTCCGCATGTGAACGGCGTGACCCTGAACGTGAATTCCGAGAGCGCGCAGGATGGTGTCGGTCTGCGCGACGATCTGCCGACGTGGGCGAGTGCGCTGCGGCAGAGCGGATGGCGGACCGGCTACATCGGCAAGTGGCATCTCGAGCCGCCGGTCGACGACGACGAGCGGTTCGGCGAGGGGCGCCGCGACGACGGCAAGGTGTGGGATGCCTGGTCGCCGCCGCATCGACGCTTCGGCTTCGACTACTGGTACTCGTACGGTGCGGCCGACCGGCACCTCGCGCCCCACTACTGGACGACCGACGCGGGCCGGGAGGACCGGGTGGACGTGGACCAGTGGTCGGCCGAGCACGAGATCGACGTCGCGATCGACTTCGTGCGGGATGCCGGCGACGAGCCCTACGCGCTGATGGTCTCGCTCAACCCGCCCCACCAGCCGTTCGACCAGGTCCCCGACCGCTATCGCGCGCACTACGCCGACCTCGACCCGCGTGCGCTGCTGAACCGGCCCAACGTGCCGCACGGCACCCCCATCGCCGACGAGGCGGCGGTGATCGCCCGCGACTACTTCGCCGCGATCACCGGTGTCGACGAGCAGGTCGGCCGTCTGGCATCCGCCGTCGCCGAGCAGAACACGACGCGACCCACGGTGATCCTGTTCACCTCGGACCACGGGATGCAGCTCGGCAGCCACGGCCTGATGTACAAGAACGTCCCCTTCGAGGAGTCGATGCGCCTGCCGCTCATCGTGCACGCGCCCGACCTCGTCCCGGCAGGGGAGTGCCACACCGTGCTGGACTCCCTCGACTTCGCACCGACCATCCTCGGCCTGGCCGGCGTCGACGCGCGCGATGAGCGGATGGTGGGACGCGACCGCTCCGGCGTGCTGCGCGGCGCCGCCGAGGTCCCCGCCACCGACGATGACGACGCCACCGTCTACACGCGGTACGCGTCGCGCTCCGACCCCGGCAGCGTGCGCGGGCTGCGCACACGCACCGCGAAGGTCGTCGCGACCTGGCATCCGGCGTCGGGTCTGAGAGTGCAGTTCTTCGACCTCGCCGCCGATCCCTACGAGATGGACGACAGCCCGCAGCATCCGCGCGCGGCCGGCCTGATCGGCCGCCTGCGCGACGAGCTGGAGCGCGCCGGGGATGAGTGGGAGGGCGCCGCCGCGCTCGCCGGAATGCTCAGTCCCCTGACGTAGGCGCGGGCGGCAGCCCGACCCGCTGCCGCCAGCGCTCGTGTGCGCGGGTGAGCTGGGCGACCAGCCGCGGACGACGGGATGCGAGATTGTCGCGCTCGCCGGGGTCGCCGGCCAGGTCCGTGAGGATGAGGCCCTCGCCGGTGCTCGTGTGCTCGACCGCGCGCACGTACTCGGCGGTCGGGCTGTTGCCGTCCACCCAGAGCAGCTTCCAGTCGCCGCGACGCACCGCCCACTGCCAGCCGCAGTCCCAGTGCAGCTCGCGGTCGCCGTGCCGCTCGTCCGCGAGCGTCTCGGCATCGGACATCTCGGCGTCGGGCGTCTCCGCGTCGGTCGTCTCGGCGAGCACCGGGCGCAGATCGCGCCCGTCACCGTCCGGGTAGGCTTCGAGCCCCGCGGCGGCCGCGAACGTGGGGGCGAGATCCAGCGCGCTCACCGGCTCGCTCACCACCGTGCTCGCCGCGGCGACGCCGGGCCAGCGCACGAGGAACGGCACCCGGATGCCGCCCTCCCACAGCGTGTACTTGGTGCCGCGCAGCGCACCGTTGTCACCGTAGTTGCACTGCGACCCGCCGTTGTCGGTGAGGTAGACGACGATGGTGTCCTCGGCGACGCCCCCGGCGTCGAGGGTGTCGAGCAGGCGGCCGATCGCGCGATCCATCAGCTCGAGCTGCGCGAGATAGAAGGCGCGCCCGTCCGGCAGATTCGGGCTGATCGCCCCGTCGTACCAGTCGAGGTACTCCGCGGCTCCCGGATGCCAGTCGTCTGGCTTCTCGAGGCCGCGTGCGGCCAGCTCGTCGTCGGGCAGCTGCCAGCAGAAGTTGTGCACGGCGTTGAAGGCGACCATGGCGAAGAACGGCTGCTCGCCGGCGCGGCTCTCGATGAACGCGCCCGCGCGGTCGGCGATCTCGTCGGTCGTGAAGCCGTCGAACTCGACGGGCTCCTCGCCCGACCAGAACGGCTGCACCCCCATCGCCTCCGCGGCCTCGCCGTACTCGGCGACCGCGTCGTCGCTGTGGTGCAGGTAGTGCAGGCGCCCCATCGACTGACCGGCCAGGCCGTAGAAGGACTCGTCGAATCCGTGGTGCGGCGGCGCGCCGCGGTCGGCGGCGGTCTCGTGTCCGTAGTGCACCTTGCCGAAGTACCCGGTCGCGTAGCCGGCGTCGCGAAGACGCTCGGCGATGGTCGGGGCGTCGCCGATGTGCGCCGAGTCGAACCACAGTCCGCCCCAGCGCTGCTGGTACTGCCCGGTGATGAGCCCGGCGCGCGACGGCGAGCAGATCGGCGCGGTCACGTAGGCGTCGGTGCACGTCGCGCCCTCGGCCGCCAGGCGGTCGAGCACCGGGGTGCGCACCCCGGGCGTGCCCATGGCGGAGCGGTCGGCGTGACCGTGGTCGTCGGAGACGATCAGGAGGATGTTCGGGCGGTTCATGGGGCTCCATCCCATCCAGGCGGTGCGAAGGCGCCGAGCGGGTCGTCGTCGAGGGGGCGCGTCTGTCCGGCGCCGACGACGGGCAGACCGCGGCCGTCCGCCTGCGCGTCGGCATGCTCAGTGAACCAGGCGTCCAGCATCCCGCGCATCCGCGCGAGATCTGCGGCGTGCGCAGGGTCGTCGGCGAGATTCACCCGCTCGCGCGGATCGGCCTCGAGGTCGTACAGCTCGTGAGGGCCGTACGGATGCCGGTGCACGTACTTGCGGTCTGTCGTGCGGATCATGCGGACGGGGCCGTATTCGCTGTGCACGACCACGGGTCGCGGCTCACGCTCCGCGCGCTCGCCGCGCAGCGCGGCGGCGAAGCTGCGCCCCGGGCCCTGCTCGAACGGCGCCGGGTCGAGTCCGAGCAGCTCGAGGAGCGTCGCGGGCAGGTCGTAGGCGCTGCGCAGATCGTCGTGCACGTCGCCCTCGGGCAGCGCTCCGGGCTGCGCGACGATGAACGGCACCATCACGGACTCGTCGTACATGTTCATCGGGAAGGTGCCGTTGCCCTTGCCCCAGAAGCCGTGCTGGCCGCAGCTGAACCCGTTGTCGCTGAGGAACACCACCAGGGTGTCGTCGAGGATGTCGTGCGCGCGCAGCCGGTCGAGAACACGCCCGATCGCGGCATCCATCGCCGTCACTGCGGCGAAATAGCCGATCAGGGCCTCTCGGGTGTCGGCCTCGCCGCCGATCGGCGCGCCGTCGAGGGTCTGCAGCCACGGGTGGGGCTGCTCCTGCGGGCACGTCTCGAACGCGCAGTCGCGATAGAGGTCGGTGAACTCCGCGGGATGCTGACCGGCGAACGGCTTGTGCGGCGCGGTGAAGTTCAGGGCGAGGAAGAACGGTGCGTCGTGCTGCTGCTCGGCGTCGAGGAACGCGATCGCATCGTCGGCGATCGCATCGGTGAGGTATTCGGTGACATGCTCGGTCCGGCCGTCTCCGGTGTGCATCACCGCATCGTGGTACGCGCTGCCGCCGCCGTCGAGGGCGAACCAGTGCACGAAGCCGCGCCGCGGAACATCGCTGGCGCCCAGATGCCACTTGCCCGACAGGCCGAGGCGGTAGCCTGCGTCGGCGAGCGCGTCGGTGAGGGTCGGCATCCCCGCCAGGTAGTCACGACTGGCCGCGCCGGCGTGCGCGCCGTCGAGGTAGTCGTGCACGCCGTGCGCCGACGGGATCCGTCCGGTGAGCAGGCTGGCCCGGGCCGGTGAGCACACGGGCGAGGCGCAGAAGAAGCGGTCGAGACGGATGCCGCGCTCGGCCAGCTCATCGAGGACCGGCGTGCGGATCTCGTGGTTCCCCGCCGCGCCCAGCGCCCACGGGCCCTGGTCGTCGCTGACGATCAGGACGAGGTTCGGGTGGGTCATCTCAGCGCATCCGCCTCGGCGAACAGCAGTGCCGACCCCTCTTCCGCGGAGCGGTACGCCGCGAGGATCAGCTCGACCACGTGTCGGGCGTGCGCGATCGGCACGGTGGGAGTGCCGCCCTGCACCACACGCTGGAAGTCCTCCAGCTGCGCGGTGAAGGCTGTTCGTCGTGCCCTCGGTGTACGCGATCTGGATCAGCTTCAACAAGTGGGCCGGTGCCGGTCCCATGGAGTTCGTCGGCCTCGGCAACTACGTGCGGCTGTTCAACGACAAGCTCTTCCTGCGCTCGTTCGGCAACACGCTGCTCCTGCTGTTCGTCGTCGGACTCGCAATCTTCGTGATCGCCTTCGCGCTCACCCTCGTGCTTCGCGACATGGCGGGCAAGAAGATCGCGCGCTCGGTGATCTTCTTCCCCCATCTGGTCAACGCGATGATCTTCGGCGTCCTCGCCGGGTTCATCTTCAACCCGGGCGGCCTGGTCAACACGCTGCTCGGCGCCTTCGGCGTCACCGATCCGCCCGCCTGGCTCTCGCAGGACAACCTGTTCCCGCTGATCATGGTCATGATGACGTGGATCACCACGGGATACTTCACGACGATCCTGATGGCGGGCGTCGACCGCATCCCGCCGTACTACTACGAGGACTGCGCCCTCGCCGGGGCGAACGCCTGGCAGCGTCTGCGCCACGTCATCCTGCCGCTGACCTGGGACGTGTTCGGCACGTGCGCCGTGCTGTGGACGATCTCGTCGGTCAAGATCTTCGAGATCATCTGGATCTTCGGCGGCTCGACCGGGGCGGGCATGCCGCCGACGCAGACCTGGACCACGGCGGTGTACACCTACGTCACCGCCTTCTCCGGCGAATCCGTGCCCGCGTACGGCGCGGCATCCGCCTCGGCCGTGCTGTCGCTCGCCCTCGTGTCTGTGCTCGTGCTGCTGCTGCGTCGCGTGATGAAGCGCGAAGCGATCGAATTCTAGGAGACATCGTGACTGCGACACTCACCGAAGACACCACCCGCACCATCGTGGTGCCCCCCGAGCACCGACGCCCCCGCCGCCGGAGCGGAGCCGCGATCGGCAACGACCGCAGCGTGATCCGCGCGATCGGCATCGTGCTGCTGTGGGCCTTCGTCGTGCTGAACGTGGCGTGGATGGTGTGGATGGTCATCCAGGCCTTCCGGGACACCCGCTCGATCCTCGCCGATCCCTGGGGACTGCCCACCTCGCTCGACCCGGTGAACTTCGTCACCGCGTGGACGGTCGGGGACTTCGCGACGGCGACGATGAACAGCGTCGTGACCACGCTCGTCTCGTCGTTCCTGACCGTGGCGCTCGCCGCACCCGCGGCGTACCACCTGAGTCGTGTCGAGAACCGGCTCACGAACTCGCTGACGATGTACTTCGTGCTCGGGCTCGGCATCCCCGCCCAGGTGATCGTCATCCCGCTGTTCGTCATGCTGAACGAGGTGTACCTCACCGACAGCCTGATCGGGCTCAACCTCGTGTACATCGGTGTCTCGATGCCGTTCACCGTGTTCCTGCTCACCGCCTTCTTCCGCTCGCTGCCGCTGGAGATGGAGGAGGCCGCGGCGCTGGACGGCACGACCGCCTTCGGCACCTTCTGGCGCATCACGCTGCCGCTGGCGAAGGGAGGCATCCTCACCGCCTTCGTGCTGCAGGTCATCTCGCACTGGAACGAGACCCTCCTCGCTCTGACGCTGCTGCAGTCCACCGAGAAGTACACCCTGCCCGTCGCGCTGATCTCCTTCATCCAGCAGCAGACGTACTCGGGTGCGGACTGGGGCGGCCTGTTCGCCGGACTCTGCATCGTCGTGCTGCCGATGCTGGCCATCTACCTTTGGCTGGGCCGCCGCCTCACGGAGGGACTGACCCTCGGCATGGGCAAGTGATGACGGCCGAGGGGCGCCCGAACCTGCTCGTGGTGATGGCCGACCAGCTCGGCGCGCACGTCATCGACCGCGATGAGGGATGGGTCGACACTCCGCACCTCGACCGGCTGCGCCGATCGGGGGCGGAGTTCACCCGCGCCGCGGTGACCTTCCCGCTGTGCGTGCCGTCACGTGCCTCGCTTCTCACGGGGCGGATGCCGCACGAGCTCGGCGTCGGCGGCAACCGACACGGGGCGGCGGACGCGGAGCCGGGGGCTCGGCCCGACAGCATGGGGCACCTGCTCACCGCGGCCGGCTACGACTGCGCCTACGCCGGGAAGTGGCACGCGATCTCGCCCAGCGCACCGCCGGATGCCGGATTCGAGGTGCTGCATCCCTTCGGCGATCGCGGTCTCGCCGACGCGGCCGTCGCGTGGCTGCGCGGCCGCGCCGATGCGCAGCGGCCCTTCCTGCTGTTCGCGTCGTTCGATGATCCGCACAGCGTGTGCGAGTACGCGCGGCGGCAGCCGATGCCTTACGGCGACGTCGACCCGGGCGCGGTGCGCGACGCACCGCCGCTGCCGGCGAACTTCGAGCCCGCCCCGTTCGAACCCGAGGCGGTGCGCTTCGAGAAGCACGCCGCCCAGCAGACCTACGGCACCGCCGAGTACACACCCGAGGAGTGGCGACTGTACCGCGCGGCCTACCGGCGGCTCGTCGAACGCACCGACGCGGCGCTCGGCCGCATCCTCGACGCACTCGACGAGACCGGACTGGCGGCGTCGACGCTGATCGTGTTCACCAGCGACCACGGTGACGGCGACGCGGCGCACCGGTGGAACCAGAAGACGGCGCTGTTCGAGGAGTGCGTGCGCGTGCCGCTGATCGTGTCGGGGCCTGGCGTGGTGCCGGGGCCCCGGACCGGGCCGGTATCGGCGGGACTCGACGTGCTGCCCACCCTGCTCGAGGCAGCCGGGGCGCCTGTGCCTGCCGCGCTGCATGGGCGGGCGCTGCCGTACGCCGACCCCGCGGACGCCGGCTCGGCCGACGGCGATTCGATCGACGGCAGCGGGCATCCGCCTTCCGGGCGCATTGTCGGCGTCGAGACCCGGTTCGAGCGCGCAGACCCGCCACTCACCCGCGGCCGCGCGGTCTACCGCGGCCGGTACAAGTACACGGCGTACAGCTGGGGCCGTCATCGCGAGCAGCTGCACGACGTGGTCGCCGACCCGGGGGAACGCCGCAATCTCGCCGTCGAATCGACCTTCGACGCGGTGCGCGAGCAGATGCGGGCGAGCCTGCTGCAGTGGTGCATCGACACCGACGACCAGGAGTTCCTCAAGCTGGTTCCGCTGCCTGCCGCGGCCGAACCGGGCACGCAGGAGCGGATCTTCGCCGTCCCCTATTGAGCCGCTGCATCCCGAGAGGCGCTTGGTGCGCCTGACTCGGGCAAGCCCTTGAACCGACGGCCACTCGGGCGCACAATGGCCCCGTCGACGGATGAGAGGACGAGGCAATGGCGCACGGAGACATCACGCACATCGACATCCCGGTGACCGACATGCGACGCGCGAGCGACTTCTACGGAACCCTGTTCGCCTGGAGCATCGCCGAGATGCCCGGTTTCGAGGGCTACCCGATGTGGCAGGCCCCGAACGGGATCTCCGGCGGCGGTCTGGCGCCGCGCTCGGAGGGCTTCACGCAACCCCGCTCGTACGTCGAGGTCGACTCGATCGACGACACGATCGCCGCGGCGACGCAGGCGGGTGCGACGGTGGCGCTGGACAAGAGCCCGATCACCGACACCAGCTCCTGGGCCGTGATCGTCGACCCCGACGGCAACCACATCGGCCTCTACGAGGGCACGACCTGACCCCTCCGCTACTGCTTCCGGTATGAGTTCGTGCCGCTCCAGCGCGATTGATGCGGCACGAACTCATACCGGAGCGAAAGGCGGTGCGCGGGGGAGGGGCGGTTCGGGGGCGATAGCCTCGGGGGTCATGGGATCAGGGAGGTACAAAGCACGGCGCACCGGGGTCGGGCTCGCCGTCGCGCTCGGGGCGGCGCTGTCGTTCGGCATGTCGGGGGCGTGGGCGCGCGGCCTGATCGACGCGGGATGGACGCCGGGCGCGGCCGTCACCGCCCGCATCTGGGTGGCCGCCCTGGTGCTGCTGGTGCCCGCCGTGCTGGCGCTGCGCGGGCGGTGGGGTCTGCTGCGCCGCAACGCCGGCATGATCGTCGCGTACGGCCTGCTCGCTGTCACCGCCACGCAGCTGTGCTACTTCCAGGCCGTCGCGGTGATGGACGTCGGCATCGCCCTGCTGATCGAGTACACCGCACCGGTCGCGGTGGTGCTCTGGCTGTGGCTGCGCCGCGGAGAGCAGCCCACACGGCGCAGCATTCTGGGCGCGGTCGTCGCCTTCCTCGGCCTGGTGCTGATGCTCGATGTGCTCACCGGGGCGCGGGTGGATGTCGGCGGCATCTTCTGGGCGCTCGCCGCGATGGTCGGGGCGGCGACGTATTTCGTGCTCTCCGCACGCGAAGACACCGGGCTGCCGCCGATCGTGCTCGCCGCCGCCGGTCTGCTGCTCGGCGGCGTCGGGCTGACGCTCGCCGGCATCGTGGGCGTGCTGCCCATGGCGTGGAGCTTCGCCGACGTCGGGTACCGATTCGGCACCCTGCCGTGGTTCGTCCCCGTGCTCGCGATCGGGGTGCTCGCCACCGCCCTCGCGTATGTGCTGGGCATCGCCTCGACGCGCATGCTGGGCTCGCGCCTGGCCTCGTTCATCGCGCTCGCCGAGGTGGTCGCGGCGCTGCTGTTCGGGTGGCTGCTGCTGGGCCAGCTGCCCGCTCCGGTGCAGCTCGTCGGCGGTGTGCTGGTGCTGGCCGGCGTGGTGATCGTCAAGCTCGGCGAGCCCGCCGCCGCGGCTGAGCTCGTGGAGCCGCTTCCCGAATCGGCGCGCTGAGGACAGCACGCCAAGGGTGCTGTTTGTATACGCACGCGGCATCCGTGGCGCCAGAAGCTGGCATCCGGTCGTCGTTGTGTATACGCTGGCGTCATGAGCACTGTCGTCGATCGTCTCCGCGCGAGCGACCGCGCCTACGCCACGCTGCTCGAGGAGATCCAGTCGGGTGCCCTCGCCGCCGGCACCGTGCTCGCCGAGGTCGAGCAGGCCGCGCGACTCGGTGTCAGTCGTACGCCGATGCGCGAGGCGCTTCGCCGCCTCGCCGCCGACGGTCTGGTCGTGCAGCAGTCGCCGCGCGTCACCGTGGTCGCGGGCCTGGACGCCGACGACATCCGCTCCCTGTTCGAGATCCGCCGGGCCCTCGAGGAGACCTCCGCCCGCCTCGCCGCGCAGCGGGGGGATGCCCAGGTCTTCGGCGCCCTGGCGGACGAGTTCAGCCGCGTCGATCTCGCCGAGGTCGAGGGTCGGGATGCCTATTACGCCCTCATCGCGCGTCTCGACGCCGGGCTCGACGCGGCCGTCGCCAACGACTATCTCAGCTCTGCGCTGCGCACCGTCCGCACGCACCTCGTGCGGGTGCGGCGCATGGCCCGCGACAAGCCCGACCGGCTCGCCGCCTCAGCGCGCGAGCATCTGCTGATCGCCCGCGCCCTGGCATCCCGCGACGCCGACCTCGCCGCGCACGCGACCCACATCCACCTCCACAACGCTCTCGAGAGCATCCTGCAGTCCCTCAGGGAAGGAACCCCATGACCGTCAACCACCACGTCCGCGTCTACCGCTCCGAAGAGGAGCTGCCCCGCGACGAGCAGCTTGCGTGGAAGATCGCCCAGGTCGCCGTCGACCCCGTCGAGGTCGAGCCAGAGGTCGTCGACATGATCATCAACCGCGTGATCGACAATGCGGCCGTCGCCGCGGCATCCCTCACCCGCGCCCCGATCAACGCGGCGCGCGCGCAGGCGTTCAGCCACCCGGTCTCGACCGGCGGCAAGGGCGCCACCGTCTTCGGATGCCCGCTCGACCAGCGCACCAGCCCCGAGTGGGCGGCGTGGGCGAACGGCGTCGCCGTGCGCGAGCTCGACTACCACGACACCTTCCTCGCAGCCGAGTATTCGCACCCCGGCGACAACATCCCGCCGATCGTCGCCGTCGCGCAGCACGTCGGATCCGACGGGCACGCCCTGGTGCGTGCGCTCGCCACCGGCTACGAGATCCAGGTCGACCTGGTGAAGGCGATCTCGCTGCACAAGCACAAGATCGACCACGTCGCGCACCTCGGGCCGTCGGCCGCCGCCGGCATCGGCACGCTGCTCGGGCTCGACGCCGAGACGATCTACCAGGCCATCGGCCAGGCGCTGCACACCACCACCGCCACCCGCCAGAGCCGCAAGGGCGAGATCTCGACCTGGAAGGCGCACGCGCCGGCCTTCGCCGGGAAGATGGCCGTCGAGGCGGTCGACCGGGCGATGCGCGGTCAGACGTCTCCGTCTCCCATCTACGAAGGCGAGGACGGGGTGATCGCCTGGATGCTCGACGGCAAGGACGCCTCCTACGAGGTGCCGCTGCCCGCGCCCGGTGAGCCCAAGCGCGCGATCCTCGACACGTACACCAAGGAGCACTCGGCCGAGTACCAGGCCCAGGCGATCATCGACCTCGCCCGCCGCCTCGGCACCGACAACCCCGCGCTGCGCGACCCCGCCAACATCGCGTCGATCGTGCTCCACACCAGCCACCACACCCACAACGTGATCGGCTCGGGTGCGGGCGACCCGCAGAAGTACGACCCCACCGCATCGCGCGAGACGCTCGATCACTCCGTGCCGTACATCTTCGCCGTCGCCCTGCAGGACGGCACCTGGCATCACGTCGACTCGTATGCCCCCGAGCGCGCGCAACGCCCCGACAGCGTTGAGCTGTGGCACAAGATCACCACGGTCGAGGATCCCGAGTGGACCCGCCGCTACCACTCCACCGACATCACCGAGAAGGCGTTCGGCGGTCGCGTCGAGATCACCCTGACCGACGGAAGCACCGTCGTCGACGAGATCGCCGTCGCCGACGCGCACCCGCTCGGTGCTCGTCCGTTCGCCCGGGAGAACTACATCCGCAAGTTCCGCGTCCTCGCGCAGCCCGTGCTCGACGCGGCCGAGATCGAGCGGTTCCTCGAGCTCGTGCAGCGCCTTCCCGAGCTCACCGCAGACGAGGTGCAGGAGCTCTCGATCGTCGCGAAGAAGGGCGTCCTGGCATCCGCCGACGCCCCGAAGGGGCTGTTCTGACCGTTCTGACCCGCTTTCGAATCGCTCAACTGGCCGGCGTTCAGCTGGTTCGGGTGCCAGTTGAGCGATTCGAAAGCTGAAGGAGGACCCTGATGCTGTACGCCACCACCCCCGCGCACGAGAAGCGCCGCGCGTTCCGGGAGCGGCTCGCCGGCGGTGAGCTGCTGCGCTTCCCCGGCGCGTTCAATCCGCTCAGCGCCCGCCTCATCGAGCAGAAGGGCTTCGAGGGCGTCTACATCTCCGGCGCGGTGCTGTCGGCCGATCTCGGGCTGCCCGACATCGGTCTGACGACGCTCACCGAGGTCGCCGGTCGCGGGCAGCAGATCGCGCGCATGACCGAGCTGCCCGCCATCATCGATGCCGATACCGGATTCGGCGAGCCGATGAACGTCGCCCGCACGATCCAGACCCTCGAAGACGCCGGCCTCGCCGGCGCCCACATCGAAGACCAGATCAACCCGAAGCGCTGCGGTCACCTCGACGGCAAGGCGGTGGTCGACGCGGATACGGCGATCAAACGCATCCGGTCCGCGGTCGACGCGCGTCGTGACGAGAACTTCCTCATCATGGCGCGCACCGATATCGCCGCCGTCGACGGGCTGCAGGCGGCGAAGGACCGCGCCAAGGCGCTGGTGGATGCCGGTGCCGACGCGATCTTCCCCGAGGCGATGCGGTCGCTGGACGAGTTCGCCGCGATCCGGGATGCCGTGGACGTGCCGATCCTCGCCAACATGACCGAGTTCGGCAAGTCCGACCTCTTCTCGGTGGATCAGCTGCGCGATGTGGGCGTGAACATCGTGATCTGGCCGGTGTCGCTGCTGCGCATCGCCATGGGCGCCGCGGGCCGCGCGCTCGACACGCTGAACGACGAGGGGCACCTGACCTCGAAGCTGGGCGAGATGCAGCACCGCGCCGATCTCTATGATCTGATCGACTACGAGTCGTACAACCACTTCGACTCGGGAGTCTTCAACTTCACCATCGAGCGAGGAGTGACCGAATGAGCGAATCCGAGATCAGGAAGGGCCTCGCGGGCGTGGTCGCCGATGTGACGGCGATCAGCAAGGTCAACCCCGAGACCAACAGCCTGCTCTATCGCGGGTACCCCGTGCAGGAGCTCGCGGCGACGCAGCCGTTCGAGGCCGTCGCGTACCTGCTGTGGCACGGTGAGCTGCCGACCGCAGCGCAGCTGGCCGAGTTCCGCACCACCGAGCGCAGGCACCGCGCTCTGACCCCCGAGGTGAAGGCCGCTGTCGACGCGCTGCCGCTCGACTCGCACCCGATGGACGAGGTGCGCACGGCCGTCAGCGTGATCGGCGCGTTCGAGACCGCGGGCACCGGCAGCGTGCTCGACGCGGTCGGCACACCCGAGCAGAACCTGCAGCGCAGCCTGCAGCTGTTCGCGGTGCTGCCGGCCGTCGTCTCGTACGGTCAGCGCCGACGCCGCGGGCAGGAGCTGATCGAGTCGCGCGACGACCTCGACTACGCCGCGAACTTCCTGTGGCTGACCTTCGGCGAAGAGCCCCACCAGGCGGTCGTCGACGCGTTCAACCGCTCGATGATCCTGTACGCCGAGCACTCGTTCAACGCCTCCACGTTCACCGCCCGGGTGATCACCTCGACGCTCAGCGACCTGTACTCGGCGGTCGTGGGCGCGATCGGCGCGCTCAAGGGACCGCTGCACGGCGGTGCCAACGAGGCCGTCATGCACATCTTCGACGAGATCGGCTCGGCCGACCGTGTCGAGGAATGGCTCGACGCCGCGCTCACCGAGAAGCGCAAGATCATGGGCTTCGGGCACCGGGTCTACAAGCGCGGCGACTCGCGCGTGCCCACGATGAAGGCCGCGCTCGACACCCTCGTCGAGCACTACGACAGGCCCGACGTCGCCGAGCTGTACGAGAAGCTCGAGACCGAGTTCGTCGAGCGCAAGGGCATCTACCCGAACCTCGACTACCCCTCCGGTCCGGCGTACAACCTGATCGGGTACGACACGCTGACGTTCACGCCACTGTTCATCGCCGCGCGGATCGTGGGCTGGACCGCCCACATTCTCGAGCAGCAGGCCTCGAACGCCCTGATCCGCCCGCTGTCGGCGTACAACGGTGTCGACGAGCGGCACATCGAGCAGTACGAGCCCGACACCGCCGCGATCGAGGTGCAGGAGCGTCCGGAGGAAGCCGCCGGCTGACGGCATCCGTCCTGCCGTTTCTCACGCGTGAGCGCCGGTCTCAGACCTGGTCGCGCCAGGAGTGCTCAGGCTCGAAGCCGAGCACGTCCCTGGCGTGGTCGATCGAGAGCAGCGTCTCGTTCGGCGCCACGTCGCGGGTCACCGGCACATCGGGGAAGACCTCGGCGATCAGCTCGGCGTTGGGCCGCGACATGACGGTGTCGGCAGCGGCGATGATGAAGCGGTCGAACCCGGGCTTCGCCACCTGCAGTGCGCGCTCGACAGCCTGGGCGCCGTCGCGCGCGTCGATGTAGCCCCACAGGTTCCACTTGCGCGTCATGGCGTCGTCGTCGAAGGAGGGGAACTCGGCGTAGTCCTCGGGCACCATCACGTTCGAGAACCGCAGCGCCGTGACCGACAGGTCGGGATGCCACCGCACCAGCTCGCGCGCCAGCTGCTCTTCCAGGGTCTTCACCAGGGAGTACACCGATTCCGGGCGCGCGGGATACTCCTCGTCGACGGGGATGTACGGCGGCGGCACGTCGAACGGCAGCCCCAGCACCGTCTCGCTGGAGGCGTACACGATGCGCCGGATGCCCAGTCGCACGGCTGCCCAGAAGACGTTGAACGTCGCCGGCATGTTGTTGTGGAAGGTGGCCACGTCGCTGCGGACGCCCGGCGCGGGAATCGCGCCGAGGTGCACGACCGCGTCGATGCCGTCATGGCGGTCGCCCACCGCGGTGAGCGCGTCCACGACCTGACCGTAGTCGGTGAGGTCGACCTGCACGAAGTCGTCGGCGCGGGTGCCGACGACGTCCATTCCGATGACGTCCCAGCCGTTCGCGCGCAGTTCGCGAGCGACGACGGTGCCGAGTTTGCCGGATGCTCCGGTCAGGGCGATGCGCATGGTCGCTGTCCTTCCGTCGGGTTCTGTCCTGCAACGCTATACGCGCGAAACCGACCGGTCTCGCGCGGCGCGCCTCGGCCTATTGCCGGTCGCGCGGGTGGGTGCCGGTGCGCTCGCCGCTCTCCATGCCGGCGATGACCGCCATGTCGTCGTCGTCGAGCGCGACGTCGTCGAGGTCGAGGTTCTGACGCAGGCGCTCGGGATGCGTCGACTTGACGACGGCGGCTCCGCCGAGCTGCAGATGCCAGCGCAGCACCACCTGCGCGACCGTGACGGAGTGCTTCGCCGCGACGGCGAGAAGGGTCGGGTCATCGAGCAGGCGGCCGCGGCCGAGCGGGCTCCACGCCTGCGTCACGATGCCGAGCCGGGCGTGCAGGGCACGCAGCTCGTGCTGGGGCAGCCACGGGTGCGACTCGACCTGGTTCAGCGCGGGCGCGACGCCGGTCTCGTCGACGAGGCGGTGCAGATCGTCCGGTTCGAAGTTGGCGACGCCGATCGTGCGCACGCGTCCCTCCTGCTGCAGCTCGATGAGCCCGCGCCACACGTCGACGAAGACGCCTCGCGATGAGCGCGGCCAGTGGATCATGTAGAGATCGAGCGGACCCACGCCCAGCTCGCGTTCGGAATCCGCGAAGTCGGCGATGGCCTGCTCGCGGCTCTGCACCGGATCGCCCCAGAACTTCGAGGCCACCATCAGATCGTCGCGTCGCCCCGACGATCGGATCGCCTCGCCGAGCTCGCGCTCGTTGCCGTAGAACCGCGCTCCGTCGACCAGCCGGTAGCCCGCGTCGATGCCGGCGAGGGTGACCTCGGCGGTCTGCTCGATCGGCACCTTGTACAGCCCGAACCCGAGGGCGGGAAGCCGACTGCCGTCGTTGAGGGCGAGCGTTCCTGGCATGCCCACATCCTCACACGGCGGCGACGCCCGGGGCGCCGATGTCCCGGGGGCGACGCCCGGCGGGTCGGCCGAGCGGCGCCCGGGGTGACGCGTGCGGTGCACCGCGGCCGTGCACCGATCCTGTGCAACGTTGTAACCTGGGGCTGAGCGGCATCACCCCGATGCCAGGCGACACGCGGGAGGATGCCGATGGCTGTCACGCTGCACGACGTGGCGAGGCTGGCGGGGGTCTCGATCAAGACCGTGTCGAACGTCATCAACGACTACGAGCACATCCGCCCGGCCACGCGCGCGAAGGTGGAGAAGGCGATCGGCGAGCTCGGGTACACGCCCAATCTCACCGCACGGAACCTGCGGTCGGGGCGCACGGGCGCGATCGCTCTCGCCCTGCCCGACCTGAGCCTGGCGTACTTCGCCGAGCTGGCCGCGCAGGTCATCCACGAGGCCGAAGCCGCCGGCGTCGTCGTTCTCGTCGAGCAAACCGGCGCAGATCGCGAGCGCGAGCTCGACCTGCTGCGCAGCTCGCGACTCAAGCTCACCGACGGGCTGATCTTCAGCCCACTCGGCATGGGGCCCGATGACGTGGCCGCTCTGGACGTGCCCTATCCGCTCGTGCTGCTCGGCGAGCGCATCTTCGACGGCCCGACTGACCACGTGACCATGCGCAACGTCGACGCGGCGCGCGCGGCCACTGAGCACCTGATCGCACAGGGGCGACGCCGCATCGCCGTCGTCGGCGCCCACGAGGGCGAGATCGTCGGATCCGCGGCGCTGCGCCTGCAGGGGTACCGCGAGGCGCTGGACGCGGCCGGCATCGAGTACGACGACTCCATCGTCGGATACACGACGCTGTGGCATCGGGCGAACGGCGCCGATTCGATGCGCGACATCCTCGCCAGGGGAGCGGAATTCGATGCCGTCTTCGGGTTGAACGACACCCTCGCGCTGGGCGCCATGCGGGTACTGCAGGAGGCGGGTCTGCGGGTGCCGCACGACGTCTCGGTGATCGGCTTCGACGGTCTCGACGAGGCGGCGTACTCGATCCCGTCGCTCACGACGGTCGATCCCGGCCGCGGCTGGATCGCGAAGACGGCCGTCTCGACGCTGCTGGCCCGCATCGGCGGCAAGGCGGATGCTGCGCCGCAGACCCTCTTCGCCGACTACCGCATCCTCGAACGCGAGTCGTCCGCTTCCAGTTGACAGCGGCGGCCGGTGGGGTCACAATGTTTCTACAACGTTTACTACAACGTTGTAAATTCTGTGAGGATCGCTGGGCGGCATGGCGCTGGGCGATGACATCGAAGTCAGCTCTGAGAGGAAGACCCGCACAATGAAGTCACGGATCCTGGCCATCGCCGGCGTGATCACGCTCGCCGGCATCACCGCAACCGGCTGCTCCGCATCCGGAGCGGCGAGCGACGACGGCACGCTCACCTTCATGTTCCGAGGCAGCGACGCCGAGAAGGCCGCCTACACCAAGGCGATCGAGGAGTTCGAGAAGGCCAACGACGTCGACGTGAAGATCATCATGACCACGGCCGACGAGTACAGCACCAAGCTCAAGGCGGCCATCGCCGGCAAGAAGGTCCCCGACGTCTTCTACGTCGACCCTGGCAGCGTGCAGGCGTACGTGCGCTCCGGGATCATCAAGGACATCACCGCCGCCGTCGAGAAGGAGGTCGACCTCGACAACGTGTGGGCGTACGGGGTCGACAGCTACCGCTTCGACGGCGCGCTCATGGGCAAGGGCGACATCTACGCCATGCCGAAGGACGTCGGGCCGTTCTCGTTCGGCTACAACAAGACAATGTTCGAAGAGGCCGGCATCCCGCTGCCCGACGTCGATCAGCCCTACACCTGGGCGGAGTTCATCGATGTCGCCAAGAAGCTGACGAAGGACAACGACGGCGACGGCAAGCTCGACCAGTGGGGCACCGGGCTGAACGTGCAGTGGAACCTGCAGTCGTTCGTGTGGTCGAACGGCGGGGACTGGCTCAACGACGACCGCACCCGGGTGACTGTCGACAGCCCCGAGTTCGTCGAGGCGCTGCAGTTCTTCGCCGACATGAGCACGAAGGACGCCGTCACCCCCTCGAGCTCCGACTCGCAGACGCTCGACACCTATCAGCGCTGGATGCAGGGCGAGATCGGCTTCTTCCCGGTCGGCCCGTGGGATGTGCCCACGTACCAGAAGCTCGACTTCGAGTGGGACCTCATCCCGTACCCGGTCGGCAAGACCGGTGAGACGGCCACCTGGACCGGAACCCTCGGCATCGCCGTCAGCGAGAGCACGAAGAACGCCGACCTCGCCACGAAGCTCGCGATCTACCTCTCGACGAACGAGACCGCGCAGCAGTCGCTCGTCGACGACGGCGTGCAGATCCCGAACCTCATCGACATGGCCGACACGTGGGTCGCCGACTCCACCACGCCGCCGGCGAACAAGCAGGAGTTCCTCGACATCGTGCAGGACTACGGCCGCGCACTGCCCGCCAACACCACCTACAGCGCCGAGTGGTACGACGAGCTGTGGAAGAACATCCAGCCCGTGCTCGACGGCAAGCAGAGCGCGAAGGACTACCTCGATGAGGTGCAGCCGCGCATGCAGGAGCTGCTCGACAAGGCCAACGCCGACGCCGGCATCGGCTGATCGTCCGCCGGGGGCGCACGCGCGCCCCCGGCACCCGCATCCGGTACCCGAAAGGAGGTGAGCCGTGATGGGCTCTCCGACCACCATCCGACGTTCCCGACTCCACCGCCGAGAGCACCTCGCCGCAGCCGCCTTCATCGCGGCTCCGGTCATCGGCTTCCTCATCTTCATCGGCTATCCCATGCTGTACGCGGTGTACGCCTCGTTCACCAAGTGGAACGGCCTGAGCGAGCCGACGTTCAACGGTCTCGACAACTACGTCGAGATGATCGGCGACCCGTACTTCTGGAAGGCGATGGGCAACACCGTCTTCATGATGATCGGCATTCCCATCGGCCTGATCATCTCGCTCCTGCTTGCCCTCGCGCTGAACCGGCGCATGCGCGGCACGACGTTCTTCCGCACCGTCTACTACGTGCCGGTCATCTCGTCGCTCGCGGCCGTGGCGATCCTGTGGCAGTGGGCCTACAACGGCGACTTCGGCCTCATCAACCAGGTGCTCGCGATGCTCGGCATCGACGGCCCGAACTGGCTGCAGGACGCGTCCACCGCGAAGCCCGCGATCATCATCATGGCGGTGTGGAAGGGCGTCGGCTTCTCGATGCTGCTGTATCTGGCCGCCCTGCAGTCGGTGCCGAGGCACCTGTACGAGGCGGCGGCGATCGACGGTGCGAACGCCCTGCAGCAGTTCCGCCACATCACGATTCCCATGCTGCGGCCGGTCACCTTCTTCCTCGTCGTGACGAGCATCATCGGCGGCGCGCAGATCTTCATCGAGATCAACATCATGACCCCCACCGGGGGGCCCGAGTTCTCGACGGCGTCCATCGTCTGGTACATCTGGCAGAAAGCCTTCAACTACCTCCAGATGGGCTACGCCACCTCGATGTCCGTGGTTCTCGGGCTGCTGGTCTTCGTCATCACCGCGATCCAGTTCCGGATGAACCGACGCTCCCAGTTCTCGATCGAGTGAGGCAGCCATGACTTTCACGACCTCGACCTCGCCGTCGCCCGCCCCCGCGACCGCCGTGGCAGTGCTCCCTCAGGACCCCGGCGGCCGCCGCCGTCGACGCGCCCCGATCGGCGATTCGTCGACCACGGTCGGCATGCGCTCGCGCTCCTACCGCTCGATGAACGTCATCGTCACGATCGTGCTCGCGGTCGGCGGGATCATCATGATCGCGCCGCTGCTGTGGACCTTCACGACGTCGCTGAAGACCCGTGAGGCGGTGTTCGCGCTGCCGCCGCAGTGGATCCCCGACCCCGTGCAGTGGGAGAACTATCTGCGCGTGTGGTCGGCGGGTCCGCTGGCCAGCGGCATCTGGAACAGCATCGTCGTCTCGGTGAGCGTGACGGTGGTGGGCACCGCGACCAGCGCACTCGCCGCCTTCGCGTTCGCGAAGATGCGGCTGCCCTTCAAGAACGTCGTCTTCCTCACCCTGCTCGTGGCGATCATGATCCCGTTCCCGACGATCATGATCCCGCAGTTCAAGATGTTCGGCGATCTGGGCATGGTCGACACCCTGTGGCCGCTCATCCTGCCCGGCCTGTTCGGCAACATCGTGATGATCTTCTTCCTGCGTCAGTTCCTGGACTCGGTGCCCGACTCGATCATCGAGGCCGCCAAACTCGACGGCGCCGGGTATCTGCGCATCTTCTGGACGCTGATCTTCCCCGCCATCCGCCCCGCGGTGGCTGCGCAGTTCATCCTGTGGTTCATGGCGGTGTGGAACGACTACCTGGCACCGATCATCTACCTGAACTCGCCGGAGAGGCAGACGCTGCAGCTCGTGATCGCGAGCTTCAATGCCACCTACGCGAGCCAGACGGACTACCCGCTGATCATGGCAGCATCGTTCATCGCGCTCATCCCCGTGCTCGTGGTGTTCGTGATCTTCCAGCGGCAGATCATCGAATCCGTCGCGCTGACCGGGGCCAAGGGCTGAGCATGATCGACACCGCAGACACCGCAGACACCGCAGACACCGCAGACACCGCAGACACCGCAGACACCGCGACCTGGGGTGCGCGCAACGCGCACGACCCGACCGTCGTGCGCGGCGACGACGGCCTCTGGTACATGTTCTCGACCGACGCCGCGTCGGGGCTCGACCGGGTGCCGGCCGGCGTGCACGTGCGCACCTCGCCGGATCTGGTCACGTGGACCTACCGCGGCACCGCGCTGGAGGGGGTGCCGGCTCCCGCCGGCTCGTGGTCGGGGGCGGTGGGCCTGTGGGCGCCGGAGGTGGTGCGCTGGCCGACCGCCGATGCCGATGCCGAGGGCGACGTACCGCGGGAGACGCGGTGGCACATGTACTACTCCGCGTCGACGTTCGGCTCGCGCACCTCGGCGATCGGACTGGCCACGGCGGCCGAGCCCGTCGGTCCCTGGCGCGACGAGGGCATCGTGATCGCGACGGACCACGCGCGCGACACGATCAACGCGATCGACGCGGCAGTCGGGTACGACCGCGACGGCACACCGTGGATGCTGTACGGATCGTTCTTCGGCGGCATCCACGCGGTAGAGCTCGCGCTCGAGACCGGCCGGCGCCGACGTGACGAACCGGGCACGCTGATCGCCCGACGACCCGCCGGCGTCGACGGCGCGATCGAGGGCGCCTACGTCGTGCAGCGCGACGGTCGCCACGTGCTCTTCGTGTCGTACGACTCGCTGGTCGACACGTACAGCGTGCGGGTGGGCATCTCGGACTCGATCACGGGGCCGTACCTCGACCACCAGGGGCGCGACCTCACCTCGCCGACCGACGAGCACGCCGTCTCGACCGGCACCAAGGTGCTCGGCGGTCTTCGCTTTCCCGGCGGCGCGGGGCTGATCGCTCCGGGGCACAACTCGATCTTCCACGACGGCACCGACACCTTCATGGTGCACCACGTGCGCTTCGCGGACGCCCCGACCGAGCACGAGGCGCAGATCCGTCGCGTGCACTGGACCGCCACGGGCTGGCCCGTCGTGTCGCCGCACCCGTACGCGGGCGACGGCACCGAGCGCCTCGCCGCTGCCGAGCCCGTCGCAGGGGACTGGGATGCCGTGCGCTTCGCGCCGGAGACCGCCGGCGTCGTCGACGCCGAGCGCGTGCGCATCGAGTCGGATCTGATGAGCGCAGGCGAGCCGGTCACGACCCATCTGACAGTGATCCCGGACGCGTCGTCCGGCTCGGCCGGATCGGGAGCCGCCGCCGGGCTGGATGCCGTGGTCTTCGGCGCATGGGATCCCGTCGCGGGATGCCCGGTGCTCGCGTTCAGCGGCATCGATGCCGACGGGGTGGTCTGGAGTGGCTCGAAGACGGTGCGCTCATGAGCGCCGAGACGTACGCCGCTGCAGGGTGGACGGGCCGGGTCATGCAGATGCTCGACGCCGTGTGGACCCTGGTGCTCGTCAACCTGCTGTTCATCGGCGGCGTGCTCGCGGGCGGCGTGGTGGCCGGGCTCATGCCGGCCGGGGTCGCCGCGGCATCCGTCCTGCTTCCCGGCGGGCGCCCCGCCGATGACGGCATCGTGCGCGCGTTCGTGCGGCACTACCGTGCCGCGTTCCGCCGGGCGAACCTCACCGGCATCCCGTTCCTGATCGCGGGTCTGCTGCTGGCTGCGGATGCGGCGGCGCTGGCCCGGCTCGCCGGACCGGCCGCCGCGGTGCTCTCCGGCCTCACGGCGATCGTCGCTCTCATCGTCGTGGTGACCCTCGCGGTCACGCTGACCCTGCTCGCCCGGCACGGCGACCGGCCCTCCGCGGTGCTGCGCGTCGCCGTCGCCGTCGCGCTCTCCGCCCCCGCGACGGGCCTGGGCGTGCTCATCGCTCTGCTCGCCATGGCCGTCATCGCCGGGGTGTTCCCCGTGACGATCCCGCTGGTCGGTATCTCCGTTCCTCTCGCTGTCGCCGTGCGCCTGATCGACCGCCGTCTCGCCCGGCTTCCGATCGGCCCCGCGCAGCCGACCCTCGACTCCGCCACCCCCAACCCAGACAAGGACATCCTGTGACCAAGGCACGCATCTCCATCGACCGGACCGCGGTCGTCGCTCCGATCGATCGGCGCATCTTCGGCTCGTTCGTCGAGCACCTCGGCCGCTGCGTCTACGACGGCATCTACGAGCCCGGCCACCCCACCGCGAACGAGGACGGCTTCCGTCTCGACGTCGTCGACCTGGTGCGCGAGCTCGGCTCGACCACCATCCGCTACCCCGGCGGCAACTTCGTCTCCGGCTTCCGGTGGGAGGACTCGGTCGGACCGCGCGACAAGCGCCCGGTGCGTCGTGATCTCGCCTGGCACTCGCTCGAGACCAACCAGGTCGGCGTCGACGAGTTCTCGCGCTGGCTCAAGCTCACCGGCTCCGAGCTGATGATGGCCGTCAACCTGGGCACGCGCGGCATCGAGGCGGCGCTCGACCTGCTGGAGTACTGCAACCACCCGTCGGGCACGGCACTCAGCGATCAGCGCATCGCCAACGGCACCGTCGAACCGCACGACATCCGCATGTGGTGCCTGGGCAACGAGATGGACGGCCCCTGGCAGACCGGTTACATGACGGCCGACGACTACGGCAAGATCGCGGCCCGCACCGCCCAGGCGATGAAGGCGGCCGACCGCACGCTCGAGCTGGTGGTGTGCGGGTCATCGGGTTCCGGCATGCCGACCTTCGGCGACTGGGAGCGCACGGTGCTCGAGCACACCTACGAGCACGTCGACTTCATCTCGTGCCACGCGTACTACCAGGAGCGCGGCGGTGACCTCGCCTCGTACCTCGCGTCGTCCATCGACATGCAGTACTTCATCGAGACGGTCGTCGCCACCGCCGATCACGTGGGGCACAAGCTGAAGTCGAGCAAGAAGATCAAGCTCTCGTTCGACGAGTGGAACATCTGGTACCTCGATGAGCACCGGGAGTCGGACGAGGTGAACGACGAGTGGCGCTACGCGCCGCGCCAGCTGGAGGACGTCTACTCGGTGGCGGATGCCGTGGTGCTCGGCAACCTGCTGATCACGCTGCTGAAGAACCACGACCGCGTCGCGTCGGCCTCGCTCGCGCAGCTCGTGAACGTGATCGCCCCGATCATGACCGAGCCGGGCGGCGACGCGTGGCGGCAGACCACCTTCTTCCCCTTCTCGATCACGTCGCGTCTGGCGAAGGGCGAGGTGATCGCGCCTCGCATCGAGGTCGGGACCTACGACACCGCCGTCTACGGTCAGGCGCCCCTGGTCGACTCGGTGGTCACCGTCGATGAGGGCTCCGCGGCCGTGTTCCTCGTCAACCGCAGCCAGACCGAGTCGATCGAGGTGAGCATCGCCGTGGACGGGCTGGGCATCACGACCATCGACGAGGCCGTGACGCTGTGGGACGACGACGTGTACGCGAAGAACACGCTCGCCGAGCAGGACCGGGTCGGGCTGAAGGCCCTCGAGGGCGCGGTGATCCGCGACGGCGTGCTCACCGTCACCCTGCCGCCGGTCTCGTGGTCGGCGCTGTCGCTGTCGTGACCCGGAACCTGCGCCCGGTCGGCGCCGCCGCTGCTCTGATCGCAGCGGCGGCGCTCGCCGGGTGCGCGCCGGCGAGCGCCGTCGCACCCGTGCTGACCGGCGACGTGTTCGTGCACGACCCGGCCTACGTGCAGGTCGGCGACGATCGCTTCGTCTACTCGACGGGCAACGGTCAGATCGCCGACGGGAACATCCAGATCCGCCGTTCCGACGACGGCGTCGACTGGGAGTATGCGGGCGAGGTGTGGGACGAGAAGCCGGCGTGGCTCGACGACGCGGTGCCCGGTGTCGACAACCTCTGGGCGCCCGAGCTCTACCAGCACGACGGCACCTGGTACCTCTACTACTCGGTGTCGACGTTCGGCAGCGGCGACTCGGTCATCGCCCTGGCGACGAACACGACCCTCGACCCCGACGATCCCGACTTCGAGTGGGTCGACCGCGGTGAGGTCATCGCGTCGGAGGGAACCGACTTCAACGCGATCGACGCCGGCATCGTCGAAGACGCGGACGGCACACCGTGGATGTCGTTCGGGTCGTTCTCATCGGGCATCCGGATGGTCGAACTCGAGTGGCCCAGCGGCCTGCGCGCGGACTCCGCCGCGCCGCTTCGCCTCGCCGATCGCGGTCTCGTCGAGAACGCGATCGAGGCGCCGTACATCGTCGCGCGCGACGGCTGGTTCTACCTGTTCGTCTCGCGCGGATTCTGCTGCCGGGGAGTGGACAGCACGTACGAGATCGTCGTCGGGCGGTCGAAGGACGTCGCCGGCCCCTACCTGGATGCCGACGGGACCTCGCTGCTCGACGACGGCGGCACGGTCGTGCTCTCCGGCGACGGCGCCGATCGCATCGGGCCGGGCGGACAGTCGGTGTTCGGCGACACGCTGGCGTTCCACTACTACGACGGTGCGGCCGACGGCGTCCCCACGCTCGGCCTGCTGCCCCTGCAGTGGCAGGACGGCTGGCCGAGGGCGAGCTGGTGAGCGGGCGGGCATCCGGGCGTCACGCCGCGGCCGGCCCGATGCCGCCACCGTGGGATCATGACGGCATGAGCACCGAGCGCAATTGGGCAGGGAACGTCGTCTACGGGGCGGCTGGGCTCGTTCATCCCGGATCGATCGACGAGGTGCGCACGGCGCTCGCCTCGAGCGAGCGGGTGCGGATGCTGGGCACCAGGCACTCGTTCAACGACATCGCCGACACCGATGGAGTGCTCATCGCGCTCGATCGGATGCCGCGTGTCGTCGAGGTCAGCGACGCGCGCGACGCTGTGCGCGTCAGCGGCGCACTGCGTTACGGCGACGTCGCGCCTCAGCTCGAGGCCTCCGGTCTCGCGCTCGCCAACCTCGCCTCGCTGCCGCACATCTCGATCGCCGGCGCTGTGGCCACCGGCACGCACGGATCGGGCGACCGCTCCGGTTCGCTCGCGACCGCGGTGCGGGCGCTCACGATCGTGAGCGCCGACGGCGAGGTGCACGGACTGCGCCGCGGTGACCCCGACTTCGACGGCGCTGTCGTCTCGCTCGGTGCGCTCGGCGCCGTGATCGACCTCACGCTCGACGTGGAGCCCACGTACGCCGTCGCGCAGCACGTCTACGAGGGGCCGAACTGGGACGCGATCCTCGCCGACCTCGACGCGGTCACGGGCGCCGGCACCAGCGTGAGCATCTTCTCGACCTGGCAGCGCACCGACGCCGCCGATCAGCTGTGGGTGAAGCAGCGTCAGCCCGACGACCGCGTCGACCAGCGCACGGACGTCGCCGCATCGCTCGGGGCGGTGCCCGCCGCGGGCAAGCGTCACCCGATCCTCGGCGCCGATCCGCAGGCGTGCAGCGAGCAGGGCGGTGTGGCGGGGGAGTGGTTCGAGCGGCTGCCGCACTTCCGGCTCGCGTTCACTCCGTCAGCCGGCGTCGAGCTGCAGAGCGAGTACCTCGTGCCGCGTCGCGATGCGATCGATGCGATCGAGGCGGTTCGCGGGCTGGCGTCGCGCATCGCGCCGCTGCTGCTCGTGAACGAGATCCGCACGGTGCGAGCCGACGAGTTGTGGTTGAGCTCGTCGTTCGAGACGGATGCCGTCGGCATCCACTTCACGTGGCGACCCGACGAGTCCGCGGTGCGGGCGCTGCTGCCGGAGATCGAGGCCGCTCTGCCGCGTTCGGCGCGACCGCACTGGGGCAAGATCTCGACCCTGGATGCCGCTGAGGTGCGCGCGCGCTTCCCGCGCTGGGCCGACTTCGCGGCGCTCGCCGCGTCGTACGACCCGGAGCGACGACTCGTGAACCGGCGCCTGGAGCTGCTCGGCCTCTGAGCTGCCCGCGGCGGTTGGGCCCGCGCTGTTCGCCGGCCTCTGCCGGCCGCGATCCGTTGCGATGACGATGCTGTGCTCGGTAACATCACGAGAGGCAAGCCGACGGAGGAGACGCATGGCCAACGTCGGCTCCGACAAACCGAACATCAGGCAGGTCGCGTCGATAGCCGGCGTCTCGCACATGACCGTGTCTCGGGTGCTCAACGACTACCCGAACATCAGACCCGAGACCCGTCGCCGGGTTCTCGAGGCGATCGAAGAGCTCGACTACCGGCCGAACCTGGTCGCTCGTGCGCTGGCGACGCAGCGCAGCCAGCGCATCGGGGTTATCGTCGAGAGCCCGGTGGCGCACGGTCCGACCAGCATCCTGCGTGCGGTCGAGCTCGCGGCGCGCGAGGCCGGTTACTCGGTCACACCCATCGCCTTGTACGAGGGCGACACGATGACCCCCCATGACGCGGTCGACAGCCTCACCACGCAGGGCGTCGATGCGATCTGCGTCGTCGCGCCGCGGTCGTCGTCGGTGGCGGCGCTGCGCCGCGTGACGATGAGCGTGCCGCTGCTGGTGGTCAAGGCCGACCCCGATCCGACCTTCCTCACCGTCTCCATCGACCAGCACGCGGGTGCGACCCTCGTGGTCGACCACCTCGTCTCCCTCGGCCACCGCGACATCCTGCACATCTCCGGCCCGCTCGACTGGCTGGACGCCAGGGCGCGGGAGCGGGCGTTCCACACCAGGGCGAAGTCGTGGGGCATCCGGGAGCGGCCGATCGTGGTCGGCGACTGGAGCGCCGATTTCGCTTACGACTTCGCGATGGGACTGCAGCGACTTCCTGAGGCGACCGCCATCTTCGCGGCCAACGACGACACCGCGATCGGCCTCATCCACGGGCTGCACGAGCGGGGCTTCGACGTGCCGGGCGAGATCAGCGTCGTCGGATTCGACGACGTGCCGCTCTCGCGGCACTTCCTCCCCCCGCTCACGACCGTGCGACAGGATTTCCACGCACTGGGCGGGGCCGTCGTCGAGATGCTGCGTGCGGCGATCGAGCAGCGCGAGCTGCCGTCGTTCACGCGCATCCCGACCGAGCTCGTGGTGCGAGATTCGACCGCCAAGCCGCGGGAGTCACGATGAGCGGCGCGGCCGCCGCTCCCGTGATCGAGCTGCGGGGGATCACGGTCGAGCTGCCGGGCGTGCGGGCACTGGATGCTCTGGACTTCCGCCTCTTCCCCGGCGAGGTGCATGCGGTGATGGGCGAGAATGGCGCAGGCAAGTCGACGCTCATCGGCGTGATCACCGGAACCCGCCGTCCGACGTCGGGAACGGTGCTCGTGGACGGCGAGGAGCGCTCGTTCGGCGGTGTCGGCGACAGCAGGGCGGCCGGGATCGCGACGGTGTTCCAGGACATGCAGCTGAGTCCCAACCTCACGGTCACCGAGGCGGTGATGCTCGGGCGCGAACGTCGCGGGCGCTGGGGTATCGACTGGCGACGCAACAGAGCCGATGCCGCGCAGGCGCTTGCTCGGCTCGGCGTCGACGACCTCGACCCGCGCACACCGCTCGCGTTCCTCTCGCCCGCCCAGAAGCAGCTCGTCGCCCTCGCGCGCTCCGTGGTCGACGAGCCGCGAGTGCTGGTGCTCGACGAGCCGACCTCCAGCCTCGATCGCGGCGAGGTTGCCGCGCTGATGCGGGTGATTCGCGGACTGCGCGACCGCGGTGTCGCCATCCTGTTCGTGTCGCACTTCCTCGAGCAGGCCTTCGCCATCAGCGACCGCATGAGCGTGCTGCGCGGCGGCCGCAAGGTGGCCGAGACGCTCACGCGGCAGCTCGAGCGGGCCGAGGTCATCTCGCAGATGCTCGGCAAGGACATCGAGGGGCTGCGGGCGCTGGGGTCCGAACGCAAGGCGCATCACTACGTGTCGGAGGGAGAGCCGGCGTTTCGCGCCGACGCTCTGGGGCGCAGAGGCGAGCTTCGCCCGACGGACATCGAGGTGCATCGAGGCGAGATCGTGGGGTTCGCCGGACTTCGCGGTGCCGGACGCACCGAGCTCGGTGCGCTCATGGCGGGCGCGCTGCGCTCGGACTCGGGTGAGCTGTGGGTCGACGGCGAGCGGGTGCGGCTGCACAGCCCCTCGGCGGCCCTGCGCCGCCGTGTCGCGGCCTCGAGCGAGAACCGGCGCACCGACGGCATCGTCGCCGGGCTCACCGCACGCGAGAACATCCTGCTCTCGCTGCAGGCGCTGCGCGGGTGGACGCGCCCCATCCCGCAGGCCGAGCAGCGGGTGCTGCTGGACATCTACGTCGAGGTGCTGAATCTGCGTGCGGCCGATCTCGCCCGCCCGGTCGAGCAGCTGTCCGGCGGGACGCAGCAGAAGGTGCTGCTCGCCAGGGCGCTGGCTGTTCGTCCGCACGTGCTCATCCTCGACGAGCCCACGCGCGGCATCGACATCGCCGCGAAACTCCAGATCCAGCGCAGCATCAGCGCTCTGGCCGGGCAGGGTGTCGCCGTGATCTTCATCTCGTCCGAGCTGCAGGAGGTCGTGCGGCTCAGCGACAGGATCGTCGTGCTGAAGGACCGCGAGAAGATCGGCGAGCTCAGCAACGGGCCCGGGGTCACCGTCGACACGATCGTGGAGATGATCGCCGCGGAATCCGCCGGCGACGCCGACTGAGCCGCCGCGGCTCGCGCAGACGCGCGCCTCACGATGGCGCACACGCGCGGCGTCGAGAGTCCGTCGTCGAGTCGCGAACGTTATGCAACACGCTTGTGCCGCCGCGAATGTTCCCGGTAACATCCAGACGCAGGACGCAACGCATCCCGCAATCACCCGAGGGCCGCACGGCCCACCCTCCGGGCAGCGCCCCGGTCTCTCAAGGAGGAGAACTATGTCTGCAAAGAAGCACATCCGCGCGGTACTCGGCTTTGCGGCCGTCGGTGCGCTCGCGCTCGGCCTGACCGCCTGCGGCGGCGCCGACGAGAACGGCACGTCCGACGCAGGCGCATCGGGCGACCTCGTGGAGGTCGGCTTCGTGGCGGTCGGCCCCGAGGGCGGCTGGCGTCAGGCGAACGAGCAGGACATCAAGGACACGTTCACCGAGGATGCCGGCTACAAGCTCAGCTACGCGCCCGCAGCCAACCTCGATCAGAAGTCGCAGATCGACAGCTTCACCGCTTTCGTCGACCAGGGCGTCGACGTCATCCTGCTCTCGGCCACCGAGGCCACGGGCTGGGAGGACTCGCTCAAGCTGGCGCAGGAGGCCGAGATCCCGGTCATCCTGCTCGACCGCGGCATCGAGCCCGAGGACGACAGCCTGTACGTCACCCGCATCGCGCCCGACAACGTCGAGGTCGCCAAGGAGGTCGGCGAGTGGGCTGCCTCGGCCTTCCCCGACGGCGGAAACTACGTCGTCCTCGAGGGCCCGGCCGGTGTCGGCGTGGTCAACGAGCGCAACGAGGGCTTCGAAGAGGGCCTCGGCGACTCCGCGCTGAACAAGGTCGACGCGCAGACCGCGAACTGGTCGACCGAAGAGGGCAAGAGCGTGCTCGAGACGATGCTCAAGGCCAACGGCAACGACATCCAGTTCGTCTTCGCGCAGAACGACGAGATGGGCCTCGGCGCCGCACAGGCCGCTGAGGAGGCGGGCCTCGTCGTCGGTCAGGACATCAAGATCGCCACGATCGACGGCACCAAGAACGCCATCCAGGCGCTCGCAGACGGAAAGCTCAGCTACGTGCACGAGTACAACCCGCTCTTCGGCGAGACCGCTCTGGACGTCGTGAAGAAGGCACTCGACGGCGAGGACGTGGACTCGTACATCATCGTCCCCAGCGAGGCCTTCGACTCGGCAGACGCGGCCAAGGCCGTGCTCGCCGACCGCAAGTACTGATCGGAGAGCCGGGTGGCGCGCAGCGCGCCACCCGGCATCCGTCACCACAGACTGAGAGACAGCGATGACCGAAGAACTGCCCATCGTGCAGATGCGCGGCATCTCGATCGAGTTCCCGGGTGTGAAAGCCCTGGACGACGTCGAGTTCCGGCTCTTCCCCGGCGAGGTGCACGCCCTGATGGGCGAGAACGGCGCCGGCAAGTCCACCCTCATCAAGGCGCTCACCGGCGTCTACCGGATCGACTCCGGCTCGATCGTGGTCGCAGGCCAGGAACGGCAGTTCAGCGGCACCGGCGACGCGCAGAGCGCGGGGATCTCGACGGTGTACCAGGAGGTGAACCTGACGCCCAACCTCAGCATCGGCGAGAACGTCATGCTCGGCCACGAGATCCGCGGGCCGTTCGGAGTGGACTGGCGCGCGACGCATCGCGCGGCCACCGAGGCGCTCGGCAGGCTGGGACTGTCGCACCTCGACACCCACAAGCCGCTCTCCACCCTCTCGATCGCCGTGCAGCAGCTCGTCGCGATCAGTCGTGCGATGGCGGTCAAGGCCAAGGTGCTCATCCTCGACGAGCCGACCTCCAGCCTCGACGCGGCCGAGGTCGAGGGCCTGTTCACCGTGATGCGCACGCTGCGCGATCAGGGAGTCGCGATCCTCTTCGTGTCGCACTTCCTCGACCAGATCTACGCCATCAGCGACCGCCTCACGGTGCTGCGCAACGGACGGTACGAGGGCGAGTACCTCACGCGCGACCTGAACCGCCACGCGCTGATCTCGAAGATGATCGGCAAGGACCTCGACGCGCTCACATCGCTCGGCGGCAACCGCCGCACCGAAGCGCGCCATGCCGACGAGAAGCCGCTGCTGTCGGCATCCGGCATCGCCCGCCGCGGCTCCGTCGAGCCGACCGACCTCGACATCCGCCCCGGTGAGGTGGTCGGCTTCGCCGGCCTGCTCGGCTCGGGTCGCACCGAACTCGCCCGCCTGCTCTACGGCGCCGACCGGGCCGACCAGGGCACCATCCAGCTGCACGGTCGCGACATCGAGCTCCGCTCGCCCGCGGACGGACTCGACGCGCGCATCGCGTTCTCGACCGAGAACCGGCGCGACGAGGGAATCATCGGCGACCTCACCGTGCGCGAGAACATCATCCTGGCCGTGCAGGCCGAGCGCGGGTGGGCTCGACCGCTGCCGCGGAAGGAGCAGGATGCCATCGTCGAGAAGTACATCGCCGAGCTGAACGTGCGTCCCGCAGATCCGAACCGCATGATCAAGAACCTCTCCGGCGGCAACCAGCAGAAGGTGCTGCTCGGGCGGTGGCTCGCCACCAAGCCGGAGCTGCTGATCCTCGACGAGCCGACCCGCGGAATCGATGTGGGCGCGAAAGCCGAGATCCAGGAGGCCGTCGCCGCTCTCGCGGAGGACGGGGTGGCGGTCGTGTTCGTCTCGTCGGAGCTGGAGGAGGTCGTCCGCCTCTCCGAGCGCATCGTCGTGCTGAAGGACCACGAGAAGATCGGGGAGATCCAGAACGGCCCCGAGGTCAACGCCCAGCAGATCGTGGACGTCATCGCCGCGCACGGAACCGACGTCGCGGCTGCCACACTCGACGAGGCCGAGGGCGCCCTGCCCGACAGCATCCCCGCATCGACCGCAGAGGAGGGGGCGCGATGAAGAACGCGACCACCGTCTGGCGAGACCTGATCCACAAGCCGTTCTTCTGGGGCATCATCGCGATCGTCGCGCTGCTGCTGCTGAACGTGCTGAAGGATCCCGGCTATCTCGCCCTGACCGTCAACCCGAACAACGGCCACCTCGTGGGCAACGTGATCGACATCCTGCGCCAGGCCGCGCCGATCATGATGATCGCCATCGGCATGTCGCTTGTGATCGCCACGGCGGGCATCGACCTGTCGGTCGGCTCGCTCATGGCGGTCGCCGGGGCCGTGTCGATGGAGTTCCTGCGCAGCACCGACGGCACCTCGGCCGGCTCCGCCCTGGCGGCGGTCGGGCTGTCGCTGGCGATCACCGCGCTGCTGGGTGCCGTGAACGGCGTGCTCGTCGCCTACGTCGGGCTGCAGCCGTTCATCGCCACACTCGTGCTGATGCTCGCCGGGCGCGGAATCGCGAAGGTCATCACCGGCGGCCAGAACACCGCGGCCAGCAACGACACCTACCGCTGGATCGCCAACGGCTACGTCGTCGGCATCCCCGTCGTGTTCCTGCTCGCCGTCGCGATCGTGATCGCCGTCGCCTGGGTGGTGCGCCGCAGCGCCCTGGGACTGATGATCGAGGCGATCGGCATCAACCCGCGAGCCAGCCGCATGGCGGGCATCAAGCCGAAGGGCCTGCTGCTGACCGCGTACATCCTCAGCGGCGTCCTCGCCGGCATCGCCGGCGTGATGTCGGTGGGAAGCGTGATGACCGTCGACATCTCGCGGACCGGCTACCAGCTCGAGCTCGACGCCATCCTCGCCGTCGTCATCGGCGGCGCCTCCCTGATGGGCGGGAAGTTCTCGCTGTCAGGGGCGTTCGTGGGCGCCCTGCTCATCGCCACGCTCGACAAGACGGTGCTCTTCCTCGGCGTCTCGTCGTCGGCGACCCCCGCCTTCAAGGCGACGGTGATCATCGTCATCTGCCTGCTGCAGTCCGAGCGCGTGCGCGCCTGGTTCCGGCGCCGTCGCACCCCGGCCTCCCCTCCGAGCGCCGAGACGTCCGAGATGAAGGAGGTGGCGGCATGAGCACCATGACCGCGACACCCGCCGCGCCCGCCCGCGCGAGCCTCGCCGCGCGCGTGGGACGCACGATCACCGCGAACCCGTCGATCCTGCCGACCATCGCCTCGGTCGTCATCTTCGTCGCCATGATCGTCTACGGCGAGATCGCCTACGGGCGCATCGTGCAGGCGAGCACCCTGTCGAACCTGCTCATCAACAACGCGCACCTGATCGTGCTGGCCGTCGCGCTGACCTTCGTGATCCTCACCGGCGGCATCGACCTGTCGGTCGGGTCGATCATCGCGTTCTCGTCGGTCGCCGGCGTCATGCTCGCGGGTGCGGGATGGCCTCCGCTGCTCGTGGTGGTCGCGATGATCGCCATGGGCGCGGCCTTCGGGCTGTGCTCGGGGCTGCTCATCAGGTACTTCAACGTGCAGCCGTTCATCGCGACGCTCGCGATGATGTTCCTCGGCCGCGGCCTGGCATCCCTGCTGAGCACGAAGCCTCAGCGCCTCGCCGAGGACTCCCCGATCCGGTGGATCGGCGAGAAGATCAAGGTCATCGACGGACCGAAGGTCAACGACCTCACCATCACGCCTGCGGTGATCGTCGCCGTCGTCGTGGTCGCCGCCGCGTTCTTCGTGCTGCACCGCACCCGGACCGGTCGCACCGTGTACGCGATCGGAGGATCCGAGAGCTCCGCGCTGCTGATGGGCCTGCCCGTGCACCGCAGCAAGGTTCTGGTGTACGTGATCAGCGGCACGCTCGCCGGCGTCGCTGCCGTGCTCTACACGGCGCGCCTGGGCACGGCTCAGAACATCACCGGCATCGGGTGGGAGCTCGACGCGATCGCCGCAGCCGTCATCGGCGGCACGGTGCTCACCGGCGCGTACGGATACGTGCTCGGCTCAGTGGTCGGTGCGCTCGTGCTCGGACTGATGACCGTGCTGATCACCCGCGACGGCGGCATCCCGCCCGAGATGACCACGATCATCACCGGCGGCATCCTGCTCGTCTTCGTCCTGCTGCAGCGCGCGGTGATCCGAAAGAAGGAGTGAGAGATCTGAGCCGCGAGGGCCGCCCCCTGGGGCGGATGTCGGCGCAACGGACGGTTGTCGGCAGAATCGGGAGATCCGCGCCGGCATCCGTCCACCGTGCCGACATCCGTTCGGGGGAGGAGTTCGCCGGCCGAGCCGTACACTCGGGACGGTGAGCGACGTGGATGCGATGGGCAGGCGGCCGGTCGGCGTCCGCGAGGTCGCGGCTCGTGCCGGTGTCTCCCGCCAGACGGTGTCGCGGGTGCTCAACGAGCATCCGGAGGTCGCCGCAGACACCCGCGAGCGCGTGCTCGCCGCGATGGCCGAGCTGGGCTATCGCGTCAACAATGCGGCCAGGGCACTCGGCACCCGGCGCTCGCGCACACTCGGCGTGCTGGCATCCGACGCGCTGCAGTACGGCCCGTCACGCAGCCTGGCGGCGATCGAGGCGAGGGCTCGCGGTGCCGGGTACTGGGTCAGTGCGGCCTTCGCGGATGCCGGTGACGCGGCCGCGGTGGTCGCCGCGGTGCAGCATCTCGTGTCGCAGGGCGTCGAGGGCATCGTCGTCGTCGCGCCGCACGCGCGGACGCTGGACGCGCTGGATGCCCTGCAGATCGGCGTGCCGATCGTCACGCTGCACGCCTCGGGGCGAGGCATGCGAGGGCTCTCGGTCGACCAGGCGGCCGGCGCGCGTCTCGCCGTCGCCGCACTCGCCGATGCGGGCCACACGCGCATCGCGCACCTGGCCGGTCCTGCGGACTGGCTCGAGGCCGAGTCGCGGGCTGAGGGCTACGCGCAGGAGCTCGCCGCCCGCGGAATGCCGGACGGGCCGGTGATCGTGGGGGACTGGTCCGCCGCCTCCGGACGCGCGGCCGCGGCGGCGGTGCGCGAGCTCGGCGTGACGGCCGTCTTCAGCGCGAACGACCAGATGGCCCTCGGCCTGATCACCGGCCTGCGCGAAGCCGGGCTCGACGTGCCGCGCGACGTGAGCGTGGTGGGCTTCGACGACGTGCCGGATGCAGAGCACTACTGGCCGCCGCTGACCACCGTTCGGCAGGACTTCGACGAACTCGCTCGTCGTGCGGTGGCCGCGGTGATCGGCGAGGCGGCGGCGCCGCGCGACCCCGTGCGGCCCGTGCTGTGCGCGAGGGCGTCGATCGCGCCCGTCCGGGCCGGGCGTCCGCACTGACCGTCGCGCGTGGCCATCGGTGCTGTTGACCGAAGCGGCACGGTCGTGACAGACTTTCCGTGACCGGTCACAGTGGCCGGTACTCCCCGTCGACCCGCCGAGGTACCCGTGAGCAACGAAGCCCCCTTCACCCCCGAGGTGGAAGCCGCCATCCAGCTGGTGCGCGCTGACGTCGCGCGACTGCATGCAGAACTCGTCCGCTACGGGCTCGTGGTGTGGACCGGCGGCAACGTCTCGGGCCGGGTGCCCGGTGCCGACCTGTTCGTGATCAAGCCGAGCGGCGTCTCGTACGACGACCTGGCCCCCGAGAACATGATCCTCTGCGACCTCGACGGCAACGTCATCCCCGGCAGCGAGGGCAGCGACCGGTCGCCGTCGAGCGACACCGCCGCGCACGCCTACGTGTACCGGAACATGCCCGAGGTGGGGGGTGTGGTGCACACGCACTCGACCTATGCTGTCGCCTGGGCCGCGCGCGGCGAGGAGATCCCCTGCGTGATCACGGCCATGGCCGACGAGTTCGGCGGTCCGATCCCGGTCGGCCCGTTCGCGATCATCGGCGACGACTCGATCGGCCGCGGCATCGTCGACACCCTCACCGGTCACCGCTCGCGCGCCGTGCTGATGCAGAACCACGGGCCGTTCACGATCGGTGTCGACGCGAAGGATGCCGTGAAGGCGGCCGTCATGGTCGAGGACGTGGCCCGCACGGTGCACCACGCACGCGAGGCGGGACCGCTGATCCCTATCCCGCAGGAGGCGATCGACGCCCTCTTCGACCGATACCAGAACGTGTACGGCCAGAGCTCGGACGCACGTCGATGAGCGCCACGGCAGAGACCATCCGCTCCGGCCGAACGGCTCTGGGCATCGAGCTCGGATCGACGCGCATCAAGGCGTGCCTCATCGACGCCGACACCCACGAGGTGCTCGCCACCGGATTCCACGACTGGGAGAACAGGTTCGAAGACCGGCTGTGGACCTACTCGCTCGACGCCGTGTGGACGGGGCTGCAGGAGGCCTATGCGGGCCTCGTCGCCGACGCGCACGACCGCTACGGCATCCGGCCAGACACCTTCGGCGCGATCGGCGTCTCGGCCATGATGCACGGGTATCTGCCGTTCGACCGCTCCGGCGAGCTGCTCGTGCCGTTCCGCACGTGGCGCAACACGAACACGGGCGTCGCGGCGCAGGAGCTGACCGACCTGCTCGGCGTGAACATCCCGCTGCGCTGGTCGATCGCCCACCTTCGCCAGGCGCAGCTCGACGCCGAGCCGCACGTCGGCGACGTGCGCTTCTTCACCACGCTCGCCGGATACGTGCACTGGCAGCTCACCGGCCGACGCGTGCTGGGCGTGGGCGATGCGTCGGGAATGTTCCCGATCGACTCGACCACGCGCGACTACGACCAGGCGCTCATCGAGCGCTACGACGCGCACACCGGCGGTGACCTGCGCGCGATGCTGCCCGAGGCGCTCGTGGCCGGTCATGAGGCCGGGTCGCTGACGGCCGCGGGCGCGGCACTGCTCGATCCCACGGGGACGCTGCAGCCTGGCATCCCGTTCTGCCCGCCGGAAGGCGACGCCGGCACGGGCATGGTCGCGACGAACGCCGTCTCGCCGCGCACGGGCAACGTGAGCGCCGGCACCTCCATCTTCGCGATGGTGGTTCTCGAGCGCCCGCTCGCCGAGGTGCACCACGAACTCGACCTGGTGACCACCCCGGCGGGTGACGCGGTCGCGATGGTGCACTGCAACAACGGCGCCAGCGAGCTGGCGGCCTGGGTGGGCATGTTCGCCCGGTTCGCCGAGGCATCCGGCATGCCTCGATCGGCGGACGCCGTCTTCGAGACGCTGTTCCGGGAGGCGCTCGACGGCGAACCCGACGCCGGGGGCCTGCTCGCGTACAACCATCTCGCCGGCGAGCCGATCGCCGGCACCGACGAAGGTCGGCCGCTGTTCGTGCGCACGCCCGACAGCCGGTTCACGCTCGCCAACGTCATGCGCGCCCAGCTCTACGGCGTGTTCGGCACGCTCGCCCTCGGCATGCAGGTGCTCGCGGACGAGGGCGTGACGATCGAGCGGATGTTCGCGCACGGCGGCATCTTCCGCACCGCCGGGGTCGCGCAGCGCTTCCTCGCCGGAGCGCTGAACGCGCCGGTCGCCGTCGGAGACACCGCCTCCGAAGGCGGCGCCTGGGGCATCGCCGTGCTCGCGGCCTTCCTCACAGCCGACCGATCGCTGGCCGACCACCTCGCCGACCGGGTCTTCGCCGACGCCGGCGTCCGCATCGCCGAGCCGCTGCCCGACGACGTCGCCGGGTACGCCGCGTACCTCGACCGCTACCGGGCCGGCCTCGCTGTCGAAGCCGCCGCGGTCGCCGCCCTCTGAACCCACGATCAGCCTGAACCGCCCGACCGGGCCGACACGCAAGGAACTCCCATGACCCGCACCCCGCTCACCACCACCCTCGACGAGTACGAGGTCTGGTTCCTGACCGGCAGCCAGCACCTCTACGGCCCCGAGACGCTCGCGCAGGTCGCCGAGCAGTCGCAGCAGATCGCCCGCACGCTCGACGAGTCCGCCGAGGTGCCCGTGAAGATCGTCTGGAAGCCGGTGCTCACCGACTCGGCGTCGATCCGCCGCATCGCGCTCGAGGCCAACGCCGATGACCGGGTGATCGGCCTGGTGGCCTGGATGCACACGTTCAGCCCCGCCAAGATGTGGATCGCGGGTCTCGACGCGCTGCAGAAGCCGCTCGCGCACCTGCACACGCAGGCGAACGTCGAGCTGCCGTGGGCCGACATCGACTTCGACTTCATGAACCTCAACCAGGCCGCGCACGGCGACCGCGAGTTCGGGTACATCCAGACCCGTCTGGGCGTGCCGCGCAAGACGATCGTCGGGCACGCCTCCGACCCGCGCCTGCGTCAGGAGCTCGCGACCTGGCAGCGCGCGGCCGCCGGCCTCGCCGCCGCCCGCTCGCTGAAGCTCGCCCGGTTCGGCGACAACATGCGCTTCGTCGCCGTCACCGAGGGCGACAAGACCGAGGCCGAGCTGCGCTTCGGCGTGCAGGTGAACACGTGGGGCGTGAACGACCTGGCGGATGCCGTGGCCGCCGCCTCGCCGAGCGACGTCGACGCCCTGGTCGCCGAGTACGAGGAGCTGTACGAGGTCGCGCCCGAGCTGCGTCGCGGCGGCGAGCGCCACCAGTCGCTGCGCGACGGGGCCGCCATCGAGATCGGGCTGCGCTCGTTCCTCGAGGAGGGCGGCTTCGGCGCCTTCACCACGTCGTTCGAAGACCTCGGCGAGCTGAAGCAGCTGCCCGGCCTCGCCGTGCAGCGCCTGATGGCCGAGGGCTACGGGTTCGGCGCCGAGGGCGACTGGAAGACCGCGATCCTCGTGCGCGTGGCGAACGTGATGGGCGCCGGTCTGCCCGGCGGTGCCAGCCTCATGGAGGACTACACCTACGACATGACGCCCGGCGACGAGCTGATCCTCGGCGCGCACATGCTCGAGGTCTCGCCCTCGCTGACCACCGCCAAGCCGACGCTCGAGATCCACCCGCTCGGGATCGGCGGCAAGGACGACCCGGTGCGCCTGGTCTTCACGGCCGACCCCGGCCCCGCCGTGGTCGTCGCGCTGAGCGACATGCGCGACCGTTTCCGTCTCACCGCGAACGTCGTCGAGAACGTCGAGCCGCGCGCCGCCCTGCCGAACCTCCCGGTGGGGCGTGCGGTGTGGAAGCCGGCACCCGACTTCACCACCAGCGCCGCCGCCTGGCTGACCGCCGGTGCCGCCCACCACACGGTCATGTCGACCGCGGTCGGCATCGAGGCGTTCCGCGACTTCGCCGAGATGGCCGAGGTCGAGCTGCTCGTCATCGACGAGTCGACGACGCTGCCCGCATTCCAGAACCAGGTGCGCTGGAACGCGGCGTACCACCGCCTGGCGCAGGGCCTGTGATGCTGCCGGCATCCGGCCGTCAGCTCGCGATCGCCGGCCACGGCTACGAGGCGACGATCGCGAGCGTCGGCGCCACCCTGCGCACGCTCACGCACGAAGGACGCGACCTCGTCGTGCCGTTCGACGCCGACCAGGTGCGACCGAACTACCGCGGCGCGACGCTGGCGCCGTGGCCGAACCGGGTCGTCGACGGCCGGTACTCGTTCGCCGGCGCACCGCACCAGCTGTCGCTCACCGAGCCGTCTCGCGGGCACGCCCTGCACGGTCTGGCGGCCTGGCTGGAGTTCGCCGATCAGGTCGTCGAGCCCGACCGGGTCGTACTGACCGCGGTGATCGAGCCGCAGCTCGGCTACCCGTTCCGTGTGCAGGTCGACGTGGAGTACCGCGTCGCCGCAGACGGGCTCACCCAGGTCGTCACTGGGCGCAACCTCGGGGCGGATGCCGCACCCTGGGGCACCGGACCGCACCCGTACCTGGTCGCCGATCGGTCGTCGCGCTCTGCCGTCGATTCGTGGACGCTGGCGCTGCCGGCATCCGAGGTGCTCACCGTGACCGACGACCGACTGAACCCGATCGCCGTCGAGTCGGTCGATCGGCATCCGCAGTGGGACTTCCGCACGCCGCGCACGATCGGCGACACGTTCATCGATCACGCCTTCACGGGCCTGCGCCGCGCAGACGGGCTGACCGCCGTCGAGCTGCGCTCACCCGACGGCGGCGGCACGGCCATGGTCTGGGACGACGCGTGCCCCTGGGTGCAGATCCACACCGCCGACACCCCCGCCGACGAGACGACGCATCGGATCGGCCTGGCGGTCGAGCCGATGACGTGCGCGCCTGACGCCTTCAACTCCGGCGCCGGCCTCGTGGTGATCGCCCCGGGCGACGAGCACACGGCCTCCTGGACGATTCGCGCCCTCTGACCGTTCGGCCGACGCCGTGCGGCCGACGCCGTGCGGCCGACGCCGTGCGGCCGACGCCGTGCGGCGGATGCCGTGAGAAACCACATCCGGCATGAGACACCACGCGCGAACGTGAGTCTCATGCCGGATCTGGTTTGTCGGCGCGCCGGCTCCGCCGACTAGGGCAGCCGGGCGGCATATTGGGAGCGGATGCCCGAGATCGGCCCGCCCGCGATCGCGGGGGCGTCGGCGTCGGCCGCCCACTCCGGACGGGAGCCGGTCAGGGCCCAGGCGGCCTGCGCGCAGGCGCCGAGCGCGACGTACTCCTGAGGCTCGGGCACGACCACGGGCACGTCGAAGACCTCGGCGGCGATCCGCTGCACCGCGGTGCTCTGGGCCGCGCCGCCGGTCAGCAGCACGCGGTCGACCTCGACGCCCTGCCGGCGGATCGCGTCGAGCCCCTCTGCCAGACCGCACAGCACGCCCTCGATCGCCGCGCGCGCGAGGTTCTCGCGAGTCGTGCTCGCCAAGGTCATGCCGAAGAGAGTGGCGGTGGCATCCGGACGGTTGGGGGTGCGTTCACCCTCGAACCAGGGCTGCAGCACGAGCCCGCCCGCGCCGGGGACGGCGGCGAGAGCCAGGTCGCTGAGCTCGTCGTGGTTCACGCCGAGCAGGGCCGCTGTGGCATCCATCACCCGCGCGGCGTTCAGCGTCGCGATCAGCGGCAGCCACCCGCCCGCGGCGTCGGCGAACCCGGCGACCGCGCCCGACGCATCGCGCACCGGGGTGTCGGTCACGGCGAAGACGGTGCCCGACGTGCCGATCGAGACCACCGCGTCGCCCTGCCGTGCACCGACCCCGAGGGCGGCACCCGCGTTGTCGCCGGCTCCCGGCGCGACGCGGCGCCCGTCGGGGTCGGAGACGTGCTCGTGCGGCTGCAGCACGCGCGGAAGCACGATCTGTGCGGCGTCGCGGCGCAGCGCGTGCGCAAGGATCTCGCGGTCGTAGCCGTCCGCACCCCAGTACCCCGTCCCGCTGGCGTCGGAGCGGTCGGTGATCAGCTCGTCGAGCCGAGCGTCCTGCCCCTCCGTCACGGGGCCGAAGCCCCGCAGCCGCCAGGTCAGCCAATCATGGGGGAGCGCAACGGCCGCGATGCGCGCCGCCGCGCTCGGCTCGTGGTCGGCCATCCAGCGCAGCTTCGTCACGGTGAACGACGCCACCGGCACGACTCCGGTGCGCTGCGCGAGATGCTCGGACCCCAGCTCGGCCACGAGATCGGCGGCGGCGCCTGCGGATCTCGTGTCGTTCCACAGCAGCGCGGCCCGGATCACCTCGCCGCCCGAGTCGAGGGCGACGAGCCCGTGCTGCTGGCCGGCGATCGACCAGGCGCTGATGTCATCCATTCCACCGGCGTCTGCGAGGGCCCGCTGCAGGGCATCCCACCACGCCTCGGGATCGACCTCGGTGCCGTCGGGGTGGGACGCGCGGCCGGTGCGCAGCACGGCGCCCGTCACGGCATCCCGCACCACGACCTTGCAGGACTGGGTCGACGAGTCGACCCCCAACACGAGTGCCATCACGGCATCCTTCCGTCAGATCCCTCGGCGCGGGGGAGGAGTCGGCTCAGCGGGCGCCCATCAGGTGCTCGGTGGCCAGCTGCTGCAGGCGCACGAACCCGAAGCCGTGACCGCCCAGGTACGCCGCCGAGTCGAAGTCCTCGAACGCGCTGCGGTCGGCGAGCAGGTCGTCGTACGACTCGCCCTCGCCGAGGGTGGGCTGCGCGAGCTCGGCGACCTTCGCGGCGGCAAGGGCCTCCTGCACCTCCGGGTCGGCGCGGAAGGCCTCTGCACGCTGCTTGAGCAGCAGGTACATGCGCATGTTCGCGGCGGCCGAATCCCACACGCCCGTCTCGTCTTCGGTGCGGCTCGGCTTGTAGTCGAAGTGGCGGGGGCCGTCGTAGGCGGCACCGCCGTTCGGGCCGCCGTGCTCGAGCAGGTCGACGAGCGAGAACGCGTTGTTCAGGTCGCCGTGCCCGAAGACGAGGTCCTGGTCGTACTTGATGCCGCGCTGGCCGTTCAGGTCGATGTGGAAGAGCTTGCCGTGGTACAGCGCCTGGGCGATACCGGCCGTGAAGTTCAGGCCCGCCATCTGCTCGTGACCGACCTCGGGGTTCAGGCCCACCAGCTCGGGGCGCTCGAGCGAGTCGATGAAGGCGATCGCGTGGCCGAGCGTGGGCAGCAGGATGTCGCCGCGGGGCTCGTTGGGCTTCGGCTCGATCGCGAAGCGGATGTCGTAGCCCTTGTCGGTGACGTAGTCGCCGAGCAGGTTGACGGCCTCGCGGTAGCGCTCGAGCGCGGCCTGGATGTCCTTCGCGGAGTCGTACTCGGCGCCCTCGCGGCCGCCCCACATGACGAAGGTCGATGCCCCCAGCTCGGCGGCGAGATCGATGTTGCGCAGCACCTTGCGCAGGGCGAAGCGACGCACCTGACGGTCGTTGGAGGTGAACCCGCCGTCCTTGAACACGGGGGCGCTGAACAGGTTGGTGGTGACCATCGGCACGATGAGGCCGGTCGCGTCCAGCGCGCCCTTCAGCCGGTCGATCTGCTTCTGCCGCTCGGCGTCGGTCGATCCGAAGGCGAACAGGTCGTCGTCGTGGAAGGTGAGGCCGTACGCGCCGAGCTCGTCGAGCTTCTCGACCGCGTGCACGACGTCGAGCGCCGGTCGGGTCGGCCCGCCGAACGGGTCGGTGCCGTTGTAGCCGATGGTCCAGAGCCCGAACGAGAATCGGTCGGCCTTGGTGGGGGAGAGAGACATGTGATCCGCCTTCAGCGACGTCGGTAAAATGTTGTAGTGGCGAACATATCAACGGGATGCCGAAGAAGCAATGCCGCGTCCGGTTCGGCGCGCGACGGATCTCAGCGCGCCGGAGTGGCGGTGGATGCTCGCACGACGAGCTCGGCCGGCAGCCGCACGTCCTCCTGGGCGTCGCCGTCGAGCATCGCGAGCAGCACGCGCACGGCGATCGCGCCCATCTCGTGCAGCGGCTGGCGCACCGTGGTGAGCTGCGGCTCGTGCGAGGCGGCTTCGGGCACGTCGTCGAATCCCACCACCGACAGATCGTGCGGCACGCGCACGCCGCGCTCGGCGGCGACGCGCATCATCTCGATCGCGGACTGATCGTTGGCCGCGAAGACGCCTGTCGGCGGATCGGCGAGGTCGAGCAGCTGGTGGGCGCCGGCGGTGGAGTCGGCGGTGCGGTAGCCGCCGTCGACGACGAGAGCCGGATCGAATCGGATGCCGGCGTCGTGCAGAGCGCGCCGGTACCCCTCCTCGCGCTGGTGTGCGGACTCGAGGTCGGTGCGCCCGCGCAGATGCCCGATGCGCCGATGCCCGAGGTGGATCAGGTGCTCGACCGCAGCCCGGGCGCCATCGTGGTTGTGCACGCTCACCGTCGACGTGCCCTGGGCTCCTGTGTGCGGGTCCACCGCCACGATCGGCACCGAGGCGTGGGCGGGTGTCGTGGTCGGGGTGACGATGATGGCCCCGTCGATGAGTGTTCCCCCGAGCCGGGAAAGCGACCGCCGCTCCCAGCCCAGATGCTCGCCGGCCGATACGCTGCCGGCGTAGGCGAGAACGTCGTAGCGGGTGTTCTGCAGGGCGGTCGACACTCCCTGCAGCAGCTGCACGGCGAACGGCTCGAACTCGGCGACCAGCACCCCGATCACGTTCGTCTGCTGCCGCCGCATCGAAGTCGCCACGAGAGAGCTCGCGTAGCCCAGCTCCTCGACGACGCTCATCACGTGGGTGAGCGTCGCGGAGCTGACGCCGTCGCGACCGTTGATCGCCTTCGAGACGGTGGCCACCGACACGCCGGCGGCCTTCGCGACATCGTGGATCGTGGTGCGTGCGGCCATGGGTCGAGCCTACCGAGCGAAAACGATATCGATAACGATTGACATGACCGATCGCAGGTGTCAGAGTGATGCAGACGAGATTGGGTGCCGTTGGCAACAAATCGCCTCGCCCCGCCACTCAACGATGAGGAGACACAGCATGAAGATCCGGAAGACCTGGCTCGCGGCGGCGGCCGTCGTGGCCGTAGGAGCGCTCGGCCTGAGCGGCTGCTCGGGCGCGAGCGGCGGCGACGGCAGCGGCGAGACGCTGACCATGTGGCACAACTCCACCACCGGCGACGGCAAGCAGTACTGGGAGGATGCCGCGGCCGCGTTCGAGAAGGAGAACAAGGGCGTGACGATCAAGGTCACGTCGATCCAGAACGAGGACATGGACGGCAAGCTGCAGACCGCCGTCAACTCCGGTGACATGCCCGACATCTTCATGGCTCGCGGTGGTGGCAAGCTGGCCGACATCGTCAGCGCCGACAAGGTGAAGGACCTCACCGACCTCATCGACGACGACGTCAAGAAGGCCATGGGAGAAGCCCCGTTCGGAGCGTTCACCATCGACGGCAAGATCTACGGCATGCCCAGCGCCGTTCTCCCCGGCGGCATGTTCTACAGCAAGGACCTCTTCGAGCAGGCGGGCATCACGTCCGAGCCCACCACCTTCGACGAGCTGAACGACGCCGTGACGAAGCTCAAGGGCGCGGGCATCGAGCCGATCGCCCTCGGCGCCAAGGCGGCGTGGCCGGCAGCGCACTGGTACTACTTCTTCGCGGTGCGCGCCTGCGACCAGGGCGTGATCGAGAACCTCGTGACCGACGCCGACTTCGCCAACCCGTGCTGGCTGGAGGCGGCGAAGAACCTTCAGGAATTCGCCGGCACCGAGCCGTTCAACCGCGGGTTCCTGACCACCTCGCCCCAGGAGGGCGCGAACTCGTCGGCCGGTCTGCTGGCCAACCACAAGGCGGCCATGGAGCTCATGGGCGCATGGGACGTGGGCGTGATCGCCAGCCTTACGCCCGACGAGAAGCCGCTGCCCGATCTCGGCTGGTTCCCCTTCCCCGAGGTCGAGGGCGGAGACGGCGGAGCCGGCGCCATGATGGGCGGCGTCGACGGCTACTCCTGCGCCAAGGACTCGCCTGCCTCGTGCGAGAAGTTCCTGAACTTCGTCTCGTCGAAGGAGTGGCAGGAGAAGTACGCCGTCGCGTTCCAGACCGTCCCCGCTTCGCAGGAGGCCACCGGCGCGGTCACCGATCCCTCGCTGAAGCCGCTCATGGAGGCGTATCAGAACGCCCCGTACGTCGCTCTCTGGCTCGACACCGCGCTCGGCCAGAACGTCGGCAACGCGCTGAACACCAGCGTCGTCGAGATGCTGGCGGGTCAGGGCAGCCCCGAGAAGCTCGTCGACACAGTCGCCAAGGCGCAGGCGCGAGGCTGACCGGACCATGCACGACACCCAGGCACTGCAGCGCACCACGGTGCCTGAGAAGGACGCGGTCTCCGGGGCGGGCTCGACGCCCGCCCCGGAGCGGCGACCGCGGAGGGCCGATTGGCGCAAGCGCGGCGAGATAGCGCTCCTCTCGGGCCCCGCTCTGATCATGTTCCTCGGCTTCGTCATCCTGCCGGTGGCGATGGCCGCGTTCTACGGCTTCTTCAAGTGGAACGGCTTCGGCTGGCCCACCGAGTTCATCGGGCTCGACAACTACGTCATGATCTGGCAGGACGACACGTTCCGCCAGGCCGTCCTGCACAACGGGATCATCCTGGTGCTCTCGCTGGTGCTGCAGGGCCCCATCGCGATCCTGTTCGCGCTGCTGATGAACCAGAAGATCCGCGGACGCTCGATCATCCGCATCCTGATCTTCGTCCCCTACGTCATCTCCGAGGTGATCGTCGGCATCGGCTGGAGCCTGATGCTGCAGGATGCCGGAGCCCTGAACTCCCTGCTCGAGAAGTGGGGCCTGGGCGACTTCCAGCAGTCATGGATCGCCGACCCGGCGATCGCGATGACGTCGCTGATGATCATCATCACCTGGAAGTACCTCGGGTTCGCCGTCATCCTCATGCTGGCGGGGATGCAGTCCATCCCCGAGGAGCTCTACGAGGCGGCCGCCATCGACGGCGCCGGCTTCTGGAAGACCCAGTGGGCGATCACCGTCCCGCTGCTGGGACCGACGATCCGGATCTGGGCGTTCCTGTCGATCATCGGGTCGCTGCAGCTCTTCGACCTGGTCAACATCATCTGGGGCCAGTACATCGCCGCCACCGCGGGCACGTCCACGATGGCCACCTACATGTACCAGAACGGCCATCTGGCCGGCAGCTACGGCTTCGGGAACGCCGTCGCCGTGATGCTGTTCATCATCACGCTCATCGTCGCGCTCCTCTATCAGCGCTTCGTCCTGCGCCGCGACACCGAGGGCGCACTGACCGGCGACGGCGGAAGGAAGCGCAAGTGAGTGCCGACAGCCTGAACACACGGGTCGCCATCCAGGCGATCACGTCCAAGGGTCCGCGCCGCGTGCGCGAGTCCGGCGTCAAGTGGGGCAGCCCCGCGGTCTACCTGGTCGCGCTGGTGCTGATTGCCATCTGCATCACCCCGGTGCTGTACATCATCATCGGCGGGTTCCGCACGAACTCGCAGATCACCCTCGACCCGTCCGGTCTCCCCGCGCCCTGGCAGTTCGCCAACTACGGCGACGTGCTGGCCAGTTCGGAGTTCTGGGTCGCGATGATGAACTCCACCATCTCGGCGGTGGGCACCACCGCGGGCGCGGTGCTTCTCGGTCTCATGGCCAGCTACGTGATCGCCCGCTACGACTTCGGCGGACGCGGGCTGATGTACTCGCTGTTCGCCGCCGGGCTGATGTTCCCGGTGACCGTCGCGATCACCCCGCTGTACATCCTCATCCGCAACCTCGGACTGGTGAACAGCCTGGCCGGCATCATCCTGCCGCAGATCGCCTTCGCCCTGCCGATGACCATCATCATCCTCGTCCCGTTCCTGCGCGCCATCCCGAAGGAGCTCGAGGAGGCCGCGTCGATCGACGGCGCGTCGCGGCTGGGCTTCTTCTGGCGCATGGTGCTGCCGCTGAGCCTTCCGGGCGTCATCACCGTCGGCATCCTGGCCTTCGTGGGCGCGTGGAACGGCTACATGCTGCCGCTGTTCATCCTCAGCGACCAGAGCCTGTTCACCCTGCCGCTGGGTGTGCAGAACTTCGCCTCCCAGTACTCGGTCGACACCGCCCGGGTACTGGCCTACACCTCGCTGTCGATGCTGCCCGCACTGGTCTTCTTCAGCCTGTTCGAGCGCCGCATCGTCGGCGGACTGACCGGAGCCGTGAAGGGCTGACATGTTCGATCGCACCTCGGGCACGCCGACCACCGTGCCCGCCTTCCCCACCGCCTCGCCGCGCGTCGCCGAGCTGCTCGCGCAGATGACCCTCGATGAGAAGGCCGCGCAGCTCGTCGGCTACTGGCTCGACCAGGGCGGCGACGTGGTGGCGCCGATGCAGAACGAGATGGCCTCGGCCGGCTCGTCGAGCACCCTGAGCGAGATCACCCGCGACGGGATCGGGCACTACACCCGGGTGTACGGCACCCGCCCCGTCGATCCCGCGGAACGGGCGGCGTGGCTGTGGGACGAGCAGCGCCGGCTGCGGCGCGAGACGCGCCTGGGCATCCCCGCGATCGTGCACGAGGAGTGCCTCACGGGCCTTGCGGCGTGGAAGGCCGCGACGTTCCCCACGCCGCTCGCCTGGGGCGCCTCGTTCGACCCCGAGGCGGTCGCCGAGATGGGCGCGCTGATCGGGCGGTCGATGCGCGAGCTCGGCATCCACCAGGGGCTCGCGCCGGTGCTCGACGTCGTGCGCGATGCGAGATGGGGGCGCGTCGACGAGTGCATCGGCGAGGACCCGTACCTCGTCGGTACCATCGGCACCGCCTACGTGCAGGGGCTGCAGTCGCAGGGAGTGCACGCCACGCTGAAGCACTTCCTCGGGTACTCGGGTTCGCGCGCCGGGCGCAACCATGCCCCTGTCTCGGCCGGGCCGCGCGAGGTCGCCGACGTCTTCCTGCCGCCGTTCGAGATGGCGATCCGCGACGGTGGTGCGCGCGGGGTCATGAACAGCTACTCCGAGATCGACGGCGTACCGGTTGCATCCGACCCCGCACTGCTCACCGACCTCCTTCGCGACGAGCTCGGCTTCGACGGGGTGGTCGTCGCCGACTACTTCGCCGTCGCTTTCCTGGAGGTCATGCACGCCGTCGCGCGTGACCGGGGCGAGGCGGCCGAGCTGGCGCTGAAGGCCGGCATCGACGTCGAACTGCCGTCCGGCGACGCCTACCTCGCCCCGCTGATCGAGCGCGTGCGCGCAGGAGAGCTCGACGAGGCCTACCTCGATCGGGCGGTCATCCGCGTCCTGTCGCAGAAGGAGGAGCTCGGACTGCTCGATCCAGCCGCCTTCGACGACGACCCGCCCGCAGTCGTCGACCTCGACACAGCCGAGCACCGAGCGGTCGCGCTGCGCCTGGCCGCCGAGTCGATCGTGCTGCTGTCGAACGACGGCGTCCTCCCGCTGGCCGATCGCCGCGCCCGGATCGCGCTGATCGGGCCCAACGCCGACCGCACCGACGCGCTGCAGGGCTGCTACTCCTTCGCCAACCACGTGCTCGCCCACCACCCCGACCACGAGATCGGGTTCGAGATCCCTACGGTCCGCGAGGCGCTCGACGCGGCGATGCCGGATGCCGAGATCGTGCACTCCGCGGGATGCGAGGTGGAGGGCGCCGACCGCTCCGGATTCGACGATGCCGCGCGGGCCGCGGCCGACGCCGATCTGGCCATCGTCGTGGTCGGCGATCAGGCGGGTCTGTTCGGGCGGGGCACCGTCGGCGAGGGCAACGACGTGCAGTCGCTCGACCTCCCGGGCGTGCAGCGCGAGCTCGTCGAACGGGTCGTCCAGACCGGCACGCCGGTCATCATGGTGCTGCTCACCGGCCGTCCCTACGCGATCGAGTGGGCGCTGGAAGGCGCCGTGCGACCGGCCGCGGTGCTGCAGTCGTTCTTCCCTGGCGAAGCCGGAGGGACGGCGCTGGCACAGGTGCTGACGGGAGACGTGACGCCGTCGGGGCGGATGCCGGTGAGCCTGCCCCGCTTCTCGGGCGCGCAGCCGTACAGCTACCTGCATCCCATCCTCGGCGGCCCCTCGGAGGTGACCGCCACCGACCCCACGCCGCTGCGGCCGTTCGGGTTCGGCCTGTCGTACACGACCTTCGTCTACGACGACCTGAAGGTGCCCGCCGAGGCGAGTACCGACGGCCGCTTCACCGCGTCGGTCACCGTGACCAACACGGGCGACCTGCCCGGCGACGAGATCGTTCAGCTGTACGGCCGAGACGTCGCGGCATCCGTCACCCGCCCTGTCACGCAGCTGCTCGGCTACGTGCGGGTGGCGCTCGATCCGGGCGAGAGCCGTCGGGTGAGCTTCGACGTGCCCGCCGGTCGCTTCGCCTTCACCGACCGCACCCTCACCCGCGTCGTCGAACCGGGGGAGGTGCTGGTCTGGGCGGCGGCCCATGCCGCGGCAACCGCTCCCGCAGCCGATCTCGCCGGCACGACCGGCGGCGCGATCTCGAACGAGCGCACCCGCGAGCAGGTGGTGCTGCCCGGCGCGGCCACGACGCCGAGCCGCATGGTGCTCACCGGAGACGTGCACCGGGTGACTGGCGCGGACCGCCGTGTCGTGACCGTCGAGATGTCGCCGGGCGTGCTGGCATGACCGCCACCAACCCCGTGCTGCCCGGCTGCCATCCCGACCCGTCGGTGTGCCGGGTGGGGGAGTGGTACTATCTCGTCACCTCGACGTTCGAGTACCTTCCCGGCCTGCCGGTTATGCGCTCGCGCGATCTGGTGCGGTGGGAGACGATCGGCCACGTCATCGACCGCCCAGGGATGCTCGACTTCGATGGGATCCGTTCGTCGGGTGGTCTGTACGCGCCCACGATCCGTCACGGTCTCGGCCTGTTCTGGGTGGTGTGCACACTCGTCGACCCTGCCGATCCGAGCCGAGGAGGCAACTTCGTCGTCACCGCCGAGCATCCGCAGGGCCCGTGGAGCGACCCGGTGATGCTGGATGTCGACGGGATCGACCCGTCTCTGGCCTTCGACGACGACGGACGCGTGTGGATGCACGGCACGCGCCTCGCGCGCGATCCGGAGTGGTACCACCAGACCGAGGTCTGGGTGCGGGAGTACTCTCCCGCGCAGCACGCGCTGATCGGTGACGAGCACGTGATCTGGCGAGGGGCCGTGCACGGTGCGGTGTGGGCGGAGGGCCCGCACCTGTACCCGATCGACGGCGAGTGGTATCTCGTCGCAGCCGAGGGCGGCACCGAATTCCATCACGCAGTGAGTGTGGCCAGGGCCGCCGCGGCGACCGGTCCCTATCACGGCAATAAGGCGAATCCCGTCTTCACGCACCGTCATCTCGGCCGCCGTACGGACGTGATCGGGGCGGGGCACGCCGACCTCGTGCAGGCGCCGGACGGCTCGTGGCAGGCGTTGATGCTCGCGATGCGCGCGGCCGACGGGCACCACTACCCGCTGGGGCGCGAGACGTTCCTCTGCCCGGTCGAATGGCAGGACGGCTGGCCCGTCTTCGCCCCCGGGGAGGGGCGGCTGCCGCACGCGATCGCGGCGCCCTGGGCGACGGGGACCGCCCTCGATGGAAGCTGGCAGCCGGACGATCGTCGAGCGGGCGCCGTGCTCCCGCAGGATTCGCGATGGACGGCGCTGCGCGCGCTGCCGGCTGAGATCGCCAGGGCCGACGGCGACATCTGGCGGATGCCGGTGCGATCGGCGACGCTGCGGGACGCGACGAAGGTGGCGTTCCTGGGCATCCGGCAGCAGCACGCCGACGCCGACGTGCGGTGCGTGCTGGATGTCGGAGGGCTGGCCGACGGCGAGAGCGGTGCGCTGGTTGTGCGTCAGTCCGAGCAGGACCATGCCGCCGCCGTCGTCACGCGAACGCCGGCGGGCACAGTGCTGAGCGTCGTGCACGTGCGCGGCGGCGACGAGCACGTGCTCGCCGAGAAGAGGCTGCCCGACCGCGTGCAGATCGAGTTGCGCCTTCGTGCCCGCGGATACGATCTCGAGTTCGTGCATGACGGCCTTGCGGTCGCGACCGTCGATGCGCGGCAGCTCGACGCCTCGTCGACCGGCGGCTTCCTGGGACTGTGGCTGGGCGCGTGCGCGAGCAGCGGGGCCAGTGATCCCCGGGGAGAGCTGGCGATCATGACCTTCGAATACGCGCCGGTCGGCGACGAGGAGTGAAGGTGCAGCGCGCTCCTCGGTAGCCTGGGGATCCACGGCGGCAGAAAGCGAACCAAGCATGAGCGAACGCGCCACAACGGTCGAAGGCGTTCGGCGCACCAACCTCGGCGAGGTGCTGCGACTGGTGCACCACAGCGGACCCCGTTCTCGCGCGGTGATCACCGCAGAGACCGGCCTCAACCGATCGACTGTCTCCGACCTCGTCGCGCGTCTCGCCGAGGCTGGGCTCGTCGACGAGCACGATCCCGATCCCACTCGACGGGTCGGGCGTCCCTCGCCGATCGTCGCGCCGAGCCGTGATGTGGTGGCCATCGGGATCAACCCCGAGATCGACGCGATCGAGATCGGGGCGGTGTCGCTCGGAGGCGCGGTGCGCCGGCGTGAGCGCATCGCGGTCACGCGTCCCGACGTCGACGGGGTGATCGATGTGGTCACCGCCGTGATCGACGCATGGCGTGCCGACCTGGCCGGATGCCGTGTCGTGGGAGCGGGCGTCGCCGTGCCCGGTCTGGTGCGCATCGCCGATGGCATCGTGCGCCTCGCTCCGCACCTCGACTGGAGGGATGCCGAGATCGCCGGCCCTCTCGCCGATGCGCTGCGGCTGCCCGTCGCCGTCGGCAACGACGCGTCGTACGGAGCACGGGCCGAGCGGCTGTTCGGAGCGGCTCGCGAACACGCTGACGTGGTGTACCTCAACGGCGGCGCCAGCGGCATCGGCGGCGGGCTGATCCTGCACGGTCAGCTGATCGGCGGTGCGGGCGGATACGCCGGGGAGTGGGGCCAGACGGCTGCGTGCATCGCGGATGCCAGAGATCGACGCGTCGACGACGGCGTGCTCGAGGACGAGGTCAACCGCGCGCGTCTGCTGGCGTCGACAGGCCTGGGCTGGGCCGACGACGACGAGCTCGCCCGCGCGCTCGGCGACAGCGCCGGAGTGCAGGCGCGCGAGGAGGCGGCGAGGCAGCGCCGGATCCTGGCCGCTACGCTCCGCAATGCCGTCAACGTGCTCAACCCGTCGATGATCGTCCTGGGCGGTTTCCTCGCCGTGCTCCGGGACCTCGATCGCGAATCCTTCGACGACGCCGTGCGGGCGCAGGCGCTCGCCGCCTCCGCGGAGAACCTGCAGCTGGCATCCGCCGCGCTCGGTGCAGACCGCCTGCTCATCGGCGCCGCGGACGCCGCCTTCGATCGGCTGCTCGCCGACCCGCTGGCACCCGACCCCGTGCTCACCGAGTGAAGAGCTTGTTCGGTGACCCCCGGCCCTCGAGGGGGCAGGATGGACGCATGAGCAGCGAAGCCGTGATCGTCGATGTCGTCCGCACCCCTGTCGGGCGCGGCAAGCCGGGCGGGATGCTGTCCGGCGTGCACCCGGTCGATCTCGCCGCCGGCGTGCTGCAGGCGATCCTCGACCGCAGCGGCCTCGAATCCGGGCAGATCGACGACGTGATGCTCGGCTGCGTGAGCCAGGTCGGTGATCAGGCCATGAACATCGCCCGGCAGGCTGTGCTCGCCGCAGGCTTCGACGAGACGGTGCCGGCGACCACCATCGACCGGCAGTGCGGCTCGAGCCAGCAGGCGGTGCAGTTCGCCGCCGCCGGAATCGCTGCGGGCGAGAGCGACATCGTCATCGTCGGCGGGGTGGAGTCGATGAGCCGCGTGCCGCTGGGTGCATCCGCGGTCGGCGGCTCGCCCATGTCGCCGCGACTGCGTGCACGCTACCCCGAGGGGCTCGTGAATCAGGGCGTCAGTGCCGAGCTCATCGCGCGGCGCTGGGCGCTCGACCGCGATCGGCTCGACGCGTTCGCGGCCGAGTCGCACGCGCGCGCCGCAAGCGCCTGGCGCGACGGCTTCTTCGACCGCACCGTGGTCGCCGTGCCGGAGGCTCCGGATGCCCGGTTCGATGAGACCGTGCGTGAGGGGACGACTGCCGAGAAGCTGGCGGGGCTGCCGGCCTCCTTCCGCACCGACGCGCTCGCCGCGCGGTTTCCGGACCTGGACTGGTCGATCACGCCGGGCAACTCCTCACCCCTCACCGACGGGGCATCCGCGGCGCTGATGATGAGCGCCGATCGTGCCGAGCAGCTCGGTCTCACCCCGCGTGCCCGCTTCCGGGCCTTCGACGTGATCGGCGACGACCCGATGCTCATGCTCACCGGACCGATCCCCGCCACGCGTCGGGTTCTCGAGCGTGCCGACCTCACGATCGACGACCTCGACGCCTACGAGGTCAACGAGGCCTTCGCCTCGGTGCCGCTCGCCTGGGCCGCCGAACTGGGTGCCGACCCGGCCAAGCTCAACCCGCGCGGTGGTGCGATCGCCCTCGGGCACGCGCTCGGCTCCTCGGGCACCCGCCTGCTCGGCACGCTGCTCGACCACCTGGAGGCCACCGGGGGACGCCTCGGGCTGCAGACCATGTGTGAGGGCGGCGGCATGGCGAACGCTCTCATCCTCGAGCGCCTCTGATCGGGGATGGCCCCCGACCTTCCCCCCGACTTCGGCCGCGGCTCTTGAGAAGGCGTGCGGGCCTCTCCACAATCGGGATCAGCCGCCGCTGGGGTGGCGCCGGGGGCGGTTCGCCGCGCTCGGCACGACGATCCGCTCGCGGATCGGGAATCGGAGGCAGATATGCGCACTTCTCGCGCGCTCGCCGCGGTCGGGGCCGCGGCAGCGCTCATCCTCGTGGTGCCGACAGCGGCGTCGGCGGCCGATCGGACGCCGGTGCTGGAGGAATGGTCCTCGCAGCTCGCGGCACCGTTCAGCCTGGCGGTGGAGGGGCACCGGGTGCTCGTCGCGGACGGCGGCACCGGAACGGTCGGGCAGCTGCAGCCCGATGGCGACATCGCGCCGATCGTCGAAGGCGTCCCGGGGCTGGCAGGTCTCGCCGTGCGCGGGGCGTGGCTCGCGTACGGATCATCCGTCGAGGACGGTTCGTCAGAACCGCCGGTGATCACCGAGAGCGGATTGAACGTGCGCAGCCCGGGCGGTCAGACCACGTATATCGACCTGCGCGCCTACGAGATGACGAACAATCCGGATTCCGCCAGCAGCTACGGCGTGACCGACCCCGCGAGCTGCGCGGCGGGCACCGCCTACAGCGGGCTGCTGGATTCGCACGTCTACGGAGTGGCCTCGTGGCGCAACGGGTGGCTGGTGGCGGATGCCGCAGCCAACGCAGTGTACGAGGTGACCGCGAAGGGAGCGATCCGCACCGTCGCTGTGCTGCCGCCGGTGCCCGTGACACTGACCGCTGAGACGGCGGGGATGCTGGGCCTGGGCGATTGCGCCGTCGGCGACGTGTACTACGCCGAGCCGGTGCCGACGGGCGTCGCAGTCGGCCCTGGCGGCGCCATCTACGTCACCACGCTTCCCGGTTTTCCCGGCGAGTCCGCGTCGCTCGGAGCGCTGTGGCGGATCGACAGCCGCACCGATGCGGTGATGCAGGTCGCCTCTGGCTTCTCCGGACCCACCAGCCTGTCCATCGCCGCGAACCGGGTGTACATCGCGGAGCTGTTCGGCGGGCAGATCTCGGTGGTCGATCGCGGCACGGTCGCCCCGTTCGCCGCCCTGCCCGGCGCAGTCGGAGTCGCGGCATCCGGCAACGGCACGGTCTGGGCGTCCACGCTCGACTTCGCCGGTGGGCCGGGGACGCTGGTGAGCATCGCCAAGGGCAAGGTGAAGGTGCAGGCCCACATCCGCCGCTGACGATCGCATCACGTTGCGCCGCCACGCTGCGCAGCGCGTACGGCAATGCACGAAGAGACCCCCGCCGACCCGATTCGGCGGGGGTCTCGCGGTCTGCGACCGCGGTGGGAGCGGCTCGCTCACCACGGCGCGGCGGTGGCAGGCACCCGATCCGGTCACGCTCTGTCGCCGCGCACAGTCAGTTGTACGCGGCGCAGGTGACATCGAGGTGAACGGCGCCCCAATCCTCGGGGCGCACCCGCCCTCTCGCCCTGCCCCCGCTCTTTTGTCCCCGCCCCCCTTGCCCCCGCCCCCCGGCGAGACTTGCGTTCCCGCACGAGACAGGGCTTCAGAACGCCGGTCTCATGCTGGAAGACAAGTCTCGCGGGGTGGGTCGGGGTGACCGGGAGGCGTCGGGTACCGGCACCAGGTCGCCGCTGAAAGCGCTTGCGTTTCGAAGGGGAGGCGGCGGTCGAGCGCGCCGGATTCCCGGCATCCGGACACTGGAAGCGCTTGCACAACCACGCGGAGGGCTGTTACCTTCGCAGCACAGCCACCGGCGCGCCGCCGCGCCCTTCCTGACGGAGTCCCTGTGTCGAAGAAGACCTCCCTACGCCGTACCGCCCTGCTCGCGACCGCCGCTCTCGTGGCATCCGGTCTGTCCTCCTTCGGTGCGCTCGCGGCGCCGGCCGTGGCAGCCGACCGCACCGTCGCCCTCGTCGGCGACCTGCAGTCGGAGCTCGGCTGCGCAGCCGACTGGGCGCCCGACTGCGCGGCGACCGAGCTCACCCCGACCGGCGCCGAGGGCATCTACTCGGCGTCGTTCGAGGTGCCCGCCGGCAGCTACGAGTACAAGGTCGCGCTCAATGACGCGTGGGACGAGGCGTACGGGCTCGACGGCACCGGCGACAACATCCCGCTCACCGTGGGCGGCCCCTCGACGCTGCGTTTCACGTTCGACGACAACATCAAGCGGGTCGGCGTCGAGGTCGAGAGCCTGAAGAAGGGCTACACGGCAGACGACGACGCCCTGATCTCGAAGCCCGTGCGTCAGGCCGGATCCGATGAGCAGTTCTACTTCGTGATGACCGACCGCTTCGCCAACGGCGACACGTCGAACGACACCGGCGGCATCGACGGCGACCGCCTCGCGACCGGATTCGACCCGACGAACAAGGGCTTCTACCAGGGCGGCGACATCGCAGGCCTTCGCGAGAACCTCGACTACATCGACGGCCTCGGCACCACCGCCATCTGGCTGACCCCCAGCTTCGCCAACAAGCCGGTGCAGGGCACCGGGGCCGACGCCAGCGCCGGCTACCACGGCTACTGGATCACCGACTTCACGCGCATCGACCCGCACCTGGGCACGAACGCCGAGCTCGAGTCGCTCATCGCCGAGGCGCACGACCGCGGCATCAAGGTGTACTTCGACATCATCACCAACCACACCGCCGACGTCATCGACTACAGCGAGAAGCAGTACTCGTACATCGATCAGGCGACCAAGCCCTACAAGACGGCAGACGGCACGGCGTTCGACCCCGCCGAGTACGCAGGCACCGACGGCTTCCCGACCCTCGACGCCAAGACGAGCTTCCCGTACACGCCGGTCGTCGCCGACGCCGAGAAGGACGCGAAGACGCCCTCCTGGCTCAACGACCCGACTCTGTACCACAACCGCGGAAACTCGACCTGGTCTGGCGAATCGGTCACCTACGGCGACTTCGACGGCCTCGACGACCTGATGACCGAGCACCCGACCGTGGTGAACGGATTCGTGAAGGTCTACCAGGACTGGATCGACCTCGGCATCGACGGCTTCCGCATCGACACCGTCAAGCACGTCAACTTCGAGTTCTGGCAGAAGTGGACGAAGGGCGTGCTCGACTACGCGCACGGCAAGGGCAAGGACGACTTCTTCATGTTCGGCGAGGTCTACGACGCCGACCCGGTCAAGCTCGCGCCCTACGTGCGCGACACCGACATGAACTCGGTGCTCGACTTCACCTTCCAGTCGTCGGCTGTCAGCTACGCCTCGGGCAACTCCGCCAAGGGCCTGCAGACGCTGTTCGCCGGCGACGACCGCTACACGACCCCCGACTCGAGCGCGACGGCGCTGCCGACGTTCCTCGGCAACCATGACATGGGTCGCGTCGGATCATTCCTGCAGCGGACGGATGCCCCGCTGCAGCGCACCGAGCTGGCGAACGAGCTCATGTTCCTCACTCGCGGTCAGCCGGTGGTCTACTACGGCGACGAGCAGGGCTTCGCGGGTGCAGGCGGCGACAAGGACGCCCGTCAGACGCTCTTCGCCACCCAGGTCGACGAGTACGCGAACCAGAACCTGATCACGGGCGAGAAGGCTGGTTCGGCCGACCGCTACGGCACGGACGCCCCGCTGTACGAGCACATCGCCGCTCTCTCGGCGCTGCGCGAGGCGCACCCCGCGCTGCGCGACGGCGCTCAGATCGAGCGGCACGCGGCCTCGGGCGCCGGGGTCTACGCCTTCTCGCGCGTCGACGCCGACGAGAAGGTCGAACACCTGGTCGCCGTGAACAATGCGACGTCGGCGCAGACCGTCGACCTCACGACCCTCACCGCCGACGCCTCGTACAGCGTGCTGTACGGCGACGGCACGGCGGTGACGACGGATGCCGGCGCGGCGACGACCATCACCGTGCCGGCGCTCTCAGCAGTGGTGTGGAAGGCGGATGGCACGGTCAGCGCTCCGGCCGAGGCCGCGCCGGTGACCATCGCGGCCCCTGCGGCGGGTGCCGGACTCAGCGGACAGTCGCCCGTGCAGGCCGACATCGCCGACCAGTGGGCGCAGACGAGCTTCTCGTGGCGCGTCGCCGGATCCGACGAATGGCACGCACTCGGCACGGCCGAAGACACCGAGCCGCGCGTCTACCACGACATCCGCGGCCTGAAGAAGGGCACGCTGGTCGAGTACCGCGCCGTCACGACGGATGCCGCAGGCAACCACTCCGCAGCATCCACCTACGCCTCGGTGGGCAACCAGGTCTCTCTCGCGGTCGACGAGCAGCCCGAGTCGCCCATCGAGATGGTGACGGTGCCGGGCAGCCTGAACTCCGAGATGGGCTGCGCGGGCGACTGGGACCCGGCGTGCGAGAAGGCGAAGCTGACGCTGCGCTCCGACGGTATCTGGGCCGGCACGTTCGACCTGCCTGCCGGTGACTACGAGTACAAGGCCGCGATCGACGGCAGCTGGGCGGTCAACTACGGCGCGAACGGCGTGCTCGACGGCCCCAACGTCACCGCCTCGCACAAGGGCGGCAAGATCTCGTTCTACTTCGACCCGCGCACGAACATCGTGCAGTCCAGCGCCGAGGGCCCGATCGTGACCCTGCCCGGCTCGCTGCAGGATGAGCTCGGCTGCTCGGGCGACTGGATGCCCGACTGCCTGGCTACCCTCATGGCCGACGGCGACCGCGACGGCGTGTACGAGTTCTCGACCTCCGAGCTGCCCACCGGCGCCTACGAGCTGAAGGTCGCGCACGGTCTCAGCTGGGACGAGAACTACGGTGCCGACGGCGCTGCGGGCGGTGCGAACATCTCGTTCAGCGCCACCGAGGGCAAGGTCACATCGTTCCGCTACACCCTCGACACGCACGTGCTCGAGGTGACCAGCGACGACCCGCCGCTGCCCGGCACCGGCGAGCAGCGCGCGCAGTGGATCGACGAGCGCACCATCGCCTGGCCGGCGAAGCTCGGCTCGCCCGACCGTGCCGCCTACCAGCTGTACGCGTCGGCTGACGCTTCGGTGAAGGTCGCCGACGGCGACGTGACCGGCGCCGAGCCGATCGCGCTGAACGTGATCGACGGCGGACTCACCGACGCGCAGAAGAAGCGCTTCCCCGCGCTGGCCGGCTATCTCGCGCTGCAGGTTCCGGATGCTGATGCAGCCGCCCTGCTGAAGGGCCAGCTGGCCGTCGCGCAGCGCGACACCTCTGGCGCTCTCACCGCGTTCACCGGTGTGCAGATCGCCGGCGTGCTCGACGACCTCTACGCCGACGAGGTCGACGACCAGCGTCTCGGCGTGACCTTCAAGGGAGTCAACCCGACCTTCCGCCTGTGGGCGCCGACCGCGCAGAGCGCGACGCTGCTCACCTGGCCGGCCGGTGCCGCCGCTGATGCCGAGCCGACGCGCCATAAGGCGTCGTACGACGAGGCGTCGGGTGTGTGGACGGTCAAGGGCAAGAAGGCGCTCGACGGCGCGGAGTACCTGTGGGAGGTCGTCGTGTACGCGCCGACCACCGGCAAGATCGAGACCAACCGGGTCACCGACCCGTATTCGGTCGCACTCACCGAGAACTCCGAGCGCTCTGTCGCCATCAGCCTCGACGACAAGGCGTTCCAGCCGAAGGCGTGGCGCAAGACGAAGGCTCCGGTCGTGGCACGCTCGGTCGACCGCGCGATCTACGAGCTGCACATCCGCGACTTCTCGATCGGCGACAAGAGCGTGCCCGAGGCCGAGCGCGGCACCTACCTCGCGTTCACGCGCGACGGGGCCGGTGCGAAGCAGCTGCGCCAGCTCGCAGATGCGGGCATCAACACAGTGCACCTGCTGCCGTCGTTCGACATCGCGACGATCGAAGAGAACCGGAAGAAGCAGGCGCAGCCTGACTGCGATCTGCGCTCGTACGGTCCGGCCGACACCGCGCAGCAGGAGTGCGTGGCGGCGATCGCAGCCGAGGACGGCTTCAACTGGGGCTACGACCCGTACCACTACTCGACCCCCGAGGGCTCGTACGCGGTCAACCCCGACGGCGGCGCGCGCGTGGCCGAGTTCCGCTCGATGGTCGGCGGACTGCACGGCATGGGCCTGCAGGTCGTGCTCGACCAGGTGTTCAACCACACCGCCGAGTCGGGCCAGGCAGACCGCTCGGTGCTCGATCGAGTTGTTCCCGGCTACTTCCACCGTCTGAACGCGGCGGGTGCGGTCGAGACCTCCACGTGCTGCGAGAACGTCGCCACCGAGCACTCGGTGGCCCAGAAGCTGATGGTCGACTCGGTCGTCACCTGGGCGCGTGACTACAAGGTCGACGGCTTCCGCTTCGACCTGATGGGGCACCACTCGACGGCCAACATGCGCGCTGTGCGCAAGGCGCTCGACGCCCTCACCGTGAAGGAAGACGGGGTCGACGGCAAGTCGATCCTCCTCTACGGCGAAGGCTGGAACTTCGGCGAGGTCGCTGACAACGCGCTGTTCGAGCAGGCCACGCAGGGCCAGCTCGGCGGCACGGGGATCGGCACGTTCAACGACCGGCTGCGCGACGCCGTGCACGGCGGCAGCCCGGTCGACGGCTCGTCTACCTTCCGTCAGGGCTTCGGCACCGGTCTCGGCACCGACCCGAACGGCAACGCCATCAACGGCAGCGCCGAGCAGGCGCTCGCCGACCTCGGCCACGAGACCGACCTGGTCAAGCTGGGCCTGGCGGGCAACCTGCGCGACTACTCGTTCGTCACCAGCGACGGCAAGACCACTGCCGGCGATGACATCGACTACCGCGGCGCTCGCGCCGGGTACGCCGATCAGCCCGACGAGGTGATCAACTACGTCGACGCGCACGACAACGAGACGCTGTACGACCTGTCGGTGCTCAAGCTGCCGGTCGACACGTCGATGGCCGACCGGGTGCGCATGAACACGCTCTCGCTCGCCACGGTCACGCTGTCGCAGGCGCCGTCGTTCTGGCACGCCGGCACCGAGCTGCTTCGCTCGAAGTCGCTCGACCGCAACAGCTACGACTCGGGCGACTGGTTCAACCGCATCGACTGGACCGGCAAGGAGTCGACGTTCGGGTCGGGGCTGCCGATGGCCGCCGACAACGAAGAGAAGTGGGGCATCATGCGCCCGCTGCTCGAGAACGCGGCGCTCAAGCCGAAGCCTGCCGACATCGCCGCTGCAGAGGCGAGTGCCCTCGATCTGCTGCGCGTGCGCAGCGAGGTCGACCTGCTCCGTCTCGGCTCGGCGAAGCTGATCGAGCAGAAGGTCACCTTCCCGAACGGGGGAGCGGATGCCGCACCCGGCGTCATCGTCATGCAGATCGACGACCTCGTGGGTGCTGACGTCGATCCGGCTCTCGACGGCGCGCTGGTCGTGTTCAACGCCTCGCCCGAGTCGGTCACGCAGACCGTCGACGGGCTCGCCGGCCGCTCGTTCGCACTGACGCGTGCGCAGGCGAAGGGTGCGGATGCGGTCGTGAAGAAGACGACGTGGGATGCCAGGACCGGCACCGTCACCGTGCCGGCCCGCACGGTCGCCGTGCTGGTCGACGCCCAGGGGCGCTGACGCCCCCCATCCCGCCGCCCGGCCCCGCCCCGCCCGGCCCCGCCCGGCCCCGCCCTCGCCCGGCCCCGGCCCCGGCCCCGCCCGCGCCCGCCCCGCCTGCAGCGAGACTTGCGTTCCAGCACGAGACAGGGCTTCAGAAGGCATGTCTCGTGCTGGAACCCAAGTCTCGCGGGGAGGGGCCGGGGATCAGGGAGTCGGCGGGAGCCGGCAGGGGCCGGGGATCAGGGCATCCGGTCATCCGGGCATCCGCACGCGAAAGCGCCGGTCACCCGAGGGTGACCGGCGCTCTCGGTGCGGCGATCAGCTCTTGATCGTCACTCCGCCGAAGGCGGCGTGACCGAGATGAGCGCTGCGGTGTTGCTCTGCATCGCCTTCTTCACGGTGATCACGGTGCCGTAGCCGACGCCCGCATCCGCCGGGTTGCCCGATCCGAGGATCGTGTTGCCCAGGTCGAGACCGTACAGGTCGGTCGCCGGGGAGCCATCTGCATTCACGACGCGAGTGGTGTACGGCGCATCGCCGACCGACGGCACGACGACGGAGGCGTCACGCAGGCGGTAGTACAGGTCGTCACCACGGACCTCGATGCCGGGCACCCAGCCCTTGTCATCGGTGAAGGTGCTCACCGGCGACTGCGGGGCGATCGTGGTGCACGCCTCCTTGTAGTTCTCGTCGACGGAGCAGTCCTTGAACGCGTACGTCGGCTGGAGGCCGAACGCGGCGTTCGACGACTGCGCGCGGCTGGAGATGTTCTTCAGCGGCGACGGATCCATCGCGGCCTGCGCACCGGTGCGGCGCAGCGGGTCGAAGTGGCTGTCGACGAGCAGCAGCCCGCCCTTCGCGCCCCAGCTCGGCAGGGCCGTGTGGTTGGAGGCGACGTGGTTGGTGTCGCCGTAGGTGGTGTCGCGGTACCAGACCAGCGCGCCCGGTGCGTTGTACGGCACCTTCTCGACCTTCCAGGCCTCGTCGCTGTACACCGTGGTGTACCCGTACTTCAGGCCCTCGTCGAAGCCGTCGAGGTTGCGCCACTCGACCAGGTAGTACTGCGCCTTGATCTGCGTGCCGCTGTCGTGATGCCATCCCGCGCCGGTGGTGTCGGTCCAGGTGCCGACGGTGGCGGTCCATCCGTTGTCGCCGTTCTCGACGTCGTCCGTCCAGACCGCGGTGTCACCGCTGGTCAGGGCGAAGTCGTCGGCGAACCAGCCGCGCTCCTCGAAGGCCGCGTCGGTCGCCTGACGCAGTCGCACCTGGATGCTCTTGCCGGCGAACGACGACAGGTCGATGTAGTCGTGACGCCATCCGTCGCTGGATCCGGTCAGACCGTACTTCTTCCCGCCGAAGTCCTTCAAGCGGCCGTTCGGGTCGGAGTAGCCGTCGTCGGTCGAGACCAGCGTGCCTGCCTCGTCGTAGACCTTCTGCTCGCCCCACGTCTTGCCGCCGTCGGTCGACACCTCGACGAAGCCGAAGTCCCAGTCCTCCTCGATCACGTAGTCGTTCCACATCCAGAACTTCGCGTTCGCGGGAACGCTGTCGATCGAGCGGCTCAGCGTGACGTCGGCCCAGCTCTGGTCGGCGCCGGAGTACCACATGTCGTCGCCGCTGTGCGGGGTGGTGAGCACGATCTTCTTGTCGGGCAGGTTCACCTTGATGCCGTCCTCGGTGCCCTTCTTCGGGCGCGAGGTCTGGCCGACCTTGATCGTGCGGGACCTCTCGCCCGGGTTCACGACCTCGGGGTCGGCCCAGCCGAGCACCCACTTGTCCCAGAGGCCCATGTGGGTCGGCATCGACTGGAAGATGGGGCCGGAATGCGATCCCGAGCTCATCAGATCCCAGAAGTCGATGTCGGAGTTCCCGGCGTTCGACGTGTCGTAGAGGTCGGGAAGACCCAGGTCGTGGCCGTACTCGTGCGCGAACACGCCGACACCCGAGTCCTCGGGCTGCACGATGTAGTTCGAGATCTTCAGGTCGGTGCCGGGGATCGTCGCGCCGCCGGCGACAGCGGAGGAGTGCGCCCAGATGGCGTAGGTGCCCTCTTCGCCCCCACCGCCGGACTTGTCGGCACCGGCGTGCACGAGCACGACGTGGTCGATCACGCCGTCGGGCTCGTTCACGTTGCCGTCGCCGTCGCGGTCGCCCTGGTCTTCGATGTCGTAGTCCGCCCAGGGGAAGTCCGGGTTCTGTGCGGCCACGGCCGCGACCGCGTCGATCGGCAGCTGACCCGGTCCGAGCGGGTTGTCGGGGTGGCCCTGCATGTCCTGCATCGGACCTGCCTCCCACTCGCCCGCATCGTTCTTGTGGCAGACGGTCGCACCGTAGTAGCCCTCCGAGTGCGGCACGCTGACCCACTCGGTGGCAGAGCCGCTGAGCGAGTACGCCCCACGCGACATCTCCTCGTACATGTTCTTCATGGTGTAGCCCGAGATGTCGAAGCCGGGCTTGCCGTCGGGGCCGGTGAGGTCGGTGCGCACCCGCTCGGTGATGCCCTCCTCGGTGAAGAGCATCTTGTTGAAGTGCTCGCTCGAGAAGTCGGGCACCCACATCGAGTTGTTGTCGAGGTGCTCGGTGGCAGCCGGGTCGGGGATGTTGTTGTGCAGGGTGGGGCCCTGCACACTGCCCGGCTTGCAGTCCGTGGCGCCGAACTCGGTCGGCACGTACAGGTCGCTGAAGTCGTCGGTGCCGTCGAACTCGACGAGGATGGTGAGGAGCTTCGCCTGCTGCGTCGTCTTCGACTTCTTCAGCTGCTTCGGGCTCTTCCCGGTCTTCAGCGCCTTCGCCTCGGTCTTGGCCAGCTGCTTCGCGGCCTTGGGGTTTCCCTGGGCGAACTTCTGGTCGTGCTCGGCGGCCTTCTCGAGAGCCTTGCCGCTCACGGAGCGCTTCATCTGTCCGGTGGTGTTCGCGATCGGGGCATCCGCCGGCACCTCGACCATGTTGTCGGCTCGCGGCGCGACGTAATTCATGTAGTACTCGTCAGATCCGATCTGGGGCGCCGCCTGTGGCGCCTCAGTGTCGGGCGACGCAGCCGCGGTCGCGGTCGCCCCGCCGAAGGCCGTGAGGCCGGCGGCTGCGATCACGAAGGCGGACGTCGCGGCCACGGCGCGTCGTCGCGCTGGGGCAGTCCGATGTGACATTGCTTCTCCCTTCGGACACCGTCGTCGAAGGGGTCCCGCGACGGTGCGAAATGAACCACCCCGATCGGGGCGGACCTATACGGGTTTACCTGTAGAAAGGCTGAGAGGGAAGAGGAAACGCGAGAAAACCTCGACTGGTGCGCGGAAGAAGGTGTCCGCCACTCGGGTACTAGGGAGTCCTAGCAATTGCTCTGTGTCCCGCGTATCGTGGTCACTGTGCCAAAGACGGTGCAGAGGAGCGTCACACAATGACTCGTATGATCCCCCATTTCGTAGGCGGAAAGCACGTCGAACCGACCGGCGGTCGCATGGCCGACGTCTTCGAACCGAGCACGGGAGCCGTGCAGGCACGTGTTCCCCTCGCCACGACCGACGAGGTCCGCGCCGCGATCGACGTCGCCGAGGCGGCGCAGCCCGAGTGGGCCGCGACCAACCCGCAGAAGCGCGCCCGCGTGCTCATGCGCTTCGTCGACCTCGTGAACCGCGACATGGACGAGATCGCCCGTCTGCTCTCCAGCGAGCACGGCAAGACGTTCGAAGACGCCAAGGGCGACGTGCAGCGTGGGCTGGAGGTCATCGAGTTCTGCATCGGGGCTCCGCACCTGCTCAAGGGCGAGTACTCGACGGGGGTCGGCACCGGCATCGACGTCTACTCGATGCGGCAGCCGCTGGGCGTGGTCGCAGGCATCACGCCGTTCAACTTCCCCGCCATGATCCCGCTGTGGAAGGCGGGTCCTGCCATCGCCTCCGGCAACACCTACATCCTCAAGCCGAGCGAGCGCGACCCCTCCGTGCCGGTGAAGCTCGCCGAGCTGTTCCTGGAGGCGGGTCTGCCCGCCGGCGTCTTCAACGTCGTGCACGGCGACAAGGAGGCGGTGGACGCGCTGATCACCGACCCGCGCATCCAGGCGGTCGGCTTCGTCGGGTCCACCCCGATCGCCGAGTACATCTACACGACCGCCATCGCGAACGGCAAGCGCGCGCAGTGCTTCGGCGGAGCGAAGAATCACCTCATCGTCATGCCCGACGCCGACCTCGATCAGGTCGCCGACGCCCTGATGGGCGCCGGCTTCGGGTCGGCGGGGGAGCGCTGCATGGCGATCTCGGTCGCCGTGCCGGTGGGGGAGGAGACGGCGGATGCCCTGGCAGCCAAGCTCACCGAGCGCGTCGCCGAACTGAAGGTCGGACCCTCGCTCGAGGAGGGGATGGACTACGGCCCGCTCGTCACGAGGGATGCCGTGAACCGCGTCACCGGGTACATCCAGCAGGGCCTCGACGAGGGCGCCACGCTGCTCGCCGACGGTCGTGGCTTCTCGGTCGAGGGTCACGAGGAGGGCTTCTACCTCGGCCCGACGCTGTTCGATCACGTCACCACCGACATGGCGATCTACCGCGAGGAGATCTTCGGCCCGGTGCTCGTCATCGCGCGCGCCGCCGATTACGAAGAGGCGCTGGCGATGGCATCCGACCACGAATACGGCAACGGCGTGTCGATCTTCACCCGCGACGGCGACGCCGCGCGCGACTTCACCGCCCGTGTGAACGTCGGCATGGTCGGCGTGAACGTGCCCATCCCGGTGCCCATCGCGTACTTCACCTTCGGGGGCTGGAAGCGCAGCGGATTCGGCGACCTCAACCAGCACGGCACCGACGCCTTCCGCTTCTACACGAAGACCAAGACGGTGACGAGCCGGTGGCCCTCGCACGGCGTGCGCGACGGCGCCAGCTTCGTCATCCCCACGATGTCCTAGGAGCCGGAGCCATGACCATGATCGAACCCACCACCGTCACGGCCGAGGAGCGCGAGGCCATCCTCGGCGCCGTACGCGAATTCGCCGAGAGCGAGCTCGCCCCGCACGCCGCCGAGCGCGACGAGAAGCACATCTTCCCGCGCGAATCGCTGCAGCGCGCAGGTGAGCTCGGCCTCGGCGGCATCTACGTCGGCGAGGAGTTCGGCGGCACGGCCCTGGGAAGGGTCGACACCGTCGCCATCTTCGAAGAGCTCGCCAAGGGCGACCCGGCGGTCGCCGCGTACATCTCGATCCACAACATGGTCGCCTGGATGATCGACACCTACGGCGACGAGACGCAGCGCGGCCGGTGGCTGCCCGCGCTCACCGCCATGGAGCAGTTCGGCGGCTACTGCCTCACCGAGCCGGGCGTCGGCTCCGACGCCGCGAATCTGGCCACGAGCGCGACGCGCGACGGGGATGACTACCTGCTCACCGGGGTGAAGCAGTTCATCTCCGGTGCGGGCGAGGCAGGGGTCTACGTCGTCATGGCGCGCACCGGCGAGCCCGGCTCGGGAGCGAAGGGCATCTCGGCGTTCCTCGTGCCGGGTGACGCCGAGAACCTCAGCTTCGGCGTCAACGAGAAGAAGATGGGCTGGCACGCCCAGCCCACCCGTCAGGTGATCTTCGACGGGGTGCGGGTTCCGGCATCCGCCATGCTCGGGGAGGAGGGGCGCGGCTTCGCGATCGCCATGTCGGCGCTCAACGGGGGCCGCCTGAACATCGCCGCCTGCTCGCTCGGGGGTGCGCAGTGGGCGATCGAGAAGGCCGTGCAGTACGTGCACGAGCGGGTCGCCTTCGGCGAGCCGCTCGCCGAGAAGCAGTCGATCCTGTTCGCTATCGCCGACATGCGCACGGAGCTGCAGGCCGCGCGCCTGATGGTGCGCGACGGCGCGCAGGCGGTCGACGAGAAGGCCCCGGATGCCACCATGCGCTGCGCGATGGCCAAGCGCTTCGCCACCGACGCCGGCTTCGAGGTGGCCAACAGGGCCCTTCAGCTGCACGGCGGCTACGGCTACCTTCAGGACTACGGAGTCGAGAGGGTCGTGCGCGACCTGCGCGTGCACCAGATCCTGGAAGGGACGAACGAGATCATGCGACTCATCGTCGGACGAGAGATGCTGCGCCCCGCGGGCTCGGTCTCGATGCGGAGCGCATCATGACCCGCATCGCCTTCCTCGGGCTCGGGCACATGGGGCTGCCCATGGCCGTGAATCTGGTGAGGGCGGGGCACGATGTGCACGGGTTCGACCTCGTGCCCGCCGCGATCGACGCGGCGCGCGCGGCGGGCATCCCGGTCGCCTCCAGCGGTGCGGATGCGGTCGCGGATGCCGAGGTCGTCATCACCATGTTCCCGGCGGGGAAGCACGTGATCACCGCGTATTCCGACGAGCTGCTCGCCGCAGCTCCATCAGGAACCCTGTTCATCGAGTCGTCGACGATCGCCGTCGACGAGGCGCGCACGGCGCACGAGATGGCCGTCGCCGCCGGTCATCGCAACGTCGACGCGCCTGTCTCGGGCGGAGTGGTCGGCGCCGAGAACGGCACCCTCGCCTTCATGGTCGGCGGCTCCGACGAGGACTTCGCGGCGGCGCTGCCGCTGCTCGAGGCGATGGGAAAGCGCATCGTGCACTGCGGCGGACCGGGTCTGGGTCAGGCGGCGAAGGTGTGCAACAACATGATCCTTGCGGTGTCGCAGATCGCCGTCGCCGAGGCTTTCGTGCTCGGCGAGCGGCTCGGCCTCGAGCATCAGGCGCTGTTCGACGTTGTCTCACAGGCATCCGGCCAGTGCTGGTCGATCACGACCAACTGCCCCGTGCCGGGTCCCGTGCCGACGAGCCCGGCCAACCGCGACTACCAGCCGGGGTTCGCCGGCGCACTGATGGCGAAGGATCTCGGCCTCGCGCTGCAGGCGATAGACCAGACCGGAACGGATGCCAGGATGGGCCGTCTCGCGCAGCAGCTGTACGCCGCGTTCGCCGAGGGGGACGGTGCGGCGCGGGACTTCTCGGGGATCATCACCGACATCCGGGAGGGCACGGTCTGACGCGGCTTCACTGGTCCCGAATGGCCGCCTCGTCCGCGAGGAGGCGACCATATGGGACCAGTCGCCGGCAGGCGAGGCTGGGGCGGACCCGGGCGCCCAGCCCGAAGGTGTCGGCTGGGCCCGAATGGTCTCCTCGCGCGTGCGGAGGCGGCCGGATGGGACCTGCGACGCGCGCGGGCAGCGGCGACGTCGGGCCGACCTGAGATACTGGAGGCGCCGCGACGTGGCGGCGGGAGGGGAGCGACATGTCCGAGTACGAGACGATTCTTGTCGAACAGCGAGGACGGGTGGGCTGGATCACCCTCAACCGGCCGGAGGCGCTGAACGCCCTGAACGGCCGGGTCTCAGAGGAGGTCGCGGCTGCGGCATCCGTCTTCGATGCGGACGACGGCGTCGGCGCCATCGTCGTGACCGGCTCCGAGCGGGCGTTCGCCGCGGGCGCCGACATCAAGGAGATGGAGTCGAAGACCGGTGCCGAGATGCTCGACACCGACCACTTCGGCGCGTGGACCCGCTTCGCCGCTGTGCGGACCCCGGTCATCGCCGCCGTGTCGGGCTACGCGCTCGGCGGCGGCTGCGAGCTGGCGATGATGTGCGACATCATCCTCGCCGCCGACACCGCCACGTTCGGGCAGCCCGAGATCAACCTCGGCGTGGTGCCCGGGATGGGCGGCACGCAGCGGCTCATCCGGGCGGTCGGCTACTACAAGGCCGCCGAGCTCATCCTGTCGGGGCGGCTGATCAAGGCCGATGAGGCCGAGCGCATCGGACTCGTCTCGCGCGTGGTCCCCGCGGCCGACCTGCTCGACGAGGCGACCTCGCTCGCCGAGACGATCGCGTCGAAGTCGCTGCCGTCGCTGTATGCGGCCAAGGCGACGCTGGATGCCGCGATGGAGACCACCCTCGAAGCCGGCCTCGCCGTCGAGAAGCAGCAGTTCGCCGCGCTGTTCGACACCGCAGACCAGAAGGAGGGTATGGCCGCGTTCCGCGAGAAGCGCCCCCCTCATTTCCAGCACCGGTGAGCGCCGCCATGGACACGCTGCCCGATGACGCCGACCTGACCCTCTCCGAGGACGACCGCCGCGAGCTCGTGCAGTGGACGGTGGCGTGCGCGGAGCGGATGCTGCCGTTCTTCCTGGCCGAACGCCCCCACGACTCCCGCCCGCAGGAGGCGCTGGAGGCCGCCCATGCGTTCCTCCGCGGCGAGCTCAGCATCGACGAGGTACGCGAGCGGGCGTTCGCCTGCCATGCCGCGGCTCGCGAGTCGACGGATCCGAACGCCATCGCTGCGGCTCGGGTCTGCGGTCAGGCGGCGGCTGTCGCGCACATGGCCGGGCACGCCAGGCAGGTGCCGCGGTACACGGCGAAGGCGTTTCCGGGCGATCGCTCTCGTCGCGACGAGGAGCTCGCCTGGCAGCGGATGCGTGTGCCCGAGCGCTTCGATCACTACGTCTACGACGGGGACTGACCCGCCCGCCGATCGCTCGCCGGGCGATCGCTCGCCGGGCGATTCTCGCGAGACTTGCGTTCCAGCATGAGACGGACCTTCTGTAGCACTGTCTCGTGCTGCAGTGGAAGTCTCGCGGGAAGTGCGTGTCGAGGGGCGACGTCAGAGGGCGGTGCGGAGGTCGGCGAGGGCCTTCTCGAGGCGACGCTGGCGCGTGGCATCCTGCTTCGCCTCGGCGATCGAGCGGGCGATCTCCTTCCGCCGCGTGTACGACATGCCGTCGAAGGCGGCCCGCGCGACGGGGTCGGCATCCAGCGCGGCGGCCAGCACGTCCGGCACGTCGACCGTTCGCTCATCGGCGTCCGGCGCGATGATCACGTCGAACTCATCGCCGAGCTCGACCCCCAAGTCGGCGCGCGCCGCCTTGCTGAAGCCGATCAGGTTCTTCCCGCCCATGCGGGCGAGGCGCAGCCGCGCCGTACGGTCGCCGATGGTGACGACGACCGGGAACGCCTTGGCATCGCTCAGCGCGGCGACCTGCTCGTCGTCGAGCACGATGGCTCCCGCCGGACCCATCGGCTCCAGCACCGTGTGCAGTCGCAGTTCGCTCATGCCGGTCATCCTAGAGAAGATGCCGGTCAGGAGAAATGCTCGCTGATCGCGTCGTTGCGCTCGGTTATCACACCGATCAGGTGACGACGCATCACCGAGACGTCGACCATCCGGCCGATCGGCCCGAAGGGCGAGCGGAAATCGATCGTGTCGCGCATCAGCGTGCCGCCGTCGAGCGGCTCGAACTCATGGGTGTGCAGGAATGACCCGAAGGGCCCGCGCACCTGACGGTCGCGGAAGCGTCGAGGGCGCTCGACGTCGAAGACGAGCGAGGTCATCCGGAACCGCAGGCCGAAGTGCCGGGCGCTCCAGGTGACCTGCTCGCCCTCCGCGAGTCGGCCCGAGGTGCGACCGGATGCCACGCGCTCGCCGTGTGAGCGCTGCGACATGAGATGCAGTCCGACGTCGAGCGAGACGTCGAAGACATCCCCCGGCGGAGCGGGGATCACGCGCTCGAGAGTGAAGGACGGCATCAGAGCGGGTCGGGCAGCGGGCGCGGGTCGGTGAAGTCGCCGGCGTTCTTGCGCAGACGCGCGACGATGCCGACCAGCGACGTCGCATCGTCGGCGTCGAGCCCGGGGGAGGAGAACACCTCGGTGTTCAAGGCGGCGGTGGCCCGCTCGACGAGGTCGCGGCCGGAGTCGGTGAGGGTGAGGAGCGCGGCGCGACCATCGTGCGGGTGCGGGTCGCGGCGAACGAGACCGTCGCGCACCAGACGCTCGGCGGTGCTGGTCACGCTGGTGGCGTGCACCTGCAGGCGAGCGACGACGCTCGACAGCGGCAGCGTGCCGGTGCGGCTGAACGCGAGAAGACGCAGCACCTCGTAGCGGGCGAAGGTCACCTGGAACGGCTTGAGAGCGGCATCCACCCGCGACAGCAGCAGCTGCTGCGCCCGCATCACCGACGTCACCACGGCCATGCCCTCGGCTGCGTCCGTCCAGCCGTGCGCGAGCCACTGCCGTTTCGCCTCGGCGAGGGGATCGATGGGGAGGGGGCGGGGTCGGGCCATGACTCCACGGTATCTGCCCGGCGCCCCTCACCCGAGCGAGACTGAGTATCATTTGATGTGACACCTGATTCCAGAAGTTCGCGCGGGTAGGATCGGTACCGGCGAGAGGGAGGTTCGATGAAGATCTACGTCCTGGTGAAGGAAGTGCCCGACACCTACGGTGACCGCAAGCTCGACCTCGAGACCGGTCTGGCGGATCGGACTGCGGGTGACGTGGTGCTCGATGAGATCACCGAGCGTGCACTCGAGGTGGCCCTGTCTTACGCCGACAAGAATCCGGGAACCGAGGTCGTGAGCCTGTCGATGGCGCCCGAATCCGCCACCGCGTCCGTGCGACGCTCCCTCGCGATCGGCGCCGCCTCCGCCGTCCACGTCGTCGACGAAGAGCTGCGCGGTGCAGACCTCACCCTCACCGCAGAGGTGCTCGCGGCCGCGATCCGCCGCGGCGAGCCCGACCTGGTCATCACCGGCAACCTGTCGACCGACGGAGTCGGAGGCGTCATCCCCGCGATGCTCGCCGAGCACCTCGGCTGGGCGCAGGCGACCGCGCTGAGTGCGGTCGAGATCGGCGACGGTCAGCTCACCGGCATCCGCAACGGCGACGCAGGCACGCAGGACGTGACGGTGCCGCTCCCGGCGGTCATCTCGATCACCGAGGCGCTTCCGGATGCCCGCTTCCCCAACTTCAAGGGCATCATGGCCGCGAAGAAGAAGCCCCTCGAGGTGCTCTCGCTGGCGGACCTCGGCGTCTCGGCCGACCCGGCCGTCGCTCCCCGCACGATCATGACGAGCGTCGCCGAGAAGCCGGCGCGAGCCGCCGGCGTCAAGATCACCGACGAGGGCGATGCCGCGGCGCAGCTCGTCGAGTTCCTCGCGCAGAACAGGCTGGTGTGACATGGCGTACCCCGAGAAGTCGATCCTCGTCCTCGTCGACGTCGACCCGTCCGGTGACGCCGCCAGCAGCACGGCGGCGCTGATCGGCGCCGCCTCGACGATCGGAGCGCCGGTGGCGCTGCTCGTCGGCGGCGGCCAGGCGGCGACCGACACGGCGGTTGCAGCCGGCGCACAGGTCGTGCTCACGGCGGCTGGAGATGCCTCATCGCTCACCGTGCCCGCCGTCGACGCGCTGCAGACGGCGTACCGACAGGTGCGGCCGGATGCCGTGCTCATCTCGAACTCGATCGCCGGTCGGGATGTCGCCGGGCGCTTCGCCGTGCGCGAGAAGCTGGCGCTCTCGGTGGATGCGATCGGCGTCTCCCGTGACGATGAGGGCGTGACGGCCCAGCACTCGGTCTACGGAGGCTCGTACCTCACCGACTCGGCGCCCACCTTCGGCACCCCGGTGATCACCATCCGCCAGGGTGCGGTCGACGCGCGTGCCGAGGCGGTCGCCTCGCCCGTGGTCGAGGAGCTGTCGGTCACGGCATCCGGCGCGGTCGCCGCCACCGCAGGCGAGATCGCCGCCGAGGAGAAGACGTCGTCGCGACCCGAGCTGCGCGGAGCCACCCGAGTCGTCTCGGGCGGGCGCGGCCTGGGCTCGAAGGAGAAGTTCGTCCTCGTCGAGCAGCTCGCCGACGCCCTCGGTGCCGCTGTCGGCGCGTCGCGCGCGGCGGTGGATGCCGGGTACATCCCGTACGCGCACCAGGTCGGGCAGACCGGCGTTTCGGTCTCGCCCCAGCTGTACGTCGCGCTCGGGATCTCGGGCGCGATCCAGCACCGTGCTGGCATGCAGACCGCGAAGACGATCGTCGCGATCAATAAGGACGGTGACGCGCCGATCTTCGACGTCGCCGACTTCGGCATCGTCGGTGACGTGTTCACCGTCGTGCCGCAGCTGATCGAGGCGCTCGAAGCCCGGAAGAAGTGACCATGGCCGGATCCATCCGCCGCGGCCTCCCGCGGGCGAAGGGCGGCGAGCCGTGGCCTCCCGCGACCGAGGTCGAGGCCGCCGACGCTGTCGAATCCGCCCAGCCCGCCGAGCTCCCCACCTCGACGTCGACAGCACGGGACCTCGCCGAGAGCACGGCTCCTTCGCGTGAACAACCCGTGCCGTCGCCGACGTCCCGTGCTCTCGACGAGGGGGTTCCGGATGCCTCTGTGCCGGCCGGCGTGAGCCTGCGGCGCGGGCTCCCCCGGGTGCCGGGCGGGGAGCCCTGGCCCCCCGCGGACGCCACGGCCGTGGCGTCCGTCGCGGCTGCCGCCCCCGAGCCCGCTGCCGGTGCGTCCAGTGAGCGGGACCTCGGCGAGCGCACGGCTCCTTCGCGTGAACAGGCCGTGCAGTCGGCGACATCCCGTGCTGTCGACGCAGAAGCGGACGCGGAGGCGGGCGCGAGGATTGCGCACGCTGAGGCGGGGGTGGATGCCGGTGTCGCGGTGCGACGCGGGCTTCCGCGCGTCGCAGGAGGGGAGCAGTGGCCTCCGGCCGGCACCGTGCCCGTGACCGCACACGTCGGGGCAGCGGCTGCGACCCACGAGGCGGCGACCCACGAGGGTGCGACCACTGCGGCCGTCGCGAGCGAGGCCGTTTCGGCGGCGGACGTCGCCGCAACCACCGGCGCCCCCGCAGCCAGGGAAGTGGCCACCGCGGCATCCCGGCCCGATGTCTCCACCCCTCTGCCATACCCGCGCACCGTCTGGCAGGGGCGCGCTCCGCGGCACGCTGCCGAGCCGCTGCCCGAGCCCTCGCCTCTGCGCCCGACCTGGCCACAGGCCATCGGCGGTCTTCTGGGGCTCGCAGCGCTCGGCCTGCTCGCGGTCGCGGCGGTCTTCCTCGTCCGCACCTTCCTCAGTTTCCCGGTGATGCAGGACTTCCTCGCCACCTACCCGGGCGAGTACCACCCGGCCGTCGACGTCGAGCCGGGCTTCGCCCCGTGGGCGAACTGGGCGCACTTCTTCAACATGTTCCTCATGGTGCTGATCATCCGCTCCGGCCTGCGCGTGCGCAGCGAGAAGCGGCCGACGGTGTTCTGGACGCCGCGACGCAACGCCAAGGGCAAGATCAGCCTCACGCTCTGGTTCCACCAGGCACTCGACCTGCTGTGGATCATCAACGGCGTCGTCTTCGTCGTGCTGCTGGTCACCACCGGCCACTGGGCGCGTATCGTGCCGACGAGCTGGGAGGTGTTCCCGAACGCGCTGTCGGCGGGGCTGCAGTACCTCTCGTTCGACTGGCCGACCGACAACGGCTGGGTGAACTACAACAGCCTGCAGCAGCTGGCCTACTTCGTCACGGTGTTCATCGCCGCGCCGCTCGCGATCGTCACCGGGTTCCGGATGTCGGGGCTGTGGCCGAAGAAGGCCGAGGGGCTGTCGAAGGCGTACCCGGTCGAGTGGGCTCGTGCGCTGCACTTCCCGGTGATGCTGTACTTCGTCGCGTTCATCATCGTGCACGTCGCGCTCGTGTTCCTCACCGGGGCGCTGCGCAACCTCAATCACATGTTCGCCGCTCAAGGGTCGGTCGACGGCGCCGCGTACGCCGCGAACTGGACGGGGTTCTGGGTCTTCGTGCTCGCGATGGCCGTGATCGCCGGGGGCTGGTTCGCCGCTCGCCCGCTCGTGCTCGCACCGATCGCGAAGCTGTTCGGGCAGGTGTCCGGCCGCTGATCCGGCCTCCGTGTGATCAGCGTCGCCCCCTCCGATCTGCGGAGGGGGCGACGCTGGCGAAGAAGACGCGGCGTCAGGCTCGCACGAAGCGGACCTCGGTGAGCGTCTCGCCGAGGAACGGCTCGGTGTGGCTCTCGCCGTCGAGCGAGAAGCCGTTGCGCTGGTAGAAGCGGTGCGCGCGGGGGTTGTCGTCGGCCACCCACAGGTAGCAGGGCTCGCCCTCGTAGACGGCGGCGTCGAAGAGCTTCTGTCCGATGCCGGTGCCGTGGTGCGCGTCGAGCAGGTAGATGAAGTACAGCTCGCGCAGCGCCGGTGCGTCCTTGTCGCGGGCGGGGCCCGAGCCCACGAAGCCGACGATCTCACCGTCGACGAGTGCGGCGCTCATGCGGAAGTCGTCGCCCTGGCGCGCCCAGTTCGTCCACAGCTCCGCCATGCGGCGAGGGGAGATCCGCTCGAGGGCGGCCTTGCTGATGAGGTGGTCGTAGGTCTCGTGCCAGCACTGCGCGTGCACGCGGCCGAGGGCCTCCGCATCGACATCGCGGACGGGACGGACGATGATCTCGGTATGGGCTTCGGTGCTCATGTGCGTGACTCTACGCGCCGCCGTCGCGGGTGTGAAATCGGCGGGTGACACGCGCGGGCCCCTGTGGTGATCAGCCAATGAAGTTGGGCGATCCATCGTGGATCACTACTATCGCCCCTTGTGAACGTGATCTGGCGCACCCTCCTCGTCATCCTCCGGGCCCGGCTGCGCACTCGGCGCGGCGGCACGCTCGAGCCGTCTGCGGTCAGCCGCATCCGACTGACGACCCTGCCCACCGACATCGACATCCTCCGGCACATGAACAACGGCCGCTACCTGTCGCTGTTCGACCTCGGCCGGTGGGATCTGCTGATCCGCACCGGTCTGTTCGACGCGATGAACTCGCGCGGCTGGTACGCCGTCGTCTCGAGCGAGACCGTCACCTTCCGCAAGTCGCTGCAGCTGTGGCAGCGCTTCGACGTCGAGTCGCGCTTCGTCGGTCACGACGACAAGGCGGTCTTCCTCGAGCATCGCGCCGTGGTCGACGGCGAGGTGTACGCGCGCGTGATCGTGAGATCCCGGATGCTGCGCCGCGGCGGCGGCACCGTGAGCAACGAGGAGCTGTTCGCGGCCGTCGGCAAGCCCGCCGGTCTGCCCGAGGTCGAGCCGTGGATCCACGAGTGGGCCTCGGCCTCGGCACTGCCGTCGACAAGGAAGCCCGCGCCCAGCGTCTGGCGCTGACCGGCGACCGCGGGTGCGGATCGCTCCCACTTCGGGCGGCGGATGGTGGCGCCACTCAGCATCCGGATGCAAAAATGGCTGTGGCGTGCCTGTGTCGCATCTTCCCCGTGCTCCCGCCGAGGAGCGGGTCGAACTTCCGCCAGGCCCCTGGACAGCGTCCGCCGCACCTTCCCCGAGGAGCACTCATGTCCACGCCTGAAACCGCTACCCTTCGACAGGCTCAGGGGCCCAGTGATGTGGCCACCCGCACCGCCCACCGCCGCCGCTACCTGATGTGCCGGCCCGAGCACTTCACGGTCAACTACTCCATCAACCCGTGGATGGAGCCCGCCCGCCCCACCGACACGGCCAAGGCCGTCGCGCAGTGGCAGAAGCTGTACGACCTGTACCTCGAGCTGGGCCACGAGGTCGAGCTCATCGAGCCGCTCGCCGGCTACCCCGACATGGTCTACACCGCCAACGGCGGATTCGTCATCGGCGGACGCGCCTACGTGCCCGAGTTCCGGTTCGTCGAGCGCCAGGGCGAGGCGCCCGCCTTCGCCGACTGGTTCCGCGCCAACGGCTTCGACACCGTCATGCCGGAAGAGGTCAACGAGGGCGAGGGCGACTTCCTGCTCGTCGGCGACGTGATCCTGGCCGGCACCGGCTTCCGCTCGACCGGCGACAGCCACCGCGAGGTGGGCGAGGTGTTCGGCCGCGAGGTCGTCTCGCTCAACCTCATCGACCCCCGTTTCTACCACCTCGACACCGCCATCGCGGTGCTCGACCCGGTGCAGGGCGTCGAGAACGGCGGACCCGAGCGGGCCAACATCGCGTACCTCCCCGGCGCGTTCGACGACGCCAGCCGCGCGATCCTCGAAGAGCGCTTCCCCGATGCCATCCTCGTCTCCGATGAGGACGGCGCAGTGTTCGGGCTCAACTCCGCCAGCGACGGGTACAACGTGATCATCTCGCCGCGCGCGAAGGGCTTCGAGAGGCAGCTGCGCGAGCGCGGCTACAACCCGATCACCGTCGACCTGTCCGAGCTGCTGCTCGGCGGGGGCGGCATCAAGTGCTGCACGCTCGAACTGCGAGGTGCATGATGTCGACCACCGAGACCGAGACCGTGCTGCACGAATCGGCGAATCCTGAGCCGCACGTCGCCGAGAACTACCACCCGCTTCCCGTCGTCGTCGCCGAAGGCGACGGCGTGTGGGTGACGGATGCCGACGGCAAGCGCTACCTCGACCTGCTCGCGGCGTACTCGGCCGTGAACTTCGGCCACCGGCATCCGGCCATCGTCGAGGCGCTCGTCGCGCAGCTGGGTCGGGTCACGCTCACCAGCCGCGCGTTCATGAACGACCAGCTCGAGCCGTTCGCCGCCGCCCTCGCCGAGCTGTGCGGCAAAGACCTCGTGCTGCCGATGAACACCGGCGCCGAGGCGGTCGAGACCGGCATCAAGGTCGCCCGCGCGTGGGGATACCGGGTCAAGGGCATCCCTTCGGGCCGGGCGCGGATCATCGTCGCGGCCGGCAATTTCCACGGCCGCACGACCACGATCATCAGCTTCAGCGACGACGAGCAGGCCCGCGACGACTTCGGTCCGTACACGCCCGGCTTCGACACCGTGCCGTACGGCGATGCGGACGCGATCGCCGCGGCGATCACCGACGACACCGCCGCGGTGCTCATCGAGCCGATCCAGGGCGAGGGCGGCGTGATCATCCCGCCCGAGGGGTACCTGCGTCGTGTGCGCGAGATCTGCGACGAGCGCAACGTGCTGTTCATCGCCGACGAGATCCAGTCCGGTCTCGGCCGGGTCGGCGAGACCTTCGCGTGCGACCGCGAGGGCGTCGTGCCCGACCTCTACCTGCTCGGCAAGGCGCTCGGCGGCGGCATCCTGCCCGTCTCGGCCGTCGTCGGCGATCGGGACGTGCTGGGCGTCATCCGCCCCGGTGAGCACGGCTCGACCTTCGGTGGCAACCCGCTGGCGGCCGCGGTCGGCCGGAAGGTCGTCGACATGCTCAGCACCGGCGAGTTCCAGGAGCGCGCCCGTCAGCTCGGCGCTCACCTGGCGGCCGCGCTCGAGTCGCTCGTCGGTCACGGCGTCACCACCGTGCGCATCGCCGGACTGTGGGCGGGTGTCGACATCGACCCGACCTACGGCACCGGTCGTGACATCGCCGAGAAGCTGCGCGAGCGCGGCGTGCTCGTCAAGGACACGCACGGTCAGACCATCCGCATCGCTCCGCCGCTGGTGATCCGCGCGACCGAGCTCGACTGGGCCGTCGAGCAGCTGCGCCTCGTGCTCGAGGGCTGACCCGACGCGACGGCGCGCGCCGCGCTGAGAAACCACTGTCGGCATGACGAACCACGCTCGCGCGGGTTTCTCACGCTGACAGTGGTTTCTCGGCGTCAGGAGACGGTGACGTCGATCGTGTGCCACCCGCTGGCGCCATCCGGCGCGGGCGCGGCCACGGCGTCGGTCTGCACGGTGCCGTCGGCGGCGATCGCACGGCAGCGGATGCTGTGCTCGCCGGCTTCGGCGCGCCAGGGCATCCGCCACTGCACCCAGGTGTCGGCGGAGAGAGCGGATGCCAGCTCGGCGCCCTCCCACAGCCCGTCGTCGATCTGCACCTCGACGCCGGAGATCCCGGTGCCAGGCTGCCAGGCGACGCCGGCGATCACCGCATCGCCGGCGTCGACGGCACGACCCGCTCGCGGAACGTCGATGCGGGACTGCAGTTTGATCGGCCCCCGCTCCGACCAGCCGCGATCGGTCCAGTAGGCGCGTGCACGGTCGAAGCGCGTCACCTCGAGGTCGGTGACCCACTTCGTCGCCGACACATAGCCGTACAGCCCCGGCACGACCATCCGGACGGGGAAGCCGTGCGCCAGCGGCAGCGGCTCGCCGTTCATCCCGATCGCCAGCAGGGCATCCCGGTCGTCGGTGAGCGCCTCCAGCGGCGTACCCGCGGTGAATCCGTCGGCCGACGTCGAGAGCACCATGTCGGCGTCCGCGTCGACACCGGCGCGCTGCAGCAGCTCCCTGATCGGATACCCGAGCCAGACGGCCGTGCCGACCAGGTCGCCGCCGACCGGGTTCGACACGCACGACAGCGTCACCGCGCGCTCGGTCAGCGGGAGCGCCAGCAGCTCGTCCCAGGTGAGGGTGACCTCGTCCGCGACCATGCCGTGGATGCGCAGTCGCCAGTCGGCCGGGTCGACGGTCGGCACGATCAGCGCGGTGTCGATGCGGTAGAAGTCGCGGTTCGGGGTGATCAGGGGCGCCAGGCCCGGCACCTCGAGGGCCGCTCCCGACGGCACGGCAGGCGCCGGCGTCGCCGGGCGGGGCAGCCGGATCGCCTCGCGCACGGTCGAGACCGCGGCCGACCCCGCCTTCGTCAGGGCACCGGCGACACCCACGGCCACGCCGACGAGAGCGGTGCCGCCCGCCCACGCCAGGAAGCGTCGTCGCGACGGGTCGGTCGCCGCGTCGGGAGCCCTGACCTCGGCGCGATCGGCCGAGGCCGGCGGCGACGCGGTCGCTCCCGCGAACGCCGCACTGCGCAGCAGCATCCGCAGCGCGACCGCGGCGATCGCGCCGGCGAGCACCGACGGCAGCCAGCTCAGCAGCCCCGCATCCGCCCGGGTGAGCGCCAGCGCGCCCGCGGCGACGCCGATCACCGCGAGCGCGATCACCCCGGAGCGCGACCAGCGGGCCTCGGCGATCCCGGCTGCGGCGGCCAGGGCGAGCAGGACGATGCCGATGCCGACGAGCAGCGCGGTCTTGTCGGCGGTGCCGAACCACGCGATGGCGGTGTCCTTCGCCCAGGTCGGGGCGGCGTCGATCAGTGTGCCGCCGATCACGGCGAACGGGCTGGCGGAGGGGGCGAACAGGGCGGCGAGCAGCTCACCTGCGCCCGCACCGAGGGCCGCTGCGCCCACGCCGGCGGCTGCGGCCATGCCGCGCCGCCCGGGTGATGCATCCATCCCTCCAGGCTACGCGCGCCGCGCGGCGGCAGGCCCTCCGCGAGGCTCCGTTGCGTCATGCGGCCCGACGGAACGGAGCCTCGCGGAAACGGCGTCAGTCCTTCAGGAACTGGCCGGTGTCCTGCTGTCGGGCGTCCGGATCGTCCAGGCCCGACAGCTCGTCCTGGGCGATGAGCTGGTCGACGTCGAGCGTCGACGGCGTGGCGTCGACATGGCTCTCGGCCGACAGCGCCCCCGGCGTCGCGCGCGCGGGGTCGGCCGGCGCCACCGGCAGCCCGAACGTGCGCTGCACGCGACGCATCCATCGCGGCTGCGCCCCGAACACCCCGGTGGCGTCGTGCGCCTCGACCTCGAGCCCGTAATAGTCGCCGATCTTGTCGATGAACTGCGCTCGCTCGGTCTTCGCATACGCGCGACGCTCGCGGCTGAATGCCACCACGGTCGACCAGCACATCAGCAGCATGACGACGCTGAACGGCAGCGCGATCGTGATGGCCGCCGTCTGCAGGGCGGTCAGCCCGCCCGAGAGCAGCAGGGCGATGGCGAGAAGCGCGGTGACGGCGACGAAGAACACGCGGATCCAGCGCTTGGGCTCCGGCTCGCCGCCCGTCGCGATCATCCCCATCACCAGCGCGCCGGAGTCGGCGGAGGTGATGAAGAAGATCGCGAGAAGCAGGATGGCGCCGATGCTCACGACCGTCGATCCCGGCACGTTCTGCAGCAGGCTGAACAGGGCTCCCTGCAGGTCGACTGCGCCGTCGGCGCCGGTGAGCGTCCCGGGCTCCCGAAGCTCGAGGGCGAGGGCCGAGCCGCCGAGCACGGCGAACCACAGGATGCCGAGCAGCGTCGGCACGAGGATCACGCCGACCACGAACTCCCGCACCGTGCGGCCCTTCGAGACGCGCGCGATGAAGATGCCCACGAACGGCGCCCACGAGATCCACCAGCCCCAGTAGAACGAGGTCCACGACGCCTGCCACTGCTCGCCCGCCGTGCCCTGGAAGGCGCTGACGTTGAACGAGAGCCCGACGAAGTTCTGGATGTAGTACCCGATCGACTGCACGAAGTCGCGCAGCAGGAACTCGGTGGGTCCCATCACCAGCAGGTAGACGACGAGGATGCCGGCGAGGACGAGGTTGGCGTTCGAGAGCCACTTCATGCCCTTGGTCACGCCAGACAGCACCGACATGAGCACGAACACCGAGATGACCAGGATGAGGATGACCTGGGTCGTCTCGTCGGGGTCGGCGATGCCGGCCGAGTGCAGGCCAGCGCTCATCTGCAGCACACCGAGACCGAGCGAGGTGGCGACACCGAACAGGGTGCCCACCAGCGCGATGACGTCGATCGCGTGGCCCCACCCGCCTTCGACCTTCTTGCCGAGCAGAGGCTCGAGGGTCCACCGGATCGAGATCGGGCGGCGCCGGCGGTGGATCGCGTAGGCGAGGGCGAGGCCGATCACCACGTAGATCGACCAGGCGTGCACGCCCCAGTGCAGATAGGTCTGTCCCAGCGCCGCCTGCGCGAGCTGGGAGGGCGTGCCCTCGACGCCGGGCCGCGGGCTCGTGAAGTGCGACAGCGGCTCGCTCACGCCGTAGAAGACGAGCCCGATGCCCATTCCCGCCGCGAACAGCAGCGCGAACCAGCTCATCGCCGAGAACTCCGGCTCCTCATCGTCGCGCCCGAGCTTGATGTCGCCGAAGCGACTGAACCCGAGGAACAGGCAGAACGCCACGAAGAACGCGGCGATCAGTACGTAGTACCAGTTGAACGCGTTGACGATGCTCGTCTGCACCGCCTGGAACGCCGTCTCGGCGACGCCGGGCAGCAGCAGCGCGAACAGCGCGAATGCCAGCACGATCGTGGCCGCCGGCCAGAAGACCCACCGCAGCACCTGCGGCTCGCGCTTCGTCGGGGTGACGGTCGGATCCGACACGTCTGTGCTCTCGCTCATGCCGCCCACCGTACCGGGATCCTGCGCCGTCACGCGGGCGGGTCGTCGGGGTCGAGCGACTTCAGTGCGTCGCGCTCGACGGCCGTGTCGGCGGTCAGCTGGTCTTCGGTGTTCTCGTCGCCGCCGAGCGGGGCGTCGTCGTCGACCGGCCCGGACGAGGTGTCGTCTGCGGGTGCGGCGGGCTCGGCCTGCCCGGCCTCCCGCTGGCGCGGCAGGCCACTGCCCTGCGGGTCGTGCCCGGGAACGTGCGGGTGCTGTCCGTCAGGGGATCCGTACATCGGAGTCTGCTCGTTCATGCCCGAGAAGGTATGCGTCCCGGCGTCGAGGGGCCACCCCCTTGACAGTGCGCGGCCGGCGACGGACCGGCCGCGCCGATCAGCGCTCGTCGTCGTGCGGGTCGGTCAGCCGGATCGGGGTGGCAGCCGTGGGCCGCTCGTCGAACGAGCCCGGGTTCATCGACCGGATCACCGACAGCGGACGCGTCTCATCGAGGGTCAGCCGGAATCTCCGTCCCTCGTGGCGATGCAGCCTGCCCGACCACAGCATCCACCCGACGCCGATCCCGAAGGCGACGATGCCCGCGATGCCGCCGACCGCGATGGCGGTGCGAGCGGAGAACGTGTCGACGATCCATCCGGCGATCGGCGCGCCGACCGGGGTGGAGCCCATGATCACCGCCATGTACAGCGCCAGCACGCGCCCGCGCAGGGCCGCGTCGGTGGTGGTCTGCACGTATCCGTTGGCGGTGGTGAGCATCGAGACCGTCGAGAAGCCGACCAGAACCAGCACCGCCGCGTAGGTCACGTAGCTGGGCATCGCGGCCGAGACGAGGGATGCCACGCCGAACCCTCCCGCCGCCATCACCAGCACGCGTACGCGGGCGCGATCGCGGCGCGCGGCGAGCAGGGCGCCGGCCAGCGAGCCGATCGCGAGCACCGAGCTGAGCAGGCCGTAGCCGTCTGCGTCACGGCCGAACTCGAGCGCCATGGTCGAGGCGAAGATGGGGAAGTTCATGCCGAAGGCGCCGATGAGGAACACCATCACGAACACGACCATGAGGTCGGGGCGGCGCCACACGTAGCGGAAGCCCTCGCCGAGGCCTCCGCCGCGTCTGCCCTTCACACGCGGTGTCAGCTCGTTGACGCGGATCAGCGTCAGGGCGACGATCATCGCGAGGAAGGTGACCGCGTTGGCGACGAACACCCAGCCCGAGCCGAGCAGCACGATGAGGATGCCGCCGACCGCGGGTCCGACCAGGCGCGCCATGTTGAAGGCCGCCGAGTTCAGGGCCACGGCGTTGGAGGTGTCCTCCAGGCTGACCATGTCGGACACGAACGCCTGCCTCGCGGGGGCGTCGAACGCGTTGGCGACGCCGAACGCGGCGGCGAACACGAACATCAGCGGCAGGGTCATCACGCCGGTCAGCAGCAGCGCCGCCACCCCGAGGGCGAGCAGCATGAGCGCGGTCTGCGTGCACAGCAGCACCTTGCGCCGGTCGAAGCGATCGGCCACCCATCCGGTCATGCTGACGAGCACCAGGGGAGGCCCGAACTGCAGGGCCATGGTGACGCCCATGGCCGTGGCGTCGTTGTCGGTGAGCTCGGTCAGCACCACCCAGTCCTGGGCAGTGGCCTGCATCCACCCGCCGATGTTCGAGATGACACCGCCGAGGAACCAGGTGCGGTAGTTGACGTTGCGGAACGAGCGGAACATGCCGGACGAGGTGTTCATGCGTCGGCCATCCTCTTCAGCAGAGCCGACGCGGCATCCAGCACCGCGAGCTCGTCGTCGTCGAACCGCTGCGCGTCGATGAGATCGGCCATCAGGCGGTTCCGCTTGCGGATCGTCTCGGCCACGACGCTCTCTCCCTGAGGGGTGAGCTCGACGTACACGCGACGACGGTCGTCGTCGTCGGGGACGCGGACCACGAGCCCGAGGTCGGCGAGACCGTTCACGGTGGCGCTCATCGTCGGCGCGGTGACGTGCTCATGCTCGGCGAGAGAGGACAGGGTGCGGCGTCCATGCGCACGCAGCGCGCCGAGTGCGGCCAGCTGCGCATCGCTCATCGCGTCGAGTGCGCGGGCGGATCGAAGGCGGCGAGTGAGACGGAACAGTGCGTAGCGCAGCTCGGCGGCGGAGTCGTCGGAATCGGCAGTCATTACTTAGATAGTCTAACTAATATTCAGCGCGCGAGGGTCGGATGAAAATCTTGTTCTCGGCACTGTGCTCGAACCGCGTGGAATGCGAGAATAATTCTCATGTCCGTCGATCTCGAAGTGGCCGTCCAGAACACCGCCGGCATGCGCATCGCGCGCGAGATCGGGGCGGCCCGGGTCGAGCTGACCCAGGCGCTCAGCCTCGGCGGGCTCACCCCGTCTCGCGGCACGATCGAACTGGTGCGTGAAGCGGGCGGCGAGAGCGGCCCCGAGGTGCACGTGCTCATCCGGCCCCGTGCCGGCGGCTTCCATTACGACCGCGAGGAGTTCGCCGTCATGGAGCGTGACGTGCGCGACGCGCTCGCCGCAGGCGCGCATGGCGTGGTGGTCGGATGCCAGGACGCGACCGGTGAACTCGACCGCGACGGTCTCGAGCGGCTGCGTGATGCGGCCGGGGGCGCATCGGTCACCCTGCACCGCGTGATCGACACCACACCCGATCCGCTCGGGGCGCTGCGCATCGCGCGCGAGCTCGGCCTTCGCCGCGTGCTCACCTCGGGAGGCGCCTCGCGCGCGGTCGATGGCCTCGACGTGCTGCTCGCCCTCGTGCGCGAAGCGGCCGGCGAGATCGAGGTGATGGCAGGCAGCGGCATCACCGCGGCCGACGTCGCCACCGTCGCCGGCGCCGGCGTCGACGCTGTGCACTTCTCGGCCAAGCGCACCGTGACCGTCGACGTCGGCGTGCGGCTGGGCTCGGCCAGCGACGGCGTCGGGGGGCACGAGGTCACTGACCTCGACGCGGCACGCTCGATCGTCGACGCGCTGGAGAAGGCGCACGCGGCCTGAGAGCCGGGCGGCCGGAGCGCAGTGCGCCGCTCCGTAGACTCGACGGTATGCCCTCCCCTCGCACAGCTGAGTTCGCCGATGCATACGGCATCGCCATCGTCTACGACGTATACGAGGCCGCAGGCACCCCCAGGGGAGTGGTCCAGCTGCTGCACGGCGTGGGCGAGCACGCCGGTCGGTACGCCCGCACCATCGAGGTGCTCGTCGAGGCGGGGTTCCACGTCTACGCCGACGACCACCGCGGGCACGGCCGCACGGGCATCCGGCAGCATGGTGGTCCGGCGGGGCTCGGTCGCCTGGGCCCCGGCGGCCTGCGCGCCGCCGTCGACGCGTGCTGGCAGCTCACCGAGATCATCCGCGCCGAGCATCCAGGCCTGCCGCTCGTCCTGCTCGGCCATTCCTGGGGGTCGTTCCTGGCGCAGATGCTGCTGAACAGGCATCCCGAGGCGTACGACGCGGTCGTGCTCACCGGATCCGCGCTGCGGACGCCGACCGATCTCAACCCTCGCCCGCTCAACGCGCGGTGGAAGGCGCCCGACGCGCACGGGCTCGAGTGGCTCTCGCGTGACGAGGCGGTCTGGGCGGCGTTCCGTGACGACCCGCTGACGACCGAGGCGCCGCTGCTCACTCTCTTCGGGCCGATCGAGGCGGCGAAGCTGTACGGGCTGCCCAAGAAGAACCTTCTCGGGTCGCTGAGCCCGTCGAGGACGCTTCCGGTGCTGCTGATGGTCGGCCGTGACGACCCGGTCGGCGGCCCGCGGAGCGTGCACAAGCTCGCCGACGCGTACCGCAACCGGTCGGGGCTGACCGACGTGACGACGCTCGTCTACCCCGACGCGCGCCACGAGCTGTTCAACGAGCTGCAGCAGGACGACGTGCGCGCCGACCTGGTCGCGTGGCTCGACGCGCGCCTCCCGGCGCAGGCCTGAGTCGCCGGCCCGACCGTGCGCGGCGGGCGCGGTTAGGCTGGACGCGTGCATGGTGAGTACAAGGTTCCCGGTGGAAAGCTCGTCGTCGTCGACCTCGAGGTCGCAGACGGACTGATCCGCGACTTCCGCCTCGCGGGCGACTTCTTCCTCGAGCCCGACACGGCGCTCGACGCCATCAACGGCGCCGTCGAGGGCATGCCCGTCGAGGCCGACGCGGCCACGATCGCCGCCGCCGTGCGCGCCGCCCTGCCCGAGGGGGCCCAGCTGCTGGGATTCTCGCCCGAGGCCGTCGGCACCGCGGTGCGCAGGGCGCTCGTGACCGCACCGGGCTGGCGTGACTTCGACTGGGAGATCGTGCACGAGAAGGCGGTCTCGCCGCGCATGAACCTCGCCCTCGACGAGGTGCTCACATCGCGCGTGGGGGAGGGGCGTCGCCGCCCGACCCTGCGCATCTGGGAATGGGACGAGTCGGCGGTCGTGATCGGATCGTTCCAGTCGTACCGCAACGAGGTCGACCCGGAGGGCGCGGCTCGCCACGGCTTCGACGTCGTGCGCCGCATCTCGGGCGGTGGCGCGATGATGATGGCCGCGGGGCAGATCATCACCTACTCGCTGTACGTGCCCGCATCGCTCGTGCAGGGCATGACCTTCGCCGACTCGTATGCCTTCCTCGATGACTGGGTGCTGCAGGCGCTGCGCTCGGTCGGCATCGACGCGACCTACCAGCCGCTCAACGACATCGCATCGCCCACCGGAAAGATCGGCGGCGCCGCGCAGAAGCGGCTCGCGAACGGCGGCGTGCTGCACCACGCGACGATCTCGTACGACATCGACGGCCAGGTGATGACCGAGGTGCTGCGCATCGGCCGCGAGAAGCTCAGCGACAAGGGCACCACGTCTGCAGCCAAGCGCGTCGACCCGCTGCGCACGCAGACAGGCATGGAGCGCGCCGAGATCATCGAGCGCTTCACGGCGACCTTCCGCACGCTCACCGGCGCTGAAGACGGCGCGATCTCCGCCGACGAGTACGCGGCCGCCGAGGCTCTCGTCGAGAGCAAGTTCGCGACCGACGCGTGGCTGCACCGCGTGCCGTGACCGGCACGCCCCACCCCGGCGCCGTCGACATCATCGAGGGTGACAACCTCGAGGTCGCCGCGTCGCTGGCATCCGGATCCTTCACCCTCGTCTACCTCGACCCGCCCTTCAACACCGGCCGCACCCGCGGCCGTGAGGTCGTGACCGCGCGCCGCAGCGTGCCCTCCGATGCGCAGGCCCCGGAGGGAGAACCGCTCGAGGTGGCGAAAGAGATCCGCTACGGGTTCCACGGGCACTCGTACGAGCGGGTGCGCGGCATGCTGCGCACGTTTGACGACCGCTTTGACGACTACGGCGACTTCCTCATGCCGCGGCTGGAGGAGGCGTGGCGGCTGCTGGCCGACGACGGCACGCTGTACCTGCACCTCGACTACCGCGAGGCGCACTACGCCAAGGTGATGATGGATGCCGTGTTCGGGCGCGACTGCTTCCTCAACGAGCTCATCTGGGCGTACGACTACGGCGCGAAGTCGCGCAGCCGCTGGCCCACCAAGCACGACACGATCCTGGTGTACGCGAAGAACCCCGGCAGGCACGTGTTCAACGCAGACGACATCGACCGCGAGCCGTACATGGCCCCGGGCCTGGTCACCGCCGAGAAGGCCGCGCGCGGGAAGCTGCCCACCGACGTGTGGTGGCACACGATCGTGCCGACCACCGGGCGCGAGAAGACCGGCTATCCGACCCAGAAGCCGGAGGGCATCCTGCGCCGCATCGTGCAGGCCTCCTCGCGACCCGGCGACCGGGTGCTCGATCTGTTCGCCGGCTCCGGCACGACGGGGGCGGTCGCCTCGGCGCTGGGCCGCGATGCCGTGCTCGTCGACGACAACCCCGAGGCGATCCGGGTGATGCGAGAGCGGATGCCCCAGGCCGTCGTCCGCACTGTGTGAGTCAGGGCCGCGGCGGCCACGGCGCCCACGCCCCCGCGCGGCCGGCGAGCATTGGCATCGCCGCGGCGAGCCTGTCGGCGGGGAAGTCCTCGGCACGGGACTCGCCGGCCGACGAGCCGTTCGGGTAGGTCGTCGACACCTCGACCCGCGGCCGGACGCCGCAGGTGATGCTCTCCCGGTACTCGCCGCCGGCGACGGCGAGCACCTGCTGCTCGAGCCCGTCGGCCTCGGTCGTCCACTCCAAGTCGCAGGCCTCGCATCCGCAGGAAGGGTAGGCGAAGTCGTGCAGCAGGCCGGCGTGCAGCAGGATGCCCGGGTAGTCCGTGAACACGAAGGTCAGCGCGGCGCACTCCGGGTCGTTCGGCCTCACCCGCACCGCGCGCTTCACCTGTGGGTGCGGGTGCGGGTGCATCAGATCGTCGGCGACCTCGATGCCCTCCTGCACGGTGACGTCGAACGTCGCGCGCAGGTGCGCGATGAGCGCGTCGGCGATCCGGTGCAGGGGCGCGAAGCGCTCGGGATGGCGGTCGACGGAGTAGGCGTCGTCGGGCGGTGAGTCCGGCCACCGGCTTCCGTAGTCGATCACCTGGTTGTCGTCGTCGCGGAACACGGGGGAGTCGATCGCGGGTCGCAGGTACGAGGGCACGGGCTCATCCTCGCGCAGCGGCGGCCGATCGGCTACGGGGCGACGCGTCGGTGGGCGGTGAACGCGTCGTGCAGCGCGGTGCGCACGAGATCGACCGCCTCATGGCTGCGCGACGCCCCGCGCACCGCGGTGAACACCTCGCGCACGGGCGATCCGGGCAGGTCTGCCACGGTGAGCGGGCTCGGCTCGTCACCCCAGATCAGGTCGGGCAGCATGCCGACGGCATGGCCGGATGCCACCAGGCGCACGTGCGCGGTGAGATCGGCGGCCTCGAATCGCACGTCGGGCTCGAACCCTGCGGCCCGGCACTGCTGCACCGTCCACTGCCGCACGGCCGTTCCCTCGGGCTCCATCACCCAGGCGCGATCGCGCAGTTCGTGCAGGGGTGCCTGATGCTCGGCGGGTGGCAGCACGATGCGGATCGGATCCTGGCCCAGCAGCTCGTGCACGACACCGTCGCGCTGCTCGCGCGTGTGGCCCGGATACTGCTCGGCGATCACCAGGTCGAAGCGGCGCGCCCACAGCTCGAACAGGCTCTCCTCCGGCGGCAGCTCGGCGAGCTCGACCCGCAGCTCGGGCTGGCGCCGAGCCAGCAGGGTCAGCGCCGCGGGGACGATGGTCTGCGCGGCGGTGGGCATCGCCGCGATGCGCACCGGCTCCCATCCCGCGTGGGCGGTCAGCGCCGCGCGGGCCTCTTCGTCGAGCTCGAGCGCCCTCGCGGCGTGCTCGGCGAGCATCCGGCCCTGCGGCGTCAGCCGCAACCGGCGGCCGTCGGGCTCGAGCAGCGACACTCCGGCCTCCTTCTCGAGCGCTGCCAGCTGCTGCGAGACGGTGGAGGGGGAGTAGGAGAGGGATGCCGCGACCTCGGCGATCGTGCCACGCAGTGCCAGCTCGTGCAGCAGCCGGAGGCGACGCAGTTCGAACACCTGAGCCTGCTTTCTGCGGGGGACGTGACAGGTTCATCCTAGGTTCGGCACCTGCGGCGACGCGGCCGCATGGGCAGTCCTCCCCATCGCAGCATCCACACGGCACCCCCTAGGGTTTCTGCAGGAGGTGTGCCGTGACGATGGTCGCGCTCGTCGCCATGCTCACCAACCCCATCTCGGCGGTGGGCGCGGGCCCGATGCTCATCATCAAGAAGAAGCTGCTGAACGCCGCGGTCGACATCGCCGTCGAGTAGCTGCTGAACCAGCTGGCTCCGGCGGTCATCGAGCCGATGGCGCAGCAGCTGCCGGTCGTGATCGACGCCATCCTCGATGCGCCCCTGGTGGAGGCATCCGTCGGTGATTCGGACGAGTTCCAGGCCGATCTGAACGCCCTCGAGGAGGCCCAGTCGACCATGAAGGTGCACGGGTCCGACATCCAGATGCTCATCGAGTCGCGCGGTATCGATATGCCTGAGTGGGATGCGGACAACCCTGCCTCCGTGGCGACGTGGACCCAGGTAGCAGAGGCATACGCCGCAGGTGCATCCGGAACGGTGCGGGCTGTGCTCGGCGATAACATCCGGCCTGAAGCCGTATGGTGGACTGAACTCGATCGGCTCATCAAGAACGACAATGTGACTCGGGTTGTCCGAGTGCACCCGGACACACTCGCCGAATCTGTGATCTGGCCCGACTGAAGGTGACGGAGTGGACGTGGTCGACGAAACACTGAGCCAAGCGATTATCGAGTACCTGGCCAAGGGACGTTCGCCTTTTCCGAAGTCGGATGAAGACGCCGTGGTAGCGCTCGCAGGAGATGACGCCGGCGCCATGCTCGCTCGAGTGAGGGGCATCGTCGACGAGATGATGGCGATCGAGACCGACTGGTCCGCAAACACTCTCTCCGAGGGCGGGCGCAAGGCTGAGGCAGTGATGGCTTCACGCCACCCAGAACTCAGCGAGGATGCTCTCGCTGCGCTGTACTGGATGTTCACCTACAACTGGCGGTGAGCAGCGAGTCGGTTCTGAGGCTGGGGACGTGATCGGGGAGGTGCCGTGATGGACGTCAGCGAGCTCATGACGATCGTCGCCGCCGAGGATCTCGACATGCCTGTGATCGAAGGGGCCGGTCGCCTGCACCTCGACGCCGTGGTCGTGAATCGCGACGGCTCGTCTTGGAAGGTGTTCCTCGTCGACGAGAGGCATCAGCCGATCGCGCCGACCGTGCGTTCGTTCGACAGCGAGTCGGAGGCTTTGGAGCACGCGCTGCGCAAGCTGCGGCAGGTGCAGAAGTCGCGACGCTCGATGGCGGCGCTGAACGCGCGTGACGCCGTCGACCCCGACCACGAAACGTGATTTCGGGGAGGCCGCGTCGCGCGCTGACCGCACTTCCCGATCCGTCGGCGAAACCGAATGGTGGTCATCGTGAATGATCGCTTTTCTTGCACGGTCGATGGGGGCATCCTGAATGAATGAGCACCCCTGCGTCCACCTCAGAAGCATCCGTGTCCGACCTTGCCGCCCTCGGCGACGACGCCGTCGCGCTGGTGCGCCAGTGGCTCGTCGACAGCCGTCAGGTGACGGTGGATGCCGCCGGCCAGCGTCTGGCCGGAGTGCTGCGCGACCCGAACGGCCTCGACTTCACCGTCGGGTTCGTCGACGGCGTCGTGCGGCCCGAAGACCTCAAGGTCGCCGCGACCAAGCTCAAGGAGCTCGTGCCGCTGACCCCCGGCTTCCTTCCCGCACCGATGCGCGCCGCGATCGGCCTGGGTGGCGCGACCGCGGGCATCCTGCCCGGTGTGGTCGTGCCGTCGGCGCGAGCCGTGCTGCGCCAGATGGTGCGTCACCTCATCGTCGACGCCCGCGACGAGAAGCTCGGCGCGGCCATCAAGCACATCCGCGAGTCGCAGGGCGTGAAGCTCAACATCAACCTGCTCGGCGAGGCGATCCTCGGCCGCGAAGAGGCGAAGCGCCGCCTCGAGGGCACCCGCCGCCTGCTCGAGCGCGACGACGTCGACTACGTCTCGATCAAGGTCTCGTCGACGGTCGCGCCGCACAGCCCCTGGGCGTTCGACGAGGCCGTGGCCGACGCGGCCGAGGCGCTGCTGCCGCTCTACCGGATCGCCGCGAAGGGCGGCCCGGGCGGCCAGAAGTTCATCAACCTCGACATGGAGGAGTACAAGGACCTCGACCTCACCATCGCGGTCTTCACCAGCATCCTCGACCGTCCCGAGTTCCAGGGCCTCGAGGCCGGCATCGTGCTGCAGGCCTACCTGCCCGACGCGCTCGCCGCGATGATGCGCCTGCAGGAGTGGGCCGCCGACCGCGTCGCCTCGGGCGGTGCGCCGATCAAGGTGCGCGTCGTCAAGGGCGCCAACCTCCCGATGGAGACGGTCGACGCCGAGACCCACGGCTGGCCGCTCGCGACCTGGTCGAGCAAGCAGGAGTCCGACTCGTCGTACAAGGCGGTGCTCGAGTACTCGCTGCGGCCCGAGCACATCGGCAACGTGCGCATCGGCGTTGCCGGACACAACCTGTTCGACATCGCTCTGGCATGGCTGCTCGCGAACAAGCGCGGCGTCGCCGAGGGGGTCGAGTTCGAGATGCTGCTCGGCATGGCCACTGCTCAAGCCGAGGTCGTCAAGCGCACCGTCGGCTCGCTGCTGCTCTACACGCCGGTCGTGCACCCCGACGAGTTCGACGTGGCTATCGCCTACCTGATCCGCCGCCTCGAAGAGGGCGCGTCGCACGAGAACTTCATGTCGGCGGTCTTCGACCTCGACACCGACCCGGCGCTGTTCGAACGCGAGAAGCAGCGCTTCCTGGCATCCATCCAGACCATCCCGACCGAGGTGCCGGCAGCCAACCGCACGCAGAACCGTCAGCTGCCAGACCCTTCGGCAGGCTCAGGGACCCAGGAGGGGTACGTCTTCCAGAACACCCCCGACACCGACCCGTCGCTGGCCGGCAACCGCGCCTGGGCCGACGGGATCCGCGCGCGGATGGTCGGCTCGACCCTCGGTGACGACACCGTCGCGGCCAACACTCTCAGCACTCCGGAGCAGGTCTCCGAGCGCATCGCCACGGCCGTGGCATCCGGTGAGGCCTGGCGCGCGCTCGGCGCCGCCGGCCGCGCCGAGATCCTGCACCGCGCGGGCGACATCCTCGAAGCTCGCCGTGCCGAGCTGCTCGAGGTCATGGGCTCCGAGGCCGGCAAGGTGATCGAGCAGGGCGACCCCGAGGTCTCCGAGGCGATCGACTTCGCGCACTACTACGCCGAGAGCGCCAATAAGCTCTCCGACGTCGACGGCGCGGTCATGCAGCCCGTCGGCCTCACGGTCGTCACCCCGCCGTGGAACTTCCCGGTCGCGATCCCGGCCGGCTCCACCCTGTCGGCCCTCGCCACCGGCTCGCCGGTGATCATCAAGCCCGCCCGCCAGGCGCGCCGCTCGGGCGCGGTCATGGTCGAGGCGCTCTGGGAAGCGGGCGTTCCCCGCGACGTGCTGCAGTACGTGCAGCTCGAGGGTCGGTCGCTGGGCGAGCAGCTCGTCAGCGACCCGGCGGTCGGCCGGGTCATCCTCACCGGCGGGTTCGAGACGGCCGAGCTGTTCCGCGGCTTCCGCGCCGACCTGCCGCTGCTCGCCGAGACCAGCGGGAAGAACGCCATCATCGTCACCCCGTCGGCCGACCTCGACCTCGCCGCGAAGGATGTCGCGTACTCGGCGTTCGGCCACGCCGGCCAGAAGTGCTCGGCGGCATCGCTGGTCGTGCTCGTCGGCTCGGTCGCGAAGTCGGAGCGCTTCCGCCGCCAGCTGGTCGACGCCGTGCGCGCGTACCAGGTCGGCACGCCGGAAGACGGCTCGAACCGCATCGGCCCGCTGATCGGGCCGGCCGAGGGCAAGCTGCTCGGCGCACTGACCGAGCTGCACCCTGGGCAGTCCTGGATGCTGGAGCCGAAGAAGCTCGACGACGCGGGCCAGCTCTGGACTCCCGGCATCCGTGACGGCGTGCAGCGCGGCAGCGAGTTCCACAGGGTCGAGTACTTCGGCCCCGTGCTCGGCGTGATGACCGCCGAGTCACTGACCGAGGCGATCGACATCGTCAACGACATCGACTACGGCCTCACCAGCGGCATCCACTCCCTCGACGTCGACGAGGTGCAGCAGTGGCTGGCTTCGGTCGAAGCCGGAAACGTGTACGTCAATCGCGGCACCACAGGCGCGATCGTGCAGCGGCAGCCGTTCGGCGGCTGGAAGAAGGCCGCCGTCGGCGCCGGCTCCAAGGCGGGCGGCCCGAACTACCTCGTCGGGCTGGCGGAGTGGACGGATGCCACGGTGCAGACGAGCACCTCGCTCGACGCGCTCGCGTCGTCGGCCGTCGCACTCGTCGACGGTGCCGACGCCGAGTGGCTGCGCGGCGCGCTGGCCACCGACATCGACGCGCTGGCCGCCGAGTTCGGCATCGTGCGGGATGCCACGGGTCTGGTCACCGAGCAGAACGCGCTGCGCTACCAGGCGCTGCCCGTCACGATCCGCTACGAGGGCGGCCGTGTCGCCGAGCTGCTGCGCGTCGCCGCCGCCGGCGCGCGGCTGCGCGCACGGGTGACGGTGAGCACGGCACCCGCTCTGCCCGCGCCGGTCGTCACCTGGCTGGGTGCGCACGATGTCGTCGTGGTGACCGAGGACGCCCAGGCCTGGGCCGGGCACGCCCGTCGCCTCGCCGCCGCGGGCGGACGCGTGCGCCTGATCGGCGCCGACGCGCTCGAGACCGCGACGGCCGTCGAGGGCTCGCCGAGCCTGGCGATCTACGCGAACCTGGTGGTCTCGGCCGGCCGCGTCGAGATGCTCACCTTCGTGCGCGAGCAGGCCGTGTCGATCACCGCGCACCGGTTCGGCACGCCACACCGTTACGAGATCCCACTGCTCGACCCGGTGCGCTGAGTCGCGGATCGGACTGCGTGGGATCGCTCGCTCTTCGCGCCGGCTGGGCCCATATGGTCGCCTCCTCTCGGGTGAGGCGACCATTCGAGCCCGGCCGACGGCGTGCGGGCGGGGATGCTCGTGCTCGGTGGTCCCGAATGGTCGCTTTCCTTCGAGAGAGGCAGCCATCTGGGCCCAGCGGACGGGTGAGGGCGGGGATGCCCGAGCTCGTGCGCGGAGTCGATGGCCGGCTCTCTCTTTTGCTGGCTGGGCCCGTATGGTCGCCTCCTCTCGGGTGAGGCGACCATCCGGGCCCAGCGGATGCCGGAGGGCGGCCCGATCAGCGGTGCAGGGAGAACTCCAGGGTCGTGCCCGCCGTGCCGGTGGTGTCGATGGTGAGCCGGATGCCGTCGCCGCGGCGGGCCAACCTGACGCGGTCCGCGTCGTCGCCCTTGACCCTCGTCGCGCGGCTTCCGGCGACGTCGATCACGAGAGTTGCGCCGCTCTGCGTCGGGTCGCTGACCGACATCCGCGTCATGCCCGGCGTGATGCGCGCGATCACGCAGGCCGCACGGTCGGAGGTGAGCGCACCGGCGCTGCCGGCCGCCCAGAAGGCTGCGGCGGTGACGTGCGTCGACAGCTGAACCGCCTGCGCGACGCCGTCGTTGCGGATCACCTGGAAGCGCCGATCGCGCGCGGCGGCGGCGGTGGCATCGGCATCCGCTCCGGGATGCACGGCATATGCGTACCCGCCGCTCGCCTCGGCGCCCACGCCGTGGGACAGGCTCAGCGTTCCGTACCAGCGGCGCTGCAGCACATCGGTGCCGGCGGCGGCGTTGGTGCTGTTGCGCCGCCAGGTGCCCTCGCGCTCCTCGATCCCGGCCACGAGATCGGCAGGGCCGTCGAGAAGCACATAGCCGCCGACGCCCTCCAGGTGCGCCCACCGCGCCCCTTCGACCGTCTGCCGAGCCGTCACCGCCGTGCCGTCGACGAGCAGCCGGCGCGCGGAGGTGCCGAGGTTGCGATGCTCGATGATCGTGCGCACCTCGCCGTCGCTGCGCGTGGAGATGTCCGCGCCCAGGGCGATGTAGGCATCCGGAAGCGTTACCCACATCTTGCGCGCCACCAAGCCCGTCCCTCCGGGAGCGACGAGATGCATGGCGGCGAGGGCGGTGTCTTCGAAGGTGACCCCGCCCGTCCACTCGTTGTCGGGCGTGCGCTCGCCCCACTCGCCCTCGGGGTTGCGCGGCAGCGGGGTCAGATCGACCGTGGTGCCGGGAGGTGCCGCCAGATCGGAGGTCGACCAGAATTCGTCGTCGAAGTGATCTTCGTCGCCGCGCAGGTACAGGTAGGTCATTCCCTGGCTGGTCTTCACGCCCTCGAAGTTCTCCGCGCCCGTGCCCTCGTGCCAGGCGATCCGGTTCGAGCACATCGCCACGGCGAGAGCCCACGAGCCGTCGGCGGCGCGGTGCACGAGCCTGTCCATCGCCGGGAACAGCCGGGGACCGGTCGGGTCCGCGACCGCCTGCGCATCCGAGCTGAGCAGCTCGGTGACCAGCGACAGGCGCACGATGCTCGTCGTCACGGTGATGTTCGCCGCCGAGTTGCTCTCGATCCACTGGCGGCACAGGCCGCGCCAGCGTGCCGCGGTCTCGGCGTCGGCGGACTGGGCCAGCCGCAGGGTGTGCTCGATCAGGTCGTTGCCGTTGGTGATGCTGCGCTCGGCGTATCGCGCGACGGCCCGGCCGCGCACCGCATCCATCATCTGACCGCGGAACATGAGCGGCGCGAAGGAGCTCTCCACGAATCCGTTGACGTTGGCCCGGCTGGGGTCGGTGACGTCGAAGCCGGTGCCGGCGAGCAGGGCGAAGAGCTTGGCCAGCCCGCCCAGCAGCACGAGCCCGTACGTGCCGGTGTATCCGATCGTGGAGTGCTGCACGAACGAGCCGTCGCGGAAGAACCCGTTGCCCGCGGTGATGTACTGCCAGGTGTCGCTGAGCGCGGCCACCGCGGTGCGCAGCAGCTCCGGGTCGGGCTGGGCGATCGCCCGCACGATGATCGCCTGGCAGATGTCCACCCGGTTTGCGCCGTCCGACGCCTGCGGCCCCGTCGGGTGCAGCTGCATCCGCGGGTCCCGGTTGGGGAGGAAATGGTCGATGGATGCGCAGTACGCGTCGATCTCGGCCTGGTCGAGCTCGTCGTGCAGCAGGGCCATCGTGTTCGCCAGCGGCTGGGCGGCACCGATGTTCCACGACCACCAGTTGCCCCACCATTCGGTGTCGGGGTTGTAGACGCGCTCGTGCATGTGGGCGAGTCCGCGCAGCGCCGCCTGAAGAACGACGTCCGAGCCCTCGTGCTTCGACCCCGGCGTCGCCCACGAGACGGCCAGGTTCTGGATGCCCGAGTAGTTCATGCGCATCGAGTTGGACTTGGCGATCTCGGTGGCGCCGATCGACCAGTCCTGGTCGGAGAAGTAGCGGGTGGCTGTGGGGCTCACCTTCGCGAGCAGCGCGTCGGTGCCTCGATCCTGCCGAGCGATCGCGGCGGCGAAGGTCGCCGGCGACCCGGTGATGACGCTGCGTCCGGTGAGCGTCTCCACCCACCGGGCGCGCAGCGCCTCGATCTCGGGGGCGCCGACTCCGAGAGGCCGCAGAGAGGCGGTGGCCGTCAGCGGGCGGGCGATATCCATGAGCAGTGCCGATGCCACGGCGACGCCGCCCAGCTGGAGGACGGTGCGACGGGTGGGGGTGAACATGCGAACTCCTCCGGTCGTTGGCAGTGACCGTAGGAGCCGGGCAGATGAGGAATCAATGCGGATTGCGCATCTTCGTCGCGCCGATGCGCAGTTCCGCTGCGCGAGCCGGCGCCCTCGTGGCCCTCTGCTGGTCCCGAAGGGCCGCCTCCCGCGAGGTGAGGCGGCCACATGGGCCCAGTCAGTGCGCGGTGGCGCCCCGCCTGGCATCCGCTGGTCCCGAAGGGTCGGGTCGCGGCGGGTGAGGCGGCCACTTGGGCCCACCGGGCGGGGCGGGGAAGACCGGATGCCGGAGCCGGGCCCTCAGACCAGCGGCAGGGCGTCGTCGTAGGCCGCGCGCGACAGTTCGGGGTGGTCGCCGAACACTCGCGTGGTGCCGGGCTCGGTGCGCCAGGTCGGCCAGCCGGGGTCGCCGTCGCGGATGAACGCCACCGCAGCGGCGTGCATCTCGTCGGCGAGGTGCTGCGGAGGATCTTCGCCGGCGATGCGCGCGACGTGCGGGTCGTCGAGGCAGTCGAACCAGAACGGCACGTCCAGGCAGTGGTACGACCATCCGTTCGTCGGTGACGCCCAGGCGAACCGGTACACCCAGGTGCGCGCATCCCGTCGGGTCTCGGCGATCCGCACCACGAGGGAGCGGAACACCCGGTCGGTGACGAAACGGCCGAGAGCCGAACCCGCGTCGCGTCGCGTCCGGTTCGCCCGGCGCCAGCCGCGGCGCAGCGCGCGCGTCTGCTCGACGATCAGCAGCGCGAGCGGCACCGGCACCCAGCGCAGGATGCGCGGGGCGCGATCGAACACCATCGTGAACTCGTCGTCGGTCGCGCCCAGCAGCAGCGGCTTGTCGGCGCCCACGCCGGCGGCGTACGAATCGACGGTGGGTCGGGTGAGCAGCTCGCCGTCGATCACCGGCCCCCACGGCAGACCGTCGGTGAGCGTGGCGGTCGTCGCTGCGAGGCCGGTCTTGCCGAGCAGGGATGCTTCGTACTGGTGCCGTGTGAGCGCGCGCTCCTTCACGCCGCGGAAGCCGTCGAGCGTCGGCTCGCAGCCGACCATAGATGCCAGGAGCTCGCTGCGCCGACGCGCCCGGTCGCGCGGGAGGTCGCCGAGGGCGCCGCTGATCGAGATGCCCGCGCGGAACAGGTGCTGCGCCTCGGGCATCCCGAGCAGGGTGAGCACCGCCCCGCCACCGGCGGACTGCCCTGCGATCGTCACGCGTGCGGGGTCGCCGCCGAATGCGGCGATGTTGCGCTGCACCCACTCGAGTGCGGCGAGCCAGTCGCGCACCCCGCGGTTGTCGGGTGCCCCGTCGATCACCCCGAAGCCGTCGAAGCCCAGCCGGTACGAGATCGTGACCACGACGATCCCGTCGCGCACGAAGGTGCGGCCGTCGTACCACGGGCTCGCCGAGGAGCCCGACGAGTACCCGCCGCCGTGGGTCCACACCAGTACGGGTCGAGCTCCGCTGGAGGACGCGGTGAAGACGTTGAGATTCAGCGTCGCCGTGCCGGGGACGCTCGGCTCGGGGATGATCGCATTCGGCTCCTCGCGGCGCTGCGGCGTCGGACCGTATCGGGTTGCGTCGAGCGGTTCGGTCCACGGTACGACCGACTGCGGGGGCTGGAAGCGTCGACGGCCGGTCGGCGGGGCGGCGTACGGGATGCCGAGGAACGCCAGCGATCCGGCGGGTCGGCGGATGCCGCGCACGGGCCCCTCGACTGTCTGCGTCACATCTGTCTGCGCCTCGTCCTCCACGGCATCAGCGTATCGAGCCACGCCCCGTCTTCCCGGGGCGCGGGGTCAGTTGGGTACGGAATCCCACGACGGGGCGTACGTTTCTGACCTCGCACCCCGACCGAGCTGAGCCGGCGGACTGGGCGGACGAGGCCCGCGTCAGTCCGTGAACCCGTCGGCCACCGTGAGAGCCTCGTCTATCGCCGACAGCCCGCGCACCAGCTCGTCTTCGGTGATCACCAGCGGCGGCGCGATGTGCGTGCGATTGAAGTGCACGAACGGCCAGACGCCGGCCTTCTTCGCCGCCGCGGCGAACGCGCCCATCGGCGCGGCATCCGCCCCCGACGCGTTGAACGGCACGAGCGGCTCACGGGTCTCGCGGTCGCGCACCAGCTCGACGGCCCAGAACAGTCCGCGCCCGCGCACCTCCCCCACACTCGGATGCCTCGACGCCCACGAGCGCAGCGTCGGCTCGACGACGCGCTCTGCGAGGTCGCGCACCCGCTCGAGGATCCCGTCGCGCGCGAACACCTCGAACGTCGCCACTCCGGCGGCGCACGCGAGCGGATGCCCAGAGTAGGTGAGTCCACCCGCGAACGGCGTCGTGTCGAAGTGCGCGGCGATGCGGTCGGAGATGACCACGCCGCCCAGCGGCACGTAGCCCGAGTTCACGCCCTTCGCGAAGGTGATCAGGTCGGGCTGCCCGCCGTACGCCTGGAGCGCGAACCACTCGCCCATGCGCCCGAAGCCGACCATGACCTCGTCGGCGATGTACACGATGCCGTGCCGGTCGCACAGCTCGCGCACCCCCTGCAGGTATCCGGGCGGCGGCACGAGCACGCCGTTCGTGCCGACCACCGATTCGATGATGATCGCGGCGATCGTCGCGGGGCCCTCGAGCAGGATCGTCTGCTCGAGGTGCTCGAGAGCCCGCTGCAACTCCTCCTGCGGGGTCGACGCGTGGAACGGCGAGCGGTACAGGTACGGCCCGAAGAAGCGCACGGCGCCGGTGTCGCTGACATCGTTCGCCCACCGCCGCGGATCGCCGGTGAGTGAGATCGCCGTCGACGTCGACCCGTGATAGCTGCGGTACATCGAGAGCACCTTGCGGCGCCCCGTCGACTGGCGCGCGAGGCGCACCGCGTACTCGTTGGCCTCGGCGCCGCCGTTGGTGAAGAACACCTTCTCCAGGCCGTCCGGCGCGACGTCGGCGATCAGCCGGGCGAGCTCGCCGCGCACGTCGTTCGCGATCGACGGCTGGATGGTCGCCAGGCGTCCGGCCTGCTGCTGGATCGCCGCGACGAGATCCGGATGCTGGTGCCCGAGGTTCAGGTTCACCAGCTGGCTCCCGAAGTCGAGGTACCCGGTGCCGGCGTAGTCCCAGAACGTCGATCCCGCCCCGGCCGCGACCGGAACCGGGTCGATGAGCGCCTGGGCGCTCCAGGAGTGGAAGACGTGCGCGCGGTCATCGGCGCGCACCTGCGCGTCGGCCTCGGCATCCGGCAGGGTGTGCGTCGCTCCGTGCCGATCGGTGTACCGACTCATGGTCATGATCGTCCTCGCTCAGTGGTTGTTCGGGAACTCAGTGGTTGCTCGGGAAGCCGAGGTCGACCTGCGCGGGGGTGTGGTCGGGCCAGCGCGTGGTGACCACCTTCGAGCGCGTGTAGAAGCTGATCGACTCGGGGCCGTAGATGTGCGAGTCGCCGAACAGCGAGCTCTTCCAGCCGCCGAACGAGAACGCGCCGACCGGCACGGGGATCGGCACGTTCACGCCGACCATGCCGACCTCGATGTCGAACTCGAACTGACGCGCGGTGCCGCCGTCGCGGGTGAAGATCGCGGTGCCGTTGCCGAACGCGTTCGCGTTGATCAGCTCGACTGCGTCGGCATAGCTGTCGACGCGCACGACCGAGAGCACGGGGCCGAAGATCTCGTCTTCGTACACCTTCATGCCGGGGCGCACGTTGTCGAGCAGGGTCACGCCGGTGAAGAACCCGTCGCCGTCGAACCGCTTCTGCGTGCCGTCGACGACGACGGTCGCGCCCTCGGCCGCCGCGCCGGCGACGTAGGACTCGACCTTGTCGCGGTGCTCGCGGGTGATCAGCGGGCCCATCTCGCTCGAGGGGTCGGTCCCGTCGCCGATGCGCAGATCGGCGATGCGGGTGCGGATGCCGTCGATCAGGTCGTCTGCGATGTCGCCGACGGCGACCAGCACCGAGACGGCCATGCAGCGCTCGCCGGCCGATCCGTAGGCGGCCGAGATGGCGGCCGTGGCCGCGCCGTCGATGTCGGCGTCGGGCATGACGACCATGTGGTTCTTCGCGCCGCCCAGTGCCTGCACGCGCTTGCCGCTCGCCGCCGCGCGCTGGTAGATGGACTTCGCGATCGGGGTGGAGCCGACGAAGCTCACCGCGCCGACGTCGGTCGAGTCGAGCAGCGCGTCGACGGCGACCTTGTCGCCGTTGACGACGTTGAGCACGCCGTCGGGCAGGCCCGCCTCCTGGAAGGCCTTGGCCAGCCAGTTCGCGGCTGACGGGTCCTTCTCGCTGGGCTTGAGCACGACGGTGTTGCCGCACGCGATCGCCGAGGCGACCATCCACAGCGGCACCATCACCGGGAAGTTGAACGGGGTGATGCAGGCCACCACCCCGACGGGCTGCTTGACCGAGTGCACGTCGACGCCGCGCGACACCTGCTCGGCGCGCTCGCCCTTGAGGTGGTGCAGAAGGCCGGCCGCGAACTCGACGTTCTCGATGCCGCGCGACACCTCGCCGGCCGCATCCGAGAGCACCTTGCCGTGCTCACTGGTGACGATCGCGGCGAGCTCGTCGGTGCGCTCCGCGAGGATCTGGCGGAGGCGGAAGAAGACATCGGCGCGCTTGATGAGGCTGGATGCCCGCCACGCGGGCTGCGCGGCCTTGGCGGCGGCGATCGCCGCCTCGACCTCCTGTGTGCTGGCGGCCGCGACCTGGCGGTGCGCCACCCCGGTCGCAGGGTTGTATACCGGAAGGGTGCGGTCGACGGCGCCGGTCTCGGCGCCGTCGATGTAGTGACGGATCGTGGTCACGGAGATGCTCCTCATCGAGATTCACGGGCTGGTCGCACAGAATGACCGGAACGGCCGTCTGGCTCGTTTTCCATGTTCCCGGGAGCGAGAATGGGGGGATGCCCGCAGAGCGTGTGGAAGATGGTCGGCTTCGGACAGATCGTCCGGATGACGTGGCGCTGCCCCGGGTGCGCGATGTGCTCGACACCCGTGTGCTGATGGCGGGGGATCCGCAGGTGCTCGTCGGCGGGCCTGCCCTCGACGCCCGCGTGCGCTGGGTGCACGTCTCGGACAGCGCCGAGGTCGCCGGTCTGCTCGACGGCGGCGAGCTGCTGCTGACGACGGCGGCCGGGTGGAGCGGGACGGATGCGTCGCTGCGCGCCGTGGCGGCGAGCCTCGCCGCTGCCGGGGTGGCCGGCGTCGTGCTCGAGCTCGGCGCACGGTTCCCCGTCGCGCCGCCCGCTCTGATCGTCGCGTGCCGCGCGCACGGTCTCGCTCTGATCGCGCTGGAGCGGGTGGTCAAGTTCGTGGCGGTGACAGAGGCGGTGCACCGGCGCATCATCGCGGGTCAGCTGGAGGCGCTGCAGGAACGGCAGCGCCTGCACGAGCTGTTCACCGGCCTGACGCTGCGCGGCACCCCGGCCGACACGGTCGTGCACGCGGCCGCGCAGACACTGGGGGCGCCGGTCGTGCTGGAGACGCTGAGCCGTGAGGTGGTCACGGCAGAGCTCTGGGCCCAGACGCCGAGTGACGTGCTCGCCGACTGGGCCGCACGCTCTCGGGCCGGAGCAGGACTGCTCACCGTACCGGTCGAGGCACGCGGCGTGCGGTGGGGCACCCTCGTCGCGCTGCCGGGCCCCGAGCATCCGGCCGGGCGGATGACCGTGCTCGAGCTCGCCGCGACCGCCCTCGCGCTCGCGCGTCTCGCTGACGGGCCCTCCGAATGGGCCATGCTGCCCGCCCGCGACCTGGTCGATGCGGTGCTCAGCGGCAGGCATGCGGGGGAGGCGGACGTCGCCGCCCGTCTGCAGGCGGCGGGCCTGCCGGTGCGGGGTCGGGTGCTCGGTGTGCTGCTCGCGGAGGGCGCCGATGCCGCGGCCCTGGATGCCGTGTTGGCCGTGCTCGCCGCGGACGGCGGCTCCGATCGCGCCGCCGTCCACGTGCGTGGTGCGGTGCACGACGGGGCTGCGGTGGTGCTCGTGTCGTCGGCCGCGGCGCTGCGGTCGGGTGCGGTGAACCGTGCGGCGCGGGAGGCCGGGGTGGGGCTGGCCGTGGGGCCGGAGGTCGCCACGGTCGCCCAGCTGCTGGCATCCGTCCGCCCCACTCGCCTGCTCGCCACTCGCCTGCGGGCGGGCGAGGTGCGCCGTGTCGATGACCGGCCGCTCACCCGTCTGGTCGCCGAGCTCGGCGCCGACCACCGGCTGCAGGAGCACAGCGAGCGGCTGCTCGCGCCGCTGATCCGACACGACGAGCAGCACCAGGGCGACCTGCTGCGGGTGCTCGCGGCCGTGGTGGCGCACCCCGGCAGCCGAACGGCCGCGGCCTCGGCATCCCACCTGTCGCGCTCGGTGTTCTACCAGCGTCTCGCCGTGATCTCCGACCTGCTCGGCGCCGACCTCGATGACGGCGAGACCGTGGCCGCCCTGCACCTCGCCCTGCTGGCGCGCCGCTGAGTGGGGCACGCGCGTACAGAACGGGGGCCGGGCGATCAGGCGATGTACACCTTGCGAAGGGTCTCGTGCACGGTCCAGAGGGTCTGCATCCCCGCGGCCAGACGCACCACCGAGCCCGCTCGCACCTCGATCGACGGCAGCGACGGGTCGATGAACTCCACCCGCGCACGGCCCGCGAGCACGATGAACACCTCGTCGATCTCCGTGTCGACCGCGGCGCCCTCGGTCATCTCCCAGATGCCCACCTCGACCCCGGCGAACGGTCCGAGCTCCCGGATGCCCGTGCTCGGCGCCCCCGCCCGGACGACCTCCGCGGGCAGCGCGTCGAGGGAGAGGGGCTCGTGCAGGGCATCCGTCACGACACCCGCCGCGTCGAGTGGCGGGGTCACGAGTCGAACCCCATGCCGACGGCGTCGAGCGCCCTCAGCAGCAGATCGCGCTTCCCCTCGTTGTGGTCGGCCCGATCCATCGACCTGCGCACGAGGTTCACGCCGATGGATGCGGCGGGCTCGGGCGGGAAGGGGATGGGCTTGGTGCGCACCATCTCGAGTCGCGTGCGCTCGGTGTCGAGTCCGGCGAGCTCATCGAGCATGACGTCGGCGGCGAAGCGGCTGGCGCCGACGCCGAGGCCGGTGAACCCCGTCGCGTAGGCGACGCGACCACCGCGGGCCGTGCCGAAGAACGCGCAGAAGCGGCTGCACGAGTCGATCGCGCCGGCCCACCGGTGCGTGAACGTCAGCCCCTCCAGCTGCGGGAACGTCGTGAAGAAGTGCGACGCGAGCCTGCGGAAGCTCTCGGGGCGTTCCTCGTACTCGGCGCGCACCCTGCCGCCGAAGTGGTAGATCGCGTCGTACCCGCCGAACAGGATCCTGTTGTCGGCGCTCAGGCGGTAGTAGTGGAACTGGTTCGCGCTATCGGCCAGGCCCTGCCGGTTCCGCCAGCCGATCGACTGCAGCTGCTCGCTCGTGAGCGGCTCGGTCATCAGCACGTAGTCGTACACCGGCACGGTCATCAGGCGATTGCGCTTGAGCAGCGAGGGGAAGACGTTGGTGGCGAGCACGACGTGGTCGGCGCTCACGGTCGCCCCGCCCGCGACGGTGACCGTCTGCCGGCCCGATCCGCGGATGTCGGTGACCCGGCTGCGCTCGTGGATGACCACACCGAGCTCGGTGGCGACCCTCGCGAGCTCGACGACGAGCTTGGCCGGATGGATCATCGCGCAGCCGTCCCGATCCCAGCTGCCGGCGAGATACGTGGGGGAGTGCACCTCGGCGCGCACGGCATCCCGATCCAGGAAGTCGTCACCGGCCATCCATTCGACCTGGTGCGGCTCGACGGCGACGGCCAGCTGCCCGGTGCGCTCCCAGTCGACGTCCATGCCGTAGCGCTCGACCGACTCCTGGATGCCGTCGAGGTTCTCCAGACCGAGGCGCTCGAGCTGCGCCATCTCGTCCGGCCACCGGTTCATCCCGTTCTCGTAGCCGTGGGTCAGGCTGGCCTCGCAGAAGCCTCCGTTGCGACCGGATGCCGCCCAGCCGACGCGGGCGGCCTCGAGCAGGATGACAGAACGCTGCGGGTCGCGCTCCTTGGCGCGCACGGCCGTCCACAGACCGGCGTATCCGCCGCCGACGATGACGAGGTCGGCCCGGGTGCTCGAGGTGAGCGCGGGATATCCGGGGCGCTCGATGTCGTCGAGCCAGTAGGCGGCGTGTCTGGTGTCGCTGAGGGCGGCGTCGATCAGGCTGTCGTGCGGGCGCGAGCGCTCGAACACTGTGGTGCCCATGGATCACGTTCTCTCTCGAAGGGGGAGGGCGGTGCGGCTGCGGGTCAGCGCGTGCCCCAGTTGTAGAAGTCCTTGTGCAGACCGGCGTAGATGAGGCTCTCGGTGTGCTCGACGCCGGGGATGGCGCGCACGCGCATCGACACCAGCTCGAGCAGATCTTCGTCGGTCTCGCAGATGGCTTCGGCGAGCACGTCGAAGGTGCCGAGGGTGACGACGACGTAGGCGATCTCGTCGAATGCCTTGACCGCCTCGGCGACCTCGCGGGGATCACCCGAGGTACGGATGCCGATCATCGCCATCCGCGCGAAGCCGAGCTGCCGGGGGTCGGTGACCGCGACGATCTGCATGACGCCCGAGTCGGTGAGGCGCTGCACACGCTGACGCACCGCCGCCTCGCTGAGTCCGACCGCACGGCCGATATCCGCGTACGGGCGTCGTCCGTCCTGCTGCAGCAGCTCGATGATCCGCTTCGAGACGTCGTCCAGCGTGACGGTCTTTGACTTGTCGGCCATGCGCCGATCCTGACATGAGAATGTCACAAATGCAACCGTATTCGTAGCAGAATCGGTTCAAAACCTCTGAATCCGCAGTATCTCTGGATAGAGTGACCCCATGGCAACGACGACGCTGCAGAACCACATCGGCGGCTCCCTGCGGAGCGCCCACGGCACCGGCACCCTCGACCTCATCGACCCGGCCACGGAGGAGGTGTACGGCCGCATCCCCCTGTCCGATGCGCACGACCTCGACGCAGCCTACGCCGCCGCAGCGTCCGCCTTCCCGATCTGGCGCAAGAGGACGCCGGCCGAGCGGCAGCTGGCGCTGTTCCGGATCGCGGATGCCATGGCATCCCGCGCCGAGGAATTCGCCGACCTCGAATCGCAGGACACCGGCAAGCCGCGGGCCACCCTGGTGGCCGACGAGATCGAGCAGTCGATCGACCAGCTGCGCTTCTTCGCCGGTGCCGCCCGCAGTCTCGAGGGGCGCGCGGCGGGGGAGTACGCCGCCGGGCACACCTCATACGTGCGTCGTGAGCCGATCGGCGTGATCGGCCAGGTGACACCCTGGAACTATCCGCTCAACATGGCGGTGTGGAAGATCGCTCCCGCGCTCGCCGCCGGCAACACCGTCGTGCTCAAGCCCGCCGAGTCGACCCCGCTGTCGACGCTGCTTCTCGCCGAGATCGTCGCCGAGCACACTCCCGCCGGCACGATGAACGTCGTGCTGGGTGGGCGTGAGACCGGAGCGGCCCTCATCGCGCACCCGGTGCCGCAGATGGTCGCCATCACCGGCTCGGTGCGCGCGGGCATGGCGGTCGCGTCGTCTGCCGCGAGCGACCTGAAGCGCGTGCACCTCGAGCTCGGCGGCAAGGCGCCGGCCATCGTGTTCGACGACGCGTCGATCGAGAAGGCGGTGGATGCCATCGTCACCGCCGCGTTCTTCAACGCCGGACAGGACTGCACCGCAGCGACCCGCGTGATCGCGCACTCGTCCGTGCACGACGAGGTGGTGAGGGCACTGGTGGCGCGCACGAAGACCCACGCCCGCACCGGCGCACCGCACGAGGACGGCGTGCTGTTCGGTCCGCTCTCCAGCGCGGCGCAGCTCGCACAGGTGCAGGGCTTCATCGACCGGCTGCCCGCGCACGCCACGATCGAGACCGGCGGACGCCGCCACGGCGAGAAGGGGTACTTCTTCGAGCCGACGATCATCTCCGGCATGCGGCAGGACGACGAGGCGGTGCAGAACGAGATCTTCGGACCGGTGCTCACCGTGCAGTCGTTCGACACCGACGACGAAGCCCTCACCATGGCGAACGGGGTGCGCTACGCGCTCGCCGCGTCGATCTTCACCCGCGATCACGGCAGGGCGATGCGCTTCACCCGCGACCTCGACTTCGGCTGCGTGTGGGTGAACACGCACATCCCGTTCGTGTCGGACATGCCCCACGGCGGCTTCAAGCACTCCGGCTACGGCAAGGACCTCTCGCAGTACGGCTTCGACGATTACACGCGCATCAAGCACGTGATGACCGCGCTCGACTGACGCCGGCCTCACCGTTGCTTCGAATCGCTTGACTGGCAAGGTTCTGCCCGCCAGACCGACAATCTGAGCGATTTCAACCCAGACGCGGCACCCCGGCACCAGAGCCCCGGCCGCCGTCCGTCGACGTCCCCGACCTCACCGGTTCCCCGGTCTTTCGAATCGCTCAGATGGCAGGATTCCGCCCCGCGGGCCGACAATGTGAGCGATTCGAAGTCGGGATCGGGGCTCTGGAGTCGCGGGCGGGTCAGGCGTCGCGGCGCGGGCCGTCCGACGGTCGCACGGTGAACACGTGCGGCGCGCCGAATCCGGCCTCGGCGAAGGCCCGGGTCACGGCATCGGCGATCCGGTCGACGGCGTCGCGCTCGACGAGGGCGATCGCGGCGCCGCCGAAGCCTCCGCCGGTCATCCGCGCCCCGACCGCGCCCTGCTCGAGAGCCGTCTCGACCGCGAGGTCGAGCTCCGGCACCGAGATCTCGAAGTCGTCGCGCATCGACGCGTGCGACGCGACGAGCAGGTCGCCGATCGCCCGCGGGCCCTGATCGGCGAGGATGCGCACGGTGTCGAGCACGCGCTGATTCTCGGTGATCACGTGGCGCACGCGGCGCAGGGTCACGTCGTCCATCAGCTCGGCGGCACGCGGCAGGTCGGCTTCGTCCGCGTCGCGCAGCGACGGGATGCCCAGCAGAGCGGCTCCGCGCTCGCACGCGTCGCGCCGTTCGCGGTACCCGCCGGTGGAGTGCGAGTGCGACACCTGTGTGTCGATGACCAGCACCTCGAGTCCCTCGCCGGTGAACCCGGTGGGCACCGACTCCGCCGCCAGTGACCGGCAGTCGAGGAAGGTCGCCGCGTCGGGCCGGCCGAGCATCGACGCCATCTGATCCATGATGCCCGTGGGTGCGCCGACCGCCTCGTTCTCGGCGCGCCGGCCCACCTGGGCGAGTGCGACCGGGTCGAGCTCGAGCGCCCAGAGATCGTTGAGGGCGGATGCCACGGCGCCCTCGATCGCGGCGGACGACGACAGGCCCGCACCGACCGGCACGTCCGATGCGATCGCGATGTCGGCGCCGCGGCCGGGTGCCCCGGTGCTCGCGAGCCGCAGGGCCCAGGCGACGCCGAGCACGTATGCAGACCACTCCGGCACGGCGGGCTCTGCGCCGGCGGCGGTCGGGAAGAGCGTGTCGAGGTCGGTGAGCGCGACCTCCACCGGCTCCGCGGCGAAGGTCGACGTCACCCGCACGCGGTCGTCGTCGCGCAGCGCCGCGGCGGCGTAGGTGCGGTGCGGGATCGCGAACGGCAGCACGAAGCCCTCGTTGTAATCGGTGTGCTCGCCGATGAGGTTCACGCGTCCTGGCGCCGACCAGACACCATCGGGCTCGCGTCCGGCGAGCCGGGTGAACAGGGTGCGGGCGTCGTCGAGCGCGCTCATGCGGTCACCTCCGGGACAGACGCGATGGCGGCGCGCAGACGCTCGGCCGCAACCTCGGGGAGGATCTCGGCGGTCCACGCGCCCATGGCGGCTTCGGAGCCGGCGAGGAACTTCAGCTTGTCCTCGGCGCGGCGCGGGCTGGTCAGCTCGAGGCGCATGCGCACGATGTCGCGACCGATGTTCACGGGCGCCTGGTGCCATCCGGCGATGTATGCGGTGGGGGTGGAGTACAGGGCATCCACCCCGCGCAGCAGACGCAGGTAGAGCGGGGCGAGCTCGTCGCGCTCGGCGTCGGTGAGCGCCGCGAAGTCGGGGGCGTGCCGATGCGGCATGAGGTGCACCTCGAGCGGCCAGCGGGCGGCGAATGGCACGAACGCCGTCCAGTGCTCGCCCTGCAGCACGACGCGGTCCGAGTCGCGCTCGGAGTCGAGCACGCGCGTCATCAGGTCGGGAGCGATGCGGTCGATGCTGTCTAGCAGCCGCTGCGTGCGCGGGGTGACGTACGGGTAGGCGTAGATCTGCCCGTGCGGGTGCGGCAGTGTGACGCCGATCGCCTCGCCGCGGTTCTCGAACGGGAAGACCTGCTGGATGCCGGGGAGGGCCGACAGCGCCGCCGTGCGGTCTGCCCATGCCTCGATCACCGTGCGTGCGCGGGTGACCGACTGCGTGCCGAACGACCCTTCGTGGTCGGGGCTGAAGCACACGACCTCGCAGCGGCCGATGCTCGTGCGCGTGCGGCCGATGCCGAGCTCGGCGAGATCGTCGAGCCCGCGCGGGGCGTTGCGGGCCGCCGGCACACCGCCGACGGCCTCGATCAGCGCCGGACCGAAGGCGGGGGAGCGGTTCTCGAAGACGGCGACGTCGTATTGCGCCGGAACCTCGGACGGGTTGCTCGGCGTCTGGGGGGCCAGCGGATCCGCGTCGGCGCTGGGCATCATGACCCGGTTCTGACGTGCGGTGGCGAAGGTGATCCAGTCGCCCGTGAGCACGTCCTGCCGCATCGTCGCGGTCTCGGGGCGCCCGTCGAGCGTGCGCGCGTCGACGCCTCGCTCGGATCCGAGGCTCGTGCCGGGGTCGTCGTAGTAGAGCAGCTCGCGACCGTCGGCGAGGCGGGTGGCGCGCCGGACGACGCCGGCGCCGAGTTCGGACGTTCGCAGCTCGGGGGATTCTGACATGTTCACGTCAACACGGTACCGCGGCCGCTGTGATAACGTCAACATTCCGGAGTTGCGAGCGCTCGAGAGGAAGACCGGATGCCGACATCCGCACGCGTGTCCATGGCGATGGTCGCCCAGCGCGCCGGGGTCTCCGGTCAGACCGTCTCGCGGGTGGCGAACGGAAGCCCCAGGGTCGACCCCGAGACGAGGGCGCGCGTCGAACGGGCGATGGCCGAGCTCGGCTACCGCCCGAACCGCGCCGCCCGCGCCCTGCGCACCGGTCGCAGTCAGACCCTCGGCCTCGTCGCGCAGACCCTCGCCACCGTGGGCAACTCCCGCATGCTGCAGGCCGTCGCCGACGCCGCGGCGTCGCGCGGCTATGCGCTGACCGTGCTCACCCTCGGCGCGGATGCCGACATCGCCGACGCTTTCGATCGCCTCCGCGACCAGGGGGTCGACGGCGCCATCGTGCTGAACGAGGCCACCGCGCTGGCGCGCGACGCGGCCTCGGGCGGACTGCGCCTCGTGGTCGTCGACTCGCCGCCCGACGAGCGCTTCACCGTCATCGGCACCGACCACGCGTCGGGCGCTCGCGCGGCCACCGAGCACCTCCTGCGCGCCGGGCACCGTGCGGTGCACCACCTCGCCGGGCCGGTCGGGTCGTTCGCCTCCGCCGAGCGCGAGCGCGGCTGGCGCGACGCGCTCGCCGCGGCGGGCATCGATCCGCCCGAGCCCGTGCGCGGCGACTGGAGTGCGGCATCCGGATTCGAATCGGTGGCGCGGATGCCGGCATCCGGCGTCACCGCGATCTTCGCCGCGAACGATCAGATGGCGCTCGGTGCCTTGCGCGCTCTGGCGGAGTCCGGACGCCGTGTGCCGGACGACGTCGCGGTGATGGGGTTCGACGACATCGCCGACGCCGCGGACTTCCAGCCTCCGCTGACCACCGTCCGGCAGGACTTCGACGCGCTCGGCGAGCACGCCGTCGGCGCTCTCGTCGCATGGATCGAGGGCGAGCGGCCCGCCGACCTGCTGCTGCCGCCCGCGCTGATCGGCCGCGCCAGCGCCTGAGCCCCGCTCAGAACTCGAGCATCACCTTGATCGCGCGACGCTCGTCCATGGCTCGATACCCGTCTGCGGCGTCGTCGATCGACAGCGTCTGATCGAACACGACGCCCGGGTCGATCTCGTCGGTCATGATCCGGTCGATCAGATCGGGCAGGAAGCGGCGCACGGGTGCAGGACCGCCGTGCAGGTGGACGCCGGAGAGGAACAGCTCCTGCCCGTCGAGGCTCACGCCGTGCGAGACGCCGACGAATCCGACGTGCCCGCCGGCGCGGGTCGAGCGGATCGCCTGCTGCATCGCCTCCTGCGTGCCGACCGCCTCGATGGTGGAGTGCGCCCCGTAGCCGCCCGTCATCTCCTTGATCGCCGCGACGCCGGCATCCCCTCGCGCCTCGACGATGTCGGTGGCGCCGAAGCGACGGGCGAGCGCCTGGCGGTCGGCGTGCCGCGACATCGCGATGATGCGCTCGGCCCCCAGCTGCGACGCCGCGAGGACGCCGAGCAGCCCGACCGCCCCGTCGCCGACCACGGCGACCGTCTTGCCGGGCCCGGCCTCGGCCGCGACGGCCGCGAACCACCCGGTGCCGAGCACGTCGGAGGCGGCGAGCAGGCTGCGGCGCCGTTCGGGGGTGATGTCGCCCGTGACCTTCACGAGCGTCCCGTCCGCCCAGGGGATCCGGGCGTACTCGGCCTGCGTGCCGATCGATCCCATCCCGACGACGTGGATGCATCGCGACTGGTACCCCGCTCGGCAGATCTCGCAGGTGTTGTCGGATGCCATGAACGAGCCGACCACGAAGTCTCCGACCCGGATGTCGCGGACCGCCGACCCGACCTGCTCGACGACGCCGATGTACTCATGACCCATCCGCGACGGCCGCTTCACCGGCGAGATGCCGCGATACGGCCACAGGTCGGAGCCGCAGATGCAGGCCGCGTCGACGCGGATGATCGCGTCGGTCGGCTCCACGAGCTCGGGGGTCGGGACATCCTCGACCCGGACGTCGCCGGGTCCGTGCATGATGACTGCGCGCATGTGTCTACTCCATCACTCCGACGGGCGGATTGCGAGAGGCTCGACGCCGGTATCCTGAACGGGTGAGCGAGCATCCCGATCGTCGGTTCCCGCGTTCGGTGTTCCGGCAGGGCAGCGAGCCGGACGTGCGCTTCTCGCTCGCGAACGAGCGCACCTTCCTCGCCTGGACGCGCACGGCGCTCGCCCTGATCGCGGGTGGCGTGGCGCTCGAGGCGCTCGCGCTCGACATGTACGCCCCGCTGCGCCTGGCCGCGTCCCTCGTGCTCATCATCACGGGCATCCTGCTGCCGATCATCGCCTGGGTGGAGTGGTCGCGGGTCGAGCGCGCCATGCGGCTGGGCCGGCCCCTGCCGCACCCGCCCACGGGAATCGTGCTCGCACTGGCCGTGGTCGCCTCGGGCGTGCTGGTGCTGCTCGCCGTGCTGCGATGAGCGGCCGCGCCGGAGGGCCGGCGACCGCACCCTCGTGGCCGGGTTCCTTCGACGCCGGCCTGCAGCTCGAGCGCACGTCGCTGTCGTGGCGCCGCACCGCACTGTCGCTCGCGGTCGGCTCGCTCGTCTCGCTGCGGCTGCTTCCGCTGTGGCTGGGCGGCGCGCAGTGGGTGCTGCCGGGAATGGCGGGTCTGCTGGCGGCATCCCTGCTCTGGCGGGTGTCGCGCCGACGGCATCGCGCATTCATGGCGGACGTCGAGCAGGATCGCCCTCCGCGTGCGGCCGGTGCAGGAGCGCTGCTCGTGCTCGCCGCCGGGGTGGCGGCGGCGGGGATGCTGGGACTGGCGGCCGTGCTGATCGTGTCGATCCGGTAGCGGCGCCCGCTACCGGCCGACCGTGCGGAACCCGGCGTTGCCCATCGACGAGTCGGGGGTGTTCTGCGACCGTGCCGAGTTGCGGTATCGGTTGCAGTACGACGAGTGACACAAGTAGCTGCCGCCGCGCAGCACGCGCGACTGCCCGCGTTCCGGCCCGGTCGGAGCGTGCGACGGCGAGACGCGGTAGTACCCGGGCGAGAACCAGTCCGACGCCCACTCCCACACGTTGCCGACCATCTGCCACAGTCCGTAGCCGTTGGGTTCGAACGAGCGCACCGGCGCGGTGGTCAGGAAGCCGTCCTCGAGCGTGTTGGTGCGCGGGAACTCGCCCTGCCAGATGTTCGTGCGCCAGCCGCCGTCGTCGACCTCGTCATCGCCCCACGGGTACTTCCGCTGCTCGAGACCGCCGCGCGCCGCGTACTCCCACTCGGCCTCGGTGGGCAGTCGGCGCCCCGCCCATTCGCAATAGGCCTGAGCGTCGTTCCAGCTGATGTGCACCACCGGGTGATCGCCCAGTCCGTCGATGCTCGAGTGCTGTCCGCCGGGATGCCGCCAGTCGGCGCCGCGCACACCGATCCACCACGGGGTCTGCGGCGGCCGGCCCAGCACGTCGGCCTCGTCGGCCGCGAGGGCGAGATGGAACACGGCCGAGAAGCCGAACTCCTCGGCCTCGGTGCGGTATCCGGTGTCGTCGACGAAGCGCGCGAAGTCGTCGTTGGTCACGCTCGTGGCATCCATCGAGAATGCGTCGAGGCTCACCCGGTGCAGCGGCACCTCGCCGTCGGCCGCGTTGCGGTCGCCAGACGAGTCGCCCATGACGAACGAGCCTGCCGGGACGACCACCTGCGGCACGGCGTGCTGCGAGGAGCCTGCTGTCGGGGAGGCGCCGGGGCGCAGCGAGACGGTCGCGAAAGCCGATCGAGACGGCGTGCCGCAGCCGCACGAGCATTCAGCATCCACAGCGCATCCTTCCGGCGGGCGTCCGGCGGGGCGGATGCCGCGAGACGAGCCTATCCGGGCCGTCGGGCGGGTTCCGCGGAATAGTTGATGTCCAGCCATAGTTGATGACTGTCAACGATTAGTGATACGGTTGAGAAAGATCAACCATCTTCCAGGAGCCGCACCTTTTGACCTCTCTTTCCTCCCCTCCCTCTTCGACCGCCCGCTCGGCGCGTGAGGTGTTCACCGCCATCTCCGGCCTCATCGTCGGCATGTTCGTCGCCGTGCTCTCGGGCACCGTCGTCTCGACATCGCTGCCGGTCATCATCGCCGACCTGGGTGGCACGCAGGCCCAGTACACCTGGGTGATCACCGCCAGCCTGCTGGCGACGGCCGTCTCCACCCCGATCTGGGGCAAGCTCGCCGATCTGCTCGACCGCAAGGTGCTCGTGCAGGTGTCACTCGTGCTGTTCACGGTCGGCACGGTGATCGCGGGCTTCTCGACCGACACGAACATGCTCATCGCCGTGCGCGTCGTGCAGGGGATCGGCGTGGGCGGGCTGATGTCGCTGGTGATGGTCGCCGTCGCCCTGATCATCTCGCCGCGCGAGCGCGGCAAGTACATGGGTGTGGTCGGCGGCATCATGGCCTTCGCCACGATCGGCGGCCCGCTGCTGGGCGGATTCATCACCGACGTGTGGGGGTGGCGCGCGAACTTCTTCGTCGGCGTGCCGTTCGCCGTGCTCGCGCTCGTGCTGCTGCAGCTCACCCTGCACCTACCCAAGCCGCAGAATGCGAAGGTCTCGATCGACTACCTCGGCATCGTGCTGCTCGCCGTCGGCGTCTCGGCGCTGCTGATCTGGGTCTCGATGGGCGGCTCGCAGTTCGACTGGGACTCCTCGACCAGCTACGCGCTCGGCATCGGAGCCGCGGTCGTGATCCTCGCCTTCGTCGCGGTCGAGTTCGTCGTCGCCGAGCCGATCGTGCCGATGACGCTGTTCAAGAACCGCACCTTCACGCTCTCGGTGATCGCCTCGATCGCGATCGGCGTCTCGATGTTCGCCACCTCGGTGTTCCTCGCGCAGTACTTCCAGCTCGCCCGCGGCGCCACCCCGACGGAGTCGGGCCTGATGACCATCCCGATGATCGTCGGCCAGATGGGCGCGTCGATCATCATCGGCCAGCTCGTGAGCCGCTTCGGCAAGTGGAAGGGCTGGATGATGCTGGGCTCGGTGCTCGCCCTCGTCGGCGTGTCTCTGATGTCCACGCTGCGCTGGGACACCCCGTTCCCCCTGGTCGCGATCTACATGTTCGTGCTGGGCGCGGGGCTCGGCATGGTGATGCAGAACCTCACCCTCATCGTGCAGAACGACACCCCGGCACGTCAGCTGGGCGCCGCGTCGTCAGGCGTCAACTTCTTCCGCACCATCGCGGGAACCATCGGCGTGACCATCATGGGCTCCATCCTCGCCACCAACGTCGGCGCGTACATCAAGGACGACCTCGCGACGTTCGTGCCGAAGTCGCCGGAGGAGGTGAGCGCTCTGACGTCGCTCGGCTCGGGCAACGTGCCCGACATGTCGAGCCTGCCGGAGAGCATCCGCCGCGTGGTCGAGTCTGCCTACGGACTGGGCATCGCCGACGCGTTCATCGTCGCCGTGCCGCTGGCCGTGATCGGCGTGATCGCGATCGCGTTCATCCGTAACAAGCCGCTGTCGACGAAGAACTCGGCCGAGCAGCTGCGCGAGCAGGCCGAAGGGTCGGCGATCGAGGTCGCCGAGGCCGAGGTGGGCGGGTCGACCGGCAGCATCCGCGTGGTCGCGAACGACGGCCGCGTGCCGGAGCAGGTGCGCTGAGGTGCAGACGCAGAGCGTCGACGAGGCACTCGCCGACTTCCAGGGGCAGCTGAACCTCATCTTCTCGCGGGCGAAGACCCTCTGGCGCGAGTCCGCGGCGCGGATGCACCCCGACCTGCAGCCCTCCGGATACAAGCTGCTGTCGTACATCGCCCGCACGGGCGGCGCGAACGCCCACCAGCTCGCCGAGCTGTTCGAGATGGACAAGTCGATGGTGAGTCGTCAGATCCGGATGCTGGAGGACTTCGGGCTGCTCGAGTCCCGCCCGGACGAGCGCGACGGCAGGCTGCGGGCGCTCACCGCCACCGCCGCGGCGCAGGAGACGCTCGCCCAGCTGCGGGTGGAGAACGCCGAGCGGATGCGGGCCGTGCTCGCCGAGCTGACGCCGGAAGAGGTGCAGGCCGCGTCGAAGGCGTTCCGCCTGCTCGCGGAGGTCTGAGCCCCGGGGGCGTCGCCCCCCCCGATCGCGTGCGGGGTCGGTTGTGCACGATTTCGGCGCTGGATGCGTACGCAAGTGACCTCGCACCGCTGCTCTCGGGCGCGGGCGCGGGCGCGGTCGCGCGCCCGGCGCGGCGGCAACCGGATGCGGGGTCAGCTGTGCACGGTTTCGGCCGCGGATGCGTACCGAACTGACCTTGCACGGCGATCGCACGGCGATCGCACGGCGATCGCGGGCCCGAAACGGCCGCGGTTTAGGCTGGCGAGGTGAGCGATGCCCCCCACGATGCGCCCGTCCCCGACGACACCCTCGACGGCGCGGCGCTCGACGATGCCGTGCACCGCGTCGAGCGGGAGCTCGGCCGGCTGTTCGCGCGGATCCGCGTGGGGTGGCGCGACGCGGCGGCGACCGTGCATACGGAGCTGCAGCCGTTGGGCTACCAGGTGCTCGTGTCGATCGTGAACGGCCACGGCAGCGCCGGCGAGATCATCGATCGCCTGCAGACCGACAAGTCGGCGGTGAGCCGCCAGGTGAGTCGGCTCACCGAGCTCGGGCTGGTCGAGAGCATCCGGGATGCCGATGATCGGCGCGCCCGTCGTCTGGTCGCCACGCCCCTGGCCGTCGATCGCGTCACCGCGGCGCGCGCGGCGTACGAGAGCCGCCTCGCCGAGCGCCTGCGGCGCTGGTCGGCCGAGGATCTCGACCACTTCGCGGACCTGCTCGACGACCTCGCGGACTGACCGGGCTTGCGGTGGGCGACGGAAGGTGCTTTTATATCGGAAAGCGTTTACCCATCACTTCCCGACGGGACTCCCTCCCACCGGGCACAGACCTCGACAGAACGGACCACCATGACCGACGTGCGTGAGATCGGCATCATCATGAACGGCGTCTCCGGACGCATGGGCTACCGGCAGCACCTCGTGCGCTCGATCCTCGCGATCCGCGATCAGGGCGGCGTCGAGCTGCCCGACGGCTCGAAGGTCACGGTCAGGCCGATGCTCGTCGGGCGCAGCGAGGCGAAGCTCGCCGAGCTCGCCGCCAAGCACGGCATCGACGACTACACGACCGACCTCGACGCCGCGCTCGCCGACCCGAAGTGGGAGATCTACGCCGACTTCCTGGTGACCAAGGCGCGCGCCACCGCGATCCGCAAGGCCATCGCCGCCGGCAAGGCGATCTACACCGAGAAGCCCACCGCCGAGTCGCTGGAAGAGGCCCTCGAGCTGGCGAAGCTCGCGCAGGATGCCGGCGTCAAGACCGGGGTCGTGCACGACAAGCTCTACCTGCCCGGGCTGCAGAAGCTCAAGCGCCTGATCGACTCGGGCTTCTTCGGCCGCATCCTCTCGGTGCGCGGCGAGTTCGGCTACTGGGTGTTCGAGGGCGACTGGCAGCCGGCGCAGCGCCCCAGCTGGAACTACCGCACCGAAGACGGCGGCGGCATCATCACCGACATGTTCCCGCACTGGAACTACGTGCTCGAGAACCTCTTCGGTGAGGTGAAGAGCGTCTACGCCCAGGCGGCCGTGCACATCGCCGACCGCTGGGACGAGAAGGGCGAGCACTACACCGCCACCGCCGAAGACGCCGCGTACGGCATCTTCGAGATCGAGGGCGGCGTGATCGCCGAGATCAACTCCTCGTGGACCGTGCGCGTGAACCGCGACGAGCTGGTCGAGTTCCAGGTCGACGGCACGCACGGCTCGGCCGTGGTCGGCCTGTTCGGCTGCAAGATCCAGCCGCGCAACGCCACCCCGAAGCCGGTCTGGAACCCCGACCTCGAAGACACCCACGACTACGACGGCGACTGGCAGAACGTGCCGACGAACGACGTCTTCCTCAACGGCTTCCGCCAGCAGTGGGAGGAGTATCTCACCTCGTACGTGCTCGGCACCGACTACCCGTTCGACCTGCTCGCGGGCGCCCGCGGGGTGCAGTTCGCCGAGGCCGGCCTGACCTCGAGCGCCGAGGGCCGCAAGGTCGCCATCGAGAGGCTGTCGCTGTGACGACGCTTCGCCTGCTCTCGGCATCCGGAGATCTCTCCGATGCCACGCTCAACGACTCGGGCGCGTACGCGCGCCCGACCTCGCCGCTGCGCTCGCGCGTGGCCTACGCCGCGGCGCACGTCGTGCCGCGGCCGCACGCCGACAACACCCCCGGCCAGCCCGCCGACATCGACTGGGATGCGACACTCGCGTTCCGCCGCAACGTCTATTCGTGGGGGCTGGGGGTGGCGGATGCCATGGACACCGCCCAGCGCAACATGGGCCTCGATGCCGCGGCGACGCGCGAGCTGATCGCCCGCAGCGCCGAGGTGGCGCGCGAGGAGGGCGGGTCGGTCGTGGTCGGGGTCAACACCGATCACGTCGCCGAGACGCACATCTCGCTGGATGCCGTCATCGACGCGTACGTGTCGCAGCTCGAGTTCACCGAGGAGCAGGGGGCGGGGCCGGTGCTGATGGCATCCCGCCACCTCGCCCGCGTCGCCGAATCGCCCGACGACTACCGCCGTGTCTACCGCGCGGTGCTCGAACGGGCGACCACGCCGGTGGTGCTGCACTGGCTGGGCCCGGCGTTCGACCCCGAGCTGGAGGGCTACTTCACGTCGACCTCGCTCAGTACGGGCGGCGGGAGCGACTGGCAGGCGGCGGCGGAGGTGCTGCTCGAGATCATCGGGGAGAACCCGTCGAAGATCGCCGGTGTCAAGATGAGCCTGCTCAACGCCGAGAGTGAGATCTCGGTGCGTGAGCGCCTTCCCGAAGGTGTGCGCATGTTCACCGGCGACGACTTCAACTACGTGTCGCTGATCGGCGACTCGCAGGTCGGGCGACGGTCGTACTCCGACGCGCTGCTGGGTGCGTTCGCCGCCATCACCCCGGTCGCCTCGGCGGCGATCCAGGCGCTCGACGCCGACGACCACGAGGCGTACCGGCGCATCCTCGGTCCGACCGAAGAGCTCAGCCGCCAGGTGTTCGCCGCGCCGACGTTCTACTACAAGACCGGCGTCGCGTTCCTGTCGTGGCTGAACGGGCACCAGCCCGCGTTCCAGATGGTGGGCGGTCTGCACTCCGCGCGCAGCCTGCCGCATCTGTCGCGCATCGTCGAGCTGGCCAACGCGTCGCTCGCGCTCGAGAACCCCGAGCTCGCGCGCGAGCGCTGGCACGGCATGCTGAAGCTGAACGGACTGGACGCGTGATCACTCCCGACCCCCGCCTGTCGATCAACCAGGCGACCATCAAGTACGCCGATCTCGCCACGGCTCTGCGGGTGACCGCCGACGCGGGCGTGCAGTCGATCGGACTGTGGCGCGAGCCGGTGAACGAGGTCGGCCTCGACACCGCGGCGACGATGCTCGCCGACTCGGGGCTGCGCTTCTCGACCCACTGCCGAGGAGGGTTCTTCACCCTCCCGGCCGGGCCCGCGCGCGACGCCGCGCTCGACGACAACCGACGAGCGATCGACGAGACCGCGGCCCTCGCCGCCGCGGGCGCCGAGGGATCGACGGCCGTCCTCGTGCTGGTCGCCGGCGGCCTGCCCGAGGGGTCGCGCGACCTGAACGGCGCGCGCGAGCGGGTTCGGGATGCCCTGGGCGTGCTCGCCCCGTACGCGCAGAGCGCCGGGGTCACCCTGGCGATCGAGCCCCTGCATCCGATGTTCGGCTCGGACCGCTGCGTGGTGACCACGCTCGGCCAGGCGCTGGACATCGCCGCCGACTTCGACGCCGCGACGGTCGGCGCTGCGGTCGACACCTTCCACATCTGGTGGGATCCGCAGGTGCACGAGCAGATCGCCCGTGCGGGTCGCGAGGGCCGCATCTCGACGTATCAGGTGTGCGATTGGAAGACGCCGTTCCCCGCCGACGTGCTGCTGTCGCGGCACTACATGGGCGACGGGATCATCGACTTCGCCTCGCTCACCCGCGCGGTCGTCGAGACCGGCTACGACCGCGACATCGAGGTGGAGATCTTCAACGCCGACATCTGGTCGGACGCGCCGGAGAAGGTCGTCGCGCGCACCGCCGAGGCGTTCTCGGCGACGGTCTCGCCGTACCTGTGATGTGCTGGTGCGGGAGGCGCGCATGATCAGAGCGGGACTGTGCTCGGTGACGTTTCGGCAGCTGGCCGCCGAGGAGGTGGCCGCGCGGGCCGCGGCGGCCGGGCTCGAGGTGATCGAGTGGGGTGGCGACGTGCACGTGCCGCCCGGCGATGTCGAGCGCGCCGCGGAGGTCGCGGCGGCGACGACGGATGCAGGCCTTGCGGTGTGCTCGTACGGCTCGTACTTCCGCGCCGGAGCAGACGAGTCGCTCACGCCGATCCTCGACAGCGCGACCGCGCTGGCCGCGGACCGCGTGCGCATCTGGGCCGGCCGCACGGGTTCGGCCGACGCGAGCCCCGAGCAGTACGCGCAGGTCGTCTCGCGGCTGCGGGATGCCGTCGCCGAGGCGTCCGAGCGGCGCGTCGCCCTGGCGCTGGAGTTCCACCGGCGCACGCTCGCCGACACCCCGGCGGCGACGCTGCGACTGCTGGCGGACGTGCCTGGGCTCTCGACGTACTGGCAGCCCACCGTGGACGCCCCCGACGATGTCGCCCTGCACGAGTTCGCGCAGATCGCCGAGCACACCAGCGCCGTGCACGTGTTCTCATGGTGGCCGTTCGACACGAGGCTGCGCCTCAGCGCGCGCGACAGCCTCTGGCATCCGCTCTTCGTCGCGGCGTCGGCGCAGCCGGTGCCGCCGCGCGACGCGCTGCTCGAGTTCGTCGTCGACGACGACCCGGCGCTGCTGGCAGCGGAGGCGGCGACTCTACTCGACCTCCTCGATCGTGGTGCCGCGTCCGAGTCGCCCCGCCCTGAGCCGGGTCGGGATGCCGGCACTCGGTAGGCTGTGGCCATGACCGCCGACGCCGCGTCCGCGCGCACCTCGCCGCCCACGCTGCACGACGTGGCACGCACGGCGGGGGTCTCGCTCGCCACCGCATCCCGGGTGCTGAACGGCTCTGAGCGCAAGGTCGCCGAGTCGTTCCGAGAGCGCGTCGAGAAGGCGGCCGAAGAGCTCGGCTACACGGCGAACGCCTCGGCGCAGGCCACGGCGAGGGGCACCTCGGCGGCCATCGCGCTGCTCGTCGCCGACATCGCCGACCCCTACTTCGGGCTGATCGCCTCGGGCGTGGCCCGCGGCGCCGACGAGGAGGGGCTGATCGTCACCATCGCGATCACCGAGCGCGACCCGCAGCGGGAGACGAAGATCCTGCGGGCGCTGCGCGGGCAGCGTCCGCGTGGCGTGATCCTCGCCGCCTCGCGGGGCAACGACGGTGAAGACGACACGCACGGCGAACTCTCCGCATTCTCCGGTCTGGGCGGGCGCACCGTCACGTTCGGCCCCGGCGGCGACCGCAGCATCCGCATCGACAACCGCGGCGGCGCCGAGCGCCTGGGCCGCGCGATGGCGGCCCTCGGCTACCGCCGCGCGATCGCGATCGGCGCCACGGAGGGCGTGCGCACATCCGATGACCGACTGGCCGGCTTCACCGCCGGGTTCGGCGCCGAGGGCGGCGTCATCGAACGCACCTATCGCGGCACGTTCGAGCGCGAGTCCGGGGCCGCGTCCATGAGGCAGGCGCTCGCCGACGGCGTCGACCCCGGCACCCTCGTCTTCGCGCTCAGCGACGTGATCGCCATCGGCGCCATGACCGCCATCCGCGAGGGCGGGCGACGCGTGGGCGCGGACATCGCGGTCTGCGGATTCGACGACGTGCCCGTCAGCCGCGACGTCACCCCGCGGCTGAGCACCGTGCGGGTGCCGCTGATCGAGCTCGGGTATCAGGCGTTCCGGGCGACCGTCGACGACGAGTGGCACCCGCCCACGGCCGATCTCGATGTGATCGTGCGCGAGAGCACGCCCGGAGTCGACCGGTGACGCGCATCGTCTTCGCCCCCGACAGCTTCAAGGGCACGATCGCCGCCGCCGACGCGGCGCGGGTCCTCGCGGAAGCATGGGCGTCGGTCGATCCTGGCGTCTCGCCGGTGCTGCGCCCGATGGCCGACGGGGGAGAGGGCACCGTCGCGGCCTTCGCCGCCGCAGTGCCGGGAGCGCGCCGGATGCCGATCACCGTCGACGGCCCCGCCGGGCATCCCGTCGATACCGCGTGGCTGCTGCTGCCGGCCTCCGACGATGCGCCCGACGGCACCGCCGTGATCGACATGGCCTCGACGTCGGGCATCGAGCTGCTCGACGAGCTGCGCCCGTGGGACGCCGATTCGCGCGGCTTCGGCCAGACCATCGCCGCGGCTCTCGACCACGGCGTCTCTCGTCTCGTGCTCGGCATCGGCTCGAGCGCGTCGACCGACGGCGGCACGGGCATGCTGCGCGCGCTCGGCGCGCGGTTCCTCGACGCGCGCGGAGCGGAGACGGCGCCCGGTGCCCGTGGGCTGGGCGATATCGTCTCGGCGGATCTGAGCGGGCTCCGCCCGGCTCCCGAGGTGCGGGTGCTCACCGACGTCACCAACCCGCTCACCGGCGCCCGGGGCGCCGCGGCGGTGTTCGGCCCGCAGAAGGGGCTGACCGATCCCTCGGATCAGCAGCAGACGGATGCCGCACTCGAGCGCCTCGCCCGAGTGCTCGCCCTCGATCCGGCCGTGCCCGGTTCCGGCGCGGCGGGCGGTGTCGGGGCGGCGCTGATCGCCTGGGGTGGCACGCTGCTGCCCGGGGCGGCCGAGGTGGCGCACCTGATCGGACTCGCCGATGCCATCGCCGCCGCCGATGCGGTCGTGACCGGTGAGGGCGCCTACGACGGACAGTCCGGCGACGGCAAGGTGCCGTCGTTCGTGGCATCCCTCGCCGCCGCCTCCGGCGTCGACGCGGTGCTCGTGGCCGGTCTGATAGCGCCGGATGCCGATCTCGCGCCGTTCACGGCATCCGCCTCGCTCACCGAGGTGGCCGGCTCGTCGGCGTCCGCGCTGGCGGATACGCACCGGTGGCTGCACGAGGCCGGTCGCCGGCTTGCGCTCGCGACGCGCGGCTCCGGGCCGGCATCCGGCTCCTGACCTCGCTCAGCGGGCGACCGCGCAGAGCCGCCGGCGGCGCTCGCGCTCAGCCCCCGAGGGCGCTCGCGCTCAGCCCCCGAGGGCGGCGGACACGACGACCCGCGCCTCCTCCTGCACCTGCGCGAGGTGCTCCGGACCCTTGAGGCTCTCGGCGTACAGCTTGTAGACGTCCTCCGTGCCCGACGGACGCGCGGCGAACCACGCGTGCTCGGTCTGCACCTTCAGCCCGCCGATCGCCGCGCCGTTGCCCGGTGCGTGCGACAGCTTCGCGGTGATGGGCTCGCCAGCCAGATCGGTCGCGGTCACGGCATCCGGAGCCAACCTGCCCAGCGCCGCCTTCTGCTCGGGCGTCGCCGGGGCGTCCACCCGCTGGTACGCCGACGAGCCGAAGGCCTGCTCGAGCTCGCGGTAGCGCTCCGACGGCGTCTTGCCGGTCACGGCGATGATCTCGGCGGCGAGCAGGCAGAGCAGGATGCCGTCCTTGTCGGTCGACCAGACCGTGCCGTCCTTGCGCAGGAACGACGCACCGGCCGACTCCTCCCCGCCGAACGCGACCGAGCCGTCGAGCAGACCCGGCACGAACCACTTGAATCCGACCGGCACCTCGAGCAGGCGGCGGCCGAGCGACTCGGCGACGCGGTCGATGATCATCGACGACACGAGCGTCTTGCCGATCGCCGCGTCGCGAGGCCACTCGGTGCGGTGCGAGAACAGGTAGTCGATCGCGACGGCGAGGTAGTGGTTCGGGTTCATCAGCCCCGCATCCGGGGTGACGATGCCGTGCCGGTCGGCGTCGGCGTCGTTGCCGGTGAGCACGTCGTAGTCGTCTCGCTTGGCGACGAGGGATGCCATGGCGCTCGGCGACGACGGATCCATCCGGATCTTCTCGTCCCAGTCGAGGGTCATGAAGCGCCAGGTCGGATCGACCTCGGGGTTCACGACAGTCAACTCGATGCCGTGCATCTCCTTGATGAGCTGCCAGTACTCGACCGATGCCCCGCCCATGGGGTCGGCGCCGATGCGCACGCCCGCGCGCGTGATCGCGTCGATGTCGATGATCGAGGGCAGGTCGCGCACATACGCGTCACGGAAGTCGTATTGGCCGATCGAGTCGTCGTCGATGTCGGCATCCGGAATCCGTTCGACGCCCTCCAGGCCCGCCTCGATCAGCGCGTTCGCCCGCTGCGCGATCCACGACGTGGCGTCGGTGTCGGCCGGGCCGCCGTGCGGCGGGTTGTACTTGAAACCGCCGTCGCGGGGCGGGTTGTGGCTCGGAGTGATGACGATGCCGTCGGCGCGGTCGGGGTCGCCCGCCGCACGACCGCGGTTGTGGGTGAGGATCGCGTGGCTGAGCGCGGGGGTGGGTACCCACGAGTCGCGGGAGTCCACGCGCACGTCGACGCCGTTGCCGATCAGCACCTCGATCGCGGTGCGCTCGGCCGGCAGCGACAGGGCGTGGGTGTCGCGGCCGAGGAACAGCGGGCCCGTGATGCCCTGCTCGCGCCGGTAGTCGACGATGGCCTGGGTCGTGGCGACGATGTGCTGCTCGTTGAAGCTGGTGCTGAGGGACGAGCCGCGGTGCCCGCTCGTGCCGAACGCCACGCGCTGAGCCGGGTCGGACGGATCGGGGATGCGGTCGTAGTAGGCGGCGATCAACTCGTCGACGTCGATCAGATCCTTTTCCTCCGCAGGGAGGCCAGCTCGGCTCGTCATGGGGATAGTCTGCCCCTCCTCGGGGCGCTCGCGCACCTCAGCCGGTGACGGATGTCGTCACAGGCGCGTTCGTGGTAGTGAAACGGCTCGAAGGGCCGCCGAGCCGCGGGGCTAGGCTGACGTGGTGACCGAACGCCGCACCTACAGCTACCTGGGCCCCGCAGGCACCTTCACCGAGGCAGCGCTCGACCAGGTGCCCGAGGCCAGGGGCCACGACTGGAAGCCCGTGCACAACGTCGGCGAGGCGCTCGCCGACGTGCTCGAGGGACGCAGCCACGCGGCGATGATCGCGATCGAGAACTCCGTCGAGGGCGGGGTGTCGACCACGCTCGACGCGCTCGCCACGCTGCCGGGCCTGCGCATCATCGGCGAGTACCTGGTGAAGGTGAACTTCGTGCTGGTCGGCAAGCCGGGCGTGCGGCTGGCGGACGTCGAGGTCATCGCCGCGCATCCCGTCGCCTACGCGCAGTGCCACAGCTGGCTGGGCGAGCATCTGCCGAGGCACGCTCATGTTCCGGCGGCCAGCAATGTGGCATCCATCCTGGGTGTGCTCGACGGCTCGTCGCCGGCCCAGGCCGCCATCGCGGCGCCCGGCATCGTGCAGCACCACGACGTCGAGGTGCTCGCCGAGCAGATCGGCGACAACGACAACGCCGTCACGCGCTTCGTGCTCGTGTCGAGGCCGACCCCGCCGGGCGAGCCGACCGGAGCCGACAAGACCTCGCTGATCGTCGAGCTCCCCGACGACCGCCCCGGCGCGCTGCTCGACATGCTCGAGCAGTTCTCGACCCGCGGCATCAACCTGTCGCTGCTGCAGTCGCGTCCTGTCGGCGATGCCCTCGGCCGGTACCGGTTCGTGGTGGATGCCGACGGTCACGCGTACGACGAGCGCATGGCCGACGCGCTGCTCGGCATCCGGCGGTTCAGCCCCCGCGTCGTCTTCCTCGGCTCGTACCCGCGCGCTGACCGCCGGATCGTGCACTACCCCGAGCGATACGCCGACGGCGTGTTCGTCGAGGCCCGCGACTGGCTGCGCGCGCTGCTGCACGGCGAACCCGAGGCGTAGCCCGCGGGCCCCTGCTCGCCGGGGTACGGGGTCATCCGCTCGCGTGCGGGCCCGCGCCGCCGGCGTGCGGGGTCGATTGTGCACGCAGATCCGCCCGGAAGTGTACGTATCTGACCCCGCAGCGGCGCGCCGGCCCTTCGCGGCGCGTGGTCCGCCGCGGCGCGCCGGCCCTTCGCGGCGCCTGGTCCGCCGCGGCGCCCGGTCCACCCGTGTGCCGGGTCAGTTGTGTACGCGGATCTGCCCGAAAGCGTACGTTACTGACCCCGCAGGCGGACATGGGTGCGTCGGCGTGCGCACACGACCCGCTCCGCTCGTGTGCGGGGTCAGTTGTGCACGCGGATCTGGCCGAAAGCGTACGAGACTGACCTCGCAAGGGATGGGACCCGCCGGGCGGGTCAGGCCGAGCGGGATGCTATGGCGCCGCGGATTCGTCTGATCAGCGCGTCGGCATCGTTGAGGTCGTCCTGGGTGAGGCGGATCACGATCCAGCCGAGCGCTTCCAGCTCTCGCTGACGCCGGATGTCTCGCCGCCACTGCTCGGCACTCGTACGATGCCCATCGCCTTCATACTCGATCGCGATCTTCAGTTCGGGGTACGCGAGATCGGTGCGCGCGACGAGCATGAGGCCGTTCAGAACTCTGTACTGAACCACCGGCTCTGACAGCCCGCACGTCCGCATGAGCAGTCGGGTCTCGGTCTCCTTCGGCGATTCGACGTCGTAGGAGGCGAGTGCCAGAGCCTCGCGGATCGTGCCACATCCCGGAAAGCGGTTCCAGACATTGAGGCGCTCCGCAATGTCGTCGATCGTCACGTGCGGACGGCTCAGGCGGAGCCCCGGATAGTTCGTCGCGGTGGTGAGGATCGAGTCGATCAGGGTCACCGCTTCGAGCTTGGTGAGCCCTTTCGCACAGGAGAAGAGCGTCGCGACAGGATCGAGTACAGGCACATCGTCGATCCGATGGAGGGTGAGCCGCTCCGGGGCAAGACGAAGCCCGGTGACACCGGCAGTGCGCGGGCGGGAACCGCTTGTGGGCACGAACACATGGAGTGTCTCGTCCTTCTCCCACGTCGAAGGCACAGGCATCCGCCAGATGCGCGCCGCCGTCCTACCGCCGAAGCGCTGATCCGCAGCAAGACGCGGAGCGTAGGCCGTCACTCGGTCGTCGAACGTCTCGGGTTCCGTCGTGACTCGGATGCCGCGATACGGCCGGGCGAGGTCCGGAGCGTCCCGGCGCCGCCGCGGGACGCCCGCGCCGGACGCCTCTTTGACCGTGAACCGCTCACCGAGTGTTGGGGGAAGAGGCGTCCTGGCTCGCATCTCTCCATGGTCGACCTGCGACCGACCGCGGACCCGTGCATGGCCCAGCTGCTGTGGGCAACGTTCGGATCCGCGCAATCTGTGGACAAGCAAGGCGCCATCGTGCGCGGTGACCACAGGAGTCATTGTGGGCGCCGACGCGCGCCTCCGCGGGTCACAAACGTACGGTTCCGTCCCCGAAAACGTACGCAACTGACCCCGCACCCCGTGAAGAGCGGCGCGGCCTACGCCACCAGCAGGTCGAGAGTCTGCGCGCGCCCGGTGGCCGCATCGAGCGGCTCGCCGTCGTAGGCGCCGGCGACCGGCGACACCATGATCTCGTCGACGCCGTGCTGCGCGGCGAATGCGGCCAGAGACGACCGAACCTCGGCACCCTCGCCGATCAGCCAGCGCTGACGCATCGCGTCGATGAGGGTCTGCTCCTGGGCATCCGGATGCTCAGCCGCGCCGCGCTGCGCCTCGTCGACCGTCTCGAGCGGCCTCATCGGCTTGTTGCCGCGCAAGCGCGCCATCGCGCGCAGCTGCGGCAGGGCGCGGGCCTCCGCTTCCTCCGCCGACGGCGCGGCGACCACGTTCGCGGTGAGAAAGGTGAGCGGCGCGTCGAGCGTCTCGGACGGGCGGAACTGCGAGCGGTACAGGTCGAGGGCGCGCTCCAGGCCGACTCCCGCGAAGTGGTTCGCGAACACGTACGGCAGCCCCTGCGCGGCGGCGAGCTGGGCGGAGTAGTCGCTCGAGCCCAGCAGCCAGATCGTGGGGGATCCGGATGCCGCGGGCGTCGCCTTCACGCCGTATTCGCCGCCGCTGGTGAAGCGCACCGTCGCGCCGTCGGACTGCACCATCGCGGCGATGTCCTGCACGTGCGCGGGGAAGCGGTCGACGTCTCCGGTGGTGCCCGACTGGCGCAGCAGATGCGTGATCACGGGGTCGCTGCCCGGTGCCCGGCCGATGCCGAGGTCGATGCGTCCCGGTGCGAGCGCCTCGAGGGCGGCGAACTGCTCGGCCACGATCAGGGGCGCGTGGTTGGGCAGCATGACGCCGCCCGAGCCGACGCGGATCCGCTGCGTGCGCGCGGCCGCGGCGGCGATCAGGACCGGCGGTGTGGTCGATGCCACCGACGGCATGTTGTGGTGCTCGGCGAACCAGTACCGGGTGAGCCCGAGCGCATCGGCGTGCTGGGCGAGCTGCATCGACGACGCGATGGCTTGCGCGCTGGTCTGGCCGGTGCGGACGGGAACGAGATCGAGGACGGAGAGCGCGGGAGTAGTCATCGTCAGAGGACAACGTCGGTCGCCGCGCGCGCATTCCTCGTCGCGCGCATCGCAGGCGTACCCTTCCTGGAATGGAGTCCAGCATCTTCTTCATCGTCGTCGGCGCCGTGGCGGTCGCAGCCGTAGCCCGCCGAAGAGGATGGCCCGCACCGCTGCTGGTCACGGTCGTCGCGCTGCTGGCATCCTTCCTCCCGTTCGTGCCGGATATCGCGATCGACGGACACCTGCTGCTGAACGTCGTGCTGCCGCCGCTGCTGTACTCGGCGGCGCTCGACGTGTCGTTCCTCAGCTTCCACCGGGCGATGCCGCAGATCCGACGGCTGGGTGTCGGTCTCGTCGTCGTCACCGCTGTCGTCGTGGGCTTGCTGGCGTGGTGGGTGATGCCCGAGCTGACCCTGCCGGGAGCCCTGCTGATGGGGGCGATCGTCGCCCCTCCGGATGCCGTGTCTGCGGCGTCCATCGGCCGCCGGCTCGGCCTGCCGCGGCGGGTGATGACGGTGCTGTCGGGGGAGAGCCTGATCAACGACGCCACGTCGCTGACCATGTTCCGGGTGTTCGCGGCGATCGTCGCCGGCGCCACGGTGTCGATCTGGGACGGGATCTGGCAGTTCGCGCTCGCCGTGGTGATCGGGGTCGCGGTCGGGCTGGTGTTCGGTATCGCGCTGCACCAGCTGCGGATGCGCGTCGACGATCCGGTCGTGAACGGCACCTTCGGTCTGCTCGCGCCGTTCGGCGCGTACGCGATCGCCGAGCAGCTGCTCGGGTCGGGCGTGCTGGCGGTGGTCGCGATGGGCCTGTTCGTCGGCTTCAGCGCTCCGAAGACCAGTTACGCGACCAGGCAGCAGGAGGCGCCGCTGTGGCTCTCGGCCGATTTCCTGCTCGAGTCGTTCGTGTTCGCGTACATCGGGCTGCAGCTGCCGCGCGTGATCGGCGAGCTGGAAGACGGCGAGGCAGGCACGATTCTGCTGCTGGCGGTGATCGTCCTGCTGGCGGTGCTCGTCGTGCGGCCGCTCTTCGTGTACCCGGCGGGCGCGTGGGGCCAGCGCTGGACGAAGCTGCGTCTGCGCCGGTGGGAGAAGATGTCGGCGGCGAAGAAGGCGCTTCCGCTCGCGAACAGGCGTCGTCGTCGGCGCCCGCTCACCGAGGAGCAGCTGCGGCGCCGGCTGACCGAGACCACGCTCTCGTGGCGCGACAACGCGGTGATCTCGTGGGCCGGCATGCGCGGAGTGGTCACGTTGGCTACCGCGCTCGCCGCGGCCGATCTTGCGGGTCTCGATGCGCGGGCGGCCGACGCGATCGTCGTGGTCGCCTTCGTCGTGACCGTCGGCACCCTGCTGCTGCAGGGGCTCACCCTGCCGTGGCTGATCGGCGCGCTGGGGGTCGTGGACGACGAGGAGGCGCGGGAGGATGCCAGACAGCTGGCATCCGTGCGCGAACGCAGCCGCGACGTCGGCAAGGCCTACCTGCGCGAGGCGAGGCGCGCGTGGGCGAAGGAGCACGGCGAGGAGCGGCTGCCGGCGTTCGACGCGTATGCCGAGCGTCTCGTGCGCATGCAGGCGGGCGCCGACCAGGCCGGCGAGGAGCCGGCGGAAGAGCGGCCGGTGCGGCCGTCGCCGGAGCAGTTCGCGGCGATGGCGAAGGGCTGGCTGTCGGTGCGCCGCGACCTGCTGCTGGAGGAGCGGCGCGCCGGCAACCTCAGCGAGGAGGTCATGCACGAGCTGATCGCGGCGATGGATGCCGAAGAGCTCGCGCTCGACACGAGGATGTCGCTGCGCACCTGAGCGCCGGGTGCCCGGCGCTCAGGTGCCACGCGGCCAGGGCGCTGCGAGCTCAGGCAGGCACGAGGGCGTCAGCGGACGGGCGGCCCAGGCGCAGCGCGGTGAGGATCTGCCACCGGGCGCTGTAGCTGTACCCGCGGAGCTGCTCGATGGCGGCGATGTCGTCGCGGTCGAGCCCGTCGCGGATGGCTTCGCGCACCAGGTCGTCCTTCGTGGCGGGGAACTCCATCTCGGCGAGGAACCGGCGGAGGTCGGGGGAGGGGGACATGAGACATTCCTTTCCGGATCAGGGCGGGGAGCGCCCGGGCGGGCGCTCCCCGCTGCGGATCAGGCGCTGATCGCCTCGCGGGTGTCGGTCGACTCGACCTGGATGCGGCGCGGCTTCGCGCGCTCGCTGACCGGGATGATCACCGAGAGCACGCCGCTGTCGTACGACGCGCTGATGCGCTCGAGGTCGACGCCGTCGCCGAGCGTGAACTGCCGGAAGTAGCTTCCGGTGCCGCGCTCGCGGGCGATCCAGCGCATGCCCTCGCCGGTGTCGGCGGTGCGCTGGGCGCGGATCGACAGCTGCGAGCCGTCGAGATCGACGTCGATCGAGCCGGGGTCGGCGCCCGGGATGTCGGCATGCAGGACATAGCGGTCGCCGTCGCGGCAGAGGTCGACGGGCATCACGCGCGGGGCGCGTACGGAGTCCAGCACGCTCGCAGCGAAACGATCGAGCTGACTGATCGGGTCGAGGGTCATGGCCATGGTGTTCTCCTCTCACTATGGGCCGCCGGCCGGCGGCGCTGTTGCGGATGCAGGAAATCTGCATCTGGTGATGTATATTTATAGCTCCAGTTCGAACAGATTTCAAGTACGAGGATGGATGCCGAATGGCCGACCGCGACGGTGCAACTCCGGTGTACGGGATCGCCGTCGCGGCCGATCTCGCCGATGTCCCCGAGGCGACGCTGCGGCTGTACGAGCGACGAGGGCTGCTGACTCCGTTCCGCAGCGACGGAGGAACGAGGCGGTACAGCGACGACGACATCGACCGCCTGCGCCGGGTCGCCGAGCTGCGGGATGCCGGGGTGAACCTCGCCGGCATCGGCCGTGTGCTCGATCTGGAAGACGAGAACGGCGACCTGCGGCGCGAGCTGGAGGAGGAGCGCCGCTCGCGCTGACGTCACCGGCGCGGGTCGGGGGATGCCAGGGCATCCGGGTGAGCGAGGTCAGCGAGCGCCGGCCGGCTCCTTCGTGGCATCCGGCTCCACGGCATCCGCGTCGTCGATGTCTTCCGCGAACGGCAGGCCGTTGCGAGGAGCGTTGTAGAGCTCCTCGTCGAGGATGCCCTCGCGCTTGGCGACGATAGTCGGAACCAGCGCCTGGCCCGCGACGTTCACCGCGGTGCGGCCCATGTCGAGGATCGGGTCGATGGCGAGCAGCAGTCCGACGCCCTCGAGCGGCAGGCCCAGGGTCGACAGGGTGAGGGTCAGCATCACGATGGCGCCGGTGGTGCCCGCGGTCGCGGCCGAACCCACGACCGAGACGATCACGATCAGCAGGTACTGGATGAAGCTCAGCTGGATGTCGAAGAACTGCGCGACGAAGATCGCGGAGATGGCCGGGTAGATCGCGGCGCAGCCGTCCATCTTGGTGGTCGCGCCGAGCGGCACGGCGAACGACGCGTAGCCGCGGGGCACGCCGAGGTTGCGCTCGGTGACGCGCTCGGTGAGCGGCAGGGTGCCGATCGACGAGCGGCTGACGAAGGCCAGCTGCACGGCGGGCCAGACGCCCGAGAAGTACTGCTTGATCGACAGGCCGTGGGTCTTCACGAGGATCGGGTAGACCACGAAGATCACGAGGGCGAGGCCGATGTAGATCGCGCCGGCGAACCAGGCGAGCGAGGTCAGCTTGTCCCAGCCGTACTTGACGACGGCGGCGCCGATGAGGCCGAAGGTGCCGATCGGGGCGATGCGGATGATCCACCACAGCACGCGCTGGATGACCTTCAGCAGCGACTCGGTGAAGGCGAGGAACGGCTCGGCCTTGCGGCCGGCCTTCAGAGCGGCGATGCCGACGACCGCGGCCACGACGATGACCTGCAGGATGTTGAAGTTCACGTTCGACACCAGCGTGCCCTCGACGGGGCCGGGGTTGGTCGAGACGGTGAGTCCGAGGAAGTTCTGCGGGATGAGCCCGAGCAGGAAGTTCCACCAGGTGCCGACCGTGTACGGGTCGCCGGTCTCGAGGCCGGCGCCGGCCTTCGAGCCGGGCTGGATGACCAGACCGAGGGCGATGCCGATGATCACGGCGATGAACGCGGTGATGCCGAACCAGAGGATCGTCTGACCCGCGAGGCGGGCCGCGTTCTGCACGCGGCGCAGGTTGGAGATGCTCGCCACGATCGCCGTGAAGATCAGCGGGACCACGGCCGCACGCAACAGCGTGACGTACGAGCTGCCGATGCGGTCGAGCGTGTCGGACAGCGGGGTCGGGTTCTCGGCTGAGGCGCCGAGCGAGACGGCGATCAGTCCGACGCCGATGCCCAGGATGAGGGCGGCGATGATCTGGAAACCGAACGAGGTCAGCAGCTTGCGGACCGGGCCTCGGGTGTCGGGCGCCTTCTGGGCGCGCGCGGTGGATGAAGAGGTGCTCAAGGGGACTCCAATTGTCTGCGCGGAGTGCGCTTCACGTGGACTAAACGCTAAGCGGATCGTCGTATTCCTGCGAATGGATGTGACGAAGCGTGACGCCCTCGGCGGAGCGCCCACCCCACCCCGGTCGTTGAGCGAGCACCCCCGGTCGTTGAGCGAGCGAAGCGAGTCGAAACGCAGCGACCCGCCTACGCCCGCCGACGTCCGTCCTCGGCGGGCAGAGCGAACATGTCCACCGTGACGCCGTCCAGCAGCATCCCCGGTTCGACCTTGAGTGCATCCGCGATGCGCACCAGCGTCGGGATGCCCATCAGTGCGCGGCCCTTCTCGTAGCCGCGGATGTTCGACGAATCGATCTGTGTCAGCACGGCCAACTCGTCCTGCGTGATGCCGCGACGCCTGCGTTCGTCCGCGATCAGCTCGCCGATGCGAGCGGCAGCAGGGGAAGGGACGCGGGGCACTCGTCAAGCGTGAGGAATGTCTGCCACTTGTGCCAGGGTTAAGGCACCCGGGTACAAGTACCGATCCGGGGTTGAGGGAACCCGGGGAGGGTGGCGATGGTCGGCGAGAAGCTGGTCAAGTCAAAGCAGCGCGTCAGCGATCACGGAGAGGTGTTTACGCCTCGCTGGCTGGTCGAGGACATGCTCGATCTCGTCAAGAGCGAGACGGAGCGGATCGACTCGCGATTTCTCGAGCCTGCATGTGGATCGGGCAACTTCCTCGTGCCCGTCCTCGAGCGCAAGCTCGCCACGGTGCAGGCGAAGTACGGCAAGAGCGATTTCGAGAAGCGCCACTACGCACTGCTCGGGCTCATGTGCATCTACGGCATCGAGCTGCTGGCAGACAACGCGGAGGAGTGCCGTGAGAACCTCGCGGGTACTTTCGCCCGGTATCTGAAACTCAACTCCGACGACGTCTGGCTCGATGCCGCCACCGCGGTCCTGGCCGTCAACATCGTGCAGGGCGATGCGCTGAAGATGACGACCGCAGCGGGGGCGCCGATCACCTTCCCGGAGTGGGGATACCTCGGTCTCGGGAAGTTCCAGCGACGTGATTTCCGCTACGACAGCCTCACGCAGCGCGCGGCGGCGTCGGAAGGCTTGTTCGCGCACTTCGAAGAGCACGAAATCTTCACGCCGGTGCAGACCTACCCGGCGATGACCGTGAAGGAGATTGCTGCGCCATGACCCTCCAGGCATCCTTCAACCTCCAGGGCCATAACCCCGACGTCCTCACCTGCATCGCCAATCTCTCGAACGACGAGGTCTTCACCCCGCCCGAATTCGCGAATCAGATGCTCGACACCCTCGAGCGGGCATGGGCTGAATCGAACGGTGGCAAGTCGATCTGGGCCGATTCAACCGTGACGTTCCTCGACCCGTTCACGAAGTCGGGGGTCTTCCTGCGTGAGATCACCCGGCGCCTGACCAAGGGACTGGCATCGCAGATCCCCGACCTCGAGGAACGCGTCGACCATATCCTTACAAAGCAGGTGTACGGGATAGGCATCACCCGGCTCACTTCCCTGCTCGCGCGACGGAGCGTGTACTGCTCGAAAGATGCGACTGGTGAGCACTCGATCGCAAGATCGTTCGACCGCGACTGGGGCAACATCTGGTTCGAGCGGACTGAGCACACCTGGACCGGTCGCAAGAAGGAGCGTCGCGCGAACCCGCTGACGGGGGACGAAGAGCTCGTCGAGCAGGTCGGAACCGGAAAGTGCAGGTTCTGCGGAGCCTCCGAGGCGGAGTACGCGCGCGACGAGTTCCTTGAGACCCACGCCTACGCCTTCATCCACACTGACAACATCAAGGCTCGCGTCAACGAGCTGTTCGGAGCCGACATGCAGTTCGACGTCATCATCGGGAACCCGCCGTACCAGCTGAGTGATGGTGGTGGGTCTGGCACTAGCGCCGCACCGCTTTATCACTTGTTCGTTGAGCAAGCCAAGCGCCTCGAACCGCGGCTCTTGACTCTTGTGACGCCGGCCCGCTGGTTCTCCGGGGGCAAGGGTTTGGACGAGTTCCGCGAGTCGATGCTCAGCGATGATCGGCTTCGCGTGATTGAAGACTTCCCAGACTCCAATGACGTGTTCCCGGGGACGCAGATCAAGGGTGGCATCGCGTTCTGGGTATGGAACCGGGACCAGCCAGGCCAAGTCACTGTGACGACTCACGACAAGGGATCTGTTATCTCAACCGTGACTCGGCCGCTCCTCGAGCCCGGATCTGACGTTTTCATCCGATATAACGAGGCGCTTCCAATCCTCCGCAAGATCGCTGCGGCTGAACAGGGGGTGAGTCCAGCAACCGTACAGTCGCTCTTTCCACCGCGAGATCGTCGGTTCGCGAGCCTCGTTAGCGCCCGTCGGCCATTTGGCATCGAGAGCACGTACCGAGGTGGCGATACGGGGGACGTTGCCATCTATCAAGCGGGTGGAACGTCGTGGGCTCCGCGAACAGCGATCACTCGCGGAGAAGACCTCATCGATAAATGGAAGGTCTTCATTGCATTTCTGGCAAGCGGTAGCGATGCGTTCCCTCATGTCATCCTCGGGCGGCCCTTTGTTGGCGCGCCGGGATCGGCGTCAACAGAGACATATCTCGCGATTGGTCCTTTCGCATCGGAAGCCGAATGCACGAACGTCATCTCATACATCGCTACCCGCATGTTCCGATTCATCGTTCTTCAGAAAAAACCTTCCCAGAACGCGACTAAGAAGGTTTACGACTTCGTTCCAATGCAGGACTTCTCACGTCCGTGGACAGACGAGGCGCTGTACGCGAAGTACGGCATCACCGATGATGAGATTGCGTTTATCGAGAGCATGGTCCGACCCATGGAGGTGGACGATGTCTAAGGCCATGGATGTGCTCCTCCCAGAAAAGCCCGAGGCTCGCCTCCGCATCTACGCGTGGTCGTCTGGCGAGGTCGCAGAGCGCTGGCGTGACTGCCTTAAGATCGGCCAGACGACGCGTCCCGACGTGAACGACCGCATCAAGCAGTCACAGGGTCAAGCCCGCGTCGACTACATACTCGAGATCGACGAGCCGGCCGACCGTGAAGAAGGCAGCGTCTTTACGGATCGCGACGTCCGTGAACGTCTGATCGCGAAAGGCTTCGAGAACGTCGTCTTCGAGTCCAGTCGTGAGTGGATGCGCTGCACATCCGACGACGTCCGCACCGCGATCGCCGAGCTCCGTGCGAACAAGAGCTACTCCGGTTCCCACCACGCTACATTCGCGATGCGTGCGGAGCAGCAGGCTGCTGTCGATAAGACCTACTGGTATTACCAGGACCGCTGGTCGAAGGACGCGGACGCAGTCCCGGAGTTCCTCTGGAACGCGAAGATGCGCTTCGGCAAGACCTTCACGACGTACCAGCTGGCGAAGAAGCTGGAAGCGAAGCGCATCCTCGTCGTGACATTCAAGCCGGCCGTCGAAGACGCGTGGGACACCGATCTCAAGACGCACGTCGATTTCAACGGGTGGCAGTACCTCTCTCGCAAGAGCGAAGGCGATCCGTCAACTGTCGACCCGGAGCATCCGCTCGTCTTCTTCGGGTCGTTCCAGGATCTCATGGGTCGTGACGCGGCGGGCAACTTTAAGCCAAAGCACAAGTGGCTCACCGAGCTCACTTGGGACCTCGTCGTGTTCGACGAGTACCACTTCGGCGCCTGGCGCGATGCGGCCAAGGAGCTGTTCGAGGGCGAGGACGACGCGAAGAAGGAGGAGAAGATCGAGTTCTCCGCCGCGGAAGAGACATTCGCCGAGGAACTCGAGGAGCGCGGCAGCGATGAGGACGCGTTTGTCCCGATCAAGGCGTCCGCGTACCTCTACCTTTCGGGCACCCCGTTCAAGGTGCTAAACGAGGGGCGCTTCATCGAGGAGCAGATCTTCAACTGGACGTACACGGACGAGCAGCGTGCGAAGGCGCAGTTCGCGGCGGAGCATCCTGGCGAGCCGAACCCGTACGCGTCGCTGCCTGAGATGCGGTTGCTCACGTACCAGATGCCGGAAGAGCTCGTCGCGATCGCGCACCAGGGGGAGTTCGATGAGTTTGATCTGAATGCCTTTTTCGAAGCGAAGGGCGCTGGCGCTGACGCTGAGTTCGTGCATAAGGACGACGTGCAGAAGTGGCTCGACATCATCCGTGGTTCGTACCTGCCGACGCAGGTCGATGCGCTGAGAGCCGGCACCCGTCCGCCGTTCCCCTACTCCGATACCCGGCTGCTGCCGTACATGCAGCATTCACTGTGGATGCTGCCGCGTACGGCATCCTGCGCGGCCATGGCCAACCTGCTCGCCGAACCGCAGAACGCGTTCTGGCACGACTACACGGTCATCAATGTCTCCGCTCCCGGAATCGGCGTCGGGCTCGCGGCGTTGCCGCCGGTCCGCGACGCGATCGGCAACGGGCACGACACGAAGACGATCACCCTCACCGTCGGCAAGCTGACGACCGGCGTCACGGTGCCACAGTGGTCGTCGATCCTGATGTTGCGCAACTTGCAGGCGCCGGAGACGTACTTCCAGGCGGCGTTCCGAGTGCAGTCGCCCTGGAGCATCCGCAACCCGAACGGCGACGACCCGCACGAGGAGGCGATCCTGAAGCCGGTCTGCTTCGTGTTCGACTTCGCGCCCACGCGGGCGCTGCGGCAGATCAGCGAGTACGGCCGCGGGCTGGCGCCCGAGAACCCGAACCCCGAGAAAGCCGTCGAGGAGCTGGTGAGCTTCTTGCCGGTTCTCGCGTATGACGGGTCGAACATGACGCAGGTGGACGCCGCCGGCATCCTCGACATCGCCATGTCGGGCACCTCGGCGACGCTCCTCGCGCGCAAATGGGAGTCGGCAGTTCTCGTCAACGTCGACAACGGGACGCTCAAGAAGATCATGGACTCGAAGGAGGCCATGGACGCCGTCATGAACATCGAGGGCTTCCGCGCGCTCGGGTCGAACGTCTTCGAGACAGTCGTGAACAAGAGTGAGGCGGTGTCGAAGGCCAAGAAGGAGAAGGGCGACGACATCACACCCGGCGAGAAGAAGCAACTGACTGCGGAGGAGAAGGAGTACAAGTCCAAGCGGAAGCAGATCCAGGAGAAGCTGATCAAGTTCGCCACCCGGATCCCCGCGTTCATGTATCTGACGGACTACCGCGAAAACACGCTGTACGACGTCATCACGAAGATCGAGCCGGACCTGTTCAAGGCGGTAACTGGTCTGTCGGTTGCGGACTTCAACCTGCTCGTCTCGCTCGGCGTCTTCAACGCTGGACACATGAATCAGGCCGTGTTCGCATTCCGCAGGTACGAAGACGCGTCCCTGTCGTACACGGGCATCGAATCGCACGAAGGGCTACGGCGATACGGGCTCTACGACACTGTGGTGGCTGTAGATAAGCCGTGAGCCGGTTCGCCGCCTCCATCCCGGAGTGGCTCACATTCGCCGCTTCGGCCTTGGCGCCGGAACCACAGGATTGGCAGAGCGGACGCGTTTTGCCACTTGCCGGGATGTCATCAGAGATGTGCACCGAACGAGCTCCGAGGGTGCCTGGGCACTCTTGACGCTCGAGACTTGACACCCGCAACTGCAGACATGTCCCTGCCCTCCAATACACTCGCCCTGACGCGAGGAGAACCCCATGACTGAACCCGCAGGTAACCCGGCCGCAGACGAGACTGCAACTCCGGCGTCGGGCATCGCGCCCGATGTCGTCGTCGGGAAGGCCCGCGAAGCAGCGCAGACCGAGGGCTTCCAGGCCCAGATGTACAAAGCCATCTCCGTGCAGCGTCCGGTCGTCCTGGAGTATTTGCGTTCGGTCCGACGTGCCAAGCCGCAGGCGACACCGACCGAAATGCTCAAGGAACTCGACAGCCGGTACGTCGCGACGGTGACTATCACGAGCAGCGGGGTCGGAGCATCCGCCGCGATCCCGGGCCTCGGCGTTCCGATCGCCCTCGGGCTCGGCGTTGCTGACGTGCTGTTCTTCTACGAGACGAGCGCCCTCTACGTCCTTGCAGTGGCCGAGCTGCACGGGATCCCCGTTGACGATCCTGAGCGCGCCAAGCCGCTCGTGTTGGGGATGCTTCTCGGGCAGAAGTCGCAGAGCCAGGTGAACAAGATGGTCATGAACGCTGTCGGTATCGGCGGCGTAAGCGCCGCGAAGTCGTCAGCCTCCGGCGTCGTCGGCAAGGCGCTGCCCAAGGGCTGGGGCGAGGTGCTGACCGAGCAGCTTCCCGAATCGGCTCTCGCGCCCTTGACGATCGCGCTGGGACGCGAGTCCATCAAGCTCGGTGGCAAGCTCAGCGCCGGCGCGGTCGGCAAGGCGATCCCGTTCGGCGTCGGGGCCGTCATCGGAGGCGTCGGCAGCTTCACCTTCGGGCGCGACGTCGTCAAGGCCGCGCGCATGGCCTTTCCGGAGCCGCCGGTGGGCTTCCCGGAGTGGCTGGAAGACTACGAGAAGCCGACGGACGCCGAGCCGTCACGCGCCATGCTCGCCTTCGACTCTGCAGCGGGCAACGTCAAGGACTTCGGCGAAAGCGTGTGGGGCGTGCTGAGCACCGCGACCGAAGCCTTCCGATCCGTGGACCTGGATGGCGACGGCATCCCCGATGAAGCCCGCGCCCTCACGGCAGTGAAACGCGCTGGAGTCGGAGTCGCCGGCACGGTGAGCAAGAGTGCTGAGGTGTTCCGTTCGGTCGACCTCGACGGCGATGGCGTGCCGGACGAGGCCCGTGCGGTGACCGCCGTGAAGGACGCCGGAGCGGCGATTTCCGGCGCCGCCGACAGCATCCGCGGGAAGGCGGCTGCGCTGTTCGGCGCTCGGAAGCGCGGGGTGGATCCGTCCTCGGACGGGTCGGCTTCCGACTAACACCTTCCCCTCCCGCGCGGACATTACCCAGTATCAGACGGTGGCCCAGCAGGACCGCGTCGGCCACTGTCGGTAGCATCCCTCAAGATGGGCGAGATCCCATCTGAGGAGACCCCATGACCGCACTGGCACAGGCGCACGCGCTGACGCGACTGCTCGACGAGCACGTCGCGTGGCGCATGCTGCGCGCCGACAATGCGCCGGTGATGGTCTCGGTACTCGCTGCCCACCTCGGCGGCGAAGAGCGCCGCATCGAGAGCGAAGACCTCTACGAACGCATCGACGCCGACCTCGACGAACTGCGCGCACACGGCTTCGACCTGCCCGGCACCGCGAAGGCGTACTGCGCCGACTGGCGCACCGCCGGCTACCTCGTGCGGCGACCCGCCGAGACAAGCCGAGGCGAGACCTTCGAGCTGTCGCCGGCCGCGCTGACGGCGAGCCGGTTTCTCGCACAGCTCGCGCAGCCGCGGCAGGCGGCGACCGAATCGCGGCTGGCCAGCATCGCATCCCAGCTGCACCGCCTGGCCGTCGATTCCGACCCCGACGCGCGCACCCGCATCGCACGGCTCGAAGAGCAGCGCGCGCAGATCGACGCAGAGATCGACGCGATCAACCGCGGCGAGTCACCACCGGTCGACCACGAGCGCGCCGTCGAGCGCGTGCGTGACATCCTCGCCATGGCAGAAGACATCCCCAGCGATTTTGCACGGGTCCGCGCAGAATTCGAGCAGCTCAATCGCGACCTGCGCGCGCGGGTGCTGGAATCGGATGCCGCCCAGCGCACCGTGCTCGACGACATCTTCCGCGGCGTGAACATGATCGACGAATCCGACGCGGGGCGCAGCTTCACCGGATTCGCCGGACTCGTGCTCGACCCCGAGCGCGGCCAGGAGTTCGAGGACGACATCCGGCGCGTGCTCGAGCGCGACTTCGCCGGCGCGCTGAGCGCCGCCGAACGCCGCTTTCTGCGCCAGCTGCTGCGCACGCTGAAAGAGCGCAGCGGCGAGATACACGACGTCATCACGACGTTTGCGAGGGGACTGCGCCGCTACGTGCAGTCGCAAGAGTACGAGCGCGATCGCGTGCTGCGCCGAGAGCTGCGCGGCGCGCTCGCCGCGGGCCACGCCGCAAGCATCCGGATCAAGCCGTACAAGGCGACCGAGATCAGCCTGTCGCTCTCTGCCGTGCCGATGCGCAGCGCCGGCGCGCTTCGGTTGCACGACCCCGCCGCATACGACGCACCTGAGGCAGTCATCACCCATGAGGCAGCTCCGGTCAGCATCGAAGAGCTGCGCGCACTCGCGCGCGAGACTGAGATCGACTTCGACGAGCTCACCGGCAACGTGAACCAGATGTTGAAAGACGTCGACGCGGTCACGGTCGGCGGGGTGTTCGAGCGCTTCCCGGCGACGCAGGGGGTCGCGAGTGTCGTCGGACTGCTGGCCATCGGCGCCGCGCAAGGGGTGGCGAGCGGCCCGGAACGCGTCACCTGGGTCGGCGCGGATGCCGTGACCAGGGCCGCGCGGATACCCAGCTATCGCTTCACGGGGAGGGTTCTGTGACCGAGACGGATGCAACGACAGCGGCCCACGAGATGGCCGCCAGCGCCAGGTGGCCTGGCGACACCGGCACGCTCAGCATCGACGCCCGACGTGCGCTGTTGAAGCTGATCCAGGGGCCGTACCTCTCAGCCGCCCGCGCGCCGGGCCCGTGGTCGGCGCTGCTCGCCGACGAAGCGAGCATCCGATCTCGGCTGCACGACCTCTTCCTCGATCTGGTGCTCGACCGCGACGCCGGCTTCGCCTTCGTGCGCAACGCCGACACCGGCGAACAGGACGCCCCCGTCGCCGTGAGATCCGAGCAGCTCACCTTCATCGACACCGCGATGCTGCTGGTGCTGCGGCAGATGCTGCTCAGCGGCGAGCACGACGGGCGCGTCATCGTCGGAAGAGACGACGTCTTCGAGCAACTCGTGCCCTTCCGCACCGAAGACCGCGACGAGACGGACTTCGCCAAGAGACTGAACGCCTCGTGGCTGAAGATGCGCAACAAGCTGCGGGTCGTCCACGCGCTCACCGACGAGCGCGTCGAGATCTCGCCCGTGCTGCGGATGCTGGTCGATGCCGATCAGGTGCGCATCATCGCCGCCGAGTACGCGCGGATTCGCTCGGGCGAACGCGACAGCAGCGGCGTGGTCGCCGAACTGGAGATCGCGACGCCCGATGACGACGAGGGGGCCGAAGATGACGTTGCTTGAGATGCATCCAGAAGCCGCCGCGGAAGACGACCTGCGCCCGGGGCAATGGCGCCTCGCGCGACTCGAAGTGGTCAACTGGGGCACCTTCGACGGAGCCCACCGCATCGACGTCTCCCGCAAGGGGCACCTGATCACCGGGGCATCCGGGTCCGGCAAATCGTCGCTGCTGGATGCGATCGCCGCCGTGCTGACACCGGAACGGTGGCTGCGCTTCAACGCAGCCGCGCAGGACGCCTCGTCACGTGCCGATGACCGCGGCCTCGTCAGCTACGTGCGCGGGGCGTGGAGCAAAGAGGCCGACGAGCTCGAAGACCGGGCCGTCAGCACCTACCTTCGCCCGCGAGCGACCTGGAGCGCGATTCTGCTGCGCTTCGAGAACCAGAACGATGCGCCGGTGAGCCTCGTTCGGCTCTTCCACCTGCCCGGCACGCAGACGGCGCGCGCCGACCTCAAAGACGCATTCCTGCTGCTGCGCACGGAAGTCGCGCTGACCGAGCTCGCGCCGTTCGTCGCGAAGGGGATCGAAGCGCGTCGTCTCAAGGCCGCGTTCCCCGACGCGTTCGTCTCGACGGGCAGTCACGGCGGCTTCTTCACCCGGATGCGGCGGGTGTTCGGCATCAGCGGCGACAACGCCCTGCACCTGCTGCACAAGACGCAGTCGGCCAAGAACCTGGGCAACCTCGACACTCTGTTTCGTGCGTTCATGCTCGATCGGCCCGGCACCTTCGATCAGGCGCGCAACGCCACCGAGCAGTTCCGCGAACTCAATGCGGCGCACGAGCATGTGGTCGAGTTGCGTCGTCAGGCCGAGCATCTCGAACGCCTCGAAGAGGCGACGGCCGAGTACGAACGCCAGTCGCGAGAAGTAGCCGAGCTGCAGCATCTCATCGAGATGCAGGAGCCGTTTCAGGATCGCCTCCATCTGAGGCTCGCGCAGGGCGAGCGTGAAGATCAGGTGGCGGAACTCGCCCGCGCGCGAGACAGAGCGACCGCTGCCGACGCGGTGCGACAACAGGCCGAGCGTGCGCTCAGCGAGGCGCGGATGCACGAGGCGAAACTCGGCGGAGCGGATGCCGGGCTCTTGCGGCGCGGCATCGACGACGCCCGGCGCGAGGGCGAGCGCATCCGCGCGCACGTCGAGCGCTTCGCATCCGAGCTGCGTTCTGCGGGAATAGGACACGCGCCGTCGGATGCCGCAGAGTTCGCCGCTCTGCAGGAATCGGCGCGCGCACATCTCGACCGCACCCAGGACGACGAGGGCAGTCACGCCGCCCACGAGCGGTACGCCGATGCGCGCCGCCACCTGAACGAGCTCGATGCCGAGCTCGAGTCGCTGAAGCACAGCCGCAGCAACCTCGAACCGCGGCTGCGCGCCGTGCGGGAGTGGCTGGTCGGCGAGCTCGGGGTCAGCGAGAAGAGCCTGCCGTTCGGCGGCGAACTGATCGACGTGGCTCCCGAGTACGCCGAATGGACCGGCGCGATCGAGCGCGTGCTTCGTCCGCTCGCCTCGGCCCTGCTGGTGCGTGACGCTGATCTGGTTCGCGTGAGGCGTCTCATCGAGGAGCGCTCGCTCGGAACGCGTCTCGTGATCGAGGCGGTGCCCGCGGATGCCGGCGCTCCGCGCCCGGTGCAGGCGCGCGACTCGCTGCTGCACCGCATTGCGGTCACCGAGGGCCCGTTCGCGAGCTGGATGCACTCTCGGTTGTCGGAGTCGTACGACATCTCGTGCGTCGCGGGGCCGGATGACCTCGATGACGTGGAGCGGGGCGTCACCCGGGGCGGGCAGATCAAGACCTCGGCACGCCGGTACGAGAAGAACGATCGTGTGTCGATCGACGACCGGAGCCACTGGATTCTCGGATCCGACAATCAGGCCAAGATCGACCACCTTCTCGAGCGTCGTGCGGTCGCGCAGCGCGAAACCGATCTCGCGAGAGCGGAGCTTGACGAGCACCTCGCGGCGACCGAGGCCGCTCTGGCCAGACGCCTGGTGCTGAAACGCGTGCTCGAGCGCACCTGGACCGAGTTCGACGCTGCATCCGCCGACGCCACGCTCGCAGACAGAGAGGCGGAGCTCGCTCGCCTCACCGCTCGAAGCAGCGAGCTCGACGACGCATCGAAGGCGGTGGCGGATGCCGAGCAGCAGCAGAAGCGCGCAAGCGCCGAAGCCGACACGGCGAAGGCGGCCCAGGCGCTCGCGGCCGAAGCGCTGCGGCAATCCGACGCGCTGATCGCTCGTCTGACCGGCCACATCCAGGGGGTGACGCTGGAGGATGCCGATGCAGCACTGCTCGAGAAGAGGTACCGCACCGTGCAGCGGCGGATCGACACCTCCAACATCGGCGAGATCGGGCTGAAGGTCGCGAACGCGCTGCATGTGGCAGCGAAGGAGGCGGACTCGGCGCGGGCCCGCTCGATGATGGCGTTCGCGCGACTGGCATCCGAGTTCCGGGGCGCATGGCCTGCAACCGCGCCCGACCTCACGTCGGACGTCGACGATCGCAGCGGATATCGGGCTCTGCTCGACGGCATCCGCACCCGCGGCCTTCCGGAGTATGAAGAGAAGTTCCGGCGACTGCTGCGCGAGAAGTCGCGAGACCTGATCGGGCATCTGCTCAGCGAGATCCGCGACGCGCCCAAGCAGATCGAGGAGCGCATCGATCCGGTGAACGCGTCTCTGGGGCGGTCGCTGTTCGACGCCGACCGCTTCCTGCGGATCCGGGTGAAGACGAGGAGATCGCCGGACGCGACGGAGTTCATGGCCGATCTGAAGGGCATCGTCGACGGGTCATGGGATCAGAACGACCTGCGAGCCGAGCAGCGGTTCGCGGCGCTGAAACGCATCATGGATCGCCTCGAATCAGCTGAGAACGGCGACCGCGCCGATCACGCCTGGCGTCAGCGCTGCCTCGACACGCGCGAACACGTGACGTTCCAGGCGCAAGAGGTCGACCGCGCGGGCCGCGTGCTGAGCGTGCATGATTCGAGCGCCGGACTCTCGGGCGGGCAGAGGCAGAAGCTCGTGATCTTCTGCTTGGCGGCAGCCCTGCGCTACCAGTTGACCGACGACGAACAGGACGTTCCCGCGTACGGCACGATCGTGCTCGATGAGGCGTTCGACAAAGCCGACAGCCAGTACACCCGGATGGCGATGGACGTGTTCCGCGAGTTCGGGTTCCACATGATCCTCGCCACACCGCAGAAGCTGCTCCAGACGATCGAGAGCTACGTCGGAGCCGTCACGTCGGTGTCGAACCCGACCCGCAAGCAATCGCTGCTGTCGAACGTGCCGTTCGAGCAGGTCGAGTGATGCCGGTCACCGTGACGGAGGCTCGTGCACGCGCAGCGCGAGCCGTCGAGAAGGGGCGTCGGGAATGGGCGGCGCGGGGTGGTGCGGCGGTCGCGCTCGATATTCCGTTGAAACCGCCTACCGAGCGGGAGGTGCTGGCCGACCCGCGCGCGGCGAGCGAGTGGGCGGCGTCGTGGCGGAGTGTTCAGGGTGCTGATCTGCAGATCGGCTGGGCGACCAAGAACTGGCCCAGCGCGGGCAGGCAAGAACTGCCCGAACGACTGTCTCTGCATACGACTGACGCCCTCGCGCGATTCGCCGGCGCTGTCGTGTACCGCGATTGGGCGCGGATCCGCGACCGCGCGGGGGAACTCCGCGAGCGTTTCGGTGACGGCGAAGAGATCGTGGGGGCGATCCAGCGTCGGGGTGGAGCGATAGACAGGCAGACGGACCTCGACTTCACGCTGCTTCTCGAGGTGCTGACGTGGCTGCGCCGGCATCCGTCTTCCGGGTATCGACTGCGCCAGGTGCCCATCCCCGGCATGCACACCAAGTGGCTGGGCACGCACCGCGCACTGGTCGAGGCGATGTACTCCGCCATCACCGGAGAACAGGATCTCGGCCTCGTGCCATCGCCGGAGACGCTGCGGATCCGCTTTCTCGACCCCGACGATCGGCCCGGCGGATTGAGCGACGTCACCGCGCCGATCCACGAACTCGCGGCCCTGCCGATCAATCCCGCCATCGTCATCGTCTGCGAGAACCTCGAGTCGGTGCTTGCGCTGCCCGACTGGTCCGTCGCAGTCGCCGTGCACGGTGGGGGATACGCCGTGCCGATTCACCGCCTGCCGTGGGCGCTTTCGTCGAGGGTGCTCTATTGGGGGGATCTGGATGCCGATGGCTTCGCCATCCTGCACCGGCTGCGATCGAACGGCGTCGACGCGCTCAGCGTGCTTATGGACGAAGCGACGCTCCTCGCCCACCGAGAGCTGTGGGTGCCCGACCCGAACGGCGCCGCCGTGCGTGTGCTGCCGGCGCTCACCCCGTCTGAGCAGGCGACGCTCGACCGCATCCGTTCGGAGGGCGGGGTGCGTCTCGAGCAGGAGCGCCTGCCTTGGCCGATGGCACTCGAGGCGCTGCGGGTCGCGGCCGAGTTTTCGACAGTGTAATCTTCGAATGTCGGTGGCCTCTGTCACTATGAAGTATGGCAACTTTCACCGAGGTCGCGGCGCTCGTCCCGACCCTGCGCGAGCGGGGCGACGCGTGCGCGTCGCTCACGCAGGCGCAGCACGCGGTGACCGCCATGACGGATGCCGAGGTCGTCGCCGTCCTGCGTGAAGCGAACGAAGCGCTGCAGCACGCCGAGCAGTTGCGACTGATCGCAGTCGGCGTCATCGCGACCCGCTCGCACCGCGACGCCGGCCACTCCGGAGCCGCACAGAAGGAGGGGCATCGCAACGCCGCTTCGCTCGTGCAGAAGATCACTGGATCGAGCAAGGCCGACGCCTCCCGACAGGTTCGCGTCGGTGAGGCGATGCTCGGCGGCGAAGCGGATTTCCCGAAGCTGGATCCGCAGCATCCGGATGCCCCCGACGAGACCGCTGACGGTCCGGATGCCACCTGGCGACCGATCGATTGGCGCGAGCCGCTGCGCGCTGCGCGCCGCGACGGCCGCATCAGCACAACCGAGTTCGACGTCATCGAACGCGGACTCGCCGAGCCACCCGCGGCCGACGGGATCGTCGACGAGCAGCAGCGACGAGACGCCGACGATGCCATCCGAGCCGCGTGGGCGCAGGCAGCCGAACAGCTGGTCGCCGAAGCGCCAGAGCGCACGGCCGAAGAGCTCGGCGCTGCGGCCCGCGCGATCCGCGACCTGCTCGACCCTGAAGGCGCCGAGCAGCGATTCCTCGACCGGCACGAGAAGCGCTCGTACCGGGAGTGGATCGACCAGTACGGCGTGCGCCGCGCGAGCATCGCCTACGACGACCATGGCGCGGCGCTCGTCAGCACGCTCATCCACGCGGCCCTTCGACCACGTCGAGGCGGTCCGCGCTTCGTCGACTCCGACGAGCAGAGCAAGGCGAAGGCGCTCGTCGACGATCCGCGCACCAACGAACAGCTGCAGTACGACCTCATCATCGACCTCCTCCGGGCGGGCGCGCTCGCCGATGCGAAGAACGTGTTCGGCACCCGACAGGCCGGGGTGCGGCTCGTGCAGGTGATCGACCAGGACGGCACGCGCGTCGGCTACGCGGAAGACGGACTCGACGTACTCCCCGCCGCCGCCATCGATCAGCACATCTGCGACTCCGGAATCGTGCCCGTCCGCGTCGACGCATGCGGCAATCCGCTCGACGTCGGCCGAGAACAGCGCCTCTTCACACCCACGCAGCGCATCGCCCTCGCCATGCGCGACGGAGGCTGCCGGTGGACGGGATGCGACCGCCCCGCCTCGTACTGCGAATCGCACCACATCGACGAATGGCATCGCGACGGCGGGCGCACCGACATCGACCGCGGGATCCTGCTCTGCCGCTTCCACCACATGGAACTCCACCACGGGGGATGGCGCATCACGCGCGACGGTAAGGACGACTTCCAGCTTCACGACCCCGGGGGAGAAGTGCGCGCTTTGCGCGCGAGAGCATTCCTCTCCTACGCGTGGGGTGCGCTCGGGCCACCGTCGTTGCGCTTCCGGCCGGCCATCGCCTGACCCGCGGAGCTCGAGGACTGGTTCCGGCCGGTGCGCCAGCGCCCCCGCAGCGCGCCGAGTCAGTCGCGATGCGCCAGCACGAGCAGGTCACCCACCTCGCACTCGAGCGCGTCGCACACCGCACGCAGCGTCGAATACCTGATCGCCCGCGCCCGATCGTTCTTCAGCACCGACAGGTTCACGATGCTCACGCCCACCCGAGCGCTCAACTCGGTCAGCGTCATCCCGCGCTCGGCGAGCAGCTCATCCAGACGACAGTGGATGCCCGTGACCTCGTCATCCGCCTCCGCCGGCGTCATACCAGCCCCTCCGTATCCCGCTGCAGCCGCGTCCCGTTGCGCAGGATCACCGCAAGAGCGGCGAACGCCAGCCCGGCCGCGATCGGCCAGAACGGAAGGGTGACGCTGAACATCGGGTCGGGCCACCAGGCATCCAGCACGTCGTCGATACCGGCGACCTCTTCGAAGCCGCCACCGGAGTACGCGAGGAGCTCGGTCGACGCCATGCTTCCCGCGATGTCCGACAGCACCTGCGCCCCGATGCCGCCGAGGCAGACCACGACCGCCGTCACCATGGACATCCGCGACAGCACCGGCGCGAAGGCGCGCCCGCGCAGCAGCTGATAGCACGACATGGCGACCAGGGCCCCGACGGCGCCCGGCACCAGCCACCACAGCGTCTGGCCTATCGCCCAGCACAGCCGCGCGCCCAGGCTCAGCCCCTCGATCATCACGTCGGCAGTGGTGAAGCCACCGCCGGCGCGCGTCGCGCTCGTTCCCTCGACGAACGCGCCGTCCGGCAGCATCGGCCAGTAGTCCGCCGTTGGGACGGTGATCTGCACAGCGGCCTGAGCGAGCGTCGCCACAGCCGTCACGAGCGCTCCGATCATCGCGCCGCCCGCCCACAGAAGCGCGACCCAGAAGGTCACGCGAATGACCGCGGGCTCCCCGTCGTGCGAAGCGCCCGCGCTGCTCCGGACGAAGAAGACGACCGCGATCCCCAACCCGACGACGAGCGCGGCAGCCAGCACCCACAGCAGGACGCCCATCAGACCAGGCCCTCCGTCTCGCGCTGCAGCCGGTCGCCGACCACGAACACCGAACCGACCACCGCCAGAGCGAAAGCGGCCAGCACGAAGGTGAACGGCTCCACCGTGATCACAGCGGTGTCGAACGGGCCGTCGATCGCGTGCGCCATCGCCGCGTTCGCGAGCATGTTGTCGAAGAAGTGCGACGCGGCGGCACCGACCAGGCCGACTATGCCGCCGACCGCCACGAGCCGGGTGTTCGCCTTGCCGAACACGCGCCCGCGGAGGATGTTGCGGCTCAGCGCGATCAGACACGCCACCACGACGACGATCGTGACACCGAACGCGATCTGCCCCAGTACCCCCGCGACCACGCCTATCGCGTCGAGACCCTCGACGCTGATGACCGCTCGATCGAGCTCGACCGGGAGGGTCGTGCCGCCGACCTTCGCATCGGCCCTCGTGTCGACGAACTCCACCAGAACCTGGAGCGGGCCGCCGCCGACCAATTCGGCGATGCGGGCGGCGACGTTCCACACCGTCCACAGCGCGATAGCCACCCCCGCGATGACGAACAGCGCGAGGCTGACCGTGTCGCCCCTGCTCAGCGCGCGCTCCGCCCGAGCGCCGTCGGTGGTCCTCATATCTGCCTCCGCATATCGATATTCGTTGTTATCGTCTTTCGTTAACTTAATGACAGTCGATAAGCGTGTCAACAGGCGAGAGGCATCCCGATCCCTTCCGGGCGGCAGGGGAGCGTATGCCGACGGCGAACACGGGCACTCCTCGCCGCCACGGTCGTTACTCTCGATGTACACGGCGCCACCGCCGCTTCGCCCCGCGCGAAAAGGAGTCACAGCATGTTCGAGAGATTCACCGACCGAGCCCGCCGGGTCGTCGTCCTCGCCCAAGAAGAGGCGAAGATGCTCAACCACAACTACATCGGCACCGAGCACATCCTCCTCGGCCTCATCCACGAGGGTGAGGGCGTCGCCGCCAAAGCGCTCGAGAGCCTCGGCATCTCTCTCGACGCCGTGCGCGAGCAGGTGCAGGACATCATCGGCCAGGGTCAGCAGCAGCCGACCGGCCACATCCCCTTCACGCCGCGCGCGAAGAAGGTGCTCGAGCTGAGCCTGCGCGAAGCGCTGCAGCTCGGCCACAACTACATCGGCACCGAGCACATCCTGCTCGGCCTCATCCGCGAGGGCGAGGGCGTCGCCGCTCAGGTGCTCGTCAAGCTCGGCGCCGACCTCAACAAGGTGCGCCAGCAGGTCATCCAGCTGCTCTCCGGTGCCCCCGGTCGCGAGACCGCGTCGGTCGGAGCCACCACCAACGAGAGCCAGCAGGCGGCCCAGGGCGGCTCGCAAGTGCTCGACCAGTTCGGCCGCAACCTCACCCAGGCTGCGCGCGACGGCAAGCTCGACCCGGTGATCGGCCGCGAGAAGGAGGCCGAGCGGGTCATGCAGATCCTCTCGCGCCGCTCGAAGAACAACCCCGTCCTCATCGGCGAGCCCGGCGTCGGCAAGACCGCCGTCGTCGAGGGCCTCGCCCAGGCGATCGTCAAGGGCAACGTTCCCGAGACGCTCAAGGACAAGCAGCTCTACTCGCTCGACCTCGGCTCGCTCATCGCCGGCTCCCGCTACCGCGGAGACTTCGAAGAGCGCCTGAAGAAGGTCACGAAGGAGATCCGCACCCGCGGTGACATCATCGTCTTCATCGACGAGATCCACACTCTCGTCGGCGCGGGCGCTGCCGAGGGCGCGATCGACGCCGCATCCATCCTCAAGCCGCTGCTCGCCCGCGGCGAGCTGCAGACCATCGGCGCCACCACCCTCGACGAGTACCGCAAGTACTTCGAGAAGGATGCCGCGCTCGAGCGTCGTTTCCAGCCCGTCCAGGTGAACGAGCCGACGCTGCCGCACGCGATCAACATCCTCAAGGGGCTGCGCGACCGCTACGAGGCGCACCACAAGGTGCAGATCACCGACGGCGCCATCGTCGCCGCGGCGAACCTCGCCGACCGCTACGTGTCCGACCGCTTCCTGCCCGACAAGGCGATCGATCTGATCGATGAGGCGGGCGCGCGCCTGCGCCTCAGCATCCTCTCCTCGCCGCCCGAGCTCCGCGAGTTCGACGAGAAGATCGCCAAGGTCCGCCAGGACAAGGAGGCGGCATCCGAGGAGCAGGACTTCGAGAAGGCCGCATCGCTGCGCGACCAGGAGAAGGAGCTGCTCGGCGAGCGGCTGCGTCTCGAGAAGCAGTGGCGCTCCGGTGACGTCGCGACCCAGGCGGTCGTCGACGAGGGCCTGATCGCCGAGGTGCTCGCCCAGGCCACCGGCATCCCGGTGTTCAAGCTCACCGAAGAGGAGTCGAGCCGACTCGTCTTCATGGAGAAGGCGCTGCACCAGCGCGTCATCGGCCAGGAAGAGGCGATCGCCGCGCTCAGCCGCACGATCCGCCGCCAGCGCGCCGGCCTCAAGGACCCGAAGCGCCCCAGCGGCTCGTTCATCTTCGCCGGCCCGACCGGTGTGGGAAAGACCGAGCTCGCCAAGGCCCTCGCCGAGTTCCTGTTCGACGACGAGGCCGCGCTGATCTCCCTCGACATGAGCGAGTTCGGTGAGAAGCACACCGTGTCGCGTCTGTTCGGAGCCCCTCCCGGATTCGTCGGATTCGAAGAGGGCGGCCAGCTCACCGAGAAGGTGCGCCGCAAGCCGTTCTCGGTCGTGCTGTTCGACGAGATCGAGAAGGCGCACCCCGACATCTTCAACTCGCTGCTGCAGATCCTCGAAGAGGGTCGTCTGACCGACGGTCAGGGACGCATCGTCGACTTCAAGAACACCGTGATCATCATGACGACGAACCTCGGCTCGTCGGCGATCGCCGGTGGCCCGGTCGGCTTCCAGATCGAGGGCAACTCGCAGACGACGTACGAGCGGATGAAGGGCAAGGTCGACGAAGAGCTCAAGCGCCACTTCAAGCCCGAGTTCCTCAACCGTCTCGACGACATCATCGTCTTCCCGCAGCTGAACAAGGACGAACTGCGCCAGATCGTGGGTCTGTTCACCAAGCAGCTCGGCGACCGCCTGCTCGACCGCGACATGACCGTCGAGCTGTCGGATGCCGCGAAGGACAAGCTCATCGACATCGGGTTCGACCCCGCCCTGGGTGCGCGTCCGCTGCGTCGTGCCATGCAGCGCGAGATCGAGGACCAGCTCTCCGAGCGCATCCTGCACGGTCAGCTGAACACCGGCGACCACGTGAAGGTCGACGTCGTCGACGGCAAGTTCGCCTTCGAGCACGCGCCGCGCGGCGAGAAGGTGTCGGTCGGCATCAACACCGGGGGCGGCATCTCGACCACCCCCGAGATCGCGGCCGGCTGACCCGACCGGTCAGACAGCGAAGAAGAGGCCGGATGCCATGGCATTCGGCCTCTTCGGCGTCTTCAGTGGATCAGCGCGGGTCGTTCCACGACCAGATGTCGTCGCCGCGCAGCGTGGCATCCGCCCCGCCGTCGTCGTAGATCACCTGACCGGCCAGGTGCGTGTTCTCGACCCCGGTCAGCCAGATCAGCAGGTTCGCGATCGACTCGGGCGGCTGGTGGCTGTTCAGCGGCATCGGCACCGCCGCGTCGACCATCGCGCGCCCCTCCTCGGTGGCGAGCAGCTGCTCGGTCATCGGGGTGAGCACGGTGCCGGGGGCGACCGCGTTGAGCGGGATGCCGGCGCCCGCCCACTCCGGCGAGATGGAGCGGCGACGCACCCAGCGCGAGAGCGCGCGCTTCGACGCCGGGTACACCTGGTACGCCTCGCGCGGACCCTGCGCGCTCAGCTGCTCGGCGATCGTGAGCGTCGCCGCCTCGTCGCCCGACAGCGCCGCCTCGACCAGCTCGGGCGGGCTCTGCTGCAGCGAGGCCATCGACGAGACCACGGCCGCGCGCGGAGCCGACGAGCGCACCAGCGCGGGACGCAGGGCTTCGAGCAGCTCGACGACGCCGAAGTAGTTCACCGAGAGCGTCTTCGCGATGGGGGCCGAGATGCCGGCGCAGGCGATCACGGCATCCACCGTGCCGCCGGCGAGCTCGATCGCGGCGGCGGCCGCCGACTGACGACCCTCCGCCGTGCTGAGGTCGGCCTCGACGTCGGCGTCGCGCAGATCGATGCCGATCACCCGGGCGCCGCGCTCGCGCAGCAGCCGCGCGGTGGTCTCGCCGATGCCGGATGCCGATCCGGTGACGACATAGGTGCGGTTCATGACTGATCCTCCTCAGATCTGCGCTCCGGGTGGGGGCGCGGCGTGTCCCCGGCGGAGTCGCCGGGGAAGTCGGTGACGCCCAGCCGGGCGACGAGTTCGGCGACCTGGGCGGCCAAGGCGGCGGCGTCGTCGCGTGACGTGTCGCGCAGTGCGTGACGCATCATCCGGATGCCCTGCGCGAGCAGCCGCCGGTGGGCGGCGGCGCCTTCGGCGGAGAGGCCGACGATGGTCGCCCGACCGTCGACGGGATCGGATTCGCGACGGATCATCCCCGCCCGCTCGAGCCGCGACAGCTGCTTGCTGACGGTGGGCCGGCTGATGTGCATCGCCTCCGCGAGATCGCCGGCGCGCAGCGGCCCGTGCAGCCCCAGCACGTACAGCGCCGACACGTCCGCGGCGTCGACGGTGACACCGGCGCTCTGCGCGACGGCGCGCTGCACGTTCGGCGACGACCATCGTGCGACGAGAAGAGTGAGCGCCTGCAGCAGCACGTTCTCGGGGGCTGGGGCGTCGGCGGGCATGCTCTCACTCTACATGTAGTTGCCTCAGGCAATCAGATGAGGATGCCGACTCCCAGCGGTCATGCGGATTCGCTGCGGGTCGGTCGATCTAGGGTGGAGCCGTGACAGACTTCCTCGTCCGCCCCGCCCGCAGCACAGACGTCATCGGCATCCACGCGCTGCTGGAGCCGCTCGTCGACCAGCGCATCCTGCTCGGCAAGGATCTCGCCGTGCTCTACGGCGCCGTTCAGGAGTTCGTCATCGCCGAGGCCGACGGCCAGCTGATCGGCTGCGGCGCCCTGCACGTGATGTGGGAGGACCTCGGCGAGGTGCGCACCCTGCTCGTGCGCGACGACTACCTGCGCCACGGCGTCGGCCGCGCGATCGTCACCGACCTCGAGCATCGCGCGCGACAGCTCGGGCTGACCCGGCTGTTCTGTCTCACCTTCGAGACCGAGTTCTTCTCGCGCCGCGGCTTCGAGCCGATCGGCGAGCAGGTGGTCGGCGCCGACGTGTACTCGCAGCTGCTGCGCAGCGGGGATGCGGGCGTGGAGGAGTTCCTGGATCTCGCTCACGTCAAGCCGAACACGCTCGGCAACACGAGGATGATCAAGCACCTGAATTAGCCTGGAGTCATGCCCCGCCAGTCCGTCGCCGTCTACCGTCGCCGCCGACTCGCGGTGCTGGTGCTTCTCGTTCTCGTGCTCGCCACCGTCGGCGGTGGGGTGTGGCTGGCGATCGCACAGCCGTGGTCGGCCGCCGCGCCCGCCGACCCGACGCTCGACCCTGAGGCCACGACCACCCCGACCCCCGAGAGCTCCAGCGCGACGCCGTCGCCGGAGCCCACCGAGACCCCGGGCATCGCGGCGTGCACCGCGGAAGACGTGGTCGTGACCGCCGTCACCGATGCCGACACCTATCCGGCCGAGGCGCTGCCGCAGCTGTCGATCTCGCTGACGAACCGCGGCGCAGCCGACTGCACGCTGAACGTGGGCTCGAGCACGCAGACGTTCACGGTCAGCAGCGGAGACGATGTGTGGTGGCGCTCGACCGACTGCCAGTCGGAATCGAGCGACATGATCGTGACCCTCGAAGCCGGCTCATCGGTCACCAGCGCGACGCCGGTCGTCTGGGATCGCACGCGCTCATCGACCGAGACCTGTGCAGAGCAGAATCGTCCTCGCGCACCGGGAGGCGGAGCCTCGTATCATGTCGCCGTGTCGATCGGCGGTTTCAGCAGCGAGACGCCCAAGCAGATCATGCTGCGCTGAGCGAAACGCCACTGCGGACTCGAACTCTTTCTCGATCTGTGGCTGACACGAACGATATTTTGGGATACCATGGAGGTCAGGTTCTCAGTTCTGTCGCAGCAAGCCATCCCCAGTGGTGTCGAGACCAGCGTCCCCAGCGCTTCGACAATCGCCGCGACCGAGAACCGGAGGGCCCTCTCGAGTTCCCCAGTCCCCAATGGAGGACTCGAGAGGGCCCCACTCTTAGGCTGGTGTCATGGCGAAGAAGAAGTCAGGCAGCAAGCGCCCCGCACCCGAGGACTTCCGCTCTGAGGCTCTGGCCCAGGCCCTCGAGAAGCAGGACATGGCGGCTGTCGCCCTCGCGCTCCGCAACGGCAACACGGTCGTCCCGCTGATCAAGCCCGGGGCCCGTGACAATCCGCTCGACAGCGGCGAGGTGTGGACGTACCGCGACGCGAACACCGGCGACGTCGCGCTGCTGCTGTTCAGCGATGCCAAGCACAAGCCCGCCAACCTGCCACCCGGGGTCGGCATCTACTCGCCGACGTGGCTGAGGTCGTTCCTGAACACGCACCGCGACACCATCACCACGGTGTTCCTCGACATCGCCGGCCCGCACCCGATGCAGGCGCCGCCCGCGGAGCTGCTCAAGGCGCTCGACGCCTGACCCCCGTCAGAACGGCGGGATCGACGCCTCCGGCCGTCGATCGGTGGCGCGGGCGCGGATGTCGGTCAGCGCGGAGCGCAGCGTCTTCGATCGGTCATCGACGACCTGCTGGTAGCCGAGTCGCGCGGCCTCCCCACGCCGCTGGGGTGCCTGCGTCACGGGGCGGATCTCGCCGGCCAGCGACAGCTCGCCCACCGCCGCGACGGTGCGCGGCACCGACCACTGCCGGATCGACCCCGCCACGGCGACGGCGATGGCCAGGTCGGCTGCCGGCTCGGTGAAGCGCACCCCGCCCACGGTCGACACGTACACGTCGAGCTTCGAGGTCGGGATGCCGGCACGCCGCTCGAGGATCGCCAGCACCATCGCCACCCGCGACGCGTCGAGACCGTGCACCACGCGGCGCGGGTTCGGGGCGTTCGACTCGATGGTCAGCGCCTGCACCTCGACCGGCAGAGCGCGTCGCCCCTCCAGCGCGATCGCCACGCACGTGCCGGGCTCTGCCGCACCCTGCGAGAGGAACAGCCCGCTCGGATCCGGCACCTCGGAGATGCCCGCACCGGTCATCTCGAAGCATCCGACCTCGTCGGTCGGCCCGAAGCGGTTCTTCAGCGCGCGGATGAAGCGCAGCGCCGTCTGCCGGTCGCCCTCGAAGTGGCACACCACGTCGACCAGGTGCTCGAGCACCCGAGGGCCGGCGACCTGCCCGTCTTTGGTCACGTGCCCGACGATGATCACCGGCAGGCCGCGGTCTTTCGCGACCCTGATCAGCGTCGCGGCGACCTCGCGCACCTGGCTCGGCTGACCGGCGGCTCCGTCGATGAGACCGGATGCCACGGTCTGCACCGAGTCGACGATCACCAGATCCGGCTTCACGTCGTCGATGTGACCGAGGATGGTGGCCAGATCGGTCTCGCTGGCGAGATAGAGCTCGTCGTGCAGCGCGTTCGTGCGCTCGGCGCGCAGCCGCACCTGGGCCGGTGACTCCTCGGCGCTGGCGTAGAGCACGCGGCGGCCGGTGCGGGCGGTGGATGCCGCGACCTCGAGCAGCAGCGTGGACTTGCCGACACCCGGCTCGCCGCTCAGAAGGATCGCCGCGCCGGGCACGATGCCGCCGCCCAGCACGCGGTCGAACTCGCCGACCCCGCTGCTGCGCCGTGGCGCGTCGGCGGTCGTGATCTGCGTGATCGGCCGAGCGGCGCGGCTCGCGGACGGCGCGACGGCCTCGGTCTGCCGTGCCAGCCCCGTCTTCGCGCCCTGCTCCTGCACCGTGCCCCACTGCTGGCACTCGCCGCACCGGCCGACCCACTTCGCCGTCGTCCAGCCGCATTCCGAGCACACGAAAGCGGGAGGGGCGGGTCTGCGGGTGGCCATGCAGCAAGGCTATCCCCGGCATCCGACACGATGGCATCCGAGACCGCGAACCCGGTTTCTCACGGTCGTGCTCTCCGCCCCCGCCGTTAGCCTGAAGGCGGCCGAAGGAGACACGATGACCGAACCCGTCCGACTGACAAGGCACGCCGATGTGATCGCGGCTGCGCGGGATCCCGAGCGATTCTCGAGCCGCACCTCCCACCACCTGCACGTGCCGAACGGCATGGACGGCGCCGAGCATCGCGCGTTCCGCGACGTCGTGGAGCGGCAGATGACTCCCGAGCTCGTCGCCTCCCTCGAGCAGATGCTGCAGACGACGGCCCGAGAGGTCGTCGCCGCGCTGCCGAGGAACGAGCCGATCGACGCGGTCGCAGACCTCGGCGAGGTGTTCGCGGTGCGCGCGCAGTGCCGCTGGCTGGGCTGGCCCGACTCCCTCGAGAGCGAGCTGCGCGAGTGGATGGCCGAGAACTACGCCGCTGCGCGCGCGGGCGACAGCTCACGCAACGCCGCCGTGGCCGCGTGGTTCGACGAGATCGTGACCCGACAGGTCACCGCGCATCGCGAGGCGACGACGCCCGGCGGCGCCGCCGACGACGCCACCCATCGACTGCTCGCCGAGCGCGTGCACGGGCGGCCGCTCTCCGACGACGAGATCGTCTCGATCCTGCGCAACTGGACGGCGGGCGACCTCGGCTCCCTGGCTCGCTGCGTGGGGGTGGTGGTGCACCGGCTGGCCGAGCGTCCGCGCTGGCAGCAGCGCGTGCGGACCCTGGCTCAGCAGGCACCGCACGCCACCGCCGAGCTCGACGCGATCCTCGGCGAGTGCCTGCGCCTCGACGACCCGTTCGTGGCGAACAAGCGGGTCACCACCTGCCCGGTGACGACGCCGTCGGGCGTGACGCTCGACGCCGACTCGCCCGTGCTGCTGGATTGGACGGCGGCGAACCGCGACGCTGACGTGTTCTCGCCCGGCTTCGACCCCGAGGCGCACGCCGAGCACAACCTCGTCTTCGGCGCCGGTCCGCACGTCTGCCCCGGTCGCGACCTCTCGTACGCCGAGCTGCGCGCGATCACCGTCGCCCTGCTGGCGGGCACCGACGGCGTCGACTTCGCGCATGACCGGACGCCCACCCGGCATCTGCCGCCGCTGGCGGGGTGGGCGACGCTTCCCGTCATCCTGCGCTGAGCCGGTCACCCGCGCTCAGGCGCCCTTGCGACCCACATCCCGCAGCATGCCGGCGACGACCAGCGCGAACGCTCCGACCAGCACCAGCAGCCACAGGCCCAGGTGGTACGAGTTGGTCGACGCGTCGTAGGTCGCGCCCATCACGAGCGGCGGGAAGTATCCGCCGAGGCCTCCGGCGGCCGCGACCACACCGCTCACCGCTCCCACCTTCTCCTTCGGCGTCGAGGGCCCGATCCAGGCGAACACGGCACCCATGCCGAGGCCCATCGCCGCCGCCATCAGGATGAACGTGACGCCCGTGACGATGCCCTCGGCCGGCTGCTGGCCGACGATGTACGCGAGGCTCACGATCCCGCCCAGAGACACGAGCGAGATCACCTTCGGTCCGAACCGGTCGGCGAGCACACCTCCGATCGGGCGCGCCACCACCGCCGCCGCGGCGAAGAGCGCGGTGCGCATGCCCGCGCCGAGCGCGTCGACGTCGTCGGGGTAGATCGTCGTGAGGTACTTGGGCAGGAACGTCGAGAACGCCACGAACCCGCCGAACACGATGCCGTACAGGAACGCCATCTCCCAGGTCACCGCCAGCTTGAGCGCGCCGATCACCTTCGGCACGAGCTTCTCGTGGTTGGGCTGCCACTGGGGGGATTCGCGCATGAAGAACCACACCAGCACCGCCATCACCACCAGCGCCCCCGCGATCAGCAGGTGGGTGGGCAGGTAGCCGATGTCCTGCGCGAGCCGCGGGGTGAACATCGCCGACACGGCGGTGCCGATCATGCCCATGCCGAACACGCCGGTGGCGAAGCCGCGCCTCTCGGGCGGGAACCAGGCGCCCGAGAACGGAACCCCGGCGGCGAAGATCGTGCCGGCCACGCCGAGGTAGAAACCGGCGAGCATCAGCAGCGGGAAGCTGCGGATGCTGCCGGCCAGGGCGACCAGCAGCACGGCCGGTGCCGAGAGCAGCAGCACGACCGTGAACATCTTGCGCCCACCGAAGCGGTCGGTCATCGCACCGACGACGATGCGGCCCAGCGCGCCGACGAGCACGGGCGTCGCCAGCATGAGGGAGATCTGCCCCTCATCCAGTCCCATCTCGGTGGCGTAGGTCTTCTGCAGCGGCGAGATCGACATCCATGCCCAGAACGCGATGGTCGAGGCGAGGGTGGCGAGCAGCACCTGGCCGAGGCCGCCCCGGAGCTCGGTCGAGGTGCCTGCGGGGGAAGTGGTGGCGGCAGTCATCGTGCATCCCTTCGATACCGGCGACGGTAGCGCGCTTCGGGCGACTTGGCTACGTTGCGGGCCGGAGAAAAGCGGTGCGGAAGTTGCCGGTCGGAAATGAATAAAAACGGTGAACCCTTGTAACGGGCCGGGCATCCGGACAGGATGCTGGAGTACCAGCCGTCCTCCGGAAGGAACAGAGATGACCCCCGGAACCCGTACTCACCGCGACGCCGCGACCGATGGTCCGCTCGCCGACGCGCTTCTCAACATGGGCCGCTTCGTGCGGCCGGGCGAGACCTCCGACGACCTGCGCGCGGTGTTCCTGCAGGGCGGCAGATCGGGCGATTCGTTCTACCGGGACCGCTGGTCGCACGACAAGGTGGTGCGCTCCACGCACGGGGTGAACTGCACCGGATCGTGCTCGTGGAAGGTGTACGTCAAGGACGGCATCATCACCTGGGAGGCGCAGCAGACCGACTACCCGAGCGTCGGTCCGGACTCGCCGGAGTACGAGCCCCGCGGCTGCCCGCGTGGTGCCGCGTTCAGCTGGTACACGTACTCGCCGACCCGGGTGCGGTACCCGTACATCCGCGACACGCTCGCCCGCCTCTACCGTGAGGCGAAGGCGCAGCATCCCGATCCCGTCGACGCGTGGGCGTCGATCGTCGAAGACCCCGAGAAGGCCCGGTCGTACAAGCGCGTCCGCGGCAAGGGCGGCCTGGTGCGCACGACGTGGGACGAGGTGATGGAGATCGCCGCGGCGGCGCACGTGCACACGGTGAAGGTGTACGGCCCCGACCGCGTGGCCGGCTTCTCGCCCATCCCGGCGATGTCGATGGTGTCGCACGGCGCCGGCTCCCGGTTCATGAACCTCATCGGCGGCACGATGCTGTCGTTCTACGACTGGTACGCCGACCTCCCCGTCGCGAGCCCGCAGGTGTTCGGCGACCAGACCGACGTGCCCGAGTCGGCGGACTGGTTCAACGCCGGCTACCTGATCATGTGGGGCTCGAACGTGCCGGTCACCCGCACTCCCGACGCGCACTTCATGGCCGAGGCGCGCTATCGCGGTCAGAAGGTCATCACCGTCTCGCCCGACTACACCGACAACACGAAGTTCGCCGACGAGTGGGTCGCCCCGCACCCCGGGACGGATGCCGCGCTTGCGCTGTCGATGGGGCACGTGATCCTGCGCGAGCACTTCGTCGAGAAGCGCACCGCGCGCTTCGAGGACTACATGCGCCGCTTCACCGACGCGCCGTTCCTCGTCGAGCTCGAACAGCGCGACGGCGGTCTCGTACCCGGCAAGTTCGTCACCGCGTCCGACCTCGACGGCGCCGCCGCCGCACAGCCGCGCGCGGACTTCAAGCCGGTGCTGATGGATGCCGACGGCAGCGCCGTCGTGCCGAACGGCTCGCTCGGGCATCGCTTCACCCCCGAGGACGAGGGCCGCTGGAACCTCGACCTCGGCGACGTCGTGCCGCCGCTGTCGGTCGCCGATCTGGCCGACTGGGCGGGCGAGGCGGCCGAGGTGCGCCTGCCGCGCTTCGACCTCGATCCCGAGCCCGGGCAGGAGCACGCCGGCGGCTCGGGTGCGGTCACCCGCGGCGTGCCGGTGCGCACGATCGCAGGCAAGACCGTCACCACCGTGTTCGACCTGATGCTCGCGCAGTACGGCGTCGGCCGCGACGGCCTGCCCGGGCAGTGGGCCAGCGGGTACGACGACGCGTCGAGCCCCGGGACCCCAGCCTGGCAGGAGGAGCACACCTCGGTGCCCGCGCCGCAGGCGATCCGCATCGCGCGCGAGTTCGCCGACAACGCCGACCGCTCGGGCGGACGCTCGATGATCCTGATGGGGGCGGGCACCAACCACTGGTTCCACTCCGACACGATCTACCGCACCTTCCTCGCCCTGACGACGATGACCGGATGCCAGGGCGTGAACGGCGGCGGATGGGCGCACTACGTCGGGCAGGAGAAGGTGCGCCCGATCACCGGCTACCAGCAGTACGCGGCCGCCGCCGACTGGGGGCGTCCGCCGCGGCACACGATCGGCACGGCGTTCTTCTACCTCGCCACCGACCAGTGGCGCTACGACGGGCTGCCGGCCGACCAGCTGGCCTCCCCGCTGGGTCTGGGCAGGTTCGAGGGCCGCACCACCGCCGACTGCCTGGTCGAGTCCGTGCAGCGCGGATGGATGCCGAGCTACCCGACCTTCGACCGCAACCCGCTCGATCTCGCCGACGAGGCCGAAGCTGCGGGCAAGGATGCGGCGCAGCACATCGTCGACAGCCTGGACGAGGGCTCGCTGCGCTTCGCGGTGGAGGACCCGGACGCCCCCGAGAACTTCCCGCGCGTGATGAACATCTGGCGAGCGAACGTGCTCGGCTCGTCGGGCAAGGGCAACGAGTACTTCCTGAAGCACCTGCTGGGCACCGACGCGTCGGTGCGCGCGCACGAGGCGCCGGAGGACTCGCGTCCCGTGTCGATGACCTGGCGCGACACGGCGCCCGAGGGCAAGCTCGACCTGCTCATGACGGCCGACTTCCGAATGACGAGCACCACGCTGTTCAGCGACATCGTGCTGCCCGCGGCGACCTGGTACGAGAAGCACGATCTGTCGTCGACCGACATGCACCCCTTCATCCACGCCTTCAACCCGGCCATCGCGCCGCCGTGGCAGACGAAGACCGACTTCGACACGTTCCGCATCCTGGCCGAGAAGTTCAGCGACATGGCGCGCACGCACCTCGGCGTGCGCCGCGACGTCGTCGCGACGCCGCTGCAGCACGACACCCCCGACGTCATGGCGACTCCGCACGGACGCGTGCAGGATCTGCCCCGCGTTCCCGGGGTCACCATGCCGAAGCTCACCGTCGTCGAGCGCGACTATCCGAACCTCGCCGAGCGCTGGAAGTCGCTCGGCCCGCTGACCGCGAAGCTCGGACTCACGACCAAGGGCATCACCTACCGGGCCGAGCCCGAGATCGAGCGCCTCAAGCGCCTCAACGGCACCGTCACCACCGGCCCGTACGCGGGCAGCGTGCGCCTGGACAGCGACAAGCGGGCCTGCGAGATGATCCTGGCGATGTCGGGAACGAGCAACGGACGCCTCGCGGTGCAGGGATTCGAGAAGCTCGAGAAGCACACCGGCCAGAAGATGACGTTCCTCGCCGACGAGCACGAGGGCACGCACCTCAGCTTCCAGGACGTCTCGGTGCAGCCGCGCAGCGTCATCACCTCGCCGGAGTGGTCGGGATCGGAGCACGGCGGCCGCCGGTACACGGCCTTCGCGATCAACGTCGAGCACCTCAAGCCGTGGCACACCCTCACCGGGCGTCAGCACTTCTACCTCGACCACGACTGGATGGACGAGCTCGGCGAGGCGCTGCCGATCTACCGGCCGCCGCTCGACATGCACCGGCTGTTCGGCGATGTCGTGCCAGGCAAGAGCACCCACACCGAGGTGCACGTGCGCTACCTGACCCCGCACTCGAAGTGGTCGATCCACTCCGAGTACCAGGACAACCTGTTCATGCTCTCGCTCTCGCGCGGCGGCCCCACGATCTGGATGAGCCCGCAGGACGCGGCGAAGATCGGAGTGCGCGACAACGACTGGATCGAGTCGTACAACCGCAACGGCGTCGTCGTCGCCCGGGCGAACGTCTCGCACCGGATGCCCGAGGGCACGGTGTACATGTATCACGCGAAGGACCGCACGGTCGATGTGCCGCTGAGCGAGATGAGCGGTCAGCGCGGCGGCATCCACAACTCCCTCACCCGCATCCTGCTCAAGCCCAGCCACCTGATCGGCGGCTACGCGCAGCTGGCGTGGGCGTTCAACTACCTCGGACCCACCGGCAACCAGCGCGACGAGGTCACCACGATCCGCCGCCGCAACCAGGAGGTGCAGTACCGATGAAGGTGATGGCGCAGATGTCGATGGTGATGAACCTCGACAAGTGCATCGGGTGTCACACGTGCTCGGTGACGTGCAAGCAGGCGTGGACCAACCGGACCGGCGTGGAGTACGTCTGGTTCAACAACGTCGAGACGCGACCGGGCGTCGGCTACCCGCGCGGCTACGAGGATCAGGAGAAGTGGGGCGGCGGCTGGGTGCGCGACAAGCGCGGTCGGCTGCGGCTGCGCTCGGGGGGACGCCTGGCGAAGCTGGCGCGCATCTTCTCGAACCCGAAGCTGCCCGAGATCGACGACTACTACGAACCGTGGACCTACGACTACGACATGCTCGTGAACGCGCCCAGCGGTGCGCACACCCCTGTCGCACGCCCGAAGAGCCTGATCACCGGCAAGGACATGAAGGTCGAGTGGTCGGCGAACTGGGACGACGATCTGGGCGGCTCGATCGAGACCATGCAGGACGACCCGATCCTGCAGAAGATGAGCGAGGAGGTGAAGGCCGAGTTCGAGAAGGCCTTCATGTTCTACCTGCCGCGCATCTGCGAGCACTGCCTCAACCCGTCGTGCGTGGCATCGTGCCCATCCGGCGCGATGTACAAGCGCGCCGAGGACGGCATCGTGCTCGTCGACCAGGACGCCTGCCGCGGCTGGCGGATGTGCGTCTCGGGATGCCCGTACAAGAAGGTCTACTTCAACCACAAGACCGGCAAGGCCGAGAAGTGCACCATGTGCTATCCGCGCATCGAGGTCGGCCTGCCGACCGTGTGCTCGGAGACCTGCGTGGGCCGGCTGCGCTACCTGGGACTCGTGCTGTACGACGCCGACCGGGTCGCCGAGGCGGCGTCGGTGGAAGATGAGCACGAGCTGCTCGACGCGCAGCGCTCGGTGCTGCTCGACCCGCACGACCCCGCGGTGATCGAGGCGGCGCGTCGCGACGGCATCCCCGAGGACTGGATCGAGGCGGCCCAGCGCAGCCCCGTCTGGCGCCTCATCCACGACTACGAGGTGGCGCTGCCGCTGCATCCGGAGTACCGCACCATGCCGATGGTCTGGTACATCCCGCCGCTCTCGCCGGTGGTCGACGTGGTCACCGGCTCGGGCAACGACGGGGAGGATGCCCGAACGCTGTTCGCGGCGATCGACAAGCTGCGCATCCCGATCGGCTACCTCGCCGAGCTGTTCACCGCCGGCGACATCGGGCCGGTCGACGCGTCGCTGCGCAAGCTCGCCGCCATGCGCTCGTACATGCGCGGTGTGAGCATCGACGACGAGCGGGACGAGCGGATCGCGAACGCGGTCGGCATGACCGGCGCGGAGATCGAGGAGATGTACCGGCTGCTCGCGATCGCGAAGTATGAGGAGCGCTACGTCATCCCCACCGCGCACTCCGAGCGCGCACACGAGCTCGAGGAGATGGCCTGCTCGCTCGACTACGACGGCGGGCCCGGCATGGGCGGCGCCGGCGGGCCGTTCGGCGCGGCCAGCGGCACGTCGGTGCCGGTCGCGGTGGAGAACTTCCACGCGCTGGCCGACCGGCAGACCGCCGATCGGCCCTCGTCGCCGGGACGGGTCAACCTGCTCAACTGGGACGGAAACGGTCGTCCGAACGGGCTGTTCCCGCCCTCCGAGCGCGCCGAGCCGCGCCATTACGACGACGAGGAAGCACCGTGAGCACCGTCCTTCCCCCTCGCGTCACCCCGCGCCGACGGCTGCCGGATGCCCTGGCGCCGGCATCCCTCACCGGCCCGCAGCGGCAGACCGTGCACATGCTCGCGTCTCTGCTGCTGGACTACCCCGACGCGCAGTGGTTCGCGCGGCTCGACGTCTTCGAGGCGCACACCGCCGCACTGCCGACGGTCATCGCCGAGCCGCTGCAGCAGTTCCTGCAGCAGGCGCGGGACGCCGGCGCGTCCGAGTGGCAGCAGCGCTACGTGAACACCTTCGACCTCAAGCGCAAGTGCTCGCTGTACCTCAGCTACTACGCGACCGGCGACACCCGCCGCCGCGGCACGGCGCTCGTCACGTTCCTCGACGCGTACCGCGCCGCGGGGTGGGAGTTCGACGCGGCCGAGCTGCCCGACTACCTGCCCGCGGTGCTGGAGTTCTCGGCGCGGTCGCAGTCGGAGGTCGCCGACGCCGTGCTCGCCGCGCACCGCGAGGGCATCGAGGTGCTGCGTGCCGCGCTCGAGGGGATGGACAGCCCGTGGGCCGAGGTCGTGCGCGCGGTCACGCTGTCGCTGCCGAAGGTCGACCAGCGCACCCGCGAGCGCGTGCTCGCACTCGTCAACGAGGGCCCGCCGACCGAGACGGTCGGGATGAGCCTGCCGATGCCCGCCTTCCGCCGAACCGGGGAGTGATCATGAACACCATGCCGTTCCTGCTCTGGGTGGCGCTGCCGTACGTGTGCGCGGCCGTGTTCATCCTCGGACACATCTGGCGCTACCGGTACGACAAGTTCGGCTGGACGACGCGCTCGTCGCAGAGCTACGAGAACCGGATGCTGCGCTGGGGATCGCCGATGTTCCACCTCGGCATCCTCATGGTCATTGCCGGCCACGTCGTCGGCCTGCTCATCCCACGCGAATGGCTGTACGCCATCGGGATCAGCGAGGAGATCTACCACATCGGCGCGACCGTGCTCGGCTCGTTCGCCGCCGTGCTCACCCTCGCCGGTCTCGCCATCCTCGTCTTCCGCCGCCGCACCGTGCCCGCCGTGTTCCTCGCGACGACTGTGATGGACAAGGTGATGTTCGTCTTCCTCGGTGCCACGCTGGCGTTCGGCACCCTCGCCACCTTCGTGTACCAGGTGTTCGGATCGGGGTTCTACTACCGCGAGACGATCTCGCCGTGGATGCGCGAGCTGATGATCTTCCGCCCTCGGCCCGAGCTCATGCTCGAGGTGCCGCTGCTGTTCCAGCTGCACGTCATCACGGCCTGCCTGCTGTTCGCCCTGTGGCCGTTCACCCGGCTCGTGCACGTGTTCTCGGCGCCGGTCGGCTACCTGTTCCGGCCGTACATCGTGTACCGCTCGCGTGACGACCACCGCGGGTCGCAGTCGCCGAAGCGGGGTTGGGATCCGGTGTCGACGCCGGACCCGGCGCGGCTGCGGCGTCCCTGACGTCCCTGGTCGGGACGTTCTGGAGGTTTCTGGAAACGGGGCCGGGCTCCGGGACGTTCCCTTCGTTCGCAGAACGGGTGCCCCTCCCGCTTCGCGGGTCCCTCCCCGATGCTCACTCCGGGAACGTCCCTACGCCCTACTCGGTGTGCAGCCGGGGCGGCGGTGGGGAGTGAAGAAAGGGGAAAGGGGGGAGAAGGGGTCAGCGGGTGGCGGCTACCGCCTGGGTGAAGGGGGTGTCCGGGGTGGCCAGCACTTCGTGGAGGGGGCCCTCTTGGGTGATGCGGCCGTGCTCGAGGATGAGCAGGTGATCCGCCAGGGCGTGAGCGTCGGCGACCGTGTGCGAGACGACGATCGTCGTGGTGCCGTGCAGCTGGTCGTGCACGACCTCGCGCAGCTGCGCGGCGGCGAGCACGTCGAGCGAGCTAAACGGCTCATCCAGCAACAGCAGCCGCGGGCGCGCCGCGAGGGCGCGGGCGAGGGCGACGCGCTGACGCTGACCACCGGAGAGCTGATCCGGGCGGCGATCACCGTGTCCGGGCAGCCCGATGTGCGGCATCCACTCGGCGGCGACCGCGACCGCCTCGGCGCGCGACGAACCTGCCGACCGCGCGGCGAACGCGATGTTGCCGATGGCGGTCATGTGCGGAAACAGTAGCGGGTCCTGCCCGAGCAGGCCGATCGCGCGCCGCGACGGGGGAATGTGTCGCGTGGCATCCGCCAGCCGATCGCCGTCGATGTCGACGTGCCCGGCGTCGAGACGGGTGAGACCCGAGATGGCATCCAGCAGCGTCGTCTTGCCGGCACCGCTGGGGCCCATCACCGCGAGCACGTCGCCGGGACTCAGCGACAGGCGCACGTCGAGCTCGGCGTGCTCGACGATCACGTGCGCGTCGAGAGCGCCCGTCACTTCAGCGCTCCCGGTCGCCACGCGCGCACGAGCAGCAGCACCACGACCGCGGTCGCCAGCAGCAGGATCGACAGCGCCACCGCCGTCTCGCGCCCGGTGCCCGCCCCGTTGAACGCCGTGTAGATCGCCAGCGGCATCGTCTGGGTCACCCCGGGGGCGTTGCCGGCGAACAGCGCCGTGGCCCCGAACTCGCCGATCGCCCGAGCGAAGCACAGGATCACGCCCACGACGATGCCGGGCGCCGCGAGCGGCAGCGTCACCCGCCACAGCACCCGCCACGGCCTCGCGCCCAGCGTCGCCGCGGTGCGCTCGTATCGGCCGCCGACGCTGCGGATGGTGCCCTCGACCGCGAGCACGAGGAACGGCAGGGCGACGAACGCCTGCGCCAGCACGACCGCCGTCGGGGTGAACGGCAGGGTCACGTCGAAGGCATCAGACAGCATCCGGCCGATCGGACTGGTCCTGCCGAACAGGAACAGCAGCGCAACGCCGCCGACCATCGGCGGCAGCACGAGCGGCACCGCGACGAGCGCGCGCAGCAGGGCGGACACCCGAGGACCCGAACGCGCCATCAGCAGCGCCAGCGGAAGACCGAGCACCAGGCAGAGCGCCGTGGCGGCCAGACCGCTGAGGAGCGACAGGCGTAGCGCGTCGACGGCGACCGGAGAGGTGATGTCCTGCCACAGCGTCGCCCAGGACGCGCGGGTGACCAGCGCCAGCAGCGGCAGGATCAGCAGCAGAACGCCCAGCACCGCCGGGGCGATCAGCGTGAAGGGCGTGCCGGTGCCGGTGTCGCGGATGCCGCCGCGACGCGTGGTCGAGCGACGATCGGGGGTGGGGAGCGCCGTCACGGTGTCCCGAATCCGAGCCGCTGCAGGATCCGCTGCCCCTCGGGTCCGCGCACGAAGGTGGTGAAGAGGGCGGCCGCCTCGCCCGTATCCTCCAGCGTCACGATCGGATAGCGGTTGACGACCTGGTCCGCGCCGTCGGGTGCGAAACTCTGCACCGCATCGTCGCCCACCGCATCGGTGGCGTAGACGATTCCGGCATCCGCCTCTCCGGCGGCGACCTTCCGCAGCACCGCCGTGACGTTCTGCTCGAGACTCGCCGCGGAGACCCGCACGTCCGCGGTCTCGAGCAGCGTGGCGGTCGCCGCGCCGCAGGGCACCTGAGGGGCGCAGAGCACGGTCACGACGTCGGCGAGGTCTGCGAGGGTCTCGACGTCGCCGGGATTGCCGGCCGGCACGGCCACGACCAGCGTGTTCGTGGCGAACGGCTGCGGGCCGGCCGCCAGCCCGCTGTCGACGAGCGACTGCATGCTGCGCTCGTCGGCCGTGGCGAGCACGTCGGCCTGCGCGCCCTCGATCAGCTGCGTCACCAGGGTGCTCGAGCCGTCGTAGACGATCGGGTTCACGGTGACGGCGGGGTGCTGCTGCTCGAACGACTCCGCGATCTCGTCGAACGCGGTGCGCAGCGACGCGGCGGCGAACACCGTCACCTCCCCGGTCGCACCGGTCTGCTCGATACCCGGTCCGGAGTCCTCGCCGTTCGGATCGAGGCTGTCACCCCCGCGCGCCGCCGGCGTGCATCCGGTGAGCAGCAGCACGCCGAGCAGCGCGGCGATCCCGACCACCCGCGACCTCACCGCCGCATCTCCTTCGGCGTCTCGATGACCACATTCGTCGCCTTGATCACGGCGGACGCGAGCGAACCGGGCTGCAGATCGAGCTGCCGGGCGGCCTCGGCCGACAGCAGCGAGACCACGCGATGCGGACCGGCCTGGATGTCGACCTGGGCCATCACGCCATCGATCTGCACCCGGGTGACCAGCCCCGTGAAGCGATTGCGCGCGCTGGAGAACGGGTCGGAGTCGTCTGCGGGCGCGTCGGCCAGGCGCTGAGCGTGCTCGGCGAGAGCGGCCCCGGGGATGCGGGCGGGGGAGTCGCCGGTCACCGGCAGCGCCCCGTGGTCGATCCAGCGCCGCACCGTGTCGTCGCTCACGCCGAGCAGACGGGCCGCGTCGGCGATGCGATATGAGGTCATGAGCCGACTCTAGCCGCGGTGCTCCCGCATCTGGGTGCGCTGGGGGAGAAAAACGCCGCATCTGCGGAACCTCGGTCCCGGGGTGCGGGCTTTCCCCGGCGAGCGGTGCTGGCCCGCCGCCGACGAGGACCGTACGCTCGGAGTATGCCCCTGCCGCCCCTCGTCGAGCCCGTCGAGGCCCTGAGCGACGCCGAGCGCGTGCGCACCGCGCGCCACCATGTTCTCGCCGGGCTGGGTGAGATCGGGCAGCGCCGCCTGCACGCCGCCCACGTCGCGGTCGTCGGGGCTGGGGGACTCGGTGCGCCCGTCGTGCTCGCGCTCGCCGCAGCGGGGATCGGAACCCTGACGATCATCGACGATGACGACGTCGAGCTGTCCAACCTCCAGCGCCAGGTGATGCACCGGCTCGATGATGTCGGCAGGCCGAAGGTCGACAGTGCCGTGCGCGTCGCGGCCGACCTCTCACCCGAGACCGTCGTCAGACCGGTGCGCGCGCGGCTGGCATCCGGCAACGCGGCAGACCTGCTGGCGGGAGCCGACCTGGTGATCGACGGCACCGACACGTTCGAGACGCGCCTGGTGGTCGCCGCCGCCGCCGAGCGGCTGGGCATCCCGCTGGTGTGGGGCGTCATCCAGGAGTTCGCCGCGCAGATCACGGTTTTCTGGTCGTCGCCGCCGGAGGGCGTCGACGCCGTCGTGCTGAGCGATCTGTATCCGGAGGGCAGCGTGGGCGAGCTGCCCACGTGCGCCGCGGTCGGGGTGTTCGGAGCGCTCTGCCTGCAGGCCGGGTCGATCCTCGCGATGGAGGCGATCAAGCTCATCGCCGGCATCGGCGACCCGCTGCTGGGCAGAGTGCTCGTCATCGACGCGCTGCGCGCCAAGATGGGCGAGGTGCCGCTGCGTCCGGCTCGAGCTCGCGCTCGGGCGGTGCCGGAGCCCGAGGCGAAGCGGACGATTCCGCACATCGCGGTCGCCGACCTCGTCGTCGAGTCTCAGGCGGGTGCGCTGCTGCTCGACGTGCGGGAAGATGCCGAGGTCGCCACCGGCATGATCCCCGATGCCACCCACCTGCCCCTCGCGCGGGTGCTCGCCGACCCCGGCGCGATCGACGGCGAGCGGATCGTCGTGATCTGCCAGGCCGGGGTGCGCGCGCGGCGTGCGGCGGAAGCCCTGCGTGCTGCCGGCCGCGACGCCGTGGTGCTCTCCGGCGGCATGGACGCCTGGACCGCGCAGGAGCCCACCCCATGACCCCCGCTTCTCCCTCCGGTATGAGTTTGTGCCGCCGGCGCGCGCCGCGAACGGCACGAACTCATACCGGAGCGAGGCAGCGGGTGGGGTGGGGATGGCGACGAGAGGAGGGGCACGCATGAGAACCGTCGAAGAGCAGCTCGAGATCGTGCTCGCACAGGTGCGGCAGCGCCTGCCCATCACCGTGCCGCTCGATGACGCGCACGGTCTGACCCTGGCATCCGACGCCCACGCGGCCTCTGCCGTGCCCGTCTTCGACAACTCCGCCATGGACGGCTTCGCCGTGCGCTGGGCGGATGTCGCGGACGCGACGCCCCAACATCCGGTCACGCTGCGCGTCGTCGCCGACATCCCCGCCGGCAGCGCGATCGACCCGGCGATCGCGCCCGGAGAGGCCGCGCGGATCATGACCGGCTCGCCGACGCCGACCGACGCCGACGCGATCGTGCCGTTCGAAGATACCGCCGGGGGCCTCGCCGACTCGCTCCAGACGGCGGTCGTGCAGCGCGCGCCCAAGGCGCAGAACGCGCACATCCGTCGCGCCGGTGCCGATATCAGCGCCGGTGCGGTCGTGCTCGGCGCGGGAACCCTGCTCGGTCCGCGGCAGCTGGCGGCTCTGGCATCCGCCGGCACCTCGCACGTCGAGGTCGCCCCCCGACCCCGGGTCGCGATCGTGTCGACCGGCTCCGAGCTCGTCGCACCTGGCGCGCCGCTGCAGCGCGGACAGATCCCCGAGTCTAACGGCATCCTGCTCGCCGGGCTCGCCGCAGAGGCCGGCGCCGCGATCGTGCTGCGCCGCGTCGTCGACGACGAGGGCGACGGGCCCGCCGACGCTGTCGCCGAGGCGAGACGGCTCGGCGCCGACGCGATCATCTTCTCCGGCGGCGTCAGCGCCGGGGCCTACGAGGTCGTCAGACAGAGCCTCGGCGACGCCATGGAGTTCACGAAGATCGCCATGCAGCCCGGCAAGCCGCAGGGCTTCGGCGCCGCCGCCGACGGGATGCTGATGTTCGGCCTTCCCGGCAACCCCGTCAGCGCCGCAGTGTCGTTCGAGGTCTTCGTGCGCCCCGCCCTGCTGCGCATGCAGGCGCGCAGCGCCATCCACCGGCCCCGCCAGCACCTGGCCGCCGGCGTCGACTGGCGCACCCCGCCCGCGCGCCGACAGTACCTTCCCGCCGTGATCGACCGCACCGACCCGGCCCGCCCGGTCGTGCGCCCGGCGACCGCCGGCGGGTCGGGTTCGCACCTCAGCGTGGGGCTCGGCGCGGCCGAGGCCTATGCGATCGTCCCCGCCGAGACGGAGCAGGTCTCCGTCGGCGACCTCATCGAAGTCATGGAGCTGTGATGACCTTCACCCACCTGGATTCCGCCGGCCACGCCCGCATGGTCGACGTCACCGAGAAGCAGCCGACCGTCCGCGCCGCCACTGCCCGCGGGTTCGTGCGCTGCGCGCCCGAGACGGTCGCCCTGCTGCGCGACGGCTCGGTGCCCAAGGGCGACGTGCTGGCCGTGTCGCGCATCGCCGGCATTCAGGCGGCGAAGCGCACCCCTGAGCTGCTGCCCCTCGCGCACGTCATCGGCGTGCACGGCGCGGTGGTCGACCTCGACATCGAAGACGAGGGCGTCGCCATCGAGGCGACCGTGCGCACCGCCGACCGCACCGGCGTCGAGATGGAGGCGCTCACCGCCGTCTCGGTCGCCGCGCTGTCGGTGATCGACATGATCAAGGGCGTCGACAAGTCCGCATCGATCGAGCACCTGCGCATCACCGCGAAGGAGGGCGGTCGCAGCGGATCGTGGCGTCGGCCCGGCGAATGATCGCGTCGACCTTCGGCGCGATCCTGCTCGTCGGCGGACGCGCCACCCGGATGGGAGGCGGGGTCAAGCCGCTGCTGGAGGTGGGCGGTCGGACGCTGCTGTCTCGGGCGCTGGCCGCGGTGACGGATGCCGGATGCGCGCCGATCCTGGCGGTCGGCCCCGAGCTGGATCCTGACCCGCGGCTGCGCTGGGTGCGCGAGGATCCGCCGTTCTCGGGCCCGGCCGCGGCCATCGCCGCGGCCATCGCCGCGGCGGTGGCCGCCCTCGAGCATCGAGCAGGCGACGGCGGCAGCGACGCCGGCGACGGCGGCGACGGCGGCAGCGGCGACGGCGGCGGCGCGGAATGGATGCTCGTGCTCGCCGGCGACTTGCCGCACGCCGACCGGGTCGTGACGCGTCTGACGAGCGCGGCGAGCTCGGCCCCGCCCCATGCCGATGCGGTCGTGCTCACCGCCGACGGGCATCCGCAATGGCTGGCCGGCGTGTACCGCACTCACGCCCTGCGCGCCTCGATCCGCGCGGCGACCGGCGAGCTCGCCGACTCGTCGTGCCGCGCCCTGCTCGGCGGCCTCGATATAACGTGGCTGGCAGACGAAGATGGGATCACCGCCGACATCGACACCCCGGCGGACCTGGCGCGCACGCGCGCCGCATTCGAGGAGGAGCACGTGAGCGAAACATCCCGCACCCTGCCGCCGGAGGCGCTCGACGAGTGGGCGCTCGCCCTGCGCGAGCGATTCGGCCTGGCCCCCGACGACGTGCCGATCGGTCTCATCCTCGACCTCGCGCGCGACGTCGCCAACGGCGTCGCGCGGCCCGCTGCGCCGTTCAGCGCGTTCATCGCCGGCCTCGTCGCGGGTCGCTCCGGCGGCACGCCGGAGCAGGTGCGGGAGACCGTCGCCGCGGTGGTCGAGCTGGCCGGCGACTGGAAGGAGTCCTGAGATGACGACGACGCAGAGCGCCACGGTGCGCTTCTTCGCCGCGGCGCAGGAGGCGGTCGGTCAGGATTCGCTGACGACGGATGCCCCGACCCTGGGCGTGCTCAAGCAGCGGCTGCTCGCCGAGCATCCGGCGCTCACCGGCATCCTGTCGCGCTGCGCGGTGCTCGTCGACGGCACCCGCGTCGACGATGATTTCGCGCTCGCCGAGGCGCGAACCATCGACGTGCTTCCGCCCTTCGCCGGCGGGTGAGCCCGCGTCCGCGGTCAGCCGCCGATGCCCTTCCACGCGGTCGTGCCGTCGGCCTCGACCTGTCGCTTCCACACCGGCAGCTCGCGCTTGATCGCCTCGATCACCTCGCGGCACACGGTGAACGCCTTATCGCGGTGCGATGACGCCACCGCGATGACGACGGCCGCCTCGCCCACATCGAGTCGCCCGACCCGATGGCTGACGGCGACGATGGCATCCGTCCCCTCAGCGGCGACCTCGGCGATGCGGTGCAGCGTCGGCTCGGCATCCGGGTGGGAGGTGTACTCCAGCGCGACGACGGCGTCCGCGGCATCCGGATCGTGATCGCGCACCCGGCCCACGAAGGTCGTGACGGCACCGGCTGTGGTGCTGTCGACGGCGGTGATGTGCTCGTCGAGTGACAGCGGCTGATCTGAGATGCGCGCGAGGCGGACGGTCATCAGTGGTCCTCTCCGTGGAGTTGGCTGAGCACGTGCCCGGCGACCGAGAGCACGACGGGCATGCCCTCGGCGACGGCCTTCGGCGAGCCGGGCAGGTTGACGATCAGTGCGTCGCCGACGACCCCGGCGAGGCCGCGGGTCAGCATCGATGCGGGGGTGGCCGCGAGGCCGGCGCGGCGCAGCTCCTCGGCGATCCCCGGCAGGTGCCTGTCGATCACGCGGGTGGTGCCCTCCGGCGTCTCGTCGCGCGGGCCGACGCCCGTGCCGCCGCTGGTGATGATGAGCCGGATGCCCGCATCGAGAAGCTCTCGCAGGGCATGCTCGACGGCATCCGCCCCGTCGGGGATCACGGTCGCGTCCGCGCAGGCGAACCCCGCGTCGCGCAGCGCGCGCACGGCGACCGGACCAGCGGAGTCGGCTCGCACCCCGGCCGCGGAGCGGTCGGAGACGGTGAGCACGGCGGCGGGGATCATGGCCTCCACACTATCCGCGCCACCCGTCTGCGGGTGGTTCGGGATTATTCACGGCCCTCGATCACCCGCCCGCGTGCCGGCTCTGGGAGCATGGGAGCATGACCACCACTGCGGTCTCGTACGGGCCCATCTCCAGCTACTCGCGCGTGCGCATCCTGCATCTCGTGCAGACGCGAGCCGAGCGGACGATCGGCGAGCTGTGCGAGGCGACCGGTCTGCACGCGAACACCGTGCGCGAGCACCTGCAGCGGCTGATCGAGGGCGGCTACGTCATCCAGGCTGCCGAGCACCGCACCACGCGCGGGCGCCCGCGCACCCTGTACAGCGCGGCGACCGGGGCCCCCGAGGCGTCGAGCCCGATCGCGCGCGACAAGGTCGCGGAGGCCGCCCGCCGCGGCGACCTGATGCGACGCATCCTGTCGGAGCCGGACTCCGAGCTGGGCCGCGAGGCGACCTACCAGCTGGACGCGCTGGTCGAGCATCTCGAGGAGAGCGGCTTCGAGCCGATCGTCGACGAGGGTCGCATGACGGTCGACCTCACGCCGTGCCCGCATGCCGCGAGCTCTCCCGAGCACCGTCCGATGCTGTGCCAGGTGCACCTCGGGCTCATGCAGGGGGTGCTGACGCAGGCCGGCGGACCGGTCGCAGCGGAATGCGTGCAGGTCGCGCGGCGGCCGGAGGAGTGCACGGTTCAGCTTCGGCTCACCGCCTGATCCGGTCTCCGGCGTCTGTGCGCCCGACGTGCACGGTCAGTTGTACAGCGACTCGGTCGGCTCCATCACGATCCCGTGCGCCTCGAACGCCTGACGGCGCTCTTCGATGCGCCGGTGCATCTCCGCCTGCGCCTCGGCGACGACGGATGCCGGAAGCGGGACGGATGCCGGATGCGGGTCAGCGTTGCCCGCGGTCAGGTACGCGTCGAGCTCGGGACCCGACGTCCACGAGCAGATCAGCGAGTAGCGCGGCTCGGGGCCCTGATGCCACACGGCGTGCCAGAAGCGCTGCGTGTCGACGACGATGCGGGAGCCGGCGTGCAGCGGGAGGCGGATCTCGGTCGAGGGGTCGAAACGGTCCGAGCGCAGGATCAGCAGCGAATCGGGATCGTCGGTGAGGTTGAGCCACGCACGCACGACCCACCCGGTGCCCTCGGTGTTGAGCCGGTTGTTGTCATCCTGGTGCAGGTTGTAGATGGCATCGGCATACGTGTTCGGCTGCAGCTCGATGACGCGGCAGCGACCCACGTTGGCGCCGGGCTCGAGCGCGCGCGCCTGCAGCGTCGGCGCCTTCGCGACCTGGGAGGGGATCCACACGCCGTCCTTGTCGGTGCGCGGGGGAGTGTGGTTCCAGAAGCCGTTGCACTCGACATCGCCGGCGTGGCTCGCGAGCGGCGCGAAGCGGGTGATGCCCGACGAGCGCCACCCGACGTACTCGAGGTCGCGCCACTCGACGGGATCGGCCGATTGGTCGTGGCGGTCGAGCACGACGTAGCCGGTCTCGCTCAGGGCAGGGGAGGTGAGGTATCCCATCGCGCGTCTCCGTTCCGGCATCCGCTCTCAGATCGATCCTATTGCGAACGGTCATTCGGCGACTCGGGGACGGCCGGGCAGAAGCGCCGTCGCAGCCGATTCGGGTGCGGGTAGTGTGTCGCCATGATGCTGCAGGATGCTCTGAGCGACTTCGCCGCCCCCCTCGCTCCCACCGAGAGCCTGCGCGAACAGATCGAGAACCAGCTGTCGGCGCGCATCGTCGCCGGGGAGATCCCGCCGGGACATGTGCTGACCGTGCCACGTCTGGCGACTGACTTCGGGGTCAGCGCCACTCCGGTTCGCGAGGCGATGCTCAATCTCACGCGCCGCGGTTTCCTCAATCCCATCCGCAACCGCGGATTCGCGGTGACCGAGGTCTCTCAGGATGAGCTCAACGAGCTGTGCGAGGTGCGGATGCTGCTCGAGGCGCCGCCCATGCGTCGCATCGCAGGCACACTCGACGACGGCGTGGTCGCTGAGCTGCGTGCGCTGGCCGACCGCATCGTCGAGGCGGGCCGAGCGGGGCTGTTCGCGGAGTTCCTGGCCGCGGACACCGCATTCCACCTGCGAGTCCTCGCGCAGGCGGGCAACCGCGCACTGCTCGACCTGGTGCGGGAGCTTCGCCAGCAGACGCGTCTGGTGGGGCTCGCCCACCTGGTGGAGTCCGACGCACTGATGCCCACCGCCCTCGAACACGCGCAGCTGGTGGATCTGCTGGTCGCCGGAGATGGCGAGGGGGCGGAGGCGCTCATGCGCCGGCATATCGGTCACGTCGGAGGCGTGTGGAGCGGACGCGACGAGCGCTGATCAACTGTTCCACGCGTCGCCGGTCACAGATTGATCTCGGAGATTCCTTTCTGGCCACCTCAGCAGTAATGTGTCACGTACTATCCGATGGCACATGCAATGAGGCATCCAGGAGGACCATCACATGAACACCCGCAATCCGCGTCTGCGACGCACGCTGTCCCTCGTCGCCGCCCTAGGCGCGATCATCATCACCGCCGGCTGCTCGGGCGGCCTCGGCGCCGGCGACGACGGGGGCGGTGACTCCGACGGGCCCATCAAGCTCGGAATGCTGGCGCCGTTCTCGGGCAGCGAATCCGCTTTCGGGGATTACATGAAGAACGGTGCGCAGCTCGCGATCGACGAGATCAACGCCGACGGCGGCATCGACGACCGAAAGCTCGAACTGGTGGTGGAGGACGACGCCTGCGACGCCACCGCCTCGGTCGCGGCCGCGAACAAGCTCGTCACCAACGGCGTGGTCGCCTCGGTCGGCGGCTACTGCTCGGGAGCCACCCTTCCCACGCTGCCGATCTTCGACGAGGCCGGCATCCCCATGGTCATCCCGGCAGCCAACTCGAACGAGCTCGTCAAGCAGCAGCTGCCCGGTGTATTCCTCATCAACGGCACCGGCACACAGCAGGCCAAAGCCGCAGTGACGTACGCCCAGAAGATCGGCGCGAAGACCGTTGCGGCGATCGACGATGCAACGGCGTACTCCGCCGATCTCGCCGGATCGTTCGTCCAGCAGGCTGAAGAGGCGGGACTCACCGTCGCATTCGAGGCCACCGTGACCCCCGGCGAGAACGACTACTCGGCAGTGGCGACACAGCTCGCCTCGGCCAAGCCGGACCTCGTGTACTGGACGGGGTACTACCAGGAGGGTGGTCTGATCGTCCGCCAGGCCACTGACGCCGGCTACGAGGGTGCGTTCCTGGTGGGCGACGGATCGGTCGACGCGAAGTTCGCCGAGATCGCCGGCAAGGGCTACACCGACAAGGTCGTGGGAACGTTCACGCAGACGCCCGACATGATCCAGGGCGCCGACAAGTGGATCGCAGACTACGAGAAGCTCGCCGGCGGCAAGCCCGGCCCGTACTCCACCCAGTCGTACGATGCCGTGCGCGTGGTCGCCGAGGCGATCGACGAAGCCGACAGCACTGACTTCGACAAGGTCGTCGCGGCGCTCGAGGGGCTGAAGGACTTCAAGACCTTCGCGGGCCCGTTGACGTTCACCAAGGATCACACCCTCTCGGGCGGCGGCTTCGTGATCGTGGGCATCGATCCCGCGAGCGGCAGCTTCGTGCTCGAGGACGACCTCCAGGGATGAGATCGGCAGAGCGGGGCGGTGCGAGCCGCCCCGCTCGGCGGCACCGACCCGCTCCCACCCGGCATCCGACCGGGACGCTTCCTTCCGCCCCTGACGAGCAAGGACATCCGCAGTGATGCAACTCATCTGGAACGGCCTCATCGTCGGCTCGTTCTACGCCCTCGTCGCGCTCGGCTACAGCATGGTCTACGGGATCATCAAGCTGCTGAACTTCGCGCACGGCGATATCTACATGCTCGGCGCATTCGCCGGCTTCGCGACCATGTCGGCATTCGGGATCTCGAACGAGTCGTCCATCCCGCTGCTGCTGGTCATCATGCTGTTGTCGATGGTGACCACCGGTCTCATCGGCGTCGGCATCGAGCGCATCGCCTACCGTCCGCTGCGCAAGAGCCCGCGCCTGGCCGTGCTGATCACGGCCATCGGCGTCTCGTTCACCCTCGAGTACGCCGTGCGCCAGATCTTCGGCCCCAACCCCGAGGCCTTCCCGGTGCGGCTGGAGTCGTCGGGCTTCGACTTCGCCGGCATGCGCATCACCGCCGCGCAGATCGTGCTCGTCGTGATCGCGGCCGCCCTGATGCTCGTGCTCGCGCACATCGTCGAGCGCACGCGCCAGGGGCGGGCCATGCGCGCCATCGCCCTCGACCCGCAGGGCGCGCAGCTGATGGGCGTCAACGTCAACCGCGTGATCGCCACGGTGTTCTTCATCGGCTCGGCGCTCGCGGGAGCGGCCGGCGTGATGGCCGGCGCCTACTACGGCTCGATCGACTTCCTGATGGGATTCATCATCGGACTCAAGGCGTTCACCGCGGCCGTCATCGGCGGCATCGGCAATCTCTACGGCGCCATGCTCGGCGGACTGCTGCTCGGGCTGCTCGAGTCGTTCGGCTCGGCGTGGTTCGGCGGCGAATGGCGAGACGTCTTCTCGTTCGCCTTCCTCATCCTGTTCCTCACCTTCAAACCCACCGGGCTGCTCGGCGCCCGCGTCGTCGAGAGGATGTGACATGTCCCGCTCCGCATTCCGAGACCGCGCCGCACTGCGCGCGCCGTCCCCGCTGTTCGATCGCCCGGCCCCGCCGGCGGGCATCCTCTCGTCCAACACCGGCTTCCTGCGTGCGCTCGGTGCGATCAGCATCGTGCTGCTGCTCGTGCTGCCGTTCCTCGACGCGTCGCGGTACACGATGTCGATCGCGACGAGCGCGCTGATCTACATCATGCTGTGCATGGGGCTCAACGTCGTCGTCGGCTATGCCGGACTGCTCGACCTGGGCTACATCGCCTTCTTCGCCGTCGGCGCCTACACCTCCGGCATCTTCACGACGGTGCTCGGCTGGCCGATGTGGGCGGCCCTGCCGGCCACGGTTCTGGCGTGCATCATCGCCGGCATCATCATCGGCGCGCCCACCCTGCGCCTGCGCAGCGACTACCTCGCCATCGTCACGCTCGGCTTCGGCGAGATCATCCGCATCACGGCGAACAACCTCGACATCACCGGCGGGCCCTCCGGCATCCACGGCATCCCCACCTGGCGCTTCGGCGACTGGAGCTTCGCCGACGGCTTCACCCTGTTCGGGCTGGAGTTCCCGCAGCGCGTGGTGTTCTACTACTTCGTCGCGGCCGTGGTCGTGCTCGTGGGCGTGATCGGCGCCGGGCGCCTCGCCCGCGGGCGGCTGGGCAGGGCGTGGAAGGCCGTGCGCGACGATGAGGATGCCGCTGAGGCGATGGGCATCAACACCTACATCGCGAAGATCATGGCGTACATCATCGGCGCGGTCTGGGCCGGCGTCGCCGGGCAGCTCATGGCGACGCACCTGTCGGCGATCAGCCCGAACAGCTTCATGTTCCTGTACTCGGCGCTCATCCTCATGGCCGTCGTGCTCGGCGGCATGGGATCGACGCCCGGTGTGATCATCGGCGCGCTGTTCGTCTCGCTCGCCCCCGAGCTGCTGCGCGACTTCGCGGAATGGCGCTTCCTCATCTTCGGTGTGCTGCTGGTGGTGGTCATGCTGTTCCGCCCCTCCGGGCTGTGGCCGGCGACCGCGGTGCTGCCCTGGTTGAAGAAGCGCAGGCCGGTGCCGCCGGCGACGGCAGGGTTCATGGCGGTGCCGCCGCCGGCCGCCAACGAGGACCTCGAGACCGTGGAAGGCGAGGAGAGCCGATGAGCGCGCTGCTGGAGGTCAAGGACCTGCGCCTGCAGTTCGGCGGCGTGAAGGCCGTCGACGGGCTGAGCTTCTCGGTCGAGGCGGGGGAGATCCTCGCGGTGATCGGGCCCAACGGCGCCGGCAAGACCAGTGCGTTCAACTGCATCTCGGCGTTCTACCTGCCGACGTCGGGGTCGGTGGTCTTCGACGGCAACGACATCGTGCGCGAAGCGCCCGGGATCTTCCGCACCCTGCGTCTGGTCGACCTGCTGCAGAGCTTCGGCTTCTACCGGGTGCTGCCGTCGCGGGTGACGAAGTGGGGCATGGCGCGCACGTTCCAGAACCTGCGCCTGTTCCGCGAGCTCAGCGTGCTCGACAACATCAAGACGGCGATGCACGCCAACCTGCGCGAGGGGTTCTGGGCGACTCTGCTGCACACGCCCGGGTACCGGCGTGCCGAGGCGGAGTGCGCCGAGCAGGCCCGAGGATGGCTGGACTTCGTCGGCTTCACCGGCGACGAGAACCTCTACGTCACGCAGCTGCCCTACGGCGAGCAGCGCCGCGTCGAGATCGCTCGCGCCCTCGCCACCGGGCCGAAGCTGCTGCTGCTGGACGAACCGGCCGCCGGACTGAACTTCAACGAGAAGCAGGGGCTGATGCAGCTGATCCGCCGCATCCGCGACCTCGGCGTCGCCGTCGTGCTGATCGAGCACGACATGGGCCTGATCATGGAGCTCGCCGAGCGCATCGTGGTGCTCAACTACGGCAAGGAGATCGCGGTGGGCACGCCCGAGCAGATCAAGCACGATCCGGTGGTCATCGAGGCGTACCTCGGCGTCGAAGACGAGGCACTCGACGACACCAAGCTGCAGACCGGCACCGTGAACCTGTCATCGCTCGATCCTGCCCGACCGGGTCGCACCCGCAAGGGGGGCCGGTCGTGAGCACGCTGACAGTCGATGCGGCCGACGTCTACTACGGTCGCGTGCACGCCCTGCGAGGTCTGAGCTTCGAGGTGCAGGAGGGTGAGATCGTCTGCCTGCTGGGCAACAACGGCGCCGGCAAGTCGACGACGATGAACATGCTCTCGGGGCTCGTGCGCCCGAAGTCGGGCGCCGTGCGCTGGGGTGAGATGGATCTCGCCACAGCCAAGCCCTGGGACATCGTCGCGGCGGGGCTCATCCACGTGCCGGAGGGTCGACGCATCTTCTCGACCATGACCGTGCACGAGAACCTGCTGCTGGGCGGATACACCGTGCGCGACGCGAAGCTCATCGCCCAGCGCGTCGATCAGGTGTACGCGCTGATGCCGCGCCTCGCCGAGCGGCGCCGCCAGCAGGGCGGCACGCTCTCGGGCGGCGAGCAGCAGATGGTCGCGATCGGACGCGCGATCATCGGCGGACCCAAGCTGCTGCTGCTCGACGAGCCGTCGATGGGACTCGCCCCGCTGGTGGTCAAGCAGGTCATGGAGACGATCCAGGCGGTGAACGCCCAGGGCACCACGGTGCTGCTGGTCGAGCAGAACGCCCGCGCGGCGCTGAAGATCGCCGACCGCGCGTACGTCGTCGAGAGCGGGCAGACCACCCTGTCGGGTCCGGCCGCGGAACTTGCGGCGGACGCCCGGGTGATCGACGCCTATCTCGGGGGCTGATAAGCATTGTGAGCATGTGACATTGCACTAAGCTGGTCGAGGAGGTGTGATCGATGCGGATCATCGTGATCGGAGCCGGCGCGGTTGGCGCCGCCTGCGCGCTGAGCCTGACCGAGGCCGGCGCCGAGGTGACGGTGCTCGACCGCACCGGGGTGGCCGGTGAGACTTCGAGTCGCTGCGAGGGCAACATCCTCGTCTCCGACAAGCAGCCGGGAGCCGAAGCGGTCATGGCCGTCGAGGCGAACCGCGCGTGGCGCGAGCTCGCGGCCCGTCTCGACGCGGAGCGCGTGCCCGGACAGCCGGCCACCGAGTTCGAGGCGAAGGGCGGGATCGTCGTCGCCTTCGCCGAGGGCGCCCAGGCGCTGAAGGCCTTCGCTGCGGCGCAGCGCGAGATGGGCATCCGCGCCGAGGTGCTCGACACACCGGCGCTGCGCGCCGCCGAGCCGCACCTCGCCCCCGAGATCGCCGTCGGCGTGCACTACCCCGACGACGCCCAGGTGCAGCCGAGCCTGGCCACCCAGGCGATGCTCGCCCGCGCCCGTCACCTCGGGGCGCAACTGCAGATCACCGAGGTCACCGGGGCCGTCGTCGAGGCCGGGCGGGTGCGGGGTGTGCGCACCTCGACCGGCCGCATCGATGCGGATGCCGTGGTGAACTGCGCGGGTCCGTGGGCCGGTGAGATCGCCACGCTGTTCGGCGCCGCCCTCGACATCCGGCCGCGCCGCGGCACGATCCTGGTGACGACGGCGATGCCGCAGCGCATCTTCCACAAGGTGTACGACGCCGACTACGTGGGCGCGGTCGGATCGGCGGATGCCGCGCTGCAGACCTCGACGGTGGTCGAGTCGACCCCCGCCGGCACCGTGCTGATCGGCTCGAGCCGCGAGCGCGTCGGATTCTCGGAGGACGGACTGCTCGCGCCGCTCGCCGAGATCGCCGCGAAGGCCGCCAGGCTGTTCCCCTTCCTGCGCGACACGATGCTGCTGCGCACCTACTTCGGCTTCCGCCCGTACGCGCCCGACCACCTGCCTGCCATCGGCGCGGACGCGCGGGTGCAGGGACTGTTCCATGCGGCCGGGCACGAAGGCGCCGGCATCGGCCTGGCGCCCACGACCGGGGCGCTCATCGCGCACGCCGTGCTCGGCGCCTCCGCGCCGCTCGATCCGACGCCCTTCCTTCCCTCGCGGCTCACCCTGCAGGGAGCAGCCGCGTGAGCGCCCGAGTGCGGTGCGGGAGGGTCGCGGCATGAGCATCCGCATCGAACTCGACGGCGAAACGCTCGAAGGACGCGACGGCCAGAGCATCGCCGGCGTGCTGCTTGCGCACGGGCACCGCACCTGGCGCACCGCCGAGGGCGGCGAACGCGGCATCTTCTGCGGCATCGGGGTCTGCCAGGACTGCGTGCTCACCGTCAACGGCGTCGAAGGCGTGCGCGCATGCCAGCGCACCGCCTGCGACGGCGACGTGATCGAGAAGGAGACCCGCGCATGAGCGATACGGCGCGCCGGGTGATGGTCATCGGCGCCGGCCCCGCCGGCCTCGCCGCTGCCGCAGCCGCCGCAGACGCCGGTGCCGAGGTGGTGCTCGTCGACGAGGGCGAGCGCGTCGGCGGGCAGTTCTGGCGCCACCATCCTGTGCTCACCGACGAGCGTCTGCAGCATCAGCGCCGCCGCTTCGCCGATCTGCGCGACCGGCTCCGCGGGGTGCGCGTGGTGTCGTCGGCGAGCGTGTGGCGCGTCGAGGCCGGCCCACCGCTGCGTGCGCACGTGCTGATCGGCCCCGCCGATGCCGCGAACCGGCGGGCGGAGACCATCGAGGCGGATGCCGTCGTCGTCGCCACCGGCGCGCACGATCGTGTCCTGCCCGTGCCGGGGTGGACGCTTCCCGGCGTCACCTCCGCGGGCGCCGCGCAGGCGCTGGCCAAACGCGACGGGCTCGCACCCGGTGCGCGCACCGTGGTCGCCGGCGCCGGTCCGTTCCTGCTGCCGGTCGCGCAGAGCGTGGCGCTGATGGGCGGCGAGGTCGCCGAGGTCGTCGAGGCGACCGAGGCAGGACGGATGCTGCGCGGCTGGGGCGCTCGTGCATGGGAGCTCACCGCCGCCACCGCCAAGGCCGGAGAGCTCGGCTCGTATCTTGTCTCGCTGGCGCGGCACCGCACGCCGTACCGCTTCGGCAGCGCGGTCACCCGCATCCATGGGGGTGCCGCGGTGGAGGCTGTCACCGTGCAGCGGATCGACGCGGACTGGCATCCGATCGCGGGGACCGAGCGGACCGTCGAGTGCGACTCGGTCGCCCTCGGACACGGATTCACCCCGCGGCTCGAGGCGGCGATCCAGTTCGGCTGTGAGATCGGCTCCGACCGCTTCGTGCAGGTCGGCGACGACCAGGGCACCAGCGTCGCCGGTGTGTACGCCGCGGGCGAGATCACCGGGATCGGCGGCGCGGATGCCGCGCTCGCCGAGGGGGAGATCGCCGGTCTGGCCGCCGCGGGAGTGCCTGAAACGGACCGCCGCTGGAGGGCTCCGCTGGCCGCCCGGCGACGGATGCGCGCGTTCGCCGCGCGCCTGGACGTGCACCGCATCGGCCGGGGGTGGCCGACATGGCTCGAGGACGACACGATCATCTGTCGCTGCGAGAGTGTGCCCAAGGCGCGCATCGACGAGTATTCGTCCGCCTCGTCGCGCGCCATGCGCCTGTCCACCCGCGCCGGACTGGGCGCCTGCCAGGGCCGCACCTGCGGTCGCAGCGTGGAGGATGTGCTGGGGACGCGCTTCGACATCGATCGACGTCCCGTGCTGTCGTCGGTGCGGATCGGCGAGCTCGCCGCGCTCGCCGACACGACGACCACAATCACAGGAGGTATCTGATGCGCGCGCGTCGAACGATCCAGGCCGTGGACTCGCACACCGAGGGGATGCCCACGCGCGTCGTCACCGGTGGGGTGGGACGCATCCCCGGCGCGACCATGAACGATCGCCGCCTGTACGCGATGGAGCATCTCGACGGGCTGCGCGGCTTCCTCATGAACGAGCCGCGCGGTCACGCCGCCATGTCCGGTGTGCTGCTGCAGCCGCCGGCGCGGGACGACGCCGACTGGGGCATCGTGTTCATCGAGGCATCCGGGTTCCTGCCGATGTGCGGGCACGGCACCATCGGGGCGGCGACGGTGCTCGTCGAGACGGGCATGGTCGAGGTCACCGAGCCGGTCACCGAGATCCGCCTCGACGTCCCCGCGGGCCTGGTCATCGCGCGGGTGCGCGTGGAGGACGGCCGGGCCCTCGACGTCACCATCGAGAACGTGCCGAGCTTCGTAGACCGCCTCGACGAGCGCATCGACGTGCCGGGCATCGGCGAGATCAGCTACTCGGTCGCGTTCGGCGGCAACTACTACGCGCTCGTCGACCTCGAACAGGTGGGGCTACCTTTCGACCGCGCCCGGCAGGACGACATCCTCGCCGCCGGACTCGCGATCATGGATGCCATCAACACCCAGGCCCCGCCCGTGCATCCGGTGCTGCGCGGCGCCGACCACGTGCACCACGTCGAGTTCATCGCCCCCGGTTCGGATGCCGTGCGATCCCGTCATGCGATGGCGATCCACCCGGGCTGGTTCGACCGCTCGCCCTGTGGCACCGGCACCAGCGCCCGCATGGCCGAGCTGCACGCGAGGGGCGAGCTCGACCTGAACGTGCCGTTCGTGAACGAGTCGTTCATCGGCACCGAGTTCACCGGCACGCTGGTGGCCGAGACGCGCGTGGGAGACCGCCCCGCGGTGGTGCCCACCATCACCGGACGCGCTTGGGTGACCGGACTCGGGCAGTATCTGCTCGACCCGGACGACCCGTTCCCCGAGGGGTTCGTGTTCTGACCGCAGCGCGGACACCGCAGACAGACATCGAGACGAGGAGAGAACAGTGACAGAGAAGCCCATCGACGCCGTCGCCGCAGCCGCGGCCGTCGCCGCCCGCCCGTTCGCCCGCACCAGCCCCCGCGAGCGCGGCGCGGCCCTGGTCGCGGTCGCCGAAGCGCTGGAGAGCGCAGCGCCCGAGCTCATCGAGATCGCGATGCGCGAGACCGGCCTCACCGAGACGCGGCTGGCCGGCGAGCTGCGACGCACGGCCTGGCAGCTGCGCCTGTTCGCCGACACCATCGTCGACGGCGGCTACCTCGATGTGCGCATCGACGCAGCCGACCCCGACTACGTCATCGGTCCGCGACCGGACCTGCGCCGGATGCTGGAGCCGGTCGGCCCGGTGCTGAACTTCGCCGCATCGAACTTCCCGTTCGCGTTCTCGGTCGCGGGCGGCGACTCGGCCGCCGGACTCGCGGCGGGATGCCCCGTGGTGGTGAAGGCGCATTCCGGGCATCCGGAGCTGTCGCGGCGCACCGCCGAGATCGTCGCCGCGGCCCTCGAGGGCGCGGGGATGCCCGAGGGGAGCTTCCAGCTGATCAGCGGGCAGGAGAACGGCGTCGCGCTGCTGAAGGACGAGCGCATCCGCGCCGGGGCGTTCACCGGGTCGACGCACGTCGGCCGCATGCTGGCCGACATCGCCGCATCCCGGCCCGTGCCGATCCCGTTCTTCGGCGAGCTGGGCAGCGTGAACCCGGTCTATGCGACCTACGCCGATTCCGCACTGCTCGAGGCGTTCGTCACCTCGGTGTCGGGCTCGGCGGGGCAGCTGTGCACCAAGCCCGGGTTCCTGTTCGTGCCGGAGGGGTCGGATCTGGGTGCGGTGACGGATGCCGCCGGCGCCGTCGACGAGCACCGGCTGCTGAACCCGGGCATCGGGCGCGCGTTCTCGCAGCGTCGTGACGACGTGCTGGGCGCCGACGGGGTGACCGTGCTCTCGAAGGGGGAGGTGCGCACGGATGACGCCGGGCAGACCTACGCCACCCCGACCGTGGTGACCGTCGGCGTCGACACCCTGATGGCGAACCGCGAGGCTCTGCTCGAAGAGTCCTTCGGACCGCTGTCGGTGATCGTGCAGTACAGCGACAGGGATGCGCTACCGCAGCTGCACGTCGAGCTGTTCCCCGGCAACCTCACCTCGACCCTGCACGCACGCGCCGACGAGCTCTCCGACGGCTCGCTCGCCCCGCTGGTCGACGCACTCGCACAGACGAGCGGACGCGTGCTGTTCGGCGGGTGGCCTACCGGCGTCTCGGTGACGCCCGCCATGCAGCACGGCGGCCCGTACCCGGCGACCACGACCGATGCCACCAGCGTCGGCACCGCCGCGATCACCCGCTTCCTGCGCGGCGTGGCCTACCAGGGCGCCCCGCAGGAGCTGCTGCCCGCACCGCTGCGCGACGACAACCCGTGGAATGTGCCGCAGCAGCGCAGCGAGGCCGGTCGCTCGCACGAGTGGGGCTCATTCGCCCGCTGACCCGACCGGCTGGTCTCGCCTCTCAGCTGAGACCCGCGTTACGCCGAGACCCCCACGTGTGCGCAGGCGCACGTGGGGGTCTCGGCCTTGGATGGGGGTGTCGCTGAACCGTGGGTGTCGCTGAACCGTGGCTGTCGTCGGCTGCGTGGTCAGATGCGGGCGCCGGAGCGGATGACGCCGAGGCGTGCGTCCTCGCGCCACAGCGTCGAGGGGTCGGCGAGCGGGTCGGATGCCAGCAGCACGGCGTCCCCGTACGCGCCCGGTCGCAGGTGTCCCAGCGCGGTATCCCCGATCAGCTCGGCGTTTACGACGGTCATCGACTGCAGTGTCCTGGCGGCACCGCTGGCCTCGACCTGCAGACGCACCCCGGCGAGCTGGTCGTCTTCGAGGTCACCCATCAGGTCGCTGCCGAAGCCGACCCGCACGCCGGCGGCGTGGGCGAGCCGCACGGCATCCTGCCCCTTCGTCAGCACCTCGGCGTTCTTCGCGAGGGAGACGGCGTTCAGCCCGATCTCGGCGCCGCGGCGGTCCATCGCGTCGTACGCGGCCAGGGTGGGCACGAGGAAAGCACCCGCCTCTGCCATCATCTCGGCCGTCGCCTCATCGATGAGGTTGCCGTGCTCGATCGATCGGATGCCGGCGCGCACGGCGTGCTGCACGGCCTCGGACGAGTAGGCGTGTGCGGCGACGTAGCTGCCGCGGCGGGTCGCCTCCTCGACAACGGCGCGCAGCTCTTCGGGTGAGTACTGCGGGATCCGGATCGGGTCGGTCAGCGAGAACACCCCGCCAGAGGCCATCACCTTGATCGCGTGCGCGCCGGTGCGCAGCCGCTCGCGTACGGCGACGCGCAGGTCGTCGACGCCGTCGACGACCTCGCACATGTGCCCGTGCGAGAAGCACACGTCCACGTGCGCGGCGCGCGGATCGCCGTGCCCGCCGGTCTGACTGAGGGCGGGGCCGGTGAAGTGGTACCGCGGAGACGGGAACAGTCCGGCATCGATCGCCTGAGCGAGCCCGATGTCGCCGCCCGCGACGTCGCGCACCGTGGTGAAGCCCCGCTGCAGCGCCCGCGCGAGCCGGCGCGCGCCGTTGAGTGCGGCATAGCTGAGCGGGCCCCGCTCGTTCTCGAAGCCGTCCATGCTCGTGGCGTAGGCGTGGAAGTGCGCATCGATGAGTCCGGGGACGACCCAGAGGTCAGCCGCGTCGAGCGTCTGGGCGCGGGGATGCGGGTGCTCGCACACCCTGCCCTCGGCGATGTGCAGGTCGCGGCGCTCGAAGCGCTCGCCGTCCCAGACCTGGGCGCCGGAGATCGTCAGGGGTGCTGCGGGTGCGGACATGCTCATGTCTCCTCGGTTCTCTCGGTCAGCGCAGGCTGAAGCCGTCGGCGACGGGGTCGTTCTCGTCGAGTTCGAACGTGCAGGTGCCGACCCGGTGCGCCATGCCGCGGACTTCGGGGATGACCCCCTCTGTCGTGCGCTCGGCGACGCGCGCGAGGAAGCGGGTGCCGATGATCGAGTCGTGGGTGAGCGTCTCGTCATCGGCCAGCGCTCCGCTCGCCGCGAGCAGCGCCACTCGCGCCGCAGTGCCCGAGCCGCACGGGCTGCGGTCGACCTCACCGTCGGCGAACACGGTCACGTTGCGCTGGTGGGGACCCGCGTCGGTGCGCCCGAGATCGTCGAACAGGATGGTGCCGTAGACCCCCGAAAGACGGTCGTCCTCGAGCTGCGCGGCCGGATGCCCGTTGAGCGCCCACTTGATCTCGCGGCCGATCGCGATGAGATCGGTGGTGTGCTGCGGGGTGACCTCGAGCGCGACGACCGAGGCGGGCAGCGTCGCGTAGACCGCGCCGCCGAAGACGAGGTCGACCTCGACGTCGCCGTGCGACGTGCGCAGCGGGATGCCGCGGGCGAGCACCCGGGATTCGACGTTGCGGAAGACGATCTCGTCGATGCGCCCTGCGCTCTGGCGCACCAGCGCCTGCACGCGTCCGCTCGGAACGTCGATCGTCACCGCCGTCTCGCCGTCGGGGTCGGACGGGACTCGGCCGGTGCGCACCGCCCAGGCGCCGAGGGCGATCGTGCCGTGCCCGCACGCCGTCGAGAAGCCGTCCTTGTGCCAGAACAGCACCCCGAAGTCGGCGCCCGCGTCGTCGGGCGGGGTGATGAACCCGCCGTACATGTCGTCGTGGCCGCGCGGCTCGAGGCAGAGGAACCGCCGGATGGCATCCGCTTCACCGCTGATCGCCTCGATGCGGCGCTCGGCGACCGTGTCGCCGTGCGTGGGTGCGCCCTCGACGATGCGGAACGGCTCCCCGGCGGTGTGCCAGTCCTCGGTGCTCCACTGCATGCGTTCTCCTTCGATGCTCGGGTGGTTCCGTGGTCCGGCGCTCAGACGGCCAGCCGGGCGACGGCGAGGTCCTGCCAGCCCATGCCGCAGGTCTTGACGATCCGCGGGCGGTCGGTCGCGGCGGGAGTCGCGCCGGTGAACAGTTCGTGCATGGTCACGACGTCCTCGAGGCGCAGCATCCCCGCCTCTACGGCGACGATCACGTCACCGGCTTCGGATGCCGCGACCCGGCGGCTCTCCACGACGACCTGCGATCGGCCGACGAGCGCGGGGTCGAGTTCGGTGCGGTCGGGCTCGTGCGAGCCGATCGCGACGATCGTCGCGTCGTCGCGCACCGCCTCAGAGGGGAACAGGGGAGCGGATGCCGTGGTCGCGCACACGATGAGGTCGGCGGCCGCGATGTCGTCGAAGGTGCCTGCGCGCATGTCGGCGTCGGGCGCGTAGGAGCGGGAGGCCTCGACGGCGGATGCCGCGCGTCCGGCATCCCGCCCGATGATGCGCACCGAGCGCAGCGGGCGGATCGCCGCGAACGCCTCGACGTGACGGATCGACTGCGGCCCGGTGCCGATGACGACGAGGTCGCCGGCGGTCGCGCCGGCGAGCACGTCCGCGCAGGCGGCGGAGACCGCGGGGGTGCGCAGGCTCGTCAGCGCGGTGCCGTCGAGGATGGCAGTGGGCGCGAGGGTCTGGCCGTCGACGAGGATGTACACGCCCTGGATGCGCTCGAGACCCCGCTCGGGATTGCCGGGCGCGACTGTGGCGAACTTCTGCCCCACGGCGCCGCCCGCGGCGGCGGGCATGAGCAGCAGCTGCCCGTTGGGGACGTCGAGGATCTGCCGCGCGAGGTCGTGCTCGGGGTCGAAACCGTCTCGCAGCGTGCTCTGCACGGCGGCGATGGCGGCGGACATGCTCACCCGCTCCGAGAGCAGCTGCGCGTTGACCAGGGCGAGATCCGCGATGACGTCGGGCATGCTCCCAATCTAGGATCAAAACAGTAATATGTCACGCGCTATCGCTGTTCGGTGCGCGGGTCGGTCTCGATTCGCGAACGGGCGGACGGATGTCGTAAGCTGGACGACGGTGACGTGTCCGAGCGGCCGAAGGTGCAACTCTCGAAAAGTTGTGTAGGGTAACCCCCTACCGTGGGTTCAAATCCCACCGTCACCGCTCTAGACCCCTGATGAGACTGAGAAATCAGCTCTCATCAGGGGTTTTCTCTTGCCCAATCCCCTCTCGGAGGGTGCCAAATCGACGCATTTGGTGTCAATATGGGTGTTAATATTTCGTCCCTTCTCGGGGTAGGCTCAGCCGTGACAGACCCGCTCCTCTCCCACTGAAGGCAAGCCGTGGCACAGGCAAACAAGCGCACCCTCAACGGCATCCCGTCGTGGCAGGCTGTCCGTGTCTTCTCAGTGAAGCGAGCGGTCGTAGACCCCGAGACCGGCGCAGTCATCACGTTCGAGAAGGTGAAGAAGCGCCTTACCGGGTCAGGACCAACCAAGACCATCGCGGAGCAACGTCTTGAGGAGAAGGTCTCCGACTTCCGCATCCTCATGGCGAATGACCCCAACAACGCTGACCTCTTCCCCAAGAAGAAGCAGCAGGGGATCACCGTGAACGAGCTGCTTGACCTGTGGTTGGACTACAAGCAGGAGGGCGGGCGGAAGGTCCCGCTCGACCCTGCCACCGTGGACGAATACGAACGACGGATGCGAGTCCACATCCGCCCGCACCTCGGGCACATCCGCATCACCTCGCTCAAGCAAGAGCAACTAGACACGTTCATTTGGTCGACACTGCTCCGTGAAAAGCGGAAAGTGAAGGACCCTGAGACCGGGGAGATGGTGGAGGGGAAGGAACCTGCTGTCGGTCAGTCGCTCCGGCGCACCATCTACTCCATCCTCAAGCAGGCGCTTGATCTCGCCGTGAACCGCAAGATGATCGTCTTCAACCCCATCAACGGGGTGGAGCGTCCCGCACAGACTCGGATGAGCGACGACCATGAAGCGCGCATCGTAGAGAACCACTACATCCCCCGCCGCATCGTGAAGGCGCTATGGGGAGAGCCTGAGCTTGGACTGTGGATCTTGATGTTCATGGGTCTCAGAGCCTCAGAACGGTTGGGCATCGAACTCTCTTCGTTCCGTTACCTTGAGGACCCGACCAAGCCGACCGAACTGACGGTGAACAGGCAGCTTGACCGCAACCGCAAGACAGGTGAGTTCTTCATCAAGCGGAAGACGAAGACTCGGAGCGGCAAGCGCATCCTGATCCTGCCCGACGAGGTGTCCTCCCACCTCCTGCTGTGGAAGAAGCAGCGCGACAAGTGGGAGAAGGAAGGGAAGAAGAACAAGACGTGGAAGCCTGAACCGGGCTTGGAGAACCTGTTCTTCGTGAAGAGCGACGGAACCGCTATCCGCCCTCAGAAAGACCGCTACGCATGGACGCGGCTACTGACGAGGCTGAAGCTCCCCATCCACCGCGAGCACGACATGCGGCACATGACCGCCACGATGCTCGGAAAGGCAGGCGTCAACCCTTCCGTGGTTCGGATCATCCTCGGGCATTCGACCGTGCTCATGAGCATCTACTATCAGCACCTCGACAAGGCGGACACGCAGGCACCGTTGGAGCAGGTAGCTGAGCAGTTCAGCAAGGACGCTTACAAGACCAAGATCACAGCGCCCGTTGCGCTTGACGATGATGGAAGTGACGAGGGCATCGAAGTGCTTGATGCCACCGCAGAGGTCAGCAAGCTGCTCATCATGGGAGTCGGTGCTGAGGGCGAAGAGATTGACCCCGACAGTGCCGCGCCTGAGAGCGCTTCTGAGAGCCTCGACTGAGGAATATAGGGAACAGCCCCTCACGGAACCTTTAGTGGTCTGTGAGGGGCTGTGGTGCGGTCTGAGGCCATCTCTTAAGTAGGGCAGCGTCCGCTCTGAACCTTCTTCGTGTCAGAGGAGTAGAAGAACCACTCTTCCGGCACGTTCGCATTGAAGCCCTCCACGCAGAAGGATGCTGCGAAAGTGTTGTTGGAGGCATCAGCCTTCACTCCACCATTCGCATCAGGGGTAGTGGTGTTCCCGCCACCGCCGCTGCTTCCACCACCTGAACCGTTGAGGTAGTTGCTCCACCAACTCTCGGGCAGGTCGTCTGTCATTGAGAACTGAACTCCGCTTGGTCCACCACAGTCGATTGACGTTCCTACCGGTGCGGTTTGGCAGTAGCGCCCACCTTGAGCAGTGATGTATGAGTAGGTGCCGTCACTCTCGTACACGGACTTATCCGTGACGAAAGCCGCGTCAATCGCCGGGCGACCTGAGAATGCTTGATTAGTCGTTGAGGTGTAGAGAATGTTGATGTCATACAACTCACGGGTGGGCAGGTTGCCCTGATCGTAGCCGTTGCCGTAGTCCACGCAGTAGTAGTAGTAGTTGTCTTCACCTTGTCTTGGGTAGCGATCAGCAACGCCGTCTCCGTCGCTGTCAATCTTGCTAAAACCGTTACAGTTCGCGAACAGATCGGTCGGAGACTTGGTGATGATGATTGTGTACGTCCCGGTCGCGGGGAAAGACCAATCTGCTACATACTCAAACGGAGTGCTTTCGGTCACGCTGTGGACAGGTCCACGTCCGTTCACGCTCCACTGCTTCTGTGATGACGATGTGAGTTTGAAAACAGACAGGCTTGAGAGCGCTTCTTCTGAAGTCAGCATCGCATCGCTCTCACGAATGAAGTTACACAGGTTCTGACCTTGCTCGTCAGCGGAGGTGCGCAACGGAAGGAAGCGGTTGTATCCGAAGTAGACGGTGGCGCAGTCCCTCTTCAGCACAGTCATGAGGTCGGAAGCACTACTGATGTGACCGGCGGTGTAGTTGAAGTCGAAGGACATCGCGTTCCCCACCTTCCCCACGGCATAGTAGGCAGCCTGAGCAGCGAACGGGGTTCCGGTGTCGTACTTGTTCGCTGCTTGGAACTCTTCCCATGTCAGCATGCGGTTGGTTGAGGGCTTGTAGGTGCCGTCACCGTTGCCCGGAGTCGCTCCGGTTCCGCCGTCACCTCCTGTGCCGCCTGTGCCCCCTGATGAGCCGTTGTCGTTCTCGTAGTCATCACCTGCGGAGGAGACGAACTCGCCGTCCGCATAGAAGCGCACAGTGTTGTCAGGGGAGATGGGTCCGTCAGCACCGAGCGGGTAGCCTTCGTCCTCATTCCACGACTTCTCAATGTCGGTGGCGATGTTGCGAACGTCGCTTTGAGCGGTCGAAGCCCATGCGCGCTTCTGTTGTTCTGAGAAGATCGGGATTGCGATTGCGGCGAGGATGCCAACGATCACTATCACGATGATCAGTTCCAATACGGTGAAGGCTTCGTCTGCCTCCCTTCTTCTAGCTATTTTGATCATGCTCATGTCTTAGTCTCCTTGAGTGGTTTTCTTGGTTTGATACGCTCCTGTTCGCGTGTACTTCTGTTCGATCGACGAGTACTTGTACTCACCTTTGAGGGCAACGTTGGTGCCTCGCACGAAGAAACCGTCTGTTGCGTTCCCCCACACTGAAATACAGTTGTTGTTGGCTGACACCACGATGTTGATGCCTTGTATGTTCTTTTGCCCGCCCTCGCAAGCGGGGGTTGCGAGGACGATGTCTCCTGAGGCCGGGTTGCGGTTGAAGTAGGTTGCTACCGCGTCGGCAGCGGAACGAACATCGTTCTCTACCGGCTTCTTGAGATTTCCGTAGGTCATGCCGATGACAATGGGTAGGACAGCTGCGCTGAGAATCATCATGATGGTCAGAGTCACCATCAGGCTGATGAGGTCGAAGCCTTCTTCGTTGCTACTTGGCTGAGGCGTCTTGCGGGTGCTCAACTTATGTAAGAGGTTTGTCATAGTTCTGCTCCTTGATGTTGGGGGACACCCTTAATATCGGCATCCGAGCGAACTTTGAGTGGAAACAGGGAACGCCCCCGAAGATGGTTCTCGGGGGCGTTCATCGGAGAGAGCGAGTGGGATCAGCTTTCAGTGATTTTTCCTGTCTCACTTGTGTAAGTGATGGTTGTTGGGTCACCGTTCTCGTTGGTTCCAACGATGGTGTAGTCATCCCATGAACCGCTAGCGGTTAGCGTGGTGTTCGCGTCGGATACTTTGATATCCACAGTCGCAGCAGTGTCAGCAGCACCGTTTTGAACGGATAGGGTCACGTCAGCACCTGCGGCTGTTTGAGTGGATGAGATGTCAGTTGCGGTTGGTTTCTTCACTAACAGTGTTGCGAGTTGAGTGTTGGCGTTCTTCACGTCACTCTTCACGCCTGCGGTGATAGCACCTTTCTGTTGGTTCATGAAGATTGGGATTGCGATTGCGGCTAAGATCCCGATGATGACTACGACGATCATCAGTTCGATGAGGGTGAACCCTTCTTCTGAGCCGGTGTTACGAAGTTCTTGTAGTTTGTTTAGCATGTGTGCCTCCTGAGGATTAGGGCTTTGAGAGCCACTAATACAATCGGCACTTCTGCGGAGTTCGAGTCGATGTTCCCGAAACTCGTTCTTTCATAGTCATCTGTTATCAAACGTTCCCGAAAGAACGAGAAAACGCGTCCCCTCCCGCTATTAGATGAGAAGTGGGAGGGGACGCGTCCGAAGGGTTCAGGCGTTGAGGTAGTCAGCCTGAGCAGCGCGCTCAACTGTGGTGCGGTCGTAGGAGCGGAGCGTGTTCATGTCGCGGTGACCACTCACGGCGGCGATGTCCTTCTCGCTCACGTTCGCTTGGTTGGAGAGCGTGATGAACGTGGCTCGCAGCGAGTGGGACGAGTAAACATCTGTGGACGTGCTCACACCTGAAGCCGCCACTACGGAGCGAAGCAGCTCAGTGATAGCGATGTTCGGGTGAAGCATCGGCGTCGGCTGAACTCCCCGCTGACCACGAACCGCAGGGAACAGCGGAAAGTCAGGGGCGCTCTCTCGTGTGAAGCCGTAAGAGGCAAGAACGCCCACCCACTCATTCACGGCGCGCACAGGGTCAAGCAGGCGGTCAGCGGCTCGTGCGACCGGAACCGTGTGTCCCTTTCCGTGCTGATCGGTCTTGGAGAACCGCACCCGCACGTTCAGCCCGTCAATGGTGAGCGCGGGAGTGATGTCGGAGAGGGTGAGCGTCCCGATGTTGGAGGAGCGGAGCGCTGTGGCGATACCTAGAGCGATGAGAGCACGGTCACGAACCGCACGGGGGGTGTGCTTCTTGCTGAGGTGCTTATGGATGAGCTTGAGGTCCGCCACGGTGAACGCCTGAGCCTTACGGGGAGTGTGGTCGCGCAGCTGTCGGGTCAGACCTTCCATGAACGCCTTGACCAACTTCGTCTGAAGAGCGGCGTAGTAGGTCGGGTTCTCATAGGTGACGTGGCTCTTCACAGCGGCGAGAGTCTTGTTGATGGTGGAGAGGGAGCGGCCTTCGTCAGCAAGGTGACGAAGGTAGGACAGAACGCGCTCCACGAACACGCCTGTGCTGTCGGGGGCTGACGGGTAGAACTCCCATCCCTGCCGCTCGTAGTAGGCGAACAGAGACTTCATCGCCTGCGCGTAAGCCTTCTGCGTGCTCGTGGCGTTCTCATCACGAATGGTGGTGAGGATGCTGTCACGGTTTGGCGTGGCAACCGGGGTGGTGGTGAGGAGTTCCATCGTCTGCGTCCTTCCGACGATGGGTACTATCGCGGCAAGGCCGGACATTTCAAACTCAGAGAATCTCTCTTCTCTCAACTTCGTTCTCTAAGTGCCGATATCGTTGGCATCCCACCACTTGGAGGTCCCCCGTGACTATGACTACCGAACAGTTTGTTGATGAGTATGAGCAAGCAATGGAGCGTGCTCAGGCTGACGGGGCATCGACGCCCGAGAAGGTAATCGACAATGCCTTCAACTACCTCTCAGAAGAAGCGCAGGCGTTCTATCTCTCAAACCTCAACGTCGATGAAGTCCTGATGTGGAAGATTGAGGCTATCGAGAACCGCGTCGTAGGAAAGCCTCTCTAGCCCTTCAATCAGGCGCAGGGAGATCCGCCCAATCCATAAAATCGTTCGTATGGCAGATCATGAAGAGCGGCATCTGAACGCGCTCAAGTCGTTCGTTCTTCGTGCGCGGCGCATCAGAGCACACTCCCTCGCGCAGGACGCCAAGCTGCTGATGGAGCTTCAGAACCCGAAGATGACCATTCACTTCACCCCTGAGACAGGGGACATGCGAGTAACGATGAAGGTCCCTCCCGAAGAGCAGGTTGAGAGCGCCGCTGCTCGGGTGCGACCGCTGATCCTCAACACGGAGGACACCTACCACGCGAAGGTGATGAACGCGCTCCTCTACTTCGCTCAGAAGGCGGGTCTCTCCGCGACCGGGCTTGAGTCGATACGGGAGATGAAGCGGCAGTGGGCGAAGACCAACCCGAAGGGGAAAAGCCTCGGCTTCTACGAGGTGCGGGTTCAGAAGAACGGTGAGCCTGAGACACGCATCAGCGACAACGCGCTCGCGTTCTCGTGGATCTACGGCGATGTGGTTCACGCGGACACTGAGCGACGGGAAGAGGGGAAGGCGTTCGGTGTGGAAGAGCGCTACCGCGCCGCTGTGCCGGTCGTTGTTCGGCTGATGATGCTAGCGATGGTGACGCTGACCATCACTGAACGGTTGAACGCTGATGGGATGCTCCCGGACCTCGGCGGCGTCTTTGACGAAGATGTCGTGGTTACTGAGACTGAGATTGCCGTGAAGACGCAGGTGTTCGTGGCGGAGTATGACGAGAACGGCAAGATCCCGGAACCCCCGGACATGGATCAGGAGTTCGGTGAAGGGTGGGTGCCGTTCGCGGAAGCTTTCAAGGATCAGTTCCCCGCGACGGTCAAGCCTGAGGGCGCGGATGGGGAGCAGGAGACCGAAAGCCCTGACTGAGCCTGCTCGTACACTGCGGGTATGTCTATCGTGCTCAAGTTCGGTCAATCAGTCGCGGGGTTGTTGTTCGACGGAGCGGACGGCACCCCCTACACAGGCGCGACGTTGCGAATGGACCACGGCAGAGGTGTCGTCGTGGAAGTGCCATACATCCATTACGACCAAACCGGGCAGTTCACTCACGTTGATGAGTGGTTTCAGAAGCAGACACCGCCGGAGAACCTGATCCTCGAAACCCCGAGCGGCATTGTGGGTCTCTACGGCATCCGGTGGCAAGGAACCTCAGTCAGGTCAGGTGTCTCATTGGGACAGTTACGCCCGTCCGAGACGCTATTGGGGCGGTATGAAGCGCCGCTCGATGAGAAGTTCAAGGTGCGTGAAGCACGGAGCGAGATTGACGGGCTGCGTGAATGGACAAGGTTCTACGGCATAGACACTGAAGCCGAGAGGGACGAAGAGGGACTTGCGCAAGGTCTTATCGTCCGGGTGCGGTCAGGTGGTGAGGCGACGTGGCAACAGGGCGAAGCCACGATGAAGCTCGTCACGCAGTGGAAGACCGACCACCCGGAAGAAGACCCGCATGGTGGTCTGAGCATCGCTGAAAGCGTGGTGCTGACTTCCTCGTTTCCAACCCCGCGACCGTTCACCGATCACCTAGCCGAGCAACGCAAGATCGTGAGCCTCGTCACTCTCCTCGCGGGGCGTCCTGTCCACTTCCGGCGTCATCAGGTGGCTGACGAGATGATCGTGATGCGCTCCTTGGGGAACACCATCCTGTCTCGGCCACGAGAGGACCTCATCAGTAGGCACACGGTGCGCGAGTATGAGCAGCCGAGACCCAAGCGAAACGACTTTGACGAGCTGCTCGCGCGTCTGCCCGAGATCGGGGAGGCAGGGCTGACCACTTGGGCTGAGCAATACGAGCCGTGGAGACGCTTCATCCTCCCGGCTGTCGGTGTTCTTGGCAGGCAGGGTGCGTTCACAGAGGACTTGATCATCTCCACCTCGATGAGCATTGAAGCCGCAGGGCAGCTCATCGGCAGACGGGACGGTGAAGAGCCGACATACAACCAATACGGCGGGACAACGACCTCCACCAACGTGTACCGCTGCCTCCACCTCCTTGAGGTGAAGTGGGGAACGATAGCCGCTGACTACGTGTCTCTCGCGAAGGCGGTTGCCAACACCTACAACGACATCAAGCATTTCGACCGGGGCGAGTTCCCCGACGCCCCGGTGTCGCACCTCATCAGCATCATCACGCGAATGATTGTGCGGTTGCTTGCTCTCCACATCATTGACAGGAGTGGCGCACTCCTCAAAAACCATCGGGAGGAAGGCGCTATGTGGAAGGTTCAGGAGTGGAGCGACCTCTACCACCTGACGTTCAACGAGCGAGGAAAGCCTGTGTTCACGACAGCAGAATAGGTTTCGGCTGCGTGGGTGGGGTGCTCCGTGCCTGAGAGTGAGTCATTGTGGGTGTGTCCTCTTCGCGGATGCGGAAGGACACACCCACGATGACGCTCAGCGACGGTAGGAAATGGAACTGCTACCCGCTTCATCTAGGCTAACAATCAAGAAGCCTTCCGGGTCAAACTCACCGGGGGCGACCCCGAGAAGACGAACACGAAGCATCTCAGACTTCGGTTCATCCACGTATCGACGCTCGATGACACCCGAGTTCTCCCAACGCAGAACAAGCATGTAGCCGTCTTTCCCTCCGGGTGCGGGGCGAGCGTTGAGAAGCTCGGCGTTGTCGCACTCGGTGTGCTCCCCATCAACCCACCGGAAGCGCCACGCGCCCGCTGAACCGAACTCTTCTCCCCACACTTCGATGGTGAGTGCCGGGTAGAAACACGCCAACGCCTCAAACAGGTCATGGAACGGGTTCCACTTTGTGTGGCACTCAATGTGAATAGTGGACGTCGAACCCGCCTGTGAGAGAGAAAGCTCACTGTCGAACGGGTGAACCTCATCGAGACCATCGAGAGTGGGGTGACCTTCAACGTCACACTCATCGTCGTGCCGAGCGTTCACCAACTCAATGAGGGACAAGTTCCAAGAGTCAGACCACCCCGCAGCAATCTGCTCAGCGGTCTTCGCCGGAACGTTGAGCATCGCCTGATGGATAGCCTCAACAGTCTCGGTCGGCCCGGAGATGGTGATGTGGTTGTAGCAGTAGTTTGCCATTTGATATTCCTTATCTATACCTCGTAACCCTTGCGGGCACGGGATCAAGGAATATTCAGTTGCTACTCACCGGGGCTGCTTGGTGATGTTTCTACTATGACACGAACCTCCGACATTGGGACTTAGAGAACGATCTTGAGGGAAGTGAGGTTCTCTAAGTCCGTCTCTTTCGTCTGAGTTGCCGATATTTACGGGAACAGGTGAAGGAGACATCATGACCAACTCTCACAAGAAGCAACCACCCGGGATGATCAGTCTGCGCATGCTCAGGCAAAGGCCCGATTGGACTGATACGGGTATCAAGATTTTCCTCGGGAAACCGGATATAGTCACGCACCTGCGGGAGGATAACGTTGGCGGTCCGATGACCCACCTCTTTGCTGAGGAACGCATCCAAGCTGTAGAGCAATCCGACGCATGGAGAAAATGGGTATCTAGAGCGGAGCAGCGCCGGAAGCGTTGGTTACGTCGTCAGTGGATTGCGACCAAGGCTCCGATCTACGTGGGTGGCGAAGAGCAGTCGGTGGTGATCCTCGTTCAGGAGGCTATGAGGAGTGTCATAGACCACAGGACTCAGAACGGACTCAGCGTAGAAGGGTTCACGGTTTCACAACTCCCCGCAGCAGACCTCGAACGCATACTCACCAACTACATCCGTCATCGCTACACCAACTACGACCAATTGGTTGAGAAGCTCGATCAGCAGCCCGGCGACCCGCTAGAGAGCTACATCCTGCTGAGGCGGCGCGTGCTGAAGGCGATGAGTCAAGCGTTCCCCGACCTCCGCGAGGTCTTTAAGCGACAGCTCGCCGCACGAGAACGATGGGACGTTGAGAAAGCAGACCGTCTCGCGGCTTGAGGGTCATTGGGTGCTCCTGAAGGCCGACGACCACGCTTCCTCAAGCAGACGTGCCTTCGTGGCGGTGAGGGAGGTCAGTTCTCCGCTGTCCCGATCAACCGTGTAGAACACCGCACGTCCCGCCAAAGATCCGACACGGGTGTTGTTGTCATCCGGGCGGTAGCCGAACGTCGCGGCAAGCTGCGTCAGCACGGGGTTGGCGTCTAACTCACCGAACAGAGCCGCATCAGCCGCCACAGCGATCTTCCACCGCCCCGACGCGGGCAAGATGGTGACGCCTCGGCTCCCGAGTAGTTTCGTGAATACCTCAATGTGCCCACCGTTCAGATCAGGCTCCACGGTTAGGTCGTGGAAGGAACCGTCCTCCATCACGTAGCCGACACGAACCTCTGTGCTCACACCTCCATCTTGCCGCACCTCAACAGGAGGGATAGGTGCTCACAACTCAGCTGTGAGGACGATGCGGTAGGCCTCGGTGAGACGGTCGCCATAGTCAACGAGGGCAACTGCGCCAAGCACGCCACCCTCAATGGAGATCGTGTTGCGGACATGCGCCACAGCCGTCTCCTCGGTGAAGGGTTCCTCACCCTCAAACACGCCCTCGTTCTGATCCGCAGCGACAAGCTTCACGGCTTCTGCGTAGTCCAAGAGCAACCTCCGTGTTTACTGAAGTTCGAAGCGTATCTCGAAATGAAGAGGTTGTCCGGGGGAACGAAAATGTATGTCCCCTCACTACTCAGGCAAAGCGTAAGGGGACATACATCTCATCAGCGTGACAGCTTCTTCGTGTCGTCCATGAGATACGTCGCTAAGGACTCACGAGGGAAGCCTGAGAGGTCAAATGACTCAGGGAGTGAGTGTTTCTCCCGGACAGCAGCCTCCACAACATCGTCAGTAACTGCCGGATTCTCCCAAGCAGCCTCAACGACCTGAGATTCCTCGTCAGTCAGAAGCCCAATCAGCAACTCAACGGGCGTGTGTGGGTTGCTTGCCGCATACTCCCGAATATTCTCATCTTCACTTGAAACGAAGAGTTGGAATACCTCATGCGGTGGAGTTTCGATATAGTCCACTTCCCACCGTCCGTCATCCCACAGCACAGCGTCATTCCAATCGCTGTCACATGAAGAGTGAACGTTCTCAACGGACTCCTCGGAGGAGACCAACTCGCCGTTACGCCACGAGTAACGCACCGCGCCCTCGCTGCTGAACTCCTCGGCGTAAAGCTCAACCGAGCACGAAGAGAACACAGCGCTCAGCACCGTCATGAAGAGCGGGTCTAGCCACCACTTGGTGTCATATGTCATCTCAAGCGTCGCTTGACCGTCGTGGTTGGCTTCGTAGTTCATCACCGTGTTGAAGGGGTATCTGTCCACCTCATCGGCATGACAGAGCCTCGCTTCGTCGGCCATGTCGTACACGACGGAAGCCCACCCGTCAGCACCACCAATCATTGCCGCTTCGCTGAATCGCTTGTGAGCGTTCCTCAGGATGTCAGAGGGACCCGCGATTGAAAGTGAGTTGAAACACCAATTTGCCATTTTTGTTCTCCTTATAGACCTCACACCCTCTATCGGGTGCGGGATCGGAGAACTTTTCAGATATGGCATCAACCGGGGAAGCGGTGATGTTTCAACTATGACACCCGCCTCCGACATTGGCGTATACGCCGGGAAGTGCGGGTGATGGACGCCATGAATCTGCGGAACAGGCGGCACCGTGTGGTCGTGACAGGCTGAGGAGCCACCTCCCGGCAGAGTCGAACCGAGCCGATAACCTGATCCGTGTGATGACTGAGGACGCATCGGCACGACGCAAGGCGGCGAAGCAGTTCGCCACCAAGTGGGCGGCCGTCAAGAACGAGAAGCAGTACGCCCAATCCTTTTGGTCTGACTTCTTCCACGCGGTCATCGGAGTGGAAGACCTCCTCGTAGCAGGCATCGAGTTCGAGCACCCGGTGCGCAGCGTCGCGACGAAGACCATTCAGTTCATCGACGTGCTGTGGGGCGGGGTTGTCCTCATCGAGCACAAGTCCGCAGGCAAGAGCCTCGACAACGCCGAGAAACAAGCACGCGACTACCTCGTCTCGCTCCCCATCGCTGAACGTCCTCCGTTCCTCATCGTCAGCGACTTCGCACACATCCGCATCGTGGACGTGTGGCAGAACACCGCCTACGAGTTCCACCTGTCTGAACTGCCGCAGCAACTCCCGCGCGTCGACGCGGTCTTCACCAACTACTCCAAGAAGGCCACCATCAACGAGGTCGTCGCTGACCGTAAAGCAGCGAACCTGATGGGCGACCTCTACGAGACGTTCGAGGCGGCGGGATACACCGGTCACGACGTATCGGTGTTCCTCGTCCGTATCCTCTTCCTGCTGTTCGGTGACGACACCGACATGTGGAAGAAGAAGGGACGCTTCCAAGAAGTTGTGGAGGCGACCAAGGGCGACGGTAGTGACCTCGGAGCCACCCTTCAGCAGCTGTTCTACGTCCTCGGGCACGAGAACCGTCCGCCCGCAACACCCGCCGAGCTGCTCGCCTTCCCCTACGTGAACGGCGGGCTGTTCGACAGCAAGGACGACCTCCCGTTCTTCAGCTTCACGCCTGAGATGCGAACGGCTCTGCTGAGAGCGTGTGCCTACGATTGGTCGGAAATCAGCCCTGCCGTGTTCGGCGCGATGTTCCAAACGGTGAAGAGCAAAGATGACCGCCGTGAACTCGGTGAGCACTACACCTCGGAAGCGAACATCCTCAAGCTCATCCGCCCGCTGTTCCTTGACGACTACTTGGAACGGCTCCGCAAAGCATGGCTGAGTCCGAAAGAGCTTCGTGATCTTCGGAGAAGCCTCGGAGAACGGAATTACCTTGACCCGGCTTGTGGCTCGGGCAACTTCCTCATCGTCGCCTACAAGCGTCTCCGTGACATCGAACTGAAGATCCTCGCTCGCATTCAGGAGTTGGAAGGCACGCAGGGTCAGGTGGGCTTGGAGATCGCGAACGCCTCAGACGCAGGTGTGGTCGTGAAGCTGACTCAGTTCCACGGCATTGAGTATGAGGAATGGTCCTCGCAGATCGCGACCGTGGCGATGTATCTCGCTGACCGGCAAGCAAACCTTGCGATGGATGAGGTCTTGGGTTCCTCCCCGAACCGCTTCCCGCTCAAGGAGAGCGCCAAGATCGTCAGGGGAAACGCTCTGCGCGTTGATTGGGCTGAAGTCTGCCCGATGGGCGACAACACGGTGATCATGGGCAACCCGCCCTTCGTGGGTCACTCTGACATCAACAGCGAGCAGCGCAAAGATGTCGTGGAACTGTGGGGCAGGACGCCGGGTGCCGGGAACCTTGACTATGTAGCGTCGTGGTTCCTGATCGCCGGGAAGAAGATCAGAGGCACGAAGGCTGTCGCAGCGTTCGTCTCCACGAAGAGCATCACGCAGGGTCAGCAGCCGCCTGTGCTGTGGGACAAGCTCTACCCGCTCGGTATCGGCATCAGCTTCGCTCACCGTCAGTTCCGATGGAGGAACGCCGGAGGGCAAGAGGCGAGCGTTCACGTCATCATCGTCGGCATCGAATGGAACGACCCGGCGAAGAGCGGAGAGCGGCAGGCGAAGAAGCGGCTGTGGTCTTACGAGACCGTCAACAGCGAACCCGAACTCGTTCTCCTCAACAACATCAACGCCTACCTGTTGGACGCACCTGACGTGCTCGTGCGCAGTAGAAGCAAGCCCATCGTTCCGGGCACACCGCTGATGACCAACGGCAACAAGCCTGTGGACAACAACCTGCTCTCTAAGATCAGCGCAGAAGACGCCGCTCACATCCGTGATACCGACCCCATAGCGGCGAAGTATCTGCGCCGTGTGGTGGGTAGCGAAGAACTCATCAACGGCGTGGAGCGGTGGGGTCTGTGGATGGTGAGCGCCAACCCGTCTGACCTCCTTCAGAGTCCGGTGCTGAAGAGCCGCGTGGAGGCGGTGAAGGCTTACCGGGAAGCGTCCACGAAGGTTCAGACGCAGAAGGACGCAGCTCGGGCTTGGGAATGGCAACAGGTCAATCGTCAGCCGACTCAGAACTTCCTCGGGGTGCCGCGGCACTCGTCCCACGACCGCGACTACACACCGTTCGCTTTCCTCACCCCCGACTATGTTCCGAACGACGCTCTCTCCTGCGTTCTCGGGGCTACACACGAGACGTTCGGCGTGATGAGCAGCCGCGTGTTCAGCGTGTGGAACAAAGCGGTCTCCGGGCGACTGAAGGAAGACCCCCGCATCTCATCCGAGATCACCTACAACAACTTCCCGTTCCCCGTCTACGAGGACGAGGGGCGCAAGAAGGCTGTGGAAGACGCAGCGGCACACGTCTTGGCTGTGCGGGATCAGTTCCCTGATGTGAGTCTCGCGACGCTCTACAACCGCACCGTGATGCCTACGGCACTCAGGAAGGCTCACGCCGATCTCGACAAGGCAGTCCTGAACGCCTACGGCCTCCGCACGAACACTTCGGATGTCGGGATCTTGGAGACGCTCTTCGACCGCTACTCGCAGTTGTTGGCAGGGTTGTTCGCTGAGCAGGCTAAGAAGCGCACGCGACGGCGCTGAGGTGTCCTCACGGACGCATGAAGCTCACCTCAAGCGTGCGCTCCATCCAATCCGTTGTTGTCGTCGGGGGATGACCGAGCGCGGCTCGCAAGTGGTTGAATTCACCATCAGAAACGATCAGGCCGCTCGGGGTCGCCATGCCTTTCGGAACCGCCGTCTCACACCCGTCTAGGAACTGAACGAGCCTGTGTGGTCTCGCAGCGGTAAGAACCTGAAGCTCACTAGCCTTCAGCCGACGCAGCAGCCCGCTCACGGCACAGGCAGATACGACCGGCTCAACATCATCCAAGAGGTGGAAGAGTGTCAAGCGGGAAGCATTCGGGTTGAGAGCCACAGGGCAACGAACCTCCCACAACGCGTGGAAAGCCAATCGAGCTAGCCGAGCAGAAGGAGTGCCGCTGTGTCCGGCGTCTCGGATGTCCTGCTTCTCGCTCACGCCTCCGAACGTATCAGCGGGGTTGTTCAGCCTTCGAGGGAGCGGAGTTCGTCGCTGATGTGCTGACGCACGCGAGAGCGGTCTTTCGCTTTGAACTGACGGCGAACGGCTTGCTTCACGCGAGGTGAGTCGCCACCGTCCTCCCAAAGGTCATAGAACGAGGTGGTGTGGTTGGACACGAGCATTGTGCGTTTGGGTCGCGGGTAGCGTTTCTTCATGGTGTGCTCCTTCAGGTTGGGGTCACACTCAATATCGGTTCGTCCGCCGCCTCACGTTCAGAACGGTTCCTCGTCATCAGGGATGTCCGCAAGCGTGAGTGCTGTGGGGCGGGTGAAGTTGTACCCCGTCGCTTCCACAAGCTCGTAGACATCTTCAGCGGTGGCATTCTCCGCAGCGTTGAGCAGCTCGTACTTCAGTTCCGGGTTCTCTTCGTGGATTAGCAGCCACGTTCCACCGCTGAAGGTCAGCACGGTCTCTGTGATGGAGTTCTTCCGCCACTCTGCTTCCTGCTCAGCGATGCGGTCGGCAACGCCCATCTTCTTGAAGAACCCGATGGAGGTGTTCATCATGCGTCGACCTTGGAACACTCGCTCAACCTGACGGAACCATTGGCGAGCGGCAGGGTCAGCGGGGATAAGGAACCCATCCTCATCTACACGCCCACCGTCAGCGTCGCGGAGCGCATCCCACACGGTCAGTGTGGTCGGATCCTTGGACTTTCCGAACACAACCTCATCACTGAACTTCGTGATGTAGTTCATGACCCGGCGCACATCCCGCGCAGCAACCCACTGAGCGTCTTGCGCCTTCTTTGTAGCCTTGTAGCCTCTGCGGCTGATACCGGCTGTCCAACGACCGACGAGAGCCTTCGTAAAGAAGTCTCGGTCAGCTTTATCAAGAGACCCGCGAACGAACACTGCGACGTGAAAGTGAAGATTGTGAGTGACTCGGTTCCAATCGTGGGAACCGTCAGCGCGCACGCGAGGTCGCGGAACTAGCTCGACAACATCCACGCGCCCCTTTATGCCGTACATGCGTGTGTCCAACTTCCACTGTCTTTGGTTGAAGACAGTGCGGGACAACACAGTGCGGAAGTCGTTGAGCCTACGGTTTAGCTCCCACTCTTCGTGAGCGTGAGAAGGGATGGAACGGTCAACCCCGTACTGCTCAGCAGCCGCCTTCAGGCGTGCTTTCGCGCCTGAGCGAGGTAAGCCGGTGTCCATCTCACGGAACGCTTTGAACGCCTCGGTGTCACGACGGAACGCATACTCGGCATCGGAGAAGGAGGGAGTAAACGACTGACGGGTCTTCGCTGTGAAGGTGAGGAACAAGGTGGTGCCGCCCGCGCGAGTGTGCTCGTCCACTGCGATAGCCAAGCGTCTGCGGTCTTGGTACGAGCGGATGGGGGAGCAACGGGGACAGAACCGTGACCCGCATTTCTGTTTCGTCCACGACGCTCTGACGCCCTTGTCAGAGTAAGTCTTGCGGAGTTCCACCCCACCGTCACCCGCACGGCGTGACCGGTCGCAGTTCGCTCCTGAAGGGGAGGACGAGATGCGGTTGAACACACTATGTAAGTGAAAGGCGTCCTGCCGTGCCTGTTGCCTTTCATTGGCTGCTCGTGTGGGTGAGGTGAGGGTGGTTTCCATTCTGCGACTCCTTGAGGGTGATGAGCGTCCTTCCTGTTGGGGTTGTGAAGTGCTCGATATTGTTATCGGCAAAATTCTGAGAAGTCGTGTCCGAAACAGACAGAGAGTTGATGAGAACAACAAGGAACCCCACCTGAGAAGTCAGGTGGGGTTCGTCTATGGATGTGGTCAGCTAGTCAGGTAGTCCAACGGGTTGATCCGGCGAGGGGGCTTGATTGAAGGAGTTTCCGCCTGCGGTTGTGGTTCCTCTCCGTAGACCTCGACGTCAAACACGACAACAACGTTCAGACTGAAGTTGTATGGCGAAAGAGCGACCTCGACATCGTGAGGAACGAAGCCATTCTCGTAGAGGTAAGTAATGAACTCACTTAGCGTGTCGGCGTTCACTGTCTCGGGAGCAACGCGGGATAAGTTTGTGAAGGAGATGGTCACGTAGGGGTTGCGCAGCATCGCTTCCTTTAGTTCTTCCTCGGCAGTGAGATCCTCATCCCCGTAGGTTGGGAATTCGTCAGTGACGCGCATCACAATCTTGTGAGTAGGGATGAACCATCTACCTGCTTCATCGATCACGCTCGTCTTGAAGAACGTGGGTATCGCCTTCTTGATTGGTTTTAGAGTGGCGCGTAGTTGTGTGGTTGCGTGGTTGTTGTTAAGTATCACAAGGACCTCCTAAGGGACTTTCTGCCTTCTATATCGGCATCCGCAGAAAGTTCGAGAACGCGAGAGGTCAGCGGTTCACGGAGCGCACAACCTCGACCTCGGGCGATGTGGACTGTTGGGGACAGGTGGCGTTGCCTAGCACCCACTCCATCTGCCAACTGTTGCCATGCTGAACCGGCAGGTAGAAGTCTGCGGTGAACCGATAGCGCGATGTCCAACTGAAGGGCTTGCTGCTGTCCTCGCTTGCCCAATTGAACGAGATCGTGCCGCTGCGTGAGTAGGTGCCCCACTTGTCCCACTCCCAAGAGCCGCGAGCGTAGACCTCGGCGGGAGTGGAGCCGGGAGTGATGGTGTGCTGAACCTGCCATGAGCGAGGATTGCTGATACCTGCTCCACCGGCTGACGGCTGTGGGATTTGAACAGGCACAGGTTCACCGTTTCGCAGCACGACCACGCGGGATGCTTGGTCGCCCACACGGTAGTCATCGGTCACTGAGCACGCCCATTGCGGGTTACACAGGTTCGGCACGAAGAGAGCGTCAGTCCGCACACCTGCGGTCAGAGGAGGGGTGAAGTTACAGGCGTAGGTGTACGGAGAAGCAATCGTCTCAGTGCCCCGCTGTGAGCAGTCGTAGTTGTTGGGAGCGCCAAGCCAAGCGGGGTAGACCCACCGTTCGCAGATGCGGTAGTCCAAGCGCCAATCAAGGCGGTAGTAGCCGTAGACAGGCTGACCGTTGCGGGTGAGCGTCTGAGCGGTGAACGCAGGCTGCCAAGCGCCGATGTAGCGCTCAGGGTTGGACAGGTCGACCCCACGGTCGATATAGCCGCTCGTGTTGGAGAGCGTTCCGCTACTGCCGTAGGTCGTGTTCGCCGTCGCGTTCGCTGACGTGGAGGTTTGATAGAACCACGCTTGACCATGCGTGTAGACCGTTCCTCTTCCGTCTAGGCGAGCGATGGGCGCGTACTCGTCAGTCGGATACAGGCACTTGAAGCGGGCGTAGAGCCACACGGTTGAGCCGTCCGCTTTGACGCGCTCGATGTAGTAATCAACCCGACCGTTGGAGGCACGGTCTGCGTGGGGCGGGCAGGTGTCAGCTTCAGTCATTGTCCGGTCAGGGAACCAACAACGGTGTGAGCTGCTCTCCTCATAGGGGTAGTTGAAGGTGACCCGCTTCGTGCTTTGGTTGTGCCACGCGCTACAGCCGACGTAGGTCGTCAGGTACTTCGGTGTTGCGCTGCCGCCACCTGTTCCGGGAGTGACGGTTTCACCTGTAGATGATGTGTATGGCTCGTCTGCCCAATTGCTTTCGCTTCGCACAGTGCTGTCCACGTAGCACACAGCCTGCCCGCACGACGTTTCAGAAGCCGCGTGGACAGGCTGTGTGTTCAGGACGATTGTGAAGAGACCCGCAACGAACCCGATGAGGGCGAGGAGCAGAAGGCTGATGCGGTAGCGCGGTAAGTCTGTGTCCATTCTTACCAATCCACAGGCTCAGCGGTCGTACATGCGTAGGTGCCGTCCTCCTTCACCACAACGGAGGGGCTTTCAGGGTCATCGCAGGTGATGGTCTTCCCGTTGGGGAGGGTGGCGTTCCCGTCGACCACGTCGATCACCACAACCTCTTCTGCTTCAGGAACCGTCTCGACGGGAGCAGCGGTTGTGGTCTCCACAGGGGCGGGAGTCGTAGGAGCAGGTTCAGGGGTCGGGTCTGAACATGCGGTGAGAGTGAGGGCGAGGGCTACGGCGGCGGTAGCGAGGGTGAGCTTCTTAATCATTGGTCTGTTCCTTCGTTGTTGGGGTTCTCTTATAGATATCGTCTGATCCCACAAAACGGCTGTTTGCGTATTGTCGCGGGGTTTTCGTTGACCGGCAAGCGCAAATGCCTGAGGGGGAAGAGTAGTGTTTCGCTCTTCCCCCTCGGTCGGGTTGACGGTAGTTTTCAATGTTCCCCAACATACTTACCGTCAGAAGGAGGCACAGAATAGACTTCCATGTCAGGCACGCATAACGTACTTACTATAAGTATCGGCAAGGCGGACAAAACTACGGCGAGAAACTCAACTCAAGTTCTCAAGAGCTAGACGCACCGCTTCAGCATCCGCATCCTCGGAGGACAATTGCGCTTCGCTAGCCTCGTCAACACTTGGGCGGGCGGCACCTGAGGAAACACCAAACCTCTCGTTGAAGTCGCCAAGGAATGGCAGCTCTTGTCGTAGATGGGCCACGGTTTGAACGAGAGCCTTCAAGTCATTGCCGCCGGGAAGGAAGTAGGGGCGTGCTTCGACGGGCACATCGGAACCTTCAGAAACCAAGTAGCAAATACCCTTTGATGGGATGTCGGTGTTGATGAGGTGGGAGTCAGCACCAAGCTGCGCCATTCCCTCACCCAAGATCATGTTTGTCATCGTGGGGGTACGGGTCTTGAAGGCGACAGCTTGCTGAAACATGTCTCGGAAGTCCGTGTCGAGGATCTTTGAGGATGGTTTCTGTGTCGCGATGTTCATATTGATACCTGCGGCTCTGCCCTCCGATACGAGGCGACGAGTACAAAGCGTCATCTCGGATTGAAGGTCTTTGTCCTCCTTCGGGCTTTGCGCGTGAGTGAAGGCACTCAACATCGCGTACTCATCAATAGGAACCGAGATCATAGGGATGCCCGTCGCCGCAGCAACCTCGGGCGTGATCTTCGCGTAACCCTGAGCCTCCATCCACTCGTACCTGCGTTCCATCTCACCGACGAGAAGGCGGAGTAGCTCAGCCGCACCCTCGCGAGTGCGCGCACGGGCAGAGAGACGAGCGTCCCACGGGGCAAGCTCCACTCGTTTGAGGTCGATCCCGTGACGGCGCTCACTGAAATTCCTCGGTTCTGCTCATCGAAATTCCCCACTCTGGGTCGCTCCGCCGCATGAGGCGGGCCTTCCTCGATGCTGGTG
>NZ_JBFBMI010000004.1:0-306823 GCF_040686955.1 Microbacterium sp. NPDC077391
CCGCGTCACGACCGGCACGAACCTGCGCTAACCTGACCACGCGACCTGAGGAATTCCGATGAGCAACTCTGGGGAATTTCGATGAGCGCCATCACCCGCAGATCGCAGTGTTCGGTAGCTGAGCGACACCCCACAGATATGCGCGGTGACCAACTGACTTACCTCCACCGGGCACACCACCAAAGATGATGTTGGACTCCTCAAATCCGAACCCGACCTCGTTGAGTTCGGCGTCCGGGCCGAACGGTATGTAGTTATACGAGCTTGAAGCTGTGTCGAGCGGGTATGGGAAACCTCGGGGTGTGACAAGCGCGGAGGTTGGCTTGCCGGACGTGTTTACTCGGAAGCCGACAAAGCCCCCACGAGCGTCGTAGTCGAACTCATCAACGCTGTAGACGTTGAGTTGTGACCGGAGCACGGGTGCGAGCTTGACAAGTTCATCATCAGTTCCGCCGCTTCGTACTGCTAGCACGAGAGAGACAACACCCGGCTTTGCTTCATCGTCCTCAACGCTGACGATGTATCTACTTACGGCGACAAGGCGTTCTTGCCGTACTAAATCGTTCTGATCATCGACCGCAGCCTGCCAAGCCTGCTCATCTACGAACTGCGAGCGGAGCGGGGTGGGACGACGAAACTCACTCAGGGGGGCGTAGTAGTCCACTAGCACCTCGGGTAGACGTTGAGCGATGTCTTGAGCAGGAGTGAGGTCCTCCGCCTCCTCGTCAAGCGCAGCAGGATGACGGTTGCCGATCAGACGGACGGCGAGTGAGGTCACCGCCGCTGTCACGAGGCACAGCACAAGGCAGACCGCGATGAGCGACAGCCACACATCCTGACGGAGGACCGCAACGACGGCAGCAGGGATAGCTGTGAGAGCGAACACGCCCACGCCTGCGAAATGGGTAAGCAACCACGTCAGGTATGCGGTGAGGGTCACTGACACAGGCTTTGGTGCGATCACGAACGCAGCGAAGAGACCGGTGATGATGAACCCGCCGACGCTGAAGCTGAACGCGAACAGCAGGAGCAGAGCGAACAGCAAGCCGATGCCGCGAAGGACGACGAAGAAGCGTCTAGCTGCTTGCTCGTTCTTCAGTTCCTCTTGAGTTGGCTTCTTCGCAGGTTGTATCAGAGCGGGTGGGGTGACCGCAGGGCGGATGTAGGCGGTGTGGATGTCCTTGAACGGGAAGTCAGGACGGGTCAGTTCAACGAGCTTCATTGTGCTTCTCCTTCTGTTGGGGTGGTGTCCACAATCGGACACACCTAATATCGGCTGTTCCCGAAATCTTCTTTGAGCAAGAGGAAACCCCCGCCGATGGAGGATGAGAGAAGAGGCGGGGGTTTGAGGTCATCGCTGACCAACCTGACGAGGAAAACTTGAAACCCGTCAGGTGGGTGGAGGCTTACTTGTTGAGGATCTTGCGACCGAGATCACCGTCGAAGAAGTCATCAGAGTTGGAAGCAGCGTGGGCGTTGATTTCCTGAATGCCTGCTTGGTAGGCCAAGCCGAGAAAGGCGGCGGCAACGAGAGCCGCTGCGAGAATGATGAAGTAGCGTAACGGGAAAGCGCTGACGCTGTGGATGCTGTTCATGGTGACCTCCTGAGTCTGTTGGGGTATGTGGTATCTCTAACGAGTCGTTTTCAATATCGGCTCGTTTCGGGAACATCGAGGAACGGTAAAACGTGTCCCCCCTACGTATTGGGTGAGAAGTAGGGGGACCGCCCTCATCACTCAGGCAGATACCTGATGAGGAACTCGAACGGGAGCTGCCCACGGGTAACAGGCAGACCGGAGCGAAGAAGGTAGTCCTCAAGGGCATCAACACCCTCCGGGCGAGCGCACAACTGCGCGACCACGACGCAACGCAACGAGGTGCTCGTCAACAACCGGTCGACCAAGAGCGCAGGAGTAGGTGTGGAAGGGTTCAGCGCGGCGCTCTCAGCCACACTCGCGTAAACATCTGTACACAGGGCGCGGAGCCGAGCCGTTGAGGTCGAGCGGTTCTGCGCGGCCGCGTGACGTTGGCTCACCGACGCGGATACAGCCCCTCGGTCAAGCAACGGAGCGGGGCAAGCAGCGTTGAGCAGAACCAACGCGCGGACAGGATCACTCGTCAGGGGGTGACTGTAGATGCCCGACAGCACGGAGGCAGGGGTGTGCCCGTTCAGAGCGAAGCCTTCGAATAGGTGAAGTGCCCGAGAGCGACGTACTCGCTTCCACCACGCCGACAGTTGCTCGGACGAGACTTCTTCCCGGACGTGAGCAGCTGAGGGCAGAGGGTCAGTGGACCGGAAGAACTTGCGGGTCATATGGGGCACCCGTGTCCATCAGAGAACGGAAGAACCCCGCACGGAGACCACTCGCCGCTTGGATGTCGGCCTGAACGTCCTCAGGCAGTGAGGGGTTCAGGCTTGCCAAGAGCCGCACCGTGGTGTCTTCATCCTCCGCGAGCAGAGTGAGGATCTCGGGTGGTGTGAACGGGGAACGAGCGAGGAAGGCATTCAAGCCCACCTGACCCATCTCCGCGATTTGCCAACGGATGTCCTCAGGAGTGTGAGGGTGGAGGATGAGCAGCCCGAGCAGCTCGCTGTCACGGCAAACGCCAAACTCTCCCTCAAGCGCTCTCGTGAACAGGCGACTCAGCATTCGAGGCTCAAGCTCCTCGTTTCGCAGAAGGTGCCAAGCATCGTCGTAGTCGCCGTTAGCTACAGGATCGAACAGCGCCACGTTCGGGGTGGAGCAGGCGAGGACGTGTGCCCGCACCCGTTCGTCGTCCAACGCTAGAAGCGCTTGAGTCACGACACGGTAGGAGCGGAGGTTGTGCGCAACAGACACGACCACCTCAAACTCCTCATCAGCCACGAGCGACAGCAACGTGTCCTTCGGAGTGTGAGGGTGAAGCGCAGCCACCGCACGGACAGCGGGGAGCGGGGCGGATGCCGCAGCAACAAGCTCCTCCACGCTCAAGTCAGCGGCACGCAGTTTCATCAAATCGCGGGCCAAGTCATCTATTCCACTCATCAGGAGACCTCCTCAGGTTCTCCTTCGATATCGGTTCACGAACGACGAAACCCACCCGCGTTGGGGAACGGGTGGGTTGAGGGCCGAGCATCGTGGTGGTCAGTCTTCGTCTTCATCTCCGAAGAGTTCATCCCATGCTTCAAGGACGGTTCCCCCCGAGTAAGGGCCGCCTTGAGCGAGAGTCTCATTGAAAATCACGTTCTCGCGGATATGAGATGCGAGCGCCTCGTCGTCGCGTGCGACATTCTCTACGATGTTCCGGCTCACGCTGTTACGCCAACGCGCGCGGTGCTCAGCTTCGTCGTCGTCCCATGATTGCTGACCTACGTTAGCGAGGTAATCGGCATTCAGTTGCTTTGCGATCTCTTCTGCCTCCTCATGGGAAGGGCGGTAGTCGATAGGGATGAGAGGCGATAGGTGACCGTAGCTCTCGTTTTCAAGTGCCGCCAAGGTTCCTTCCTCGCTGAGGTTCCATTCCGCAGTGATGATGATGCGGTCGTTCTCAGCATCAACTTCGTAGGAGGCATCGACGTCGTAGTTCGAGTCTCTCTTCTCGGCTCGGTCAAGAGCAGATCCGATTAGGTCATCGTCGGTGTAGTCGTTGCCGATCCACTGACGTTTGAACGCAGACGGGACCTCAGCGTCGACTTGCGCCTCACTGATGAGTCGGGTCAGAGAGGACTGTGCCTTCCATGCCGCAATGGAGGAGGCGCGGCTTCGCTCGTTCACGTCGGCCAACTTCGTGTATTCAATCGCCGCATCGTAGTCTTTTCGGGCAATAGCGTCGGAGGCTTGCTCTCGTAGGTCCTTTATTCCTGCGGGTGATTGTTGGTACGCAAACTTAGCCTTTCGGTAGTCCTCCAACCTCTCTTCGGTAGGAGTCGCCTCGTAGGCAGACTTGGCGACACGAAGTATGTCGCGGGTGTGGGCCGAGCATCTCGGGCCGGGGAATGGGTAACACATTGTGGATCTCCTTCTGATCGGGTTCTACTTTCCATATCGGCAGTTCGTGTCCGAAACAGACAGAGAACGAGCAAGAAAGTTGGAACGGGTTTCTGTGTCCCGTTCCAACTCAGGCAATAGCTCACTTGCCTCGTTTGAACAGCCTTTGTAGACGGTGAACCACGTCATTCCCAATCACAGGCGGAGGGGCGACCGGAGCCTTTGCCTGTGGCCTCTCAGGCACCGGCGCATCAGCAACGGGCGTAGGAGCGACAGCCGGAGCAGCAGGACGCTCAAGAGACGCACCTGTAGCAAGGCGTTCCGGTAGAGCAGGCCCACGGTCGATCACAGGCGGTGAAGCGATGGGCGTGTGAGCCGAGCTGCTCAGAGGCGCAGTCGGCAGTGAAGGTGGCGTAGGGGAGGACGGCACCGCGACTGACCGGGCACTAGGAGCAGCGGTGGCGGCAGGAGCAGGGGTCGTCCGTGTAGTGACGCGAGTTTGAGCGGCAGTCGTCTTCTGATGCGTCTGTGTTCCCGTCGACGCCACAGCACCCTTAGGGCTTCCCTTGGTAGAGGACGCGCTTGATGACGCGACGGAGGCTGATGCGCTCTTCGTGACCGCCTTCGTCGCGCTCTTCGTGGTACTTGCGGCTTGAGTTGTAGGAACGATGGTGGCGAACGTCACCTCGTCTTGTCGTGCCCACTCACCACGGTGGATACGAGCAGTCCATTCCTCAACCCGCCTCTGACGCGCTGCCAAACGAGACGCTGACAGTTCCTTCGGGTCGTCAACACGGATGAGCTTCCTAGCTGCGTCCATCGCCTCACGGTCAGTGCTGTTCGCGTAGAGGCGAGGGTAGGCCTTCGCACGCTCCGCATAGAACGCGTAGACAGCCATGCGCTCGTCATGCTCAATCGCGAGAGTGATGGTGCGAGGTGTCAGCTTGCCGGAACGGTAAGCAACCGCGCACACCTTAGGCAGAGCAGCGACCACCTCTTCAGGCAAAGGCTTCCTCAGGATGACTGAGTCCACCACAAGCCGAAACGCCTTCTGTGTCTTCCGCAGGTTGTTGATGACGATGTGCGCGTTGCGGTGTTCAGGGTTCGCGAGAGCAGGGTTGAGCACCTCATACCTGCGGACGAGCTCGACACGCTCCTTGAACTTGTCCGCAGTCAGAGCAGACCGGCGACCGTTCCCGTCCGTGAGGTCATGACGACCGTTGAACCGTTCGGGGTTGGCAAGGTAGATGCGGTCAGCCGCTTCAATCTCACGACGCTTCAGAGGTGTGTCAGGGTTGTCCTTCACACGCTCAAGGAACTCCCTGATGGTGTGAGCGTCACGGTGCTTCTTAGCGTTCGGGTCCGAGCGAGCGAACTCGACCAACACGTCACCACGGATGAGAGACAACTCCTTGCGCTTGGATGCTCCGTCAACAACAGCAGTCGAGTTCAAAGAAGCCTCTAGCTCCTCGCGTTTCGCAAGGTTGTTCTCACGGTGGCGGATCTCCGTTGCTGTTAGAGCAGAGTTGTTCGTTCTGATGCGTTCAAGAACCGACAGACGGTTCTTCGCTTTCTGAGTGAGCGCTTCAGGATCCGTATCCGCGAGCGTCTTCCGCTCGGCTTCTTCCGCCTCAGTGAGCTTCTGCCCGTTGGCAAGTATTCGCTCGTCACGCTCAATACGTTTAGCGTTCTCTTGGAAATCTAACCAAGCGTGGTAGAAGCAACGGTCACCATCAGCTTTGGCTTTACACATAGGGCACTCCTTCTATTGGGGTCACTATTCATATCGGTCGCCCTGTCTCAAACGGACACGAGACAACCGATATCGAAGGTGAACCTCAACCAAGGAGACGCCGAATGTGCCTATCAATTGAAAGCGGAGGGCTACGCTGCCACTCACACGCCACCGCTCAACTCGCCAAGGCGAAAGAACGACAGGCTGACAGCCCTGACGATGCGGCTCTCCAAGAAGCAGTCGCTGAGGCTGAACACCAACTTGCTCTGACCGCCACCGAGCGGAAGAAGCTGCTTGCCGTGGTGGAGGACGCTTCGACACCCGCTGAGGTAGCGGTGGAAGCTCGACGCCGCTACGACCTTCTGACCGCCGAGCATAACGAACTCGCCGGAGTCACGCCGTTCACTGCCCGGTACGACTCATACGAGGAACAGGTCAACGCCTTCAAAGCGGAAATCGTGAGCACCTACGAGAGCATCAACACTCGTGAACGACTCACTGAGCTGCTCAACACAATGGCGAAGTTCCACAACTACTCGCCCATCAACCAACTGCTCATCCACGCACAGAACCCGAGCGTCAACCGTGTCGCGGGCTTCAAGAAGTGGCAGGCCGAGTTCGAGCGCACCGTGAAGAAGGGCGAGAAGGCAATCAGGATCTTCGCCCCATCTCAGCGAAAGGTGGAGCAGACGGACAAGGACGGCAACGTCATGACGGGCGCTGACGGGAAGCCACTCACGCGCATGCGAACAGTCGGGTTCCGTCTCGTGGCGGTCTTCGGAGACACACAGACAGAAGGGAAGGCTCTTCCCCAACCGCACTCGCTCTCCGAGACGCCCCCGGACGGCTTCATTGACGACCTCACCTCCGCGATAGAAGCGGAAGGTTACAAAGTCCGTTATGAGGACACAGGGTTCGCCGGAGGGTGGGCGTCTACCAACGGGGAAGTCGTCATCAACTCACACGCTTCGCCTGCTAGTCGTGCGAAGACCCTCGCCCACGAACTCGCACACATCAAAGCCGGTCACGTTCAACGCGACGACTACCACTCAGGGCCGGGAGGGTGCCGTGGGGAGATGGAGATGGAAGCGGAGAGCTTGGGCTACCTGCTGTGCCGTAGCAACGGAATGTCCACCGAGATCACCGAGTCCACAACCGCCTACATCAAAGGATGGGCGGCGCAATCCAACGGGAAGACAGCGGAGGACAGCATCAAAGCAGTCAGCGGCGTCTTCAAGGGAATGATGAGCAGCGGGCAGTGGCGTAACGCTCAGTGAGACGTTGCGATGAACAGCAGCTCGATGTGCCTGCCCTCACGGATGAGACGGTTGAGTCCGTCCCGCGTGCGGTAGTAGGTGTGCTCGGCTTCAGCACGTAGCTCACGGTCGCCTATCGCACGGGCGATCAGAACACGTTCATGCGGCGTGGGTTCAAGTGGGTTCATGGGTGTCTCCTTCAAAGTTGGGGCACCTAGTTCCTAACGAGCCGTTCCCGAAAGATGGACAGCGGCGCTTCCGGCCTTATAGTGTTCACGCTTGTTGGTTTCAAGAAGCAATCACGAAAGGAGGAACTGATGGCTAAGGAGAACGCTGTGGCAGAGACCACGGGTGAAGCTCTCACGCTTGCTGAGGCGGCTGACTACCTGAACCGAAGCATCGGTTGGTTCAACACGGAGCGCAAGGAAATCCTTGCTGCCAAGGGCGCAACGTTCGGTGGTCGTGGGGTTGGTTCCTCCATTCCCGTGAGCGTCCTTGAGGAACTCGCCGCAGACGGGTGGAAGGCTGACACCAAGCGCACCCGTAGCGCCTCCACGTTCACCGGACAGGGTGGCGCAGGTGTGGAAGCGGCTGAGAAGGAACTCGCAGACGCAGAGGAAGCCCTGAACGTCGCCAAGGCTGTCGTCGCTGAGAAGCGGAAGAACGTCACCGCCGCAAAGCGGGAAGCAGCGAAGGCTGAGAAGGCGCAGAACAGCGCCGCTGTTCGCAAGGCAGAGGAACTCGCGAAGGAAGCCGCGAAGGCAGCCAAGACCGCTGAGCGACTCGCCAAGCGCGCAGAAGAGGCACGAGCCAAGGCCGGTCTCTAACCCTTCAACACCAACGAACCCCCACAGCCTGTACTAAGGCTGTGGGGGTTCGTCGTTTCGTGACAAGCAGAGCGACCGATATCGAAGGTGAGTAAACGGTTGAGAAGCCAACTCGTTCGTAACCTCCTTCGGGCGAGTTCGTAACCTCCTTCGGGCGAGTTCGTAGCCTCCCTGCTGTGGTGGGTTCCGTCCGTCCACCACAGCACTCACCTCTCCGGGTGAAGGACGCCGACCACCGTGTCAAGGAGCGCAGCGAACCGCAGGAACGCCACAGCCGCAGCGTAACCATCCTCGTAGCGGGAAGTAGGTGGCATGAAGCGAGCGTTCCTCAGGAACTCCATCGCCTCTAAGCGGAACAGCACCGCCCCCGCAGGGGTCAATAGATAGTCCTGACGCATCCGCCACCATTCGGTAAACAGTGCTTCCTGCTCAGGATGGTTCTCGAAGGCCCGTCTAGCGCGGTTCAGCCGTTTCTCTTCAAGTGTCAATGCCATAGTCGTGCTCCTCAGTTGGGGTCACTTTCAATATCGGCAGCTGTGACAATTTCGGGAACGGAACGCATGATGAGGCTGTCTGCGCCACCCGGTAGTTTTCATCTATGACGCTCCTCAACGGTCTGCTCTTAAAGCCCGATGACTCCCAACTGTGGGACGTCGAGCTGCGTCAGGACAACGGCTCAACCCTGAAGTCGCTCTACCACTACCTCGACTGCCGAGCAGTGGATGTCATCCGACTTACCGACAGCATCGACCTTTGGGTCGATGACGAAGGAATGCTCGTCAGCGAACCTCAGGTGAACACCGTCCTCACGAATATCACCATCGCGTTCGGTCACTACTTTCAGCCCATCCACGGAGCAGGACTGTTCCTCAGTGGGAACGACAAGACGGGTGCCACGGAGACGCTCACTCCTGAACAGGTCAGCATCATCAGAAACGCCCACAAGCAAGCACTCTTGATGTGACGAAGACAGGAGAGAACCCCACCACAGTCCATCCGTGGTGGGGCTTTCTGTTCGAACGAGGTCAAGCGGCTACGCGGTGATGCGCGTCGAAGGGTAGTGCTTCGTCAGGCATCTCATCGAAGTAGCGAGCGAACACCGTTCCCGTGATGTCATGACCGAACTTCTCAGCGGTCCTCTCGTATGCGTCGCGTTGGGCTTGGAGGTCCACGTTCCTACGGAACTCAGCAAGGTCCTCGGCGCTGTCCACTGTGTAGCGACCTGTCTCGGGGTTCAGGTTCGGGATGAAGGCGCGATGCTCCTTCTTAGCGAACGCGGCCAAACGAGCCTGCCCCGCCGCGACACCAACGTGGCCGTCGTTCTCGTACAGGTCAAGACCGAGCGCACGGCGACGAGCGTATTGGTTCATGGAGAGACCGTATGAGTCAGCCATTTGAGCTTCGTAGTAGCGCAGGACCGCACGACCTTGAACGTCACCCTTGATGAAGACCTCAGCGTCACGCACGCGCTTGTCCACGGACGGTCTACGACCGGGCACCTCACGGTCTGTCCCTGCGTTCTTCAACTCAACCGAGCGTGCTGAGGATGTGTCGTGGCGGGTCTTCTTAGGACGTGACTCCAACAGTGCCGCGGCAGTAGCTGTGGGGAACACAGCAGGGGCGGTGATGGAACGGAGTAGCAGGAACTCAGACGCGCTCTCTTCGCCACGGTTCTTCTCAACCCACTCACGCTCGTCCGGTGTGAGCAGGAAATGGAAGTCACGAGGGATATCCGAGTCCTCGTTGTACATGCGCTTCAACGTGGCGCTGTTCAGTTCTTGGATCTTCTTGGCCTCAGACTCCGCAGCGACGGCAGCCTTCTCTTCCTCGTAGTCCGCTTTCGCTACCGCAGCTTCAGCGTTCAGTTCCTCCAACTCTTGCTTCTTCCGAGCGATGGTCGCTTCAAGACCTTTGATCTTGCGCCTGAACGCTTTGGAGTCGATGTACTTCAGGTCTTCCACTTCTTCCTCAAGGACACGGATGTCTTCCTCAACTCGTGTGGCTTCACTCTCGAAGGTGTTGCCGTCAGACAGTGAGACGACGCGGTTCTCCACTTGAGCGAGGTAGGAACGCTTGTGAGCGATGGTGGCTTCTAGCTCTCGGATGCGTCTGAGAACGTCCGCAGGTTTCATCTTCAAGCGGTACAGCGCCGCAAGCTCTTCCTCTTTCTTGTTCAGTGTTGCTTCTAAGCGGTTGAGTCGGGGTTGGTAGAGCGAGTAGAGGCAACGCTCTCCACCTTCGGCAATGGACTTACACATATTTGGTCTCCTTGGGGATCACCTTTTTCAGGTTCACCTTCTATATCGGCAGCCGAGACCCTATTGGGTGAGAAGTGAGGGGACACGTTTCGAGGTTCGGTTAAGTCCGTCCCCGACCCCAAGGAAGAAGCCCTCACCGTTGAGCGACGAGGGCTTCGAGTGAGATGAAGGGTGGGTTCAGGTGGTGATGCCGTTGAAGAAGAGGAGGAGCGTGACCACGACTGCGGCTGTCAGGAGGACAAGGAAGGTGATGAACCAACCGAGGGCGGCACCGCCGAAGCTCTCCGAGAGCAGATGGAAGTCACTCCCACCGCCCGTGACCGTAGAGCGGGAGATCCCGATTATGGAGAAGACCCCGCTGAAGAAGATGACAGCGCCGAACACTACGAGGAGCCACACGCCTGCCGTCTGACTAGCCGGGTTGGTGACAGGCAACGACAGCAACCAAGCGACGGTGAGCCACAGGGCGGCGGCGACGAGCGTGAACAGGGAGCGGATTGAGAGGGTGATGACCGCACCCACGTAGAACAGAAGCCACAGGACAAGCTCCGCGCCGGTCAGCTGCGTGGTGTTCACGGGGGCCGGAGCATTCGCTAGTGCGAGCACGACCCCCACCCAAGAACCGAGCAGCACGAGCACACCTGCCGAGGTGAGGTGGAGAGTGGTGAGCACGGCGGCAACCAACCACAGGACAGCAACCACCGGCCACCACCCCGAGATCACCACTGTCTCCTGCCAAGCGGTAAGCGCGATGAACAGCCCGAAGAGGACAGGCGCAGCGTAACCGGCGAACAGGTTCAAGATGCGAGCGGGAGCAGCGAACCATCCATCACCAAGCACACCTGTTGAGCCGTGCGTCACCCCGGTGCCGTCGGCACGCACACGGATGCTGAGGCTCGTCCCGAGAGGAAGCAACGCAACCGTGTGTCCTACCTCGTGGATGACAGTGTCAATCAGCATCAAGAGGTGGCGCGGTGCGCGAGTCAGGTAGGTCAGCATCAGTGTCTCCGGTTTGTGTTGGGGGTTACAAACACAATCGGTTAGTTCACGCTACTTCGAGCGACGCCCGAAGATCGGACGCTTCTGCTCACGCAACGCGAGCAGTTCAGCTTCAAGCTCACGGATACGAGCCTCAGCAACCTCCAACGCGGACGGAGCGGAGGGGAGTGCCTTCGGGGTCTTCACACCCAACCACCCGAGCTGCTCAAGAGTGGAGTGCGGGATGCGCCAACCTTCATCGGTGATGGTCGCTCCGTGAGCGAGCAGTGTGTCCTTTTGGTAGCGGAACTTGCCCGTTGAGAACCCGGTCAGGTCAGCTGCCTGACGAAGCGAGTAGGTGCGGTCCGTGATGGTAGTCATTTGCGTTTCCGTTCTTCGTGCTCTTGTAGCCGGGGGTACAACCCTCCCGGGGCCGTCTGACATTCAGCCGCGAACACACAAAACTGCTTCAGAAGCACAATCGGGACTCACCACGTTCCCGAAAAGCGTCTCAGAACGGCTCTGTGCGCCCCGTACACGCTCTCAAACCCCAAACGCGGGTCAGTGGAGGGGTGCGACATTCTCAAACGCTCACAGGGCCGTTTTTAAGAACACGCAAAACAGCAAATCGGGGACTCTCCGAGCACATCACGAGGTGTCTCGCATTTGGGACCGGGGGTACAACAGGGTTCAGCCTTTCGGGATGGAACGGTGAAACGTGTCCCTCCCTCTATTGGGTGAGAAGTGCGGGGACGAGAGAAGCCCTCATCGGATGAATGATGAGGGCTTCTGACTTGTTATGAGAGCGCTAGGCGAAAGGGGTTGAGACCGCACATCCGCTCAGCTTCTTCGAGCGTGAACTTAGAAACCACTCCGTTGTCGTAAACGAGGTAGTAGACGGGCAATCCGTTTCTGTCGCTCCACTCACGTTGGGCGCGGAAATTGTTGAGCTGATCTGCGCGATGACCGGGGTTGTGCGCGACGCACAGGAAGCGTGGTGTCTTCACCTGATATCCGGCAAGGGGGGATACAAGGTCGATGTGGTGTTTGGACTCGTCTTCGCCGCTACCTAACGAGCATGAGCCGTCAGTAGCTGTAACGTAATCCCGAGCGGCGACCTCACGAGTCCAACCTTCTTCGGTCTGTGTGAAGATGCGGACCCACAAGCTATTGAGGATGAAGTTCAAGTCAGCGGGCTTGTCGCTCAGACCAACTCCGCGAGCAGCACGACGGGCTAGATGGGTGAGTGAGGTGTAGGGCAGCACGGTTCGTGTGTATTCGGCTACCCACTGCTTATGCGATAGCTCTCGATGTGACCAACGGTTCTCCATCAGAGCGCCTACTGTCCTCGTGGATATGTAGTGTGCTTCCTTGAACGGTGCGTTCAGGTCTTTGAAACGTCGTTGTTCGCGGAGCTTAGCGTGATGCTCGGGGTAGAGCATCAGACCGTCTACGAGATGGTAGAAGCCAACTTGAAAACTGAGTGGCTCATCCTTCAGAAGCTCGACTGCTTCTACTTCCTTCTCGCGTTCAGGTGTTGCGGGTTGTGTTTGTAACTTGTACTCCATTCTGAGTCTCCTTGGTTGTTGGGGTGTCTTAAGAGATCGGCTCACCGGGTAGCCAACCGAGACCGCCGCTGTCAGGCACGTCACTCGGGTCAATAGGTGGAGTGGTGATGATGCCTGTGACTAGGACCGAGATGATGATGAACGCAGCAAGCAGTAGGACGGAAACCACTAGCGCGGGCGGGACGTGTAATGAGTTCATTTGTGTTCCTTCTTGGTAGGGCAACGTTGGGGCTGTTGCTTATGTATCTCTAACGACGGTCGTTCCCGATTGGGTCAGATGGGGGTTGAGCAGGACGAGCGGGGAACGGTGAAACGTGTCCCTCTGCTTCTCACCCAATAGCGTCAGTGCCGACACCAACCTCACCTGTGACGGTGACGATGGGTTCCGGTGTGCTACCAACACCTACGGCACCTTCCACAACGACGATGGGTGTTGGCTCTGAAACCGGCGCATCAGCAGAGCAACCGGTCACGGTTGCGAGCAGAGCAACAGCTACAGCAGCGGGAACGATTTTTGAGAGAGTGGATGAGATAGACATGTGAGCCTCCTTGTTGGGTCACTGTCTATATCGGGTGAAAACCGAAAGTGTGGACTAGCGGAAACAGAACTCGCCCTCTTGGATGACCACCAAGAGGGCGAGACCCTACCTTTCGGAATAACTAATGACTGAGGCTTGAAGTTCCTCACTCTAAATATCGGCAGGTTGAGCGACGACGACGAGATTTTTCGTGCTCGGTGTCAGATCCTTGTTTTGGAAGCATGTGATCACGGCAACGCCGTCCGTCTTCCACACCGAGTCGAACGGCAGTTTGTCCTTCGCCAAGGTGCGAACCTCCGTGACCGTGTAGCGCTTCCCATCCACCCACAGCGTCTGCCCTCTCTGTGCGAACACCTCTCCTGAGCGAAGGTTGAACAGCGCGTTCCCGAGGCACTGCTCGAAGCGGCAGGAATGAGTCACGTAAACCTCAGCGGCAACGTCAGTGACGCGGAAGGCGTGCTTGAAGTCAGGAGGGGTGACCACCCCATTCACGGTGCTTGTCTCGCTCAACGGCGCGGAGAACCCCGTAACAGGGAGGGAGATGACACCCGCAGTGCCCACCTCTTCTTCATCGTCGGTGGTCGATGGTGGGTTGTCCGTTTCGTCGTCCCCCACATCGTCAGGAACCGACTCATCAGGCGTGGACGAGGAGAGGTCGGGGAAAGGCATGGTGACAACCGGTGACGACTCCACCTCAACAGGAGGAATGGAAACAGCGGGTGGGGTGACAAGGAGAAGCCCCGTCACCACCATCCCCGCTGTCGCCATACCGAGCATCACGGTCGCGAGAGTCTTACTGCTCAGCACGTTCTCTCCTGCGAAGGGCGAAGAGGGTAGGGAACAGCCCCATCAGCACAGCAGCGGCGAGAGCGATAGGGAACCACACGCTCAGAGGTTGAGAGGTGTCCGCACCGGACTCCACACGAGGACCATCAGGGGTTGGTTCAGGCTCAGGAGTCACAGGTGGCTGAACAACAGGAGGTTCCACAACAGGTGGCTTTACGACAGGAGGTTCAACCACGGGAGGTTCCACAACCACAGGTGGAGAAGCGATGCCACGAACCTCGCCTGTGATTGGGTAACTGCCTCCTGCGACACCGACCTCTCCTTCGTTCAACGGAGCGTCCACGTAGAAGTTGCGGATGTCGTAAAGGAAGGAGGAGTAGAAGTTCAGACCGTTACGCACGACCTGAGTGACCGCTTCGCCGTTCGATGTCCCCTCGATCACGATGACGATTTGTCCTGACCATCCGTAACCGTTGAGAGTCCCGTCAGTGCTCCAAGACCAAGTAGGTGAATGGGCAGTAAGAGTCACGTCGTAGCTGCCGTCGCCAAGAGGGGTGACAGGTACCGGGACAGCGCGGCCGTCACTGACGAGCGTTGAGCGGGAACCGGAGGGCACGGAGGCGTAAGGGTCAGCGGAAGCAACGATGGTGCTGTCCGCCACGAAGTAGGCGCTGACGCCTGTGACCTCAGCTACCTCAGTGTTGTGTCCGAACACGGTGAGTGTGGAGGAGCCGATGAATGGTAGAGCGGCAGGGTCAGAAGGGGCAACGTAGAAGTTGTTGCTGTTCGTGCCGGGGGTGCCGCTCTGTGTGGAACCTTGGTTGGCGACAAAGCCGACCCAATCAAGAGCACTCAGTTGCGCGTTGGTGAGGAAGTCGGTGGTGGCTGTTGGGATCTCGACTGTTCCCCATGAGGTGGAGGGGATCGGTGAACAGGTGGAGGCGGAAGCGTCCTCTGTCGCAAGGTCGCCGTCGAAGTAGCAGATGGTGTCCGCACCGTAGGGTGCTGAACCGTCCGGGATGAACGGTGCCGCAAACGCGGCGGTGGGGGTAGCAAGCAGGAGAGCGACTGAAGCCGCTAGCCCTGCGAGAGCGATGTTTCGTTTCTTGATTTTCATGATGTTTCTCCTTGGTGGTTGTGGTGGTTGGTTCCCCTTTCTCTATGGGGCGGCGGTGGGTCAGCTCTCCGCGTAGACAGGAGCAGTGGTGAACTCGTTGTAGCCGTCGCGCAGCTGAACGTCGTAGCCGATCACGCCCGGTGCGCAGGCGGGGAACTGAATGGTGTCTGCCACGAAGCCCGCACCGTCAGCGGGGCAGTAGTAGCGGGTGGTCTCAGGCTCGTATGTGAAGAGCGCGACTGAGGCTAGAACCGCGATCACGAAGAGCAGGATTGAGCCGAGGACGCTGAGCGTGTCTTTCATGAGCGCACCTCCCTGCTGAGGGCGTCATATGTGCTGAGAAGACTTTCAGGAACTGAGCCGCTGTCGGAGACTGTGTAGCCATTCACAGTGGTGGAGTAAGTTCCGTCTCCGCTCGCAATGATGAGAACGCTGAACGAAATACCTTCAACGTCGTTCGTGACGATGCTCTCCGCCGCAAGCTGTTGCTGAGAACAGAGGTCGCTGTATGGGGCAAGCACAACCTCTGTTCCGTCGTGAACGAACACGCAGGTGTCGGGATACACGATGGTGGTGTCACCGCCAACCGCGACACCTTCTTCGTCGGTCGTGACGGAAGCTGTAGGTTCAGCGGTTTGCTCAGGAACAGCTAGCTGCTCAGTAGCAGGGTCAGTGTCATGAGTCACCACTTCAGGGGTGTGCTCTTCAGTAGATGCTCCGGTGCGCTCTGAGGCTGAGCTTTCAGCAGGTTGAGCGGTAGATGTCACGGTGGGAGTGTGCGCACCGGCAAGGCTCAGTGATACGAATGCGCCTGCGGAGTAAGCGCCTCCGGCAGCAGTAGCGCTCGCAATGATGAGCGCGAGAGCGTGAGTCAATTTCATGTAGGCCTCCTTCAGGTTGTTGGGGGTCACCTTCTATATCGGTCGGTCAGCGCGTTTCGAGAACGGCTAGCTCGGTGAGTAGCTGCCGGACTGTCGGAAGCAGATCCACGTCAATCAGGTCGTGCGTCAGCAACAGGGAAAGAGCAGCGGAGTGCTGTCCTTCCATGAGCCACCAAATGAGCGACGGGTGCGGTGCTGTTCCGGTGAGGCAGTAGGTGTCACGGAGCACACGCAGCATCGCCGCTGTGTAGAGGGCGTCTTCGTTCAGGTCCTCGTATGGGCTTGCGGCGTAGATGCTGTCCACAAGCGAGAACCCCGCTCCCGCGACAAGAGCAGGAGACGGGGTTCCGTTCATCTGACCACTTCCACGGTCAGGTCAAGAGATGCGTTGATGAACCGAGCGCAAGGACGGCAGACATAGGCGGTGTAGCCCTCAGCGTCTTGAACGAACGAGCCGTTGCCTGACAGTGGGTGTCCGCAGTCGTCACATTCGTCCGAGTGGAACGCGGCAGGGTTGAAGTCGTCGCTGTCGTAACGGTGTGAGCGGGCCATCACTCACCGCCTTGTAAGGAGGAACCGATGATTGCTTCGCTTTCGCCGTAGTAGGTGTAGCCGTCTTCAGACATCCACACAGCAGGAGCTTCAGTGGACACAGGGCCAAGAGCGATGTCTGTGAAACCGAGGACAGCGATTTCAGCGATAGCAAGGATGATGATGATCGCAAGCAGTGTGCCGTTGATGATGAGGCCTCCACGGGTGACCCTGAATTGGCTGCTCAGGTAGGCAACGAGGCGGTTCTCGTTCCGTGGGGCAGGGGAAGCGTTGTCACGGATTGCGTAAACGGCTTCGAGGGATGAGGTGTAGTTCGACATTTCTGTGTTTCCTTCTTGTTAGGAGCAACGTTGGGGATGTTGCTTGTTTTGTTCCTAACGAGACGTGTTCTCGAAACTGCGTAGTTGGGCCTGTTTCAGGAAAATAGGGAACGATAAAACGTGTCCCCTCTGCCTATTGGGTGAGAAGTGAGAGGACAAAGAAGAACCCCCACCCGAGAATGGATGGGGGTCCGAAGAGCCTCAGCGAGAGAACTTGGCAATACGGTCATAGAGAACGATGCCGCCGGTCTGTGCAACGTTCAGACTGAACGGGCGAAAGGTCTCGATCTGAACGACCGCATCACTGCCCTCCATCGCATCAGCGGGCAGCCCCTCCACCTCGCTTCCCAAGAGGTAAGCCGCTTGCTTGGGGTGGGTGAAGGTCGCGAGGCTCTGTCCGCCTTGCTCAACCGCTACGAAGTTGTATTGCCACAGGACGCGGCGAGCCTCTTCAAACGATGCGAACCGCAGGAACGGCATGTGACGTTTGGATTGAGTGGTGTCTGAGCCTAAGTAGGCTGACTCGCTACCTCCGATTGTGAAGACGAAGTCTGCGCCCATGATGAAGGCGCTTCGAGTCAGGGTGCCTAGGTTCACCTCCTTCTTCGGGTTGAAGATGCCGATGCCGAATGTGTTGCGCTTGTTCCTCATTTCTGTGTTCCTTCTTGTTAGGGCAACGTTGGGGATGTTGCTCAGTTGTTCCTAACGAGAGGCGTTCCTGAAATAGGCGGAACAAGGTTTGAGCGGGAACGGTAAAACGTGTCCCCCTACTTCTCACCCAATAGGCGCGGGACGCAAAGAAGAACCCCCACCGCGAAGGCAGGGGTATCAACTTGAGCAACCGAGCCGCGATCACCCTTCGACAGAGCGAGCGACAGCGATGCCGGGTATCACCAAGAGATGATGCTGAGCACCGTGCGGCTGCTTCAGCACAAGACCGCTCCAACGGTCCTCCAAGCCGCAACGCTTGAGGTAGGAAACCGTGGCGTCGGTAGCTGTTGCGATGTCCGATGTAACGACGCCGAGACAGGTTCTCTCGCCTAACAGCACGTCGTATAGAACGTAGTCAGACGCGTCGCCGGTTGTCTTCCTCACTTGGTTGACGAGTTGGTCTGCTTGTGTTTCTGAGATGGTTGTGAACATGAAATCCTCCTTCGAGTTGGGGTTGTAGTTTCAATATCGGCCCTCCACGGCAAACCGAGTATGAAAACTTGTCGGCTGCCCGGCCTACGTTTCGACGTATGCCAAACCTCCTGATCACAAACCCCCAACTGATTGAGTTCCTCTCCTCCGCTGAGAGCGTCAAGGTCTTCGAACGTCACCGAGCAGAATTGCGGTCACGCATCGTGACTGACGAGGGCATGACCCTTCAGGGCGCATTCGCTGTCGCGACGTTCATCCTCATCGAGAAAGACATCAACCCTGCTTCAGAGAACGTCCTTGCCGTCGCCGCCTCACTGCTCGACTACAGCCTGTTCATGGAGGTCAGTAGCCACTAAGCAGGCAGAAGCGAGAAGACCCACCCGAGAGCGTTCAGGGTGGGTCTTCTGCTTTGCGGTGCGGAAGTCAGGTTCCGACGTGGAGAGCGACTTGCGAACGGACACGAGCGTCAGCGTCCACGGCAAGCAACTGTTGGGTTTCACGACGGGTGGAAGGGTTCGCGGCCACGGAGCCACGCACGCTACTGTCCCTGTCCTGCGCGAGAGCATCAAGCGTTGACAGGAATGTGGAACGGTTGAGCGCCACAGTCCGACGAACCTTCACCGCAGGGTCCTGAGACAGACGGGCAAGAACGCTCGGAGTAGTACGGACGTGAGCTGCCACAGCGGCACGCACACCAACCTCCGCATCGGTCGCTAGGCGTGAGAGCACCGCAGGGGAGGTGTCGGGGTGCTTCGCTACACCCAAGCGCACGTAGAAGTTCGCATCAGCACAGAGGCTGTGAAGAGTCCTTGATGAGGTGTTGGCGTTGTTCGCCACCGCACCACGAACGAAGTCGTTGTCTGAGCGGGCGAGACGAGCGAGCGCAGGAGCGGGGGTGCTCAGGTGCTTGGCGACCTCGTATCGCACGTACTCGTTCGCATCATCGGCTAGCACGTCAAGGATGTCTGCGGGGCAGGCAGGGTTCTTCGCGAGGTTCTTCCTCACGTATGGGTTCTCGTCCTCACTGAGCAGACGGAACAGGCGAGCCTGTTGGGGTGTGAGGGGAGCTTGTAGAGCGTCAAGTGTCATCGTGCCTCCCGGTCCTTTCTGTTACCTCTGATATCGGCAGATCGGGAACGGTTGAACGGCTCTGTCCGTGATCCCCGGAAACGGAGTGTGGACACAGCGGAGACAGAAGAACCCCGCTCCGGTTCAGAGCGGGGGTCAGCAGGAGGAGGAGCGTCACGCAGCGAGTTGCGCCACATACTCACGAGGTAGACGATCCCTGCTAGCCACGGCGGACACGCGACGAGGCACGTCAGACCACTCAGCGAAGTGGCATCCTGCCGCAAGGTGACCGTTGTACAGCTGCGTAGGAACGAGAAGCTCACGCTGCCCGAACAGCTTCCCTATCTGTGAGGGAGCGTCATCAATGAAGAGGTCAGCGGTCTCGAACTCCTTCGCCTCAGTGTGAACCACCTTGGTGACGGGAACACCGTGGCGGCGTAGCCACTCTGCTGTGTCCTCAGCGAACACCTCCCTACGAGCGGTCACAGCCTTGAACGTGTGCCGGTGCTCGGAGGCGATCTCTCTCAGCACGGCAACCGCTCCTTCGTATGGAGACAGAGACGTGTACAGACCATCCTCTTCAGCCGCGTGGAAGTAGTGGATGAACTCTTCGTGGGAAGTGAACCAACCGGACTCCACAAGGTCGTACACGCTGTGATGCGGTAGTGGGCGGTTCTTGAATTCGGGTTGTTGTTTCAACCATTGAGCGAAACCGCCTGTGAAGTCAGCGACCGTGTTGTCAAGGTCAAGGGCGATGAGTAGTGAGATGGACATTGGGGAACTCCTGTTGTAGTCCCTCTATCCCTAACAACCGGCGTTCCCGAAACGCGCATCATGACAGTTGAGCAGGAACGGCAAAGCGTGTCCCCTCGCCTATTGGGTGAGAAGCGGAGGGATGACGCCGACGTAAGTCAGACGGAGGTAAGCCAACCGACGAGAAGATCCCGGGACCATTCCGAAAGGTATGTGAGATCAACGTCATCTGAGGACGCGTACCTTTCAGCCACTGCGCGCTCCAACTCCTCATCTGTGTACGTATGGACATCTATGCGTTCCAACAACTCCTGCTGAGCTACGTAGCTTGTGTAATCGGATACGTCGAGCACCGCTACAAGAGTGGAAAGTGAAGCGGAGGGATTGTTGATCACATCCATGCGAAAGTCATCGTCCTCAACCTTTACGAACTCAAGCAACACCTCTTGGGGTGTGTTCGGGTTCTTCGCCACGAGTCTGCGAATGGTTCTATCGCTGTGCGTGGACAGTGTCCTGAGCGTGCTAGGTGACGTACAACCGTTTTCCGCTACATCAACCCGCACTTCCGCGTCGCTGTCCCTACTAAGGAAATCAAGAACGTCAGGGGGAGTCGTAGTGTTCAGGGCAACAGCACGTCGAACGATGATGCTCCGGTGACGCGACAACAACCTCAGGGCAGATGCGGGAGTGGAAGGGTTGTGGGCTACGTTGATCAACACCTCCTCTACGTGGTCTCGGCTTAAGAACTCCAACACCTCACCGGGGGTGTCCTTGTGGTCGGCCACCTCCCATCGAGCAAAAGCGCTGTCGCTCCGCGTTTGGTTCCAAGCCCATTCATCTGTAGCTGCTGTGTTCATTGCCATTCCTTCGTTAGAGAGCGACGTTGGGGTATCGCTTAGTTATCTCTAACGACCACGTTCCCGAAACTCGCAACCTCAGCCATTCAGACGGGAAACAGGAACGTCGAAACGTGTCCCCCCGCCTATTGGGTGAGAAGTAGAGGGACAAGCGAACCCTCGCTCCTAGCGATTGAGCGAGGGTTCCACGTCAAGCGGCAAGGCGGCTAAGGAGACTCTCTACGAAGTCTTCAGTCACGTCCGAAACGGCATCATCGTCGTCGTCAGGCAGGGCGTCCAACAAGCTGCCTTCAAGTACAGGAGCGACAGTCTCGACCTTGGACTGCTCAGCCCACATCGCCTTCAACGCAGCCACAGCAGCCTTCACCTTCGTGCTGTTCCTGATGATGGAAGGAGTGTGTGAGTTCCGAGCTAGCCCGTACAGAACCCACCTGTCGGTCTCATCGGAAAGAAGCGTCAACGTCTCCACAGCAGTGTTTGGGTTCACTGCCACCTGATACATCGCATACGTGTCGCCGCTCAGCGCGACAGCATGAAGGGCGTCAGCGTCAGCTTCGGGGCGTTTAGCAACGTTGCGGCAGACGAACGGGTTCTCATCACTCGCTAGAAGTAGAAGCACGTCCTGAGGTGCGGCAGGGTGCGCAGCGACCGCCTGACGAACCCAAGAGTTCTCGTCCTCAGCGAGGAGACGGAGGATCGCTTCATCGCTCTTCTCATTGAGCGCTACAGCACGACGCACGTAGCTGTTACTGCTTGTGGCAAGCATTGCCAACACATCAACAGGGGCGTATTCGTTGGATGCCACAGCCTTCTGTGCGTAGCCGTTTCCCACCTCTGCGAGAGTGCGTAAGTCCTTGCGGTTGATTGTGGTGCGTGCGATCTCGGTTAAGGCATATGGGTTCTCTTCGCCTGTGATGGTGCCGGGAGTGTATTCAAACATGCTGTTCCTTCTTGTTAGAGAGCGACGTTGGGGTGTCGCTTAGTTATCCCTAACGAGCACGTTCCCGAAACGGGCATGTTGGGCAGTGACGCAGGAACTTGAGGAACCGCAGAACGTGTCCCTTACTTCTCACCCAATAGATGGATGGGTCAGGCTTCAGTAGAGGTACTGAAGGAGCACCTCGCGAGGAAAGCCTGAGAGGTCCACATCTAACGGAACGTCCTGAGACTCACGCACGAACGCTTCGATGTCTTCCGTCATCGCAGTCTCGATGGTGGACTGTGCGGCGGCACGTATCTGCGCGTCGTCATCATGAAGGAGAACCGACAAGCTCGGAAGATCAACCTTCCTTCTTGTCGCGACACTTGACCGCACGTTCCACGAAGTGTCTGTGGCAAGAGTCTGAAGAACTGAGGATGGTGTGCGATCCAATAGCGCAACTGCGGATCGGATATCTTGGCCTCTCCGGCGACCCTGATCAGTTGCGAGGGCAGGTAACGCCTCATCAGGAAGCGCACGGTTGTTCACGACATTCCACCGAACGTCTTCGTCCTCGTCATGACTCAAGAGAGTAAGCAGATCAGCAGGAGCCTTCACGTTCTTAGCTAGCCGGTAGCGAACTCCCTCCGCGTTCTCCTCATATAGACGCCACAAGACATCTACGGGCGCAGAACGGTGCTCCCCAACCCATGCCCGCACGTTCTCGGACACATCGTGACTCAGACGCTCAAGGACATCAGCGGGTGTGCGGCGATGCTGCGCAACCGCAATCCGGACCCAAGAGTGCCCGTCCGTGGCAAGAGCAACAAGAGTGGGAAGAGGCGTGTGCGCATGAAGAGCTACTTGATAGCGGACCTTCTCCTTGTTGTCTCGCGCTAACACATCAAGGACGCTTGGGTGAGTAGCACGGTTGCCCGCAACCGCAGCGCGAACATCGTCACATGGATCGTTGGAGAGCAAACGAAGGGTGTCTTGCGGAGCGAGCCGATGCTTGGCCACGAACTCCCGGATCGTGGTCGCCCACGCTGAATCGCGCTCAGTCGCGAGGACCGCTAGCGCGTCCTTCGGCAAAGCGCGGTTGCCAATGAGACGCCACCTAACGCCTTCGTCTTCGTCCCGGCTCAGCAACATGAGTAGCTCGGCAGGTGCTGTCACGTTGCGAGCGAGACGCCAACGAACGAACTCTGCGTTCTCCTCATACAGCCGCCACAGGATGTCCGCAGGAGTGGAGCGGTGCTCAGCAACCCACGCCTTCACCTCATCGGACTCATCGTGACTCAGACGCTCAAGGATTTCCGCAGGGGCGTGGTGGTTCTGCGCGGCCTTCTTGCGGTCTCTCACGTCAGCGCTTCGACTCAGGTCATCAAGCTCCGCATACTGCTTCTCGTCCATCAGGCAGCCCGATCCCCGTGAACAAGACCGCGAACCACACGCTCACCGTACGAAGGAACCTGCTCACCTTCACGAGCAGCGCGGAAGCAAACCAAGTGAGTGAGCGCAGACAGGCGCTTACGCACTTCCGCACCCTCCACCGTCCTCAGCGTGACGGTCGCAGCCTTCCCCTCCTTGACGCCTACGACGCGAGCGAACGTAAGTAGGTAGTGAGCGACAGGAGGAGTGAATTTCCCGCCGAACGTCGCAGCGTAGACGGGGACGAAGTAGGCAACGTCGTCTCCCGGTTCAAGGACCGCCTTCACCGGAAGCGGGTAGTACTCAAGAAGATCCCGAGGAGGGAATGCCACGGAGAACGGAACACCCGAGTAGCGGGTGAGCAGCTGCGACCTCAACACCCTGTACACCTTGGGTGGAGAGGGTGAAGAGGAGCACCGGAACCATCGAACGCCCACGGGTGGATACGGGCGAAACGACGATGCTCCCTTTGCTCTGAGTCCAAGAGAGCATCACGAGCAACAGCGTCTTCAACGGTGTCCCCATCTAGTTCCCAATGAGCATCCGCCCAACGAGTGAGCGTGAGGAACCAATCGTCACCGAACAGGGCCACCTCAGCGACCTCTTCAGCTACAGCCTCACCGGCAACAAACACTGTTCGGACGAACTCTCCGAACATACGGTTCGGGTCCCATAGGTCAAGCTGAACCTCACAATCAGGAAGAACCTCGCTCAACACGACTGCCGCAGTCTGCCCGTCACGGTTGGCATCATTGCCGAAGAGCAACTCGAAGATGAACTCTGACGGCTCAGTGGAAGAGCGTTGAACCACCTCGCAGGAAGGGAACGGCTGAAGGGTGGGGATGAACTCCACCTCAGGGAACACGGTACGCAGCGCGTTCTCTAGGGAGAATGTATTCGACGCCTCGAAGCCAAGGTCAAGCAGCTTGAGTGATCGTCCACTGATCCTGATTGTGTTTACTAGTCGTCCTTCCATAGTTGTCTCCTTCATCTTCAACTGTCCCTGTGGAGAGATTTGAACTCTCACTGTCTCGGCTCTGAACCGAGTGCCTCTACCGTTGGGCTACACAGGGGGAACCCCCGAAGGGGTAAGCGGGTCAGCTCAAGAGGTCAGTCAATCGAGCGATATTAGCCTTGAAGCCCGTAAGCGCATCAAGGTTGTTGATATCAGGAAGGGCAGCGAAGACTTCTGATGCGGCTTCAGAGTTCTCTTCAAACTTCGTAGCGCGAGCACGAACCTCAAGAACTAGGTTTGTCGCAATCTTCAGGCTCTCCAACGCTCGGATAGCGCTTCCGATGAGGATGACTTCCTCGACTCGTTGATTGGCGGCCTCAACCTGCTTGCGCAGCAATGTGTCTGCCAAGACCTCAGGTGAGGGAGTGCCGTTGGCGGCGGTAGCAGTTTGAGCGTTTGGGGTGGTTGTTGTTTTGGTCATTTCAGTTCCTTGGGTAGTGAACCTTCTCTCTCGGTTCTGATTTATTACTAACGAGCGCGTTCCCGAAACACGCAACTTCAGCCGCTCAAACGGGAACAGAGGAACGGTAAAACGTGTCCCCCTAGGTATTGGGTGAGAAGTGAGCGGACAAAGAGAAACCCACCCGCGTTGGGGAACGGGTGGGTTCGAAGTGATGAGCGGGGTTGGATGTCACTCTTCACTTGGATACTCAGACTCCACGAAGGGTCGGAGCCGGACTATCTCAAACAGCCGCAAGGAATTCGTCAATTTGGGCAACGAACTTCTCAAGAGCTTCAGTCATGGTCATAGAGGACACGCGAGTGGCATCACGTACATCGTCGTGGTCTTCAGTCCACGCAACCCTCCACATCAGAGGGAGAAGGTCATCAACCCGGCGTTGAGCATCATAATGTGCCTCACTAAACTCACTAAACTCACTAGGGTAGTTGAGACCGTACTTGTTCCACGCTTTATTCAGAGCTTCGCGAGCATCCAACAGTGACTGTATTGCCTCGCGAACCTCCACCAAGAATTCAGTTGGGTCAACTTGCTCAGGGGCTGAACCAACGTTGGAAGCGTCCCATGAAGCGATATCTACCCGAACGGAGTAGGCAGTGTGTGTCTCCCACCGAACTGTGAAACCGTATTGCGCGAAGGTGCGAGCAAGCGTGTAGCCGACTGATAGATCATCGGTGTCAACCCCTTCCCAATTCCAATAGGCAACTGAGCTAGAACGGTTACCGTTCCACTTCACTTCGTTCGCAGGAGTGAACGCATAGTTTGTTTGAGGATGCTCTCCCCATGAAGCAGGGGTCTTCCATCCTGAGCAACCACAAGAGCATCCGGCATGAGATAACCCTTGAGCAATCTTCACACCTTGTGAACGAATGTCTTTCACAGCAGCTTGGAACGCATCGCGTGGACTTGATGTATTAGTCATTATCGTTTTCCTTTTCTAAGTAGTGAACCTTCTCTCTCGGTTCTGATTCATTACTAACGAGGGCGTTCCCGAAACAGGGCACTTCAGCCCTTCAAACGGGAACAGGGGAACGGTGAAACGTGTCCCCCTACGTCTCACCCAATAGGCGGTAGGGACACGCGAAACCGGTCAAGCCGGATAGTTCAGCCGCATCAGCAGACCGAAGGCGTTCACCATCACCCACGAGGAACCGTCCTCGCCAAGGTCATCAACCCACTCCAACGCCTCCACGCCCACGTCAGAGAACAACGAGCAAGGCACGAAGAACGAGAACTCACCCACCACCGCAGACAGCAACAGCACGTCCTCAGGAGCAAGCAGCACCGTCTCGCACCAAGCCTCCACCCGAGCAGGAGAAGCACCAAGCTCCTCAAGCGCACGCTTACCCACAGCCACAAGCGTCGAAGCAAACACCGCCCGCACCGCAGCAGGCACAGCCTCAACATCAGCAAACGCCACCGGCGTCTCAACAAGAACAGTCATCTCAATCTCCAATCAGGAAGCAACCCACCCTGTGTGGGAAGCGATCAGAGAAAGAGGAAGAAGCCGGTGGACATTGTGGGGAGGAAGATGAACGGCCTCCTCCCCACTTCAACAGGTCAGTCCGCGAGCGGATGCGGCACAGCGCACGCAATCAGATAGAGGCGGTCGTCCTCCACCTCGGTCCAAACGCGGACAGTTCCCTCACGAACATCGACAAACATCATCTGAGACACGTCGGTGTCCCAACCTTCAGGAACAGCAATCGAGGCGAGGGTTCGCCTATCGCCTTCCTTAATGACATCGTTCAACACCACAGGGCGAACGAGCCGGAGAAGTTCAAACCCCATCCGAGTAACACGCTTGGACATTTCATTTCCTACTTTCTGTAATCAAGCAACACCCCGTCTTGGGTGATGCGATCAAGTAGGCAGGTCAAACAGGAACAACATCCCGGACCACATATGAAATTGAACTAGCCGGTCTCTCAACCAACAACATCAGACTAACAGCACCCTCCGACATTCACTCAGAACTCGGACGTCCCGAACATCAGAAGCCGTCTCAACCTGACCATCAAAGACTAACAGCGACCTCCGACATTGACGGTTCACACGAGCGCGCCCGTGTCCAAACCATCAAGTTTGCTGATGTGGACACAACGGGCACACCCGCAACAGTGATGTCCAAACCCGCAACTTTCAACATGTGGACACGCAAAGAAAACCGCATCGCCAACGAAATCGGGAACAGGGAAAGATAGGGATTGCGGCTACATGGCGCAACGACGACCGATCTTCGTGAAGTCACCCGCAATCACACACTCCATCATGTGCGGGCAAAGCGCAGCGTCACAGTCAGCTAGCCGCAGTCCTCACCGCAAATCGGGAACAACGAGACCCCGCAACCGCAACAACCCAAATCGGGAACGCACCTCCACCCGGAATCGGGAACAGTGACCCCCTCATTTTCGGGAACAAAGAAACACTTCCCTTTGTCGGAATGCCAACGTGAACGACACAGCGTCAAAAATAGGGTTGGTGTGGTTGGCGTTTTTGACGCTGTGTGAGTGAACGTTGGTGTGAAGATGAAGGGAAGTGTTTCTTTGTAAGAACCTCAGTAGGGGTTGTGGACACTGTGATGAGGGTTGTTCGTACTAGTTGAGTTGATGATTGTGTGTGTAGTTGTTCCGTATGTATAGGAACAAGGCTTGAGTGACCGCGACGGAACACTAGAACGTGTCCCCTCGTCTATTGGATGAGAAGTTGGGGGACACGATTTGGTGTTTCAGACGACGATGGTGTCTTCCCGGTCGGACAGCGCCTGTGTGAGTAGGTAGTTCCCGTAGAGACGTTCTGTCGCTACTCGGCTCTCTTGCGCGAGTGTCCAATAGATGCTCTTGCTGATGGTATTCCAACCGTCAAAAAGTTCTCGGGTGGTGGCAGTATCAGCGTTGGAGGCTAGAGCGAACGCGCCCTTCTGTGTCAGGCGGTTCATGTAACGCTTGACCGCTTGTTGGAAGGTGTCCGTCGCTTGGGTTGTCTGCTTCACATACCCGGTGAAGGTGTCTGTGCCGTCGTCGGCATCATCAGCGTAGGGCGGGTCAAGGTAGACGAGGTCTCCTGCGGTGACGTGATCCAATCCGCGTTCAAACGATTGGGCGTTGAGGATGACGTTTCGAGTGTTGAGAAGTTCGCTCACTGCCCGCAGGTTGTCTGTTTGGAGTGTGCGAACCATGCCGAACGATGAGCGGCAGTGCCCTTGCTCGTTCTCCGCATACATGCCTCCGAAAGCGTTGTTACAGAGAGTGATGAACCGTGCCGCTCGTTCCTCGGGGGAGAGCAGGTGAAGGGTGCCACGCCGGTCATGGTTGCGGAGGTAGAGGAAATACTGCTTGTCCATCCGCTCGCTGTGGATGGTGCTGATTTCGATCACGTCCTCAGGGGTGTCTCTGACGCATTCCCATGCGTTGATGAGTTCCTTGTTGAGGTCGGAAAGGTAGTAGGTGGGTTCGGGGTGTCTCGCCATGACGTGTAGTGCGACAGCGCCGCCGCCGAGGAAGGGTTCGTGGTAGTTGCCGAACTTAGCCGGGAGGCACTCCTCGATGAAGTCAAGGACGCGCCGTTTACCACCCACCCACGAGTAGAACGGCTTCACAGCCCTCATACGGCTTCCTGTGACGCTGCTGACAGCACGGCCGCATATTCAGCTAACCGAGCTTCGGCGACAGCCACCGCGTCGCGGAGCTTGCCCCGCACAACAGGTAGCATCTTCGGGTCTTCGACCACGTCAGGTGTGGGCAGGTGGAGACAGTGGATACGGAACGCTTGAGCGGAGGCTTCAGCTGCGTAACCGATGTTTTGAGCGGTAGTCGGCTGCGTGGAGGCGGTCTTGCCGGTTCTCACCTGCTGAAGGAGCGTGAGGAACTGTTCCTCATTGGACGCCGTGTCGGTGCCGAGGAGAGGATGTAGCGCGGTGAAGAAGTCATCCACACCATGTTTGATGATGATGCGGGTGGCGTAGTCACTGATGGTGAACCCGTCGGGGAAGACAGCGAGTTCCTTCAGCTTCTGCTCTAACAGCGTGATGTTGATGAGTTGGTAGCCACGGGAACGCGAGATCCCGATCTCTTCTTGAAGGTATGCGGTGAAGCTGTCATACCCGAGCGGGAGCCACGCCTTGCCGGTCCATGCTTCATAGATGAGGTGTGCGTAGTCCGTGGTGTTGCTCTTAATGCGGTCAGTGAGCGCCCGCGCAGCTTTCCTGTCAAGCACTTTGAACCTGCCCGTCAATGGCCGTATCGAACTCTTTCAAGCGAGTGCGAGCTAGTTGTATAGCTGCGTGAAGGTCATCGTGGAGTGTCTTCACGGTCGCCACCGGAAGGTCTTGCGGGGACGGGAGCGCTTCTGCTTGGTTCAGCAAGGCACCCACACTGCTTACTGCTGTGCGAGTGTTGAACTCGCCGCCGTGGACAGCGCGAGGTTGCTGATTACCACGGACGGGCAACTTCACGGGAGTGCCGGTCTCGGGCGCAAGGGACGCTTCCTGCTCTGCCTTCTTCAACTCACGCAGGATTGTGCTGATGAGTTTCACGTTCTCATTGGCGTCATCAGTCGACCGCGACTGAACGGTAGACAGGACTTCGTCTACACCAAAGTGAATGAGCTGCCGGGTTTGAATGTCGGTAAGACTGAAGTTCTCGGGGAGAGTAACAGCGGTGGCGTAGGTTTCAGTCACCGTTGCGATGTTGATGAGTTGGTATCCGCGCGTGTGAGAGTAATCAAATTCACCGTCAAGCCAATCAGCGAAACTGTCATACCCGAGCGGAAGCCATACCTTCCCGCGCCACGCTTCGCGCATGAGCGACGCAAGCTCCGCTACGTTACTTTGGATCTTCTCAGTGAGAGCGGCGGCTTCATCTTGCGTCAGTAGGGGGCTTGCGGGCATACCGGAAGTGTATCGACCGGAGTAAACATCAGTAGACGCGACTCAGTATTCGCCGCTGAGGTCGTGGAGTGTCGGACCGGCTGAGAGCGTGCCGTCCACGTAATCCTCCAACAAGCTCAACGTGTCGTAGTTCTCGCTGAGGAGCTTGTGAAGGCTTGGGAAGTCAGCGTGCTCTTGAACCTCAGGAAGTTGCCCCGCGTATCGGAAGGCCACTCCCGCCTTGTCGTCTTCGTGGAACGCCTGAATGACCTTGCGAACGGACGGAGGGAACGGGCCTGAGAGGTTCAGTGCCGTGTACTGCTTCTCAACCTCGTTAAGGAGCTTGTGGAGGTTGTGCCCGTAGGTGGCGCGCAGGTGTTCCGGGTCTTGCGCGAGCGTCAGTTCAGGGGTGACACCTTCAACGTATGTCTGACGGTATGAAGCGAGCGTTGCGATGAGGTGCTTCAGTCGGAGCTCGAACGCTTGGCGGTAGAGCGTCAGGTAGGGCAGGAGCAGGGAGTCATCTTCGGGATTGCCCTTGAAGGTGGAAGCGAGGGCATCAGCGGCGTATTGGAAGGAGTAGGAGACGCGCCCGCTGTCCTCATACGGGTACCGAACGATTTGCGTCCTGTAGGCGGCCGCAGGGGCAGAACTGAGGAGTTTCGTCGGCTTCGGCTGCTTCGGGGTGCTCATCCCGTTCTCCTTTGACTCAGGGGTTCATCGCTGCTCGTAGGTTACTGACCTCGGCGACGCCCACACGGTCAGGGGGTCTGTCTGTGGCGGACAGTAACGTGAGCTTTGAACGGGGAGGTCCAATTGGGGTGGTGGCGGCAGAAGTCCGACGAGTCAGATCGGGACGCGGAAGCGCGAGCTTGGACCGTCTATCACTCACATGGCGAATGGATCGCTCGCGTCGACGCGAAAGCCTCCATCCTCCTCGCGCTTCAAGGGGTCACTCTCGGAGCAGTCATCGCCCTCACGGACAAGCACCGTCCATATGCTGACCTGAAAGCGTGGTGGGAGTGGGCGCTGTTCCTGAGCGGCTTCGCTCTGCTGCTCCTCGGGATCGTCCTCGCGGTCATGGCGCTTGTCCCACGAGTGACGAGCGAGAAGCCAACGCGGAAGGAGATGCGCGACTACATCTACTTCGGGCACACGCGGCTGTGGGAGCCGAAAGCGTTGGAGCAGGAGCTTCAGAAGCCTGTCCTGCCTGTGCTGTCGCGTCAGTTGGTGGTGTTGGGCCGCATCGCGTGGAAGAAGCACTACCTCGTGAAGTGGTCTGTGTGGAGCTACATCGTGTCAGGGGCGCTGCTCACGACGACAGCGCTGATCGTCAACTTTTGGGGGTAGGTAGGGATGGAAGGCAAATACAAGGTTCATAACCATGTGGAGGGCGCGACACGAATCAGGACGATCCTGAATCAGTCCGACCTCGACTACAAGGAGGTGGACAGCCTCCCGCCACGGGACGACCTCACCTTCAACAACGGCTTCTACGCCAACTGCTCGGCGCTCTTCGTAGACATCCGGGATTCGTCCAAGCTGCCCGACAAGCACAAGCGTCCTGTGTTGGCTCGTCTCTACCGTTCGTTCGTGAGCGAGATGGTGGCGGTCTTCGCCGGGTTCGAGAAGGTGCGGGAGGTGAACATCGTCGGGGACTGTGTTTGGGCTGTGTACAACACTCCCTACAAGGCAGATATCAACTCGGTGTTCGCGAGGGCATTCATCGCCAACTCGATGGTCAACATCCTGAACAAGGAGTTGGAGAAGCGTGGCATCACCACCATCACCGTTGGGATTGGGATGTCCTACGGGCGAGCACTCATGATCAAAGCCGGGTATGAGGGCAGCGGGATGAACGATGTCGTCTACATGGGTGATGTCGTGAATGCCGCCGCGAAACTTGCCGCACAGGGCAACAAGACGTGGAGCGACAAGTCTCTGATGGTGAGCGATGTCTTCAAGGGGAACCTGAACGACGACAACCAAGCTCTCCTCTCGTGGAACAGCACACGAGGTTGTTGGCACGGCAACGTGGTCGCCACCACCGTCGAGCAGTGGATCACAGAGGAATACGGCTCGTGACCGGGCGCACGGTCTGTCCTGCCGCTAGATAACTCTGAACCATCAAGGGGAACCGTGGAAGCGAAGCACAACAACTACAACCACATCAGCGGTGCTCGGCGGATGAAGGAGATCCTGAACCAAGCTGACGTGGACTATCAGGAGCGGGATACGTTGCCGACCCGCGACGCGCTCACGTTCAACAACGGGTTCTACGCTTACTGCTCAGCGCTGTTCATCGACATCAGAGAGTCGTCCAAACTACCCGACAAGCACACTCGCCCTGTATTGGCTCGCATGTATCGGGCGTTCGTCAGCGAGATGGTCGCGGTCTTCGCAAGCTTCAGCCGCTGTCGGGAGGTCAATATCGTTGGCGACTGCGTTTGGGCTGTCTATAACACTCCCACCACAGACGACATCGATGAGGTCTTCTCTGTCGCAGCGTTGGCAAGCTCGATGGTCAACATCTTCAACAAGGAGTTGGAGAAGAAGGGCTTCACCACCATCAAGGTCGGAATCGGGATGTCCTACGGGCGGGCGTTGATGATCAAGGCGGGCTACGAAGGCAGCGGAATGAACGATGTTGTCTACATGGGTGATGTCGTGAACCACGCGGCGAAACTCGCAGCGAACGGAAGCAAGACGTACAACGACTCACGCTTCATGGTCAGCGACGTGTTCCGGCAGAACCTGAACGACCACAACAAGGGCTTGCTGACATGGAACAGCAACCGTCGTTGTTGGCACGGCTACGTCGTTCGGATGGACGTTGACGAGTGGACAGGCGAGAACTATTGACCGTCAAGGCGCGGCTCGCGCAGGCGCACGACCCCGCTTCTATCTTTGAGACATGAGCGACAACCTCTACGCCCCGCTACCGTCCGAACTGCGTCGACGGCGGCAACTCGCGGAGGAAGAAGCCGCTGTCGGCATCCGTTGGCGGGACGACTGCCCTGCTGATGTGGGACGCAAGGTTCACGCTCTCATCAACCACTTCGCACAGATACCGGGGAGAGTGTTCGACCGTGCTGACGCTCACCGCAGTATCGGCAGTAGCTCAGGTCTGTCCGAATACATCACCTCGGAAGTGCTCAGCGAAGGGCAGGAAGGTGACGGCAACGACGACGAGAGGTTGGATGCGCTTGCCGCTGTCGTCTACGCCTACGTGTGGCTGAGCGACAACGACCGAGCGTGGGTGACAACAGGGTGGGACGAAGAGGAGATGCCCACCTACCACCCTGAAGAGTTCATCGAAGCGGTGAACGACATCCTGCTTGCCGCTCGTGTTGAGTGGCACTTCGAGGATGGGCGGTTCACGCAGCGGGGGAACTCGGTGCTCCACGCTGATGTGGTGAAGCCCGCATCGGTGCTCCTCGACTCTGACACGCGCTTCACGAAGGCATCAGCGGCGTTCCAAACGGCGATCAACCGACTCTCCGAGAACCACCCTGATGCGGCGATCACTGATGCGGGGACCGCCGTACAAGAGTTCTTCCGAGCGCTCGGCGTGAACGGGAACAGCCTCTCTGACCAACTGAATGCCGCGCAGAAGACGGGCATCATCTCCGCCTACGACAGGACGCTCCTCAAGCCCTTCACTGATTGGTTGAACGCTGACCGCTCCACGAGAGGGAACGCGCATCACCACAACGAAGGGGACGTGACCAAGGGTGACGCATGGCTTGCGATCCACGTCGCGGGTGCGTTGATGGTGCGGCTCTCCAACGAGGAGCCACGAGAGATCCTGTTGGCTAGAGAGCAGGCTGATGCCGCTGCTCGGGAAGCCGCGATTGTGAAGGCTGAGACCGACACCGATGATGGACCTCAAGCAGGCATCCTCAGCAAGTATCGACCGTGAGTGGTGCGATTTCCTATCAACCCGCGGGCTGTCCGTCAGGTGTCAATATAGGTGTTAATGTGCCTCAGCGCGGACCCGTATCTCCCGTTTTCGCCTGTATTTCAGGGGTGGGAGCGTAAGGGTTCAAATCCCACCGTCACCGCCATGAAAACCCCCGAGAAATCGGGGGTTTTCCCGTATCCGACAGCGGCGTGCGACCAGACGGTGCGCGTTTCGCCGACCGGTCACTTCCCCCGCGCGTCCGCGCGCTCCGCGTCGGAGTTCGGCGTCCAGCCGAACCAGCCGTCCTCTGCGGGGATCACGCTCCAGTCGCCGCAGGCGAAGACCGTTTTCGCCGCGTAAGGGTCCGGTGCGTCGTCGAGAGTCCACACCGGTGCCGAGCGTCGCTCAACATCCGCGCAGTCGCCGGCGAGAGGGGATTCACCGGTGAGCAGGATGACCACGTCATCGGACTTCTCCGACGTCGAGGTGCGCACGGTGATGTCGGTGGCATCCGCGGGGAGCCACGGCGCGTCGACCTCGGCCTCCGCACGGAACGCGGCGAGGTCGTCGAAGGTGTGCGTGGACTGCTGGTGGACGAGCTCCTCGTACGCCGTGCATCCGGTCAGGGAGAACCCCGCTGCGGCAATCAGGACGGAAGCGGCGAGGGCTGTGCGTGCGTTCATGCTTCCAGCCTCGCCGCAGCGGATCCGCACCGCGTCGTGCATGCGAGGTATCCGTGTACCTCGCACGGATGATCCGCCACGCGGGCGAGCAGGCGTCAGCTGGCGGCTTCGGGCCGTCCCGCCCACCAGCCGATGACGTGGCCGATGTGCTGGTGCATGAGGCGCTCGGCGCGCTCACCCTCACCCGCCGCGAGCAGGTCCAGCAGCTCGTGGTGCTCCGCGGCCGAGCGTGACAGCTCCTCCGTGGCCAGCAGATCGGCCAGGCCAGGTAGGCGGGTCTCCTTGCGCAGCTGCGAGATGAGCGTGGCCAGGCGCGGGTTGCCGCTGTGCACGTTGATCGCCTCGTGGAAGGCGCGATCGGCTTCGAGGTACGTGGTGAGGTCGCCGCTGGAGGCGCCCTCGACGATGGCATCCGCCGTCGCGCGCAGCTTCTCGATGACATCCGCCGGGATCTTCCCCGCCAGCTCGCGCATCACCGGCGGCTCAAGCAGTCGCCGCACCGCGACGATGTTCGCCACCTCGTCATCGCGCACCTCGGTGACGCGGAACCCCTTGTTGCGCACCGCCTCGACGAAGCCGAGCTTCTCGAGGTTCAGCATCGCTTCGCGCACCGGCGTGGCCGAGACGTTGAATCGGGCGGCGAGCGCGGGCGCCGAGAAGAGCTCGCCGGGGGCCATCTCTCCGGCGCGGATCGCCGCCTCGAGCGCCACCTCCACGCGCTCACGCAGGTTCATCACCGGCTGCAGGGGGGTGACGACGGAGGGGAGTGTCATGAACGACCACCGATCAAGAAGCGTAGGCAGTGCCATGCGGCATGGCACTGCCTACGAAACTATCGGATGCCGTGGATGCGCGGCGACAGCACGCCGCCCGCGCATCCACGGCGTGGATCACTTGCCGTAGCCCTTGGCGGCGGCTTCTTCGGTGTCGGCGACGATGCGGTCGGCGACGTCCTTCGGAAGGGGCAGGCGCGGCGGGCGGCAGGGGCCGCCGTACAGGCCGAGCACGTCCATCGAGAGCTTGATGGACTCGACGAACTCCGTCTTGGTGTCCCAGCGCAGCAGCTTGTGCAGGTCGCGGTAGATCACCTTGGCGCGCTCGAGGTCGCGCACGTCTCCCGAGGTCGACAGGCGGAACAGCTCGACGGTGGCCTGCGGGATGGCGTTGGGGTAGCCGGCCACCCAGCCGACGGCTCCCGCGATGCCGACCTCGAGAACGCTGTCGTCGGTGCCGATCAGGATGTCGATGTCGGGAGCGAGCTCCTTGATCTCGTAGATGCGCCGGGGGTCGCCGGTGAACTCCTTCACGCCCACCATGTGGCCGGCCTCGTGGATCTCGGCGATCAGGTCGGGCACGAGGTCGACCTTGGTGTCGATGGGGTTGTTGTAGCCCACGATGGGCAGGCCGACCGCTGCGACGGTGGCGTAGTGGTGCTTCACCTGCTCACGGTTCGCCCGATACGTGTTCGGAGGCAGCAGCATGACGCAGTCCGCGCCGGCCTTCGCGGCCTGCTCGGCCCAGTGCGCCGACTGCAGCGCACCGTAGGCGCCGACGCCCGCCATCACCGAGAAGCCCTCGGGGGCGGCGTCAACGGCGACCTCGATCACCTTCGCGCGCTCCTGCTCGCTGAGGTTCTGGTATTCACCCAGCGAGCCGTTCGGCGCAATCCCGTCGCAACCGTTCTCGGCGAGGAAGCGCACGTGATCGGCGAAACGGTCGTAGTCGACCGAGAGGTCGTCCTTGAACGGCAGGGCGGATGCGACGATCACGCCATGCCAGGGAGCCTTCTGAGACATCTTTGTTCCTTTCCAGCTTTCGCGGCGCTGAAGCCGTTGGTCATATGTAACATATTACAGTACGGAGGCCATCCAGTGCTCCAACCCTGCGGAATCGATCGGCAGCGCGTCGCTGAGCACCTCGATCCCGCTGTCGGTCACGACGACGTCGTCCTCGATGCGCACGCCGATACCCCGCAGCTCCGGCGGCACGGTCTCATCCCACGCGTGGAAGTACAGACCCGGCTCGACCGTGAGCGCCATGCCCGGCTGCATGCTCGCCTCGAAGTACTGCGCGTACGATGACGCCCCGCAGTCGTGCACGTCGAGTCCGAGGTGGTGTCCGACGCCGCACACGATGTAGCGGCGGTGGTGCTGACCATCCGCCGCGAGCGCTTCGTCGACCGAGACCGGCAGCAGCCCCCAGTCGGAGAGACCCTGTGCGAGCACCTCCATGCACGCGATGTGGAAGTCCCGCCAGTCGCGACCGGGTGCCACCGCGGCGAGGCCGGCGCGGTGCGAGCGCTCGACCAGGTCGTGCACCTCGCGCTGCGCCGTGGTGAAGCGTCCGCTCGCCGGGAGCGTGCGCGTCACATCGGCGGTGTATCCACTGCGGTTCTCCACTCCCATGTCCAGCAGCAGCAGCGCTTCGGGATCGACCGGGCTGTCGGCGCGCACCCAGTGCAGGATGGGCGCATTCGCTCCCGAGCCGACGATGCTCGCGTACCCGGGTGCCTGGCCGACCGTGCGGGCGTGCCGGTCGAAGGTCCCCTGCAGCCAGCGCTCGCCGCCGTGCTGCACGGCGTGGGGGATCTCTCGGCGCACCTGGGCGAATCCCTCGACGGTGTGCTGCACGGCCGCGCGCAGCTCGGCGAGCTCCCACGCGTCCTTCTGCATTCGCAGCGCGGAGAGCGTCTGGGCGAGCTCGGCTGAGCGTGCCCGGGCGCCCAGCTGCCGACCGGGCACGGCGCCCACGACCGCACTGCCCGCGATGAGCGCGTCGTCGGGCACAGCGAGCTCGTCCAGTTCGCGTACGCGCACGTCCAGGGCGTCGGCCAGCTCAGCGGTGCCGGCGAGCGGACCGACCCAGAGCTCGCCGTGGGTGGGGTCGGCATGGAAGGCGGCGGCGCCGGGACGCGCGGGCGGGATGATGTACAGCGTCGCGTCATGTCCTCCGGCACGGGGGGTGAGCACGAGCACCCCGTCCTCCACACCGAAGCCCACCAGCCAGAGGAAGTCGCTGTGTGCGCGGAAGTCGAAGAAGAAGTCGTTCAGTCGCGCGTGTGCGCGCCCCGCGGCGACGACGAGGGTGCGACCCGGAAGGGCGGTCGAGAGGCGCTCGCGGTGACGGGCGGCCGCCTGCGCGGCGCCGGGCTCTACCCGCGGCGTGCGGTCGGCATCACCCCAACCGGTTCTCATCCAGTCGGTGAAACCCGAGGCGGCCGCGAGTGACGGCATCCGTGGATCCTGCGAGTCGGAGCGGGCGTTCGGGATGCCGCTCTCCCAGTCGACGACGTGCACCTCGGCGCCGTAGCCGGTGGGCTGGTGGTGGTGATTGCTCATGCTGTCTCCAGAGGGTCGTCGGGCGGGGAACAGGTGCGGATGGCGCACCCGCCGGGTCAGGATCGTTCGCCGCCGCGCCCGCCGAGGCGCCATTCGAGTGCGGTGAACAGCCGCTCGGCGACGCCGTCCATGACGATGCCGTCGTGCTCGTGCTCGTTGGTGACCCACGCGTGCAGCCCTCCCACGCGGGCCGCGGTGTCGAGCGAGAGCCCGGCGTCGACGTACATGTCGTCGAAGTACACCACCGCCTCGACCGGCACTTCGTTCGCGCCGAGCCGCGCGGTGTCGTACAGCTCGATCGGCCATTCCTGTGTGGCGAGCAGCTCGACCCCCGCGCGGAAGCCGCGCAGCGCACGGACCTCCTCGAACATCCAGGGGAACACCATCTCGCCGGTGAACAGCACCGGCCGCGCATCCTCGTCGAACTCCGGGTGCCGCTCCCGCTCGCGCTGCGCCGCCCAGCCCGTCGGCCCTGCGCCGTAGATGCTCTCCTGCAGGGCGATGAACAGCGGGTTGCCGGCGAACGCGGTGGCCGGGCCCACCGAGGCGAGGAAGGTGTCGCTCAGCCCGGTCTCGGCCGGGTCGCTGAAGGCCTCATCGAGCAGCCAGTGCACCCGGTCGAACCCGGGGCCCATGCCGAAGTCGAAGCCCAGGGTCTGCAGGCGGCGCACGGTGAGGCGGTCGCCGTCGGCGAGGCGGACGTCCTGCGCCTGCAGGGTGTCCGCGACCCGCGCGATGCGCTCGGCGAGGTGCGGGGCGCGCTCACGGAACTGCCGGTTCTTCTCCACCACGCGCGGGAACGTGCGCCGGTAGACCTCGGCGGGGTCCGGATCGAGCGAGGGGAGCCCGCCCGCGATCGCGGAGGCGACGATCGCCTCGGGGAAGGCGGAGAGGTAGTGCAGTGTGAGGAAGCCGCCGTAGCTCTGCCCGATCGTCCACCAGCGGCGCCCGCCGTAGTGTGCGGCGCGCAGCGCCTCGAAGTCGCGCACGATCGAGTCCGCCCGGTGCAGCGACAGCCGTCGCGCGGCCTCCTCGGCCGGCATCTCGGCGAACCGCGACCCCGACAGTGGCGTCGACCGGCCGGTGCCGCGCTGGTCGGGCACGATGAGCCGGAAGCGCGACAGCGCGGCGGCGACCCAGTCGCCCCGACCCACCGGTCGCACGCCCTTGCCGCCGGGACCGCCCTGCAGGTGCAGCAGCAGCGGCAGGTCGTCGTGGCGGCGCTCGGCGGCGACGAATTCACGGGCGAAGATCTCGATGGTCTCGCCGTCGGGGTCGTTCCAGTCCAGGGGCACGGTGGTCCACACGTCGCGGGCCACGATGTCCTTGCCGACGAAGTACGTGCTGTCAGAGGTCACGCAGGTCACCTCGCCTTCCGATGGGGATGCCCGCGGTTCGCAGGCTCCGATCCAGTCTGCCCGGGGCTGCCGGGTCCGGTGGCGCCGCGCCCGCCGTGACCGGTGCCGCGCTCACTGCGCCCGGGTGCGCACCCGGGAGTCGAGCAGCGCGTAGAAGAGGTCGACGATGAGGTTCGAGAGCACGACGAACAGTCCGCCGAGCAGCACGATGGCGATCACGACCGGCCGATCCTGCATGGCGACGCTGGTCACCGCGAGCGCCCCGACGCCCTGCAGGCCGAAGACCTGCTCGATCACGATGACACCACCCAGCAGCAGCCCGATGTCGATGCCGAGCTGGGTGACCAGCGGCGGCATGGCGCTGCGGAAGGCGTGCACGTAGATCACACGCCGCTCGGTCAATCCCTTCGCTCGTGCCGTGCGCACGTAGTCCTCGCCGAGCACGTCGAGCATCTGCCCGCGGGTGAGCCGCGCGTACACCGCCGCGGTGACCATCGCGAGGGTCAGCCATGGCAGCGCCAGATGCCACGCCCACTGCAGAGGGTCGGTCGCGAAGGGCACGTACCCCGACGGCGGGAACAGGTTCACCCCGAAGCGGGTGGGCAGGTAGTACAGCAGGTACAGGGCGAGCATGCCCAGCACGAAGGTGGGGAAGCTGATGCCGACCAGCGCGAACCCCTGACCCAGGCGGTCGCGGACGCTGCCCGGACGCTTGGCCGAGGCGATGCCGATCGGGATTCCGATCGCGAGCCACAGGACCACCGCGCCGAAGACCAGCGACATGGTCGCGGGGATCCGGGCCAGTACGAGATCGGCGACAGGCAGGCTCGAGCGGTACGAGAAGCCGAGGTCACCCTGCAGCAGGTTGCCGATGAAGATCAGGTACTGCTCCCAGATCGGCTTGTCGAGGCCGAGGTTCGCCCGAATCTGCGCCATGAGCGCCTCGGTCGCCTTGTCGCCGGCGATGATCCGCGCCGGGTCGGAGGGCGTCACGTAGAACAGCACGAAGATGAACACGCTGAGCAGGAACAGCACCAGCAGGCCGAACCCGATGCGCGACAGCAGGAAGCGGATCATGCCCGCGCTCCCTTCGCAGAGGACGGATCGAGCGCGTCGCGAAGACCGTCGCCGACGAGGTTGAACGTGATGGTCAGCGCCAGCAGGGCAAGGCCGGGCACGAGCACCATCCAAGGAGCGACGATGTACATCGATCCGTTGGAGGCGTCGGCGAGCATGTTGCCCCAGCTGGGGGTGGGCGGCACGGTGCCGAGGCCCAGGAACGACAGCGTGGCCTCGAACACGATGGCGGCGGGGATCATCAGCGTCGTGTACACCACGATCGGCACGACCAGGTTCGGCAGCACATCGCGGAACATCGTGGCGATGGGGGACTGACCGAGCGAGCGGGCCGTCTCGATGAACTCCCGCTCACGCAGGGCGAGCACCTGCCCGCGGATGACGCGGGCCAGGCCCGCCCAGCTGAAGAACACGATCACCGAGATCGACAGCTGCAGGCTGGGCCCGAGCACCGACACCGTGGCGATCGCGACGAGCAGGAACGGCACGCTCATCACCAGATCGATGACGCGGCTGAGCACCGTGTCGACCACCCCGCCGAAGAAGCCGGCGGTCATCCCGATCAGGATGCCGATCGCCGAGGCCGCCAGTGACGCGACCACGCCGACCAGCAGCGACACCTGGGCGCCGTAGGCGAGCCGCACCAGCAGGTCGCGGCCGAGCTGGTCGGTGCCGAGCAGGAACTCGCCGTTCGGTGGCACGGGCATGCCGGCGGGCGACAGCCCGGTTTCGCGGAACTGCTCGGTGGGACCGTGTCCGGTCCACTGCGCGATCAGGGGCGCGCCGAGGGCGAAGATGACGATGAGCACGATGACGACGGCCGAGCCCACGCTGGCCGGGTCACGGCGCAGCCGGCGGAGGGTGAGCTGCCACGAGCTCTTCACCCCGGATGCCGCGTCGGCGGCGCCCTTCGCCGGGATGAGCAGGGTCAGGGTCTCTTTCGAGAACGGGCTCATGCGTGCGCCTCCGACGGGGTGGGGTCACCGGCATCGCTGAGCGCGCCGAGGAACGCCGCGGCCAGCAGCTTCTTCGTGAACGGCTGCTGCGGCGCGTCGTAGATGGTCTCTGCCTCGCCGAGCTCGATGATGCGCCCGTGCTCCATCACGGCGATGCGGTCGCACATGTGACGGACGACGGCGAGGTCGTGCGAGATGAACAGATAGGTCAGCCCGAGCTCGCGCTGCAGGTCGTCGAGCAGCTGCAGCACCTGGGCCTGCACCGTGACATCGAGCGCCGAGACAGGCTCGTCGAGGATGATCAGATCGGGGTTGAGCGCGATGGCGCGCGCGATCCCGATCCGCTGACGCTGCCCGCCCGAGAACTGCGCGGGGAAGCGGTTGTAGTGGTCGGGGTCGAGGCCGACCTGCTCGAGCAGCTCGAGGACGCGGCGTTCGCGTTCGCGTGGGGTGCCCACGCCGTGGATGCGCAGCGGGTCGCCGATGATCGATCCGACGCGGCGCTTGGGGTTGAGCGATGAGAAGGGGTCCTGGAAGACCACCTGTACGCGCTGGCGCATCCGCCGCCACTGCGCACCGTTGAGGGTGCGCAGGTCGGTGCCGTCGAAGCGCACGGTGCCCTCCGACGGCGGTACGAGGCCGGCGATCGTGCGGGCGAGCGTGGTCTTGCCGCATCCGCTCTCGCCCACCAGGCCCAGCGTCTCGCCTCGGCGCACCTCGAGGCTGATGCCGTCGAGAACCTTGCGCTCGACGCCGCGCCGCGCCGAGAACGAGACGCTGACATCCGACACCTCGGCGATCGGTGCAGCCGTGACCGGACCGGCCGCGGCGGGGGCGGCATCGCCCGGGGCGGCCTCGGCGAGCTGACCGAGCGGAGCCCGACGCTCGCTCTGCGTGAAGGCGGACGACGCGATCAGGTCGCGCGTGTACGGCTCTCGTGGGCGGCGCAGCACCTCGTCGCTCGTGCCGACCTCGACCTGCTCGCCGCGGTACATGACCATGACGCGGTCGGCGACACTCGCCATCACGCTGAGGTCGTGGCTGATCATCAGCACCGTCGCCCCGAAGTCCTGCTTCATCTCACCGAGGAGCTGCAGGATCTGCGCCTGCACGGTGGAGTCGAGGGCGGTGGTCGGCTCATCCGCGATGATCAGCGCCGGGTCGAGCGAGAGGCTCATGGCGATCATCACGCGCTGACGCATGCCGCCGGAGAACTGGTGCGGGTATGCGTCGAACCGCGACGCCGCATCGCTGATGTGCACCTTGTCGAGCAGCTGGATCGCCCGCGCCTTCGCCGCTTGGCGGGAGACGTTCTCGTGTGCGCGGATCTGCTCGACGATCTGCCATCCGACGGTGTACTGCGGATGCAGGCTGGACAGCGGGTCCTGGAAGATCATGCTGATCTCGCGTCCGCGCTTGCGGCGCAGCCGCTCGGGATCGAGTGTCAGCAGGTCCTCGCCCTGGAAGCGCACCGCGCCGGAGGTGCGTGCCTGCGGGATGAGACCCATCACCGACTGCACGAGCACCGATTTGCCCGAGCCGGATTCGCCGACGATGCCGAAGAACTCGCCCTCGGCGACGTCGAACGAGACGTCCTTCACAGCGTGCACGTCGCCGCCCTCGGTGGGGATGTCGACCTTCAGATGGGACACCTCGAGAATGGGCATTCGTTCTCTTCTCTTCCGAGTGGGGCTGCTGCGGCGCGAGCGGGTCGCGCCGCAGCAGCAGGTCGAGCAGCGGCTACTTCGTCAGCCAGACGTTGGCCCAGTCGCCGTTCTGCGCGAGAGCGTAGATCGAGAAGTTCTGCACACGCGCCGAGTGGTAGTTGGCCTTCTTCTTCGCCGCGATGCTGACGATGGGCGAGTCCTTCATGACCGTCTGGTCGACCTGGTGCCACAGCTTGGCGGCCTCTTCGGGCGTGCTGGCCGCCAGAGCCTGGTCGGCCAGGGCGTTCGCCTCGTCGTTGTTGTAGTCGACGTAGTTGTACGCCTGCGGCGTCCCGTCGAAGGTGAACTGCGGCTGGTACACGCTGCGCGCGGCACCGCCGACCCAGTCCGGCGACCAGCCGACCAGCGCGATGTCCCACTCGCCGCCGGACGCGTTCTCGCGGTTGGTCATGAAGTTGGCGTAGTAGTCGGTGGGCGGGACGGGGAAGAGCTCGACGGTGATGCCCGCCTTCTCGAGGCTCGCCTGCACGGTCTGGGCGATGTCGGGCTGCGAGCCGAGGTTGCGGTAGGGGAACTTCAGAGTGAGGTTCTGCACGCCGGCCTTCGCGAGCAGCTCCTTCGCCTTCTCCGGGTCGGCCTTGCCGCTCTTGTCGCCGTACGGCGAGTACTCCTCGTACCCGTTGATCCCGGGTCCGAAGATGCCGTTCGTGACCGTGGCGATCTCGGTGCCGCCCATGACCTGCACGACGGCGCTCTTGTCGATCGCGTACTGCAGGGCCTGGCGCACCTCGAGCTTCTGCAGCGCGCCGCCGTTGTTGTCGGTCTTGGTGTTGATCCACATGAACTGGTCGACCCCGCCGTTCTCGAGGGTCGAGAACTTCTCGTCATTGGCGGCGGTGAGCTGCTGGATGTTCGCAGGTCCCGGCTGGATGTCGAACAGCATGTCGGCGGAACCGGCCTGCACCTGCTGCATCGCGGCATCCACCTCGACGCCCATGGTCATCTCGATGCTGTCGACGTACGCCTTGCGCAGCGGGTCGCTCTTCGCATCCCACGACGTGTTGCGCGTGAGGGTGAGCTTCACGTCGGGCTTGTGCTCGTCGATCGTGTACGGGCCCGACGAGATGAAGTTGTTGCGGTACTCCGGCGAGTCGGGCAGGTAGTCCAGCACCTCGACCGGGGCGGGGTTGGCGGTCGACAGGCTGAGCATGGACGTGAAGTCGGATGCGGGCTCGGTGAGGCGGAACACGACCGTCTTGTCGTCGGGCGTCTCGATTCCGGTGATGTCGTTGGCCTCGATGTACTCCTTCATCGCGCCGGCCTCGGGAGCGACATCGGCGAAGCCGTCGCAGAACTGCGCCATGCCGTCGATGAGCGTGATGAAGTAGCTGCCCAAGGCGGCGCCGATGTGCGGGTTGCAGATGCGCTTGATGCCGCGCTCGACGTCTTCCGAGACGATCGGACGGGCGCCGTCGGGCGCATCCCAGGTGGCGCCGTCGCGCAGGGTGATGGTGTAGGTCAGCCCGTCATCGGTCGGCTTTGGCACCTCGGTGGCGAGGTCGCCGACCAGCTTCGAGCGCGTCTCGGCGTCGTTGGATGCCTCGTAGCTGAGCAGCGAGCGGGAGATGACGCGCGTGATGCTGTTCGAGGGCACGTACGCGATCAGCTGCGGATCGATGCGATCGGTGTCGCCGTTGGAGAGCACCTTGAGGGTGCCGCCGGTCTGCGGTTCGCCGGCGTCGCCGCCGCCACCGCCGCCGGCGGACGAGCAGCCGCTGAGCACGAGCGCGAAGGATGAGGCGACGATAAGGGGAGCCAGGGGGGACAGCTTCTTGCGGGCCATAGAGTCGTCCTTGATTCTCGGTCGGATGCCCGCATCTTCGACGGGCGTGGCCACGGACGGGCCGTGGCTCGCCTGTAACATAGCACATGTCAGATTGCTACTCGATGGCCCATCTATCGTCAGCTGTCGGGGAAGGGATCCTGAAAGCAGGATGCGGGCCGAGCGCCATTAGACGTATGAACGATTCGGCATGAATCGTCGAACGGACGCCCGTGCGGCACTGCTCGTCGACTCATCACGGGCCGGGTCCGTCCGGAGCCGTGCGGGAACCCGGCTGACGCCCCCTTTCGCACGAGGTCGATGAGAAGGTGGTCTCAGGTCTCGCACCTGCTCAGCCGAGACCGAAGCGGGAGGAATGCGGCTCGCCACCCGAGGCGCCGCGACGGAGTTCGGGCTCATCGTCGCGATGGTCGATGTGGGGACAACGACCATCTGATCGCTCACCCCCCGGTCGGTCCGACTGCGACCGGAGGGCGCCTGCCGCCGTGGTGTTCGACGCGTAAGCTCGAACCCATGGCGGCAGGCGCAACGATCCACACGTTCGATGTGCAGCTCGCCGACGTCGACCGCGGCGTCTACGACGAGCTGAGCCTGCGACTCGCGCGGCATCCGTCCGAGACCGACGCGTACATGCTCACGCGGCTGCTGGCGTACTGCCTCGAGTATGCGGACGGCATCGCGTTCACCGAGGGCGTGGCTGCGACCGACGAGCCGGCGGTGCTCGTGCGTGACCGCACCGGCCGCGTCACGGCCTGGATCGAGGTCGGTGCACCAGACGCCACACGCCTGCACTACGGCAGCAAGCTAGCCGATCGCACGGTCGTGTACACCTACCGCGACCCGGCGAAGGTGATCGCCAACTGGGCGGGCAAGACGATCCACAAGGCCGACGCCATCGTGCTGCACAGCTTCGACGCGGGGTTCCTCGATGATGCCGCGGCGGCGCTCGCCCGTCGCAACACCATGACCGTCTCTGTGACCGAGCGTCAGATCTATCTCGAGCTCAACGGCGTGCACCTGAGCACCACCGTGCATGAGCGGCCGATCCGCGCGCTCTGACCAGCGGGCGCCGACTCGCCGAAGGTAGGATCGGGGCGTGGTCGAGCATCCGGAAGACCCATCGCGAAGCGGCTCGCGCGGGCGAGGCCTGACCCGCGATTCGATCGTCACCGCAGCGCTCGCGCAGATCGACGAGGCCGGCGTGAGCGCCCTCTCGATGCGCTCGCTCGCCGAGCGACTCGGCGTCGAGGCCATGTCGCTCTACCGGTACGTGCGTGGCCGGGAAGACCTGCTCGAGGGGGTCGTCGACGTGCTCACCGGCGACCTGATGGACTCCCTCGATGACGAGGTCGCCGAGCACTGGCAGGGGTTGCTGCAGGCGATGGCCCACGAGATGCGCAGGATCGCGATCGAGCATCCTCGCGCTTTCCCGCTCGTCGCATCGCAGAACCCCGCGGCTCCCTGGCTGCGTCCGCCCCTGCGCAGCGTCGAGGTGGTCGACGCTTTCCTCGCCGCACTTCTCGCCCGCGGCTTCAGCGACGCCCAGGCAGTCGCGACGTATCGCTCGTTCTCGAGCTTCCTGCTCGGCCAGCTGCTGCTCGAAGCCGCCGCGCACGAGACGGCCGATGAGCCCGCGACCGGCACTACCGCCGAGCACGACGGGCCGGATGTCGAGGCACGCGCCCCACAGGTCTTCCGCCTGCGCGAGAGGCTGAGCGAGGACCACAGCCGGGAGGAGTTCGAGGCCGCGCTGGAGTCGCTGCTCGACCGGCTGGAGAACAGCCTCGCGCTGCATCGCTGACAGCGAAGAGCGGGTGGGCTCCGCGTTCGGAACCCACCCGCTCGTGCGAGAACGCGTCAGCTGTTCGTGACGTTGTCGCGGGCATCCTGAGCGTCGTGCTTCACCTCGTTCGCGGCGTACTGCGCCTCGTCCTTGACGGCGGCGACGGAGTCCTGTGCGGACGCCTTGACCGAGTCGACCGACGCGGCCAGCGGCTCCTTCAGGTGCTCGCCGACCTCCTTGGCGACGTCGGAGGCCTCATCGATCAGGGGCTGCGCCTGATCCCTCACCGTCGAGGCGAGCTCCTTCTCCTTCGACGAGGCGGGGATCAGCGACGCGAGCACGAGCCCCGCGCCGAAGGCGATCAGCCCGACCGCGAGCGGGTTGCCCTCCGCTTTCGCCACGACGCGGTCTTTCACGTCGCCGGCGACGTCGCCCGCGTGGGCCCCGGCGTCGGACACCGACGAGCTCGCATCGTCGGCGGCGCCCATCACCCGGTCGCGCACCGACCCGAACGCACCCCGCACCTTGCCCATCTGGCGGTCGACGATCTTCGACGGCGTGACCTTGTCTGCCAGCGCGTCGACGTCCATACCGAGGTCCTGACGTGTCCGCTCGATGTCCGAGCGGATCTCATCGGCTGAATTGCTCATCGGTTCTCCTCATTTCTCTTCAGCGTGTCCGGGATCTCCTTGAGGGTCTCCACGGTCTGCGGTGCTCCTTCGACCTCCTGCAGCTGGCCACGTCCGACCAGGAAGAGGACCAGGGCGATCAGCGCCCAGATGATGGCGACGATGACGCCCGACCACCCGCCGCCGATGAGGGTGCCCAGCGCCCACCAGAGCGCCATCGACAGGAAGAACACGGCCATCAGCGCGCCGTATCCGGCGGCGCCCATCAGGCCTGCTCCCTTGGCGGACTTCGCCGCCGACTCCTTCAGCTCTGCCTTCGCGAGCGCGACCTCCTGGCGCATCAGGGTCGAGATGTCGCGCGACACCTCCCCGAGAAGCTCGCCGAGAGAGGCCGAGGCGGCTCTCTGCTCAGACGGTGTGGGGTCGGTCATAGCCGTCCTCCCCGCTGGCGTCCGCCCTGGTCGAGCGGGTCTGGCTGTACAGCGGCGTCTCCGCAGCCGAGGTCGAGCTGTCGCTCACAGTGGTGGGCACCGAGTGATCCGGATGCACCTGGGTGACCGGGGGCACCGGCGGGGCCGGCGGCACCGCCGGCGCCTGCGTGACCGCGTGCCCCTGGCCCGTCGCGCGCCCCTCGCCCGTCGCGTGCCCCTGGCCGGTGGCGTGCTTCTGGTCGGCCGCGTCGGATGCCAGTGCACGCGTCAGCCGTCCGATGATGACCCCGCCGATCGCCGCGGCGAGGATGAAGGTTCCGGGCTTGCGGCGTGCGTAACGCTTGACTTCGGACAGCACAGCGCCCGGATCCCGGTCGCCGAGCCAGTTCGCCGCTGCCGACACCCGCCCGGATGCCTGCTGAACCAGGTCGGCGGCGATCCCGCTCCCGTCTGAGTTGGCGGCCATGGATCCCAGTTCGTCACCGACCGAGCGAAGGCCCGTCGCCAGCCGCTGCTGCTGCGTGTTCGCCTGGTCGCGCAGCTCGCGCTGCGTCTGCGCGTACAGGTCCTTCGCCTGCATCTTGGCTTCGCCGACGACGCCTGAGGCTTCGTCCTTGGCGGCACCCAGCACATCCTTCGCATGGCCGGTGGCGCTGTCCTTGAGGTCGGATGCCTCGTGCTTGGCGGCATCGACCTTGCCCTGCGAGCCCGAAGGCTGCGAGGTCGAATCGTACGAATGTGCGCCAGCCCCGTACCCGGGCGTTCCCGAACCGCTCGGGCTGGTCGTCTCGAAATTGTCCGACATGAGTGCTCCTTTTCGCGGACCGATCCGAGGATCGGTGACCCATGTCTAAGCCCCGGGGAGCGCGGCGCCAGGCCCCTTGCACACGACGGGCTTACGGTGTAAGTCAGTCGGCCAGGTCGGGGAGCTCCCGGATGCCGAACTCGTGCCGCAGCGCACTCACCGCCGCCAGCCACCCCGGCATGCCGGTCACACCCGGCCCGGGCGCTGCAGAGGCGGAGGCGAGGTACACGCCGGGAATCGGAGTGCGCCAGGGATCTGGACTGAGCACCGGCCGTCGGAACAGCTGCCAGAGGTTCGGAGCGCCCGCCGCGATGTCGCCGCCCGGGTAGTTCGGGTTGTGCTGCTGCACCTCGTGGGCGCTGCGCGAGCTGATCGCCACGATGGTGTCGCGGAAGCCGGGGGCGAAGCGCTCGATCTGGCGGATCACCGCGTCCTGGCGGTCCGCCGTGCTGCCCGCCGGCACGTGCGTGTAGGCCCACAGCGTGTGCTGCCCCGCCGGAGCGCGACCGGGATCGAACAGCGTCGGCTGCGACACCAGCACGTAGGGATGCTCGGGCAGCCGACCACGGTGCACCTGATTCTCGGCATCCGCCATCTCCGCCCGCGTTCCGCCGACATGCAGGGTGCCGGCGCGGTGCAGCTCGGGGTTCGTCCACGGCACCGGCTCGCTCAGAGCGAAGTCGACCTTCGCGACGCCATCGCCGTATCGGAACCGCTGCAGCGTCCGCCGGTAGCCGGGCGGCACGACATCGGCCGTTAGGCGCAGGAGCGCCCTGGGGGTGACGTCGAGAAGTGTCGCCCACGCATCCGGCAGGGCGCTCAGCGACTCGACCTCGTGATCGAGCACCAGCTCGCCGCCGTGCCGGCGCAGGTCGTCGACCAGGGCATCCGCTATCGCCTGGCTGCCGCCGATCGGTATCGGCCAGCCCTGCGCGTGGGCGTAAGTGGTGAGGGCAAGACCAGCGCCGGCGCCGGCGATGCTGGGCTGCGCGAGGATCGTATGCGCGGCGACGCCGGTGAGCATGGCGGGGGCGACGTCGTCGCGGAAGCGCGCATTCCACGCCGGGGTGCCTTGCTCGAGCGAGCGCAGCCCGAACAGCACGGCGGTGAGCGGGTCGGGCGGGATGCGCAGCAGGGATGAGCCGGTGAAGTCGGCCACCCGGGTCGCACGCTCGACCAGCGGCCGCAGAAGTCGTGCATACGCCCGGCCGTCCGCACCGAGCGCGTCGGCGGCACGGTCGAGGTCCCGGTAGGCGATGCCCGCGCGGCCGCCGTCCAGGGGCTGGGCGAACGACACATCCGGGGTGACGAACTCGACGCGGTCGCGCAACCCGAAGTCGCGGAAGAAGCGCGACTCGAACGCCAGTGGATGCACGGCGGAGCAGACGTCGTGCTGGAAGCCGGGCAGCGTGAGCTCACGCGTGGCGGCCCCGCCCCCTGCCCGGCTGTCGCGCTCGTAGACGCGCACGCGCAGGCCGGCCCTGGCGAGCGTCACGGCGGCGGCGAGTCCGTTCGGCCCGGCGCCGACGACGACGACGTCGAGGTCATCCGCGCCGGGGCGACGCCGGTCGATCACGATCGCTGTGCCTCTGCATCCGAAGCCCGTCCCGGCGAAGCCGAAGGCGAGGGCGACGGCGACGGCGAGTCGCGCCGGGATCGAACGGCCGCCCTGCCTTCGGAGAGATAGGCCAGGCGGTGCAGAGTCTCGGCATTCCGCCAGCGCACCAGCGCGTTCATGATCGGGCGGGGCACGAACCGGCCGGGGCCTGCGATGGGCTCTTCCTGAATGCGCACGAAGCAGTCGTCTCCCCGCGGTCGCACCTCGATCGTCACCCGCGCCTCGCCCATCGGCCATCCTCGCGCTCGCATGACCATGCTGCGCGGCGGGTCGTGCTCTTCGACGATGGTCTCGTCGTTGATGAGCATCGGCCACACGCCGAACGAGTGGTGCAGCTGCGATCCGCGCATCGGCCAGGTCGGATCCACGGCCCGCATGCGCGACGCACCCACCACCCACGTCGGGTACAGCCAGCCGTCGCTCAGCACCTCGAACACGTCTTCCGGTGCGCAGTGCAGCACCCTCACATTCCGGGCCATCGCTCATTCCTCCCTGATCGGGCCGACGCCTCTCAGCCGCCCCTGTCGGTTTCTCCGACGCTAACCCGCTCCGCCGGATCGGCAGAGCGGGTTGCGCTCGGCGCCTGCGCATGGTCTGGTGCTCGCGTCACGTGCTCGCGTCACCTCGGAGCGCGTCTCGCGCACGCCGAGCATCCGCGAGCGTCTTCTCCGCGGTCGAGAGCTCATCGGCGGCCCGGCGCCGGCGACGGTCGGCGGCGTCGGCGTCCTCCCTGGCGTGGGCGGCATCCTCCCGGACGCGGGAGAGCTCCTGCTCGAGCTCCGCGATGCGCTCCGTGAGGCGTCCGGCACGCTGCACGGCATCCCTCGCCTCGTCCTCCGCTCGCCGCTCTGCTCGCAGAGCCCGCTCGTGTGCTTTCTCCGCTTCGCGCAGAGTGCGTTCGGCGGCCCGCTGCTGACGTCTGGCGCCCACCTCGTCGGTCGGCCGGCCCTGCGAGGCCGGCGGTCTCGGGCGCCCGCCCGCCACGATCGCCTGGAGGTCGACCGAGCCGGTCGGCTCGAGGTCGCGCACCAGGCGTCCGGATGCCACGGCCGCCGCCGCGTCCGGATCGAAGAACGCCGCAGAGATCGTGCGCCGCACCGCCTCCCGCGTGGCGTCGCTCACCCGCCCACCCCGCGCGGTGGCGAGCGTCGCGGCCTCCGCCGCGAGCTGGTCGGTCAGCGCTCGCCGCTGCCGCCCGAGGTGCGAGAGCGTCGCGGCATCCAGATCCTCCTGGGCGTCACGCAGCTCGGCGGCGAGCTGCAGCGCCTGCTCGAGCCGGGCGGTGCGCTCCCCGGCGAAGAGGTTCACCACCCAGGCGGCGACGTTGGGCTTGCGCAGCGCTCGGACCGCAGCCGAGAGCGCCGGGTCGTCGACGGCACCGGCGCGCGCATTCCGCGCGGCGATGAACGCGTCAGGCGACCCGGCGTACAGCTCGGCGGCGATCTTCTCGAGGTCGCCCGCTCCGCTCATGCGAGCGACCCTATCGCGCGGACGGTCAGTCGTTCGTCGTCGCCTCTTCGGCCGCGCGCATGGCGGCCTCGCCCTCCTCGGGCGATTCCGCACCGGCGCTCGCGGCGGAATCGTCGCCGGACGCCGGCTCGCCATCCGTGGTCGGCATGTTCTGACTGTCGAACTGTCCGTCGGGCTGCGCCTCGGCAGCGGTCGGCGGGTTTCCGCCCGCAGCGTCGGGGGAGTCCGCCGCGGCGTCGTCGTGCAGGTCGTCAGGGTTTCCGTCGTGGTGAGTCATGCCCCGAGTATCAGCCGACCGAGGGTGATCGGGGCAGGGCCGTGACGGCCGGCACCTCTAGGGGTATCATCCGCGCCGCCCCGACAGCTGCGGCTCCGCAGCAGGCTGCGTCGGACCGGGTGAGCGACGCACATCGATCAGCGCCAGCATGCCGCCGGCCACGAGTCCACCGACGCCGCCGAGCACCATGTCGCCGATCGTGTCCTGATAGCCGACGTGGATCTGGTCGCTGATGTACACCGACCCGAACCACTCGATCATCTCCCAGACCGCGCTCAGAGCGAGGGCGATCAGCGGCGCGAGAACCAGCGGGGTCCGCGCCCTCGGGCGCGCCGATGCGGTGATGCCGACGACGCCGGCTCGCGTCAGGATCTCCGCCGCGAGGATCGTCAGCACCGCGGTGCACGCGAAGTGCACCACGAGATCCCACCGGGAGATCACCGCATAGAGATCGAACACGTTGCTCCACGCTGCGGCGAGGACGGTGACTCCGGATGCGGTGTCGAACCAGGCGCGCATGCCCAGCATGCGCGGCAGCATCAGCGCGGGCAGAGCCAGGGCCGTGATCCCGGCATCCGTCGGCTTCAGCCAGATGGCGGCCGCGATCACACCCAGGATGCCGATGAGGCGCAGGGCATCTGCCGTCCACTCCGCGGCCGTGGCCGGCGGGCGAAGGAAGTCCTCTTTCATCTGGCATCCTCTCCGAATCGCAGCACGGCCTGCACGGGCAGGTGATCCGACGGCCGGCGCCCGCCGGGAGTGCGGGCGTTGGCGCCGACCGTGCGCACCCGTACGTCCGGCGTCGTCATGATCCAGTCGAGCTGGCGCCCGCCGGCACGAGGGCGTCGGTATCCAGGGTACGTGCCCCATCGCGGACCGGCCCTCTGCTCCGCGGCATCCCAGCTGTCGAGCACCGCACGGCCGGCCTGCAGCTCGCGCAGCGCAGGGGAGTCGGCGCCGGCGTTGAGGTCGCCCATGACGACCGCGGGCAGGGCGCGCTCGATGACGAGCCGGCGGATGCTGAGGGCGGAACGTCGCCGCGACGACGCGGAGAGGTGGTCGAGGTGGGTGTTGATCGCGAGGAATCGCGTGCCGGTGCCGCGCTCGACGAACTCGGCCCAGACCAGGATGCGGGGGATGAGGTTGCCCCATCCGATCGAGCCCGCCCGCTCCGGCCGGTCGGACAGAGCGCGCTGACCCCCGTCGTGCAGCACGAGACGCGTGCTGTCGTACACGATCGGGGTGCCCTCGCCGCGTCCCCCGGCTGCCCGTCCGGCGCCGATGGCACGGTGATCGGCCCCGAGCGCCTCGCGCACCAGGGGCATGACGCGCGGCAGGGCCTCCTGCAGGCCGATGAGCGTGGGGCGCTCCGAGGCCAGCAGCTGCTGCACGGCAGGTGCGCGCCACGACCAGCGGTCGGCCCGGCGGTGCAGCATGCCGTCTGCGGCGCGGCGGATGTTGAACGTCATGACGTGCACGTCGGGCGGTTCGGGTGGCGCGATCAGGGCATCCGCGGGCCCATCCGACTCGCGAGCCGCCACTGCTACCCGTCCCAGCGCTGCTCCGGCGTCTCGCACGTCTCGCGGAACACGAACTGCGACGGCAGCTTGCGCTGGGAGCTCGACCAGTCGATGGCCGGGCGGCGCTGCTCGGCAGGCAGGTAGCCGAGACGGTACACGGCCATCAGCTCGAGATCGTCCGGCACGTGCAGCAGCTCGATGATCTCGTCCCAGCGGCCCGGCGCCTCCATCGGGAACGAGATGAACTGGATGCCCATGCCGAGCTCCACCGTCGTCAGCCAGATGTTCTCCATCGCGGCGCCCATGCTGAACACCGAGTAGAACGACGACAGCTCGCCGGGGCGGTACTCGCTGCGGTCGAGCATCACGGCGAGCAGCAGCGGGGAGCCGGCGACGAGCTTCGCATTCTCGGCGCCGAGCGTCTTCGGCACGCCGAGGGAGTTCATCAGCTTCTGCCCGCGCGAGGTGAACACCTGACTCGTGAACGGGCGCAGCACCGCGGGCAGCTTGTCGAACAGCATCCCGCTGCGCTTCTGCTCCATCTCGGCCTGGCTGAAGCGGAAGTACGGCTTGTACCGCTCGAAGAACGTGCCGTTCGACATCACCTCGGTCATGCTCTCGCCCGAGATCTGGGCGATCCGCTCGATGGTCTCGCGCTGCTCGATCACGACGAAGCGCCACGGCTGGCTGTTCAGCTGCGAGGGCGCGCGACTGGCAGCTTCGATCAGCAGCCGCTGGTGCTCTTCGCTCACCGGATCGGGCAGGAACGGCCCGTTCGTGGTCTTGCGGCGACGAACGACGTCGAGGAATTCCATGCTGCTCCTATCGGCGGGAGGTGAAGACGCCGGCGGCGATGAACGGCGCGGCGGTGAGGGCGATGACGGGATGCCTGCGGGTGTGCGTTCCCGCATAGGGGATGACGGCGAGGGGGGCCAGCGCAGGAGCGAGGGCGAGCGCGGCCCTCCGGTCGCTGCGCACGCCGACGATCAGCGCGAGGATCGTCGTCGAGACCGTCGCGATGTACAGGGCGTGATGCACCCAGCGGAAGCGCCGGGTGTCGATCAGCCTGGTCGCGACGGCGGTGCCGAGGGCGCAGTTGGCGGCGTAGCAGATCCCGGATGCCAGGAACGCGGGCGACGCGGAGCCTCGGTGCCGTGGTGCGCGCCGCCTGCGTGTCATGGGATCAGCACATCATGCCGCGGGCATCCGGCGCGAGGGGTTGCGCTCGCCCGCGGTGCGCACCCCCGGATCGCTCAGCAAGTCGTCTCGGCAGCGGGAGTCGGGTCCGCAGGCTCGGCGGGATTGCGGCGGATGCCGATCCACGACACCACGCCGCCTGCCGCGAACAGGGCGGCGGTGACGACCGCGGCGCTGTGGAAGCCGTCGAGGTCGAGCGACCCGCCGACGATGGTCGACAGCAGTGCGACCACGAGCAGCCCGGCGACGCGCGAGACGGCATTGTTCACGGCCGAGGCGATGCCGCTGCGACGCTCGTCGATGGCGCCGAGGATCGCCGAGGTCAGCGGGGCGACCGTCAGCGCCAGGCCCAGACCGAGCGCGAGCATCGACGGCAGCACCTGCCACCAGTAGTCGAAGTCGCGGCCGACGGTGAGCAGCAGCAGGGCGCCGATCGCCATCAGGATCGGACCGACCGTCATGAACAGGCGGGGTCCGAACCGGCCAGCCCACGCCCCGGCGCGCGACGAGAGCAGGATCATCAGCACCGTCACGGGCAGGCTCGCGAGCCCCGCCGCCGTCGCACTGAGCCCCGGCCCCTGCTGCAGGTAGACGCCGATGACGAACCCGTTCAGCGAGAGCGCCGCGTAGACGAACAGGGTGGAGACGTTGCCCCATCCGAAGTTGCGCACCGCGAACATCGACAGGGGCAGCAGCGGATGCGCCGAACGCGTCTGTCGCCACAGGAACACCGCGAGCAGCGCGGCGCCGGCCAGTCCTGGCATCCAGATGCCCGGACTCGACCAGCCCAGCCGCTCCTGCTCGATCAGCGCGAAGACGACCGCGCCCAGGCCCAGCGCGCAGAGGATGCCGCTCGTCCAATCCACGTCCACGTCGCGCTCGTGCTCAGGCAGATCCAGCCGGCCGAGCAGCACCAGCGTCACGGCGATCGGCAGCACGTTGATGACGAAGACAAGACGCCACGAGAGCAGGTCGACGAACAGACCGCCCATCAGCGGGCCGGCCAGCTGCGCGGCGGTGGTGAATGCCGTCCATACCCCGATCGCCCGGGACTGCAGCTCGCCGCGCATGGTCGCCGTGATCAGCGCGAGAGAACTAGGCACGAGCAGCGCGCCCGCGGCTCCCTGCGCCGCGCGGGCGATGATCAGCACCAGCGGGTCAGGAGCCGCCGCCACGGCGATCGAGGCGACGCCGAAGGCGATGAGACCGATCCGCATCACGCGCACGCGGCCATAGGCATCCGACAGCGACCCCGCCAGCAGGATCAGCGCGCTCAGCGTGATCAGATACGCGTCGACCACCCACTGCTGCGTGGCGATGCCGCCGCCCAGCTCGCGGCTGATCGCCGGCAGCGCGACGGTGACCACGGTGCCGTCGAGGAAGGTGACGAACGAGGCCAGCACGGCCACGGCGACGACGAGTCGCTGCACGGTGTCGAATCCGGGCGCAGGGGTGGACGAGGGCACACGGTGACACTACTCCCGCCATCGACCTGCGGCCCGAGCAGGCGTAGCCTGGCCGGAGGCGGGACGACCTGCCCCGTCTGAGATCCCGGTGTGAAGCCGAAGACGAAGGCGGTTCGAAGCATGGATTCGATGATGATGGACGCGATGGCGTCCGAGATGAAGACCTCCGGCATGGAGATGATGGACATGGCCGTCATGCAGGCGTGCATCGACGCGTGCGCGGCGTGCGAGCAGGCGTGCACGGTCTGCTCGACGCAGATGATGGACTGCAGCGTCGCGTGCATGAACTGCGCCGACATGTGCGGCGCGATGATGCGCACGATGCTGCGGATGCAGGGCATGACCGCACCGGTCATGATGTCGATGCTCGACGCCTGCATCGCGATGTGTCGGATGTGCATGGACGACTGCCAGGCGCACGCCGAGCACAGTGACGTCTGCCGGATGTGCGCTCAGGCCTGCAGGGCGTGCTTGGACGCCTGCATGGAGATGCGCGACGCCATGACGAAGATGGCCTCCTGACGAAGCAGGCAAGCCACGTTCGAATCGCTCATCTGGTCGCCCTCGGCTGTCGTACGCCGCCATTCGAGCGATTCGAAAGCGCTTCGCGTCAGCGCGCGACGTTGTAGAGCACGCGGCCGACGGCCAGCACGTCGTACGCGGCATGCAGCGCGACCGGTGTGCCCGCCGGTGCCTCGAGTGCGGCTCCGGCCGCGCTCCAGATCGAGACCGCATCGCCGGCGAGGGTGCGCAGACCCAGGACGCCGGATGCCGCGTCGGCGGTCTCCACCACGGCATCCGTCCAGCCCAGGGGCGTCGCCGCCGCCATCCGCGCCTGGATCAGGTGCAGGGCGTGACCGGGCGCGTACGAGGAGCACACGTCGCCGTGGTCGCACATGCACGCCGCACGCTCACGCACCTCGAGGGGCGAAAGGCGGGTCGGCGGCGTGTTCACGGTGGGTCTCCTCACGATCGGGTGCACCGAGAATACGTCCGGCCTCGGTGATGCGTCGATCACCGCCGACACGCGGCGAAACACACCCCCGGTGCTCGCTCGGCGGTCAGCGCGACTGCGCCTCGACGATCGCCCTCTCGAGATCATCGGGCGCGCTGATCGCGACCATCCGCCCGTCGACGAAGAACGTCGGTGTGCCCTCGACACCGAGGAAGGTGCCCTCGGATCTGTCGCGCCGCACGCGCTCGGCGGTGGCGGGATCGGCGACGGCCTCGTCGTATGCCGCCATGTCGAGGCCGATCTCCTCGGCCAGCGCACGGAACACCGCCGGGGTCGGTTCGGTGGCACCGGCCCACTCGGCCTGCGTCTGGAACAGCCGCAGGTACATCGCCTCGAACTCGCCCTGCTGGGCTGCGGCCTCGGCGGCGAGTGCCGCGTCCATCGAGTTCACGTGCCCCGGCAGCGGGAAGTACCGCACGGCGTAGGTGATCTGCCCGTCGTACCTCTGCCGCAGATCCTCGACCACGGGGTGGAACGCGCCGCACGCCTCGCACTCGAAGTCGAGGAACTCCACCACGGTCACGGCATCGGCTCCACCGTCGTCGAGCACGTGCGACTCCTCCCGCAGCACCTGCGGCTTCGGGTCGTTCTCGGACTCGGCGCGCTGCGCCACGGCCCACACCAGCACGCCGATCAGCAGCACCATGACCAGGCCGCCGGTGATGATGACGGCTCTGACGGAGTTCTTCATGTCTCGATCCTGTCAGCTCGCGGCACGGCATCCCGCGCGTGGGCGAGCGCCGCCGGGGCGAGCGCGAGCGACAGGCGCTCGAACTCGCGCACGCTGCGCTCGCCGGGCCAGTCGTCGGGCAGCAGTGTGCGGGGCAGACCGGGGTCGATGTACGGCAGCACACGCCAGCTGTCGATCAGGCGGACGTACGCGGCGAACGGCTCGGCGTGCTCGAGATCGGCGAGGGATGCCAGGAACCGCTCGTGCTCCGCCCGCAGCGCGTCGAGGTCCCACCATCGGGCGGCGGCGCAGGCGAGCGGATCGGCGGGCATCGGGTCGCTCGTGCGGAACAGGGTGGCGTAGACGCGGGCATCGAGCTCTGCCAGCAGCTGCTCGGCCTCATCGGCCAGGTGGCCGGGAAGGATCCACAGTCCGGCCGTGACGGCCCCGGCGCCCAGGAACTGCAGCCGCCGCCTCAGCTGATGCCTCAGGTCGCGTCGGGTCTCGGGGATGGTCGCCGAGACGAGCAGCCACTCGTCGTCCGCAGCCATCGTGCGCACCGCGAAGATGCGTCGGTCACCGCGTTCGAGCATGGGCAGCGCCGCCGGGTTGAGGGCGTACCCGGCATCCGCGGTGGCGAGCAGCAGGCCGCGCTGCTTGAGCCGGGTGATCGCGGTGCGCGCGCGAGCGGCCGGGATGCCGAGATCGCCGGCCAGGCGCACGAGCGCGGCAGAGGTGATCTGCCCGCCGAGGGGTCGCAGGTACAGTCCGATCACCGTGCGCAGCAGCGAGGTCGTGCTGCCGGGACGCGCCTCGATGTCGTCGAGCACGATGTCCGTGCTCGCGTGCGCGGTCATGACTGCAGAGCGTCGCGCACGGCGATCACGCCGCGCAGCGTCTCCTCGTGCGAGGTGCTCAGCGGCGACAGGCCGAGCCGGATGCCGTCGGGGAAGCGGAAGTCGGGGATGACCCCGTCGGCCCACAGCCGCGTCGTGACCTCCTGGAACGAGTCGTGCCCGATCGTCACGTGTCCGCCGCGACGCGACGCCTCGCGCGGCGACAGCAGCCGCACCCCGAGCGGGGCGAGCAGCGCGTCGTACGCGCGGATCGCGAACTCGGTGAGCGTGATCGACTTCACCCGCAGTGCCGTGATCCCCTCGAGCTCGATCAGATCGAGCATGCCCTGCATCGCGAGCATCGACAGCACCGGGGGAGTGCCGCTGAGCAGCTGCCGGATGCCGGAGACCGGGGCGTATTCGGGACCCATCGCGAAGATGTCGGCGGCGCCCCACCAGCCGTGGATCGGCTGCACGATCGAACCGTGGTGCTCGGCGCGCAGATAGCCGAACGCCGGCGAGCCCGGCCCGCCGTTCAGGTACTTGTACGTGCAGCCGACGGCCATGTCGACTCCCCACTCGTCGAGCGACATCGGCACGACGCCGGCCGAGTGGCACAGATCCCAGAGCATCAGCGCGCCGGCATCCCGCACCGCGGCGGTGATCTCGGGCATCGCCGCCAGAGAGCCGGAGCGGTAGTCGACGTGGCTGAGCACGACGAGCGCGGTGCGCTCGGAGACGACCGACGCCACCTGGTCTGCGGTGACACCGAGGATCGGATCGGGCTCGACCCAGCGCAGGGTGGTGCCCGTCTCGTTCGCGACGCCGGCGGCGATGAATCGGTCGGTGGGGAAGTTGCCGGCCTCGATCACGATCTCGTCCCGCCCGGGACGCGCGGCGACACCGGCGCGCATGAGCTTGTAGAGCAGCACGCTGGTGGAGTCGGCGACCACCGTCTGTCCGGCCGCGGCCCCGAGGGTGATCGCGCCGATGCGATCGCCGAGCCGCATCGGCAGCGCCATCCACTGCTCGTCCCACGAGCGGATGAGGCGCGTGCCCCAGTCGTCGCGGATGAAGGCGGCGGCCTTCTCGGGCAGATCGCGCAGCGGACGGCCCAGGGAGTTCCCGTCAAGGTACGCGGTGACGCCAGGGGCGTCGGCGAACTCGGCGATGTGATGGGCGAGCGGGTCGGCCTGGTCGAGCTTGCGTGCCTCGGCGAGCAGGTCGTCGATGAGGTCGGTCATGTCACGGCTCCGTGCTGTCGGTGTCGGTGTCGGTGTCGGTGTCGGTGTCGGCGGCGGTGAGGCGGCGAGCCCGGTTCGGGTCGCCATCCGGGAGAAGCAGCAGGGCGCCGCCCGCGAGCGGGTCGGCCGGCGAGAGGGCGGTCAGCAGATCGAGCCCGTCGAGCCCGGCGGCGCGCAGCGCGTCGATCTCCGCCTCGCGCAGGTCGACCGGCGTGGCGCCGTTGCCCATGTCGGTGCCGTAGAGCACCTCGCCGCCGGCCGCGACGAAGCGGCGCACGTTGTCGATCGCGACGGCGCGCGCGTCGTCGTCGTGGATCGCCAGGGTCGAGATCCAGGATGCGGATGCCGCCTGCGCGGCGATCTCCGTATCGGTCAGGCGCTCGCTGAACGGGGCGTGTGCCAGTCGGGTGGCGCCGAGCCGCACCGCACGCTGCGCCTGACCGGCACCCTCGGCGTGAGCCACGACGGGCAGGCGGTGCACGGCCGCCTGGCGCACCACGGCGCGGAACGCGTCGTCGTCGATCGCCGGGCCCGCGTCGCTGTGGGCCACGACCTTGATCAGCGACACCTCGGCCGCCGCGAGCTCGTCGACCGTGCGCGCGGCGTGCTCGGCATCCGCGATCTCCCGCACCGAACCGGTCGGAGCCCACGCGCGATCCGACGGGTACCCGCCAGGCGCGGTCAGGAACGGCCCGGCGTAGTGCACGGTCACACGGTGCCGCGACACCTCGGCGATCCAGTCCGGGTCGGCGCCCAGGTCGATCACGCGGCCCAGCCGCGACGCGGGAAGCAGGTCGGGGTCGACGAGCTGCAGATGCACGTGATGGTCGGTGAACAGGCCGGTGATCACGCCATCCAGGTGCGGGGTGTCGGTCGGCGCGGCCCGCGGCAGGAGGCGGAGGCGGCCATCGCGCACGTCGAGGGTGCCGTCGTGCATCCCCTCGCCGTCGAAGAACGTGACCGCCCGCATTCAGCGGCCGATCTCGGTGCGCACGCTGTACAGCTCGGGGAAGAACGTGAGATCGAGAGCTCGCTGCAGAAAGCTCACGCCGCTCGACCCGCCGGTGCCGACCTTCATCCCGATCGTGCGGGTGACGGTGCGCAGGTGCCGGAAGCGCCAGAACTGGAAGTTGTCCTCGACATCGACGAGCTCTTCGCACGCCTCGTACAGGTCCCAGTGCTCGTGCGGGTTCTCGTAGATCTCGCGGATCGCCGGCACGAGCTCGGGGTGCTCGCGGTACGGCTGACGGACGTCGCGCTCGAGCACCTCGGTCGGGATCGGCAGACCCCGCCGCGACGCGTACCGCAGGAACTCGTCGTACAGGGTGGGGCGCTCCCACTCGGCCGTGAGCATCGCCAGGTTCTCGGGGTGGCCGCGGAACACGCCGAGCATCCGCTCGTTCTTGTTGCCGAGTGCGAACTCGACAGCGCGGTACTGCACCGACTGGAATCCCGAGGAATTGCCGAGGGCGCCGCGGAACTGCGCGTACTCGGTGGGGGTGAGGGTGGCCAGCACCGACCACTGCTGGGTCAGCACCTCCTGGATGTGCTTGACCCGGGCGATGTGCTTCAGCGCCGAGCGCAGATCATCGGCGGCGAGACGGTCGCGCGCGGTGCCCAGCTCGTGCTGCACGAGCTTGAGCCACAGCTCGGTGGTCTGGTGCTGGATGATGAACAGCATCTCGTCGTGGTGCTCGGGGCGCGAGACCGGATGCTGAGCGCCGAGCAGCCGATCCAGGTCGAGGTACGAGCCGTACGTCATCCGATCCTCGAGGTCGGTGACGATGCCGTCTTCGAGCGCGCGTTCGTTGTCGCCGGTGGCCATCCCGGAAACATATCAGTTCTGTTGCGGTCGTCACAACGGTGAAATGCCGCTCGCTAGCACCGATCGGGCGCCCGCGACAAGGGGGCACCGCCCGATCAGGGCGATCGGGCCGCAGCGGATATTCTTCCGAGCATGGGAGACAGCATCAGCTCACAGCGATTCACTCGGCAGGATCGGGCGCGGTTCCGCGAGCAGGTGCAGCGCGGGCTGGAGGCGCTCGAGCACATGCTCGGCGACGGCTGGTTCGAAGAGGCCTCGCAGCCGCAGCTCGGTCTGGAGATCGAGTTGAACCTCGTCGACGGCGAGCGCAACCCCGCCATGACCAACGAGCAGGTACTGGATGCCATCGCCAATCCGGCGTTTCAGACCGAGCTCGGGCGGTTCAACGTCGAGATCAACGTGGCTCCCCGGCCGCTCGGCGGCGACAGCCTGACCGAGCTCGAGAAGGTGCTGGGCTCGGCGTTCGCCGCCGCGGACGAGCGGGCCCACAGCGCCGGCAGCGACCTCGCGATGATCGGCATGCTGCCCACTCTCGACGAGACGCACTTCACCGAGCGCTGGCTGTCGCGGGAACCGCGCTACAAGATGCTCGGACAGCAGATCCTCGCCGCGCGCGGCGAGGACATCGAGCTGCGACTCGACGGGGTTCCCCTCACCGACGACGCAGACCCGGAAGACCTCGACATCATCTGCGACACGATCGTGCCCGAGGCCGCCTGCACCTCGATGCAGCTGCACCTGCAGGTCAAGCCAGAGGAGTTCGCCGCGCACTGGAACGCGGCGCAGGCGATCGCCGGGGTGCAGGTGGCGCTGGCGGCCAATTCGCCGTTCTTCGCGGGCCGTGCGCTGTGGCACGAGACGCGCATCCCGATGTTCGAGCAGGCCACCGACACGCGCTCGCAGGAGCTGAAGAACCAGGGCGTGCGACCGCGCGTGTGGTTCGGCGAGCGCTGGATCACATCGATCTTCGACCTCTTCGAGGAGAACTCGCGCTACTTCCCTGCGCTGCTGCCGGAGAGCTCCGACCAGGACCCGCTCGAGACGCTGCGATCGGGCACCGCCCCCGACCTCAGCGAGCTGCGGATGCACAACGGCACCGTCTACCGCTGGAACCGACCCATCTACGACACGCAGGACGGCGGCTGCCACCTGCGCCTCGAGAACCGGGTGCTGCCCGCCTCGCCCTCGATGGCGGATGCCCTGGCCGACACCGCGTTCTACTACGGCCTGCTGCACTCGCTCGCGCACAGCGAGCGTCCGCTGTGGAGCCAGATGACCTTCGACGCCGCGCGGGAGAACCTGCATTCCGCCGCGCGCCAGGGCATCGAGTCGCAGCTGTACTGGCCCGAACTGGGCTGGGTCGGACCGCGTGAGCTGGTGCTGCGCCGACTGCTGCCGCTCGCCGCGGAGGGGCTCGACGCCTACGGCGTCTCGGCCGAGACGCGCGAGCGCTATCTGGGCATCATCGAGCAGCGCTGCGTCACCGGCCGCAACGGCGCCACCTGGCAGCGCGCGAACGTCGCCGCCAGGGAGGCCGCGGGAGCGTCGCGTCCCGACGCGCTGCGCGGGATGCTCGACGACTACCTCGAGCGCATGCACTCCGGCGAGCCGGTGCACAGCTGGACGGCGTGAGCGCGCTCAGCCCTCGGCGAGCGCGAGGATCTCGGCCGTCGTCGCGAGGGTGATCTGCGGTGGATACAGGCCCAGCACGTGCACCGCGGCGGCGTGATTCTCGGCTGTCGAGCCCGCGCACGCGTCGGTGGCGACGGTGAGGTGCGCCCCGGCATCCGCTCCGGCCAGCGCGGTCGACAGCACGCAGCAGTCGGTCGAGACCCCGGCCAGCACGACGTGCGCGCCGCGACCGACGATCGTCTCGAGCTCGACGCCCCACTTGCCGAACGTCGGCAGATCGAGAGTCGGTCGCGCCGACAGGCTCACCGCTTCGGGCACGAGATCGAACAGGGCGTCGCCCGCCGGCTGATCGGCGAACGGCCACGCGGTGAAGTACGCCCCCCACGACGTGGAGCGGTCGGCCGTGGGCATCCACCTGGTCACCACCACCCGCTCGCCGAAGCGCTCGGCCAGTCGCCCGATGTTCGCCATCGCCTCGGCGAAGAAGGGCGACCCCCACTCGGACTGCGGCGAGGCGAAGATGTTCTGCGGGTCGACGACGACCAGCCAGCCCTCCGTCACGCCTGCTCCTGACGGCGGATGCGTCCGGCGCGCGCGAACCACGTGACGACGAACGAGAGCACCAGGGCGACGAAGACGCCGAGGTTCGCGTACGCCCACTCGCCGTCCTTGCCGCCGATGAGCGGCAGCAGGTAGCCCTGCCAGTTGTTCCAGGCCGCGTCGTCGGCGAACAGGTTCACGACCAGACCCCAGCCGATGACCGACGCGACGATCATGGTGCCGATCGAGGTCCAGTCCCAGGCGCCGTAGCGTCCGTTCGGATCGAACAGCGCGGCCTCGTCGTAGTCGCGCCGACGGCGCAGGATGTCGGCGATGAGGATGCCCGCCCACGATGCCAGCGGAACGCCGAGCGTGATCAGGAACGACTGGAACGGGCCGAGGAAGCCCTGGTCGCCGAAGACGACGAGGATCGTCACGACGGTGAGGATGAGGCCGTCGATGCCCGCCGCCGCCGGACGCGGGATCCGGATGCCGAGGCTGAGCAGCGTGAGGCCCGAGGAGTAGATGCCGAGCACGGCTCCCGAGACGAGGGCGAGTACGGCCGTCAGCAGGAACGGCACGAGAACCCAGGTCGGGAGGATCGTGGCGAGGGCTCCGATCGGATCGGCGCCGACGGCCGCCATGAGCTTCTCGTCGGAGCCGGCGAGCAGCAGGCCGAACACCACGAGGATGACGGGGGCGATCGCCCCGCCGAGCGTGTTCCAGAAGACGATCGCGCCGTCGGATGCCGTGCGCTTCTGATACCGCGACCAGTCGGCGGCGATGTTGATCCAGCCCAGCCCGAACCCGGTCATGACCATCACGAGCGCGCCGATGACCTGTGCCGCGCTGCCGCTCGGCTGGGCGAGCACGGCGGCGAGGTCGATGGTGGGCGCGGCGAGGATCACGTAAAGGACGGTGACGACGCCGGTGACCCAGGTGAGCACCGACTGCAGCTTCATGATCGTGTGATACCCGAGCACGGATGCGGTCACGATGAGGGCGGCGACGATGACCGTGGCGATGATCTTCAGGGTGACGCTGTCGCCGTCGCCGCCGAGGCGGGTGATCACGGTGGCGGTGGCCAGCACGGCCATGATCGCGAGGAACGTCTCCCAACCGATCGAGGTGAGCCACGACACGATGCCGGGCACCTTCTGCCCGTGCACGCCGAACGCGGCCCGCGAGAGCACCATGGTGGGCGTCGATCCGCGTTTGCCCGCGATGGCGATCAGGCCGCAGAGCAGGAACGACACGACGATCCCGATGATCGAGACGACCGTCGCCTGGTAGAACGAGATGCCGAAGCCGAGCACGAACGAGCCGTACGACATGCCGAACACCGAGACGTTGGCGGCGAACCACGGCCAGAACAGGTCGCGGGGCCTCGCCGTGCGCTGGGATTCGGGGATGATCTCGATGCCCGCTCGCTCGATGAGCGCGGGCGGCGTGATGTCGGTCATGCCCTCATCCTGGCACCGCGGACCGCGGACCGCGGACCGCGGCGCGGCAGATCGAGGTCAGGAGGGGCGCAGCGCGTCGGCGGCCGCGGCGAGTGCGTCGCCGTCCACGGCGAAGTACGCCCATCTGCCGCGCTGCTCCCTGGTGACGAGCCCGGCCTCGGCGAGCAGCTTCATGTGGTGGGAGACCGTGGCCTGGGAGAGGCCGACCGGATCGGTGAGATCGCAGATGCACGCCTCGCCCCCCTCGCTGCGCGCGATGAGCGAGAGGAGGGCGACGCGGGTCGGGTCGCCGAGGGCCTTGAAGACCCGGGCGACCTGCTCCGTCTGCTGTGCGGTCAGCGGAGACGTGACGCGCGGCACGCAGCAGGCGGATTCGTCGATGGTCGCGGGCAGGCTCATGCCGATATCCTGACACGTATTGACAATCTTCGATAGGTGCGGCACCGTTTCATATTGACGTTCTTCGATCTGAGGAGATGAGATGTCCGGACTTCCCGTCGTGGTCGTCGGCGCGGGCCCGCAGGGGCTGGCTGCGGCCGCTCACCTCACCGAGCGCGGGATCGCGTCGGTGGTCGTCGAACGGGGCAGCTCCGCGGGTGCCGCCGTCACGGAGTGGGGACACGTCAGGCTCTTCTCGGCGTGGCCGGAGCTGATGGATGCCGCCGCTCGGCGCCTGCTCGAGGCATCGGGGTGGGCGGCACCCGATCGCGGATACCCGACGGGGGCGGAATGGGTGCGCGACTACCTCGCGCCCCTCGCGGATGCCCTGGGCGAGCGCGTGCGCTACGGCACGACCGTCACCGGGATCGCTCGTCGCGGGCGCGACAAGGTGGTCGACGGCGGCCGCAGGAGCCAGCCGTTCGTCGTGCACACGCAGGACCGGCACGGGCGTGACGGGCGCATCCTCGCGCGAGCGGTGATCGACGCGAGCGGCACCTGGAACCAGCCCAACCCCGCGGGGGCCGACGGATTCCCGGCGGTCGGCGAAGCAGCGGCATCCGGACGGATCTCATACCGCATCCCGGACGATGTCTCGTCGTGCGCCGGCCGTCACGTGGCCGTCGTCGGGGCCGGTCATTCGGCGACGCACGCGGTGCTGCGGCTCAGCGAGCTCGCCCGCCGAGACCCGAGCATGCGCATCACGTGGCTGCTGCGCCGCGGGAGCACGACGAATCTGTTCGGCGGCGGTGAGCGGGACGAGCTCGCTGAGCGCGCGGTGCTCGGATCGCGCGCCCGCAAGGTGATCGAGGCCGGCGTCGTCGAGGTCGTCACGGGATTCCGGGTCGCGGAGTTCCGACGAGAGGGCGCCGGACTGGTGATCGTCTCAGAGGCGGGTCGGGAGATCGCCGGGGTCGACCGTGTCGTCGCGCTCACCGGGTTTCGCCCCGACCTCGGCATCCTGCGCGAGCTGCGCATCGACGTCGACCCCTCCCTCGACGCGGTCGCCGGTATCGCCGCCGAGATCGACCCGAACATCCACTCCTGCGGATCCGTGTCGGCGACCGGTGCGCGCCAGCTGCGGCATCCGGAGGACGGCTTCTTCATCGTCGGTGCGAAGTCCTACGGCCGGGCGCCCACCTTCCTCGCGCTGACCGGCTTCGAGCAGGTGCGCAGCGTCGTCGCCCATCTCGCCGGCGATCACGAAGGTGCCGAGCGCACCGAGCTCGTGCTGCCCGACACCGGTGTCTGCGGGGGTGCGAGCGCCTTCGACTCGCCGCAGGGCGGATGCTGCGCTCCCGCGCTCATCCCGCTCGGCTCTCGTCCCGTCACCGCAGGCTGACCAGCCTCTCCCATCACCCGCCGCTGAGGAGCCCCCATGACCAGCCCCGCGTTCAAGCCGTCCGTCCTCTTCGTGTGCGTGCACAACGCCGGCAGATCCCAGATGGCCGCCGGCTTCCTGCGCGACATCGCCGGCGACCGCATCGAGGTCCGCTCTGCCGGATCGATGCCAGCCGAGCAGATCAACCCGATCGCCGTCGAGGCGATGGGCGAGGTCGGCATCGACATCACCGCCGAGCAGCCCAAGGTGCTCACGACCGAGGCCGTGCAGGCATCCGACGTCGTGATCACGATGGGCTGCGGCGACGCCTGCCCGTTCTTTCCCGGCAAGCGCTACGAGGACTGGAAGCTCGACGATCCCGCCGGGCAGGGCATCGACGCCGTCCGACCGATCCGCGACGAGATCCGCTCGCTCATCGAGACGCTGGTGCGAGAACTGGTCTGAGCGTCCGTCGGGCCTAGGCCCGACGGCGCGTCGTCGCGCGTCGGGCTCAGCCGGCGAAGAACGCGCGGGCGACGCGCGACAGGTCGTACAGATCGCTCACGCCCGCCAGTTCGCGTGCGGAGTGCATCGACAGGATCGGGATGCCGACATCGACCGTCCGGATGCCCAGACGCGTCGCCGTGATCGGGCCGATCGTCGACCCGCACGGGACGGCGTTGTTCGACACGAACTCCTGCGAGCCGACGCCGGCGCTCTCGCACCACCGGGCCCACGCCGCCGCGCCGACGGCATCGGTGGCGTACCGCTGGTTCGCGTTGATCTTGAGAATGGGGCCCGAGCCGAGCACCGGCTGCACGACCGGATCGTGCCGGTGCGCGTAGTTCGGGTGCACGGAGTGGCCGACGTCGCTCGACAGGTGCCACGACGCGGCGAACGCGCGGCGCTGCTCGGTGACGTCGGCGCCGAGCGAGGCGTACACGCGCGCGAGCACGTCTTCGAGGAAGGGCCCTGCCGCACCCGAGCGCGACTCGGAGCCGAGCTCCTCGTGGTCGAAGGCGGCGAGCACCGGGATCACCGCGTCGCCCTGGGGCGCGGCGTCCGTCGACGGGCCTGCGGCGTCGATCAGCGCGACCACCGCGGCGTGCACCGACGCGAGGTCGTCGAGGCGACCGGATGCGAAGAACGCGTCGTCCTTGCCGAAGACGGCGCCGCGAGCGGCATCCGCCACCACGGCATCGAAGCCGCGGATGTCGAGGGCGTCGACTCCCGCTGAGGCCGCGAGCTCGGCGAGGATGTCGGCGGACTCGGCATCACCGAGTCCCCACACGGGCTGCGTGCCGGTCTGCTTGTCGAGCGCCAGGCCGTCGTTCACGCCGCGGTCGAGATGGATCGCCAGGTGCGGCAGGCGCAGCAGCGGTCCGGTCGCCGCGAGCACGACCCGCCCGTCGGCCAGTGCGAGGCGCCCGGCGAGGCGCAGCTCGCGATCGAGCCAGGAGTTCAGCAGCGGGCCGCCGTAGACCTCGACGGCCGCCTGCAGCCAGCCGCGCGACCCGGTGGTCGGCTTGGGCTTCAGCTTGAAGCCGGGGGAGTCGGTGTGCGCGCCGAGAACGTGCACCGGGGTCGTGGCCGCGGCATCGGCGGGAACGGCCCACGCGATCGCCGCGCCGTCGCGCACGACGACGAACCGCCCGCCGGCCTGTGCGGGCCACTCCGCGGTCTCGTCGAGCCGGGTGAATCCGGCCTCCTCGAGACGACGCGCGACCTCCGCGGCGGCGTGGTAGCTCGACGGCGAGGCGGCGACGAAGTCGGCGAGGTCGGCGGCATGCGTGTGGGCGGCGGAGACGACGGGCATGGCTACGAGCCTAATCCGCCTGTCCCGATGCGGCCCGCCCGTCACGCATCCGGCAGCGGGTAGCGCCGTCGCAGCGCCCAGCGCTGTCCGAGCGTCCAGGTGACGGTCACCACGAGGTAGAGGGCTGCGGCGAGCGGCACGAACACCGCGAAGACCGCAGTGAGGTAGTGCATCGTGTTCATCACGCCGAGCATGCCCGGGGCCGCCAGCGGCCCGTCTGCCGGCACCTGCGGACGGAACACGCGGCGCGTGACGTCTGCGACGACCACGATCACCACGAGCACGACCGCCCAGACGGCGGCTGTCTGCCCGTTGAGGCCGGAGCCGACCGCCGCGATCAGCGAGTCGCCCAGGGGAGCTCCGAGCAGGTCGTGCGCCAGCAGCGCGTTCGGGTGCCCGGCGATCTCCGGGCGCAGGAACAGCGTGTACAGAACGCCCACGACGGCGGCCTGCACGATCAGCGGCAGGCAGCCGGCCAGGGGTGACGTCTGCTCGTCGCGGTACAGGGCCATGGTCTCGCGCTGCAATCGCTCGCGGTCTTTGCCGTGCCGCTGCTGCAGAGCACGCAGACGCGGAGCGAGTCGAGCGCGCAGCTGCTCGGCTCTGGCCTGGGAGATGCCGACGGGGATGAGCGCGGCGCGCACCCCGATGGTCACGAGCATCACCGCCAGCGCGGCAGACGCCGAGCTTGCGACGGGGTCGAGAACCCCGGAGAGGGAGAGGAGAGCGGAGTACGCGGCGTCGAGAAGAAGGGTCAGTGGCGGGATGGCGAAGATGTCCATGAGCGTCCGTTCGCAGGAGGGGGGGGTGGGCCGGAGGCCACGAGACCCGCCCCTCAGCGAGTGCGAGGACGGATCAGGCGGCGGGCGCTGCCCCCGGCGCTCGCGGACGAGGATGACCGTCGGCGTCCGGATCGCTCTGCGCGAGCAGCACAGACGCACCGATGGCGCGTCGCGGATACGGCGCCGAACGGACGCCGAACCGCGGTGTCAGCAGAGCGAGCGCGATCGCGAGCACGGTCGCTGCGACGAGAATCGCGGCGATGCCGAGCATGCCTCCGGCGGTCAGCCCAGGGGGGAGGGGCACGGCGCCGAGCGCCACGAGCAGCGTTCTCAGCAGCGTCCCGATCGCGTCGATCATCACCCCTCCTTCCGGCCCGACGCTACCACTCCATCCGGTCGCGGACATGCGAAGGGCGAGAGGACCGCCGTCCCCTCGCCCTTCGCACCCTCCGGGGGCTTCAGCCGTCCTTGACCTCCAGGTCACCGTGCTGCCCGTCGGCGTCGCCGTCCGCATAGTCGGGGCGCGCCGGCTGCGGCGGCTGGTCATCGAGCTCACCGCCCTCGCGACCGCCGAACGGACGACCGTGGTCGGCGAACTCTTCGCGGCCGAAGACGAGGATCCAGTCGGCGACGGTGAATCGCGCGCCGGTGCGCAAGATCTCGCTGCGGTCCCCGGCGATGCCCTCGGCCGGGTTCGCATTCATCAGGCCCTCGCCGTGCAGTGTCAGGACGTACTCGTCGCGCTCATCGTGCACGATCGTCGCGTGCACGGGGTCTGCGCCGGCGATCACGAGCGAGCATTCCGCGCCCGAGCCGATCGTGGTGCGCTCGTCGACGAGCTCGAGACGGCTTCGATCACCCTCCGGGCTCGTGATGCGCAGGTGCGGCTCCCCTACCCCTCGCTCGGCGTGCGTGGTCGTGGGCTGCGCGCCGTCCGAGTTCGCGAGCTGATCGAGCTGGTCATCGACATCGGGTGCGCTGTGCGCGGGTGTCGTGCCGGCGGTCTGGTCGGTCATGTGATCCTCCTCTGTGGGGATGGGCTTCGGGCGGTCCGGGGCGGAGCCCGTGAACGGCGTCAGCGGGAGATGACTCCCACTGTCTCGCCGGTGGTCGACGGGGCGAGGTGCCGGGCGATGTCGGCCTGGCTGATCATGCCGACCAGGCGGTCGTCCTCCAGCACCGGGACACGGCGGATCCGGTGCTCGCGCATGAGTGCGAGAGTGCGGTCGATGTCATCGTCGGGGGAGACCATCACCGTCACCCCGGCGGCGAGCCGCCCGGCGTTCGTCGTCTCAGGGTTCAGCCCCGCCGCGATCGCCTTCACGACGATGTCGCGATCGGTGAGCATGCCCTTCAGGCGGCCGTCTTCTCCGCAGATCGGCAGGGCGCCGACATCCAGCTCGAGCATCCGCTCGGCGGCGATCGAGAGTGCGTCGTTCTCGCCGATGCACTGTGCGTTCGGTGTCATGATGTCTCGCGTCCGTGTCATGGTCGCGTTCCTTCCCGCCTCGGTGTTCGCCTGTCTCCATCAGTGATCTCGACCGTAGACAGACTGATTCGCGGCGGTAATGGGGTTGACAGCCTGCTGCCTGCTCGTCAACCCCGTTCTCTTTCCGCTGTGATCTGGCCAGCATCCGAGGTGGGGAGGGCCTGACGACGAGGAGAAGCGGATGTCGCAGCAGCACGAGTCGAGACAGGATGCTTTCGGCCCACGGGTCATGTTCTGGATGTGGATGGGCACGATCGTCGCCGGCTTCGCCGTCATGTTCGCCGTGGTCGGAAGCGGGCGATGATCATGAAGAGGTTCCTTCGCGACAACGGCTTGAGCCTGTTCTTCTTCGCACTCTTCGCCCTCGCTCTGCTCGGCCAATCGGTCGCCGGGCTGCTGCGCACGAACCAGGAGCTCGCCCAGCACGGACAGCCGCCCGAGACCTATCTCTCCTTCGTCCTCTCGAGTGATTTCGTCGTCGACGTCGCCGAGAACTGGCAGAGCGAATTCCTGCAGTTCCTGCTCTTCATCGCGGCCACCGTCTGGCTGGTTCAGCGCGGCTCACCCGAGTCGAAGAAGCCCGGCGACGAGGGTGTCGACACCGATGAGAATCAGATGGTCGGCGCGTACGCGCCTGCCGACGGCCCACGCTGGGCCCGGGTCGCAGGCCTGCGGCGCACGGTGTACGAGAACTCGCTGGTGCTCGTGATGGGCGCGATCTTCCTCGGCTCATGGCTGCTGCAGTCGCTGAGCGGGCTGGTGGTGATGAACGAGGAGAACGCGCAGCACGGCGAGCCCGCGATCGACTGGGCGCAGTACGTCGTGTCACCCGAGTTCTGGGACCGCACGCTGCAGAACTGGCAGAGCGAGTTCCTCGCGGTGGGGACGATGGTCGCCTTCTCGATCTTCCTCCGTCAGCGCGGTTCGGCGGAGTCGAAGCCCACCGGGCTGCCGCATACCGTCGCCGCTCAGGAGTCGGAGTGATCTCCCGAGCAGGAACGTTCAGCCCTCGAGGTGCTCCGGCAGCAGGCACAGCCCCCCGCTGCTGCTGGCGGAGTTCGCGAGAGCCATGATCCACGCGCTGCTGAGCTCGGGTGTCTCCGGTTGATCGAAGACGAAGCGCAGAGGGATGGACGGGTGCAACCAGATGGTCGACCGGCCGGTGGGGTTGAGATGCGGATGCTGCCACGACAGAGTGAACGATTCGTTGCGGCGCAGCTTCGTGGCGATGACGACCTTGAGGTGAGCGAGCGCACGGTCCTCGATCTCGATGGGATCCGGACTGGCGCCGTAGAAGAGCATGCCCATCTGACTAAGCTAACTGCAGGCGTTCGGGGGACGCCAGAGCAATGTCGGACGTCGGAGAGGTGCACTTCCTTGGGAAAGTTCGTTTATGAGGGCTCGGTCAAGACCGAGATCGAAGACCGCGCCCTGACCCACCTGCAGCTCGTGATGACGGCGAAGCTGCGCCGCGGTGAGCCCTTCCCGTTCAGCTGGCGCGAAGACGCCAGCGTCGGCGGCGGGCGCACCACCGTCTGGGTGCAGCCCAGCAGCTCACTGGTGTTCAAGTACTTCGGCAGCCGTCAGCCGGCCATCAATCGCGCCTGGATCGAGGCGCTCGCCTACACGGCCAACACCCCGACCGGCCTGCACATGGTGCCCGAGCCGCCGGACGACCCGAACGCCGGCATCGAGGGCTGATCGCGCTGGCGTTGCACGGCGCCGATGCCAGGGTCAACCCCGTGTATCGGCATCCGCGGTCTGTCTAACCTGCTGTCCTCCGACGAGAGGACCGCAGACGATGACTCGCATCGGGTTCCACGCCTCCCATGAGCAGCACGCCCCGGGCAGGCTTCTCAGAGACATCGCCCACGCCGAGCGCATCGGGTTCGACGAGGCGATGTGCTCAGACCACCTCGCCCCCTGGCTGAAGGCGCAGGGGCAGTCCGGTCACGCGTGGTCGTGGCTCGGGGCGGCACTGGCTCTCACGCGCTTCCCGATCGGTGTGGTCACCGCTCCCGGTCAGCGCTACCACCCGGTCATCACCGCGCAGGCACTGGCCACCCTGGCCGAGATGTTCCCGGATCGCGCGTGGGCGGCGCTCGGCAGCGGTGAGGCGCTCAACGAGCACGTCACCGGCGACGAGTGGCCCCCCAAAGAGCAGCGTGACGAGAGACTGCACGCCGCGGCGGACGTGATGCGTCGCCTGCTGTCCGGCGAGCAGGTCGACGCAGACGGCCCGGTGCGCGTGCACGAGGCGAAGCTCTGGTCGCTGCCCGAGACGCCGCCGCCGCTGCTGGCCGCGGGGATCAGCACCCGAACGGCCGCCCAGGTCGCGGCATGGGCCGACGGCCTGATCACCGTCGGCGCAGACCCGGAGGCGACGGCGCAGACGGCGACGGCGTATAGGGATGCGGGAGGCCGAGGCGACGTGCTGCTGCAGATCCACATCAGTCTCGAGGACACCGACGAGCAGGCCCTGGCCGCCGCGCGCGAGCAGTGGGCGCAGGCGACGGTGCCGCCCCAGCTGATGTGGGAGCTGAGCGACCCGGAGGAGTTCGAGGCGCACGCCGACCCCACTGACGAGAAGCTGCGAGCCGCCGTGGTGGTCGGATCCGACGCCGCCGACGTCGCCGACCGGATCGCCGCCGCCGCATCCGGATTCGACCGGGTGTTCCTGCACCAGGTCGGTCGTGATCAGCGCGGATTCCTCGACCGGTGCGAACGGGAGCTGCTGCCACTGCTGAGGGAGCGGCTGTGAACCCGGCCGACACGAGCGATCTGTGGTGGCGCACGGCGGTCTTCTACTGCCTCGACGTCGAGACGTTCCAGGACTCCGATGGCGACGGGCACGGCGACTTCGCCGGGCTCACCAGGCGGATTGACGACCTCGACGCGCTCGGGGTCACGTGCATATGGCTCATGCCGTTCCAGCCCACGCCCGAGCGCGATGACGGCTATGACATCTCCGACTTCTACAGCGTCGACGCCCGCTTCGGTGACCTCGGACGCGTGGTCGAGGCCGTCCGGGTCGCCCACGACCGCGGCATCCGGGTCGTCATCGATCTCGTGATCAACCACACCTCCGACCGCCACCCGTGGTTCGTCTCGGCGCGGCGTTCGCGCACCTCGAGGTTCCGCGACTACTACGTGTGGCGCGACACGCCGCCACGCAAGAAGGAGAAGCTCGTGTTCCCCGGCGAGGAAACGAGCATGTGGGAGTACGACGAACGCACCGAGCAGTACTTCCGGCACAGCTTCTATCGCCACCAGCCCGATCTGAACTTCGCGAACCCCGAAGTGCGCGCCGAGGTCGCGCGCATCATCGGGTTCTGGCTCAAGCTCGGCGTCGACGGGTTCCGCGTCGACGCAGTGCCCTTCCTCATCACCGGTCAGGGGGTCGCCGACGAGCAGGATCCTCATGCCTTCCTGCGCGAGCTGCGTCGCTTCGTCAGCAGGCGGGAGGCCTCGGCGATGCTGCTCGGCGAGGTGGGGCTCCCGCACCAGGAGCAGCTCGCCTACTTCGGCGACCAGGGCAGCGAGCTCGACCTGCAGTTCGACTTCCTCACCACGGCGAAGCTGTTCCTGGCGCTGGGCAGACAGCAGGCGACGCCGCTCGCGGAAGCGCTCGCGGCGCGTCCGACAGTGGATGCCAGGCACGGGTGGGCGATCTTCCTGCGTCACCACGATGAGCTCAATCTCGGACTGCTCGACGACGCCGAGAAGGAGGAGGTGTTCGACACGTTCGCCCCCGATCCCGATCAGCGGGTGTACGACCGCGGCATCGTGCGACGCCTGGCACCGATGCTCGAGTCGGATCCCCGCCGGCTGCGCCTGGCGTACAGCGTGCTGTTCTCCCTGCCGGGGGCGCCGATGATCTTCTACGGCGAGGAGATCGGGATGGGCGAGCTGAGCGTGGAGCTGGGGCGCGGTGCCGTTCGCGGACCGATGCAGTGGGACACGGGACCGCTCGGCGGATTCACCACCTCGAAGCCGTCGAAGCTGCGCAGGCCCATCGCCGACGGTGCATACGCGCCCGCGCACGTGAACGTGCACGATCAGAGACGCGATCCGGAATCGCTGTGGTCGTTCGTCGCAATGCTGGCGAGCCGCTACCGTTCCACGCCCGAGATCGCGTGGGGTGAGGTGCGAGTGCAGGATGCCGGTGATCCGCGGGTGCTCGTGCACCAGGCGACCTACGGAGACGCCGCATTCATCGCCGTCCACAACTTCTCGGCCGAGCCGGTGACCGCGCGCCTCGAGCCTCTCGACGAGGGATGCGCGGCCACCGTGCTGCTCGAGAATCGTGGCAGCGCACCCCAGGGCGAGCACACCGAGCAGCTGCTCGACGGCTACGGGTTCCGCTGGTTCCGGGTGTCGCCCGACGCTGAGTCGGTCGCCTGAGCGCTCTTCTCGTGTACCTCGCCCGAGGGTGCCTCGGTGCGCAGATCCGTGGGCGCGTCACCTGAGTGGAGCTGTTCGTCACCCTCGGCGAGGTCGCCCTGGCCGTCTTCGCCCAACTCGGCGTCGAGAGGCACGTCGCCCTGCGAGTCGGGCTGCAGGTCCGGTCGGCCCGCGACAGCGGCATCCGTCGCCGGGACCTCGGTGGTGGAGTCGTCGTCGGGAATGAGGGAATCGCTGCTCATGGTGCAGTCCTTTCGTCGTGGACACCCAGCGTGCGCGATCCAGGGTGGTCGCAGCACGCCCCTTGACAGCATCCGGCCGAGCCCGCCCTCGCGCGTGCCCTGGGTCGCGCGAGCTGTCAACCCCCTGGCCGGACCGCTCGCGCGGGGAGAGGGTGAGCAGACTGGCAGAGGTGCCGGCACTCCCCACCGACTTCAGAGAGGCGCACGATGAGCGACAACACCCCAGATCCTCGCCACCAGCACCACGATGAGAAGTTCCCCCCTCAGCAGCAGACCCAGCCGGGTCTGACCGAGGAGACCAGGCCCACGCCCGATCACGGCGAGTCGTCATACCGGGGTCACGGTCGGCTCACCGGGCGTCGCGCGCTCATCACGGGCGGAGACTCAGGCATCGGTCGCGCGGTCGCCATCGCGTTCGCCCGGGAGGGCGCGGATGTCGCGATCGTGCACCTGCCGGAGGAGCAGAAGGACGCCGATGACACGATCGCGCAGGTGGGCGACGCAGGGCGTCAGGGGCTGAGCATCGCGGGCGACCTGCGCGACGAGCAGTTCGCAGAGCAGGCCGTCGCCCGCGCCAGGGAGACCCTGGGCGGTCTGGACATCGTGGTGCTCAACGCCGCGTACCAGCACGACGTCGACGGCTTCGAATCGCTGAAGACCGACGAGATGCGCCGCGTGTTCGACACCAACATCCTCGGCACCCTGTTCACGGCGCGGGCGGCGTACCCGCACCTGGAAGCCGGCGCGAGCATCATCGTGACCTCCTCGATCCAGGCCTACAACCCGTCGCCCGGCCTCATCGACTACGCCATGACGAAAGCGGCCCAGGTGGCGTTCGTCAAGGCGCTCGCAGCAGAGGCGGGGGAGCGCGGAATCCGCGTGAACGCCGTCGCACCGGGGCCCATCTGGACCCCGCTCATCCCGGCCACCGGCTGGGATGACACGAAGGTCGAGCAGTTCGGCAGCGACACCCCGCTGGGCAGGGCCGGTCAGCCGGCCGAGCTCGCCGGAGCGTACGTGTATCTCGCCACAGCCGAGTCTTCGTACACCTCGGGCACGGTGCTCGCGGTGACAGGAGGTAAGGCGCTATGACCGTCATGCTCGACGACCCGATACCAGCCACCCCGCACGGGGACTGGGAGCTCACGCCGCTGGGTCGTGACAGCTGGCGCATCTGCGACCCGGCGCGACGTCATGCCGACGCCGACTGCCTGATCGCCTACGTCGACCGCTCGCCGACCGGCGTGCTCGACGTGCTGTGGCTGCGCACCCCGTGCCCGCGGACGACGCGGTTCCGGGGCTTCAAGCAGCTGTTCGAGGCGCTGGACCTCGCCGTCGCGAACGCGTCGAACCGGTCGCAGAAGCCGACGCCGATCCCCGGGCGCCCTCCGCTCTGAACCGCCCGGACGGCCACCGACACACACCGGCGGGGGACGCGTAGCCTCGAGTCATGAGTGATCTGCGCGCCCTGCTGGGCATCCGGCATCCGGTCGTCCTCGCACCGTTCGGCGGCCTCTCGTCGGTCGAGCTCACCGCAGCCGTGAGCAGCGCCGGTGGCCTCGGCTCGTACGGTCTGTACGGATACGACGGCGATCGCATCCGACAGACCGCTGCCGCGCTGCGCGCCGCCACCGCGGCGCCGTTCGCCCTGAACATCTGGCTGCCGACGGGCGACGAGGTGGCACCGGGCGACGAGCACGAACGGCACGCCGCCGCTCTCACGGACTTCTTCGATGAGGTCGGCATCGACGTGCCGGCCCGCCCCGAGCGGTACCTGCCCAGCCTCGACGAGCAGCTCGACGCCATCTGGCAGGCCGCCCCCGCCGCGCTGAGCGTGGTCTTCGGCGTGCCCTCGGACGCGCTCGTCGACGAGGCCCGCGGCCGCGGCATCCGGGTCATCGGCACCGCGACGACGGTCGCCGAGGCGCGCGCGCTCGAGCAGGCGGGTGTCGACGCCATCGTCGCTACGGGCGCCGAGGCCGCCGGGCACCGGGTGTCGTTCCTGCGACCGGCTGAGGAGTCGCTGGTCGGGCTGGTCTCGCTGGTGCCGCAGGTGGCGGATGCCGTGCGCGTGCCCGTCATCGCCGCCGGTGGCATCGCCGACCGGCGCGGCGTCGCGGCTGCGTTCGCGCTCGGAGCGTCAGGCGTGCAGGTCGGCACGTCCTTCCTCGTGACCGCGGAGTCGGCGGCCAACGACGCGCACCGCGCGGCGATCCGTTCCACCGCCGCCGACGAGAGCGTGCTCACCCGGGCGATGAGCGGACGGCTGTCACGCGGAGCCGCCAATCGCGCTGTGCGGCAGATCGAGGCATCCGCGACCATCGCCCCGTTCCCGGCGCAGAACTGGCTGACCGGCCGCTTCCGGGCCGTGGCCGCTCAGCGCGGCATGGGCGAGCTGCAGTCGCTGTGGCTCGGCCAGTCCGCTCCGCTGGCCCGCGGCCGCACAGCCGCCGAGGTGTTCGCCGAGCTGGTGGCGGGTCTGCCCGCCTGACCCACCGCGCGGTGGATCCTCAGAGGATGACGGTGGATCGACCGTGCACGATCACGCGGTCCTCGGCGTGCCATTTCACGGCACGCGCGAGCACGTAGCGCTCCACGTCGGCGCCGCGCCGCTGCAGCTCCGCCGCCGACTCGGCGTGCGTGACACGCGTGACGTCCTGCTCGATGATCGGGCCCTCGTCGAGGTCTGCGGTCGCGTAGTGCGCGGTGGCCCCGATGAGCTTCACGCCGCGTTCCTTGGCGCGCGCATACGGGTTCGCGCCGATGAACGCGGGCAGGAACGAGTGGTGGATGTTGATCACCGGGGCGCCGAGGCGCTCGATGAAGTCGTCGGTGAGGATCTGCATGTACCTGGCCAGCACGACCAGGTCTACATTGCCCTGCAGCAGCTCGAGCTGACGGGCCTCCATCGCGGCCTTGTCGCCGGCGGGGATGTGCATGAACGGCACCCCGAACGAGCGCACCGACTCGGCCAGGTCGGGATGGTTCGAGATCACCATGGTCACATCGATGTCGAGCTCGCCACGCTGCGTCCGCCACAGCAGCTCCATCAGGCAGTGGTCGTACTTCGACACGAAGATCGCCACGCGCTTGCGCTTCGAGGTGTCGTGCAGCGACCAGTCCATCCCGAAGCGCTCGGCGACCTCGGTGATCGAGGCCTCGAGCTCCGGACGACGCGCGGTGAGGCCTTCCAGGTGGATCACCGTGCGCTGGAAGAACCGCCCGCCCTCCTCGTCGGTGGAGTGCTGGTCGAGGGAGATGATGTTCGCCCCGTGCGCCGCCAGAACTCCGGCGACGGCCGCGACGATGCCCGGCTGGTCGTCGCAGGCGATGAGAAGGCGTGCGGTGTCGGTGTGCGGCATGGATGCTCCTGAACTGGGGTGTGTGTCGATTCTGCCCGCATCCTGCGGGGCGCGCCCAATCGTTACCCTTGACGCATGGGCGCCACCGAGGATCTGCTGCGGGATGCGAGGGCTCGTCTCGTCGGCGCCCCGCGCGAGTCGCTCGGCCGCGAGCGCACCTCCCGGTGGCGCGCGGATCGGATCGTGCGGGCGGGTGCCGCGTGGCATCTGGGCGTGCTGCTGCTCACCGACGACGAGGTGCTGTCCACCGCCGAGATCCTGCGCGCTGCCGAGCTGGTGCGCCGCGGGTACCCGGCCGAATCGGCCCGTGCCAGAGCCGAGCGGCGGGCGCAGGCGCGCCGGGGAGGCTTCGCCGAGGGCGAGGTCGTGCACGTCGGCTGGCACGTGCTCGATGTCGCGGCGGTGGACGCCGGCGGGGCGTCCGGCCCGCTGGCCATGGTCGATCAGGTGCCGAGGGTGCGCTGGTCGCCGGGCGGCGCGCTCGTGCCCCTGCAGGGCTATCTCGACGAGCGGATCGTCCTGGCGCTCGGCGGCTGAGCGCATCCTCGGCGCCCGAGCGATCTCTCGACCGTCTGACCGTGCCCGCGGGTGGCGCGGTCAGTCGCCGACCAGTCGCGAGAATCGGGCGAGCAGGTCGTGGCCGTCGACGGAGGCGTCGAGGATCGCACGCTCGGTGCGCTCGTAGTCGCGCGGGTCGAAGTAGCCGGATGCCCGGTACACCGCCATGCGATCGGCGAAGTCCTGCGGCGACGCCTCGGGATGGAACTGCGTGGCGTACAGCCGCTCTCCGACGCGATAGGCCTGCACCGTGCAGGCGTCGTTCGTGGCGAGCAGCACCGCGCCGGGAGGTGTCTCGCGCGCCGACTCCTTATGCGCGGTGAACACCGACAGGGCAGGGCCGGGGCCGAGCACGGGATCCGCGACGCCGGCGTCGGTCAGCTGCACGGTGGTCGCGCTGGCAGGCTCGGGCTGATCGGTGTGCACGCCACCGCCGAGCATCCTCGTCACCACCCCGATGCCGTAGCAGGTGAACAGGGCGGTCGCGTGGCCGTCGAGCGCTCGGCGGGCGATGCGCTCGAGGTCGTGCTCGACCGCCCGCTGGTGCTCGCCCTTCTCGGCATCCGTCACGTTGAACGGCGACCCGCCGACGACGAAGCCGTCGTATTGCTGCCACTCCACCGTCTCGAGCGACGCGTGCAGCAGATCGACGCGGTCGAGTGTCGTCAGGTCCAGCCCACGGCGAAACGAACGGTGCTCGGCATCGGCCGCCATCCGCTCGGGTCGAACGCACACGTACAGCACCGAGGACATGCGCCGATTCTATTGGCCCCGAGCCCCGCGACCCCGCCGGGGTCAGCGCGACGAGTTCGCGGTGCGTCCCCGCACCACTCCGACGAACGTCTCGACGTCCGGCGTCGTCGCCTCCCGCTTCCAGGCGAGGGCGACGGTCGAGGTGCGCCCGCCGACGAGCGGGCGGTAGTCGACGTCCTTGCGGTGGTGCAGCCGGGCGAGCGACATCGGCACGATCAGGATGCCGACGCCGGTCGCGACGGTCGCGACGGCGTCTTCGGTGGTCTCGATCGTCGGGAAATCCGGTGCCCGGGTGGGCAGGTCGAGCGGACCGAGCACGTCGTCGGCGGGGGTGATCAGCACCTGCCCGGCGAGGTCGTCGGCCTCGATCCGGTCGGTCGTCATCAGGAAGGAATCGATGGATGCCAGGACCACCGGGACCTCGTCGTAGAGCGGGATCACGTGCAGCTCGTCACGGTCATCGAGCGGCAGACGCACGAGGGCCGCGTCGAGGTCGTCGAGGGCTGCACGCTGGACGGCGACGGCGATCGGGACGAGCTCGATGTCGACGTGCGGCATCCGCTGCTTCCAGGAACCCACCCACTTGCCGGGCGTGGCGCCGGGGATGATGCCGAGGCGGAAGCTGCGCGGCGTCTCGTCGACAGGCGGCGTGGGCGCGGGCTGCGCCGCAGGGCGAGGGGTGCGCTTCTGTGCCGGCTTCTGCGGCTTCTGCGGCTTCGCGGGGCGCGGCCGCCCGCCCTTCGGAGCGCGGCGCCGGTCGTTCTTCACCGGTTCAGCGTACCCGCCGCCAGGCCGTTCTCCTCCAGGACCCCGCCACTTCCCGATCGTGACGGTGGCTGCTGCGAGCGCAGAAGAGCCCGCCGGTCGGTGCCGACCGGCGGGCTCAGGCGGAGGGGTCAGGCTGCGAGCCAGAGCCCCTTCCGGTCGGTGATGATCGTGAGGCCGGGAGCCACGTTCTCGTCGTGCCCGATGCGCGTGCCCCGCGCGACCTGCGCTCCCGCGCCGATCTCGGTGCGCACGCCGATCCACGCGCCGTCGCCGACCGCCGCTCCGGCGCCGATGTGTGCGTGTGCGTCGATCCGCGCGTTCTCGCCGATCACGGCATCCGGCTCCACCCAGGCGCCGCGCGCGACACGCGCTCCGGCCCCCACTCGGGCGCCGGGTTCGACATAGGCGCCGGCTTCGATGAGAGCCTTCGGATGCACCTTCGCGCCGTGCGCGACGAGTCCGCGGCCGTTGACATGCTTGCGGTACCGCAGCGTGGCGCCCTGGTCGTCCTCGATATCGATGTAGTTCTTACCCACGTTTCCTCCCGTGTCCGGAGTCTTCCGGAGATATCTACAACAGGGAGGGGGCTTGATTCATTCCCCGTTTGGGATTAGCTCACCGTTGGCAGTTCGGACACCAGAATGTGATGCGCTCGCGGGTCGGATCCGCGCCCAGTTCGCCCCTGCGGATGGGCGTGCCGCAGCGCCGGCACGCGCGCCCCGCCCGGCCGTAGACCCAGTCGGTGAACCCGCGTCTCGCGTCACCGGTGAAGGTGCGATCCATCCGGTCGCGGTTCGCCCGGATCGTGCGCACTCCGAGGTCCAGCAGGGCGGGAACATCGACATCCGCGGTCGGCGTCTCGGGGCGGACACCGCGGAGGAACAGCAGTTCGGCGGCGTACTCGTTGCCGAACCCTGCGACGTTGCGCTGATCGAGCAGGGCGACATGGATCTCGCGGGTGTCGGCGCTCAGCCGCCGGATCGCCTCTTCACGGTCCCAGTCCTCGGCGAGCGGATCGGGCCCCAGATGATCGACCAGCTCACCCTCGTTGCGGGTGGGTACGAGCTTGACGTCCGCGATGTCGACGCCCACCGCCTCGTGCTCGGCGGTGCCCACGATCGCGCGCACCTTGAACGCCGGGTGCCGCCACTTCTCACCCGGCCGGTAGATGAACCAGGCGCCATCCATGCGCAGATGGGAATGCAGGGTGAACTCGCCGATGCGCATCAGCAGGTGCTTGCCACGGGGGACGACGTCGTGCACCGTCTGCCCCGTGAGATCGGCCGTCGCGAGGCGTGGCACGCGCAGATCGAAGCGCGTGACCTCCTGGTCGCGCAGCGCGGCGTCGAGGCGCTTCGCGGCGCGGTAGATGGTGTCGCCCTCAGGCATGGCCCGCCGCCGTCGAAGAGCGGTCGGACAGCAGGTCGCGCGCCAGCACGGTGGCGCCGGCGACCGCGGGCGGCATGACGAACACCGCACCGAGCGGCACCATGAAGCACAGCTGCACGGCCGCGCCGAACCCGAGCAGGCGCGCGCGACGCCCCGCGAAGAGCCGCGAGCGGTCGACGGTCGGGATGTCGCGGGCGTTCAGCGCGCGGCCGGTGAGCTCGCGAGCGAGCAGACGGCCGGTGAGCAGCACGCCGGCGACCGCGGCGAGCGGGGCGCCGACGAGGGGGACGAAGCCCAGCGCGAGGGCGAGCAGGGCGACGAGGGCGCCGAGGGCGATCAGGCGGATGCTCTCGCCGAGTGCCACGAGGAATCCGCCGTCCCCCTCGGGCACCTCGCCGCCGAGATCGGTCTCGATCGCACGCCAGATCCGCTGGTAGAAGGGGTCGCCGATCAGCAGCGTGAGGGCGGTGAACGTCACGCTCGCCAGCGCCAGCACGGCGATCATCGCGACCACCCCGACGACGGTACGCACGGCATCCCGCCAGAACGGCTCCCACCCATCGGCGAACGGCGTCGCCCAGGCGGTGAGGCCACCGAGATTCAGCAGCAGCGGGATGATCGCCGCGGCCAGCAGCGCGAGGGCGATCAGGCCGGGCACGAGGCCGAGCGCCATCAGGCCAGGGCGGCGCCGCCAGTACGCGAAGCCGCGTCCGAGGCAGCGGATGCCGGTGAAGAACTCGCTGACCATGAGTGAAGTCAATCAGACGGCTTTGCGCAGGGTGTAGCCACGCGGGGTGGCCACGAACCCGGCTTCCTGCAGGGCGAAGGCGAACGGCGTGCCGTACACGCCCTCGCCGTTGATCTTCTCGACGGTAAGGGTCTCGAGTCGCCGTGCTCGCGACGTCGCGCCCAGGTCGGCCGCTGCGGCTTTCAGCACGTCGGGGTCATCGTCGAACGCGAGCACGGTTCGACCGCCCCGCTCGAGGTAGAGCACGAGCTCGCCGTCGACGAGCACGACCAGACCGCCGGCTTTCCGGCCGGGACGGTGCGATACGGTCTCCAACCTCGGCCAGGAGAGAGCCGCGCCGTAGGGGTTGGCCGGATCTGTGGCCGCGAGCGTGACGGCGTCGCGAGGTGGCGGGTCGGCCAGGGCCGCGAACGTGCGCAGCCGGTCGACGGTGGTGGATGCCGCGAACTGCGCGGCACCGAGTCTCTCGATCACGTATCCGCGTCGGCAGTGCCCGGCTTCCTCGAACCCGGCGAGCACGCGATACACCTGCGCGAAGCCGCCGGGAACGCCCTCCGCCTGCACCGCGCCGCGGGTGACGACACCGTAGCGGTCGAGCAGCAGCCCCGCGGTCACGGTCGCGCGGCGCGCGGCATCCGGATCGGTCTCCGGCAGCACCGCCCAGCGGCCCCCCGCGCCGGCCGCGGACGGCTGGGCGGTCGGACGTGCGAGCGAGATGCCCCGATAGGTGCGAGTGCGCGGGGCGCGGCGTGCGGTCTTGTGCGCCTGCGAACCGCCGGCGATGAGGGCGCGGACAGGCGCGAACGTGTCGTTGGTGATGTGCCCCTGCCAGGCCAGCGACCAGAGCGCCTCGAGCACCGACTGCTGGTTCTCGGCTCCGATCATGGTCTTCAGCGCTCCGGCGAACGACGCCCCGCTCAGGCGCAGCGCATCGATCACCCGCTCTTCGAGCGAACCCGCCGCCGGTGTCTCCTCGGGCACGGGAAGAGTGAACGGTGCGAGATCGACGGGGTGCAGCGAGACCCACCCGTCGCGACCGGGCAGTGACCCGTGACCCGCCCAGACGACCTCCCCGGCGGCGGTGAGCTCATCCAGCAGCGCGGGGGAGTAGTCGCGCACGCGGCCGGGTAGCACGAGCGACTCCCATGCGCTGGCGGGGATCGGCACGCCGGCGAACTGCTCGATCACGCTGAGCACACCGTCGACGCCCTCCGTCGGGCGCGTGAGGTGCTGCCAGTCGGGCAGGAAGCGCGCGTAGGCCTGCGGGCTGACCGGCTCGACGCTGCCGCGGATCGCGGCGAGGGAGCGCATCCGCAGGCGGCGCAGCACCTCGACGTCGCACCACTCCTTCGACCCGTCGACGGCCGCGGTCGCCGCCGGTAGGAAGAAGCCGCTCGTCAGCCGTCCGGCCGACTCCAGACGCTGCAGGGTGTGCCTGGCGACCGCCGCACCGATACCGAAGCGACCCGCGACGTCCTCGGTCGTGAACGGCCCGTGCGTGCGCGCGTGACGCGAGACGAGATCGCCGAGCGGGTCGGCCACCGGGTCGAGGAACGCGACCGGGATGCCCGTGGGCAGCGCCACACCCAGCGCATCGCGCAGCCGACCGGCATCTTCGATCACGGCGACCCGTGACCGGCCGGCGATGGTGACCGGAATGGCGCGGCGAGCGGTGATCAGCTCGGCGAGGAGGGCGGCGGCATCGTCGGGCGCCGCGGACGACGTCTCGTGCCCGGCACCGTCTCCGGCGGCTGTCGCGACGCCCTCGAGCCTGAGCGCCACCTCCTCGGCGTCCAGCGGCCCGAGCATCCGCAGCAGGTCGGCGACACCCTCCACCCCGCGCACGCGGCGCTGCGGGTCGAGGCGCTGGGCCTCTCGTTCGAACTGGGCGATGACGTCGGGGTCGAGCAGCTCGCGCATCTCGACCGTGCCGAGCAGCTCGCCCAGCAGCGCCGGGTCGACCGACAGCGCGGCGGCACGTCGTTCAGCGAGGGGAGAGTCCCCCTCGTACATGAAGGCGCCGACATAGCCGAACAGCAGGTCGCGCGCGTACGGCGAGGGCTGCGCCGGCTCGGTCTCGACGAGCCGGACGCGGCGCTCGGCGATGTCGGTGATGAGGCGGCGCAGCGAGGGCAGGTCGTAGACGTCCTGCAGCACCTCGCGCAGCGTCTCGAGGATCACGGGGAAGGTCGGATGCCGCCGCGCGACCTCGAGCAGCTGCGCCGAGCGCTGCCGCTGCTGCCACAGCGGTGTGCGCTTGTTCGGATTCATCCGCGGCATCAGCAGCGCGCGGGCTGCGCACTCGCGGAAGCGCGAGGCGAACAGCGCCGATCCGCCCACCTCAGCGGTGACGATCTGCTCGAGCTCGTCGGCGTCGAAGACGAACAGATCCGCTCCGGGCGGCTGCGCGTCGGCATCCGGGATCCGCACGATGATGCCGTCGTCGCTCGCCACAGCCGAGCCCTCGACGCCGAGCCGCTCGCGCACCCGCGCGTTCAGCGCCAGCGCCCACGGTGCGTGCACCTTCATGCCGTACGGGGAATGCAGGATGATCCGCCAGTCGCCGACTTCGTCGCGGCCGCGCTCGACCGTGAGCGTGCGATCGGTGGGCAGGGTGCCGGTGGCCTCACGCTGCTCGGTGAGGTAGCCCATCAGGTTGTCCCGGGCCCGCTCGTCGAGTCCCGCGTCGATGAGACGCTGCTGCGCCTTCGCGGGCTCGGCGGTCGACACCTCGCGTGAGAACCGGCCGAGGGCCTCACCCAGCTCAAACGGGCGGCCGATGCCGTCGCCGTGCCAGAACGGCACCTTGCCCGGCTGCCCGTACGCGGGCAGCACGTTCACGCGATCGTGGGTGATCTCGGCGATGCGCCAGCTCGTGGTGCCGAGGGTGAAGACATCGCCGACCCGCGACTCGTAGACCATCTCCTCATCGAGCTCTCCGACGCGGGCGCCGGTGGTCTCGCCGGCGACGAAGACCCCGAACAGGCCGCGGTCGGGGATGGTCCCACCGCTGGTCACGGCGATGCGCTGCGCCCCGGGCCGGCCGGTCAGCGTCCCGGCATCACGATCCCAGACCACGCGCGGGCGCAGCTCGGCGAACTCGTCCGACGGATACTTGCCGGCGAGCAGGTCGAGGGTCGCCTCGTACGCCGAGCGGGGCAGTGTCTGGAACGGCGCACTGCGCCGCACGGTCTCGAACCACTCCTCCACCGAGATCGAGTCGAGCGCGCACGCGGCGACGGTCTGCTGCGCGAGAATGTCGAGTGGGTTGCGGGGTACGGCGATCGCCTCGATCTGCCCCGCGAGCATGCGCTCGGTGACGATCGCGGTGTGCAGCACGTCGCCGCGGTGCTTGGGGAAGAGAGCCGCCCGGCTGATCTCGCCGACCTGGTGACCGGCGCGTCCCACGCGCTGCAGGCCGGACGCGGCGGAGGGCGGCGCCTCGACCTGGATGACCATGTCGACCGCGCCCATGTCGATCCCCAGCTCGAGGCTGCTGGTCGCGACGACGCAGCGCAACGCGCCCGACTTCAGCTCGTCTTCGACGATCGCCCGCTGCTCCTTCGACACCGAGCCGTGGTGGGCCTTGGCGAGCACCGGCTCGGCGCCGGCCGTGGCGCCCGCCTGTGCCGCGCCGTTCGCCCGTCCAGCCGGCGCATGCGCGCCGCCCGGAGCCTCTGCTCCGTGGGCCCTCGCCGCGGGAGGCCCTGCCGCCTCGGGCACGGGCGTCCCGATCCGCTCGGCGTAGATCTCGTTCAGCCGACCGGTGAGCCGCTCGGCGAGGCGGCGGGAGTTGGCGAACACGATGGTCGAGCGGTTCTCGAGCACCTTGTCGACGATCGCCTCCTCGACGTGCGGCCACACCGATCCGGTGATCTCGGTGTACTCGGCCGGCTCGTCGGGCATCGCCGCCGCGCCGGGCGGCGGAGGAGGGTTGCGCATGTCGTCGATCGGCACGACCACGCCGAGCTCGAACGTCTTCACCGCGCGCGGCGCGACGATGTCGACCGGCGCGGATCCGCCCAGGAATCGCGCCACCTCATCGATGGGCCGCACGGTCGCCGACAGGCCGATCCGCTGTGCCGGGCCTTCGGCACCACGCGCGGTGCGCAGCGCGTCGAGCCGTTCGAGGCTGACGGCGAGGTGCGCGCCGCGCTTGGTCGCCGCGACCGCGTGCACCTCGTCGATGATCACCGTGTGCACGTTCTGCAGGGTCTCGCCGGCCCGGCTGGTGAGCATGAGGTACAGCGACTCGGGGGTGGTGATGAGGATGTCGGGCGGGTCGCTGACGAGCTTCCGCCGGTCGCTCGAGGTGGTGTCGCCCGAGCGCACGCCGACGGTGATCTCGGGTGCCGCGACGCCGAGGCGCCGCGCCGACTGCCCGATCCCGATCAGCGGTGAGCGCAGGTTGCGCTCGACGTCGACGCCCAGCGCCTTCAGGGGAGAGATGTAGAGCACGCGGGTGCGCGAGGCCCGCTCAGTGGCATCCGGAGTCTCGCCCGAACCGGACGTCCGCTCGCGGAACACGCTGTCGATCGCCCACAGGAAGGCCGACAGCGTCTTCCCCGACCCGGTCGGCGCGACGACGAGGGCGTTGCGCCCGGCGGAGATCGCGTCCCACGCACCCGCCTGCGCGGGAGTGGGCGCGTCGAACGCCCCGCGGAACCAGTCCTGCGTCGCGGGCGTGAATCTGTCGAGCACATCGCTCATCCCTCCATCTTGACGCCACCTTCCGACATCGAGCCCTGCCTTGCTCTCGACAAGGTCGGAGGGGTAGGGGATGCTGGCCGCATGACGCACACGACGAACTACGTCAACACGTTCATCGAGGTCAGCGACGACTGCCCAGTCGAGTACGGCGTCGAGCCTCCGATCGCCGAGAACCTCTCGATCGCCGCCCTGCACTACCGGCTGCTCAGCGACGAGCCGTACACGCGCACCTCAGACGACCTGCTGTTCGAGGCGCACGCGCTGCGCAAGGGCATCGACCCGGCTGATGCGGATGCCAGGGCCGAGTTCTTCTCGAAGGGTCAGGCCTGCCTGCGCGCGTCGCCGCTGAGCAAGCGCTACGGCTGGGGCACGCACCACGACGAGCAGGGCCGCGTCGCGATGTTCCCGCGCGACTCCGAGGAGTATGCGGCGCTCGCCGCGGATCCGTCGATCGAGCACAAGCGGGCGATGCGCTCGAGCCGGCGCAGCTGAGCGGAGGGCGGGAGTGCCCGGCCGCGCACCGCGCCGCAGGCCGGCTCCTCAGCCGACCTCGCTGAGCCGGCCCTCGGCATCCAGCTCGAGGGTGAGATCCAGTCCCAGCCGTTCCAGGAACTGATCGTCATGGCTGACGATCAGCACGGCTCCGCGGTAGGCACGCAGTGCCTCGACCAGCTGGTCGACGGTGTCGAGGTCGAGGTTGTTGGTCGGCTCGTCGAGCATGACCAGGTGCGGCGCCGGCTCGGCGAGCAGCACCTTCGCCAGCGCGACCCGGAACCGCTCGCCACCTGAGAGATCGCCGACGGCCCGGTCCATGGTCGCTCCGCGGATCAGGAACCGTGCCAGCCGGTTGCGCAGCTCCCTGTCCGGCACGTGCGGCGCCGCCGCCGCGATGTTCTGCACCACCGAGGCCTGATCGTCGAGCCCGTCGACCCGCTGCGATAGGTACCCGATGCGGTCGGTGTGCGCGTCGGAACTCCGGAGAATCGGCCGGATCCGCGCCGGGACAGCTGATTCCTGGTCAGATCCGCCCCGATCTCCGGAGTTGTCAGCCCCGGATGCCACCAGCCGCTGCAGCAGCGTGGTCTTGCCGACCCCGTTGCGGCCGACCAGGGCCACCCGCTCCGGCCCCTGCACGATCCACGACCGCTCCCCGTCGCCGATGGTGGCGACGCGCCGCGACGCCGACAGCTCGGGATCGGGCAGGTCGATCCTCATGGTGTCGTCATCGCGCACGCGACGACCGGCCGCGTCGAGGGCCTGATGAGCGGCGTCCTCCTTGCCGCGCACCTCGTTGCGCAGCCTGCCGGCCGACACCTGCGCGGCCATCTTGCGGCCGTTCGCGATGATCTTCGGCACGCGCTTCTCATCGAACGCCTTGCGGCCCATCTGCGCACGGGTGGCGAGCTTCGCCTCGGCCTCGATGCGCTGCCGCTTCTCCTTCCGATACGCCTGCGCCGCGTCGCGCTCGGCCTGGCGAGCTGCGCCCTGCTCGGCATCCAGCCACGCTCGCCACTGCGAGTAAGGTCCGCCGAACACGCTCAGCTCGCTGCCGTAGATCTCCGCGGTGTCGTCCATGAGCTCGAGCAGCGACACGTCGTGGCTGACCACGATGAGCGCGCCCTTCCACGTGCGCACCATGTCGGCGAGTCGCAGCCGCGCCTCGCGGTCGAGATTGTTGGTGGGTTCGTCGAGCAGCGTGATCGCGGCACGACGAAGCCGGATGCCCGCGACCGCGACGAGCACGGCCTCGCCGCCCGACAGCTCTCCGACGGTGCGGTCGAGGAACGACGGGTCGAGTCCGGCTTCGGCGAGGGATGCCTCGGCTCGAGCCTCGATGTCCCAGTCGTCGCCAACGGCATCGAAGTGCGCGCGGTCGACGTCGCCCGCGGTGATCGCGCGCACCGCGTCGAGCGGAGCGGCGATCCCGAGCAGGTCGGCGACCCGTCGATCCGTCTCGAGGGTGAGACGCTGCGGCAGGTGGGCGACCTCGTCGGAGCGCAGGATCTGCCCGGATGCCGGGGTCAGCTCGCCCGCGATCAGGCGCAGCAGCGTCGACTTGCCGGCACCGTTGCGCCCGACGAGCCCGGTGCGACCGGATCCGAACGAGCCGCTGACGGCGTCGAGAGCGATGGAGCCGTCTGGCCAGGCGAAGGAGACCCGGTCGAGCGTGACGGCGGCGGTGGTGAAGATGTTCGGTGATGACATGAGCGACTCCCGGAAGTGGGGTGCGCGGATGCCGACGAAGAGGGCTTCGCGAGAGACGTCGGACGACGTCGGATCGAAGAGCCCGTAGAGGGGCTCGAATTCGGAGCGGGTCCTGCCGGAAGGCGGGTTCGTCGGATCAGCGCGTGGATGAGTTACGCGGAGAGGCGACGAATCAGATCAAGGGACTTCCAGACACGGCGGACAGGACTCTGCGACATTACCCCCGCCTCGCGAAGAAGCGCAACCCGGGCGTGTCGCGCTCACGCGGTCTTCTTCTCGACCGAGTCCTTCCACTGCGACAGGAAGACGTGCACGTCGGTGAGCTCCTGCTCCGAGATGGAGTGGGTGAGTCCCTGGTAGACGCGTCCGGAGAGCTCGGAGTGCGCCGGCAGCCACTGGGCGGTGTGCTCGACCAGGCCGGCCGGAATCACATCGTCGTGTGTTCCGCGTCCCCAGAACACCGGTGGACGCTGCTCCTGCAGCACAGCGTCCTTCGGCAGCTCGCCCACGGCGGCGTACCCGCTCAACGCCACGACCGCGTCGATCCGCGACGGCTGCAGACGCAGCGCCTGCAGCGAGACGGCCGCGCCCTGGGAGAACCCGAGCAGCGCCACCGAGCTCGCGTCGGCCGCAGCCTCGGCGAGCCATGCGAGCAGCGCCTCGGCCGCCGTGGTGATGCCCACGGCATCCCGAGTGGTCAGCGAATCGATCGCGTACCACGACCGGCCCGGCATCGGCCAGGGCGGTGTGAGCGGAGCGCCGACGGCCGCGACCGCGATGCCCTCGGGCAGGTAGGGGATCAGCCCGAACAGGTCGCGTTCGTCGGCCCCGTAGCCGTGCAGCAGCACGAGAAGAGGCTTGCCCTCGCGCGGTTCGGGTGACCACAGGGTCACGGACGGATCGATCGAGACTGTCACGAGGCCATCCTGCCAGCCGCCTCGGACGCCGGCGGAATGGATCGCGTCGACGTGCGGTCGATCGCCTCGACGCTGGTAGAAATGAGCCATGGCGGTGCGCACTCCTGATCCCGGCCCCGAGCCCGACGACGACTTCGGCTTCGACGGCGCGCGGCCGGTCGACGCGAACCCGGGCTGGCTCTCCGACATCGAGCTCGAGGAGGCCCGTCGGCGCCTGCCCATGCTGTACGTCGAGGCGGTCCCCGTCATCACCGACGGGTCGGGACAGGTCACCTCGATCGGCGTGCTGCTGCGCTCCACGCCGCTCGGTGAGATCACTCGCACCATCGTGTCCGGTCGCGTGCGGTACGGAGAGACCATCCGCGACGCGCTGTTCCGGCACGTCGAGAACGATCTCGGCCCGATGGCGTTCCCGCTGCTGCCCGCGTCGCCTGCGCCGTTCGCCGTGGCCGAGTACTTCCCGATCCCCGGCGTGAGCGCCTTCCACGACGACCGCCAGCACGCCGTCTCGCTCGCCTTCGTGGTGCCGGTGACCGGTACGTGCGAACCGAGGCAGGATGCCCTCGAGGTCACCTGGTTCTCACCCGAGGAAGCCGCCTCCGATGCGCTCGCGGCGGATCTCGAGGGCGGTCGCGGCACGCTGATCCGCCAGGCCCTCGCTCACCTCGGTCTGCTGCGCTGACCCGCCCGGACGGTCAGGCCGAGGTCAGGCGCGACAGCTCGGCGACGAACGCGTCGACGTCGGACTCCTGGGTGTCGAACGAGCACATCCAGCGCACCTCGTTGCGCGCGGCATCCCAGTCGTAGAAGCGGAACTTCTCGCGCAGACGGTCGGCGACGCCGTCGGGCAGCGTCGCGAACACGCCGTTCGACTGCGTGGGCTGCGTGAAGCCGACGCCCTTGATGCTTCCGTCGGCGATGCCCTGCTCGACCTCGGTGCGCAGCCGCTGAGCCATCGCGTTCGAGTGCCGGGCGTTGCGCAGCCACAGATCCCCCTCGAGCAGGGCGATCAGCTGCGCCGACACGAAGCGCATCTTCGACGACAGCTGCATGTTGAACTTGCGGCTGTACAGCAGGCCGTCGGCGGCATCCGGATTCAGCACCACGATTGCCTCACCGAGCATCGCCCCGTTCTTCGTACCGCCGAAGCTGAGCACGTCGACGCCGGCGTCGGTGGTGAAGGCGCTGAGCGGCACGTCGAGGGCCGCAGCCGCGTTCGAGATGCGTGCGCCGTCGAGGTGCAGCTTCATCCCGCGCTCGTGCGCGTGGTCGGCGAGGGCCTTGATCTCGTCGACCGTGTAGAGGGTGCCGAGCTCGGTCGACTGGGTGATCGACACCACCAGCGGCTGCGCGCGGTGCTCGTCGCCCCAGCCCCAGGCCTCGCGGTCGACGAGCTCGGGGGTGAGCTTGCCGTCGTCGGTGGGCACGGTGAGCAGCTTGAAGCCGCCGATGCGCTCGGGGGCACCGCCCTCGTCGACGTTGATGTGCGCCGTGGATGCGGAGATCACCGCGCCCCAGCGCGGAAGCATCGCCTGCAGGCCGGTGACGTTGGCGCCGGTGCCGTTGAAGACGGGGAACGCCCGCGTCCGCTCGCCGAAGTGCGAGCGGAACACCTCCTGCAGACGCTCGGTGTACTGGTCTTCGCCGTACGCGATCTGATGTCCGTCGTTCGCTGCCGCGATCGCCGCCAGCACCTCGGGGTGGATGCCGGAGTAGTTGTCGGATGCGAAGCCGCGGACGGCCGTGTCATGCAGAGTGCTCACCATCCGACTGTAGTCGTAGGCGGATGCACGGGTCCGGGACCCGCACCTGTCGGATGTCGGCGGCCAGGACTACCCTCGATCCGTGACCGCAGCCGCGAAGACGAGGGCGTTCGCGAATGTCCTCGTGAACACGCTGATCGCCAATGTGACGACCAGCTTCCTGTGGTTCGCGCTCACCTTCTGGGTGTACATCGAGACCCGGTCCGTGCTCGCCACCGGCATCATCGGCGGCGCGTACATGCTGCTCATCGCCTTCTTCTCGATGGTGTTCGGCACCATCGTCGATCGCTACCGCAAGCACACCGTGATGCTCGTCTCGAGCGTCGTGTCCGCCGTCGCGTTCGCCGCGGCCGGCGTGCTGTACCTGTGGCAGCCCGAGTCGGCGCTGCTCGACATCGGTCGTCCGTGGTTCTGGGCGCTCGCGCTGATCATCCTGTTGGGCGGGGTCATCGAGCAGCTGCGCAGCATCGCGCTGTCGACCACGGTGACGCTGCTGATCCCCGTGGAGAAGCACGCCAACGCGAACGGTCTGGTCGGCACGGTGCAGGGCATCGCCTTCCTCGTGACGAGCGTGTTCTCGGGGCTGTCGATCGGCTTCCTCGGCATGGGGTGGACGCTGATCATCGCCATCGTCGCGATGGCGGCGACCTTCGTGCACCTGCTGTTCGTGCGCATCCCCGAGCAGACGCCGCAGCGCGATCCCGATGCGCCGAGCGCGCTCGACTTCCGCGGCAGCGTGCGGGCGATCCGCGAGGCGCCGGGGCTGTTCGTGCTGATCGTGTTCTCGACGTTCAACAACCTCATCGGCGGCGTCTACATGGCGTTGATGGATCCATACGGGCTCACGCTGTTCTCGGCACAGATGTGGGGCATCGCGCTGGCGTTCGCATCCACCGGATTCCTCATCGGCGGCGCGCTGGTCGCGAGGTTCGGACTCGGCAGACGCCCCGTGCGCACGATGCTGCTCGTCGTCGCGGGCATGGGCGTGCTCGGCGCCGTGTTCATGCTGCGTGAGTGGTGGCCGCTGTTCGTGGTCGGCATGTGGGTGTACATGATGATGATCCCGCCGGTCGAGGCGGCCGAGCAGACCGTGATCCAGAAGGTCGTCCCGTACACCAGGCAGGGCCGCGTCTTCGGCGTCGCGCAGGCGATGGAAGCCGCCGCTGCGCCGGTGACCGCCTTCCTGATCGCGCCGCTGGCGGAGTTCCTGATCATCCCGTACATGCGTGGCGATGAGGGGCGGATGCGGTGGGGCTGGCTGCTCGGGGAGGGAGAGACGCGCGGCATCGCCCTGATCTGCCTGTTCGCCGGCCTGGTCATGGTGGTCGCGGCGGGGCTGGCGTTCCTCACGCGCTCCTATCGCCGGCTCACCGAGCTGTACGCCCTGGCGCCGGCGCCGGAGCCGGCGCCGATCGATGCCGACGAGCCGACGTGACCGGCGTGCTGAGGCCGCGCACGCTCAGCTCAGCGCGATGACCGTGTCGTTCAGCTCCGCGGCATCGCGATCCCACAGGGCGACGACGGCGCGTGCCAGAGCATCGGGTTGCAGAGCCCCCTCAGCGCGGAAGACGGCGGATGCCGCCCGCAGCTCGGCGCCGGCATCCCGCGCGGCCTTGGCGTAGCCCTGTGCGACGGCCTGCGTCCACGCCTCACTCGCGGCTTTCATCGCCGCGTAGTTCGCTCCGCCGGCGAGCGGTCGGGTGACGACGGTGGACGACACGATCGCGAAGCGACCGGCATCCGACGCTCTGAGTGGCGCGTCGAAGGCGCGGCTCGTGGCGCGCACCGCCTGCAGGGCTGGCAGCAGCGCGTCGAAGTCCTCGTCGCTCTGCCCCGCGAGGCCCCCGCCTCCGCGCCAGCCGCCGACCAGCGGGATCACCGCGTCGACGGTGCCCAGCCGCGCCGCCAGCGCGGTCATCTCGACGAAGGAGGTGGCGTCGGCGATCTCGGTCTGCGCCCCGGCATCCCGCAACGGTGTCAGACGATCCGCCGCGCGACCCGTCGCGATCACCCGCGCTCCGGCGGCGATCAGCGCGGTCGCGGTGGCCAGGCCGGCGTCGCTGGTGGCGCCGGCGAGGACGACGGTGCGGGTCGCGGTCATGGTTCGCTCCTCGGTGCGAGAGGGGGGCGGGAGGCCATCTGCTCCCGCCCCCTCCGATGCGTGTCAGTCGTCGGTGCCGCGGATGCCGACGGTCGACTCGATGACCGGCTTCATCTTCTTGTCGAGCGTCTCGAAGAACATCGACAGCGGGAACTCGTCATCCAGCACCGCGTCGGTGTACCCCTTCGGCGCCCCGGCGAGGATCTCGTCGGGCAGGCCCCGGGCCCACTGCGATGCCGGATGCGGGGTGAGCGTGCCGCGCACGAGCTCGTATGCGGCGAGCCAGTGCGCCACCTTCGGACGGTCGATCGAGTGCCAGTACAGGTCGTCGATCGCGTCTCCGAGGGCGACGACCGCGTCGGGCACGTTGTCCCAGTCGAAGGCGAGAGCGGTGTCGGTCCAGTGCAGCACGCCGCGCTGGTGCAGCCAGGCGAACAGCAGCTGCCCGCCGACCGCGTCGTAGTTGCGCACCCGGGTGCCGGTGATCGCGAAGCGGAAGATGCGGTCGAAGATGACCGCGTACTGCACGAGGTGCGCGTAGTCGTGCATCTCCTGCTCGGTCTCGGTGAGGGTCTCGCCGGCCGCGACGCGGGCGTCGAACGCGCGCTCGATCTGCACCGACTCGCGGAAGGCGGTCATGTCGCAGCGCATCTCCTCGAGCGAGTAGAGGAAGAACGGCATGCGCTGCTTGATCATGAACGGGTCGAACGGCAGGTCGCCGCGCATGTGGGTGCGGTCGTGGATGATGTCCCACATCACGAACGTCTTCTCGGTCATCTGCTGGTCGTCGAGCATCGCCTTCGCGCGCTCGGGCAGATCGAGGTTGGTGATCTCCGATGCCGCGCGCACGACCCGGCGGTAGCGCGCCGCCTCCCGATCCTGGAAGATCGCGCCCCACGTGAACGAGGGGATCTCGCGCATGGCGACGGTCTCGGGGAAGAGCACCGCGGAGTTGGTGTCGTAGCCGGGGGTGAAGTCGATCAGGCGCAGCGAGACGAACAGCTTGTTGCCGTAATCGCCGGCCTCGAGCTCGGCGATGAACTCGGGCCAGATGGTCTCGACGATCAGCGCCTCGACCAGACGGTCGCTCGAGCCGTTCTGTGTGTACATCGGGAAGACGACGAGGTGACGGATGCCGTCGACGCGGTGCTGCTGGGGCTGGAACGCCATCAGCGAGTCGAGGAAGTCGGGCACGCCGAAGCCGTCGTCGGCCCAGCGCTCGAAGTCGACGACCAGGGCGTCGAGGTAGGCCGCGTCGTGCGGGAAGGCGGGGGCGAGAGCCCGGATGCCCGCGACGATCGCAGCGACGTGACCGGCTGCGGCCTCGTGGTCGTCGACGTTCGGGATCGAGCCGTCCTTGATCTGCAGTGGGCGCACCGCGATCGCGGCGTCCTTGAGCAGATTCCATGCTGCGCTGTGCTCTGCGGTGGAGGCGTCCTCGACGACCTCGGGCTCGCCGATGATGCTGGACATGGCGCTGGTGATGATGGACATCGAAGCCTCCGATCCGAGACAGGCCGGAAAATTTCCGGCGATAGACATGTTTCACCTCTATTATTCCACCTATGGATGACTCTGTCGATCATGCGCTCCTCGCCGCCATATCCCGCGACGGGCGAGCCACGCTCGCGCAGCTCTCCGCGACCGTCGGCCTGTCCACCTCCGCCGTGCAGTCGAGGCTGAAGCGACTCGAGTCGCGCGGAGTGATCGTCGGCTATCAGGCGGTGCTCGATCCCGAGCAGGTGGGGGCGCCCCTGTCGGCGTTCATCGAGATCACGCCCCTCGACCCGGCCCAGCCCGACAACGCCCCCGAGCTGCTCGAGCATCTCAGTGCGATCGAGGCGTGCCATTCGATCGCGGGCGACGCCGCCTACATGCTCTTCGTGCGCGTCGCGTCACCGCGTGCCCTCGAGCAGCTCGTGCGTGACATCAGGAGCGCGGCGAACGTCCGCACCCGGACGACCGTCGTGCTGCAGACCTTCTACGAGCGCCGGCCGATCGTCACCACCGCCTGAGCGAGGCGGCAGCGCGCAGAGACGCGAACAGTAGGATCTCTGCCGTGGCAGGTTCCTCCAAGAAGACCAAGAAGCGCGCTCCGCAGCGGCGTCGCAGCACCGGCAACCCGGCGAAGCGTCCCGTGCTCGCCCTCGAGCCGGTGACCGCTCGGGACTGGATCGGCGCCGCGCGCCTGCGCACCCTGCCGCTCGCGATCGCCCCGGTGGTGCTCGGCACGGGTGCGGCGCAGACCGTCGACCACCTCTTCCACTGGGCCATCGCGCTCGCCTGCCTCGCCGTCGCCGTGCTGCTGCAGATCGGCGTCAACTTCGCGAACGACTACAGCGACGGCATCCGCGGTACCGACGCGGAGCGCATCGGCCCCGCCCGCCTGACCGCCTCGGGTCGCGTCCCGGCCAAACGGGTGCTGCTGGTCGCCCTCGTCTTCTTCGCGCTCGCCGCCGTGGCGGGGCTTGCCGTGATCGTCCGATCCCAGCAGTGGTGGATGCTCGCGGTCGGCGCGCTCTGCATCGTCGCCGCCTGGTTCTACACCGGGGGCAAGCGCCCCTACGGCTACAACGCGATGGGTGAACTGTTCGTCTTCGTGTTCTTCGGGCTGGTCGCAACGCTCGGCACGACGTGGGTGCAGGTGCAGTACCTGCCGACCGTCGCCTGGGTCGTCGCGGTCGCCGCCGGACTGTTCGCGTGCGCCGTGCTGCTCGCCAACAACCTGCGCGACATCGATCAGGATCGAGCTGTCGGCAAGCGCACCCTGTCGGTGCTGATCGGCAGGCGCGCCACGCAGGTGCTGTTCACCCTGTTCGTGCTGATCCCGTTCGTGCTGGCCGCGTGGATCGCGCTGCTCTATCCGATCGCCTGGCTGGCGATGCTCGCGCTGCTATCCGGGCTGGTGGCGATCGTGATCGTCTGGTTCCACCGCGACCCGCGCGAACTCGTCGCCGCGCTCGGACTCACATCGCTCACGGCGCTCGCCTACGCGGGGGTCGTCTACTGGGCACTGGTCGGCTGACGCCGGACGGACGGCACGGCCGGTGATCCGGCATCCGCCAGGTCCTCGCCCACGTCAGGCGCCGGAGGCCGAGTCCTCCGCGTCTTCGTCGCTCTGACTCCGGTCCTGATCGCGGTTGCGCTTGGCGTAGATCTCTCGGGATGCCCGCGACAGCGGCGCCCGCAGGAACAGCAGCGAGATGCTCATGCCGATCAGCGCCGCGAACAGCGCCGCGAGCCACCAGTACTCGCGGAAGACGGGGAACAGCCACAGGATCCCCAGCGGCACGATGAACGCGAGCAGCCGCAGCACGGTGTACACGAGGAGGGGTGGCAACTTCACGCCGTCAGTCTACGAGCGGGGTCTAGGCACCCGCTGTACGGCGACCGGCCGAACCCGCGCGCTCTGGGAGATCTACACTGGGAGTATGGCTCGTCTCCTGATCGTCGGCGGTTTTCTGGCTGTCATCTTCTGGGTGTTCAGCATCGTCGACGTGGCGGCGCAGCCCGCCGACCGGCATCGCGGAGTGTCGAAGGGCACCTGGATCCTGATCGTCGTGCTGCTGCCGGTCATCGGCGGCATCCTCTGGTTCTGGATCGGGCGGCGTCGTCGCGGAGAACGGGTCAGCGATTTCGTGATGGGCCCCGACGACGATCCGGTGGCTCTGCAGCACATGAGCACGGCCGAGCAGGATGCCCGCATCCGTCAGCTGGAAGAGGAGCTCGCGCGCCTCGACGATGAGACCGACGGCACGGACCCGCGCTCGTGACGGCCTCGCCGGCGAGCGACGCGGCGGCTGATCTGATCGCCGAGCTCATCGCGCACGGTGTGCGCGACCTGGTGCTCTCGCCCGGCTCGCGCTCCCAGGCCCTCGCCCTCGCGGCGACCGCGCTCGCCCGGAGCGGGGCACTGCGCGTGCATGTGCGCATCGACGAGCGGGCGGCCGGATTCACGGCCCTCGGGCTGGCGCGCGAGACAGGTGCTCCGGCGGCCGTGGTCTGCACGTCGGGCACGGCAGCGGGCAATCTGCTGCCGGCGACCATGGAGGCCTTCCACTCCGGGGTGCCTCTGCTGCTGCTGACCGCCGACCGCCCGCCCGAGCTGCGGGGCGTCGGCGCGAACCAGGCGACCATCCAGCCGGGGATCTTCGGCCCGTTCGTGCGCCTGCACATCGATGCCGCCGTGCCCGGACACGCCCGCGGAGGGAGAGCCGCTCTGCCCTCGCCGACGGCATGGTCCGGGCTCGGCGAGCGAGCCGTGCGCGCCGCGCTCGGTCTCGAGGGTGACGGCCTGGCAGGAGTCCACGGCCCCGTGCACCTGAACCTGCCCAGTCGCGAGCCGCTCTCCGCGGCCGCCGACGTCGCGGCGACACCCGGTGAGATGCCGACCCCGGGCGCTGTCGAGCCGGTGCTGCTGTCGCGCGGGCCCCGAACGGTGGTCGTCGCGGGGGCGGACGCCGGGCCGGATGCCGAGGAGCTGTCGCACGCGGGAGGCTGGCCCCTCATCGCGGAGATCGTCAGCGGGTCGCGCTTCGGCCGCCTGCTCGTGCACGGGTATCGAGAGCTGCTGCGAGACGAGACGCTCGGGGGCCGCATCCAGCGGGTCGTGGTGTTCGGGCATCCCACCCTCAGCCGCGAGGTCGCCGCGCTGCTCGCGCGACCCGACGTCGAGGTGGTCGCCGTGCGTCGAGGCGGCGAAGCGCTGAACCTGAACGGGCGCACCCGCGCCGCGTCGGCGCTGGCCGTCGAGCCAGGCGTCGCGGATCGCGCCTGGCTGGGGGAGTGGATGACGGCCTCGCAGGCACGGGTGGTCGATCTGAGCGCCCCGGCACCCGATCAGAAGGGCCTGTACTCCGACCACAGCGCCGAACGCCTCGACGCGGTGCGCGCCGAGCTCGATGCGGTGCGCAAGCGCGTCGACCGGCAGATCCTGGTGGATGCCGTCTGGCGCGCCACCTGGCCGCACGATCGGCTCGTGTTCGGGTCGTCGCGTCTCGTGCGCGTGGCGGATCAGGTGCTCGGCGGCAAGAAGGTTCCGGTGCACGCGAACCGGGGGCTGGCGGGCATCGACGGCACGGTCGCGACGAGCATCGGCATCGCCCTGGCCAGCCAGGCCGATGGGGCACCGGGCGTGACCCGGGTGCTGCTCGGCGACCTCGCCTTCCTGCACGATGTCGGCGCGCTGCTGCTTCCGGGCGACGAGCCGGCGCCGCGCATCCAGGTGATCGTCGGCAACGACGGGGGCGGCACGATCTTCGACGGGCTCGAGGTCGCCGCATCCGCAGCGCAGGACGACCTCGATCGCGTGTTCTACACGCCGCACCGGGTGCAGCTGGCCGAGCTCGCGGCCGCCTACGGGTGGCAGTACGAGCGGGTGACGACGCGCTCCGCGCTCGATCAGACGCTGACCTCCGCCATCACAGGACCGCAGATCATCGAGGTGCCGCTCGAACGCTGAGCCCGACGGCTGCGGCGCGGACCACGCCGGCCAGTGCCTGGTCAGTCCAGGCGCTGCGCGATCTCGCCCAGGTCGGCGCTCGCGAAGCGCTCGTCGGAAGCGTCTGCGCCGGCCGCCTCGATCTCGTACAGGTCGCTCTTCTGCGGAGCGACCGCCTGGGCCTCCACCGGCTGCGTCTCGGTGAGCACGTCGTCGAGCCCCTGCAGGGCGCTGAAGCGGCGGGCCTGCGTGACGACGTTGCGGTCGAGGGACCCGGCGAACCGGTTGTACGCGTCGACTGTCGAGTTGAGACTGCGGCCCAGCTTCGCCAGATGCTGACCGAGGGTGCCGAGCCGCTTGTGCAGCTCTTTGCCCACCGTGAAGATCTGCTGCGCCTCCTGGGCCAGCTGGTCCTGCCGCCACGCGTGCCCCACGGTGCGCAGCAGGGCGATGAGCGTCGACGGCGTCGCGATCACGACGTTCCGCTCGAAGGCGTACTCGTAGAGCGTGGCGTCCTGATCGAGGGCGGCAGCCAGGAACGGCTCGGCGGGCACGAACATCACGACGAACTCGGGAGACCCGGCCACGACATCCCAGTACTGCTTGGTGCTCAGGTCGTCGATGTGTTTGCGCAGATGACGCGCGTGGGCCTGCAGGCGCTGTGTGCGGACGGTGTCGTCGGTGGCCTCCATCGCCTCGAGATACCCGCTGAACGCGACCTTCGAGTCGACGACGACGCGCTTGTCGCCGGCAAGGTGCACCACGAGGTCGGGGCGCAGGGCACCGTCGTCGGTCGAATGGTGCAGCTGCTCGTCGAAGTCGACGTGGTTCACCATGCCCGAGGCCTCGACCACGCGTCGCAGCTGCAGCTCGCCCCAGCGGCCTCGCACCTGCGGCGCGCGCAGCGCGTTGACGAGATTGCGGGTCTCGGAGCCGAGCGTCTCCGACGACTGGCGCATCATCTGCAGCTGCTCGGCGAGCGCGGCGTGCGCCTCCAGCCGTGTCTTCTCGGCGGTCGTCATCTCCGACTTCACGGTGTCGAGCGTCTTCTGGATCGGCTCGATGAGCTGCTGCACGGCATCCTGTCGCTTCTGCAGCTCGGCGGCACCTTCGCTCTGGCTGCGCTTGAGCCGCTCCTCGGCCTGCTGCAGGAACGCCTTCGTGTTGGCCTCCAGCGCCCTGCGACTGAGCGCGTCGAACTCGTCGGCGAGGCGCTTCTGATCGGCTTTCAGCTCGTCAAGGCGTTCCGCCGCGCGTCGACGCTCCGCGAGCACGTCCGCGTCGGCTTCGTCGCGCACCTCGGCCAGGCGGCGGGCGTGCTCGGCACGCTCGTGCGCGAGCCGCTCCTGCGCCTCGCGTCGGGCATCCGCCAGCGCGGTCTCAGCCAGCTGCCTGCCCTCCGCGACGCGACGGTCGGCCAGAGCCCGCTCGTCCTGCACCCGGGCGGCGGTCTCGGCGCGCAGCGCCTCGGCCTCCCGCTCGAGGGCGGCGACGCGCAGCACCGCCGCAGCGGCCTCGGCACGCTGGTCGGCATCGGCCGACCGGCCGCGCTGAGCGCCGACCGCGAATCCGAGCGCTCCGGCGAGGGCGGCGGCGATCACCGCGATGACGACGACGAGAACGGTGTCCATGCATCCGATTGTGAACCAGGGCGCCGACATTACCGTTCCAGGGGCATGATGTCTGCATGGCGACGCACACGTGGACGACCGAACCGGCAGAGCTGCTCAGAGTGCGAGAGGGATTCTCGCTCGCCGACGTCGACGCCGACGCGCACCCCGGCTTCGACGGTGACAAGAGCAGCGGCACCGCGCTGCTCGAGGAACGCGAGCAGCGACTCGACGAGCTGCAGGAGCGCCTGTTCGCAGCCAGCCGCGTGGGCGACGGGCACGACGCGGTGCTTCTCGTGCTGCAGGCGATGGACACCGCCGGCAAGGGCGGGATCGTGCGTCACGTCGTCGGCGGAGTCGATCCACAGGGCGTCGACTTCGCGGCGTTCAAGGCGCCCACCGAGCAGGAGCTCGCGCACGACTTCCTGTGGCGCGTCGAGAAGCGGCTGCCGCGGCCGGGGATGATCGGCGTCTTCGACCGCTCGCACTACGAGGACGTGCTGATCGGTCGCGTGCGCGCTCTGGCCGACGAGTCCGAGATCGAGCGCCGGTACGCCGCGATCATCGATTTCGAACGCCGCGTCGCGGCATCCGGAACCCGCATCGTCAAGGTCATGCTGCACATCTCGCGCGACGAGCAGAAGGAGCGGCTGATGGAGCGGCTGGAACGCCACGACAAGCACTGGAAGTACAACCCCGGAGACGTCGACGAGCGGATGCTCTGGGACGACTACATGGACGCCTATCAGACCGTGTTCGACCGCACCTCGACACCGGAGGCGCCGTGGTACGTCGTGCCCGCGGACCGCAAGTGGTACGCGCGCCTCGCGGTGCAGGAGCTGCTCATCGACGCACTGGAGGACATCGACCCGCAGTGGCCGCCCGCCGACTACGACGTCGAGGCGGAGAAGAAGCGACTCGCCGCCAGCTGAGCCGGAGGCTCAGGCCTGGGGCTTGCGGGCGCGGTGCAGGGCGACGATGCCGAACGACAGGTTGCGGTACTCGACATCCGTCCAGCCCGCCTCGCGGATCCATCCCGCCAGGGTGCGCTGGTCGGGCCAGTCGCGGATCGACTCGTTCAGGTAGTCGTAGGCGTCGCCGTTGGTGCCGGCCAGACGTGCGATGCGCGGCAGGACCTGCGCGTTGTAGAAGCGGTAGAACCCGCGGAAGAAGCGCCCGGGAGGGGTCGAGAACTCGTTGATCACCATGCGGCCGCCGGGTTTCGTGACGCGCAGCAGCTCGCGCAGCGCCTTCTTCGGCTCCTGCACGTTGCGCAGGCCGTACGACATGGTGACCGCGTCGAACTCCTCGTCGCCGAAGGGCAGGTCCGTGGCATCCGCCTCGATGAAGGTGATGTTGTGCAGGTGCCCGTGCCTGCGGCGGCCCTCGGCCAGCATCCCCGGGGAGAAGTCGGCGGCGACGACCTGCGCTCCGCCGGCGGCGAGGGACGCGGAGGAGGATGCCGTGCCGGCGGCCAGATCGAGGATCCGTTCCCCACGCCTCGGCGCGACCGCACGCGTCGTCGCCGCCCGCCACAGGGCGTCGTTGCCGAGGGTCATGACCGTGTTCGTGCGGTCGTACCCCTTCGCGACCTGGTCGAACATGCCGCTGACACGGGAGGGGTTCTTGCCGAGATCGGCGCGGTTCGGCTGCATGCTTCGATCCTAAAGCGCGCACTCGCCCATAGACTCGCCGCGTGATCGCGAACCGCCCCGCACCCGGCACGCCGATGGCCATGACCTGGCGCAAGTGGGACGGGTCGCCGCACTGGAACAACCACGTCGTCTACCTGGGGGCCGACGGGTGGGGCGACTGGGTCGGCCAGCCGGTCGGCTGGCGCAGCCACCGGCCCGGTGCCGACTTCGTCGCCGAGTCGCCCAACGTCACGCTCGTGCCGCGCGACCACACCGACTTCGCGCTCACCGTGCACCGCGGGCACCCGCGCGGCCTGCGCGCCTACATCGACCTCGCGTGGGACCTGCGCTGGACAGACGACCCGCGGGTGTCGACCGCGATCGATATGGATCTCGACGTCGTGCGGCGCCTGAACGAGCGGGGCACCTACGTCGACGACCGCGACGAGTGGGCCGAGCACAGCATCCGCTACGGATACCCGGCCGAGGTCATCGACCACCTCGAGGGTCGCGCCCTCGAACTGGAGCGGCAGGTGCGCGCGCAGCTGGCTCCCTTCGACGACGCCACCGCCGACCCGTGGCTCGACCGCCTCATCGCCCTCGGCCTCGACCGCTGACCCCCCGCATCCCGTGACGAAACGGGGAATGTGACGCCCGCCGCGCCGATCCCGCGCCCCCGCCGCGCGGATAGGCTGTACGGGTGAGCAGCATCCGCCTGGTCGCCGAGACCCGCGAGATCCCACCCGTCGGGGATCTGCTGGCGCACACCTCCGCCGTCCGGCCTCTCGTCTGGCTGCGCCGTGGCGAGGGCATCGTGGCCGCCGGCGACGGGATCGCCGCGGTCGTCCGCGCTCCCGCGGGCAGCGGCCGCAAGCGCAGCGAGGTCATCGCCGACGCCTGGCGCGAGATCACCGCGCTGGCCGACATCGACGACGAGGTGCGCCTGCCGGGCACCGGGCTGGTCGGCTTCGGCGCGCTGGCCTTCGATGAGGACTCCTCGTCCGACAGCGTGCTGCTCGTGCCGCAGACGGTGATCGGGCTGCGTGACGGACGCAGCTGGATCACCCGCATCCGTCCCGCGTCCGATGCCGGCTTCGCCTCGCTCCCCGCCCCGGCCGTCCTCGGTCCGCACTGGGCCGGTCGCGTGGGACCCGGCGCCCAGGCCCCGCAGGGGTATCAGGATGCCGTGCGCGGCGCGCTCGACGAGATCGCCGCCGGCGCGTACAGCAAGGTCGTGCTCGCACGCGACCTGACGGGCACCGTCCCCGGCGACGCCGACCTGCGCCGCCTCGTGCGTGCGCTGGCGATCGGGTACCCCGACACGTGGACATTCGCCGTCGACGGCCTCATCGGCGCGAGCCCCGAGACCCTCGTCACCGCACACGAGCGGGTGGTCACCGCGCGCGTGCTGGCCGGCACGGCAGGCCGCGGGGCCGACCCGTCCGAGGACCACGCGGCGTCCGCCGCGCTCGCCGCGAGCGGGAAGGACCTCGACGAGCACCGGTACGCCGTACACAGCGTTCTCGCCGCGCTCGGCCCGCACACCAGTGCGCTCGACGCCGACACCGAGCCGTTCGTGCTCGAGCTGCCCAATCTCTTCCACCTCGCGACCGACGTCGCGGGGCGACTCAGCGACGGCGCCTCATCGCTCGATCTGGTCGGGGCGATGCATCCCACCGCCGCTGTCGCGGGTACGCCGACGGATGCCGCGATCGCCGCGATCCGGCGCATCGAGCCCTTCGACAGGGGGCGCTACGCCGGGCCGGTGGGCTGGATCGACGCAGCCGGGGACGGCGAGTGGGCGATCGCGCTGCGCTGCGCGCAGTTCGGTGACGTGCCCGGCGCCGCATCCGGCGCGAGGCGCGTCACGGCGTACGCCGGTGCGGGCATCGTCGCGGGCAGCGAGCCGGAGTCGGAGCTGCTGGAGACGCGCGTGAAATTCCGGCCGCTCGTCGACGCGCTCGCGTGAGCGGCTTCTGGGCGCCCGTCGTGCCGTCGTCCTCTGTGGCGAAGGTAGGGTTGACTACGTGACTTCAGGCCCCGCGACCCCGGGCACGCGACTGGCGAGCCGACTCGGCTTCAGCGACCGCATCTTCCTCGGCCCCGGTGCGCGGCGGGTCGCCTCGCGCATCGAGGCCGGTCTCGACCTGGTCGAGGCGGGCATCGCCGAAGAGGTCAAGGTGGCTGATTCCATCGCGGATGCCGCGGCCCGCTACCTCTACGAGGCCGGCGGCAAGCGCATCCGGCCGGTGCTCACCCTGCTCACCGCCCAGCTCGGCGACGGCGGCACCGCCGCGGTCATCGACGTCGCCAAGGCGCTCGAGCTCACCCACCTCGGCTCGCTGTACCACGACGACGTGATGGACGGCGCCGACACCCGCCGAGGCGTCCCCGCAGCGCACGCGGTCTGGGGCAACAACGTCGCCATCCTCACCGGCGACATCCTGTTCTCGCGGGCGAGTCAGATCATGTCGCGGTACGGCGATCGCGCGATGCGCCTGCAGGCCGACACGTTCGAGCGGCTCGTGCTCGGCCAGCTTCGCGAGACCGTCGGCGCGCAGCCCGGTGATGACCCGATCGACTTCTACATCCAGGTTCTGGCCGACAAGACCGGCTCGCTGATCGCCGCGGCGACACAGGGCGGTGCGATCTTCTCGAACGCCCCGGCCGAGTTCGAAGAGCCGCTGCGCGTCTACGGCGAGAAGGTGGGTGTCGCCTTCCAGCTGCTCGACGACGTGCTCGACCTCTCGGCCGACGCAGAGGAGACCGGCAAGGTGCCGGGCACCGACCTGCGCGCCGGTGTGCCGACCATGCCGTCGCTGCTGCTCAAGACGAGCACCGCACCCGACGACGTCGACCTCGCCCGCCGTATCGATGAGGGCGTCGCCCGCATCGCCGAGGGTGCAGACTCGTCGGTGCTCGACGGACCGCTCGCCGAGCTGCGTGACAACGATGCCACTGCACAGACTCTGACTCTCGCCCGCACCTGGACGGCCGACGCCGTCGCCGCGCTCGCGCCACTGCCCAAGGGCACCGTGCGCGACGCGCTGACCCGGTTCGCGGAGACTCTCGCTGATCGCAGCAGCTGACGGAAGGAACCCCATGACGAAGCTCAAGCTGGCCATCGTCGGGGCGGGACCGGCAGGCATCTACGCCGCCGACCTCCTGCTCAAGGCCGAGCGCAAGTTCGATGTCTCCATCGACCTGTTCGAGCAGCTGCCCGCGCCCTACGGTCTGGTCCGCTACGGCGTCGCCCCCGATCACCCGCGCATCAAGGGCATCATCACGGCGCTGCGCGACGTGCTCGACCGCGGTGACATCCGCCTGTTCGGCAACGTGCGCTTCGGTACCGACATCACCATCGACGACCTCAAGCGCCACTACAACGCGGTGATCTTCGCCACCGGCGCCGTGCGCGATTCGTCGCTCGACATCCCGGGCATCGACGCCGACCACTCGTTCGGCGCGGCCGAGTACGTGAGCTGGTTCGACGGGCATCCGGATGTGCCCCGCGAGTGGAGTCTGGATGCCGAGTCGGTCGGCGTCATCGGCAACGGCAACGTCGCGCTCGACGTCGCGCGCATGCTCGCCAAGCACGCTGACGATCTGCTCGTCACCGAGGTGCCCGACAACGTCTACCAGGGTCTGAAGGCCAGCCGCATCACGGACGTGCACGTGTTCGGTCGCCGCGGCCCGGCCCAGGTGAAGTTCACGCCGCTCGAGCTGCGCGAGCTGGGGGAGCTGCGCGATGTCGACATGGTCGTGTACGACGAGGACTTCGACTACGACGAGGCGTCACGCCAGGCCGTCACCAGCAACAAGCAGGTCATGGTGATGGATCGCATCATGCAGTCGTGGCGCAAGCTCGACTCGGTGAACAACGCGGGTGGCACGGCATCCCGTCGCCTGCACCTGCACTTCTGGGCTCGCCCGGTCGAGGTCAGGAAGGACGAGAACGGCCGCGTCGCGGCGCTCGTCTACGAGCGCACGACGTCCGACGGCGCCGGCGGTGCGGTCGGCACCGGCGAGATGCGCGAGGTGCCGATGCAGGCGCTCTACCGCGCGATCGGGTACTTCGGCTCGCCGCTGCCCGGAGTGCCGTTCGACAAGAAGCACGGCGTGATCCCCAACCGCGAGGGACAGGTGCTCGAGACGAAGTCGAACCAGCGCGTGCCCGGCATCTACGCGACAGGCTGGATCAAGCGCGGTCCGGTCGGCCTGATCGGCCACACCAAGTCGGATGCCATGGAGACGGTGCGGCATCTGATCAACGACCAGGGCTCGTGGTGGCAGCCCGAGGATCCGTCCGACGAGGCGATCCCGGCACTGCTCGCCGAGCGCGGCGTGGCATGGACCGACCTCGAGGGCTGGCACCGTCTCGACGCGCACGAGATCGAGCTCGGCGCGCCGCACGAGCGTGCACGGGTGAAGCTCGTGCCGCGCGACGAGATGGTGCGCGTCTCGCGCGGGGAGTGAGATCTCCGCGCCCGGTAGGTTGAAGGCATGGCCGACTGGGTTCCCGATGTGCTCGGTGAGGGCTTCCAGCAGCTCACCCTCCCGCTGGGAGAGGACGTCGAGGGGGAGATCGTCGCGACCGTCGTGCGCGCTCTGCCCCGTCCCGTCCCGTGGTGGCGGCCGGGTGGTGACCGCCGCCCGCTGGCCGACGTCGACGTGCTCTACGTGCACGGGTGGTCGGACTACTTCTTCCAGAAGCGGCTCGCGCGGTCCTGGAACGATCGCGGTGCCCGGTTCTTCGCTCTCGACCTGCGCAAGTACGGTCGCAGCCTGCGCCCCGGGCAGACACCGGGATACGTGACGGATCTCGACGAGTACGACGCCGACATCGCGGCGGCGCTCGAGGCGAGGGGGGATGCCGCTGGCCGGCGTCTCGTGCTGCTCGGTCACTCCACAGGAGGGCTCATCCTCAGCCTGTGGGCATCGCGTCATCCGGGTCAGGTCGACGCCGTCGTGCTCAATGCGCCGTGGCTGGAGTTCCAGCTCGGCGCTGCTCGCGCGGCGATCACCCCGGTGGTCGAGCTGCAGGCCCGGCTGCGTCCGATGGAGGCGGCGCCTCAGGTCGACCTCGGCTTCTACACGAGGGCGCAGCGCGAAGTGGCGGATCCGGACGATCCGGTCGAGGTGAATCCGCTGTGGCGGCCGGAGCAGGCGATGACCGTGCACGCCGCCTGGCTGCGGGCGGTGCTCGCCGGGCACGCCGCCGTGTCACGGGGCCTGAACATCGAGGCGCCGATCTGCGTGCTCCTCTCGGCGCGGTCGGCGCTGCCCACCCGATGGTCCGATGAGCTGACGTCGGCGGACAGCGTGCTCGTGGTCGACGACATCGCCCGAGCCGCGCTCAAGCTCGGTCGCTCGGTGACCGTCGAGCGGATCGATGGCGCACTGCACGACGTCTTCCTCTCACGCCCAGACGCGCGCGCCGACGCGTACGCGCGCCTCGACCGCTGGGTGCGCGGGTGGGCGCACGCCGACGCCGCGCTCAGACGAGCCAGTACATCCGCCGACACGCCTGCTCGGCGGCATCCGCGTCGCCCCGTTGCAGCGCGTCTTCCAGCTCTGCGCACGCGCTGATCACCGACGGGCGTCGTTCGACCGGCACCTCGTGCGTCTTCAGCGCACGTGCGAGGGCGAGGCTGGCCTCGTCGATCACCGCCTGCTGCAGGGCGTTGCCCGTGCGGGCGGCCAGGTACTCGATCACGGCGCGCCGTGCGCTCGAGGTCGAGACCGGATCCGACACGTCGGCGGCCACGGCGCGGATGAGCCGGCCGACCGTCTTCACCTCGCCGGGCTTGAGACGCGGGCAGGCGAGGCGCACGATGAGACTCGCCTGCAGACCGGCGAAGATGTGCGCCGTCTCGACCTGATCTGGCGTGACCGACGACACCTCGGTGTATCTGCTCGGATACATCATGACGAGACCGATGCGCTCGAGTCGTTGCAGCGCCTCGCGCACGGGCGTGCGCGACACCGACAGCTCGGCGGCCAGCTCGCTGTCGCGGATCCGCGCCCCCGGGGCGAGCTCGCCGCTCACGATGCGCTCACCGATCAGATGGAACAGGCCCTCGGCGAGAAGCTGCTTCCTTGCCGCGATATCGACCCTCGGCGGTCGTTCGACGTCGATCATGTATCTCTCCCCAATACGCCTCACGGCGTCCCCGGGCTGCCCCATACAACCCATACACCGGCATTCTACTCAGCGGGTCCGACATGGCTCCGGCGGCGCTGTCCGCGCCGTCGCGGCGCGACCGTCAGGCGACGCGCACGGCGCTCGTCAGGGGGAGGGAGCACAAGAGCCGCGCTCACCCGGTGAGCGCGGCTCTCGGCTGAGACAGGAGCGTGTCAGCGGTAGTTGATGAACTGCAGGTCGATGTCGAGGTCGCTGCTCTTGAGCAGGGCGATCACAGCCTGCAGGTCGTCGCGGCTCTTCGACTGCACGCGCAGCTCGTCGCCCTGGATCTGGCTCTTCACGCCCTTGGGGCCCTCGTCGCGGATGATCTTGCCGATCTTCTTCGCGTTCTCACTCGAGATGCCGTCCTTCAGGCTCGACGTGAGGCGGTACTCCTTGCCGCTCGCGACCGGCTCACCCGACTCGAGGCTCTTCAGAGAGATGCCGCGCTTGATCAGCTTCGACTGGAACACGTCGAGCACGGCGTTCACGCGCTCCTCGGAGTTCGCGACGATCACGATCTGCTCGCCGCTCCACGAGATCGAGGCGCCGGTGCCCTTGAAGTCGTAGCGCTGCTCGATCTCCTTGCGTGCCTGGTTGAGAGCGTTGTCGGCCTCCTGGTGATCAACCTTGGAGACGATGTCGAACGAAGAGTCAGCCATGACTACCACCATAGAGCGTTGCCCCCCACAGCCGGGGGCTCCGCATCACTTGCCTTTTCCTTTGCCCTGCGAGGAGTCGCTCTTGCCCGCGGCCTTGCCGGAGTTCGTCTGCGGCGAGCTTCCCGAGTTGTTCCCCGGGCCCGCGTTCGGATTCCCGCTCGCGTTCTCCGCCACCGTGCTGCCCGCGGTCTTCACCTCGGTCTGAGCCGGTTGAGCCGGTTGAGCCGGCTCGACGGGCTCGACCGGTGTCTCGGCGATCGGCGTGGTGACCGGCTGCTCGGCATCCGGAGCGGCTGGCGTCTCCGCGACCTGCGCGGGGGTGACGGTCGGCGTCGGGTCGGAGCCGGCCGGCCAGGCCATCCATCCGCCGACGAGCACGGCGGCCGCGGCGGCAGAAGCGGCGAACAGTCCCATCGTCCGACGGCGCATCGGGCGACGCTCCTGCACATCGGGCGTGGTCGCCGACGCGATCTTCGGCGCCACCGGGGTCGCGATGGCGACCGCCGGCAGCGCCTTCGTCACCGCAGTGGGGTCGGTCGTCACTCCGGCGGTGTCATCACGGGCATCCGTCGACATGATCGACACCTCGTGCACCACCTCGGCGGCTGTCGGGCGCTGGTCTGGCTCGCTGTGGGTCATCCGACGCAGCAGCCGCACCCACTCGACGCCGAGTTCATCCGGGATGCTCGGCTCGCTGACCAGACGCGCGAGCGCGGTCTGCACGTCGCGGGTGCGCGGGAAGGCCGGCTCACCCGTGAGCGATTCGAGCAGCACCAGGCCGAGGGAGTAGATGTCGGCGGCAGGGGTGATCGGATCGGCCCGCACCTGCTCGGGTGCCATGTACGCGGCCGTGCCGATGGCGATCCCCGGTGAGGTGCGTCGCGCCTCGTCGGGGTGGAAGGCGATGCCGAAGTCGGTGAGCTTCGCCGTCCAGCCGTCGTTCGCGTCGGAGCGCGCCAGCAGCACGTTCGACGGTTTGACATCCCGGTGCACGATGCCGCGCCGGTGCACGACCCGCAGCGCGTCCGCGAGGTCGCGACCGATCGCGGCCGTCTCGCGCCGACTGAGGGGGCCCTGCAGGAGACGGGTGGCGAGCGTCGGCCCGTCGATGAACTCCATCACCAGGTAGCGAGGGTGGGGCAGGTCGAGGCTCGCGTCGTAAAGGGCGACGAGGGAAGGATGGGAGAGGGATGCCAGCAGCGCGGTCTCACTGTGCACCCGCTCGGACTCCAGGGGCATCTCGTCGTCGGCGCGCAGCAGCTTGATCGCGACCGTGCGGCGCAGCAGGGTGTCGTTGGCGCGGTACACCATCGAGGTTCCGCCCCTGCCCACGCAGCCGTCGAGTCGGTATCGGCCGTCGAGGAGGGGAGCAGTGGCCTCGTCGTCGATCGTGTCCATCGCAACTCCGCAATCCGGCACGGCTCGGGACGCCGTGACCCTGCTCACGCTAGGTGTCGTGCGCCCGATCGTCTTGTGCCTTGACGATGTGCGGCAGACGTGCAATAGAGGGCGAGCTTGAAAGCGTTTCCATGGCAGCGCTAGGGAATGGGTGTGGATCACATGTTGGTCTCGGTGATCTCGCCCATTGCGCACCGTCCTGGGAGGGATGCATACTGTAAGCGCTTGCAGTTTCCGCAGGCCACCCGCATCCAGAGAGGCACGCACCAATGAAGGTGACAAAGAGGAGCATCCTCGCGTTCGGCGCACTCGCCGCAACTTCCGCACTGGCCCTGGCCGGCTGCTCATCATCCACTCCCGCCGGCGACGACAACTCCGGTGACAGCGCCGAGCTGTCGGGCCAGATCACCGTGTGGGTCGACGCCGACCGCGCGGACGTCATGAAGGAGGCGGCGGCGGAGTTCACCGATGACACGGGCGTGAAGGTGGCGTTCGTGCAGAAGGAGTTCGGCGAGATCCGCGACCAGTTGGTGCAGCAGGCGCCCACGGGCAAGGGTCCGGACGTCGTCGTCGGCGCCCACGACTGGCTCGGCATCCTCGTCAGCAACGGCGTCGTCGCCCCCGTCGAACTGGGCGACCGCGCCGAGGAGTTCCAGCAGATCGCCCGCGACGCGTTCAGCTACGACGGGCAGCTCTACGGCGTGCCGTACGCCATCGAGAACATCGGCCTCATGCGCAACACCGACCTGGTCTCCGAGGCGCCCACCGACTTCGACGACATGATCGCGAAGGGCAAGGCGGCAGGCACGGAGTTCCCCTTCCTCGTCGGTCTCGACCCTGAGCAGTCCGACCCGTACCACCTGTACCCGTTCCAGACCTCCTTCGGCGCCCCCGTCTTCGGACAGAACTCCGACGGCAGCTACAACGCCGAAGACCTGCAGGTCGGCAACGACGGCGGCAAGAAGTTCGCCTCATGGCTGGCCGAGCAAGGCAAGGCCGGGGTGTTCAACACCAACATCACCGGTGACCTGGCCAAGGAGAACTTCCTCGCGGGCAAGTCCCCGTTCTTCCTCACCGGTCCGTGGAACGCTCCGGCAGCCACCGAGAAGGGGCTGAACATCGCGATCGACCCGATCCCGTCGGCCGGTGGCGAGGACGCGCAGCCGTTCGCCGGCGTGCAGGGCTTCTTCCTGAGCGCCGAGAGCAAGAACAAGCTCGCCGCGAACGAGTTCCTGCTCAACTACGTCGGCTCCGAGAAGGTGCAGACCGCGCTTTACGAGGTCGGAGGACGCGCACCCGCCCTGACCGCCGCGTTCGAGTCCGCCGTGAAGGACGACCCGATCACCGCCGGCTTCGGCGAGGTCGGCGCCAATGCCGTGCCGATGCCGAGCATCCCCGAGATGGGTTCGGTCTGGCAGTTCTGGGGCGTCACCGAGGCTGCCCTCATCAACAACAAGGGCGGCGACCCGACCGCTCTCTGGGAGAAGATGACCGCCGACATCCAGGGCGCCATCAGCAAGTGATCAGTCGACGGGGACGGCATCCCGCGACGGATGCCGTCCCCGTCCCTGCATCGACGATTCTCGACGAGGACGGATTATGACGATCACCCAGGACCCCGAGCACGGGGTCGTCGCTCCCCGGACGGCGCGCCAGCGCCGCGCCGCCCGCATCGCCGAGGCCGCCGCCGGCGGCTGGGGGCTGGTGCTCATGAAGATCGTCCTGCTCGGACTGATCCTCGCCCTCGCGGTCTTCGCCGCCTTCGTGCTCCTGCGCACCGACCTGTGGGTGCCCGCCGTCGTCGTGGTCGCGGCGGCGCTGCTCGCCGTCTGGGTGTACATGGGGCGCGGGCGCCTCCCGGGCAAGTATCTGATGCCCGGCCTGGTGTTCCTCTTCATCTTCCAGGTCTTCGCCGCCCTCTACACCGGCTACGTCGCATTCACGAACTACGGCACCGGCCACAACTCCGATAAGGACAGCGCCGTCAACGCTCTCATGCTGTCGGCGCAGGAGCGGGTGCCCGATTCGCCGGCCTACCGGCTCACCGTTCTCGACCAGCTGGGCGAGCTGTCGTTCCTCGTCACAGACCCCGACGGCGACGTGAGCATCGGCGGTCAGGACCGCCCGCTCGAAGAGGTCTCCGGAGCCGAGATGGACGGCGGCGAGGCCGTCGGCGTCGCCGGCTACACCACCCTGAAGTTCGGCGACATCGTCGCGAAGCAGGAGCAGATCGCAGACATGGCGGTTCCGCTCAGCGACGACCCCAATGACGGCGTGCTGCGCACGCCGGACGGCTCGTCGGCCTATGTCTACACCTCCAGGCTCGTCTACGACGAGAACGTCGGCACGATGACCGACACGAGCAGCGGGGTCGTCTATCGCGACATCGGCACAGGCGCATTCACGGCGGATGACGGCACCGAGCTCACGCCCGGATGGCAGATCAACGTCGGCTTCGACAACTTCGCGCGCGCATTCGCAGAGCAGTCCATCCGCGGGCCTTTCCTGCAGGTGCTCGTGTGGACCTTCGCCTTCGCCATCCTGTCGGTGCTCACGTGCTTCGCGCTCGGCCTCTTCCTCGCGATCGTGTTCAACGACCCGCGCATGAAGTCGAAGAAGTACTACCGGGTGCTGATGATCCTGCCCTACGCCTTCCCCGGTTTCCTGTCCGCGCTCGTCTGGGCCGGCATGATGAACCAGGAGTTCGGGTTCCTGAACGTGGTGGTGTTCGGCGGCGCCGACATCCCGTGGCTCACGAACGAGTGGCTGGCGAAGGCCAGCATCATCCTCGTCAACCTGTGGCTGGGCTTCCCCTACATGTTCCTGATCTGCACGGGAGCGCTGCAGTCGATCCCGGATGACGTGCAGGAGGCCGCACGCGTCGACGGAGCGAGCGCCTGGCAGATCTTCCGCTCCATCAAGCTGCCGCTGCTCCTGGTCGCGGTCGCCCCGCTGCTGATCTCGTCGTTCGCGTTCAACTTCAACAACTTCAGCCTCATCTACATGCTGACCGGCGGCGGTCCTCGAGATGTCACCGCCGGGGTGAACGTCGGCGCCACAGACATCCTGATCACCATGGTGTACAAGGTCGCGTTCGTCGGATCCACCTCCGACTACGGACTCGCCAGCGCCTTCTCGATCATCATCTTCATCCTCGTCGCAACCATCTCGGTCATCGCCTTCCGGCGGACCAAGGCCCTGGAGGATCTGAACTGACATGAGCACCACGCAGATCACCCCGCCGTCCACGAGCACGAGCGCGATCGTCACCGGAGCCGGCGTGCGCGGCGACAGCCCCGAACCGCGCCGACCGTTCAGGAAGTACTTCCGCGAGACGGGCTGGCGCCACCTGGTCGGCATCGTCGCCACCGTGTTCGCCCTGTTCCCGCTGCTGTACGTGTTCAGTGCCTCGCTGAATCCCGGCGGAACCCTGCTCACCGCCAACTCGCTGTTCAGCAGCTGGGACTTCGGAAGCTACATCCAGCTGTTCCAGAACCCGTCGCAGCCGTACGGTGCGTGGTTCATGAACACGCTGGTCATCGGCCTGACGACTTCGGTGCTGACCGTGCTGCTGGGAGCGCTGGCGGCCTACAGCTTCTCGCGGATGCGCTTCAAGGGCCGACGCTTCACGCTCACCTCGCTGCTCGTCGTGCAGATGTTCCCGCAGATGCTGGCGATGGTCGCCATCTTCCTGATCATGGTGACGATCAGCGACATCTTCCCGGCCATCGGGCTGAACACGCAGATCGGCCTGATCATGGTCTATCTGGGTGGCGCACTCGGCGCGAACACCTATCTCATGTACGGGTTCTTCAACACCGTCCCCGCATCCATCGACGAGGCGGCGAAGATCGACGGCGCCGGTCACGCCCGCATCTTCTTCACGATCATCCTGCGCCTGGTGGCGCCCATCCTCGCCGTCGTCGGCCTGCTCAGCTTCATCGGCACCTCGAGTGAGTTCGTGCTGGCGAGCGTCATCCTCATCGACCCCGACAAGCAGACCCTCGCGGTCGGTCTGTACCGATTCGTGGCGGACGAGTTCTCGAAGAACTGGAGCGTGTTCGCCGCCGGAGCGGTGCTCGCCGCGATCCTGCCGGTCGCACTGTTCCTCGCGCTGCAAAAGTACATCGTCGGCGGTCTCACCGCCGGCAGCGTGAAGTAGAGCAGGCGGCGGGCGCCGCGCCCGTGGGAGAATTCCTCTCGAACTGAAAACTCAAGGGCTCTGTCATGGCAGCCGGCCGTGCAACCACGTCGCTTCCGACGGGTTGCACCGTCGCACCCATGAAAGGCCCACCCATGTCGCTTCCGCTTCCTCATCACGACGGCTCGCCCCTGTACGTCTCGAACGACGCACCGCAGCTCGGAGAGACCGTCACGGTCCGGCTGCGCGTCCCTGCCGGATACGGCCCGCTGACGGCCGTGCGCACGCGCTCCAACCCCGATCACGAGCCGGTGTGGACGGATGCCGTGCGCATCGGCTCCGGCGACGGCTGGGACTGGTGGGAGGCGCCCGTCACCGTCGGCAACCGACGACACGGCTACCGCTTCGTCCTGGTTCACGAGGACGGCCGGGTCGAGTGGCTGAACCAGAGCGGCCTCCACCGACTCGAGACGCTGGATGCCGAGGACTTCGCGCTCGTCGCCCACCCGGCGCCTCCCGCGTGGCTGCGGGAGGCTGTGATGTACCAGATCTTCCCGGACCGGTTCGCCCGCTCGGCTCAGGCCGATGAGCATCCGGCACCGGAGTGGGCGATCCCCGCCGCGTGGAACGAACCCGTCGACCCCGTGCTTCCCGGACGCTCGCAGCAGTTCTACGGCGGCGACCTGCCTGGCATCGTCGAGCACCTCGACCACCTGGTGTCGCTCGGGGTGAACCTCGTGTATTTGACGCCGGTGTTCCCCGCCCGGTCCAACCACCGCTACGACGCCGCGAGCTTCGACTCGATCGATCCGCTGCTCGGCGGCGATGACGCGTACATCCGCCTGATCGAGGAGTGCCACGCCCGCGGCATCCGGGTGATCGGAGATCTCACCAGCAACCACTCCGGAGACCGCCACGAGTGGTTCCAGGAGGCCCTGGGCAGTCCCGGAGCGGCCACCGAGACGTTCTACTACTTCACCGACGAGAGCAACACCGACTACGAGAAGTGGCTGGGGACCCCCACGCTGCCCAAGTTCAACTGGGCCTCCGCGGCGCTGCGCGAGCGGTTCATCACCGCGGACGACTCGGTCGTCGCGAAGTGGCTGAAGCCGCCCTACTCGATCGACGGATGGCGCATCGACGTCGCGAACATGACCGGGCGTCTCGGAGACATCGATCTCAACGCCGAGGTGCGGCAGCTGCTGCGCGAGACGATGCTGCGCGTCGCCCCGGATGCCGTCCTGTTCGCCGAATCCACGAATGATGCCACCAGCGACCTGCAGGGCGACGGATGGCACGGAGCCATGACCTATCCCTCGTTCACCCGCCCGCTGTGGGGATGGCTGGGCGCGCCGACTCGTGAGCCGTATCTGACGGCGGAGGGGGAGCAGCGCACCGAGCCGTGGTTCTTCGGGCAGCCGATCGGCGGCATCCCGTCGTACACGGCAGCGGAGTTCGCAGGCGCGGTGACGCGATTCACGGCCGGCATCCCGTGGCGGGTCCGGATCGCCAACATGCAGCCGCTCGACACGCACGACACCGGCCGCTTCGCCACGCACGCGGCGCCGGGAAGCGTGCAGGTCGCCGTGGGGCTGTCGATGACTCTGCCCGGTCTGCCGGTCGTCTACGCCGGCGACGAGTTCGGGCTCACCGGCGCCGACGGCGAGGTCAGCCGCACGCCGATGCCATGGTCGCGGCAGGACGATCCCCTTCCCGCTGAGACGCTCAGGACCTATCAGGCGCTGGTGGGACTGCGCCGCGCGCACCCCGTGCTCGGCGACGGCGGAATGCGCTGGCTGCATGTCGATGACGAGACCGTCGTGTTCGTGCGAGAGGGTGAGGACGAGAGCGTGCTGGTGCTGGCGACCCGCGGCGGGGCAAACCTCGTGCTGGCTCCCGGCGCGGTTGCGGGGGCGTCGTCGGCCGAGAGGCGGTACGGCGATGCGGCGCTGGCCGTGACGCATGACGGAGTGGCGCTCGCCGCGGATGGCCCCGCCTTCGCCGCCTGGGCACTGCCCGGAGTGGCCGTGCCGGCCGCGTCGCGTGGTGCTGACCGGAGCGAGGCGCGCGCGTGACCGCACCGGAGCGGTTCGAGGCGCTCAGCGCCGGACTCGCCGACGGGGTCCGGCGACACGACGATCTGATCGGACTGGTGATGCTGGGATCGGCCTCCGAGCAGGCCCGGTTCCGGCGCGACGAGTGGTCGGATCACGACTTCTTCGCCCTCATCGAGCAGGGCCGCGGGCACGAGGTCCGGCCTGACCTGTCCTGGCTGCCGGACCGGGAGCGGATCGTGCTGACCGCCCGGGAGGGCGAGATCGGCTTCGTCGCCGTGTACGACGACGGGCACGTGTTCGAGTTCGCGCTCTCCGAGGCCACGGAACTCGGCGGGGCTGTCGCGGGCGACGCGACGGTGGTGGTCGACGACGCGGCGGGCACCACGGCGATGCTGCTCGACGCCGCGCGCCGCCGCGCGGACGATCTCGACCGGTTCGACCCGGCCAACGACGCGCGAATCGTCCTCGTGAAGCTGCTGATCGGGGTCGGGCGGGTGCGCCGCGGCGAGCGATTGAACGGCGGGTCGTTCATCCGGCAATGGGCCGTGCAGATGCTCGTGCGAACCATCCGAGGGCGCGAATCGGGGCGATCCACCGCGCTGCGCGACGCGATCGACCCGGTGCGGCGGTTCGAGCACGACTTCCCGGACTGGGCCGCCGAGATCGCGGACGCGCTCGCCGCGCCCGAGGAGGACGCGGCCAGGACTCTGTTCGGGATGCTGCGCCGTCTCGAACCCGGCTGGCCGCAGTTCCCCAGCGCGGCGGCGGATGCCGTGGCGGCGAGGCTCGGCTGGGAGTAGGACAGCGGGGAGCGGACGGCGACACGACCCGAGGGTCCCGAAGCAGGGCGAGTGCCGGGCGTACGGTGTGCATATGGCAGCACGGGTCGGAGGGCGCAATCTGGCGATCAGCTGGATCGTCGGCGCGCTGTGCGCAGGTGTCGTGACCGCTCTGCTCTGGCTGTCGCTTCCGGCTGGCCCCGGGCTGCTGTTCGTGGTCGGCCAGCTGCTCGACGGGACTGTGCCGAGATAGCGACAGGCCCGAGACAGCGTCAGTCCTGAGACGGCGGCCGCCCGATATCCGGGACACATCGGCACGCCTGCGCCGTGCGGATCACGCGCGGCGCTAGCCTCGGTGTGCATCTATCACGAGAGGCGACCACATGAGCGACCCCGAAGTTCCCAAGAACGAGCAGCACCACGACGTGGACGACGTCGTCGGCCGTGCCAACGAGGGACTCGACGCCGCCGCCGCTGCTCGCGCGGACGCGTCGAACCCGGCTGCCGAGGCGAAGCCCGCCGACCCCGACATGGAGGCGTTCGCGGCTGCTGAGCGCGACTACCCGGGTACCTTCGGCGCATCCGAGCCGGCCGACGCCGACCGCCACATCGACGCCGACCGCGACCGCCATGCCGATGCCGATGCCCGAGCCGACGCCGACCGCCGTGCAGACGTGGCCGATGCTGCCGCTGCTGAGGCCGCAGCCGCCGATGCCGACCGCGTCGATTCCCACCGCGAGGCGTCGGCAGACCACGCCGTGTCCGGCACCGCGTCCGCAGACGCCGATGCGCACGGCGCGACCCACGCCGACCGCGAGCACCACCCGACGGTCGCCGATACGGCCTATGCGCCCCACTCCCCATCCGCCGCCGAGACCCAGGTCGTGCCCGCCGAGCCGGTGGCGCCCCCTGCGGCGCCGCAGCCGATCTTCGTGCAGGCCCCCGAGCCGCCCCGCGAGCTGGGCAACCGCGGCGCCGCCGGCGCCATCGGCCTGGTGGCGACGGTCGCCTTCGCCATCCTCTACCTCGCCGCGATCCTCGGCTTCGGCGCACTGGGCGGCGACGTCACCCTCGAGAACGTCGGCACCGCCGCGCTCGAGACGCTGATGACGTGGTCGTTCTGGGTTCCGGTCGTCGTGTTCTTCCTGTCGTTCTGGCTGCTGGGCGCCTTCGTCAACCGTGCTCGCTGGGGCACGTGGGTCATCTTCGGCCTGTTCGTGGCCATCGCGACCTACGGCGGATACATCCTCGGCCAGCTCTTCCAGGCGCCGTTCTGGCGTGTCACCGCCACCGAGTCGGTCCAGCTGGTGAACGAGCAGCTGCTCGCACCGCTGGCCATCGCCTCGTTCATCTTCGCCCGTGAGCTGACGATCTGGTTCGGCGCCTGGGTCGCCCGCAGCGGAGCCAAGAAGAAGGCGCTCAACGCCGAGGCGCAGGCGGAGTACGAGCGCACGCTCGAAGCGGGTCCTGCCGCACTGCGATGAGCGTAGTCTGACGGCATGAGCCTCAGAGACCCCCGCGGCCCCGTGCCGGAGGGGGTCTCTGCGTTTCTCGCCGGGGTGGTGGGCGGGGTCTGCTTCGCCGCCTTCGCCATTCCCGGACTGGGGATGCTGTCGTACTTCGCCGACGTCGACATCATCTCCGTCGAGGGACTCACCCTCTGGCCGGGAGTGGCGGGCATGGCGGTCGCGATCGCCGTCTTCGCGCTGCTGCTGGCACCGCTGCTGCGAAGGCGGCTTCCGCCCTACGGCGCGATGGTCCTCGTGGCGCTGGCCACGGCGCTCGCGCATCTCGCGGCAGTCTGGCTGTCGGCCATGGCCGGGGGCTCCGGACTCGCGCACGCGTCGGCAGCCGCATCGCAGATCGTCGTCCGCGGCTCCAGCGTCGTCATCATCGTCGCCGCGCTGATCGCCGGATGGATCGCCGTGGCGCTGCGCCGCTCGCGGTCGGGCACGCCGCGGTGGCCGTGGGAGCGCGACGACGACGAGTGACGGCGGACGCGCCGCCACTGGCAGGAAAGCGCGCCTGGAGGGCATCCCGGCCCTACTCTGTATTCGTGGAGAGGTCGCTGGAATCCCTCGTCGACCAGGCCGTCGAGGCCTGGCTGCGCTGGGTGCCGCGCTGGGCTCCGGCCACGCACCGGGGCCGGGTGGCGCCCTGTCGTCGCTGCCTCGGCTCTCCCGTGCTCTCCGCCGTCGGCATCGGCGGCAACGTGCCGCACGGGGTGCAGCACGGGCTCTCGACGCGGATCAAGTCGATCGTCGACCAGGCCGTCGCCGAGTACACCGCGCGCAACCTGCCGATGCTCCAGGCCGAGCTCGACCACCAGGCGGCGAGGAACCGGTCGCGCGCCTACCGGCCGGCCGACGGTCTCGATCCCGAGTACGAGGGGATGCCGCTCGATCCCGACCCCGTTCCGGGCGCGCCGTTCCTGTTCACCGTCGCGGGCCTGGCCGACGAGGCGGCTGCCCAGCTGCCGCCTCTGCCCCCGCTCTCCGACGAGGCCAAGGCCGCGCTGCGTCAGGAAGTCGCGCTCGCTGACGAGTACGCCAACATGGTCGGACGAGAGATCTGCGGCCTGCTGCTGCGGCACCGACTGCACGTGCAGGCGGCGATCTCGCAGTACGTCGAGCCGCAGATCGAGGCGATGCTGGCCGAGCTCAGCGAAGCACTGGACTCGCCCTTCGACCCGGACACGCCGTAGCACAGCATCCGGTGCTCATTTGACCGCCGCCGCCCGTGGCGCGTACACTTGATCGGGTGTGTGCATCACTGTGCGCACGCAGGGCGCCGGCACCGTCGGTTCGCCCCCACGGCATACCCATCACACCAAAAGCCCGACTTCTCTGTCGAGCCGGTGGGTCATGATGTGAAACCCATCACGCTGTCACCGTGCAGCACTATGAGGAGAGAACGTGCCAACTATTCAGCAGTTGGTTCGCAAGGGACGCTCGCCCAAGGTCACCAAGACCAAGGCGCCCGCCCTGAAGGCGAACCCGCAGCAGGCCGGCGTGTGCACCCGCGTGTACACCACCACCCCGAAGAAGCCGAACTCGGCGATGCGCAAGGTCGCTCGTGTGAAGCTGCGCAACGGCACCGAGGTGACCGCCTACATCCCCGGTGAGGGCCACAACCTCCAGGAGCACTCGCTGGTGCTCGTCCGCGGTGGTCGTGTGAAGGACCTCCCCGGTGTCCGCTACAAGATCGTCCGCGGTGCGCTCGACACCCAGGCAGTCAAGAACCGTAAGCAGGCTCGTTCCCGCTACGGCGCGAAGAAGGGCTGAGTCAGATGCCTCGTAAAGGTCCCGCACCCAAGCGCCCCGTCGTCAACGACCCGGTCTACGGCGCCCCGATCGTCACCTCGCTGGTGAACAAGATCCTCGTCGACGGCAAGAAGTCGCTCGCCGAGTCCATCGTCTACGGCGCCCTCCGCGGTGTCGAGGCGAAGAACGGCCAGGACGCCGTCGCCACCCTCAAGAAGGCGCTCGACAACGTGCGCCCCACCCTCGAGGTCCGCAGCCGCCGCGTCGGCGGCTCGACCTACCAGGTTCCCGTCGAGGTCAAGCCGCACCGTGCGAACACCCTCGCGCTGCGCTGGCTGGTCAGCTACGCCAAGGGCCGTCGTGAGAAGACGATGACCGAGCGTCTGCAGAACGAGATCCTCGACGCGTCGAACGGTCTGGGTGCCGCGGTCAAGCGCCGCGAAGACACCCACAAGATGGCCGAGTCGAACCGCGCCTTCGCCCACTACCGCTGGTAAAGGGCTGAGCGGATGCCGCCACCGCGGCATCCGCTCCCACTCTCTGTTCGTTCCTGAACCATCCCGGAGGAACCCCCGTGGCACAAGAAGTGCTCACCGACCTGAGCAAGGTCCGCAACATCGGCATCATGGCGCACATCGATGCCGGCAAGACCACCACGACCGAGCGCATCCTGTTCTACACGGGTGTCAACCACAAGCTCGGCGAGACCCACGACGGCGCGTCGACGACGGACTGGATGGAGCAGGAGAAGGAGCGCGGCATCACGATCACGTCTGCCGCCGTGACCTGCTTCTGGAACAACAACCAGATCAACATCATCGACACCCCCGGTCACGTGGACTTCACCGTCGAGGTCGAGCGCTCGCTGCGCGTGCTCGACGGCGCTGTCGCCGTCTTCGACGGCAAGGAGGGCGTCGAGCCCCAGTCCGAGACCGTCTGGCGTCAGGCCGACAAGTACGACGTGCCCCGCATCTGCTTCGTCAACAAGATGGACAAGCTGGGCGCCGACTTCTACTACACCGTCGACACGATCGTGAACCGCCTGGGCGCCAAGCCGCTCGTGCTGCAGCTTCCGATCGGCTCCGAGAGCGACTTCATCGGTGTCGTCGACCTCATCGAGATGCGCGCGCTCGTGTGGCCCGGTGACTCCAAGGGTGACGTGACCATGGGCGCCTCGTACGAGGTGCAGGAGATCCCCGCCGACCTTCAGGAGAAGGCCGAGGAGTACCGCCAGCACCTGCTCGAGACCGTCGCCGAGACCGACGACGCGCTGCTCGAGAAGTTCTTCGGCGGCGAGGAGCTCTCGATCGCCGAGATCAAGGGCGCGATCCGCAAGATGGTCGTCGCGAACGAGATCTACCCGGTGCTCTGCGGCTCGGCGTTCAAGAACCGCGGCGTGCAGCCGATGCTGGACGCTGTCGTCGACTACCTCCCGAACCCCCTCGACGTCGGTGCCATCGAGGCGCACGACCCGAAGGACGAGGAGAAGGTCATCGAGCGTCACCCCGACGCCAACGACCCGTTCTCGGCCCTGGCCTTCAAGGTCGCCGTGCACCCGTTCTTCGGTCGCCTGACCTACGTGCGCGTGTACTCGGGTCACCTCGACTCGGGCTCTGCCGTGGTCAACTCGACCAAGGGCAAGAAGGAGCGCATCGGAAAGATCTTCCAGATGCACGCCAACAAGGAGAACCCGGTCGACTCGCTCACCGCGGGCAACATCTACGCCGTCATCGGCCTGAAGGACACCACCACCGGTGACACCCTCGCCGACCCGGCCGCCCCGGTCGTGCTCGAGTCGATGACGTTCCCGGAGCCGGTCATCGAGGTCGCCATCGAGCCGAAGACGAAGGCCGACCAGGAGAAGCTGGGTCTCGCGATCCAGAAGCTCGCTGAGGAGGACCCGACGTTCCGCACCGAGCTCAACCCCGAGACCGGTCAGACGACCATCAAGGGCATGGGCGAGCTGCACCTCGACATCCTCGTCGACCGCATGAAGCGCGAGTTCCGCGTCGAGGCGAACGTCGGAAAGCCCCAGGTGGCCTACCGCGAGACGATCAAGAAGACCGTCGAGAAGCACGACTACACCCACAAGAAGCAGACGGGTGGATCGGGCCAGTTCGCGAAGATCCAGTTCAACATCGAGCCGCTCGACCTCGACGGCGACAAGACGTACGAGTTCGTCAACGCCGTCACCGGCGGTCGCATCCCGCGCGAGTACATCGGCTCGATCGATGCCGGTTTCCAGGACGCGATGAACGTCGGCGTGCTGGCGGGCTACCCGATGGTGGGCGTCAAGGCGACCATCGTCGACGGTGCCGCTCACGACGTCGACTCCTCGGAGATGGCGTTCAAGATCGCCGGCTCGATGGGCTTCAAGGAGGCCGCACGTCGCGCCAACCCGGTGCTGCTCGAGCCGCTGATGGCCGTCGAGGTCCGTACTCCGGAGGAGTACATGGGCGACGTCATCGGCGACCTGAACTCGCGCCGCGGGCAGATCCAGTCGATGGAGGACGCACAGGGCGTCAAGGTGGTGCGCGCTTCGGTGCCGCTGTCCGAGATGTTCGGCTACATCGGCGACCTGCGCTCGAAGACCTCCGGCCGCGCCGTCTACTCCATGGAGTTCGACAGCTACGCTGAGGTTCCGCGCGCCGTCGCGGATGAGATCGTCCAGAAGGCCAAGGGCGAGTAAGCCCTTCACCGGATGCCGGGGTCTCGGCCCTGGCATCCGGTACCCCACAACTTCACATTCACTCTCTACTAAACTGAGAAACCGAAATCCGTAGGGAGCCGGTCACAATCCAGTGCCCGGCGATCTCTACACGAACGTCCTGAGGAGGACCCAGTGGCCAAGGCCAAGTTCGAGCGGACCAAGCCGCACGTCAACATCGGAACGATCGGTCACGTCGACCACGGCAAGACCACCCTGTCTGCCGCGATCTCGAAGGTGCTCGCCGACAAGTACCCGTCGGACACCAACGTCCAGCGTGACTTCGCCTCGATCGACTCGGCTCCCGAGGAGCGTCAGCGCGGCATCACCATCAACATCTCGCACATCGAGTACGAGACCCCGAAGCGTCACTACGCGCACGTCGACGCCCCCGGCCACGCCGACTACGTCAAGAACATGATCACCGGTGCTGCTCAGATGGACGGCGCGATCCTCGTGGTCGCCGCCACCGACGGCCCGATGGCTCAGACCCGCGAGCACGTTCTGCTCGCCAAACAGGTCGGCGTGCCGTACCTGATGGTCGCGCTGAACAAGTCGGACATGGTCGACGACGAGGAGATCCTGGAGCTCGTCGAGCTCGAGGTTCGCGAGCTGCTCTCGTCGCAGGGCTTCCCCGGCGACGACGCTCCCGTCATCAAGGTCTCGGCTCTCGGCGCCCTCAACGGCGAAGAGAAGTGGGTCGACTCGATCCTCGAGCTCATGCAGGCCGCTGACGACGCCATCCCGGACCCCGAGCGTGACCGCGACAAGCCGTTCCTCATGCCGATCGAGGACGTCTTCACGATTACCGGTCGTGGAACGGTCGTCACGGGCCGCGCCGAGCGCGGCACCCTCGCGATCAACTCCGAGGTCGAGATCGTCGGCATCCGCCCGACGCAGAAGACCACGGTCACCGGTATCGAGATGTTCCACAAGCAGCTCGACGAGGCCTGGGCCGGCGAGAACTGCGGTCTGCTGCTCCGCGGCACCAAGCGCGAGGACGTCGAGCGCGGCCAGGTCGTCGTGAAGCCGGGCTCGATCACCCCGCACACGGAGTTCGAGGGCACCGCGTACATCCTGTCGAAGGACGAGGGTGGCCGTCACAACCCCTTCTACACGAACTACCGCCCGCAGTTCTACTTCCGCACCACCGACGTCACCGGCGTCATCACGCTGCCCGAGGGCACCGAGATGGTCATGCCCGGTGACACCACCGACATGAAGGTGGACCTCATCCAGCCCATCGCCATGGAAGAGGGCCTCGGCTTCGCGATCCGTGAGGGTGGCCGCACCGTCGGCGCCGGCACGGTGACGAAGGTGCTCGCGTAAGCATCTGCTTCTCGGAAGAGGGGTCGGACCTTCGGGTCCGGCCCCTCTTCGCGTGTCCGCGGCGCGGGGCCTGAGCCGCGGGATCATGCGCGACACGCCCGGGTTTGCGGTGCCGGAATCCGCGTGGCAGAATAGTCAAGTTCCACATTTCTGCGCGCTTCATGATGCGCGGAATCACTGTCACGACAGTGCATAGACGGCGACATCCCAAGGATGCTGCAGGGTTCTAGGCCGCGGACAGCAGAACGTGCACTGAGCGAGGGCGATGCCCGAGACGACGTGCGAATCCCACTCGAAGACGCGAGCATCCGATGCTGGCGTCTTCATGGTGAAAAGAGAACAGCGGTGCGCAAGTGCCGAAGGCGCGATCAGCGCCATCGAGCGTCCAATGCCCCAGGGTCACCCGGTCCCGGATGGTACGACGCCTATAGAGAGAGAGCAGACAATGGCGGGACAGAAGATCCGCATTCGCCTGAAGTCGTATGACCACGAGGTCATCGACACGTCGGCACGAAAGATCGTCGACACCGTGACCCGTGCGGGCGCGACCGTCGTCGGCCCCGTGCCGCTTCCGACCGAGAAGAACGTCGTGTGCGTCATCCGGTCGCCCCACAAGTACAAGGACAGCCGCGAGCACTTCGAGATGCGCACCCACAAGCGTCTGATCGACATCGTCGACCCGACGCCGAAGGCTGTCGACTCGCTGATGCGTCTCGACCTGCCCGCCGATGTCAACATCGAGATCAAGCTCTGAGGTCCGCCATGGTTGACATCAACGCAAAGATTTCCAAGGGCATGCTCGGCACGAAGCTCGGCATGACCCAGGTGTGGAACGAGAACGGGAAGCTCATCCCCGTGACCGTCATCGAGCTGGCTCCGAACGTGGTCACCCAGGTTCGCACCCCCGAGAAGGACGGCTACAACGCCATCCAGATCGCCTACGGCCAGATCGACCCCCGCAAGGTCAACAAGCCGCTGACCGCCCACTTCGAGGCAGCCGGTGTCACCCCGCGTCGCCACGTCACCGAGATCCGCACCGCGGATGCCGCTGACTACTCGCTCGGCCAGGAGCTCACGCTCGACGGCGTGTTCGAGGCAGGCCAGCTGGTCGACGTCGTCGGCACCAGCAAGGGCAAGGGCACCGCCGGTGTCATGAAGCGTCACAACTTCGCCGGCGTCTCGGCCTCCCACGGTGCGCACCGCAACCACCGCAAGCCCGGCTCGATCGGCGCCTCGTCGACCCCGAGCCGCGTGTTCAAGGGCATGCGCATGGCCGGCCGCATGGGTGGCGAGCGCGTGACCGTCCTCAACCTCACGGTGCACGCCATCGACGCCGAGAAGGGACTCATGCTCGTCAAGGGCGCCGTCCCCGGTGCGCGTGGTCGTATCGTGTACGTCCGCAACGCAGTGAAGGGTGCCTGATCTCATGGCTGACTCCACTCTGTCAATCGACGTCCTGTCGGTCGACGGCAAGAAGGCCGGCTCTGTCGAGCTGCCCGCCTCGATCTTCGACGTCGAGACCAACGTCCCGCTGATCCACCAGGTCGTCGTCGCGCAGCTCGCCGCCGCGCGTCAGGGCACCCACGCCACGAAGACTCGTGGCGACGTGTCCGGCTCCGGCAGCAAGCCCTTCAAGCAGAAGGGCACGGGTAACGCCCGTCAGGGCTCGATCCGCATGCCGCAGCACCGCGGTGGTGGCACGGTCCACGGCCCGCAGCCGCGTGACTACTCGCAGCGCACCCCCAAGAAGATGATCGCCGCCGCCCTCCGTGGCGCGCTGAGCGACCGTCTGCGCGGCGAGCGTCTGCACGCGGTCGAGGCCTTCGTCGCCGACAGCACTCCTTCGACCAAGGCTGCGGCCGGCCTGCTGGCCTCCGTCGCTCCGTCGAAGAACGTGCTGGTCGTCATCGAGCGCTCCGACGAGCTGACCACGAAGAGCGTGCGCAACCTCGCGAACGTTCACCTGATCAGCTTCGACCAGCTGAACGCCTACGACGTCGTCGTCTCCGACGACATCGTCTTCACCAAGGCCGCACTCGAGGGCTTCATCGCCTCGAAGACGGGCGCGACCGCAGAGGAGGTCTCGGCATGACCGAGCAGAACGTTCTCGCCACGGCCCTGAACAAGGACCCGCGCGACATCATTCTCGGACCGGTCGTGTCCGAGAAGAGCTACAGCCTGATCGACGAGGGCAAGTACACCTTCCTCGTCGACCCGCGCGCCTCGAAGACCGAGATCAAGCTCGCCATCGAGAAGATCTTCGGCGTCAAGGTGGCCTCGGTCAACACGATCAACCGCGTCGGCAAGGCCCGCCGCACCCGCTTCGGCACCGGCAAGCGCAAGGACACCAAGCGCGCGATCGTGGCTCTGAAGTCGGGTTCCATCGACATCTTCACGGCAGTCGGCTGACCGGGGGATAAGGACAGATAATGGCTATTCGCAAGTACAAGCCCACGACCCCGGGTCGCCGCGGTTCGTCGGTGGCTGACTTCGCCGAGATCACCCGATCGACGCCTGAGAAGTCGCTGCTGCGCCCGCTCTCGAAGACCGGTGGTCGCAACAACCAGGGCCGCATCACGACCCGTCACATCGGTGGTGGCCACAAGCGCCAGTACCGTGTCATCGACTTCCGTCGCAATGACAAGGACGGCATCAACGCCAAGGTCGCGCACATCGAGTACGACCCCAACCGCACCGCGCGCATCGCGCTGCTGCACTACTTCGACGGCGAGAAGCGCTACATCCTCGCCCCGAACAAGCTGAAGCAGGGCGACGTCGTCGAGTCGGGTGCCGGCGCTGACATCAAGCCCGGCAACAACCTGCCGCTGAAGAACATCCCCACCGGTACCGTGATCCACGCCATCGAGCTGCGTCCCGGCGGCGGAGCGAAGATGGCTCGTTCGGCCGGCGCCTCGGTGCGCCTGGTCGCGAAGGACGGCCCCTACGCCCAGCTGCGTCTGCCCTCGGGCGAGATCCGCAACGTCGATGCGCGCTGCCGCGCGACCATCGGCGAGGTCGGCAACGCCGAGCAGTCGAACATCAACTGGGGCAAGGCCGGCCGCAAGCGCTGGAAGGGCGTCCGCCCGACCGTCCGCGGTGTCGCCATGAACCCGGTCGACCACCCGCACGGTGGTGGTGAGGGCAAGACCTCCGGTGGTCGTCACCCGGTTTCCCCGTGGGGTCAGGCTGAGGGTCGTACCCGTCACGCCAACAAGGAAAGTGACAAGTACATCGTCCGCCGCCGCAACGCTGGCAAGAAGCGCAAGTAGGAGTAGAGGAAGATGCCACGCAGTCTCAAGAAGGGCCCCTTCGTCGACGAGCACCTGCTTCGCAAGGTGGTCGGACAGAACGAGTCCGGTACGAAGAACGTCATCAAGACCTGGTCGCGTCGCTCGATGATCATCCCCGCAATGCTGGGACACACCATCGCCGTGCACGACGGTCGCAAGCACATCCCTGTGTTCGTGACCGAGACCATGGTCGGCCACAAGCTGGGCGAGTTCGCGCCCACCCGCACCTTCCGCGGCCACGAGAAGGACGACAAGAAGGGCCGTCGCCGCTGACGCGGTGACGCTCTGGACAGAAACAGAGGAGGAGAACAATGGTGGAATCCATCGCACGCGTCAAGCACATTCGCGTGACCCCTCAGAAGGCTCGTCGTGTCGTCGCGCTCATCAAGGGCAAGCAGGCGCAGGAAGCACTGGCCATTCTGAAGTTCGCACCGCAGGGTGCCAGCGAGCCGATCTACAAGCTCGTGCACTCCGCCATCGCCAACGCGTCGGTCAAGGCCGACCGTGACGGCGAATTCCTGGACGAGCAGGACCTGTACGTGAAGAACGCGTACGTCGACGAGGGCACCACGCTCAAGCGTTTCCGCCCCCGTGCTCAGGGTCGTGCCTCGCAGATCAAGAAGCGCACGAGCCACATCACGGTCGTGCTGGCCACCCCGGAGGCCGCTGACGCGGCCGCACCGGCGGCCAAGACGAAGAAGGCGAGCAAGTAATGGGCCAGAAGGTCAACCCGTACGGCTTCCGCCTCGGCATCACCACGGACCACGTGTCGCGTTGGTTCTCGGACTCGACGAAGCCGGGCCAGCGTTACGCCGACTACGTCGCCGAGGACATCAAGATCCGTCGTCTGCTGCAGACGCAGCTCGACCGCGCCGGCGTCTCGAACATCGAGATCGAGCGCACCCGCGACCGCGTGCGTGTGGACATCCACACCGCGCGTCCGGGCATCGTCATCGGCCGCCGTGGCGCCGAGGCCGAGCGCATCCGCGGTGACCTCGAGAAGCTCACCGGCAAGCAGATCCAGCTGAACATCCTCGAGGTCAAGAACCCCGAAGCCGACGCTCAGCTCGTCGCGCAGGGCATCGCCGAGCAGCTCTCTGCTCGTGTGGCGTTCCGTCGCGCGATGCGCAAGGGTCTGCAGGGCGCTCAGCGCGCCGGCGCCAAGGGCATCCGCATCCAGGTCTCCGGCCGCCTCGGCGGCGCGGAGATGAGCCGCTCGGAGTTCTACCGCGAGGGTCGTGTGCCGCTGCACACGCTGCGCGCGAACATCGACTACGGCTTCTACGAGGCGAAGACCACCTTCGGCCGCATCGGCGTGAAGGTCTGGATCTACAAGGGCGACCTCACCAACAAGGAGCTTGCTCGCGAGCAGGCCAACCAGAAGCCTTCGCGCGAGCGTGGCGACCGTCGTGGCCCCCGTGGCGACCGCGGTGACCGTCGCAACGAGGCTCCCGTCGCAGAAGGAGCGTCTGCCTGATGCTTATCCCTCGCAAGGTCAAGTACCGCAAGCAGCACCACCCGAAGCGTTCGGGCCAGGCCACCGGTGGCACCAAGGTGTCGTTCGGTGAGTTCGGCATCCAGGCGCTGACCCCCGCCTACGTGACCAACCGTCAGATCGAGTCCGCTCGTATCGCGATGACCCGTCACATCAAGCGTGGTGGAAAGGTGTGGATCAACATCTACCCCGACCGCCCGCTCACCAAGAAGCCCGCTGAGACCCGCATGGGTTCGGGTAAGGGCTCGCCCGAGTGGTGGGTCGCCAACGTCAAGCCGGGCCGCGTCCTCTTCGAGGTCGCGGGCGTCAGCGAGGAACTCGCTCGCGAGGCGCTCACCCGGGCCATTCACAAGCTGCCGCTCAAGGCACGCATCATCAAGCGCGAGGAGGGCGACGCGTAATGGCGATCGGCACCAAGGAGCTCGCACCGAGCGAGCTCGACACGTTCGAAGACCAGCGCCTCGTCGAGGAGCTGCGCAAGGCCAAGGAGGAGCTGTTCAACCTCCGTTTCCAGTCGGCCACCGGCCAGCTGGAGAGCCACGGCCGCATCCGCGCCGTCAAGCGCGACATCGCGCGCCTTTACACCGTGATCCGCGAGCGCGAGCTGGGCATCCGTGCGACGCCCGCTCCGGTCGAGGCTCCGGCCAAGAAGGCGTCCAAGGCGAAGGCGAAGAAGGCCGACGAGGCTGAGGCGCCGAAGGAGGAGGCCGAGTAATGGCTGAGAAGAAGGCTGCTGACGCCGTCGAGCACGGCGAGCACGACGTCCGCGACGCAGACGCGCGCGGATACCGCAAGTCGCGCCGTGGCTACGTCGTCAGCGACAAGATGGACAAGACCATCGTCGTCGAGGTCGAGGACCGCGTGAAGCACCCGCTTTACGGCAAGGTCATCCGCGTCACCTCGAAGGTCAAGGCGCACGACGAGAACAACACCGCCGGCATCGGCGACCTCGTTCTCATCAACGAGACCCGCCCGCTGAGCGCCACCAAGCGCTGGCGTCTGGTGGAGATCCTGGAGAAGGCAAAGTGATCCAGACCGAGTCCCGCGTCAAGGTCGCCGACAACACCGGCGCCAAGGAGCTGCTCACAATCCGCGTTCTCGGTGGTTCCAGCCGCCGCTACGCCGGTCTGGGCGACACCATCGTCGCGACCGTCAAGGACGCGATTCCCGGCGGCAACGTCAAGAAGGGCGATGTGGTCAAGGCCGTCATCGTCCGCACCGTCAAGTCGACGCGTCGTCCCGACGGTTCGTACATCAAGTTCGACGAGAACGCCGCCGTGATCCTGAAGAACGACGGGGAGCCCCGCGGCACCCGCATCTTCGGACCGGTCGGTCGTGAGCTTCGCGACAAGAAGTTCATGAAGATCGTCTCGCTCGCCCCGGAGGTCATCTGATCATGGCGAAAATCAAGAAGGGTGACCTGGTTCAGGTCATCAGCGGCCGCAAGCAGGACAAGGGCGGCGACCGCGGCAAGCAGGGCAAGGTCCTCGAGGTCCTCGTCGGGCAGAACCGCGTCGTCGTGGAGGGTGTCAACTTCGTCACCCGCCACAGCCGTGTCGGCCAGACCCAGCGCGGCACCAAGACCGGTGGCATCGAGACCGTCGAGGCCCCGATCCACATCTCCAACGTCGCTCTCGTCGACCCCTCGACCAAGAAGCCGACCCGCGTCGGCCACCGCGTCGAGGAGCAGGTCAAGGACGGCGTGAAGCGCACGGTCCGCGTGCGCTACGCGAAGAAGTCAGGTAAGGACCTCTGATGGCAACGGCAACTGCTGCTGAGACTGGCAAGACCCAGCCTCGCCTGAAGCAGAAGTACAACACCGAGATCAAGAAGGCTCTGCAGGAGCAGTTCGGCTACGCGAACGTCATGCAGATCCCCGGCCTGGTGAAGGTCGTCGTCAACACCGGTGTCGGTGAGGCGGCTCGTGACTCCAAGGTGATCGAGGGCGCCATCGACGACCTCACCAAGATCACCGGTCAGAAGCCGATCGTCACCAAGGCCCGCAAGTCCATCGCGCAGTTCAAGCTGCGCGAGGGCCAGGCCATCGGTGCGCACGTCACCCTCCGTGGCGACCGTGCGTGGGAGTTCGTCGACCGCCTCGTCAACCTGGCGCTGCCGCGCATCCGCGACTTCCGCGGTCTGTCGGCCGACCAGTTCGACGGCAACGGCAACTACACCTTCGGTCTCCAGGAGCAGAGCGTGTTCCACGAGATCGACCAGGACAAGATCGACCGCGTCCGCGGCTTCGACATCACCGTGGTCACGACGGCCAAGACGGACGACGAGGGTCGCGCACTCCTGCGCGCGCTCGGCTTCCCGTTCAAGGCCGCCGACGCCCCCGCCTGATCGAAGCGCCGCGCGCTTCGGGATGCGGGGAGGGATGCTGCACGGCATCCCTCCCCGCATCCCGTACAATTGAAGATTGTGCGTCCGCTCGGGCGCGACTCTCATCGAAGGCCGTCTGCCGTGTAACGGCAGCCGGAACCTCATGATCGAAGGAAACCAGATATGACGATGACAGACCCGGTCGCAGACATGCTGACCCGTCTGCGCAACGCGAACTCGGCCCACCACGACTCCGTGACCATGCCGTCGAGCAAGCTCAAGACGAACATCGCCGAGATCCTCCAGCAGGAGGGCTACATCGCCGGCTTCGAGGTCACCGACGCCCGCGTCGGCAGCAACCTCACCCTCTCGCTCAAGTACGGTCCCAACCGTGAGCGCTCCATCGCCGGCATCAAGCGCGTGTCGAAGCCCGGTCTGCGCGTCTACGCGAAGTCGACCGAGCTGCCCAAGGTCCTCGGCGGCCTGGGCGTTGCCATCCTGTCCACCTCCTCCGGTCTCCTCACCGACCGTCAGGCTGAGCAGAAGGGCGTGGGCGGAGAAGTTCTCGCCTACGTGTGGTGATCTGACATGTCGCGAATCGGACGACTTCCCATCGACATCCCCTCCGGCGTGACCGTCTCGGTCGACGGCCGCGAGGTCGCAGTCAAGGGCCCCAAGGGCGAGCTGTCGCTCACCCTGGCCAACCCCATCGAGGTCACGGTCGAGGAGAACCAGGTTCTCGTCACCCGCCCGGACGACGAGCGCGAGTCGCGCTCGCTGCACGGTCTGACCCGTACCCTCATCAGCAACAACATCATCGGCGTCACCCAGGGCTACACCAAGGGTCTCGAGGTCGTCGGCACCGGTTACCGCGTGCAGCAGAAGGGCAACTCGATCGAGTTCGCTCTCGGCTTCTCGCACCCGGTCCTGGTCGACCCGCCCGCAGGCATCACCCTGACGGTCGAGGGCACCAACAAGGTGACCGTGAGTGGCATCGACAAGCAGGCTGTCGGCGAGGCCGCTGCCAACATCCGCAAGATCCGCAAGCCCGAGCCGTACAAGGGCAAGGGTGTGCGCTACGCCGGCGAGGTCGTGCGTCGCAAGGCCGGAAAGGCTGGTAAGTAACCATGGCTGTCAAGTCCAAGTCCGCCGCCCGCGCGCGTCGCCACGCACGTCTTCGCAAGAAGATCGTCGGCTCCGACGTCCGCCCGCGTCTCGTCGTCAACCGCTCCGCGCGCCACGTGTTCGTGCAGCTCGTCGACGACGCCAAGGGCCACACGGTGGCTTCCGCTTCCACGCTCGAGACCGAGCTGCGCTCCTTCGACGGTGACAAGACCGCCAAGGCCCGCAAGGTCGGCGAGCTCGTCGCTGAGCGCGCGAAGGCCGCCGGCGTTTCCGAGGCAGTGTTCGACCGTGGCGGCAACCGCTACGCCGGTCGTGTCGCAGCCATCGCCGAAGGCGCCCGTGAAGGGGGGCTGGCACTGTGAGTGACATCAAGGAGAACGAAGTGACCGAAACCGCTCCTGCCGAGGCTCAGGCCGAGCCGCAGCGTGAGCAGCGCGACAACCGCCGTGGCGGTCGCGACCGTGGCCAGAGCCGCGACCGCAACTCGCGCGACCGCGGGGACAACCAGTTCCTGGAGCGCGTCGTCACCATCAACCGCGTCTCGAAGGTCGTGAAGGGTGGTCGTCGCTTCAGCTTCACCGCTCTCGTGGTCGTCGGTGACGGCAACGGTCTGGTCGGCGTCGGCTACGGCAAGGCCCGCGAGGTCCCCCTGGCGATCTCGAAGGGCGTCGAAGAGGCCAAGCGCAACTTCTTCCGCGTTCCGCGCGTCGGCTCGACCATCCCGCACCCCGTGCAGGGTGAGGCCGCCGCAGGTGTGGTGCTGCTTCGTCCGGCCGCTGCCGGTACCGGTGTCATCGCCGGCGGTCCGGTTCGCGCCGTGCTCGAGTGCGCGGGCATCCACGACGTCCTGTCGAAGTCGCTCGGCTCGTCGAACACGATCAACATCGTGCACGCCACGGTCGAGGCGCTCAAGGGCCTCGAGGAGCCGCGCGCCGTCGCCGCCCGTCGTGGTCTCGACTACGACGCCGTCGTGCCGGAGATCATCATCCGCAACGAGGCGAAGGCCGCTGCCGCCGCCGCAGCGCAGAAGGTAGGTGCCTGATGGCTGAGCGCCTCAAGGTCACGCAGATCAAGTCCAAGGTGAGCGAGAAGCAGAACCAGCGCGACACGCTGCGTTCGCTCGGTCTCAAGCGGATCGGCGACTCGGTCGTTCGTCCCGACGACGCTCAGACCCGCGGCTACGTCCGCGCCGTCGCGCACCTCGTCAAGGTTGAGGAGATCGACTAATGGCTGAGAAGAACGAAACCGTCGAGGCCGAGAAGGCCCCGAAGTCCGCCGCCAAGAAGCCGGCTGCCGCCAAGGCCGCTCCGGCCAAGGCTGCCGACAAGAAGGCTCCGGCCAAGAAGGATGCCGAGGCTCCGGCCGCGCGTCCGTCTGTCCTGAAGGTGCACCACCTGCGTCCGGTCCCCGGCGCTCACACCGCGAAGACCCGTGTCGGTCGCGGTGAGGGCTCGAAGGGCAAGACGGCCGGTCGTGGAACCAAGGGCACCAAGGCGCGCAACACCGTGCGCGCCGGCTTCGAGGGTGGGCAGATGCCGCTGCACATGCGCACCCCGAAGCTGCGCGGGTTCAAGAACCCGTTCCGCGTCGAGTACCAGGTCGTGAACCTGGCCAAGCTCGCGGAGCTGTACCCGCAGGGTGGCGATGTCACCGTCAGCGACCTGGTCGCCAAGGGTGCCGTGCGCAAGAACGAGAAGGTCAAGGTCCTCGGCGACGGCGACATCTCGGTCAAGCTGACCGTGTCGGTCGACAAGGTCTCCGGCAGCGCCGAGCAGAAGATCGTCGCCGCCGGCGGTTCGGTCAACTGATCAGGCTGCAGTGAACGCTGGGAGGGGTCGGAGATCATCCGGCCCCTCCTTTGCGTTACCCTGGACTTTCGGCCGTCCTTCCACGTTCGGCAATCCCTTCAGGAGGAACGCCCTTGTTTAGCGCCATCGCGCGAATCTTCCGCACGCCTGACCTGCGGCAGAAGATCCTTTTCACCATCGGCATCATCGCTCTGTACCGTCTGGGCTCGAACGTGCCGGCTCCTTTCGTGAACTTCCCGAACGTCGAGCAGTGCCTCGCGGCCAACGCCGGCACCGACGGACTGCTCGGACTGGTCAACCTCTTCTCCGGCGGTGCGCTGCTGCAGCTGTCGATCTTCGCCCTCGGCGTGATGCCCTACATCACCGCGACGATCATCACGCAGCTGCTGCGCGTCGTCATCCCGCACTTCGAGACCCTCCACCAGGAGGGCCAGGCGGGCCAGAGCAAGCTCACCCAGTACACCCGCTACCTCACGATCGCGCTCGCACTGCTGCAGTCTGCGACCGTGGTGACCGTGGCGCGCAGCGGGCAGCTGTTCGGTCAGACCGACGTCGCAGCCTGCAACAACCTGCTGACCAACGACGTGTGGTGGGCGCAGGCGCTCATCATCATCGCGATGACCGCGGGAACGGGTCTGATCATGTGGATGGCCGAGCTCGTCACCGAGCGCGGCATCGGCAACGGCATGTCGCTGCTCATCTTCACCTCCATCGCCGCCACCTTCCCGTCGTCGATGTGGGCGATCTGGGAGGCGAAGGGCTTCGAGACGTTCCTGCTGGTGATGATCATCGGCATCGTCGTGATGTCGCTGATCGTGTACGTCGAGCAGTCGCAGCGCCGCGTGCCCGTGCAGTACGCCAAGCGCATGGTCGGCCGCCGCACCTACGGGGGCACGAACACGTACATCCCGATCAAGGTCAACATGGCGGGTGTGATCCCGATCATCTTCGCCTCGTCGCTGCTGTACGTGCCGATGCTCGTCGCGCAGTTCAACACCCCTGCCGACGGCAGCGAGCCGCCCGCGTGGGTGGCGTGGATCCTGGCGAACATGGCATCCGGCGACCAGCCGCTGTACATGGCCGCGTACTTCCTGCTGATCATCGGCTTCACGTACTTCTACGTCGCGATCACGTTCAACCCGGTCGAGGTCGCCGACAACATGAAGAAGTACGGCGGGTTCATCCCCGGCATCCGCGCCGGGCGTCCGACCGCGGAGTACCTCGACTACGTCATCACCCGCATCACGTTCCCCGGTTCGCTCTACCTGGGCCTCGTCGCGCTGATTCCGCTGATCGCGCTGGCGACGGTGCAGGCCAACCAGAACTTCCCGTTCGGTGGCGCCTCGATCCTCATCATCGTGGGTGTCGGCCTCGAGACGGTGAAGCAGATCGACGCGCAGCTGCAGCAGCGCCACTACGAAGGGCTCCTCCGATGACACTTCGACAGGCTCAGGACGACCTCGCTTCCGCTCGTCTTCTGATCGTCGGCCCGCAGGGCTCCGGCAAGGGCACCCAGGGCATCCGCGTCGCCGAGGCGCTGAACATCCCCGTCGTGTCGACCGGCGACATCTTCCGCGCCAACATCAAGGAGGGCACCGAGCTGGGGCAGAAGGTCACCGCGATCCTCGACGCCGGCGACCTGGTGCCCGACGAGCTGACCAGCGAGATCGTCCGCGACCGCCTGTCGCAGGACGACGCGCAGGGCGGCTTCCTGCTCGACGGCTACCCCCGCAACACCGCGCAGGTGCATCACCTCGACGCGTTCCTCGGCGAGCACGACGCGTCGCTCGACGCGGTCATCCTGCTCGACGTGCCCCGCGCGGAGAGCATCGCGCGCCTCAGCCTGCGTGCTGTGGAGCAGGGCCGCTCCGATGACACGGAGGAGGCCATCGCGCACCGTCTCGACATCTACGAGCACGAGACCGCTCCGATCATCTCGATGTACGAGGAGCGCGGCATCGTCGATCGCATCGACGGCGTCGGCTCCCTCGACGAGATCACCGCGCGCATCTCGGCTGCCCTCGCCGCGCGCGGCATTGGGCAGCTGGTCTGACCTGTCGATGTTCCGCAAGTCGATCTACAAGACGCCCGCCCAGCTGCGCTCGATGCTCGAGCCGGGGCTGATCACCGCCGCGGCTCTCGACGCGATCCGTCCGCTGGTGCGGGCGGGGATGACGACCGCGGAGCTGGATGCCGTGGCCGAGCGCACCATCCTCGATCGCGGTGCGGAATCGAACTTCCAGCTCGTGCGCGGGTATCGCCACACGACGTGCATCTCGGTCAACGAGCAGGTCGTGCACGGCATCCCTGGCGACCGGGTGCTCGAGCCGGGCGACATCGTCTCGATCGACTGCGGCGCCCAGTTCAAGGGCTGGAACGGCGACAGCGCGGTGACCTTCGTGGTTCCCGATGAGTCCCGGCCGGAGCTCGTGGCGCGCCGGGAGGAGCTCTCCCGGGTCACCGAGGGGTCCATGTGGGCGGGCATCGCCGCCATGGCATCCGCATCCCATCTCGGCGACCTCGGAGCGGCCATCCAGGACTACATCGAGGCGCAGGGACCCTCAGAGGTGTCGGGAGAGACCTACGGCATCCTGCGCGAGTACGTCGGGCACGGCATCGGGCGCAAGATGCACGAGGCGCCCAGCGTGTTCAACTACCGCACTCCCGATGCCGGGGCCGAGATCCGCCCCGGGCTCGTGCTCGCCATCGAGCCGATGGTCACGGCCGGGGGAGAGGCGACGTTCATCGAGGACGACGACTGGACGGTCTCGACGATCGACGGCTCCGACGGATCGCACTGGGAGCACAGCGTGGCTCGTCACGAGGGCGGCATCTGGGTGCTCACCGCGCCCGACGGCGGCGCCGCCGGCCTCGCGCCCTTCGGCGTGACCCCCGTCCCCATCCCGTAGCCCCGAACCCTGTCGGCTCGGGGCCCGGCTTCGCGTCGCCGGCTGGGCTGAGAAACCACTTCTCGCGTGGGAAACCACATCCAGCGTGGGAAACCACGTCTCAAGTGGTTTCTCGCGCTCGATATGGTTTCTCGCGCGGCCGGGATTTGAGGCTGGCCAGCTTCGCCGTCTCGCGCGGATGCTTGAGAGGCACACCAGCCGCACGCAGCGCCGTGACGAGCGGCGTGATCTTCCAGACATCGCTCAGGTCCCAACGCGCGAAGGCATGTCCATGTCGCCGCAGCCTGTCCTCTCTGCGCTTCTCGTTTCGCAGGTGCTGCTCCGCCTTCCTCGGGTCGTCGAAGTCATACTTCCCCCACCCGTCCGCTTCACCTATGGCGCCCACCGAGGGGAACAGGAAGTCGACGCGGTCATCTTCGCCCTCATAGTGGAACTCCCGCTGCAGCTCCGGATGCTCGAAACCGCACCAGCCGATGACAGCTCGGCTCACGCTCTCCGCCGGAGACTCCGCACGATCATCGGCGTGGTCGAGTACCCAGTTCATCCGACCGCGGCCGCGCCGGTTCCGTTGTGACAGCCCGAGATCCCGCATCCCCCTGACGCTGGTGAACCCCTGCTGCTTGGGCGAGATCGCCGCGTCGGCGACCGCGAGCCCCTGCGCGAGGGGGAGCACGCGCATCAGGTCTATGGCGGTGTCGACTGGAGAGGTGGTCAGCGCGCCGCGGACGTCGCCGACCGCACGCGGGTCTGCGCCGGTGTGCACCGCGACGTCGCCGAAGCGCCGGGACGCCGAGCGGTCCGCGTCGTAGACGTGGATGTCTTTGGGTTCGTTGAAGTAGGGCAGCCCGAGCAGCACGGCGGCGGACTCGAGGCAGAGGACGGCGTCGGGATGCTTGCGGACGAACGCGTGGACCCGGACGGCGTATCGCTGCCAACCGGGAAGCTTCTCGTACGCCGCGCGTGCGACGTAGATCCCGGCGCGCACGCGTGCGTACTGTCGCACGCCGAGGCCGATGCCGAGCATCCGCGCCTCCGACGCCGTCAGAAGAGCGAGTGGCGACTGATTGATCGCTCGGTGGTCGAGGGTGATGGTCATACGACTCGAGGATGCCTGGTTGGCTCTGGCCGCGCAGACGAATCCGGCGATCTGTGGAGCATTCGGACGGAAGCGCTGCCTGTGCAGGGTGAGTGCGGCCGAAGCAGAAACCCCTTCGTGCGTGAGAAACCTCTTCCTGCGTGAGAACCCACCGCTGCGCTGGTTTCTCATGCGGAATCTGGTTTCTCGCGCTGGATCTGGTTTATGGGGCAGGGGAGGCGGCGGAGGAGGGGGAGGCGGAGGGGGGCGGCCACCGGCAGGCGGCTCGCCGAAAGGAAGGGCGGAAGGCCGAAGGGCCCGCCGCCCGAAGGCTCACATGGCAGGCATAGCGTGCGCGGGGGAGAATGGACGCGACAATTTTGTGCTGAAGATCGGACTGTCATGGCCCACGCCCAGAGCAAGCCCAACTGGTTCGCCATCGGAATCTCCGCCGCCGTCGTCATCGTGCTTGTCGCGCTGGGCGCGGTCGTCGTCTGGTTGAACAACCAGGCCACCGACGCGGGGCCGGCTCCGAAGGGCGAGATCGTCAACTCCGAGACCGGGGCCATCAGCTTCGGCGAGGGCGAGGACGTCGTCTCGACCTACATCGACTTCATGTGCCCGGCGTGCAACTCGTTCGAGCAGGCGTACGGCCAGCAGCTGCAGGAGGCCGCAGCGTCCGACCAGCTGACCCTCGAGGTGCACCCGATCGCGATCCTCGACCACCTCTCGCAGGGTACGGACTACTCGTCACGCGCAGCGGCGGCAATGTACTGCGTCGCCGAGAACAACCCCGACAAGGCGCTCGACTTCATGAACGCGCTGTTCGCGAACCAGCCTCAGGAGAACTCGACCGGCCTGACCGACGATCAGCTGAAGGAGATCGCCGACCAGGTGGGCGCCGACAAGGCGGCGGAGTGCATCGACGACGGCACCTACCTGAAGTACGGCGCCGCGCAGGCCAAGGCGCACGAGATCACGGGCACTCCGACGGTCGAGATCAACGGCAAGCGTCTCGACATCAGCGAGATCAACACCGAGCTCCCCAAGGTGCTGCCCTGATCGAGCCGGGCTTCATTTGCCGCAGGGCCGCCAAGGGTATATCTTAGTTCTTTGGTGCCTTGTGCCTTGTTCCGGCGTGTCCGAACAGGTCGCACCACACTCATCACCCACCCACCGCAGATCGACCGATCTGCAGAAGCGTCAGCGAGGCTATGGCTAAGAAAGACGGTGTCATCGAGATCGAGGGCGTCATTTCCGAGGCGCTGCCCAACGCGATGTTCCGCGTTGAGCTCAGCAACGGACACAAGGTGCTCGCCACGATCTCCGGAAAGATGCGGCAGAACTACATCCGCATCATCCCCGAGGACCGCGTGGTCGTGGAGCTCTCGCCCTACGATCTGACCCGCGGTCGGATCGTCTACCGCTACCGCTGATCGGTCGAGAAGTAACACCCCAGGCGTTCCCGCCTGCCCGGTGAAGACAGCGAACAGGAAACATCATGAAGGTCAACCCCAGCGTCAAGCCCATCTGCGACCACTGCCGCGTGATCCGTCGTCACGGTCGCGTCATGGTCATCTGCAAGTCGAACCCGCGTCACAAGCAGCGCCAGGGCTGAGCAGGGGTCGGGCCACGTGCTTCGGCATCGGGCCCGGCAGCTGAAGAACTGAATATCGAAAACAGGCAGCATCGGATGCCGCGGCTCGCCCCTCACGGGCGATCGCGGCGGACACCTCGGGGCGGAGGCCCGGGACCGGATGCTGCTCCACACCTCCACAACACTCCAGGAGAACCGCATGGCACGTCTTGCCGGCGTTGACATCCCGCGCGACAAGCGCGTGGTGATCGCCCTCACCTACATCTACGGCATCGGCCGCACCCGTTCCGTCGAGATCCTCCAGGCGACCGAGATCGACGAGTCGATCCGCGTCAAGGACCTCACCGACGAGCAGCTCATCGCACTGCGCGATCACATCGAAGGCAACTACAAGGTGGAGGGTGACCTGCGCCGCGAGGTCGCCGCCGACATCCGCCGCAAGGTCGAGATCGGCTCCTACGAGGGTCTGCGTCACCGCCGCGGCCTTCCGGTCCGCGGTCAGCGCACCAAGACCAACGCGCGTACCCGCAAGGGCCCGAAGCGCACCGTCGCCGGCAAGAAGAAGGCCCGCTAAGCGGCCAGGGAATAGGAGAACACTTTCATGGCTGCACCCAAGGCCGCCGCGCGCAAGCCGCGCCGCAAGGAAAAGAAGAACATCGCGCTGGGCCAGGCCCACATCAAGTCGACGTTCAACAACACCATCGTCTCGATCACCGACCCGTCCGGCGCTGTCATCAGCTGGGCCTCGTCGGGTGGCGTGGGCTTCAAGGGCTCGCGCAAGTCGACGCCGTACGCCGCCGGCATGGCCGCGGAGTCCGCTGCCCGCCAGGCGGCAGAGCACGGCGTCAAGAAGGTCGACGTCTTCGTGAAGGGTCCGGGCTCCGGCCGCGAGACCGCGATCCGCTCGCTGCAGGCCGCCGGCCTCGAGGTGGGGTCCATCCAGGACGTCACGCCTCAGGCCCACAACGGCTGCCGCCCGCCGAAGCGCCGTCGCGTCTGATCTCGCAGTCTGCCCTTCCTGAGCCCACGCGGCACGGGAGAGGCGGACTCGCCCCCAGATTCCCCACAACTTCAGACCTCACCCCACACATGTCATATAGCGGGCATGTGATCGAAAGGAACACATAGTGCTCATTGCACAGCGTCCCACTCTCAACGAGGAAAAGATCTCCGAGAACCGCAGCCGGTTCATCATCGAGCCCCTGGAGCCCGGTTTCGGATACACGATCGGCAACGCTCTGCGTCGCAGCCTTCTCTCGTCGATCCCCGGCGCATCGGTCACCACCATTCGCATCGACGGCGTGCTGCACGAGTTCAGCACGATCCCCGGTGTGAAGGAGGACGTCACCGAGATCATCCTCAACATCAAGCAGCTGGTCGTCTCCAGCGAGCGCGACGAGCCCATCACCGCGTACCTGCGCAAGACGGGCGCCGGCGAGGTCACCGCAGCCGACATCTCCGCTCCGGCGGGCGTCGAGGTGCACAACCCCGACCTGGTCATCGCGACGCTCAACGACACCGCTCGCTTCGAGCTCGAGCTGACCATCGAGCGCGGCCGCGGCTACGTCTCGGCAGCACAGAACCGCAACGAGTACGCAGAGGCCGGTCAGATCCCGGTCGACTCGATCTACTCGCCGGTCCTCAAGGTCAGCTACCGCGTCGACGCCACCCGTGCCGGTGAGCGCACCGACTTCGACAAGCTCGTGCTGGACGTCGAGACCAAGTCGTCGATCCTCCCGCGCGACGCCGTCGCCTCCGCAGCCAAGACCCTCACCGAGCTGTTCGGCCTCGCCCGCGAGCTGAACGTCGAGGCCGAGGGCATCGAGATCGGCCCGGCGCCGGTCGAGGCTGTGCTCTCCAGCGAGCTCTCCATGCCGATCGAGGACCTCGATCTGTCGGTGCGCTCGTACAACTGCCTCAAGCGCGAGGGCATCAACACCGTTTCGGAGCTGGTCGCCCTCTCGGAGACGCAGCTGATGAACATCCGCAATTTCGGACAGAAGTCGGTCGACGAGGTGCGCGACAAGCTCGTCTCGCTCGGTCTGTCGCTGAAGGATTCGGTGCCCGGTTTCGACGGCGCCCACTTCTACAGCGCAGGCGAAGACGAGTCCTTCTGAAACCCGACATCTTTCTGACCAGGAGCTAGACGATTATGCCCAAGCCCACCAAGGGTCCCCGCCTCGGAGGCGGCCCCGCACACGAGCGCCTTCTTCTCGCGAACCTCGCGGCAGCGCTGTTCACCCACAAGTCGATCAAGACGACCGAGACCAAGGCGAAGCGCCTGCGTCCGCTCGCCGAGCGCCTGATCACGCTCGGCAAGCGCGGCGACCTGCACGCGCGTCGTCGTGCGCTCACCGTGCTGCGCTCGAACAAGGACGCCGCGCACGTGCTGTTCAACGAGATCGCTCCGCTGGTCGCCGACCGTCAGGGTGGCTACACCCGCATCACGAAGGTCGGCAACCGCAAGGGTGACAACGCCCCCATGGCCGTGATCGAGCTCGTCCTCGAGCCCGTCACCCCGAAGCGCAAGGCTGCGAAGCCCGCCGCTAAGGCCGAGGCGCCCAAGGCCGAGAAGGTCGAGGAGGCTCCCGTCGAGGAGACCACCGAGGCTCCGGTCGAGACCGCCGAGGAGACCACCGAGGCTCCCGCCGAGGAGAAGGCCGAGTAAGTCCTTCCCTCCGCATGAAGAAGCCCGCCGCCCCTTCCGGGGTGGCGGGCTTCTTCATGCGGCACGCAGGTCAACCGGCCTGTCGTGCGCGCAGATCCTTCCGCAGGATCTTGCCGGATGCCGACTTCGGGATGCCGTCGATGAACTCCACCTGCCGCACCTTCTCGTGCGGTGCGACCTTCGACGCCACGAACGTCATGACATCCTCCGCAGTGAGCGTCGCATCCTGCTGCGCGACGACGAACGCCTTCGGCACCTCCTGGCCGTCCTCGTCCTGAGCGCCGATCACGGCCGCGTCCGCGACCAGCGGATGCTCGAGCAGCACCGCCTCGAGCACCGCCGGCGCCACCTGGTAGCCCTTGTACTTGATCAGCTCCTTGAGGCGGTCGACGATCCGGAACGTGCCGTCGGAAGCAGCCGTCGCGATGTCTCCGGTGTGCAGCCATCCATCGGCATCGAGCATCTCGGCCGTGGCATCCGGTCGGTTGAGGTAGCCGACCATGACCTGCGGCCCGCGCACCCACAGCTCGCCGGGGGCGCTGTGGCCGTCGGCGGGAACCTGCACGTCCGCACCCGTGTCGGGATCGACGAGTCGTGCCTCGGTGTTCGGCACGAGCGGCCGATCGACGACTTGTCGATCTCAGGACGCCCTGCCGGGATCAGGTTGACGGCCGGGCTGGTCTCGGTCATTCCGTAGCCCTGCACCACCTCGCAGCCGAGGCGGGCCGCGACGGCGGCGGCGAGTCCGCCGTCGAGCGGAGCCGCGCCCGAGAAGATCACCTTGACCGCCGACAAATCGTACTGATCGACGACGGGATGCTTGGCCAGGGCGACGGCGATCGGCGGCGCGACGAACACCCATGTCGTGCGATGCTCGGAGATGATGCGCAGGAACTCGAGAAGGTCGAACTTCGGCATGGTGACGAGCCCCGCGCGCTGACGCAGCGCGAAGTTCAGCAGCACGGTCATGCCGTAGATGTGGAAGAACGGCAGCACGGCGAGCACGCGATCGGTGTCGTCGACGCTCAGCATCGCCCGGGCCTGGGCGACGTTGGCGATGAGGTTGCGGTGGGTGAGCATGACGCCCTTGGGTCGCCCCGTCGTGCCCGACGAGTAGGGCAGCACAGCGAGATGGGTCGCCGGGTCGAACGACACGTCGGGGGCGGCGTGTCCCTCGCCGAGCAGATCGCGCAGACCCGGATGCCCGGCCGCGCCGTCGAGCACGATCAGGTGGTCGTCGGCGATGCCGCGCTGCGTCGCCGCAGCCCTCGCGCCGGCGAGCAGGGGCGACACCGTCACCAGCCACTCCGCGCCGGCATCGGCCAGCTGGTTCGCGATCTCGTCTGCTGTGTAGAGGGAGTTGATCGTGGTGGCGGTGGCTCCGGCACGCAGGATGCCGTGGAACACCGTGGCGAATGCCGGGACGTTCGGGCAGAGCACCCCCACCCGGTCGCCGACGGCGATGCCACGGGCGGCCAGGGCGCCCGCGAACAGCCCGATCTGTGCGATCAGCTGGCGGTAGGTGGTCTCGCCGCCGGTCGTGCCGTCGACGATCGCGACGGTGTCGAGCGTCGACTCGTCGAGGTCGGAGAACAGGTAATCGTAGATCGACACCGCCGGGATCTCGACGTCGGGCAGAGGGCTGCGAAGCATGTGATCTCCTTCGATCAGAGCGGGCGGCTTGCTGGGCGTCAGTCTCGCACGGTCTGAGACACCGTCTCAATGATCCGATAGCGGGTGCCGGGGCGCCCCTTGGTTGAATAGTCCAGCGTGCGCACGGCACGGCCGGTGCTCGCGAGGTGCTCGAGATAGCGCCGCGCGCTCACCCTCGACATCCCGAGCACCTCGCCGAGCTCGGCGGCTGACGTGTCGGGGTGCTCGTCCAGAGCGGTGACGACTCGGTCGAGGGTCTCGGCGCTGAGGCCCTTGGGAAGGCCGGCACGGCGTCGGAAGGCGATGATGGCGTCGGCCGCCTCGACCCGGCGCACGACATCGTGCAGCTCGGTGTGATCGCGTAGCAGCAGAGTGGCATCCACCGCCTCGCCGCCCTGCCGCGCACCGGTGCCGCGGGCGACCAGCACGTGACTGCCGACGATCACCGGACGACCCGCGTCCTCACCGTCACGGAGCACCGCGCGCAGCTCGTCGTCGAGCACATCGGCCGCACGAGCGCCGGTGAGCTCGCTCGCCTCCGCTCCCAGCAGCCGGGCCGCGGCATCGTTCGCCAAGGTGATGGTGCCTGAGGCGTCGACCGTGATGACACCCTCGCTGAGGCCGTGCAGCGTCGTCTCCTGATTGCGCACGAGCGCGGTGATCTCGTGCGGCTCGAGCAGGTGGATACGCCGTCTGATCACCGAGGTCACCCACGCCGAGCCGAAGAGCCCCAGCACGACTGCGGCCAGCATCGCGCCGATGATCCAGGTGAGATTCCCGACGAACTCGCCTGTGCCCTGCGACTCGAGGATGCCGACCGAGACCGTGCCGATCACATCGGAGCCGTCGAACACCGGCACCTTCACACGCCATGACGGGCCGAGCGTGCCGGTCTGCGTGCCCATGTAGATCTCGCCCGAGAGCGGCACCGAGGCATCGGTCGAGACCTTCTGCCCGATCCGCTCCGGATTCGGATGAGAGAAGCGGATGCCGTTCGCGTCGGCGACGACGACATACGTGAGATCGGATGCCCGGCGGATGGTCTCGGCGAGCGGCTGCACGGTCGCCGACGGGTTCGCGTCGTCGAACGCATCGAGCACCACGGGCATCGACGCGATCGACTGCGCCACCGCGAGCATGCGGTCTTCGTATGCGTCGCGAACCGTGTGCGCCTGGATGATGCCGGCCGTCACGCCGGCGATGAGCGTCACGACCGAGACGATCAGCGCCTGCAGCAGGATCAGCTGCACCCGCAGCGTCATCCCGCTGTGCGTCATCTGCGACGCGCGCATCATCCTCGAGGCCACCAGACCATTCTCGCCGAGCCGGGGAGCGGGGCAACGGCCGCTCGCGGGGCATGCGAGACCAATAGTTTCGAAAGCCCGACCAATGATTTCAGAAGCAGATCCGGTGTCCCTCCGGTGCATACGGTTGCCAGCATCCCTACACCGCTCAAGGAGGAGCGCATGAAGAAGTCACGCTCAGCTCTGGTCGCCATCGCCGCAGTCGCGGCACTGGCTCTCGCCGGATGCTCGTCGCAGAATGCCGCACCCGCATCGGATTCCGACGCGAAGGGCGACGCATCGTCGTTCACGGACGTCTCGCTCATCGTCCCCGCAGATCCGGGTGGCGGATGGGATCAGACGGGTCGGGCGATGGCGAAGGTGCTCACCGACGGCGACATCGTCGGATCGGCTCCGGTCACGAACGTCGGCGGCGCCGGCGGCACCGTCGGCCTCGCGCAGCTCGCGAACCAGAAGGATCCGGCAACGCTCATGGTCATGGGGCTGGTGATGGTCGGCGCGATCGAGACGAATGCCTCGAAGGCGCGCCTCGAGGACACCACGCCCATCGCCCGCCTCACCGACGAACCTCTCGTGGTCGTCGTGCCCGAGAGCTCGAAGTACGACACCCTCGAGGATCTCGTCGACGACATCGTCGAAAAGGGCCAGGAGATCACGGTCACCGGCGGCTCCGCGGGTGGCGCCGACCACATCCTCGCCGGTCTGCTGCTCGAAGAGGCCGGCGTCGACGGGGCCGACATCCCGGCGAAGCTGAACTACACGCCGAACTCCGGCGGTGGCGAGGCCGTCTCGCTGCTCGTCGGCAACAAGGTGGCCGCAGGCATCTCGGGAGTGGGAGAGTTCCTGCAGTACATCGAGGACGGCTCGATGCGCGCGCTCGCCGTCTCGTCGGCGGAACCCGTCGAATCGCTGCCCGACGTGCCCACCATCACCGACGCCGGGTACGACCTCGTGCTGACGAACTGGCGAGGCGTGGTCGCCCCCGGCGACATCTCCGACGCCGACCGTGACGAACTCGAGCGCATCGTGACCGAGATGCACGAGTCGAAGGCGTGGACGTCGGAGCTCGAGACGAAGGGGTGGGCGGATGCCTTCCTCGCGGGCGACGAGTTCGACGCCTTCCTCGAAGAGAGCATCGCCGACGTCACCGGGACGCTCGAGAACATCGGACTGATCTGACATGAACGCCCCGCACCCCGGGGCGACTGAGCGGGCCGAGGAGACTCGGCCCGCTCAGCGGGTTCCCGTCGGAGAACTCGTCTTCGCCCTGCTCATGCTCGCCCTCGGCGCGTTCGCGCTCATCGGGGCCTTCTCGATCCACGTTCCCGTCGGCGTGAAAGTCGGTCCGACGATCTTCCCGATCTTCGTGTCGATCGTGCTGCTCGGCTCTGCGGTCGCTGTGCTCGTCTCGGTGCTGCGTGGAAACCGCGCCGAGCTCGAAGAGGGAGAGGACATCGACCCCGAGGCGAAGACCGACTGGCTCACCCTCGCGAAGATCGTGGGGGCCGTCGTCGCGCATCTGCTGCTCATCGACCTCATCGGGTGGGCGCCGGCGGCGGCGCTGCTCTTCGGGATCGTCGCGTGGTCGCTGGGCGCCAGGCGCTGGTGGCTCGCCTTCATCATCGGCCTGGCGCTGAGCCTCGTCGTGCAGGTCGTCTTCGGCGGACTGATGGGGCTCTCGCTGCCCTGGGGACCGGCGCTCGGATGGCTCGGAGGGATGTTCTGATGGACAGCTGGACTCTTCTTCTCGAGGGCTTCGCGACCGCGCTGCAGCCGCAGTACCTCGTCTTCGCGTTCTTCGGTGTGCTGGTCGGCACGGCCGTCGGGGTGCTGCCCGGCATCGGACCGGCCATGACGGTGGCGCTGCTGCTGCCGCTGACCTACACCCTCGACCCGACGGCCGCTCTCATCACCTTCGCCGGCATCTACTACGGCGGGATGTACGGCGGCTCGACCACCAGCATCCTGCTCAACACCCCGGGCGAGTCCGCCTCGATCGTGACCGCGATCGAGGGCAACAGGATGGCCAAGCTCGGCCGCGGCGCGGCCGCGCTCGCGACAGCGGCGATCGGCTCGTTCATCGCCGGCACGATCGCGACCGTGGGCCTCACGCTGCTCGCCCCGGTGCTGGCCCAGTTCGCGGTGAACCTCGGCCCTGCCGACTACGTCGCGCTCATCGTCATCGCGTTCGTCACCGTCGGCGCACTGATCGGCAGCTCGGTGCCGCGAGGCATGACGTCGCTCGGCGTCGGCCTCTTCCTGGGCCTGGTCGGCACCGACACGCTGACCGCTCAGCAGCGCTACACGCTGGGGCTGCTGCCCCTGTCGGACGGCATCGACATCGTGCTCGTCGCCGTCGGCCTGTTCGCCGTCGGAGAGACGCTGTACATCGCCGCGCGTCTGCGACACGGCGGGATCGACGTCATCCCGGTCACCGGCGGGTGGCGCAGCTGGATGACGAAGAGCGACTGGAAGCGCTCGTGGAAGCCGTGGCTGCGCGGCACCGCGATCGGCTTCCCGATCGGCACCATCCCGGCGGGCGGCGCCGACGTCGCGACCTTCCTCTCGTACGCCACCGAGCGCAAGCTGTCGAAGCACAAGAAGGAGTTCGGACACGGCGCCATCGAGGGCGTCGCCGGACCCGAATCGGCCAACAACGCCGCAGCGGCCGGGGTCCTCGTGCCGTTGCTGACGCTGGGGCTGCCGACCACGGCGACCGCGGCGATCATCCTGGTCGCCTTCCAGGCGTACGGTCTGCAGCCCGGGCCGCAGCTGTTCCAGACCCAGCCCGCTCTGGTGTGGGCGCTGGTGGCGAGCCTGTACCTCGGCAACGTCATCCTCATCGTGCTGAACCTGCCGCTGGTGGGGATGTGGGTGAAGCTGCTGCAGATCCCGCGCCCCTATCTCTACGCGGGCATCCTGCTGTTCGCCGCCTTCGGCGCCTACGCGCTGAACTTCGCGGTCGTCGACATCCTCATCCTCGCGCTCATCGGCGTGCTCGGGTACTTCATGCGCCGCTTCGGGTACCCCGTGGCTCCGCTGGTCGTCGGCATGATCCTGGGCCCGATGGGGGAGGAGTATCTGCGCAAGGCGCTGCAGCTGAGCCAGGGCGACCTGTCGACGCTGGTCGCGCAGCCGTTCGCGGCCACCGCGTACGCGGTGCTCGCGGTGCTGGTCGCGGGCGGACTCTGGCTGCGGCGGCGACAGCGCCGCTACGAGCAGGCGCTGACCGAGTCGATCGCCGTTCCGATCAAGGCCGACCAGGAGGTCTGAGCCGAGAGGGCCGGATGCCGAGCGGGCTCGGCTCAGGAGCGCGGGGCCGCCGGCGATAGTCTGAACTGCGTGAACGCAGAGCACCAGGCCATCACCCGGGGGCCCCGCGCCTACCTCTCCTTCATCGGCATCGGGCTTGCAGCGGGCCTGCTCTCGGGGCTGTTCGGGGTGGGAGGCGGCACGGTGATCGTGCCGCTGCTGGTGCTGCTGCTCAGCTTCGGTCAGCGGATCTCAGCCGGCACGTCGTTGGCGGCGATCGTCCCGACCGCGAGCGTCGGCGTCATCTCGTACGCGATGTCGGGCTCGGTGGCATGGCTCCCCGCGCTGATCCTCGCCGCCGGCGCGGTGGTGGGTGCGCAGATCGGCTCGCGGCTGCTGCCCCGCGTCTCGCAGACAGCCCTGCGCTGGGGCTTCGTCGCCTTCCTGCTCGTCGTCATCGTGAGCCTCTTCATCGTGATCCCCTCACGGGCCGCCGAATTCGAGCTCGGCTGGCTCAACGGCATCGCGCTCGTGGCGGTCGGCGTGGTCACCGGCGTCATCGCGGGACTGATCGGCGTGGGCGGCGGGGTGGTCGTCGTCCCCGTTCTCATGCTCGGCTTCGGCACGAGTGACCTCGTCGCCAAGGGCACCTCCCTGCTGATGATGATCCCGACAGCCGTCTCTGGGACCATCGGCAATCTGCGTCACCACAACGTCGACCTGGTGGCGGCCGCCCTGATCGGCGTCTCCGCCTGCACGACGACCGCGCTCGGCGCCTGGCTCGCGACGATGATCGACCCCTTCGCCGGCAACATCCTCTTCGCGGCGTATCTCGTCGTGATCGCCGTGCAGATGGCGCTGAAGGCACTGCGGTCGCGCACCCGCTGAGGCATTCGCACGGCCCGCCAGGCAGAGCGCGTTCAGGGCTCCCCGTTAGGATCGTGGGGTGCCCGTGAACAGTGAACTGGTCGGCAGGGAGTTCCCGCCGACGGCCCCGTACCTCGTCGGCCGTGAGAAGGTGCGCGAGTTCGCCCGCGCCGTCTTCGCCGACGCCCCGCAGCACATCGATGTCGACGCGGCTCGTGCCGCAGGCTACTCCGATGTCGTGGCGCCGCCCACATTCCCGATGGTGATCCAGGACCTGACTCTGCAGCAGCTGCTCAGCGAGCCCGACTCGGGCATCGTCCTCGCGCGCACGATCCACGCCGAGCAGCGCTTCCGGTACACGCGACCGATCGTCGCCGGAGACGAGCTCACCGCGCAGCTGGCCGTCACGGGCATCCGGTCGATGGGCGGCAACGCGATGATCACGAGCGAGGCGAGCATCACCGATGCCGCGGGCGCGCACGTCGTCACGGCCGTCAGCGTGCTGTTGGTCGGCTCCGACAGCGAAGGGGAGGCCGCGTGATGGCCGAGTTCACGGTCGGTGACGTCATCGCCGAGCGCATCGTGCACCTCACCCGCGAATCGCTCGTGCGCTACGCCGGCGCCTCCGGCGACTTCAACCCGATCCATTACCGCGATGACGTGGCCGCCGCGGTGGGCCTCCCCGGCGTACTCGCGCACGGGATGCTGACCATGGGCATCGCCTCGTCGGTCGTGCTCTCCGCTCTGCCCGCCGACACGCGCGTGGTCGACTACGGCGTCCGCTTCACCAAGCCGGTCGTGGTCGACGCCGAAGCGGGCGCCGACGTGCAGATCGTCGCGAAGGTCGGCGCCGTCGACGAGGTCGCTGCGCGCATCGATCTCACCGTGAAGGCGGCCGAGACGACCGTGCTCGTGAAGGCCCAGCTGCGGGTCGCGCTCTGACATGGCATCCGCCGACGTGATCGAGGTCACCCCCGTCGCCCTGCGCGAGCTCACCACGCTGCGCACCGGCGCGGCCCCGCAGCGGATGCTCGAGGCGCGCACCCGCGAACAGCTGCTTGCCGCGCTGCAGGATGTCTGGGCAGCCGGTGAGGACTGGTTCGTGCTGGGAGGCGGATCGAACCTGTTCGTCGGCGATGCGCCCTTCGAGGGCACGGTGATCCGTGTGCTCACCGAGGGCATCGAAGAGCTGCCGTCGCCGCACGAGGGCCGCGTCCGGCTGCGCGTGCAGGCCGGACACAACTGGGATGCCCTGGTCGCCTACACCGTCGAGCGCGGTTACGCCGGCATCGAGGCGATGAGCGGAATCCCCGGCACCGTCGGCGCCGCTCCGGTGCAGAACGTGGGGGCGTACGGGCAGGAGATCCAGGAGACGCTCGTCGAGGTCGAGCTGATCGACGAGCACGAACACACCCCCGTCGTGCTGCCGGCGGCCGATCTCGGCCTGGGCTTTCGCACCTCCGTGCTCAAGCACCACTACGGCGAGGCCGAGGGCCGGCGCGCCGTGATCGTCTCGGTGACCCTCGACCTCGCCGTCACGGGCGATGCGGGGCGCGTGGTGCGCGGCGAGCAGCTGCGCCGAGCCCTGGGACTGGAGGGCTACGAGGCCGTTCCGCTCGCCTGGGTGCGCTCCCGGATCCTCGAGACGCGCGCCGCGAAGGGCATGCTGCTCGACGCCGACGACCCCGACACGTGGAGCGCCGGCTCGTTCTTCCAGAATGCGATCGTGCCCGAGCCCGTGGCGCGGACCCTCCCGCCGGAGTGCCCGCGGTGGCCCGTCGAGCCGGATCTCGACTCGGTGACCGTCATCCCGCTGGATTCGTACTACGGACTCGCACCGCGGGAGGAGAAGCCCGTCGCCTCGGTGAAGGTCAGCGCCGCATGGCTGATCGAGAACACCGGCATCCGCAAGGGATTCCGTCTGCCGCAGTCCCGCGCGGGGCTGTCGACCAAGCACGCGCTCGCGCTCAGCAACAGGGGCGGCGCGACCGCGGCCGAGCTGAGCGAGCTGGCCAGGTTCATCCAGAGCCGCGTGCACGCCGAGTTCGGCCTGCTGCTGCAGCCCGAGCCGGTGCTCGTCGGCGTCGACCTGTAGATCGAACGGGGCACCGCGCGTACACTCGCCGGATGGCCGGACTGATCCCGTATCTGCTCTTCCCCGGCAGCGCCGCAGAGGCGCTGTCGTTCTACGCATCGGTGTTCGGCGGTGAGACGCGGCTGTTCACCTATGCCGAGGCGGGGCGCGCCGACGGTCCCGGCGACGCGATCGCGCATGGCATGCTCGACGGCCCGATCGAGCTGGCGGCGGCGGATGCCGCGGCCGGCGAGAGCACGGTGTCGATGAACGGCATGTTCTTCTCGCTTCTGGGTGCCGCGGAGCCTGAGACGCTCGCGGCGTGGTTCGACGCGCTCGCCGAGGGCGGCAGCATCATCGACCCGCTGCAGAAGCGCCCGTGGGGCGACCACGACGGCACGCTCGTCGACCGCTTCGGCGTGCCCTGGCTCATCGGATACCAGGGCTGACGGCAGACCCCGGTATCGAGTGTCGAGTAGCCGGTGACCGACCTCAGACCGAGAAGAGGCGCTGCAGGCGCTGCACGCCCTCGAGCAGCTGGTCATCTCCCAGTGCGTACGACAGGCGCAGGTAGCCCGAGGGGCCGAAGGCCTCGCCCGGCACGACGGCTACCTCGGCCTCGTCGAGGATGAAGTCGGCGAGCTCGAGCGAGGTGGTCGGCGTCACGGTGCTGCCGTCGCGCCGCGTCCAGGTGCGGCCGAGCAGACCCTGCACGTCGGGGTAGACGTAGAAGGCGCCGGTCGGGGTGGGCACGACCATCCCCTCGATCTTCGACAGCTCCGCCACGATCAGCTTGCGACGGCGATCGAACGCCTCGCGCATCTTCTCGGCTTCGTCCTGCGGGCCGTTCAGAGCCGCGATCGCGCCGCGCTGGGCGACGTTGTTGACGTTGCTCGACAGGTGCGACTGCAGGTTCGCGGCGACCTTGATGGCGTCCGCGGGTCCCACCATCCAGCCGACCCGCCAGCCGGTCATCGCGTAGGTCTTCGCGACGCCGTTGACGAGGATGGTCTGGTTCGCGATCGCGGGCAGCGCCTCGACGATCGAGGTGGCCTTCGCACCCTCATACGTCAGGTTCTGGTAGATCTCGTCGCTGATGACCCAGATGCCGTGCTCGAGCGCCCACTCGGCGATCGCCTTCGTCTCGTCGGCGGTGTAGACCGAGCCCGTCGGGTTCGACGGCGAGACGAACACGAGCACGGTGGTGCGCTCGGTGCGCGCGGCCTCGAGCTGCTCGACGGTGACCTTGTACTCCTGGTCTGCGCCCGCGAACACCTCGACGGGCACGCCGTCGGCCAGCTGGATCGCCTCGGGATAGGTCGTCCAGTACGGTGCGGGCAGCAGCACCTCGTCGCCGGGGTTCACGACCGCCTGGAACGCCTGATACACCGACTGCTTGCCGCCGTTGGTGACGATGATCTGCGACGGCGAGACCTCCAGGCCCGAGTCGCGCAGCGTCTTCGCGGCGATCGCCTCGCGCAGCTCGGGAAGACCCGCGGCGGGGGTGTAGCGGTAGTTCGCCGGGTCGGCGAGGGCCTTCGCCGCCGCATCCACGATGAACTGCGGCGTCGCGAAGTCGGGCTCGCCGGCGGCATACGAGATGACGGGCTTGCCCTCGGCCTTGAGGGCCTTGGCCTTGGCATCCACCTTCAGAGTGGCGGATTCGGCGATGGCGGACAGTTTGCGGGAGAGAGGGGCGCGTTCGGTCACGCCTCCGATCGTACTCGCGGCGGCGGGCGCCGCACCGGTCGGATTCGCAGGCGAGAAACCGCGAAACCGCGCGATCCGGAGAAATCGGGATTCTTGCTGGGTCGGGTGCGCGATGCCCGATGCCGTGCTCAGTGCTCGACGAGCACGCCGTCGTCGTCGGCGTACACTCGCGCACCCGGGCGGAAGGTGACGCCGCCGAACTCGACCGTGACGTCGGCCTCGCCGGTGCCCTGCTTGCCGCTCTTGCGCGGATTGGTGCCGAGCGCCTTCACGCCGAGTGGCATGGCCGATATCGCGACGCTGTCGCGGATGCAGCCGTGGATGACGACGCCGGCCCAGCCGTTGTCGATCGCGAGCTGCGCGATCATGTCGCCCATCAGCGCCGTGCCGTACGACCCGTCGCCGTCGACGACGAGCACGGCGCCCTCGCCGGGGGACGAGAGCAGCGACTTCAGCAGCGCGTTGTCCTGGAAGCACCGCACCGTGCGGATCGGGCCTTCGAATGAGCTGCGCCCGCCGAACGAGCGCAGCTGAAGGGACAGGGACTGCAGGTCGTCGCCGTGTACGTCGTAGAGGTCAGCGGTGGATGTCATGACTCACTCCTATCAGGGACCCTCGTCGGGCTCACATATGGGGCCCCTGAGCCTGCCGAAGGGCGGTTTCGACATTCTCAGAGGCCCAAGGCGTGCGCTTCGACAGGCTCAGCGTCCCAGGATGGGGCCCTGAGCCCGCCGAAGGGCGGGTCAGCTGAACTGGTTCATGGTGTTGTGCTGGCCGCCCGCCTTCAGCGCGGCCTCTCCCGCGAAGTACTCCTTGTGGTTGTCGCCCAGGTCGGAGCCGGCCATGTTCTGGTGCTTCACGGTGGCGATGCCGCCGCGGATCTCCCGCCGCTGCACCCCCTTCACGTACGCGAGCATGCCCTCGTCGCCGAAGTAGCCCTTCGCGAGGTCGTCGGTCGAGAGAGCCGCCGTGTGGTACGTCGGCAGCGTGATGAGGTGGTGGAAGATGCCCGCCCGCGCGGACCCGTCGCGCTGGAAGGTGCGGATCCTCTCGTCGGCCAGCGCCGCGAGCTCGGTGTCGTCGTACTCGACGCTCATCAGCCTGTCGCGGTCGTACGCCGACACGTCCTCGCCCCGCTCGGCGAGCAGGTCGTACGCCTGCTGGCGGAAGTTCAGCGTCCAGTTGAACGACGGGCTGTTGTTGTAGACCAGCTTCGCGTTCGGGACCACCTCGCGGATGCGGTCGACCATCTCCGCGATCTGCTCGACGTGCGGCTTCTCGGTCTCGATCCACAGCAGATCGGCGCCGTGCTGCAGCGAGGTGATGCAGTCGAGCACGACGCGGTCGGCGCCGCTGCCCGCGCGGAACTGATACAGATTGCTGGCCAGCCGCTTCGGGCGCAGCAGCCGGCCGTCGCGCTTGATCACGACATCGCCGTCGCCGAGGTCGGCCGGTGCGATCTCCTCGACGTCGAGGAACGAGTTGTACTGATCTCCCAGGTCGCCCGGCTGGCGCGAGACGGCGATCTTCTGCGTGAGGCCGGCGCCGAGCGAGTCGGTGCGCGCGACGATGATGCCATTGTCGATCCCGAGCTCGAGGAACGCGTAGCGGACCGCGTTGATCTTGGCGATGAAGTCCTCGTGCGGCACGGTGACCTTGCCGTCCTGATGACCGCACTGCTTCTCGTCCGAGACCTGGTTCTCGATCTGGATGGCGCAGGCGCCGGCCTCGATCATCTTCTTCGCGAGCAGGTACGTCGCCTCGGGGTTGCCGAAGCCGGCGTCGATGTCGGCGATGATCGGCACGACATGGGTCTCGTGCTCGTCGATCTGCGACCGGATGAACTCCGCGGCCGTCTCGTCGCCGGCAGCCCGAGCGTCGTCGAGCTGGGTGAACAGCAGGTCGAGCTCACGGGCATCCGCCTGCCGGAGGAACGTGTACAGCTCTTCGATCAGCGCGGGGACCGCGGTCTTCTCGTGCATCGACTGGTCGGGGAGCGGGCCGAACTCGGAACGGAGGGCCGCGACCATCCAGCCCGACAGGTACAGGTAGCGCTTGTTCGTCGACTTCAGGTGCTTCTTGATGGAGATCATCTTCTGCTGCCCGATGAAGCCGTGCCAGACGCCGAGCGACTGGGTGAACGCCGAGGAGTCGGCGTCGTACTCCTGCATGTCGCGGCGCATGATGTCGGCCGTGTACTGCGCGATCTCCAGCCCGGTGCGGAACCGGTTCTGCGCGCGCATGCGCGCTGCCGACTCGGGGTCGATGGCGGCCCAGCCCGCGCCCTGCGCGTGCGTGAGCTGCCGGATGGCATCGATGTCGTCCTGGTAGCGGGTCATGGCATGTCCTTCGTGTGGGGAGGGATGGTCAGTCGTTGTCGGTCAGGTAGCGCGAGTACGCCGGCAGGGTGAGGAACGCGGGGAACTCGGGGCGCAGAGTCACCTCGCGGAAGATCTCTGCGGCATCGTCGAACCGGTCGCCCTCGTATCGCGCCGCCTGGGCGAGCACATCGCGGATCAGGCCTTCGACATGGTCGACGGTGATCGCCGTGCCCTCCTGGGTGCGGCGATCCTGGTGGATCCACTGCCACACCTGCGAACGGCTGATCTCGGCGGTCGCGGCGTCTTCCATCAGGCCGTCGATGGCGACCGCGCCCTGCCCGCGCAGCCACGCCTCGAGGTAGCGGATGGCCACCGAGACGTTCTCGCGCACGCCGGCATCGGTCACCGGCCGGCCGATGCGCAGGTCGAGCAGCTGCGCCGCCGTCACCTCGACGTCGTCGCGCCGGCGGTGGAGCTGGTGCGGGCGCTCGCCGAGCACCGCGTCGAACTCGGCCCTCGCGACGGCGACGAGGTCGGGGTGTGCGACCCAGGTGCCGTCGAACCCGTCGCCGGCTTCGCGGCGCTTGTCTGCGGCGACCTTCTGCAGCGCGTGCTCCGTGGCCGCGGCGTCGCGTCGGTTCGGGATGAAGGCGCTCATACCGCCGATCGCGTGCGCTCCGCGCCGGTGGCAGGTCTTCACCAGCAGCTCGGTGTACGCCCGCATGAACGGCACCGTCATGGTGACCTCGCTGCGGTCGGGCAGCACGAACCGCGCGCCGCGCCCGCGGTAGTTCTTGATGATCGAGAAGATGTAGTCCCAGCGGCCGGCGTTCAGGCCCGCGCAGTGGTCGCGCAGCTCGTAGAGGATCTCGTCCATCTCGAAGGCTGCCGGCAGCGTCTCGATCAGCACCGTCGCGCGGATGGTGCCGTGCGGGATCCCGATGTACTCCTCGCTGAACGAGAACACGTCGTTCCACAGCCGGGCCTCTTCGCGGGACTCGATCTTGGCGATGTAGAAGTACGGGCCCCGCCCCGCGTCGATCAGCGCCCGGGCGTTGTGGAAGAAGTACAGCCCGAAGTCGATCAGGGATGCGGATGCCGCCAGCCGGCGGCCCGTGCGGTCGGTGAACTCGACGTGCTTCTCGGGCAGGTGCCAGCCGCGGGGGCGCATCACGATGGTGGGCGTCTGCTCGGCGGTGACCCGGTATGCGCGGCCGTCGGCGCTGGTGTGGGTGAGCTCGCCGCGGATCGCGTCGCGCAGCGTCAGCTGGCCGCCGATGATGTTGCGCCACGTCGGGCTGGTGGCGTCCTCCAGGTCGGCCAGCCACACGCTGGCACCGGAGTTGAGGGCGTTGATCGTCATCTTCGGATCCGTGGGCCCGGTGATCTCGACCCGGCGGTCTTCGAGACCGGGCCCAGCTCCGGCGACCCGCCAGTCGGCGTCGTCGCGGATGTGCGCGGTGTCGTCGCGGAAGCGCGGGTCGTGGCCGTTGCCGATCTCGAACCGACGGCGCATCCGATCGGCGAGGCGATCGTGGCGCCGCCCGCCGAAGCGGTGGTGCAGCTCGGTGAGGAACGCGATGGCCTCCGCGGTCAGGATCTCGTCCTGGCGGGCAAGGCGTGGTCCGGTGATGTGCAGGGTCGGGCCGAGGTCGGCGGAGACGGCAGCGGCGGCGGTACGCGCGGGGGCGGTTGCAGGGGCAGTGCTCATGGTCGTTCTCCTCCGTGAGATGTTCGGTCGGCCAGGCGGCTGACGGGGGGCGTGGCATCCACTGTGCGTGAAGAAATACACCCCTGATGGCCGAATGGTCGGAGAAGTTCGGATGAATTTCTGTTTCTGTGACAGACTGCGTTCATGATCGACGACTCCGACGCGCTCACCATCGGCCGCCGCATCCGGCAGCTGCGCCTCGCCCGCGGCATGACGCTGGAAGATCTCGCCGCGCGCATCGGCCGCGCGCCGAGCCAGGTGTCGATGTTCGAGACGGGCAAGCGCGAGCCGAAGCTCACCCTCCTGCAGACGATCGCCAGGGTGCTCGACACGACCCTGGACGGGCTGCTCGAGGGCGAGCCCCTCGATGAGCGCGCGACCCGCGAGATCGCGCTCGAGCGCGCCATGAAGGGCCAGACGTTCCAGGCTCTGGGCATTCCGTCGTTCCGGATCGGCAAGTCGCTCTCGAATGACGTGATCGACGCGATGCTCGCGCTGCACGGCGAGATCGAGCGGCTGCGCGACGAGCGCGCCGCGACGCCGGAGGAGGCTCGCCGCGCCAACCTCGAGCTGCGCCATCTCATGCGCCGACAGGACAACTACTTCGCCGAGCTCGAAGCGCAGGCGCGCGAGATCCTCGACGCGGTGGGTCACCCGGGCGGGCCGCTGACCCAGCGCACCGCGTCGGAGATCGCGGCCCACCTCGGCTTCACGCTGCACTACGCGCCCGACCTGCCGCAGTCCACGCGCAGCGTCGCCGATCTCGCGCACGGTCGGCTGTACCTCTCCAGCAGCGTTCCGGCGAAGGGCGACGCGCGCACGGCCGTGCTGCAGGCGCTGTCGAGCCGCATCCTCGGTCACTCCGAGCCGCGCAGCTACGCCGAGTTCCTGCGCCAGCGCGTCGAGACGAACTACCTCACCGGCGCCCTGCTCGTGCCCGAATCCCACGTCGTGCCGGTGCTGCAGGACGCCAAGGAGCGACGCGCCATCTCCATTGAAGACGTCCGCGACGCGTACTCGGTCTCGTACGAGACCGCCGCGCACCGCTTCACCAACCTGGCGACCCGGCACCTCGGCATCCCGGTTCATTTCCTCAAGGTGCACGAGTCGGGCACCATCACCAAAGCGTACGAGAACGACGACGTGAACTTCCCGACCGACCGCCTCGGCTCGATCGAGGGGCAGATGTGCTGCCGCCGGTGGACGAGCCGCGAGGTGTTCGACGTCGACGACCGCTTCAACCCGTACTACCAGTACACCGACACGGGCAACGGCACTTACTGGTGCACGGCGCGCGTCGAGCCGTCGAGCGAGGGCCTGCACTCGGTGAGCGTGGGTGTGCGTTTCGACGACACGAAATGGTTCGTCGGCCGCGACACGCCCAACCGCGGCGTGTCGAAGCACTCCGTCGAGACGTGCTGCCGGCGCGCGCCCGCCGAGCTCGAGCGGCGCTGGCGCGATCAGTCGTGGCCGAACGTGCGCACGCCGCGCACCCTGCTGGCGACGCTGCCGACCGGGTCGTTCCCGGGCGTCGACACGACCGATGTGTACGAATTCCTCGAGGCGCACGCACCGCGCTGAGGTCGCGCTGTCAGCCGGCCGCGCGCAGCGTCGCCCACAGCTCCGCCCGCGCCGGGAACGAGGTGAGGTCGGTGCCGAGCAGGACAGCAGCCTGCGCGATGCGGCTGCGCAGCGTGTGGCGATGGATGCCGAGGGTCGCCGCGGTCTGCTCTGCGCGCGCGTCCTGCTCGAGCCAGACCCGCAGGGTGCGCTCGAGCTCCGCCCCGGTCGTCGCGTCGTGCGTGCGCAGCGGCGCGAGCCTCGTGCGCGCCAGGGTCCGCGTCTCGGCCGAGACGAGCGCGTCGAGCACTCCGCCGGATTCGACGTCGTGATACTCGATCACGCCGTCCCCGCCGGAACGCTGCAGAGCGGTCGTCGCCTGCGCATGCGCATGCGAGAACGCGCTGTACTCGGCCGGCTCGGAGACGCCGATCCGGATGCCGAATCGCCCCGCCACCTGGTCGAGCAGCGCTCTGGAGGATGCCCCCAGGCAGATCGTCAGCCCGTCGGCGTCCTCCGCCACGAACGACACCGTGCCGCCGACCGCGCGCTGCCGCTCGAACCAGCCGACGATCGCCTCGACCGGCGCGTCGGCGGCGGTCGCGACGACCATCGGCGCCGGGGGCAGGGCTCCGAGCGTGCGCCGGGCGAGGGTCGGATCATCCGCCCGCAGCGAGGCGAGCAGCTGAGTGTGCATGCGGCGGCGCCCGCGGGCGAGCTGCTCGCTCTGCTCGAGCGCCAGGCCCGCCATGGCGATCACGGTCGTGATCACGGCGCGCGCCTCGGCGTCGATGGGGCGCAGATCGACCGCGATGACGCCCTTCAGCTGCGAGCTGCGACCGAGGGTGTACAGCGTCACGGTGCGCTCGCCCTCCTCGAGCGAGCGCGTCGCGGTCGTCCCTCGGCCGAGCAGCTCGGCGACGGCATCCGCCACCGCATCCGCGCCGCCGGCGAGAGAGGCCGGATGCTCCTGAGCGATCGTCCCGCTCGAGTCGAACAGCCCCACCCAGCAGCCCATCCGCCGAGCGAGCTCGGCGAGGGTCGCCTCCAGGCCGCGCGGCCGCAGCGCCGCGACGGCGAGAGCGCGCTGCACCTCGAGCGCCCAGGTGCGCCGAGCGTACGCGTGCGACGCCATCGCCTCCGCGTGTGCTCGGGCGACGGCGAGGAACGGGATGTCGTACGGCACGTCGAACAGCGCGAGCCCCGACGCCGCACACGCGGCGACGAGCTCGTCGGGCGGTCCCACCCGGTGCACACCCGAGCCGAAACCCAGCGCTCGCACGCCGCGGTGCACGAGACGGGCGACGTAGTCGCCGACCCCGCGCTCGTCGTGGTCGGCGAACTGGCTGCCGGTGGTCATCAGCACGAGATCATCGGCGAGGAACGGCGTCGGGTCGACCAGATCCGAGCTGTGCACGCCGCGCACGGGGCGGTCGAGTGCCCCGTCGGCGAGGGAGCGCTCGGCGGACACCAGGCTCAGGCGCAGATCCCCGTTTCCCAGCAGCGTGCGCAGCGTCGGCGGGGTGGCGATCTCCACGGGATCTCCTCATGTTGTACAACGCGGCGAATGGATGATCAGAAGTGTACGCTGCGGCGAATGCGTCCCGTCGGGCCGAGTCGTAGCCTCGCCTCATGACCCTCATCGACGAGACCTCCACGATTCCCGCAGGCGGACCCACCCTCGAGCAGGTCCGTCGTGTCGTCACCGACCTGCCCGGTCCGCGCTCCGCCGCGATCCTCGCCCGCAAGGCCGACGCCGTCGCCGCCGGAGTCGCGCACTCGATGCCCGTCTCGGTCGTCGCCGCCGGCGGCGGTGTCGTCGTCGACGCCGACGGCAACTCGCTCATCGATCTCGGGTCCGGCATCGCCGTGACGAGCGTGGGCAACGCCCACCCGAAGGTGGCAGCCGCCGTCGCCGCCCAGGCCGCGCAGTTCACGCACACCTGCTTCATGGTCTCGCCGTACGAGTCGTACGTCGACGTCGCCGAGGCGCTCAACCGCCTCACCCCCGGCGACTTCGCGAAGAAGACGGCGCTGTTCAACTCGGGTGCCGAGGCTGTCGAGAACGCGATCAAGATCGCCCGCAAGCACACCGGACGCCAGGCCGTCGTCGCCTTCGACCACGGCTACCACGGCCGCACCAACCTCACCATGGCGCTGACCGCGAAGTCGATGCCCTACAAGTCCGGATTCGGACCGTTCGCCCCCGAGGTCTACCGCGTTCCGGGCTCGTACCCGTACCGCGACGGGCTCACCGGCGCCGAGGCGGCCGCGCGCGCCATCACCCTCATCGAGAAGCAGATCGGTGCCGACAACCTCGCCGCCGTGATCATCGAGCCGATCCAGGGCGAGGGCGGCTTCATCGTCCCGGCAGACGGATTCCTCGACGCGGTCGTGGCCTGGTGCCGCGCCAACGGGGTCGTCTTCATCGCCGACGAGGTGCAGACCGGCTTCGCTCGCACCGGTGCGATGTTCGCCAGCGAGATCTTCGGCATCGAGCCCGACCTGATCACCACGGCCAAGGGCATCGCCGCCGGCCTGCCCCTCGCCGGCGTCACCGGCCGTGCCGAGATCATGGACGCCGCCCACGCCGGTGGCCTGGGCGGAACCTACGGCGGCAACCCGATCGCCTGCGCGGCCGCGCTCGCCGCGATCGACGCCTTCGAGAACGACGGGCTCATCGAACGGGCTCAGCAGATCGGTGCGGTGCTCACCGACCGCCTCGGCGCGATCCGCGAGAACGACCCGCGCCTGGGTGACATCCGCGGCCACGGCGCGATGATCGCCGTCGAATTCGTCGACCCCGAGACCGGCGCTCCGGATGCGGCCCTCACCGCCGCCGTGGCGAAGGCGTGCGTGGCCGAGGGCGTCATCATCCTCACCTGCGGCACCTTCGGCAACGTCATCCGCTTCCTGCCGCCGCTGTCGATCGGCGACGACCTGCTGAACGAGGGCATCGACGTCCTCGCCACCGCGCTCCAGGGCGCCTGAGACGGTCGGCCGCGACCCTGGTCGGGGGATCAGGGGTCGCGGCCGACACACCCCGACTCGTACATTCCGCATCAAAGGAGATCACCCATGGCAGAGCACGAGATCACGCGCGACGTCGTCATCGTCGGCGCGGGAGCCGCCGGCACCACAGCGGCGAACGAGCTGCGCAGGGCCGGCCTGTCGGTGGCCGTGCTCGAGGCGCGCGACCGCGTCGGCGGCCGGCTCTGGACCGACGAGATCGAGGGCGCGATGCTCGAACTCGGCGGTCAGTGGGTCTCGCCCGATCAGGACGCGCTGAAGGAGACGATCGCCGAGCTGGGCCTCGAGACCTTCGACCGCTACCGCGAGGGCGACAGCGTCTACGTCGGTCCCGATGGTGCGGTGCACCGCTTCACGGGAGAGATGTTCCCCGTGTCGGCCGAGACAGAGGCCGTCATCGCCGAGATCACCGAGCGCCTCGACGCGATGGTGGCCGAGATCGACCCCGACCGTCCGTGGGAGCACCCGAACGCCGCGGAGTGGGACTCGATCACCTGGGATGCCTGGCTGCGCCGGCAGACCGACGATGACGAGGCCGTCCGAAACCTCGCCTTCGCCACGGGCTCCGCCATGCTCACCAAGCCGACGCATGCGTTCTCGCTGCTGCAGTCGCTGCTGATGGCGGCATCCGCCGGGTCGTACTCGAACCTCGTCGACGCGGACTTCATCCTCGACAAGCGCGTGGTCGGCGGCCTGCAGCAGGTTCCGCAGCTGCTCGCCGAGCGCCTCGGCGACGACGTCTTCCTGAACCAGCCGGTGCGCACGCTCGAGTGGTCCGACCAGGGAGTGGTCGCGCACGCCGACGGCATGACCGTTCGCGCGACGCACGCGATCCTCGCGCACGCCCCCGTGCTGTACGACCGCATCTCGTTCGTGCCGCCGCTGCCGCGCCGCCAGCACCAGCTGCACCAGCACCTGTCGATGGGCTTCGTGATCAAGGTGCACGCCGTGTACGACCGCCCGTTCTGGCGGGAACAGGGCCTCAGCGGCACCGCGTTCAGCCCCTACGAGCTCTCGCACGAGGCGTACGACAACACCAACCACGGTGACGAGCGCGGCACGCTGGTCGGCTTCGTCAGCGACCAGAACGCCGACGACCTGTTCACGCTGAGCGCCGAGGAGCGCAAGGAGCGCATCCTCGAGTCGCTGTCGCACTACTACGGTCCCGAGGCGAAGAACCCGGTCGTGTACTACGAGAGCGACTGGGGCAGCGAGGAGTGGACCCGCGGAGCCTACGCCGCGAGCTTCGACATGGGCGGCCTGCACCGCTACGGCGCCGACCTGCGCACCGCCGTCGGCCCGATCCACTTCGCGTGCAGCGACATGGCCGGCGCCGGGTACCAGCACGTCGACGGTGCGATCCGGATGGGGCGCCTCGCCGCCTCGCAGATCCTCGAGAAGGCCGGCGCCGAGGTCGCCGAGGCATGACCGGGTCGATCGTCGTCGGATACACGGCGACGGACGAGGGCGCCGACGCCCTCGCCCTCGGGGCCAGGCTCGCGCGCAGCATCGACGCGCATCTCGATCTCGTCATCGTGCTTCCGCCCGAGGGCACCCGCAGCTCGGCCGTGGTGCCCCCGGAGCGCGCTTTCGAGGAGCACGTGCGCGCGCAGGCCGAGGCGTGGCTGCGGACAGCGGTCGCTCAGGTGCCCGCCGATGTCCGCTGCCTCGGACACGTGCGCTTCAACGAATCCTTCGCCGAGGGCATCATCGCCGCCGGCGAGGAGTTCGACGCGCGGCTCCTCGTCGTCGGGGCGGCCAACGGCACCACCCTCGGCCGCCACCGCCTCGGCTCCGTCGCCTCCGAACTCGTGCACTCCTCGCCCATCCCCGTCGCCCTGGCACCCGCAGGCTCCCGCGACAACGCGGACGCCGAGATGCCGATCCCGCGGGTGACGGCGGCCGTCGGCACCCGTGCCGGCGCCGACGCGCTGGTCGAGGAGGCGGCCCGCCTCGCGGCAGCCGCCCACGGCACCCTGCGTCTCGTCTCGCTCGTGCCGTTCGACGTGCCGGCCGGCCTCGACACCGGCGCGATCACCCTCGCGCAGAACGCGCACGGAGAGGACGTCCTGCAGCAGGTGCGGGCAGCCCTCCCCGAGGGCATCGACGCCGAGGTCGAGCGTGCGGCAGGAGACAGCGTCGAAGACGCCGTGGCGCACCTGCGCTGGCATCCGGGAGAGGTCGTCATGGTTGGCTCCAGCCGACTCGCCCAGCCCCGCCGGCTCTTCCTGGGATCGACTGCGGCGAAGATGCTGCACGAGCTTCCCGTACCCATGATCGTCGTCCCGCGCACCCGCGCTGAAGCAGGAGAACGTTGATGTCCAGCACCGATCGGGCGATGGCGCCCGACTCCGGAGTCACGACCGGTATCTCCCGCAAGGGTCTCAGCGTCGGCACCGTCGGCGTCCTGGGTGCCCTCGTGATGGGCATCTCGTGCATCGCCCCGGCGTACACGTACACCGCCGGGATCGGCGGAGCGGTGGGCGCCGTCGGGTTCCAGGTTCCGGCCATCCTGCTGCTCGGCTTCATCCCGATGCTGCTCGTGGCCTTCGGCTACCGCGAGCTCAACAAGGCCATGCCCGACTCGGGCACCAGCTTCACCTGGGCCACCCGCGCCTTCGGCCCGTACGTGGGGTGGATGGCGGGGTGGGGCCTGATCGTCGCGACGATCCTCGTGCTGTCCAACCTCGCCGGCATCGCCGTCGACTTCCTCTTCCTGCTGATCTCGCAGATCTCCGGCAACGAGGAGATCGCGTCGATCACGCGCAACCCGTTCGTCAACGTCGCCGTGTGCCTGATCTTCGTGGCCCTCGCGACCTGGGTGTCGTACCGCGACGTGTCGACGTCGCAGAAGCTGCAGTACGGCCTGGTCGCCTTCCAGGTCGCGATCCTCGTGCTCTTCTCCGTGATGGCGATCGTCGAGACCGTGCAGGGCGGCGCGTTCGAGGCGAACCTGCCCGAGTTCGCGTGGTTCAACCCGTTCGAGATCCAGGGCGGACTCTCGATGATCGTGATGGGGCTGTCGGCATCCGTCTTCATGTTCTGGGGGTGGGACGTCACCCTCACGATGAACGAGGAGGCGAAGGACCCCGAGCGCACGCCGGGCCGCGCCGCGATGCTCACGGTGGTCTCGATCATCGCCATCTACCTCCTGCTCACCATCAGCAGCCTGATGTACTCCGGCATCGGCGATGAGGGCCTCGGTCTGACCAACGAGGACATCGGCGGCAACGTGTTCTTCGCGCTGTCCGGTCCGGTGATGGGCAGTCTCGCCTTCCTGCTCTCGCTCGCGGTGCTCACCTCGTCTGCCTCGTCGCTGCAGTCGACGTTCATCTCGCCGGCCCGCACCCTGCTCGCCATGGGGCACTACGGCGCGATGCCCCGGAAGTTCGCCCGGGTCAACCCGCGCTTCTTCACCCCGGGCTACGCGACGATCGTGTCCGCGTTCGTCGCGGGCGGGTTCTACGCCGTGATGCGCTTCCTCAGCGAGGACGCGCTGTGGGACACGATCCTCGCGCTGGGCATGATGATCTGCTTCTACTACGGCATCACGGCGCTCTCGTGCGTGTGGTACTTCCGCCGCCAGTGGTTCGACTCGGGCAAGGACTTCTTCTTCAAGTTCGCCAGCCCGCTCGTCGGCGGCATCATCCTGCTCGTGCTGTTCGTGATCACCGCGGTCGACAGCCTCGCGCCCGACTACGGATCGATCGCCATCGGCGTCGACGCCAACGGCGAGGGCGGCATCGGCATCGTGTTCTTCATCGGCGTCGGCCTGCTCGTCTTCGGCGCGGTGCTGATGTTCGTGCAGCGGATCTTCGCCCCCGCCTTCTTCCGCGGCGAGACGCTGAGCGTGGACGCCCCGCCCAGCGCCCGCCGCCGCTGACCATCCTTCCCACAGAATCGAGATGACCATGACACTCGCATCGAACGAGCAGGAACTCCTCTCCCGCGTCCCCGGCGGCCTCTTCATCGGCGGGCAGTGGACGGATGCCGAGGAGGGGCGCACCTTCGACGTGCGCGACCCCGCGACGAACGAGGTGATCGCGTCGATCGCCGACGCGACGCCCGCCGACGGCATCCGGGCCCTCGACGCGGCCGTCGCCGCGCAGGACGCCTGGGCGGCCACCGCCCCGCGCACCCGCAGCGACATCCTGCGCCGCGCCTTCGACCTCGTGCAGCAGCACAAGGAGGACCTCGCGCTGCTGATGACCCTCGAGATGGGCAAGCCGCTCGCCGAGGCCCGCGGCGAGGTCGTCTACGGCGGCGAGTTCCTGCGCTGGTTCAGCGAGGAGGCCGTGCGGATCAGCGGCCGCTACGGCAGCAACCCCGAGGGCACCGGTCAGATGATCGTGTCGCAGCGCCCGGTCGGCCCGTCGTTCTTCGTCACCCCGTGGAACTTCCCGTTCGCGATGGCGACCCGGAAGATCGCCCCGGCGCTCGCCGCCGGCTGCACCGTCGTGATCAAACCCCCGGCCCTGACCCCGCTGACCACCATCTTCTTCACGAAGCTGCTGGAGGAGGCGGGCTTGCCCGCCGGCGTCGTCAACGTGGTGCAGACCTCGCGCTCCGGCGCGCTGTCGGGCCCGATCATCGCCGACCCGCGGCTGCGCAAGCTCTCGTTCACGGGGTCGACCGAGGTGGGTCGCAAGCTCATCGCACAGGCGGCCGACGGCATCCTGCGCGTGTCGATGGAGCTGGGCGGCAACGCCCCGTTCGTCGTCTTCGAGGACGCGGATCTCGACAAGGCGGTCGACGGCGCGATGGCCGCGAAGTTCCGCAACATCGGACAGGCCTGCACCGCAGCCAACCGCTTCATCGTGCACCAGGACGTCGCCGAGGAGTTCGGCCGTCGGGTGTCCGAGCGCGTGCAGGCGATGAAGATCGGCCGCGGCACCGAAGACGGCGTGGCCATCGGCCCGCTGATCGACGAGGACGCCGTCGCCAAGGCGGAGGAGCTCGTGGGCGACGCCGTCGACCGCGGCGCCCGCGTGCTCGCCGGCGGCAAGGCCGTCGAGGGCGCCGGCACGTTCTACGAGCCCACCGTGCTCACCGATGTGGTCGCCGGCAGCGCGATCCTCCGCGAGGAGATCTTCGGGCCCGTGCTCGCCATCGCGACCTTCGCCGACGAGGCAGAGGCCGTGCGGCTGGCGAACGACACCGAGTACGGACTCGTCTCGTACGTGTTCACCGAGGACCTCGCCCGGGGCCACCGGATGATCGACGCGCTGGAGACGGGCATGATGGGTCTGAACGTGGGCGTCGTCTCGAACGCCGCGGCTCCCTTCGGCGGTGTGAAGCAGTCCGGCATCGGCCGTGAGGGCGGCGCCGAGGGCATCCACGAGTACCTGTCCACCAAGTACACCCTGATTCCGAACAGCTGACCCGCGAGGTGGGCCCGCGACCTGGTCGCGGGCCCACCTCAGCATCCGCCCCTACGAGAGGAACCGACATGACCGACTACGCCGTCGTCAATCCGGCCACCGGCGAGACCGTCGCCAGCTACGACACCGCCACCGACGAGCAGATCGAGCAGGCCGTCGCGTCGGCCGCGTCGGCCGCGAAGGTGTGGGGCGCGACCGCTCCGGCCGACCGGGCCGGAGTGATCCGCCGCATCGCCGAGCTGCACCGCGAGCGCAAGGACGAGCTGGGCGCGATCATCGTGCGCGAGATGGGCAAGCCGATCGCCGCGGCGGTCGGCGAGGTCGAGTTCGCCGCCGACATCATCGAGTACTACGCCGACAACATCGAGGTGATCACGGCCGACCAGCCGCTGCAGATCGTCGGCGAGGGCAGCGCGCTCGTGCGCCGCGCTCCGCTGGGTGCGCTGCTGGGCATCATGCCGTGGAACTTCCCGGCGTACCAGGTCGCCCGCTTCGCCGCTCCCAACCTCGCGATCGGCAACACGATCATCCTCAAGCACGCCCCGCAGTGCCCCGAGTCGGCTGCGGCGATCGAGGCCATCTACCGCGATGCCGGTCTGCCCGAGGGGGCGTACGTCAACGTCTACGCCACCAACGAGCAGGCGGCGACGATCATCGCCGACCCGCGCGTGCAGGGCGTCTCGGTCACCGGCTCCGAGCGCGCCGGCGCCGCCGTCGCCGAGGTCGCCGGGCGCAACCTGAAGAAGGTCGCGCTCGAGCTGGGCGGGTCCGACCCGTTCATCGTGCTCTCCACCGACGACCTCGACTCGGTCGTGCAGCTCGCCGTCGACGCGCGCCTCGACAACAACGGGCAGTCGTGCAACGGCGCGAAGCGCTTCGTGATCGTCGACGAGCTGTACGAGGAGTTCACCTCGAAGTTCGTCGCCTCGCTGGCTGCCGTCTCGGCAGAGGACCCGACGCAGGAGGACACCGTGCTCGGCCCGCTGTCGTCGCTCGCTGCCGCCGAGCGCCTGCAGGAGCAGGTCGACACGGCTGTCGCTCAGGGCGCGAGGGTGCTCACCGGAGGCACCCGCGAGGGCGCGTTCTTCGCACCCACCGTGCTGGCCGACGTGACGCCGGAGATGGACGTGTACCGCGAGGAGCTCTTCGGCCCGGCCGCGGTCGTCTACCGCGTCGCCGATGAGGACGCCGCGGTCGAGCTGGCCAACGACACCGCCTTCGGCCTCGGCTCGTACGTCTTCACGACCGACGCCGAGCAGGCTGAGCGCGTCGCGAATCGCATCGAGGCGGGCATGGTCTACGTCAACATCGCCCTCGCCGACAGCCCCGAGCTGCCCTTCGGCGGGGTGAAGCGCAGCGGCACCTCGCGCGAGCTGGGTCTGCTGGCCGCCGACGAGTTCGTCAACAAGAAGCTCATCCGCACCGCCTGAGCATCACCGGCACCGTCATCGACGCGGTACGGGCGACATCCGCCCGTACCGCGTCGGCGTCTTCGGGGATAGTCTCGAACCAGGCGGAAGGAGCGCGTCATGACCACCGAGGATCCGGTCGTCCGGCTGAGCGAAGAGGAATGCTGGCAGCGCCTTCGCGGCTTCGAGCTGGGGCGCCTGGTGACCCGGGTGGGCGACGTCATCGACATCTTCCCGATCAACTACGTCACCGACGGCGCCTCGATCGTCTTCCGCACCGCGGAGGGCAGCAAGCTGGTGGAGCTGACCGTCAACGACGAGGTGATCTTCGAGGTCGACGACCACACGGATGCCGACGCCTGGAGCGTCATCGTGCGCGGCAGGGCACGCACGCTCGACACCCTCGACGAGCGGGAGGCCGCCGACCGGCTGGGGCTGACCCCGTGGGTGCCGACACTCAAGTACAACTACGTGCGCATCGAGCCGACCACGGTGAGCGGACGGGCGTTCCGGCGCACCGGTGAGCCGGAGCGCTACGGCGTCGCCGAGTACTGATCCGCGGGCGGGCGTAGGGTCGAGGCATGACGACCGTCGCTGAGAACATGGTCCGCACGCTTCGCGCCAACGGCATCGACCGGGTCTACGGCATCCCGGGCGACTCGCTCAACGGCTTCACCGACGCGCTCCGCAAGGACGGCGCCATCCGCTGGGTGCATGTGCGACATGAGGAGTCTGCGGCGTTCGCCGCGGCTGCCGATGCCGCGCTCACAGGTGACCTCGCCGTGGTCGCCGGATCCTGCGGCCCGGGCAACCTGCACCTCGTCAACGGACTCTACGACGCGAACCGGTCTCGGGTGCCCGTGCTCGCGATCGCCGCCCACATCCCCACGGTCGAGATCGGCACCGGGTACTTCCAGGAGACCCACCCGCAGGAGCTGTTCCGCGAGTCGAGCGTGTACGTGGAGTACGTCGCCGACCCGACGCAGATGCCGCGCCTGATGGAGATCGCGATGCGCGCGGCGATCGAGCAGCGCGGCGTGGCGGTGCTGGTGATCCCGGGAGACGTCGCCCTCGCCGAGATCGCCGACGACCGCGCCGTCGTCATCCCGCGCACGAATCCCGTGATCATCCCGAGCCCGGCAGAGCTCGAGCAGGCGGCCACGCTGCTCAATAGCACACGGAAGGTGACCATCCTCGCCGGGGCCGGAGTCGAGGGTGCGCACGACGAGGTCGTCGCTCTGGCAGACCGGCTCGCCGCGCCGATCGTGCACGCGCTGCGGGGCAAGGAGCACATCGAGTACGACAATCCGTTCGACGTCGGGATGACCGGCCTGCTCGGCTTCGCGTCCGGGTTCCGTGCGATGGAGGCGGCCGACGTCCTCCTCGTGCTCGGGTCGGACTTTCCGTACACGCAGTTCTACCCCGAGCGCGCGACGACGATCCAGGTCGACATCCGGGGCTCGCAGCTCGGGCGCAGGCATCCGCTCGATCTCGGCCTCGTCGGCGATGTGAAGGCCACCGTCGGTGCGCTGCTGCCGCGGCTGGCCGAGAAGAGCGATCGCTCGCACCTCGACGACGCCGTCGCGCACTACCGCAAGACGCGGGCGAAGCTGGATGAGCTGGCCGTGCCGGCTCGCGGCAAGGCGCCGATCCACCCGCAGTACCTCGCCCGGCTGATCGATGAGGCTGCGGCGTCGGATGCCATCTTCACGGCGGATGTCGGCTCGCCGACGGTCTGGGCCGCGCGCTACTTCTCCATGACGGAGCGGCGGCGGCTGATCGGCTCGTTCACCCACGGCTCGATGGCGAACGCGATCATGCACGCGATCGGTGCGCAGACCGCGAGGCCCGATCAGCAGGTGATCGCCCTCGCCGGAGACGGGGGACTCGCGATGATGCTCGGCGAGCTGATCACGATCACCCAGAACCGCCTGCCCGTGAAGGTGGTCGTGGTGAACAACTCGTCACTGAACTTCGTCGAGCTCGAGATGAAGGCAGCCGGTTTCGTCACCTACGGCACCGACCTCGACAACCCCGACTTCGCGGCGGTCGCGTCGGCGCTGGGCATCTTCGCGCGCCGGGTCGAGCGGTCGGAGGATCTGCTGGATGCGGTGGCCGAGGTGCTCGCACACGACGGGCCGGCCCTGCTGGACGTGGTCACCGAGCGGCAGGAGCTTTCGATGCCGCCGTCGGTCAGCGCCGAGCAGGTGAAGGGCTTCGCCCTGTACGCGATCCGGACAGTCATGTCGGGACGAGGCGATGAGCTGCTCGACCTCGCCAAGGCCAACTGGCGTCAGCTCTTCTGACGCGCCGTCCGGCGCGCCCGGTCGTGCGTCACGGAGCGTCGGCTGTTCGCCTGCCCGCCTGTTTGCCTGCCCGCCTGTTTGCCTGCCCGCGGCGGCGCAGGTGAACAGGCGGAGGTAGGAGAGAATCCGGGTGTTTCGTCCTGCGCTCGCGTGTTCGCCTACCTCGGATGAGTCGAGATGCCGGATGCCGCGCCGGGGGACCTACTCGTCCAGCAGCGTGCGCACCTGCGCGGCATCGCCCGTGCGGCCGAGCTTGTCGAGGACATCGCCGAGCTCGAGAGCGGCGACCTGACGCAGCGCGGGGAACTCCGCAGCTCTGTCGAGCACGCTGCGATACAGCGGCACGGCGTCGTCGAGCCGTTCGGCCGCCGCGAGCGTGCGGGCGGCGAACAGCTCCGAACCGCCGGCCGACCCGGCATCCCCGATCGCCGCGAAGCCGTCGGCCGCGGTGAGCAGCGCGGCGATCGCCTCGTCGATGCGGTCGAATTCGATCAGCGCGCGGCCGCGCGAGTCGGTGACGTCGGCGACCAGCCAGTCCGCCTCGTGCTCGACCGCGAGGGCGAGCACCTCGTCGAACAGCGCGAACGCGCGCTCATCGCGGTCGCCGCCGTACGACTGGCCGAGGTTGTGCAGCACCTCGACGAGGGCGCCGATCGCGTCGGTGGGCCGCACGAGCGCGGCCGCCTGCTCGAGCAGGTCGCGAGCGTCGGAATGCTCGCCGAATCGCGCCAGGATCTTCGCCTGCTCGGTGAGCACCAGCGCCTGCTCTGCGGGCTCGCCGGCCTCGGCGTGCAGCTCGGCCGCGTACCCGTACGCGCCCATCGCCTGGCCGTACTCCTCGGCGGTGGCGAGAGCGCGGCCCAGTACGGCGGCGGTCATCGCCCGCGACGCCGCAGACGCGCCGCCGTCCTCCTCGCGCTGCAGCACATCGCCGAGCAGCTCGGCAGCCTCGGCCGCGTGGCCGGCGGCGAGCATCGCGCGGCCGAGCCGGAAGTCGGCGCCGCTGACGTCGGCGTCGCGCTCGCGCATCAGGCGGATTCCCGCGCGGTAGCGCGGCACGGCCTGATCGGGGTGTCCGGCGTCATCCCACAGGGCGCCGGCGAGCATCTGCGTCTCTGCGAGCGTCGTGATCGCGCCGAGCGAGGTCAGGATGCCGGCCGCCGTGTCCGCATCGGCGGCGCCCTCCTCCAGCCGACCCGCCCCGCCGAGCAGTCGTGCGCGCATCTCGAGCAGGCGCGCCCGGTGGCCGGGGTTCAGGGCGTCGTCGGCCAGCAGCGACTCGAGCATCTCGTGAGCCTGATCGATCTCCCCCTGAGCCACCCATGCCATGGCGCGCAGCATCCGGCTCGCCGTCACCAGCCGTTCGTCGTCGGCTTCGGCGAAGCACACGGCGGCGTGCTCGGTGAGCTCGACCGCGCCGATGGGATCGTCACCTCTCAGCCGCAGCGCCGCCAGGGTCAGTGCGATGTCCCCGCGCGACCAGGAGGGCAGGCCGGCGGCATCCGCCCACTCCTGCTCGAGGCTCGCATGGTCGCCCACGTCGCCGCGCCCGTACAGCGCGAGTCCGCGGCGGGCCTCCAGGTCTGCCTGCTGCGGGTGCCCGGCCTCCCGAAGCGCCTCCCCGCGCAGCGGCAGCAGCGCCTCGGCCGCGTCCCACTGCGCGAGCGAGGTGAGCGCACCGATTCGCAGACCCAGCAGCCGCGCCCGCTTCTCGGCGTCGGCCAGCCCGCCATCGGCGCGGTCGCCGACGCGGTCCGCCGCGGCCAGCGCGTCCTGCTCGGAGCCGTAGCCGGCCAGGGCGATCGCACGCTCGTACCAGCCCTGCGCATCCTGGGGCTCGGGTGACGGCGCGTCCACCGCGAACGCGTCGGAACGGACCGGCACATCCCAGCGCGTGTCCGCCAGGGCGCGCATGCGGGCCCGGCGCTGCGCATGCCAGTCCGAGCCGTCTCGGGCGTCGAACTCCGCCCCGATCCGGTCGGCGGCGGCGCTCGCGGCATCCGCGAGGGCGGATGCCGTCCACCCGCCCTCTCGGTCGCCGAAGAACGGCGCGAGCCCGGCGGCGTCCGCGCCGCGCACCGTCGCGTCCGCGTGGCCGACGGCGACCACGCGATCGAGGGCGGACGCGATCGCGGAGAGCAGCGCGAAGTGCCCGTCGACGTTCAGCGGGTCGTGCGCCAGCCACGGCAGGTGACGTTCGACGAGCGAGAGCGCCCGCGCCTCGTTGCCCGTGACCGCGGCGAACACGATGTGGTTCGCGACGATGCCGAGGTTGTCGGGGTTGTCCTTCGCGAGCCGGTAGCTGCGCAGGTGCGCCGACCTGGCGTCGTCCAGCCGGCCGGCGCGCAGATACGGCAGCAGCACGCGCGACAGGGCGTGCTCGGGCTCCTCGCCGCACGAGAAGCCGCCCTCGATCATCTCCTCGACCAGGCGGATCGCCTGCTCGTCGCGATCGGTCGCGGCGAAGAAGCCGGCGTTCTGGCTGCGCCCGCACGCATCGCAGTGGCTGTAGTCGTCACGGGGTGTCGTCTCGAGCAGACCCCGCAGCCGCTCGGCCTCGTCGATGCGACCCGAGGCCCAGGCGTCTTCGAAGCGGGCGGTCAGCACGCCGCTCATGCCGATCCCGGCGCGGCGGTAGTGGGCCTCCATGTCGTCGAGCACAGCCGCGATCTGCTCGCTCGAGAACACCGGCGACGCGCGCAGCGTCGCAGCCATCCACTTGAACTGCCACATGAGGTCGGCGGCCCCGTTGTCGATGTCGAGCGGGAAGCGCAGCGGGTCGGCGTCGTGGTGGGCGAGGCACCATGCGAACGAGGTCAGCATCACGTCGGTGAGCCCGCCCATGTTCGCCGACGCCGTCTGCCGCATGCGCGCCTGGTACTCGAGCTGCTCGTCGCCGAGCTCCTGCGCGAGGGCGACGGCCTCCGCCGTGAGGGACTGCTCGTGCGGGCCCCAGGGGGTGCTGTCGATCTCGCCGAGCAGCTGCCGGAAGCGCGTCGTGCGGTCGGTCATCAGGGCTCCTCGGTGAAAGCGTCCGGCAGGTCGAGCCCGTCGAAGGGGAAATCGTCTCGCACGCCGGCAGACAGTGCCACCAGGTCGGTCAGAGCGGTGGTCATCAGCGCCCGGTCGGCATCGGTCAGCGGGTGGTGGCCGGCGAGCAGCGCCTGGATGTACAGCAGCTGCACCGTGCGCGCGAACACGGCGTCGTCGTCGACCGCGGAGAGGGTGCGCACGACGCGGTTCGACCAGTTCAGACACAGCCGGGCGCGCACGTCGTCATCGCCCGCATCGCCGACCGTGTCGTCGATCCGCGCGAGCACCCCGCCCCACAGTCCGCCCGCGATTCCCCTGGTGCGGCCGCGGTCGATCGCGCGCAGCACCCGCGGGTCGGCGACGTACAGGCCGCTGAGGTCCGCGCGGTCGATCGCGCGCACGATCACCGCGCATCCGGATGCGGCGAGCACCGCGCCCGCCCGCGCCTCCAGCGCGATCGCCGCCTCCCGGTCATCGAGCGGGGGCGGGTCGAGCCGGTCGAGCTCGCCGGTCACGTCGATCTGCTCGACCGTCACCTCCGGGAACAGCGCGGGAAGCTCGGCGATGAGATCCGCGTCGTGCAGATACCCGCCGTTGACGAGCACCTCGGAGGAGGGGATGATCCCCGCGACCTGCCGGAACTCGTCGACGGTGCGCGCGTAGCGGATATGGCGGTGGCGCTCGACGAGGTCGCCGATTCGGACGCTGCCGTGGGTGGTCTCGACGCTCAGCCAGCGCGTGATGAAGCGGGCGAGCTCGTCGTCGTGGCGCACGAGCGATTTCAGGCCGAGCTCGTGCACCGCGACGAACTGGGTGAGCAGGTGCGGGGCGGTGAGCCCGAGCTCGAGAACCCACCGGCGGATGCCGGCGCCGAGCTGCTCGCGCACGTGCTCGAGTGCGTCGTCCTCCACGAGCGACTCTCGGCTGGCGGTGGGGGAGAGGCCGGTCGTGTCGACGACCGCGCGCACGAAGAACGCCCAGTCGGGCAGCACCTCCGTCGAGCGGTCGGCGAGCAGCATCCGACCGAGATAGGTGCGCGTCGCCTGCCGCAGGTTGGGCGGCGGCGCGAACGGGAGCACGTAGGCGAGCCCGCGGGTTCCGGTGGCCGGCTCCGAGATCTCGATGATGTCCATCGGGGTCGCGCCGATCAGATCGCGACCGTACGCGAGTGCGGCCTGCGTGTCTCCTTCGCCGAGGAACGGCGCGGGGCGGGTGACCTCGAGGTCGCCGCCGGGCATCGCGATCGTGATCCGCACGGGCAGGAACTCCCCGAAGTCCTGCGCGAGCTGCCTGACCGCGGCCGGGCGGAGCAGATCGGCGTGCTCGGAGCGGGGCGTGAGGTGCACACTGGTGCCCACGGGCACCTCCTCGTCGAGCTCGACGACCTGGAACGTGCCGTCGGAGCTGCCGGTCCACTCCACCCCCGCACCCCCACGCGCGCTGCGCGAGCGGATGACGATGCGGTCGGAGACCATGAAGCAGCTCAGCAGCCCGATGCCGAACTGTCCGAGATAGTCGCTGCGGGGCATGTCGAAGATGTCGCGCTTCGAGGTGCGGCCCACCGTCGCGAGCAGGTCGGCGACCTCGCTCGCCGTCAGTCCGACGCCGTCGTCGCGCAGCACGAACTCGCCGCCGTCGACGGCGAGCGGGGTGACCCGGATTCCCGTGCCGCCGCCGTCCACCTCGGAGCGGGCGGCGATGGCATCCCGAGCGTTCTGCAGCAGCTCGCGCAGGTACACGCGAGGGCCGGAGTAGATGTGCCTGCTCAGCAGATCGACGACTCCGCGGAGATCCACCTGGAACTGCTGCACATCCGCGCCCACTGCGCCCCTCTCGTCGGCTTCCTGAGCCGGTAGCGACCCACGGATCCCAGTCTGCCCGACACTCGCGACTCACGCGGGTGTCGGCGCCGGTTCGGCCGACGGTTCCGGATGCCGTACACTTGAGGGGCAGTCGTCTGCATCCTTCACCGTGCCCCAGGGCCGCGGCGAGGAGGCGGACTCCGAGGCCCACCGGCCTCTAGGGCGGTAGCTCAATTGGCAGAGCAGCGGTCTCCAAAACCGCAGGTTGCAGGTTCGATTCCTGTCCGCCCTGCGCGTCAGCGCATGCTGGCTCACGAAAGGTACGTGCATGGACCAGGACGACGTTCGCGGCGACATCGCCGCCTCGGGCACCTACGCCCTGCGCGACAGCAAGCTCGGCTTCTTCGGACGTATCGCCCTGTTCTTCCGCCAGGTGATCAGCGAACTGCGCAAGGTCGTCACGCCGACCCGCAAGGAACTCGTCAAGTTCACCACCGTCGTGTTCGTCTTCGTGCTGATCGTCATGGGTCTGGTCTACGGACTCGACTGGATCTTCGGAACCGGAGCGCACTACGTCTTCGGAGTCCCGCTGAGCTGATGAACCCACGTCGACGCTCCGCGCCCCGGACCGTCGCAGCGATTGGAAAGAAGCAAAGTGTCTGACAAGTATTCCGACGACGCCGACTGGGCGACCGCCGCTGAGCAGTCCAGCGAAGAGGACGAGGCCCAGGAGGGCAATGTGCTCGCCGAGCAGGAGCAGTCGTCCTCCGCTGCCGAGCACAACGCTCTGCACATCGAGGGCGAGAGCGACGTGGAGTACGACGACACCGACGACATCGAAATCGAAGACCCGGAGGCGGACGCGATCGTGAACGACGCTCTGAACCTGGACGAAGCGGCTGAGTCTGAAGCAGCCGCCGAGGTCCTCAACGACGCTGTGGCGGAGGAGTCCGCCGAGGCCGAGGCGGCTGCGGCCGACGAGGTCACCCCGTACGACGGCCCGGAGGTCGACGACGACGCCGCCGCCGAGGAGGACCCGTACGAGGCGTTCCGCGCCGACCTGCGCATGCTCCCCGGCAAGTGGTACGTCATCCACTCGTACGCCGGCTTCGAGCGCAAGGTGAAGGCCAACATCGAGCAGCGCAAGTCGACGCTCGAGGTCGAGGACGAGATCTACCAGATCGAGGTCCCGATGGAGGACGTCGTCGAGATCAAGAACGGCCAGCGCAAGATGGTCAACCGCGTGCGCATCCCCGGCTATGTGCTGGTGCGCATGGAGCTCACCGAGGACACCTGGTCGGTCGTGCGCCACACGCCCGGCGTGACCGGCTTCGTGGGCAACGCCCACAACCCGACCCCACTGCGCTTCGAAGAGGCGTTCAACATGCTGAAGTCGCTCGTCGAGGTCAAGGACGTCCCCACCGCGAAGTCCATCGCGGCCAAGGGCGGCGTCGCCGTGGCTCGCCCGATGGCGGCCGAGGTCGACTTCGAGGTCGGCGAGACCATCACGATCAAGGAGGGCTCGTTCGCGGGTCTGCCCGGAACGATCAGCGAGATCAACGCCGCCAGCGGCAAGCTCACCGTCCTCGTCTCGCTGTTCGAGCGCGAGACGCCGGTGGAGCTGTCGTTCGAGCAGGTCACCAAGATGCTCTGACGCTCCGTCGTCTGCAGTGCGCCCCGTCGGCTTCGGCCGGCGGGGCGCTCTGCGTGCGGTAGACTGTTGTGGTTTGTGCGCGAGCACAGACGGCACCGCACCCCGGAGACGCCGGGGACGCGGGAGAGGGATGCCCTGGGCATCCGCTCGATGAAAGGAAAATCATGGCACCCAAGAAGAAGGTGACCGGCCTGATCAAGCTCCAGATCAACGCCGGTGCAGCCAACCCGGCGCCGCCGATCGGCCCCGCGCTCGGTCAGCACGGCGTGAACATCATGGAGTTCTGCAAGGCGTACAACGCCGCGACCGAGTCGCAGCGCGGCAACGTCATCCCGGTGGAGATCACCGTCTACGAGGATCGCAGCTTCACGTTCGTCCTGAAGACCCCGCCGGCGGCAGAGCTGATCAAGAAGGCCGCGGGTGTTGCGAAGGCTTCGGCCACGCCGCACACCGTCAAGGTCGGCAAGATCACCAAGGACCAGGTCCGTCAGATCGCCGAGCAGAAGCAGGCTGACCTGAACGCGAACGACATCGACGCCGCATCGAAGATCATCGAGGGCACTGCGCGCTCGATGGGCATCACGGTCGAGGGCTGAGGGAGATAACAATGGCTACCAAGTCCAAGGCATACCAGGCGGCCCTCGCGAAGATCGAGGAAGACCGCTTCTACACCCCGACCGAGGCTGTCGCCCTCGCGAAGGAGACCGGCTCGGCGAAGTTCGACTCGACCGTCGAGGTCGCGCTGAAGCTCGCGGTCGACCCCCGCAAGGCCGACCAGATGGTGCGCGGCACCGTCATGCTCCCGCACGGCACCGGCAAGACCGCCCGCGTCATCGTGTTCGCGAACGGTGCAGCCGCTGAGGCCGCCATCGCCGCAGGCGCAGACGAGGTCGGCGGCACCGAGCTCATCGAGAAGGTCGCCGCCGGCTGGACCGACTTCGACGCCGCCGTCTCGACCCCTGAGCTCATGGGCCAGGTCGGTCGTCTCGGCAAGGTGCTCGGCCCGCGCGGTCTGATGCCCAACCCCAAAACCGGCACCGTGACCCCCAACCCGGCCAAGGCCGTCGAGGAGATCAAGGGCGGAAAGATCGAGTTCCGTGTCGACAAGCACGCCAACGTGCACTTCATCGTCGGCAAGGCCTCGTTCACCGCTGAGCAGCTGAACGAGAACATCGGCGCCGCCCTCGAGGAGATCGTCCGCCTCAAGCCGTCGAGCTCGAAGGGTCGCTACATCCAGAAGGGTGCCGTGTCGACCACGTTCGGCCCCGGCATCCCGCTGGACGTCAACGCCATCTGACGCTGATCGACGCGGCCGCTGAGCCCGTCGATGCAAGGCCCCCGCCGGTTCCGCCGGCGGGGGCCTTCTGCGTGTCACGCAACGACACGCACGGTCGGCCGTGCAGGTTCGCCGCATAGTGTGAGAGCACCGCACCACCGCTTCCCAGGAGGACCCCGCATGTCCCGTCGTCTCATCGCCGCCACCGCACTGATCGTCGTCGCCGCAGCGCTCACCGCGTGCAGCGGTTCGACCGCACCCGCCTCGAGCGGATCGGCCACGTCGGGCGGGTCCGACTTCGGCCTGGTGTCCGACGGCACGCTGACCGTCGCGACCGAGGGCACGTACCGCCCGTTCAGCTTCCACGCCGACGGCGGCACGGGAGAGCTCACCGGCTACGACGTGGAGATCATCCAGGCGGTCGCCGACAAGCTCGGCCTGAAGGTCGAGTTCCAGGAGACGCAGTGGGATGCGATCTTCGCCGGGCTGGATGCCGGACGCTTCGACGTCATCGCCAACCAGGTGACGATCAACGACGACCGCGAGGCGAACTACCTCTTCAGCGAGCCGTACACCGTCTCGCCAGGGGTGATCGTCGTGAAGGACGACGACGACTCGATCAGCTCGTTCGCCGACCTCGACGGCAAGACCGCTGCCCAGTCGCTGACCAGCAACTGGAACGATCTCGCGAAGGAGTCGGGCGCCACGGTCGAAGCCGTCGAAGGCTGGGCTCAGGCGGTCGCACTGCTGCGGCAGGGACGGGTGGACGCGACGATCAACGACAAGCTCACCTTCCTCGACTACGAGACCACCGACGGGCCCACCGGGCTCAAGATCGCGGCCGAGACCGATGAGGCGGGAGAGCAGGCGTTCGTGTTCACCAAGGACAAGTCGGCTCTCGTGAAGGCGGTCGACGGCGCGCTCGACGAACTGCGGGCAGACGGGACGCTCGCCGAGATCAGCGACAAGTACTTCGGCGAGGACGTCACCGAGTAAGCTCGCCGTCGATGGACGCCTGGCAGCTCTTCCTGAACTCACTGGGGCCGATCGCGCTCGCCGGCGTCACGGTGACCGTGCCGCTCGCCCTGGTCTCCTTCGCGCTCGGCCTGCTCATCGCCATCGGCGTCGCGCTGATGCGCATCTCGACGAACGCGGTGCTCTCCAACGCGGCGCGGTTCTACATCTCGGTGATCAGGGGAACCCCGCTGCTGGTGCAGCTGTTCGTGATCTTCTACGGGATGCCGTCGATCGGCGTCACGATCGATCCGTGGCCCAGCGCGATCATCGCGCTCTCTCTGAACGTCGGCGGGTACGGGGCCGAGGTCGTGCGCGCGGCGATCCTGTCGGTGCCGAGAGGGCAGTGGGAGGCCGCCTACACGGTGGGCATGAACCGCGCCCGCACGCTGACCCGCATCATCCTGCCGCAGGCCGCCCGTGTCTCGGTGCCGCCGCTGTCGAACACCTTCATCTCCCTGGTGAAGGACACCTCGCTCACGTCGCTGATCCTCGTCACCGAGCTGTTCAAGGTCAGCCAGCAGATCGCGTCGACCACGTACGAGTTCATGGTTCTCTATCTCGCGGCGGCCCTGGTGTACTGGGTGCTCTGCCTCGTGCTGTCGTTCGGGCAGAACGCCCTCGAGAGGAGGCTCGACCGCCGTGTCGCCCACTGACGGATCCACGCCGCTGCTCACCGCCACGGGCCTGCACAAGAGCTTCGGCGACAACCACGTGCTGCGCGGGATCGATCTGACCCTGCACCGGGGCGAGGTCGTCGTGCTCATCGGGCCCAGCGGCTCGGGCAAGACGACGGTGCTGCGCTCGCTGAACGGTCTCGAGACGCCGGACGCCGGTGCGATCATCGCCTCCGGAGGCCTGCGGATCGACTTCTCCGCGGGGGTCACGCAGAAGCAGCGTCTCGCGCTGCGCGATCGCTCGGCGATGGTGTTCCAGCATCACAACCTCTTCCCGCACCTCACCGTGCTCGAGAACGTGATCGAGGGGCCGTGGCGCGTGCAGGGCCGTCCGAAGGCCGAGGTCATCGCCGAGGCCCGCGGGCTGCTGGAGCGCGTGGGTCTGGGGGAGCGGGCGGATGCTCGTCCGCACGAGCTCTCCGGCGGACAGCAGCAGCGCGTGGGCATCGTCCGCGCCCTCGCCCTCCGGCCCGACCTGCTGCTGTTCGACGAGCCGACCAGCTCGCTCGACGCCGAGCTGGTCGGCGAGGTGCTCCTCGTGATCAAGGAACTGGCGGACGAGGGGTGGACGATGGTCGTCGTGACGCACGAGCTGAGCTTCGCGCGGGAGGCCGCCGATCACGTGCTGTTCATGGACGCCGGTGTCGTGGTCGAGCAGGGCGCGCCCGCTGAGATCTTCGGCGCGCCGCGCGAGGAGCGCACCCGGCGCTTCCTCACCCGCATCCTCCGACCCCTCGACGGCGGCTGATCCGCTCGCGCCCGGGAGGTCAGCCGGCGAACACGGGCAGCACCAGCAGGACGCCCATGAGCACGAGCAGCGCGGCGATGACCGTGTCGAGGATGCGCCAGGCGCGCGGGGTGCGCAGCCACCGTCCCAGGTGCCTCGCCCCGAAGCCGAGCGCGAAGAACCACGTGATGCTGCCGAGGATGGCACCCGCGGCGAAGACCCAGCGCGCCTGACCGTGCGTCGCGGCGATCGAGCCGATCAGCAGCACCGTGTCGAGATAGACGTTCGGGTTGAGGAAGGTGAACGCGAGGGTGGCGGCGAGCACCGGCGCGAGCCGGGTGCCGGTCGCGGTGCCGCTGCCGGTCGACGAGTTCGATTCTGATGCCGGAGCCGGGTCCGCGACGAGCGTCTCGCCCTCCGCTCGCCACGCCCGCCGGGCGGCGAGGACACCGTACCCGACGAGCGACAGGCCTCCGAGCCAGCGGGCGGCGACGATGAGCCACGGCAGCTCGGCGATCAGGAAACCCAGACCTGCGGTGCCGACCAGGACGAGCGCCGCGTCGGACGCCGCGCAGATCAGCACCACGGGAAGGACGTGCTCTCGACGCAGGCCCTGCCGCAGGACGAAGACGTTCTGTGCTCCGACGGCGACGATCAGCGAGTACATGAGTCCGAGGCCGGCGAGGACGGTGAGCACGGATCAACGCTAAGAGGCTGCGTCCATCAGCGCCAGCGAAGAGAACTGCACGCCCATTAGCATTGCTTATGTGAAGATCGACGCCCAGCTGGCGGCCACCGTCGCGATGGTCATCGACGAGGGCAGCTTCGACGCCGCCGCTCGCCGGCTGCACGTGACGCAGTCGGCCGTCAGTCAGCGGATCAAGTCGATCGAGCAGCAGATCGGACGGGCGGTCGTGGTGCGCTCGCGTCCGGTTCGCGCGACGGAGGCCGGCGAGGCGCTCGTGCGGCTGGCCAGACAGGTCGCCCTGCTCGAGCACGATGCCGTCACCGCGTTCGGCCTCGGCGACGCCGCACCGGACTCGCCGCGGGTGCGCATCCCGCTGGCGGTGAACGCCGACTCGATGGCCACGTGGTTCCTGCCTCCGCTCGCGCGCGTCGCACGGCGGCATCCGATCGACGTCGACCTGCACCGCGACGACCAGGACTACACCGCGCGGATGCTGGAGTCGGGCGAGGTGATGGCGGCGGTGACCAGCGAGGCCGAGCCCGTCGGGGGCAGCGCGGTCACGCCGCTCGGCGTGCTCGAGTACCGGGCGATGGCGACCGCCGCGTACATGCACGACTGGTTCCCGAGCGGTGTCACGGCCGACGCGCTGGCCCGAGCGCCGTTCGTCGACTTCGACCGGCGCGACACGCTGCAGCAGGGCTGGCTGCGGGCGAGGGACGTCGACCCGTGGCAGGTGCCGAGGCACTACGTGCCGGCATCGCATGACTTCTCCGAGGCCGTGCGCCTCGGGCTCGGGTGGGGGCTGATCCCCGCACCGCACGTGTCTGAGGGCCTGGTCGAGCTGGGCGAGCCGCGCATCAGGGTGCCGCTGTACTGGCGGCAGTGGAACCTGCGCTCGCCGCTGCTCGACGCGATCGCCGAGGAGGTGGCCGCGGAGGCCGCCCTGGTGCTCGCGCCGATGTGAGCGGACTCGAACGTCAGTCGCGGCGGAAGGCGCTGCGGATGCGAGCCCACACCGGATCAGCCACCGCGAGACCCGACACGAGGCGCATGACTCCGCCCATCTGGCCGCAGGCGGTCAGCAGCAGCAGGATGCCGAGGCCGATGCCCGCAGGTGCGGGATTCAGCGCGCCGGGCGGCGTCGGGTAGGCGACGGTCGCCATCGCGAGGATTCCGAACAGCCCGAGGACCGACGACGACACGATGCGGGCCAGTATCGGGGGCTCGACGTTCACCGTGCGTGCGCTCACCCAGCCGGACGCACGCGGGTGCGCGGCCCCGCGGCGATACGGCTCGGCCGTCCACCAGGCCAGGGCGCTCAGCAGTGCCCGGCCGGAGCGATGCAGCCGCACGAGGATCCAGACCCCGATCGCGCCAAGCACGGCCCCGACGACCGCCATCGTGATGTCCACGGCGGTGAGGCGAGCGCCGGAGAGCGGGATGCCGACGACGGCCACCACCCCGAATGACGCGAGCACGAGACCGGCGAACCCGACCAGAAGACGCGTCCAGCGGCGATAGTCGGCGTCGAGCTGTCGCCGCGCGTCGCCGGACGCAAGCGATCGTCCCGCTGCCGGGGGAGTCTCGAGGAGAGGACGCGACTCGGGCTGGATGAAGCGGAACGTCATGCTGTCGATTCTGCCGTGATGAGGCCAGCGGCGGGTTCCGGGCGCACCCCGGCAGGCAGCAGCCGGGTCGTCGAGAGCGCGAATGCGGTGTGCAGCGCCAGGAAGTCCCGTCGCTCCGGATCCGTGCAGACACCCAGCACGACGACGTTGCCGCCGTCTCCTGGCAGAGTGATCTCGCCGATCGAGACGACGACATCCGCACCCTGCTCGGCGACGATGGCGGTTGTCACGCTGCCGGTGCGGCCGTCATCCGCCTGGAACGGCTCGGCGACGGCATCCGACCCGAACCGCAGCGCGGGCAGGAGCGCATGGATCCCGTATGTGTGCGCGCCGAGGTCTGCGGTCGTCCCGCGCATCACCTTCGTGCACATGATCGAGACGAAGGGCTTCTCGATCGCGGCGATGGCGATGCCCGCGAAGTCGAACTCCCTGTCGCGGAAGACGTCGCACCCGGCCCGGTAGCCCGCGGTCAGCGCATCCCGCGCCTCGTCGGGCAGCCAGCCCTCGCCGCTGCGGAGATAGTCCTCCCACCACGCGTCGCGCGTCGACTCACCATGCGCCACGAACTCGATCCAGCCCTGCGGCATGGCCTGCCACACCAGCGCATCGCTCATGAGTGGCGCTCCACCTCGTCGTAGTACCCGTGGACGTTGTCGTTGATGTCCTTCGCGCTGGTCACCAGCCAGTACGCGTTCGACATCATCGTCTTGAAGTTCAGGCTCAGCGATCCGGCAAGACTGCCCGCGGCCACCCCTCCGCCTGCCACCGCCGGCATCATCCGGTTGACGTTGATCGCGAAGGGGATCTGCCCGGACGGGCCGAAGGCGCGAGTGACCGCAGCGCCGCCGGCAGCCCCGACGGCGAGCCCCACCACGCCCACCGCGAAGTCGCCCCAGGAGCCGCGATCGGTCAGCGCCTGCAGCCCGTCGATGGCGACCAGCGCGATCGCGATGCCGAGCGCGAGCGGGGCGAGCGCGGGGAAGAAGATCGCGGCGATCGAGATGATCGGGGCGACCAGGCGCAGCAGGTCCTCGATCATCGGCACGACGTTGTCCATCAGCCACTCGCCGACGTCGCCCACCGAGCCCCAGAAGCTCGACCAGCCGCTCTCCTGGTAGCCGTCGAGGCTGGTCTGAGCCGAGGTCAGCGATGAGGCGGTGACGGAGGCGTCCTGATCGACACGCTCCTTGAGCTCTCTCGCACGAGTAAGCACGTCCTGCAGGGCGCCCTGAGCGCTCAGCAGCGCGGCGCTCGCGCTCTCAGCGTCGGCGGCCGCGTCGGGGGCGGCGTCGTCGGCGCCGGCGGCGGCGCTCTTCTGATCCGCGCTCGCGGCACGCGTGGCGACCAGAGAGCGGGCATCCGCAGCCTCCTCCTCGAGGCGCAGCGCCGCGAGCTGATGGGCGGCCAGCTGCACCGCCCACGTGCGCAGCGCATCCCGCGAATCGCGGAGGGCGGCTCCCGAGGCTCGCAGCTGCGGCTGGAAGTCCTCGGCGAGCGTGGCCCGGAACGCGTCGCCGGACTTCCCGATCCATGCCGCGTCGTCACCGCCGCTGATGCCGGTCAGCGAGTCGTCGACATCCTGCACCGTTGCGGAGAGGCGGTCGACCAGGCTCTCGATGACGCCGAGGTCTCCCGGTGCGGGATCGAAGCCCAGCGCGGTGAAGCCCGCCATCAGCCCTCCTCCTTCAAGGAATCGGCGATCTGCTCATCGAGGCTGCGGAAGGCGTCGACGACGCCCTCCAGGCCCGCCCCGGCCTCGGTCGCGAACGTCGAGAGCTTGCGAAGACTGCTGCCCCAGAAATCGCCCATCTCGTGCAGCCGGTCGCGCAGATCGCTCTGCGCGACGGCCGCGGAGGGGATGTCGCTGACGGCGTCCGTCGCCGAGGTGAGCACATCCCCGATGTCCACCAGCGTCCGACGCGTCGTCTCCAGGACGTCGAAGTCGATTCGCACATCAGGCATCTGAGTCCTCCGGTCCGTGTTCTCCGATGCTCCTCACGCTAACGATCGCGCACCGCGATGCGCCATGGTGAGAAATCACCATCCGTCGATCACCGCACGTACGGCGGTGTCGTGCCTCACTCCGACAGGGCCAGAGCGCGGAACATGTCGCGCTCGCGCAGCGCGGAGCGACGGCTCGGTGCGAGCGGCGTGCGCGTCGGCGGCGCCTGGCCCGTGGTGCGTCGGTAGAGCTCGTCGATCAGCCGCGTCGCCAGAGCGACGAGCTGCCCGATCTCCTTGTCGTCGCGCTCGATCCACACGGAGCGCGGCTCGTCGTGGATCGGGTTGAAGTCGTCGTGCTCCTCCCACACGAACAGGGTGCGCTCGGCACCGAGCACGTGCTGCTGCCACCACACCTGACGCAGATAGGTGCGTGGGATCGTGCGCCAGGACTTGTTCGTCGTCTTGATCTCGGCGAGCAGCACGCGTCCGTCGCCGTCCACGCAGATGCCGTCCGGGGTGGCCAGGTGCCGCTTCTCGACCTCCGCGTGGAACAGTGCAGAGGAGGGCAGGATGCCGTGGGTCGCGGCCACCCAGGCGGCGATCTCCGGTTCGCGGCGGCGCCCGTGGTCGGTGTACGCGTTGCCGCCGAACCGGGGGCCCGCGCCGAGCTTCGCATCCGCCGCGCGCGTGATCGAGGCCTCTCCGGAGAGTCCGGCCACGTCGGTCGCGGTGATGCCCCGTGCGCGTGCCCTGAGCCAGGCGACCCGGTCGCGGGAGTCCGCGAGGATGCGCGCTTGGAGTTCGGGAGTCACCGTACGAGCCTAACGCCGAGCCTCTCGCATCCCTCCCCTCCCACGCCATCGCGGTGCGCGGAATTTGGGGGAGGTGGGCGCATGCCGTACAGTGGGTGGTAACCGAAGACCGCCGGTCATCATCGCGTGCGAACGTGACGATCGAAGCACTGCTCAGCAGGGGCCCGCGCAGGTGTGCGAATACTTCTCGAAGCTCCGTGCGCTTGCGCCGGAGCTTTTGTCATGTCGTGGGGTGGTCGAGGTCGACGTCCCGCATCCGCGTGACGTCCGTACACGTAAGGAGTGACCATGGCGCAGAAGGATGCAACGGTTGCCGAGCTCACGAAGTCTTTCGAGAACTCGAACGCCGTCCTGCTGACCGAGTACCGCGGTCTGACGGTTGCCCAGCTCAAGGAGCTGCGCGGCAACATCCGTCAGGACGCGGAGTACGCCGTGGTGAAGAACACGCTGACCAAGATCGCCGCGAACAACGCGGGGATCACGTCGCTCGACGAGGACCTCAAGGGTCCCTCGGCCGTGGCGTTCGTGCACGGTGACTTCGTCGCCACTGCCAAGGCTCTGCGTGACTTCGCCAAGGCCAACCCGCTTCTCGTGATCAAGGGCGGCGTTTTCGAGGGCAAGGCCCTCGACGCCGACGAGGTCGACAAGTACGCCTCGCTCGAGAGCCGTGAGGTTCTGCTGGCGAAGGCAGCGGGCATGATGAAGGCGACGATGGGCAAGGCCGCGGCCACCATCGACGCGCTTCGCGAAAAGCTGGAGACCGCCGAGGCCGCGTGAGCGACCGGCGATCCCCTCACACCAACCACACCCTTTATCTAGGAGATACATCATGGCGAAGCTTTCCACTGAGGAGCTGCTGGAGCAGTTCGCAGGCCTCACCCTCGTCGAGCTCAGCGATTTCGTGAAGGCGTTCGAGGAGAAGTTCGACGTCACCGCGGCCGCCCCGGTCGCCGTTGCCGGCGCTGCCGGTGGCGCTGGCGCTGCCGAGGCCGAGGAGGAGAAGGACTCGTTCGACGTCATCCTCGAGGCTGCCGGCGACAAGAAGATCCAGGTCATCAAGACCGTCCGCGAGCTCACCTCGCTGGGCCTCGGCGAGGCCAAGGCCGTCGTCGACGGTGCTCCGAAGGCCGTCCTCGAGGGCGCCAACAAGGAGGCCGCCGAGAAGGCGAAGGAGGCCCTGGAGGCCGCCGGCGCCACGGTCACCCTCAAGTAATCACGCCTCACCGCGTGCAGAAGGCCCCCGGCTCGTGCCGGGGGCCTTCTCGCGTGCCCGGGCGCAGGCGGCGGTGCGTCCGCTAGGTGCGCGGGACCGCCGTCGACGACCGGACGACCAGCTCGGACGGCACCGCGATCTGCTCGGCGGGCGCATCAGGGTCAGCCATCCTGCGCAGCAGCAGCTCGACCGCGGCGAGCCCCTGCATCCGCGGCCTCTGCCGCACCGTGGTCAGCGAGAACATCTCCGCGTGGGCGTGGTCGTCGATGCCCACGACGCTCACCTCAGCCGGAACCGACAGCCCGAGGCGTCTGGCCGCGATGGTGCCGCCGATCGCCGCCTCGTCGCACACCGCGACGAACGCCGTCGGCCTGCTCTGGCGGTCGCCGAGCATGCGCACCCCGGCCTCGTAGCCGCCCGGCGTCGTCGAATCACCGGGGACATGCCGAACCCACGCCTGCAGCGACGCGGCTGCCATGGCCGCCCGATAGCCGCGCAGCCGCTGCTCGTCGCCGTACGCGTGGGTCGCGGCATCCTCGCGACCGCCGAGGAACGCGATGTCACGGTGGCCGAGATCGATGAGGTGCTCGGTCGCGATGCGGGCGGCGGCCTCATCGTCGATCGACACGGAGCTGTTCTGCTCGCGGTACGCGCCGACGCTCACCAGCGGCGACCCGACCCGGATCAGACGTGACAGCTCATGCGTGCTGGGCTGGATGCCGACGGCGATGATCCCGTCGAGGCGGCGGCTGGGGAGCGCGTCGGAGAACAGCCGTTCCCGCTCGTCCGAGCCCTCCTGCGTCCCGTACAGGACGAGATCCTGTCCGGAGCGCACCAGCCCCTCCTGGATCCCCGCGAGCAGCTCGGCGAAGAACCACCGGTCCAGCGCGGGCATGATGACGCCGACCGACAGCGAGCGTCCGGTGGCGAGGGTGGTCGCGGAGGAATGCGCGACGTAGTGCAGGTCACGCGCGGCCTCGCGCACCCTCTCCCTGGTCTCGGCGGAGACGTAGCCGCCTCCGCTCAGCGCGCGGCTCGCCGTGGCCTTGGACACGCCGGCTCTCGCGGCGACGTCGGCGATCGTGCTCATGGGGCTCCTCGAGTCGGCTCCGTCAGGCTACCGGGCAACCCGGGTAGAGGGGAACCGGTTCCACGCGCTACACTTTGGGAGCGCTCCCAAGTGGGTGATCACGTCTGCACAACGGTTGTGCGATTGTCCCCGCGTGGCATTGTGCCGGGGCGTCCGGGGCAAGTAGGTTGTCCTGGAATCGGTTCCTCAACGCTGCGGATTCTCCGCCGACCGAGGTCCGGAACACCCTGGAAGAGGAGAAAACACATGGCTCTGTCACAGCGATACCGCCTGCTTGCTCCCCTCGCCCTGGTCGGCGCGACTGCGATCGCCCTGACCGGATGCGCGGAGGCCACCCCCGGTGAGGGAGGTGGCGACGGCGACGTGAAGGGCGCGACGGTCCGCATCTCCGGTGGCATCACCGGCACCGAGGCGGACGACCTCAACGAGAGCTTCGCAGCCTTCGAGAAGGACACCGGCATCAAGGTCGAGTACACCGGAGACAAGAGCTTCGAGGGCAACATCGTCACGAAGGTGACCGGCGGCGACGCACCCGACATCGCCATCGTGCCGCAGCCCGGTCTGCTCAAGACGCTCGTCGAGACCGGCAAGGTCTCCGAGGCTCCGGAGAGCGTCTCGAAGGCGGTCGACGAGAACTGGTCGAAGGACTGGAAGGACTACGGCACGTTCGACGACACCTTCTACGCGGCGCCGATGCTCGCGAACCTGAAGGGCTACATCTGGTACTCGCCGGCGAAGTTCAAGGAGTGGGGTGTCGAGGTCCCCAAGACATGGGACGAGATGATCGCCCTCACCGACACCATCAAGGAGAAGTCGGGCCAGGCGCCCTGGTGCGCCGGTTTCGCCTCGGGTGACGCCTCCGGCTGGCCGGGCACCGACTGGATCGAGGACCTCGTGCTTCGCCAGTCCGGCCCCGAGGTCTACGACGACTGGGTGGCGGGAGACGTGAAGTTCACCGACCCCGAGATCAAGGACGCCTTCGACGCTGTCGGCTCGATCCTGCTGAACCCGGACTACGTGAACGCCGGCTTCGGTGACGTGAAGAGCATCAACTCGACCGCGTTCGCGGATGTCGCGGCGAAGGTCGCCGACGGCAGCTGCGCGCTGACGCACCAGGCCTCGTTCCTCTCCGCCAACTTCCTCGACGTGAAGAACGCCGCGGGCGAGACCCCCGAGGTCGGGCCGGAGGGCGACGTCTACGCCTTCATCACCCCGGGCATCACCGAGGGTGAGCTGCAGGTCGAAGGTGGCGGCGAGTTCGTCACAGCCTTCAACGACGACGCGGCCACGGTGAAGGTGCTCGAGTTCATGGCGTCGCCGGAGTTCGCGGACGCACGCGTCGAGCTCGGCGGTGTGATCTCGGCGAACAAGAAGGCCGACGCCAGCCTGGCCAGCAGCGAGTTCCTCCAGGAGGCCATGGGCATCCTGCAGGATGACGCGACCGTCTTCCGCTTCGACGCGTCCGACCTCATGCCGTCCACGGTCGGCTCGGGCTCGTTCTGGAAGGGCATGGTCGACTGGATCGACGGCAAGGACACCGAACAGGTGCTCAGCGACATCCAGGCAGGTTACGAGAACTAGTCGGTCGCGCTGGTCTGAGCGCAATCCGCTGGTGAAAGCGGGGTCGGGCAGCGATGCCCGACCCCGCATCCGCACTCAGAAGGGGATCCCATGTCACTGCTGACAGTCGACGAGAAGGACACGGCGGAACTGCCGAAGACGACGCACGGAGTGGACGCCAGAGGGCGCCGGATCACGCAGATCGTGGTCGTCGCCGGCTTCGTCGTCATCGCCGCGATGCTGTTCCTGCTCATCATCTCGGCTCCGGTCGAGGACCCGGCCCGCATCGCGCTGGGCCCGGTCTCGCTGAACAACTTCTTCCTATGGCTGGGCGGGTTGCATCCGCTGCTGCAGATCCCCGCCGTTCTGCTCGTGTTCGGGGTCGTCGTCGGCATCGTCCTGGTGCTCATCGAATTCGCCCCGCGCCCGGGCCGGGGCTATTTCATCATGCGGCTCGTCGCATGCCTGGTCATCCCCGTGCTCGCGCTGCTGCTGCTGCGGCCGTACTCGAACGCCGTGCTCTACGTCGTCGCGATCGCGCTGCTCTCGGGCGCTCTGCTCTTCTTCGCCGACTACCGCTCACGGCAGGGCGCCGGTTACCTGTTCCAGCTGATCCTCTTCATGGCGCCGGCGGCGATCATGCTGCTGCTGGGACTCATCTACCCGGCTGTCGCGACCTTCGCGAAGTCGTTCTTCGACAAGTCGGGTACGGAGTTCGTCGGGCTCGAGAACTACATCTGGGTGTTCACCAACCCCGTCGGCACCTGGTCGGTGGTGAACACGCTGATCTGGGCGCTGCTCGCCCCCACGATCTCGGTCGCCTTCGGCCTCGCCTACGCCGTCTTCATCGACCGCGCGCGCGGCGAGAAGGTTCTGAAGGTGCTCGTCTTCATGCCGGTCGCCATCTCGTTCGTCGGCGCGGGCATCATCTGGAAGTTCATGTACGACTACCGTCAGGGAGACCAGCTGGGTCTGCTGAACGCGGTCGTCACGATGTTCGGCGGCGACCCGGTGAACTGGCTGGCGGTCAAGCCGCTGATCAACACCTTCATGCTGCTGATCGTCTTCATCTGGACGCAGACGGGCTTCGCGATGGTGATCCTCTCCGCGGCGATCAAGGCCGTCCCGGCCGAGCAGCTGGAGGCCGCCGAGCTCGACGGCACGAATGCGTGGCAGCGGTTCTGGAACGTCACGGTCCCGGGCATCCGCTCTTCGCTGATCGTCGTGCTCACGACGATCACGATCATGTCGCTGAAGGTGTACGACATCGTGGCGGTGATGACGGGCGGCCGCGACGACACCACCGTGCTCGGTTTCGAGATGGTCAATCAGCAGCAGCGGTTCCAGAGCTACGGGCACTCGTCGGCGCTCGCCGTCGTGCTGTTCATCTTCGTGCTGCCCCTGATCATCTACAACGCCCGTTCGCTGACCAAGCAGAGGGAGATCCGCTGATGAGCGCCACAGAAGCCATCGTCCGCGACACGCGCACCAAGCGCCAGGTCGCTCGCGACACCCGCCGCAACGAGGCGATCGCCCACAAGAAGCTCACCTCGAAGGGCGCCACGATCGCCGCGGTGATCATCGCGGTGTTCTGGACGATTCCGACCTTCGGTCTCTTCGTCACCTCATTCCGGCCGGGCGCCGACACGCAGTCGACCGGATGGTGGACCGCCTTCACGAACCCCGAGTTCACCCTCGAGAACTATGCTGAGGCGCTCACCGCCGGCGGCACCTCGACCACACTCGCCACCGCGTTCATCAACTCGCTGGCGATCACCATCCCGGCGACCGTGTTCCCGATCGTGATCGCCGCGCTCGCCGCATACGCGTTCGCGTGGATCGACTTCAAGGGTCGCAACCTGCTGTTCGTCTTCGTGTTCGCCCTGCAGATCGTGCCCCTGCAGATGGCCCTGGTGCCGTTGCTGAGTCTGTTCTCCGAGGGCCTCACGATCAACGACGTGATGGTCTTCCCCGGGCTCACGCTCAACGACGTCGAGTTCAGCTTCGCCCGAGTGTGGATCGCGCACGCGATCTTCGCCCTGCCGCTGGCGACGTTCATGCTGCACAACTTCATCGCCGAGATCCCCGGCGACATCGTCGAGGCCGCGCGGGTCGACGGTGCCGGTCACGGACAGGTGTTCTTCCGCATCATCCTGCCCCTGGCGATGCCCGCCATCGCCTCGTTCGGCATCTTCCAGTTCCTCTGGGTGTGGAACGATCTGCTGGTCGCGACGATCTTCGCCTCGCCCGGCGCGCTGCCGATCACCCAGGCGCTGAACTCGCTGTCGGGCACGTGGGGCAACCGCTGGTTCCTGCAGTCGGCGGGAACGTTCATCTCGATCATCGTTCCGCTGATCGTGTTCTTCGCCCTGCAGCGGTTCTTCGTGCGCGGCCTGCTGGCCGGAGCGACGAAGGGCTGACGCGGGCCCGCCTCAGCCGAGCAGCACGAGAAGGACGTGCGACGGCTGATCGGCCTCGAGCTCGTGCAGCACCCCGGCGGAGACGGTGATCGTCCCGCCGGGGGAGAGCACGTGCTCGGTCCCGTCCACCCGGAAGCGGATGCCGCCTGCGACCACCTGCACGAGGATCTGCGACGGTGCGCGATGCTCGCGCATCGTCGCGCCGGCGTCCATCGCCAGCATCCGGATCTTGAACCCGTCGCCGTCGAGGACGCGATGCGGGCGGACGCGGCCCGGCTCGATGGGGTGGGCCTGGACGAGCTCGGCGGCGGAAGCGCCGAGAAGGACGAAGGGATCAGTGCTCATAGCCGCAGGTTAGCGCGGTCGCGGGGCAGAATGGGACGATGACAAGACGAGCCCTGCTGATCTCCGGAAGTGCGATGCTCACCCTCGCCGCCCTGCTGGGGGTGCTCGTCGTGCTGCTGCCTCGGGGCGCGACGATCGGTCTCGACGTGTTCTGGAACGGCCTCATGTCGCAGGTGAGACAGGACTGGATGCTGTCGGCCGCCTACCTGCTGAACTGGATCGGCGGAGGCTGGGTGGCCATCGTGCTCGTGCCGCTGCTGATCGTGCTGCTGCTGGTTCTGCTGCGACGATGGCGAGGAGCGGTGTTCGCGGCGATCGCGTTCGTGGTCAGCGCGGGACTCACCCAGCTGCTGAAGGAGATCTTCGCCAGGGCGCGACCAGACGACATGCTGGTCACCTCGGATTTCGGCTCGTTCCCGTCGGGGCACACCTCGAACGCCGCCACGATCGCCGTGGTCCTCTGGCTGGTCTTCCCTCGCGTCTGGGTGGCGATCATCGGCGCGGTCTGGGTCATGGCGATGGCGCTGTCGCGCACGCTGCTCGCCGTGCACTGGTTCACCGACACCGTGGGCGGTGCGCTGGTCGGCGCATCGGCTGCGCTTCTCGTCGGCGCGTTCGTGCTGAGCTGGGCGTCACTGGGCTGGACACCCGCATCATCCGCTTCGAGGAGTTCCCGTGACGACGATCCGCCCGTACCGTGACGCCGATCGAGACGCGCTCTACGACATCTGCGTGAAGACCGCGGATGCCGGTGGCGACGCGACCGGCATCTTCACCGACGATCGGCTGTGGGGCGATGTCTTCGCCGTGCCGTACGCCGTGCGGCATCCCGACCTCGCGTGGATGGTCGAGTCGCCGGACGGCCGGACGGTCGGGTACATCGTCGCCACTGACGACACGGACGCCTTCGAGCGGTGGTTCCGCGACGAGTGGTGGCCGTCGAAGCAGAGCGCGTACCCCCTCTCGGGATCAGCCGTGCCCACCCGTCAGGACGGCATCATCGGCTACGCCGGTCGTCGTGCTCCCGGCGGGGAGAAGCACGCGGCCGAGTATCCCGCGCACCTTCACATCGATCTGCTGCCCGAGACGCAGGGGCAGGGGCTCGGCCGCCGGCTGATCGAGACGCTCTTCGCCGAGCTCGGGCGCCGCGGCGTGCGCGGCCTGCACCTGGGCATGAATCCGACGAACACGGGCGCCGGCGTCTTCTACGAGCGTCTCGGCATGCACCGACTGCACTCGGGTCACGACACGACCATGTACGGCGTGCGCTTCGTCTGAGCGGTCGGCGCTGGTCCGACGCGACGCGCGCGATCGGATAGGATGAACAGGTTGTTTCCTGGTGACGTGTCCGAGCGGCCGAAGGAGCACGCTTGGAAAGCGTGTGTTGTGCAAGCAACCGCGGGTTCGAATCCCGCCGTCACCGCCGAAGTCCCGAGGGCCCGCACGAAGTGCGGGCCCTCGGGACTTTTCCGTAGAATCTCCTGGTGCCCACCCCCAAGATCGTGCTGTTCTACGCGTTCGCGCCGATCGCGGACCCGCAGGCGATCCGCCTCTGGCAGCGGGACCTGTGCGAGGCGCTCGCGCTTCGCGGGCGCATCATCATCTCCGAGCACGGCATCAACGGCACGCTCGGCGGCGATCTGCCGGCGGTGAAGAGATGGGTGCGGCGCTTCCGCCAGCATCCGGCGTTCGCGGATGCCGACATCAAGTGGAGCGAGGGCACGGCGATCGACGCCGACGGCTACAGCGTCGACTTCCCCAAGCTGAGCGTGAAAGTGCGCGACGAGATCGTCTCGTTCGGCGCGCCCGACGAGCTGCGCGTCGATGAGCACGGTGTCGTGGGCGGCGGAGCCAGGCTCGACCCCGACCAGCTGCACCGCCTGATCGCCGAGCGCGGCGACGAGGTCGTCTTCTTCGACGGCCGCAACGCGCTCGAGGCCGAGATCGGCCGGTTCAGGAACGCGGTGGTGCCCGACACCGACACCACGCGCGACTTCGTCCGCCTGCTCGACGAGGGGGCGTACGACGACCTGAAGGGCAGGCCCGTTGTCACCTACTGCACCGGCGGCATCCGATGCGAGGTGCTGTCGAGTCTGATGCTCTCGCGCGGCTTCGGCGAGGTGTACCAGCTCGACGGAGGCATCGTCCGCTACGGCGAGAAGTACGGTGACGACGGACTGTGGGAGGGATCGCTTTACGTCTTCGACGGGCGCGGATCGGTCGAGTTCAGCGACCACGCCGCGGTCATCGGCACGTGCGCCGGGTGCGGAGCGGCGACCAGTCGCACCGCGAACTGCCCCGACGCATCGTGCCGCCGGCAGTTCGTCGTGTGCGCCGAGTGCGCGGCCGTGCCGTGCGAGGAGCACACGTCGGCCGCGACCGCCTGAGCCCGCTCAGCGGCGCAGCAGCGACGCGGGCAGCAGCCTGGCGAGCAGGCGGCGACGCCCGCTGACGCCCGCCTCCAGGTCGCGGAGCACCCGACGCAGGGACGCGTCGAGCTCTCCTCCCGCAGGGCCGCCCTCGGCATAGCTGCGGCGTTCGACGGCCGTCACGAGCTCGCGCAGCGCGCCGGCGTCCACCCCGTGCGCCGCGGCGAGCGACTGCGCCCGCGTGCGCGCGGTCTCGGAGGCGTGCAGCGGCAGTCTCAGGTCGGCCATGGTGTCGGACACCTCCCGCCAGGCGGCGATGGCGTCGCCCGCCGCGGCGCGGCGGATCCGCAGCATCCGGCGCACTGCGCGCACGAGAGCGGGCAGCAGCAGCACGACCAGCGCGCCGGCGACGATCAGCGCCACCGGGGTGGGGTCGAGCTGGCCCAGGGCCCCGTCGCCACCGGCGCCGGCGTCCTCGTCGCTGCGGTCGGGCCCGCCGGTCGGCGCCGTCGACGGCACCGCGGTCGGCGCGGCGGACGCGGTCGGTGCCGCCTCGCCGCCGTCGCCGCCTGCTCCCGCGTCGGAGGTGAAGTCGGTCGGCGTCCCGAGCGTCGCCGTCGGCTCGAACGGCACCCAGCCGACGCCCCGGAAGTACACCTCGGGCCAGGAGTGCAGCTTGTCGCTCGTGACGGAGTACACGCGCTGCTCGCCGCGCTTCTCGTCGGTCGACGTGCCGGGCAGATAGCCGACCACGATGCGCACGGGCATGTCGAGGGTCTGAGCCATCAGGGCGAAGGCGCCGGCGAAGTGGATGCAGTATCCGCTGCGCACATCGAGGAAGGTGGCCACCGCGTCGGCCCCGGTGCCGTCGAAGCCGTCTTCGACCGGTGCGTCGAGGGAGTACTCGAACTCCGAGCGGAACCAGTCCTGCAGAGCCAGCAGCCGGTCGTAGTCCGTGTCGGCACCGGCGGTGACCTCGCGCGCGAGGTCGCCGATGATCTCCGGAAGATCGTTCGCCGGCGCTGCGACGAGGCCGGATCCGCCGGTCGAGCTCGCCCGGATCTGCTCGAGGCTCGGTGCCGGGGTCGCCATCTGCACGGTGTAGTCGGCGCCCGCGGCGTCCTGCGTCGCGCTGACCACGGTGCGGTTCAGCGGCATCGCCTGCCAGCCCCGCGGCAGGCCGCTGATCGCTTCGGCAGCGTATGGCACGGGGAGCCGGGAACTCGAGATCCCCACCACCCGGATCGAGACCTCGTGCTCGACCGTCTCGATGTCGTCGCGCCACGGGCGGTCGCCGAAGCCGTCCTCCACCGGGTTGCGGTCGGAGCGGTCAGGCCGCCACACCTCGCCGTCGAACCTCGACAGCGTCGCCAGCCTGAGATACGGAGGGGCGGCGGCCGAGGTGACGAGGGTGAGGGCTCTCGTCTCGTCGGGGCGACGCAGGTCGTCGCCCAGTCGCAGGTCGGCGTTGATCGTCGACAGCCGCCCGTTCCCCCCGCCGGCCTCGCTCAACGGCAGCGCGGGGGAGACGAAGACGGTGGCGGCGATCGCGGTCGCGCCGATGAGGCCCGCGGCGACGAGGGGAGAATGCCGCACGGCGTCTGGGTCGTGCCTGGCGCCGAAGCGCAGGACGATCAGGATCATCACCGCCTGCAGCACGAACCACACCAGGTTCACCGATCCGAAGGTCAGCAGCATCGGCACGGCGCCCACGACCGAGGTGAAGAGCACGGTGAGCACGACCAGCCGGTGAGCCAGCAGATGATCGACGAGCAGGGCGACCATCGCGAAGGCGAGCCCCATCGCCGTGGTCATCGAGACGGTCGAGTCGATCGGGGCGACCCCGTTCGAGATCTCGTCCACCGCACGCTGCAGACGCAGACCGGTCAGCTCCACACTCGCCTCGGTGGGCACGAGACCGAACTCGGCGGTCTCGCTCGCCAGCAGGCTCGTCAGCGCGAGGGTGAGGGCGACCAGCTGCAGCAGCAGAGCGAGCAGAGACCGGATGCCGTCCTGCAGCCCGCCGAGGAGCCGCCTTGCCACCATGCCCGCGGCGGCGACCGTGGCGACGATCACCAAGACCGCGAACGTCCACCCTCCGGGCGCGATGACCGCGGTGTACGGCCACATCGCGACGAGGGTCGCGACCACGGCCAGCATCCCCGGCCCGACGACGCCGGGCCGCGACGTGGCGCTCACGGGCTCAGTCATGCGCCGCCTTCGCTTGGGGGAGCGCCGCTTCCCACACGTCGGCCGGGTTCGCCGTCGGGGGCAGCGCGGCGACGTTCCAGCCGCGATCGGCGGCGACCGCGAGGGCATCGGCGCGAGCGCCGGCTGCGATCAGCATCGGGGCCGAGGCGCCCGCGGTGCTCAGACGCGCGGCAGCGTCGGGGTCGATCGCCCCGGTGACGACCACCAGCGGGCCGGGCGGTGTGCCGCCGACGATCGTGCGCAGGTCGCGCGAGTCCCCGCGGGGTGTCACGGTCGCCAGGGCGACCAGCAGACCGTCCCGGTCGTCCTCGTGCCCGCGCAGCGCCCCGAGCAGCGAACCGGCGCTGTCGAAGACGTCGACGCTGTAGCCGTCCTGCGCGAAGCGCAGCGCGGCCGACGCACACAGCGACACCGCAGCCTCGAACGCGGGGTCGACGGCGCCGCCCGCGCTCTGCCAGCGCGATGCGGCGCGGTCGAGCACGACGACGGCATCCGGACTCGCCTCTTCCTCCTCCTGCCGGACCATCAGCGACCCGCGATGCGCGGTGGCGCGCCAGTGGATCCGCCGCCGTGAGTCGCCCGACAGGTACGCACGTGGGATCAGGTTGTCGGCTCCCTGCCCGACGCGCGTCGAGCGGGCCTGCGCCGCGCCGCCCGCCGCGCCCAGCTTGGTCGGCAGCGGGGCGAGCGCGACCACCTGAGGCACGACCGTGATCATCCTCGTCTCCCCGAAGGCCTGCACCCGCTGCGCGAGGCCGAACGGGTCGACGGTGCGCAGCAGCAGCGGGCCGAGCGTCGCCGTGCCGCGACGAACCCCCTCCAGGTCGTAGTGCAGCAGTCGGGTCTCGCCGGGATACTCACCGGTGGCATCGCCTCGCACCGCCTCGGGGAGGGTGTCGCTCCAGCGGCCGCGCGGGATGCCGGGAGCGTACAGCTCGAAACGCACGGTGACCCGCGACGTCTCGCCGACGGCGAGGAGGTCGGTGGAGATCTGCCGCCACACCTCGCCACGTCTCCGCGGCGCGCGCACGGCGAGCAGCGCGATGAGCGGGAGCACGATGAGCAGCACGCCGACGTAGAGCAGCGCGCGGGCGGCGAGGATGTTCGCGGCAGCGCACAGCACCACCCCGAGCAGCAGGCACGCTGCTCCTCGAGCGGTCAGCGGACGGGCGCGCATGATGCGCTCAGACGCGCGCCGCGAACGGCACGGGCACGCGCGCGACGATCTGACGCAGAGCCGCCTCGACCGGCTGTGCACCGGCTCGGTGCACACCGCGCGCCGCCAGCAGGCGATGCGCGAAGACCGGGATGACCAGGTCTGCCAGGTCGTCGGGCACCACGTAGTCGCGGCCGTCGAGCGCGGCGACCACCTTCGCCGCGCGCACCAGCTGCAGGGTCGCCCGCGGGCTCGCGCCGAGATGCAGACTCGGATCCTGCCGGGTGGCCTGAGCGAGCGCGACGGCGTACTCCTCGAGCGACGCGGCGACGTGCACGCGACGCGCCCACGAGATCAGCGCGCGCACCGTCGCGGCGTCCGCGACGGGCTCGATGGCCGAGAGCGGGTTGGCGGTGTCGCGCTGACGGAGCATGAGCGCCTCGGCGGCGGCATCCGGATACCCCATCGAGATGCGCATCATGAACCGGTCGCGCTGCGCCTCGGGGAGCGGATACGTGCCCTCCATCTCGAGGGGGTTCTGCGTCGCCACCACCAGGAACGGATCGGGGAGCGGATGCGTGTCGCCGTCGACCGTGACCTGATGCTCCTCCATCGCCTCGAGCAGCGCCGACTGGGTCTTCGGCGAGGCGCGGTTGATCTCGTCGGCGATCACGATGTGCGCGAAGATCGCGCCCCGCTTGAACTCGAACTCCCGCTCCACCGGGTCGTACACCGCGACGCCGGTGACGTCGCCAGGCAGCAGGTCTGGGGTGAACTGGATGCGGCGCACCGTGGCGTCGACGCTCGCCGCCAGGGCGCGGGCGAGCATCGTCTTGGCCACACCGGGAACGTCTTCGATGAGCAGGTGCCCCTCGGCCAGCAGGCAGACGAGGGCGTTGCGCACGGCATCCGCCTTGCCGTCGATCACCGACGCGACCGAGGCGACGATGCCCGATGTGTGCAGGCTGAACTGCTCGGCGGTGAGCGGTGCGTTCTCGTGCATGCGGGCCCTCTCGTGCGCGACGGTGCGTCTGATGATCGTAACGCCGTCCGTCCGACGCGGTCGCGGACCAGGGCACGGCCGTGCCGTCGGCCTGCTGTCCGAGCGTCCGTCATCGTTCGGGTAGACTGGTCGACGGCTCTCCGCGTGACGGCATCCAGGCCAATCCCCCAGGACGGAAACGTAGCAAGGGCAACCGGGCTCTGTCGGGTGCGCGGAGGGTCTTTTCTCTTCTCCGAGTGACGGCGTCGCGACGCCGCGGCCCTCGGCTCTCTCACCGGATGCCCTGCGAGGATCGACCCGTGACCGCCCCCGCCGCCTCCGTCCCGCGCTCCTCATCAGCAGGACGCTTCCTCGCGCCGGTGGCGCTGCTCGCCCTGATGTGGGCGATCCAGCCGCTCGACGCCGTGCTGCCGGGATCGTTCACCGGCTGGGGACTGCGCTCGTGGGACCCCGCCAGCCTTCCCGGCCTCGTGCTCGGCCCGCTGCTGCACGCCGGCTGGGCGCATCTGATCAGCAACTCGCTGCCCCTGCTCGTGCTCGGCTGTCTGGTGGCGGTGGAAGGCGCGAAGCGCTTCTGGGCGGTGACGGGCATCATCGCCGTGGTGGGCGGCGCGGGAACCTGGCTGCTGAACGCCCCCGGAACCCTCACGGTCGGCGCGTCCGTGCTCGTGTTCGGATACTTCGGCTACACCGTGCTGCGCGTGTTCGCGCCCGGTCGTGTGTCGCATCGCATCGCCTACGCGGCGATCGCCGTCATCGTCATCGTGCTGTACGGCACGACCGTGCTCACCGGCATCTTCGGCGCCGGGGCGGGGGTGTCGTGGCAGGCGCATCTGTTCGGGGCGATCGGCGGCGGCATCGCCGCGCTGGCCGCGCGACGTCCCGCTCGGGGCGCCCTCGCACGCGGGGGATCGTGAGCGCTCGCCGCGGATCTCGCACGGGCCGATCTCGGGCGCGCGCACAGCGCCGGCACGGGCTCAGAGTGGCGGCGGTGACCGCGGTGGTAACGCTTCTGGCATCCGGTGCTCTCGCGATTCTCGCCCTCATCACCGCTCCGCGTGCCGAGGGCTACTGCCTCGATGATCCTGCGGCGTACCCGGCATTCGGAGTGAGCGGGTGGCGGGGCGAGCAGCTCGAGAACGCGGCGATCGTCGTGCGCACCGCGCGCGAGCTCGGGTTCGCTCGCGACGGTCAGGTCATCGGCGTCATGGCGGCGATGGGAGAGAGCTCGCTGCGCAACCTCGATCACGGCGACTGGGAGACGTCCGGGGTGGTCAACCCCGACGGCAGCCGCACCTCGAGCATCGGGCTGTTCCAGCAGCAGGACTGGTGGGGGAGCGTCGCGGAGCGGATGGATCCGGCCTCCGCGTCGTCGATGTTCTTCACCCGTCTCAGGCGCGTGCCCGACTGGCAGAGCCTCGAGCCGACGCACGCCATCAACCGGGTGCAGATCAACTCCGACCCCGAGCACTACGCCCGATTCGCGGACGACGCCGCCGCGGTGGTGGATGCCCTGTCCGGGCCGTGCGCGGCGGGCTGAGCCCCGGGATGCTGCCCCTCACCGCCGCGCCTCCCGCCGGTCACTAGGCTGGGCACGTGGCACGGAGCATCTACATCACGTCTGCCGAAGGACACACGGGCAAGTCGACGATCGCGCTCGGCGTGCTCGACGCGGTGATGCGCGTCTCGCCCCGTGTCGGCGTGTTCCGGCCCATCATCCGCTCCGCCGATGAACGCGATACGGTCCTCGAGCTGCTGCTGGCCCACGACGGCGTGCACCTCGAATACGACGACTGCATCGGCGTGACCTACGACGACGTGCGCCACGACCCGGATGCGGCCCTCGGCACGATCGTCGCGCGTTTCAAGGCCGTCGAGGCGCAGTGCGACGCGGTCATCGTGGTCGGCAGCGACTACACCGACGTCGCCGGACCTGCCGAGCTCGGCTACAACGCGAGGATCGCCGCCAACCTCGGTGTGCCCGTGATGCTCGTCCTGTCGGGGCGCGACAGTCAGAACCAGGCAGAGCAGCTGGGCACGACCACCGCACGCACCCCCGAGCAGGTGCAGCAGATCGCCGCGCTCGCGATCGCCGAGCTCGCGGCCGAGCGGGCGGAGCTCTTCGCGCTCGTCGTCAACCGTGCCGAGTCCGACCTGCTCGGTCGGATCATCGAGCTGGTCGAGGACGGTCGCACCCCGGTGTGGGCCATCCCGGAAGAGCGCTCGCTCGTCGCCCCCTCCATGCGCGGGATCATGCGCGCCGTCGACGGTCGACTCGTCCGCGGCGGCGACGAGCTGCTCGAGCGCGAGGCGTACAGCATCGTGATCGCGGGCATGTCCATGGTCAACGTGCTGCCCCGCCTGACCGAGGGCTCGGTCGTGGTGATCGCCGCTGATCGCACCGAGACGCTGCTCGCCACGGTGCTCGCCGCGACATCCGGCACCTTCCCCGACCTGGCGGGCATCGTGCTGAACGGGCCGTTCGAGCTGCCCGAGCCGATCCTGCAGCTGATCGACGGATTCGAGCTGGTCGTGCCGATCATCGCGACCGACCTGGGCACCTTCGACACCGCCGTGCGCATCATGGGCTCCCGCGGCCGGATGAGTCCGGAGTCCGCGCAGCGCTACCAGACCGCGCTGGAGCTGTTCCAGAAGCACATCGACATCTCCGAGCTGACCGAGCAGATGGGCCTCGCCGAATCCACGGTGGTCACTCCGCTGATGTTCCAGTACGGGCTGATCGAGCGGGCTCGCAGCGAGCGCAAGCGGATCGTCCTCCCCGAGGGAACGGACGATCGGATCCTGCGGGCGGCAGCCATCCTGCTCGCCCGCGAGGTGGCGGATCTCACCATCCTCGGCGACGAGGCGGGCATCCGCGCCCGCGCCGCGGCGCTCGGGCTCGACATCTCCGCCGCACAGGTGCTCAGCCCGAACGACCCGGCGCTCGTGCAGCGGTTCGCGCAGGAGTACGCGCGGCTGCGCGCGCACAAGGGCATCACCCTGCAGCAGGCAGCCGACACCGTCACCGACGTGTCGTACTTCGGCACCATGATGGTGCACCTCGGGCTCGCCGACGGGATGGTCTCTGGCGCCGCGCACACCACGGCGCACACCATCCGCCCCTCCTTCGAGATCATCAAGACCAAGCCCGGGGTCGAGGTCGTGTCGAGCGTCTTCCTGATGGCACTCGCCGATCGGGTTCTCGTGTACGGCGACTGCGCCGTGATCCCCGACCCCACGAGCACCCAGCTGGCCGACATCGCCATCTCATCTGCGGCGACCGCCCGACGCTTCGGCATCGACCCGCGCGTCGCGATGCTCTCGTACTCCACGGGCGAGTCCGGCTCCGGAGCCGATGTCGAGAAGGTGCGCGCGGCCACGGCCCTGGTGCGCGAGCGCGACCCCCTGCTGCCCGTCGAAGGGCCGATCCAGTACGACGCAGCGGCCGATGCCGCCGTCGCCAAGGCCAAGCTGCCCGGATCCGAGGTCGCCGGACGAGCCACCGTGTTCGTCTTCCCCGACCTCAACACCGGCAACAACACCTACAAGGCCGTGCAGCGCTCGGCCGGCGCGGTGGCGATCGGGCCGGTGCTGCAGGGGCTGAACAAGCCGATCAACGACCTGTCGCGCGGCGCGCTGGTCGACGACATCGTCAACACCGTCGCGATCACAGCGATCCAGGCACAGGGAGAACCGGCATGAGCGTCGTGCTCGTCATCAACAGCGGCTCCTCGTCGCTGAAGTACAGCCTGATCGATCCGTCCCGTGAGCTCGAGCTGGGCAGCGGCCTCATCGAGCGCATCGGACAGGGCACCGGCGTCGTCAGTCACATCGCGCGGATGACCGCCGAGCCCGGAGAGCCGGCGCCGACGATCCTCGACGTGCGTCATTCGCAAGAGCGGCCGATCGCCGATCATCACGAGGCGTTCGCCGTCATGCTCGCCCAGTTCGCCGAGCACGGACCCGACCTCGGCGAGCATCCGCCCGTCGCCGTGGGGCACCGTGTGGTGCACGGCGGAGCGCGGTTCTTCGAGCCGACCGTGATCACCTCTCTGGTCGAGATCAACATCGGCGACCTCAGCGTTCTGGCCCCGCTGCACAACCCGGCGAACCTGGCCGGCATCCGGGCGGCCCGTGCGGCCTTCCGGGACGTGCCGCATGTGGCCGTGTTCGACACGGCGTTCCACCAGACCCTCCCACCGGCGGCGTACACGTACGCGCTGGATGCCACCACCGCAGACGAGCACCGCATCCGCCGCTACGGGTTCCACGGCACCAGCCACAAGTACGTCTCCGAGGCCGCCGCATCGTTCCTGGGGCGCGACCTCGCGCAGCTGCGCCAGATCGTGCTGCACCTCGGCAACGGGGCATCCATGACCGCCGTCGACGGTGGTCGCTCGGTCGAGACGTCGATGGGCTTCACCCCGCTCGAAGGTCTGGTGATGGGCACCCGCACCGGCGACATCGACCCGGCGGCGCTGTTCCATCTGTCCCGCCGGGCCGGGCTCAGCACCGACGAGCTGGACGAGCTGCTCAACAAGCGCAGCGGGCTGCTCGGCCTCGCGGGTCGCAGCGACATGCGTGACATCCTCGCCGGGCGCGCCGCGGGCGAGGAGCAGGCGACGCTGGCGTACGACGTGTACGTGCATCGGCTCCGCGCCTACCTCGGCGCCTACGTCGCGCAGCTGGGCGGGGTGGATGTCATCGTCTTCACCGCCGGCGTCGGCGAGAACGCGGTCGACGTGCGGGCGGACGCACTCGCCACCTTCGGCTTCCTCGGTGTGAAGGTCGACGCGGAGCGCAACGGATCGCGCGGGCGCGGCATCCGGCGCATCTCGTCCGACGACTCCGCCGTCGAGGTCCTCGTCGTGCCCACCGACGAGGAGCTCGAGATCGCCCGTCAGACGCTGTCCGCCATCTGACGGTCGCACGCGCCGCATCCGCTGTCTCACTAGGCTGGACGAGCCCGTCCGACCCAGGAGGTTCCATGCCCGACGCTCTCCCCGATCTGCACCGCACCACCGGTGTGCTCTTCGATCTCGACGGCGTGCTGACCCCTACGGCCGAGGTGCACATGCGCGCCTGGCAGAAGGTCTTCGACGAGGTCTTCGCGCGCTGGGGCATCGAGCCGCCGTACACCGACGAGGACTACTTCGCGTACGTCGACGGCAAGAAGCGCTACGACGGGGTCGCCAGCCTGCTGCGCAGCCGCAACGTCGAGCTGCCGTGGGGAGAGGTCACCGATCCGCCCGAGGCCGAGACGGTGTGCGGCATCGGAAACCGCAAGAATGACGCGTTCATCGCCGTGCTGCGCAGCGAGGGCATCGCCGCTTACCCCGGCTCCCTGGCCCTGCTGCAGAGCCTGCGCGACGCCGGCGTGCCGATGGGTGTCGTGTCGAGCTCGAAGAACGCCGGTGAGGTGCTCGCGAGCGCGGGCATCCGCGACTTCTTCCGCGTCGTCGTCGACGGGCTCGTCGCCGAGCGCGACGAGCTCGCCTCGAAGCCCGCAGCGGACATGTTCCTCGAGGGCGCGCGGATGCTGGGCGTCGACCCAGCTGAGGCCATCGCGGTGGAGGACGCGGTGTCCGGTGTCGCCTCGGCGTCCGCGGCAGGATACGGCGATGTGGTCGGAGTCGATCGCGGTGCGGGGGCCGCGAGTCTGCGTGAGGCGGGCGCGACCTGTATCGTCGATGATCTTGCCCTCCTGCTCGGCGACGCGCAGAACTGACCCCCCTCACACGCTTTCGGAGAGAGCATGATCGATCGCGACCGCTACCCCGTCGACCCCTGGCGCCTCGTCGAGTCCCGTTACGACGAGGAGGGGGTCTCCGAGACCGTCTTCACCGTCGGCAACGGCTACCTCGGTCTGCGCGGCAACCACATCGAGGGGCGCGGGGCGCACGAGCACGGCACCTTCATCAACGGCCTGCATGAGACCTGGCCGATCCGCCACGCCGAGCAGGCGTACGGGTTCGCGGAGGTCGGGCAGACGATCGTGAACGCGCCCGACGCCAAGATCATGCGCGTGTACATCGACGACGAGCCGCTCTCGTTCGACGAGATGGAGGTGCACGAGTACTCGCGGGCGCTGGACATGCGCACCGGCGTGCTCGAGCGCAGCGTCGTGTGGATGACCCCGTCGGGCAAGCGCGTGCGGATGCGCGACGAGCGGATGGTCAGCTTCGAGGAGCGCCACCTCGCCGTGCTCCGTCTCGAGCTCACGGTCGAGAACGCCGACGCGCCGGTCACGGTCAGCTGCCAGATGGTCAACCGGCAGGACGGCGCGGGCATCTACGCGGGCGACCCGATGGCGGGCAAGGGCGACGGCAAGGCCGGCTTCGACCCGCGCAAGGCCGACCGGATCACGGAGCGCGTGCTGCAGCCGGTGGAGTACTGGCAGGACGGTCTGCGCTCGGCGCTGTCGTACCGCGTCTCGGACTCCGGGATGACGGTCGCCGTCGTCGCCGACCACATCATCGAGACCGAGAACGAGTACAGCGCTCGCACGCTCGTCGAGCCCGACATCGCGAAGAACGTCTTCCGGATCCAGGCGAAGGCCGGGGTGCCGATCAGGATCGACAAGATCGTCAGCTACCACAGCTCGCGCGGCGTGCCGCCCCGCGAGCTCGTGGACCGCTGCCGTCGTTCGCTGGACCGCGTCGGGGTGGAGGGCGTGGATGCCCTGTTCACGGCGCAGCGTGAGTGGCTGGACGCCTTCTGGCGGCGCTCCGACGTGCGGATCGCCGGTCACGACGATCTGCAGCAGGCGACACGCTGGTGCCTGTTCCAGCTCGCGCAGGCGGCGTCCCGCGCCGACGGGAACGGCGTCGCGGCGAAGGGTCTGACGGGCTCGGGGTACAGCGGTCACTACTTCTGGGACACCGAGATCTACGTGCTGCCGTTCCTGACGTACACGTCGCCGCAGTGGGCCAAGAACGCCCTGCGTGCGCGGGTGATGATGCTTCCGGCGGCCCGGCGACGCGCCACCCAGCTCAACGAGGCGGGCGCGCTGTTCCCGTGGCGCACGATCAACGGCGAGGAGGCGTCGGCCTACTACGCCGCCGGCACCGCGCAGTACCACATCAACGCCGACGTCAGCTATGCGCTCGGCAAGTACGTCCGCGCCACCGGCGACGTCGACTTCCTGCGCCGGGAGGGCGCCGACATCGCGGTCGAGACCGCGCGTCTGTGGGCGACGCTCGGCTTCTGGCGCGGCACCAACGGCGACTCGACGTTCCACATCCACGGGGTGACGGGGCCCGACGAGTACACCACCGTCGTCAACGACAATCTCTTCACGAATGTCATGGCGCGGTACAACCTGCGCTTCGCGGCGCGCATCGTCAGCGAGATGGAGGTGAACGATCCGGCGGCGTACTCCGCCCTCGTGGAGCGCACCGGTCTCGACGGCGGGGAGAAGGATGCCTGGACGCGAGCCGCAGAGGCGATCCACATCCCGTACAGCGAGGCGCTGGGCATCCACCCGCAGGACGCGTTCTTCCTGGAGCGCGAGGTGTGGGACCTCGAGGGCACACCGCCCGAGATGCGCCCGCTGCTGCTGAACTACCACCCACTGGTGATCTACCGCTTCCAGGTGCTCAAGCAGGCCGACGTCGTGCTCGCGCTGTTCCTGCAGGGCAACCACTTCACCGACGAGGAGAAGCTGGCCGACTTCGACTACTACGACCCGCTGACGACGGGTGACTCGACGCTGTCGGCCGTCGTGCAGTCGATCATGGCGGCGGAGGTGGGTTACCAGGACCTCGCCAGGGAGTACTTCGAGCAGGCCCTGTACGTCGATCTGGCCGACCTGCACAGCAACTCCTCGGACGGCGTGCACGTGGCGTCAGCGGGCGGTGTGTGGAGCGTGCTGGTCAGCGGATTCGGCGGCATGCGCGACCATGACGGCCAGCTGAGCTTCGATCCTCGGCTGCCCGTCGACTGGCCCGAGCTGTCGTATCCGCTGCAGTGGCGCGGCTCGCAGCTGCAGGTGACCATCACGCGAAGCCAGCTGCGCCTCGAGGTGCGCGAAGGCGACCCCGTCGAGTTCACGGTGCGCGGCACGGCGTATCGTGCAGCGGTGGGGGAGCCTGCCTCGGTGCTGCTCGCGGGTCAGGGACCGGTGCGACCGGGACGGCCCACGCTGCGCGGCATCGAGGATGCCCGTCGCGACGACGGCACGCGCCTGTCGGTCTCGCTTCCGGTGACGACGACGACGATCCCGATCATCGACGTCTACGAGGCCTGACGGCCGCCCACGACGGGCGGGCTGATGTCGGCGGCACGCCGTAGGCTGGACGGGTGACGACAGCCCTGTACCGCCGCTACCGGCCCGAGACCTTCGGCGAGATGATCGGGCAGTCCCAGGTGACCGATCCGCTCATGACCGCCCTGCGCGGCGATCGTGTCGGCCATGCCTACCTCTTCTCCGGCCCGCGCGGCTGCGGCAAGACCACCTCGGCCCGAATCCTCGCGCGCTGTCTGAACTGCGCCGAGGGGCCGACCGACACGCCGTGCGGCGTCTGTCCCAGCTGCGTCGAGCTGTCCCGGGCAGGGGGCGGCTCACTCGATGTGGTCGAGATCGACGCCGCCAGCCACAACGGCGTCGACGACGCGCGCGACCTGCGCGAGCGGGCGACCTTCGCGCCCAGCCGTGACCGGTTCAAGATCTTCATCCTCGACGAGGCGCACATGGTCACTCCGCAGGGATTCAACGCCCTGCTGAAGCTGGTCGAGGAGCCGCCGGCGCACGTGAAGTTCATCTTCGCGACCACCGAGCCCGAGAAGGTGCTCGGCACGATCCGCTCGCGCACGCACCACTATCCGTTCCGGCTGGTGCCGCCCGCGGCGATGCTCGAGTACGTCGAGAAGCTCTGCGGTGAGGAGGGCGTGCAGGTCGAGCAGGGAGTGCTCGCGCTCGTCGTGCGCGCCGGCGGGGGATCGCCGCGCGACACGCTGTCGCTGCTCGATCAGCTGATCGCAGGATCGGATGAGGGCAACGTGACCTACGAGCGGGCCGTCGCGCTGCTCGGCTACACGCATGCCGCACTTCTCGACGAGATCGTCGACGCGCTCGCCGCCGGAGACGCCGCGGCGGCCTTCCCCGCCGTGGACCGCGTCGTGCAGACCGGGCAGGACCCGCGGCGCTTCGTCGACGACCTGCTCGAGCGTCTGCGCGACCTCATCGTGATTGAGGCGGTTGGCGACGGTGCGTCGGCGGTGCTGCGCGGCATCCCCGCCGACGAGATGGAGCGCATGCAGGCGCAGGCCGCCGGTTTCGGCGCGGCGCGCCTCTCCCGCACCGCCGACCTGGTGAGCCAGGCGCTCGACGACATGAGCGGGGCGACGTCGCCGCGGCTGCACCTCGAGCTGATGGTCGCGCGTGTGCTCGCGGGATCGCCGAGGGATGCCGCCGCACCTGCCCCGGCTCCCGCTGCGGCGACCCCGGCTCCTGCCGCAACGGCCTCGCCTGCTGCTGCTGCGCACGCGCCAGCCCGTGCCGCGTCGCCCGCGGGATCGAGCTCTGCTGCGGGCGATGCTGCCGCTGCGGCGCCCCCCGCCCCTGCGGACGCGCCCGCGGTCTCCCCGATGATCGTCGAGAACCTCACCGCGTCGGGCCCCGTCGCGGCGACGATGAAGGGTGCCGTGCCGTCTGCGGACGCGCCCTCCGCCGACGACTCCGCTGCGGTTTCGCCGCTCGCTCGCGCGGTCGAGGCCCCGGCACCCGATACCGCCGCGTCGACCGCGGAGAGCGCATCCGCCGACGCCCAGGAAGCAGCCGCGTCCACCCCGGCCGATGGCGGGGCCGTCGCTCCCGCATCGAGTGGACCCGTCACCTTCGAGCGCATCGCCGCGGCATGGCCCGCGGTGCTCGCCCGCCTGGAGAGCATCAGCCGCACCTCCTGGCTGGTCGTCACCGGCATCCAGCCGCTCGCGTTCGACGCGGCCTCCGGGGTGCTCACCCTCGGTTTCTCGAGTCCGAGCGATGTGCCGCGGTTCAAGGGCACCACGCCAGGCAAGAGCACATCGGATCACCTGCGCACGGCGATCGAGCAGGAACTGGGCGTGACCGTGAAGTACCGCCCGGCGCCCCTGCCGCCCGGCGGTGGTGGAGCCGCGGCGCCCGCGGGCCCCGCTCCCACCGGTTCGGGCCCCGGCGCGGCGTCGACCGGCCCCGCTCCCACCGGATCCTCGCCCACCGGATCACGACCCGGTGCGACCGCGGCACATGCCGCGGCGGCAGGGGATGACGCTCCCGCAGCCGGCTGGGCGAACCCGATGAGCGGTCCGCAGGATCTGCGCGATGCGGGTGGCGGTGCCGTGGCGAAGCCGCGAGCGGGCTCCGGGGGAGCAGCATCCGGGGGGACCCGCTCCGCCGCGGCCGCGGTCACCGACTGGGCTGTCGCGCCGATCCCGTCATCGGCCCCGGTCCCGGTCCCGGCACCGGTCCCGTCACCAGCACCGGACCCGTTCTCCGCCCCGGACCACGCGGCCCCGCTCGTCGCGGCGCCCGCCGTCCCCGTGGCGGCATCGCCCGCCGCGCAGCCGCAGTTCCCCGTCGACGACGAGCCGGCCGAGGTCGAGGCCGCAGCCTCGGCCCCCGCGCCACCGCACGATGGAGACATCGACGCGCCTCCGCCGCCGGATGACTATCCGCCGTATGACGACGAGCCGCCGTACGACCCGGAGTACGACGAGCCCCGTCGCCAGGGTGGCGGCCCGGTCGAGGCCGCCCCGGCACGGGACTCCGTGGCCACGCCACCACAGGCGTCCGCGCGCCCGTCGCTCCGAGAGGTGCCGCAGCCGCCGAGTCGACCCCAGGCGCCGGATGGCGTCGAGCGCCGCGGTGAGGCCGTGATCCGGCAGGTGCTCGGTGCGAAGTTCCTGCGTGAAGAGCCCTACCAGCCCCCCTCGAGGTTCAACTGATGTACGACGGAATCGTTCAGGAGCTCATCGACGAATTCGGCCGTCTGCCCGGCATCGGGCCGAAGTCCGCGCAGCGCATCGCCTTCCACATCCTGCAGACGCCGTCGTTCGACGTCGCTCGGCTCTCCGAGCTGCTCACCGAGGTGCGGGCGCGGGTGCGCTTCTGCGAGGTGTGCGGCAACGTGTCCGAGCAGGATCGCTGCGCGATCTGCCGCGACCCCCGCCGCAACCCCGAGCTGATCTGCGTCGTGGAGGATGCCAAGGATGTGGCGGCGATCGAACGCACCCGCGAGTTCCGTGGTCTGTACCACGTGCTCGGTGGCGCGATCAGCCCGATCGCCGGCGTCGGTCCCGACGACCTGCGGATCGCGCAGCTGATGACCCGCCTCGCCGACGGCACGGTGCAGGAGGTCATCCTCGCCACGAACCCCAACCTCGAGGGGGAGGCGACAGCCAGCTACCTCAGCCGCCTGCTGACCAGCATGTCGATCACCGTGTCGCGACTGGCATCCGGGCTGCCTGTCGGAGGAGACCTCGAGTACGCGGACGAGGTGACGCTGGGACGGGCCTTCGAGGGCCGTCGCCGCCTATGAGCGCTCACCACGCGGGATTCACCCGCAGAGGGTGGATCCTGTTCGCGATCATGGCGTTCGTGTGGGGCATCACCTACCTGTTCATCAAGGAGGCGGTGCACTCGTTCTCACCGCCGGCCGTGGTCGCCGGGCGCACTCTGCTCGGTGGTCTGATCCTGCTGCCCTTCGCGCTGCGCGCCGGCGCGCTCGCCGCGGCGTGGAAGCACTGGCCCTGGGTGCTGGCGTTCGGCCTGGTCGAGATGGCAGGGCCGTTCCTGCTGCTCAGCCACGCCGAGACGCAGCTGCCGTCGGGTCTCACCGGGCTGCTCGTGTCGACCGTGCCGCTGTTCGCCGTGATCATCGCGCTGCTGCGCGGAGACCGCTCAGCACTGGCTCCGGTCAGGCTCGGGGGTCTGCTGCTCGGCTTCGCCGGCGTCGCCGTCGTCGTCGCCGGGCCCGGCCTGTTCCCGCACGGTCCGAGCAGCGCGTTCGCGATCGGCGAGGTCCTGCTGACCGCGGTGCTGTATGCGATCGCGCCCTTCATCATCGCCCTCAAGCTGAAGGACGTGCCGTCGCTCGGCACGATCACGCTCGCGCTGTTCGCCATCGGAATCGGGTACCTGCCGGCGGCGCTGCTCACCCAGCACGACGTGCCGACCATCCGCTCAACAGTGTCGCTGCTGCTGCTCGGGATCGTCTGCACCGCCCTCGCGTTCGTCGCGTTCTTCGCGCTGATCCGCGAGGTCGGCCCGGTGCGGGCCCCGCTGTTCACCTACGTCAACCCGATCGTCGCGGTCGTGCTGGGCGCCATCGTGCTGGCCGAGCCGCTCACACCCGGCCTGCTGATCGGGTTCCCCATCGTGCTGATCGGATGCTGGTTCGCCGCGACAGGCGGGCGGCTCCGGCCGCGGGCCTCGGCGCCGGACCTCACCACGGGGCCGATCACCACGGCCGAGACGGCCGAGGCCATCGTGTCCGAGACCAGGCCCGATTCCGACGACCGGCGGTGACGGTGCCGGCCCGGACCGGCCAGGCGTCACATGCGTGAGGCGGCATGGGCGTGATTTGTAGAATGAGCCTGGGCGGATCCGCCCTTCGTCCCCGGGAGTGATCGTGGCCCTGATCGTGCAGAAGTACGGCGGTTCGTCCGTCGCCGACGCGGAGAGCATCAAGCGCGTCGCCAAGCGCATCGTCGACACCCGTCGTGCCGGTCACGACGTCGTCGTCGCCGTCAGCGCGATGGGCGACACGACCGACGAGATGCTCGACCTCGCGCACGAGGTGGCGCCGATCCCCGCCCCGCGCGAACTGGACATGCTGCTGTCGAGCGGTGAGCGCATCTCGATGGCGCTGCTCGCCATGGCGATCCACTCGATGGGCTTCGAGGCACGGTCGTTCACCGGCAGCCAGGCCGGCATGATCACCGACTCGCATCACGGCAAGGCACGCATCGTGGATGTCACCCCGGTGCGCCTGCGGGAGGCGCTCGATGAGGGCGCGATCGTCATCGTGGCCGGCTTCCAGGGGTTCAATCGCGACACCCGCGACATCACGACGCTGGGACGTGGCGGCTCCGACACCACCGCCGTCGCCCTCGCCGCCGCCCTGAACGCCGATGTCTGCGAGATCTACAGCGACGTCGACGGCATCTACACCGCTGACCCGCGCGTGATCCCGCGGGCCCGCAAGCTCGAGCAGGTCTCCAGCGAGGAGATGCTCGAGCTCGCCGCCAACGGCGCCAAGGTGCTCTACATCCGCGCCGTCGAATACGCCCGCCGTCACGGTGTGCTCATCCACGCCCGCTCGACCTTCTCGTCGGCCGAGGGCACGTACGTTCTGGGCGCGGGCATGAAGAACCCGCGCGCCACCGAGGGAGAAGCCATGGAAGAACCGATCGTCGCCGGAGTCGCCACCGACCTCAGCCAGGCAAAGATCACCGTCGCCGGTGTGCCCGATGTGCCGGGCAAGGCCGCCGAGATCTTCAAGATCGTCTCGAAGGCCGGCGCGAACGTCGACATGATCGTGCAGAACGTCTCTGCGGCATCCACCGGCCGCACCGACATCTCCTTCACGCTGCCCAAGGCCGATGCCCCGACGACGCTCAAGGCGCTCGCCGCTGAGCAGAGCGAGGTCGGCTTCGAGAGCCTGCTGCACGACGACCAGATCGGCAAGCTGTCGGTCGTGGGCGCCGGGATGCGCACGCACTCCGGCGTCTCGGAGATCCTCTTCGAGGCGCTCAGCGCCGGCGGCATCAACATCGAGATGATCTCCACCTCCGAGATCCGCATCTCGGTCGTGCTCCGCGGCGACGACCTCGCCGAGGCCGCGCGCACCGTGCACAGCGCCTACGGCCTCGACAGCGAGATCGAGGCGGTCGTGCACGCCGGCACCGGCCGCTGACCTCGCCTCTGAAATGCCGGACCCGCAGCCGTCGGCGACCGGATAGACTCACCGCAACCCTGACATCGGTGCCAGGCGCAGCGTCCGCACCCTGGGGCTGAGCCTGGCGCATCGCCTGCACGCCAAGGATCCCCCATGACCCGTATCTCCGATTCCGGACTCTCGATCGCCATCGTCGGCGCGACCGGCCAGGTCGGCACCGTGATGCGCGACATCCTCATCGAGCGCTCGTTCCCGGTGCGCGAGCTGCGGCTGTTCGCCTCCGCCCGCTCCGCCGGCACCACCATCGACTTCGGCGGTGTCGACGTGATCGTCGAGGACGTCGAGACCGCGGATGCCTCGGGCATCGACATCGCGCTGTTCTCCGCAGGTGCGACGGCCAGCCGCGCCTACGCGGCGACGTTCGCCGCGGCGGGCGCCGTCGTCGTCGACAACTCCAGCGCCTGGCGGATGGACCCGGAGGTTCCGCTGGTGGTGAGCGAGGTGAACCCGGATGCCATCGACGAGCGGCCCAAGGGCATCATCGCCAACCCGAACTGCACCACCATGGCTGCCATGCCCGTGCTGAAGGCGCTGCATGCCGAGGCGGGCCTCGAGCGTCTCATCGTCAGCACCTACCAGGCGGTGTCCGGCTCGGGTATCGCCGGTGCGGAGGAGCTGCTCGGCCAGGTCGAGGGCGTGCTCGCCCAGGGCGACACGCTGCGCCTCGTGCACGACGGATCCGCGGTGGACTTCCCGGCCCCGGAGAAGTATGTCGCGCCGATCGCTTTCGATGTCATCCCGCTCGCCGGCTCCATCGTCGACGACGGCGACAACGAGACCGACGAGGAGAAGAAGCTCCGCAACGAGAGCCGCAAGATCCTGGGTCTTCCCGACCTGCGCGTCGCAGGCACCTGCGTTCGGGTTCCCGTCTTCACCGGACATTCGCTGTCGATCCACGCCGAGTTCGCGCGGGACATCACCCCCGATCGTGCGCGCGAGGTGCTGGCATCCGCCCCCGGTGTGGTGCTCGACGAGGTGCCGACCCCGCTGCAGGCGGCGGGCAAGGACCCGAGCTTCGTCGGCCGCATCCGCGCCGACCAGTCCGCCCCCGAGGGCAGGGGACTGGTGCTCTTCATCAGCAACGACAACCTGCGCAAGGGCGCGGCGCTCAACGCCGTGCAGATCGCCGAGGAGCTCGCCGAGCGCCTCGCGCCCGCCGCGCTCTGAGCCGCCCGGCCGGGGTGCTGGGCGCCCCGGTCCGGCGGAAATCCGCGCTGTTTCGGATGACTAGACTGTTCTGGTGACCGAAACCGTCGATGTCGTTCTGATCGGTGGGGGCATCATGTCCGCCACGCTGGGTACCCTGCTGCACGAGCTGCAGCCGGACTGGAAGATCGTCGCCTACGAGCGACTCGGCGACGTCGCCGAAGAGAGCTCCAACCCGTGGAACAACGCCGGCACCGGTCACGCCGCGCTGTGCGAGCTGAACTACATGCCGCAGGGCAAGGACGGCTCGCTCGACCCCGCCAAGGCGATCTCGATCAACGAGCAGTTCCAGCAGAGCCGCGAGTTCTGGTCGACGCTCGTCGGGCGCGGCATCCTCGACGGTCCGTCGACGTTCATCAACTCCGTGCCGCACATGACGTTCGTGCGCGGCGAGAAGGATGTGGCGTTCCTCAAGGCCCGCTACGAGGTGCTCAAGGATCAGCCGCTGTTCGAGGGCATCGAGTACAGCGAGGACTCGCGCGTCATCAACAGGTGGGCACCGCTGCTCATGCAGAAGCGCCGCAAGGGCGAGCCGTTTGCTGCGACCAGGGTGCCGTCCGGCACCGACGTCGACTTCGGCTCCCTGACGCACCAGCTCTTCGACCACCTCGCCGAGTCCGGGGTGCAGGTGCGCACCGACCACGAGGTGCGCAACCTCAAGCGTCAGGACGACGGCAGCTGGCTCGTCAAGTACCGCCACGTCATCGGTCGCACTCCCGGCGAGGTGAAGGCACGGTTCGTCTTCGTCGGCGCGGGGGGCTGGGCCCTCAAGCTCCTGCAGAAGAGCGGCATCCCCGAGATCAAGGGTTACGGCGTCTTCCCGATCGGGGGCCAGTGGCTGAAGACGACCGACCCGAAGCTCGTCGCGCAGCACCAGGCCAAGGTGTACTCGCAGGCCGCGATCGGTGCGCCGCCGATGTCTGTGCCGCACCTGGACACCCGCGTCGTCGACGGCGAGAAGTCGTTGATGTTCGGCCCGTTCGCGACGTTCAGCCCCAAGTTCCTCAAGCACGGCTCGATGCTGGACATCATCACTCAGGTGCGCCCGCACAACCTGTGGCCGATGCTGCGCGTCGCGTTCGCGAACCCGGATCTCATCACCTACCTGATCAGCGAGCTGGTGAAGAGCCACGGCAAGAAGGTCGACAACCTGCGCACGTTCGTCCCCACCGCGCGCGATGAGGACTGGGAGCTGATCCAGGCGGGTCAGCGCGCGCAGGTGATGAAGAAGGACCCCGAGAAGGGCGGCATCCTTCAGTTCGGAACCGAGGTCGTCGCGGCCGAGGACGGCACGATCGCCGGGCTGCTCGGCGCCTCGCCGGGTGCCTCGACCGCGGTGCCGATCATGCTCGGCCTTCTCAAGCGCTGCTTCCCCGAGCACTACGCCGGCTGGGAGCCGAAGCTCAAGGGCCTCATCCCGACGATGGGACGTCGACTCAACGACGATGCGGCGGCCGCCGAGAAGTCGATGAGCGAGACCGCGTCCGTCCTGTCGCTCACGGCCTGATCGCGCGACCGTGGCGAAGCTGTACTTCCGCTACGGCGCGATGAACTCCGGCAAGTCGACCGCCCTGCTGCAAGCCGCCTACAACTACGAGGAGCGCGGGCAGCGCGTGCTGCTGGCCAAACCGCAGATCGACACGAAGGGCGCGTCGCAGATCGAGAGCAGGCTCGGCATGACGCGCGAGGTGGACTTCCTCATCGGGCCGCACGACGAAGCCCGTGCGCTGTTCACCGGAGAACGCGAGCGTGTGCGCGGTGCGGGGCTGCAGTCCGCCGAGCCGCACGACGTCGCGTGCCTGCTGGTCGATGAGGCGCAGTTCCTGACGACGGATCAGATCGACGACCTGTTCCGCATCGCTGTGCTCGACGGCATCCCGGTGATGGCGTACGGCATCCGCAACGACTTCCGCACGCATGCGTTCCCCGGCTCAGCGCGTCTGCTGGCGGTCGCCCACTCGCTCGAGGAGCTCAAGACCATCTGCCGGTGCGGCCGGAAGGCGGTCTTCAACGGCCGGATGGTTGACGGCCGTTTCGTCTTCTCGGGTGACCAGGTCGCCATCGACGGTGCCGAGGTCACCTACGAGTCGCTGTGCGGCAACTGCTACCTGGACGAGTCCGGCGGCATGCTCGACTGAGGTCGTTTGCGTGGTCTGACCACACCGGGTAGCCTGTGGTCTGACCACAGGAGGACGGATGCCGGAGCTGAGCGCGACGCAGCGAGCCTGGCGCACGGTGCTCGAGCGCATCGAGGCCAGCCTGCTCGATGGCGAGGTGAAGCCCGGGGAGCGGCTGCCGTCGGAGCGCGACCTCGCGGCCGACCTCGGCGTGAGTCGCTCGAGTGTGCGCGAGGCGCTGCGTGTGCTCGAGGTGATGGGCTTGATCCGCACCGCCACGGGCTCCGGGCCGCAGGCGGGGGCGATCGTCACCGCCGTCCCGTCCGGCGGCATGTCCACCCTGCTGCGGCTGCAGATCGCCGCCCAGGGATTCCCTCTCGGCGACGTGCTGGACACCCGCCTCGCGCTCGAAGACGCGGTGGTCACACGCCTGAGCGCCGCCCCGGAGCGCGATTTGTCGGCCGTGCGCGCCACCCTGCAGGCGATGGATTCCGACCTCACCCCGCGCGAGTTCCTCGCGCTCGACGCCGAACTGCACGTCGCTCTCGCCCACGCATCCGGTAACACCGTGCTCGCCGCCATGATGGCGGGCCTGCGCACCGCCATCGAGTCGTACGTCCTCGCTGGCGCAGAGCGGATCGGCGATTGGGATGCCATGGCGGCGCGTCTGCGCGCCGAACATCACGCCATCGTCGACGCCGTCGCTCGAGGCGACGACGCACGCGCTCTCGTCCACGCCCATATCACCGGCTATTCCGCCGCCGCCGGGCTGCTGCCCGGCGCCCATTGACCCGCCCACCCGAGAGGAACCCGCCGATGGTCACCCGCCAGCTGCCCAAGCCCGCCGAGCTGCTCGAGCTCATGCAGTTCAAGAAGCCCGAATTCGACGGCCGCAAGCGCCGCCTGAACGCGGCGCTCACCATCGACGACCTGCGCACCATCGCCAAGCGCCGGACGCCCAAGGCCGCCTTCGACTACACCGACGGTGGTGCCGAAGGGGAGCTGTCGCTCTCGCGGGCGCGCCAGGCTTTCCAGGACGTCGAGTTCCACCCGGGCATCCTCAAGCCTGCTCCGGATGTCGACACCACGGTGGACATCCTCGGCGCACCGTCCGCGCTGCCCTTCGGTATCGCGCCCACCGGTTTCACCCGCCTGATGCAGACCGAGGGCGAGGTCGCCGGCGCCGGAGCGGCCGCGGCCGCCGGCATCCCCTTCACCCTGTCCACCCTCGGCACCACGTCCATCGAGGGTGTCCGTGACGTGACGCTTCGGGAGCCGCAGGGGCCGATCCCGGGCCGCAACTGGTTCCAGCTGTACGTGATGCGCGACCGCGAGATCTCCTACGAGCTCACCAGGCGCGCCGCCGCCGCCGGGTTCGATACGCTGCACTTCACCGTCGACACCCCCGTGGCGGGTGCGCGGCTGCGCGACAAGCGCAACGGGTTCAGCATCCCCCCGCAGCTCACGCTCGGCACGATCATCAATGCCATCCCGCGGCCCTGGTGGTGGTTCGATTTCCTCACCACCCCGAAACTGGAGTTCGCCTCACTGAGCAGCACCGGCGGAACCGTCGGCGAGCTGCTGGACGCGGCCATGGACCCCACCATCAGCTATGACGATCTCGCCGTGATCCGCGACCTGTGGCCGGGCAAGATCGTGATCAAGGGCGTGCAGAACGTCGAGGACTCTCTGCGTCTGCGCGACGCCGGCGTCGACGGCATCGTGCTGTCGAACCACGGGGGCCGTCAGCTCGACCGGGCACCCATCCCGTTCCACCTGCTGCCCGACGTCCGCAAGGCCGTCGGCGACGACTTCACGGTCATGATCGACACCGGGATCATGAACGGCGCGGACATCGTGGCCTCCGTCGCGCTCGGCGCGGATTTCACCCTCATCGGTCGCGCATACCTGTACGGACTGATGGCGGGCGGGCGAGCAGGCGTCGACCGCACCATCGAGATCCTGCGCGGCGAGATCGAGCGCACCATGCGGCTGCTGGGCGTCTCGACCCTGGCCGAACTCGAGGCCAAGCACGTCACCCAGCTGGCGCGGCTCGCGCCGATCCCGCGCTGACGCCTGCGCTCAGCGCGCGGCGGGGGAGGGAAGGGCGGCGATCAGGGCATCCAGCTTGTCGGCGGTGTCCTGCCAGCCGTCGACGGCGATCGAGCGCACGCCGATGGCCTGCACCGGATAGTCGTTGCCGCCCTCGTCGAGCCGGTCGCCGTAGAAGAGCATCTCGTCGAGACGGATGCCGGTGTGCTCGACGAGCTTCTGCATGCCGTACGCCTTGTCGATGCCGGCGCGAGTGATGTCGATCGACGTCGACCCTCCCGACCGCACCTCGAGGCCCGCAAGCCGTGGAGCGACGGCGTCGCGCAACGCGGCTCGACGCTCTCCGGTGGGGTCCCAGGCGTGCTTGGCGTCTCGCGGGGCGCGCTGACCGAGTGCGGAGAAGGTGATCTGCGAGCCGCGGTCCTCGAGGATGTCGCCCCACGGCTCCGCCTCCCACAGGCCCAGCCGCTCGGCCTCTTCCCGCAGCGCCGTGAGCGCGGCCGTCTTCTCGTCCTCGCTCAGGTCGTGCGCGTACACGGCGGCGAACGCGGTGCCGTCGTGGCGGAGGTAGCGGGTGCCGCAGGTGGGCAGCAGGTGCAGCCGAGAGCTCTCGTCGGCAGTCAGGCCGTCGAGGCGGCCGATGACCTGCGTGCGGAACTGCTGCTCGTTGCCGCCGGAGATGATCGCGACCTCCACCCGCCGCAGCAGCTCGCGGAGCAGATCCGCGATGCGGTCGTCGATCTCACCCTTCGACGGGGCGAGCGTGTCATCGAGGTCGAATGCGACCAGGCGGGGGTGCGTCATGATGATCCAGCCTATTGGGGTTGACGGCGGGCGATGCGCGGATTCTGCTGTCCCGCGCATCCACGGACATCGTGGGCAATGCAGAAAGGGACCCGCCTCCGGCGGATCCCTTTCTGCATGCTGTCGGGGTGACAGGATTTGAACCTGCGGCCTCTTCGTCCCGAACGAAGCGCGCTACCAAGCTGCGCCACACCCCGTGATTGCAACCGTTCAAGTCTACATGGCGCGCGGCGCGAGCACGAATCGCGCGCCGCGTCCGGGCGCGTCAGGATCGCGCGGTCAGTGTCAGCAGCGTCGCCTCCGGGCGACAGGCGAACCGGATCGGCGCGTGGATCGAATGACCGCAGCCGGCCGAGACGTTCAGCGGCACCGAGCGGCCACGGTGCGACCAGCTGCTCAGACCCTTCGCCTGCTTCAGTGGGATGTCGCAGTTGGCGACCAGCGCGCCGAAGCCGGGGAGGCACACCTGTCCGCCGTGGGTGTGTCCGGCGAAGAGCGCGTCCGCATCCAGAGCGACGAACGAGTCCAGCACACGCCGGTACGGCGCGTGGGCCACGGCGATGCGAGAACCGCCGGCGGGGGGCGCATCGAGCGATGCGATCGCGGAGGTGAGCGCGTCGAAGTCGTCCCAGCCGCGGTGCGGATCGTCGACGCCGACGAAATCGATGCTGTTGCCGCCGACGTCCATCCGCGCGGCCGTGTTGTTCAGATCGACCCACCCGAGCTCGTCGGTGAAGAACGCGTCCATCGCGGCGGTATCGAGCAGCTCAGGTTCGCCGTGCTCGAGGGAGGGGCCGCGGAAGTAGTTGAGCGGATTGCGTGGCGCGGGCGCGTGCACGTCGTTCGACCCGTGCACGAAGACGCCGGGGATGCCCGCGAACGGGGCGAGTGCCCGACGGATTCCGGCGAGGCCCTCCCGATGCCCGAGGTTGTCGCCCGTGTTCACGATCAGGTCGGGTTCGAGCTCGACGAGCGATGCGAGCCACTGCTGCTTGCGCCGCTGCCACGGCGCCATGTGCGCGTCGGAGATGTGCAGCACGCGCACCGGCGCGCTGCCCGGAACCAGAGCGGCGGCGGTGGTCTCGCGCACCGTGAACAGGTAGCGTTCGATGCCGACTCCCCAGACCGCAGCGCCGACGCCGACGGCCCCCACCGCGCCGAGCGCGATGAGGGCCGGGTGCGCGGCGACCCGACGGGTCACCCGTCGCTCGCACAGGTGAGCGTCACCGCGCTGCCTTCAGCGGCGGTGGCGTCGGCAGCGGGGTCCTGGCCGGTCACGGTCGACCCGTTCTTGCATCCCTCGCCCGAGACGCGGAAACCGGCGTCCTCCAGCGCAGCCTTGGCCTGGTTGTACTTCATCTTGGTGACCTTCGGCACTGTCTCACCCGCGTCGGGTGACGTCCCCGAACTCGGACGGAGCGTGATGGTCGCCCCGCCGGCCACTCGCCCGGCGCCGGGATTCTGCTCCGCCACCGTGCCCTTGGGCAGGGTGCTGTCGACAGCATCGCCGACCTGCACGGAGAACCCGGCCGAATCGAGGATCCGGGTGGCCTCGTCGATCGTCTTGCCGACCACGTCGGGGAGATCCTTCATCACGCGACGCGTGAGGTTGGAATCCGGTTCGGGGAACCGGTCCCCACCGTAGACGGCGTTCGCGGCCCGCTGGATGTCCCTCGCCAGCGGATAGCGAATGTCGTTGAGACGTGTCCCGTTCGCCCAGAAATCTCTCAAGTCCTTGCGACCGTCGACGTTCCCGACCCAGACCGCCGTCGTCACCTTGGTGCTCGACTCCACGAGCATCGTGTGCGACGTCTCAGCCGTGCCTGTCTTGCCGATGACCGGAATGCCGTCGTACGGATTCGCGCCCGTGCCCGTGCCGCCCTCCATGACCCCGCGCAGTGCGTAGGCGGCGGTGGCGGCGACCTCGGGTGTGATCACCTGCGTGCAGCTCGTCTTCGGAACCGGGATCTCATCGCCGTCCTGTCCGATGATCTTGTCGATGACGCGAGGTTCGCAGAAGATGCCCTTGTTGGCGACCGTGGTATAAGCGCCCGCCATCTGGATCGGGGCCACAGACTTCGAGCCGAGCACAGTGCCGAATGGGTCGTTGGGAGCCTCACCGTCCGTGGTGACGTCCCCCATGTTGCCGTAGTGGACACCGAGACGCTTGGCCATCTTGTTGATGTCACACAGATCCAGCTGCTTCGCCATCGCGAGGAAGCCGCTGTTCAGCGAAGCGGCGGTGAACCGACGCACGCTGCTGACCGAACCGCTTCCGTTTCCGAAGTTCTTGGACGAATTGTCACGGGTCAGGGTGTACGTGCCGCCGCACTGCGAGAACTGGCCTACGACGGGGTAGCGGCCGTCGAGCACCTCGTTGACCGAATGTCCCTCTTCCAACCACTGCAGGAGCGTGAACAGCTTCCATGTCGAACCGGTCTCGAACCCGTTCGTCGAGCCGTTGTGCTTCTTGTCCGCGGCGAAAACCTGCGACGACTGCCCGTTCGCCAGGCTCGCGTTCGCCGACTCGCTGAAGTCGGTGTTCTGCGCGATCGAAAGGATCCGGCCCGTGGACGCCTCGATCGAGACACCGGCACCGCCGACGAGGATGCCGGGCATCGAGGGCGGCACACGATCGCGCAGCGACTGCACGGCAGGACCCTGCACCCGCATGTCGAGCGAGGTGTAGATCTTCATGCCGCCGCGGCGCATGTTCTCCAGCCGCTTCTCCGGCGTCGCGCCGAACGCTTCGTCCGTCTCGACCACCGACTTCACGTACTGGCAGAAGTAGGCGTTGGTGCCTGCCGCCCCACAGCCCTGCGTGGTCTGCGTCAGATTCGGCTCGATCGGCGCCTCCACGGCGGCGTCGTGCTGCTCCTTGGTGATCTGCCCGTTCTTCAGCATCTGACCGAGAACGTAGTCACGGCGATCCTTCGTGGTGGCATATCCGTCGGCGGCGGTGTTGTGCGCGACGCCGTCCTTGTCGGTCCACGTGCCTTCCTCCGGCCGGTCGATGCGCAGCAGATTGGGTTCCTGAACCATGCCCGCCAGCGTCGCGGCCTGCACGAGCGTCACCTTGGCGGCGCTGGTGCCGAAGTAGCGGTTGGCTGCGGCCTCGATGCCGTAGGTGGTGCCGCCGAAGTTCGACACGTTGAGGTAGCCGAGCAGGATCTCGTTCTTGGAGTAGTCCTTCTCGATCTGCACCGCGTAGCGCATCTCCTGCAGTTTGCGCTCGATGCCCTCCGCGCCCTTCGACTGCGCTGCACCCTCGAAGCACTGCTGGATCTTGACGTCGTAGTCCTCGTCGTTCGGAGAGACTCCCTGCTCGCACTCCTGGATCAGCGCGTTCTTGACATACTGCTGCGTGATCGTGGACGCGCCACGAGAGGACGAGCCCGTGAAGTTCTCGACCGCGGCCTTCATGGTCTGCAGGAGATTGACGCCGCCGTGCTCGTAGAAGTTCTTGTCCTCACTCGAGAGGATCGCGTCGTACAGCAGCGGCGAGACCTGCTCGAACGTCACCGGCACCCGGTTCTGGTCGAAGAACTTCGCCAGCAGGAACGGCTTGCCGTCTTCGCCGGTTCCGTAGAACTCCGTCGGCTCCATGGGCGGGTTGGGGGTGAGGCTGTTCGGCAGGTTGTCGAAGATCGTCAGCGCCTGCGAACCCGTCACTCCGGCGACGGCGATGGCGGGAGTGACGGCTGCGGTGACCAGAACCCCGGCGACCGCGCTCAGGCCCACCAGGCCGAGCAGACCGCCGAGCACACCAGACAGCGTGCGTTTCGTTTGAGGCATACGCTGATGTTAAGGGAATTCCCTGAATAAGAGCCTCGACGCTTCGGCATCCCGTGCCGTTCGTCGCCGACGCACAGGAGTGCCATGATCACGTGGGAGTATCTGACCACGCCGCTGCTGATCCACAACACGGCGGCGATCCTCAACAACTGGGGCAAGCAGGGCTGGGAGCTCGTGCAGGTCGTCCAGGGGCCGGAGGGTGGCCTCGTCGCCTACCTGAAGCGTCCCATCACGCAGGACTCGACGGCCAACGCCGGGCTCGCGGCCGCCGCTGAGGCGTCGCGTCAGTTCGACGGAGCTCAGCAGTGAGCGTCGCCGCCCGACTCGACGAGCTCGGCATCGAGCTGCCGGCCGTCGCCGCACCCGTCGCCGCGTACGTCCCCGCCGTCGTGCACGGCGGCCTCGTCTACACGTCCGGTCAGCTGCCGTTCGTCGACGGCGCGCTGCCCGCGACCGGCAAGGTGGGCGCCGAGATCGATGCGGCGGATGCCCAGGGCTACGCCCGCACCTGCGCGCTGAACGCCCTCGCCGCGGCCGCGCAGGCCGCCGGCGGCATCGATCAGATCGCCGGCGTGCTGCGGGTGGGCGGCTTCGTGGCATCCGACCCGTCCTTCACCGGGCAGCCGGCCGTCGTCAACGGTGCCAGTGAGGTGCTCGGCGAGATCTTCGGCGACGCGGGAAAGCACGCCCGTGCCGCGGTCGGCGTCGCCAGCCTGCCGCTGGACACGCCCGTCGAGGTCGAGGTGACCTTCATCCTCGCGTGAGCCCGCTGACGGTTCCGGCATGAGCGAAGCGGCCCTCCGATCTCGATCGGAGGGCCGCTTCGCTGGTGTGCCGGCTACTTGACCTGGCTGGTGATGGTGCTCATCACCATGGTGTCGGCGAGCGTCGTCGTGTCGCCGACCTCGCGGCCCTCGGCGACGTCGCGCAGCAGACGCCGCATGATCTTGCCCGATCGGGTCTTCGGCAGCTCGTTCACGACGTACACATCGCGCGGACGGGCGATCGGGCCGATCTGCTCGGCGACCCAGCCCCGCAGCAGAGTCGCCAGGCCCTCCGGCGAATGCGCCTCGAGATAGCTCTGCTTGATGATCACGAAGGCGACCACCGCCTGGCCGGTGGTCTCATCCGACGCCCCCACGACGGCGGCCTCGGCGGTGGCCTCATGAGCGACCAGCGACGACTCGATCTCGGTCGTCGACAGGCGATGACCCGACACGTTCATCACATCGTCGACGCGGCCGAGCAGCCACAGATCGCCGTCCTCGTCCAGACGTGCGCCGTCACCGGCGAAGTAGTACCCCTTGTCCTTGAACTTGTCCCAGTAGGTCTCTTTGAATCGCTCCGGGTCGCCCCAGATGCCGCGCAGCATCGACGGCCATGGCTCGGTGATGACGAGCAGTCCGCCGTTGCCGTTGCCCACCTCGTTGCCGTCGTCGTCGGTGACGTCGATGGAGATGCCGGGGATGGGCACCTGGGCGGAACCGGGCTTGGTCGCGGTGATGCCGGGAAGAGGGGAGACCATGATCGCACCCGTCTCGGTCTGCCACCACGTGTCGACGATGGGGGTCCTGTCCGCGCCGATGACCTCGCGGTACCACATCCATGCCTCGGGGTTGATCGGCTCGCCCACCGAGCCGAGCAGGCGCAGGCTCGACAGGTCGAACTTCTGCGGGATCTGACGACCGAGCTTCATGAACGAGCGGATCGCCGTCGGCGCGGTGTAGAAGATCGTCACGCCGTACTTCTCGATCAGCTCCCACCACCGGCCGGGGTGCGGCGAGTCCGGCGTGCCCTCGAAGAGAACCTGGGTGGCGCCGTTGGCCAGCGGGCCGTACGCCACGTAGCTGTGCCCGGTGACCCAGCCGATGTCAGCCGTGCACCAGAAGACGTCGCTCTCAGGGTGCAGGTCGAAGACGTACTTGTGCGTGTAGGCGGCCTGCACCAGATACCCACCGGACGTGTGCAGGATGCCCTTCGGCTTTCCGGTCGTGCCTGACGTGTACAGGATGAACAGCGGGTTCTCGGCGGGGAAGGCCTGAGCCTCGTGCTCACCGGATGCCTGCGGCACGACATCGTGCCACCAGACGTCGCGCTCGTCGTCCCAGTCGACCTCGTTGCCCCCGCGCCTGACGACGAGCACGTGCTCGACGGTCTGCTGCTCGCCTTCGCCATTGCGGTCGCTGAGCGCCTGGTCGACGGCGGGCTTGAGGGCCGACACCTTTCCCTTGCGGTAGCCGCCGTCGGCGGTGATCACGAGCTTGGCTCCGGCGTCGTCGATCCGCGATCGCAGGCTGTCGGCGCTGAAGCCGCCGAACACGACCGAGTGGATGGCGCCGAGGCGAGCCACGGCGAGCATCGAGATGACCGCTTCGGGGATCATCGGCAGGTAGATGGCGACGCGGTCGCCCTGACCGACGCCGAGGTCCTGCAGCACGTTGGCGGCACGTTTCACCTCATCGGTGAGCTCGGCGTACGTGATGCGGCGCTCGTCGCCGGGCTCGCCCTCCCAGAGGACGGCCACCCGGTCGCCGTGACCTGCTTCCACGTGCCGGTCGAGGCAGTTGTATGCCACGTTGAGCTCGCCGTCGTCGAACCACTTCGCAAACGGCGGGTTCGACCAGTCGAGCACGCGCGTGAACGGCTTGTGCCAGTGGACGCTCTCCCTGGCCTGCTCGCCCCAGAAACCCTCGCGATCAGCGGCGGCCCGCTCGTAGAGGGCGGGGTCGTCGATCGACTGAGCGACGAACTCCTCTGACGGCGGGAATCTGCGGGCCTCGTCGAGGAGGTGGTCGATCTGGCTGCTCATGCACTCGCTCCTTTGCGCGGTCGGGTGATCGTGCCGAGACACGACCGTGACACGGCGAATCTAGTCCCGGCGCAGGGCGCGGCCTACTGTCGAAAGTCGGTAGTGGCGGGGGTTTGCCGCACCTCGCGAGCGGTGCGTACACTGACCTCAGCCGATTCGTATACGGCTTCAGCGCGCCCGGGTGCCCCCCCTCATCTCCGGGCCGCGCGTGGGCGGCACCTCATTCCCCCCGTGAGGTGCCGCCCGTCCGTCTGCGGACGCTCTGCCGCGCAGTCGTCTGCAGGGCCGGTCCGTCTGCACAGGGCAGGCCACGACGCAGTTGTGCACATCACGTGGGAATCCGGCCGCGCCGGGCGCCGACGCCCGCCTAACGTCGTCGCATGCCCGAACCGTTCGTCCTCCGAGCCCGACAGCCCGACGCGCACGCCGAGCACGCCGTCGTCGACGTGGATTCTGCCCTGGGTGCGCTCGCCGAGCATGTGCGCGACGCCGCCGTGACGGACATCTTCGTCAACGGCGCGGACGGTCTCTACGTCGATCGGGGCCGCGGTGCCGAGCGAGTGCCGACGTGGCGCGCGTCGGAGCGCGAGGTGCGCGACCTCGCGGTCGCCCTCGTCGCCGCCGGTGGGCGCCACCTCGACGATCAGTCGCCCTGCGTCGACGTGCGGCTCGCCTCCGGCATCCGCGTGCATGCCGTCCTCGCTCCGGTCTCGGTCACCGGCACGGCGCTGTCGGTGCGCATCCCCCGCGTGCTCGGCGCCGACCTCGCCGCGCTCGCCGCCACCGGAACATTCGGCGACGCGCAGCGCGTCTGGCTGGCGCGGCTGGTGCGCGAGCGGGCCAATGTGCTGATCACCGGCGGAACCGGCACGGGCAAGACCACGCTGCTCGCAGCCCTGCTGTCCGAGGTGGGCGAGGGGGAGCGGATCGTCACCATCGAGGACGTCGCGGAGCTGCGCCCCCGGCATCCGCATCACATCTCGCTCGAAGCGCGCCAGGCGAACCTCGAAGGCGCCGGCCGCATTACGCTCGCGATGCTCGTTCGTGAGTCGCTGCGCATGCGGCCCGACCGGCTCGTCGTCGGGGAGTGTCGTGGCGAGGAGGTGCGCGAGCTGCTGACCGCGCTGAACACCGGCCACGACGGCGGCGCGGGAACGCTGCACGCCTCAGGGCTGGCCGACGTGCCGGCACGCATGGAGGCACTCGGCGCGCTCGCGGGGATGGATGCCACGGCACTGGCTCGACAGGTGGTCAGCGCATTCACGGTCGTGCTGCATCTGGAGCGCGGCACGGACGGGCGGCGGCGCATCGCGCACGCGGGCAGATTCGTGCTGCGCGGCGATCGCCTGGCGATGGAGGAGGTGCAGCCGTGGTGAGGTGGCGGCGTCAGCGCCCGCATCAGAACGACCCGCAGCGGGCCGCTGCCGCGGTGCGCACGCTGGCCGTGCTGCTGCAGGCGGGAACCCGCCCGCACACCGCGTGGCGCCATCTCGCAGACACCGGCGACGCCGTCGCGGGTCGGATCGTCGCGCGGGTGGACGCCGGGGCCGAGCTCGTCGGCGCGATCGACGCGGAGAACGGGGTGTGGTCGGACGTCGCCGCAGCCTGGGAGATCGCGACCACCGTCGGTGCTCCGCTGGCCGACGTGCTGCGGGCGCTGTCGGAGTCGCTGCAGGATGCCGCCTCCGCCGCCGACGACGTGCGGGTCGCGCTTGCCGAGCCGACCGGGACCGCGCGACTGCTGCTCTGGCTGCCGTTCGCCGGACTGCTGCTGGGGTTCGCGCTCGGCTTCGACACGGTCGGCGTGCTGGTGAGCAACCCGTTCGGCATTGCCTGCGTCGTGCTCGGCACCGCTCTGGTTCTCGTTGCGCGCTGGTGGACCGGACGCATGGTCCGGGCCGCGCAGCCCGAGAGCGGCACCCCGGGCATGCACGCCGAACTGGTCGCGGTGGCGCTCGCCGGCGGCGTCGGCATCCCGCGGGCGCTGCGGCTCGTCGAGCACAGCCCGGCCGCGCTGTCGGACGATCGCAGCACCACGGACGCGGTGCTCGAGCTGTCGCGCTCCGCCGGAGTTCCGGCCGGCGAGCTGCTGCGCGCGACCGCCGCGCAGCAGCGCCACGAGTCGCGTGTACGAGGGCGCGTGCGCGCGGCCAGGCTCTCGTCGCAGCTGCTGCTGCCCCTGGGTGCATGCACGCTGCCCGCATTCCTCCTGCTCGGGGTCGCGCCGCTCATGCTCAGCGTGCTCGCCTCCACGCCCCTGCACATCTGACACGTCGAGGGCGAGAGTCGCCCCGCACAAGAGAGAAGGAACACCATGACCGCACCCTGCACCGACCCGCTGCCCCCGCTCACCAGAAGCCGAGCGGCCGAGCTGTTCACCGACGAGACAGGAGCCGCCACCGCCGAATACGCGATCACGACGATGGCCGCCGTGGCCTTCGCCGGTCTGCTCGTGGTGATCATGCGCTCCGACGAGGTGAGGGGCATCCTCACCGACCTCGTCCGACGGGCGCTCACGGTCGCCTGATGCCACGCTCTTCTCGCGAGCTCGGCGGAGACCGAGGGTCGGTCGCCGCCGAGCTCGCGGTCGCGCTGCCGGCGGTGCTCATCGCCATCGCGTTCGGTGTCGGGGCGCTCGCCGCCGCCGCCACGCAGGTCTCGCTGCAGGATGCCGCAGCCGACGCGGCCCGTCTGCTGGGGCGGGGCGAGACGTCTGCTCGAGCAGCCGCGGTGATCCGGGATGCCGTGGACGGCGCGTCATCGGCATCCCGGTCGGCGGGTGACCTCGTCTGCGTGACGGCATCCCTCGACATGCGCATCGGTCGGCTGATCTCGGTGCCGCTGAGCGCATCGAGCTGTGCCCTGGCCGGTGGGCTGTGACCTCCGCGCAGCCCTCCGCCCCGGGGCGGGAACGGTGTGCGGCATGAGCGGGACCGCGCTCGCCGCCGGCGTGGTCACGGTCGCGGCTGCCCTATCGCTCGGACTGGCTGCGGTGGGCGGCGCCGCCGTCACCGCGCAGCGCACGGCCGGAGCGGCCGACGCCGCAGCCCTCGCCGCAGCCGACGTCGTCTCCGGGGCCGTCGTCACCGGGGAGGACGCCTGTGCTCTCGCGGCGCGGGTTGCGGAAGCATCCGGATCGCGACTCGTCTCGTGCGCGGTCGACGCCCTCACGGCGACGGTGGAGGTCAGTTCCGCGTACTCTGGACTGGTCGCCGTCGCCCGCGCCCGAGCGGGGCCGCCGAAAAGCTGAACGTGCGACGCCCCTCGCACCGCCCGCGCGTCAGCCCACTCGTCTGACGAGCTCTCGGCTCACGCCGGGATCGCGGTGTGTATGGTGTGCTTCGAAGAAAGGACGCCCCTTGGCACAAGGCAAGAAGCTCGTCATCGTCGAGTCCCCGACGAAGATGAGGTCGATCCAGGGATATCTCGGTGACGACTACGAAGTGCTCAGCTCTGTGGGCCACATCCGCGACCTCGCCGACAAGAAGGACATCCCCGCCGAGGACAAGAAGGCGTACGGCAAGTACTCGATCGACGTCGAGAACGGCTTCGACCCCTATTACGTGGTGTCCGATCGGAAGACGAAGACGGTCGCCGAGCTGCGTCGCGCGCTGAAGAGCGCCGACGAGGTGCTGCTTGCCACGGATGAGGACCGCGAAGGCGAGGCCATCGCCTGGCATCTGCTCGAGACGCTCAAGCCGAAGGTGCCGGTCAAGCGCATGGTCTTCCACGAGATCACCAAGGACGCCATCCAGGCCGCCGTGGGCAACACGCGCGAGCTCGACCTGGCGCTCGTCGACGCACAGGAGACCCGTCGCATCCTGGACCGCCTGTACGGGTGGGACGTCTCACCGGTGCTCTGGTACAAGGTCAAGTCGGGTCTCTCTGCCGGGCGGGTGCAGTCGGCCGCCACGCGCATGGTCGTCGAGCGCGAGCGCGAGCGGATGGCTTTCGTCTCGGCCGAGTACTGGGACGTCGAGGCGCAGGCGTCGTCGACCGGCGCCGCGTTCGGCGTGCGTCTCGTGCGCGTCGACGGCGGGCAGCTGGCCCGCGGAACCGACTTCGACGACACCGGAAAGCTCAAGAAGGCCGTCGTCGTGCTCTCCGAGGCCGATGCCGAGGCGCTCGCCGCCGCCGTCGACGCCGCGGGCACCGCGACCGTCGCCAAGGTCGAGGCGAAACCCGGCACCCGCAGCCCCTACGCGCCCTTCACCACGTCCACGCTTCAGCAGGAGGCCGGACGAAAGCTCTCGATGAGTGCCAAGCAGGCGATGAGCGTCGCCCAGCGACTCTACGAGAAGGGGTACATCACCTATATGCGCACCGACTCGGTCGCGCTGAGCACGCAGGCGATCCAGGCCGCGCGCAGCCAGGCGGTCGCGCTGTACGGCGACTCGGCGGTGCCGCTGAAGCCTCGCGTGTACAAGTCGAAGAGCAAGAACGCCCAGGAGGCGCACGAGGCGATCCGTCCGTCGGGTGAGAGGTTCCGCACCCCGGCGTCGGTGTCCTCGGGGCTCGACCGCGAAGAGCAGCGCCTGTACGACCTGATCTGGAAGCGCACCGTCGCCAGCCAGATGTCGGATGCCAAGTACGAGACGACCACGATCACCCTCGAGACCGAGGCTGCCGGCAAGCAGGTCGAGTTCACCGCATCCGGAACGGTCTACACGTTCAAGGGCTTCCTCGAGGCGTACGAAGAGGGCCGCGACGAGAAGCGCAACGCGCAGGACTCGTCAGCCGACCAGTCGCTGCCGGCGGTCGCCGTCGGCGACGAACTGGCCATCGGCGAATCCGTCGCGAAGGGCCACCGCACCACGCCGAAGCCGCGCTACACCGAGGCGTCGCTCGTGAAGGCCCTCGAAGAGCACGGCATCGGCCGGCCCTCGACCTTCGCCAGCATCATCGGCACCGTCATCGATCGCGGATATGCGACCAAGCGCGGCCAGGCGCTCGTGCCCACGTGGCTGGCGTTCAGCGTGGTCCGGCTGCTGGAGCAGCACTTCGCCGACCTCATCGACTACGACTTCACCGCGGCCCTCGAAGACGACCTCGACGCCATCGCCCGCGGCGAGCAGAACCGCGTCGAATGGCTGAAGTCCTTCTACTACGGCTCCGAGAATCAGGTGGGCCTGCGACAGGTCGTCGACAACCTCGGCGAGATCGACGCGCGAGCGCTGAACTCGACGCGGATCACCGACGATGCGACCCTGCGGTTCGGCAAGTACGGTCCCTACCTGGAGGTCGTGGACCCGGCGAGCCCCGAGGCCAAGCCGCGCATCGTCAACGTGCCCGAGGACCTGGCGCCTGACGAGCTCACCGCCGACAAGGCGCGCGAGCTGATCGACGCACCCGTAGCCGGCGACCGCGTGCTCGGCGAGAACCCCGAGAACGGCAAGATCATCGTCGTCAAGGACGGCCGCTTCGGTCCGTACGTGCAGGAGAACGATCCGGTCTCCGACGACGATTCCGTCGACGAGGCGACCGGCGAGGTCGTCGACAAGCCGAAGAAGAAGACCAAGAAGGACGCAGCTCCGAAGCCGCGCACCGCGTCGCTGTTCCGGTCGATGTCGGTCGACACGATCGACCTCGACACCGCGCTGCAGCTGCTCAGCCTGCCCCGTGTGGTCGGTGCCGACCCTGCCACCGGTGAGGAGATCACCGCGCAGAACGGTCGATTCGGGCCCTACCTGAAGAAGGGGACGGACTCGCGCTCGCTGGAGAGCGAGTCGCAGATCTTCGACGTCACGCTCGAGCAGGCGCTCGAGCTGTACGCGCAGCCGAAGTACGGCGGGCGCAAGGCATCCAGCGCGCTGAAGGAGTTCGAGGCCGATCCGGTCAGCGGCAAGCCGATCCGCATCCGTGACGGCCGCTTCGGCGCCTACGTCACCGACGGCGAGACCAACGTCACGATCCCGCGGGGTCAGACGCCCGATGACGTGACGTTCGAGATCGCGGTGCAGATGCTCGCCGACAAGCGCGCGAAGGGACCTGCGGCCAAGCGGGGCGCCAAGAAGGCACCTGCCAAGAAGGCACCTGCCAAGAAGCCGGCCGCGAAGAAGCCGGCCGCGAAGAAGCCGGCGGCCGACAAGGCATCCGCGACGTCGGATGCCGAGAAGGCGGCTGCGCGTTCCGAGGCCGCGAAGAAGGCCGCGGCCACGCGCAAGGCGAACGCGATCGCGAAGGCGGATGCGGCGCGCGCAGCGGCCCGGGCAGGCTCGTGACCTCGGAACGGCCGGGACTGTGGATCACGCTGGAGGGCGGCGACGGCTCGGGCAAGACCACCCAGGCGGGCCTGCTCGCTGAGTGGATGCAGCAGCGCGGCCGCACCGTGCTGCGCACGCGCGAGCCCGGTGGCTCCGAGGTCGGCGTCCTGATCCGCGACATCGTGCTGCACCACCGCGGCGACATCGCGCCCCGGGCAGAGGCTCTGCTATACGCCGCCGACCGCGCGCACCATGTCGCGACGGTCGTGCGACCTGCGCTGGCGCGCGGAGAGATCGTCATCCAGGATCGCTATCTCGACTCGTCCGTCGCCTATCAGGGTGCCGGACGTGTGCTCGACGCGACCGAGGTGCGCGACCTCTCGCTGTGGGCGACCGAAGGCGCGCTGCCGGATCTGACGGTGCTTCTCGACCTCGATCCGTCGACGGCGCGGCGCCGGCTGGACGCCGAGGACAAGCCGTTCGACCGCCTCGAGGCGGAGAGGGAGGACTTCCACGCCCGCGTGCGATCGGCCTATCTCGCGCTCGCCGCAGCCGAGCCGCAGCGGTTCCTGGTCGTCGACGCCTCGCTCGACCCCGACGACATCGCCGTGCTGATCCGGGCGCGCATGTCGGTGATCGTCTGAGCACGCAGGGCATCGGCCGATGTCGGCCCCGCGGATAGGCTGGAGAGCATGACCGCCCTCGCCACCGCGCCGTTCCCCTGGACGGACGTATGGGGGCAGGATGCCGCCGTGCAGACCCTCCGCCAGGCCGCAGCCGATCCGGCGTCGCTCTCGCACGCCTGGCTGATCACCGGCCCCCCGGGCTCAGGGCGCTCCACGCTGGCGTACGCGTTCGCCGCCGCGCTGATCGCTGAGGATCCGAGCGATGAGGCCACGATGCGTCAGGTGCTCGCGCGAACCCATCCCGATGTCACGGCTCTGCGCACCGACAAGGTGATCATCACCATCGCCGAGGCCCGCGCACTGGTCGAGCGGTCGTACTTCGCGCCGTCCGCCGGACGCTATCGGGTGATCATCGTCGAAGACGCCGACCGCATGGTCGAGCGCACGTCCAACGTGCTGCTGAAAGCCCTCGAAGAACCGCCGGAGAAGACGGTGTGGGTGCTGTGCGCGCCCAGCGAGGCAGACCTGCTGCCCACCATCCGCTCGCGCGTGCGGGCCCTGCGGCTGCGCGAGCCCGACGTCGACGATGTCGCCCGGCTCGTCGCCGCACGCACCGGGGTCGACCCCGCAGTCGCCGAGCAGGCCGCCAGACACGCGCAGCGCCACATCGGAATGGCGCAGCGGCTGGCGACCGACGATGACGCACGCCGACGACGTGACGAGACGCTGCGCGCCGTGCTCGGCGTTCGCGGAGTCAGCACGGCCGTCGAGGTGGCCGGGCGGATCATCCAGGCCGCGACCGACGACGCGAAGGCGCTCACCGCCGAGCGCGACGCCGCCGAGCGGGCCGCACTGCTGCGCACCGTGGGCATCGCCGAAGGGCAGGCCGTTCCGACCGCGCTGCGCGCGCAGATCAGCGCCCTCGAAGACGATCAGCGCAAGCGCGCGACGCGCAGCCTGCGCGACGGGATCGACCGGGTGCTCACCGACCTCCAGTCGCTGTACCGTGACGTCGTCATGCTGCAGTTCGGGCGCGGTGACGAGCTGATCAACCGCGAACTGCGCGATGAGCTCGACCGCATCGCAGACGCGTGGTCGGTCGAGCGCACCATCATCGTGCTGGATGCGGTGGCCGCCACCCGCGAATCCCTCGAGCGCAACGTCGCACCCCTCCTCGCCGTCGAGAGTCTTCTCGTGACGGTCTCCAGCGGAAGGACCCCGTGAACCGAATCGTCAGGTCTCGATCCCTGCGCCCGCTGCGGCGCGCGGCCGCTGTGCTGGCGGGTCTCGCCGCTGCGTCGCTCGTGCTCTCCGGATGCCTCTACGCGCAGATCCCGGACGCACCGACCTCCATCTCCCGAGACCCCGACGCATCCGGCGTACCGGCCGAGCTGGAGCCGTACTACTCGCAGGCACTCGAGTGGGAGGCATGCGGAGCTCGGTTCGACTGCACCGAGGTCACGGCCCCGCGCGACTGGGAGGATCCGACGGCGGGCGACCTCACGCTCGCGCTGATCCGCCACCAGGCGACCGGAGAGTTCCAGGGGTCGCTTCTGATCAACCCGGGCGGCCCGGGCTCGAGCGCCTACGACTTCGTGGCACAGAGTCTGGAGTACGCCGTCGGACCCGACCTGATCGAGCGCTTCGACGTGATCGGCTTCGACCCGCGCGGCGTCGGCCGCTCGAGCGCGGTCGCCTGTCTCGACGCCGAGCAGATGGACGAGTACAACTACGGGGTGCTCGACGCTCCACGAGACACCCCCGAGTGGGAGGCGGAGATCACCGCGCGCAACCAGCATTACGCCGACGCGTGCGAGGCGAACAGCGACGGGCTGCTGCCCCACATCACGACGGTGAACTCGGCGCGCGACATGGATCTGATCCGAGCGGTGCTCGGCGACAAGACGCTGAACTACCTCGGCTACTCGTACGGCACCTTCCTCGGCGCCACGTACGCGAAGCTGTTCCCCGAACGCGCGCAGCGGCTGGTGCTCGACGGGGCGATCGACCCGTCCGTGCCGGGGCTGGACGTCGGCACGACGCAGGCTGTCGGCTTCGAGTCGGCGCTGCGCGCCTACCTCTCCGACTGCGTCTCGACCGCCGAGTGCCCGTTCAACGGCTCGGTCGATGAGGCCATCGCCGACTTCCAGGCGCTGCTGGCGACGGTGGCTCGGACGCCGATCGAGAACGGCGACGGGCGGATGCTGACCGTCGACACGATGATCACCGGCGTGATCACGGCGATGTACAGCGAGCAGAGCTGGCCGTATCTCACCCAGGGTCTCACCGCCGTGCTGCAGGGTGACCCGTCGGTGCTCTTCGCGCTCGCCGACAGCTACAACGGGCGCGAGCCCGACGGCACCTACGCCGACAACTCCTCCGAGGCGTTCCGGGCCTACAACTGCATGGACTACCCCGTCGAGGACGACCCGGCCGCGGAGGCTGCGGCGATCGCGAAGATCGAGAAGCTCGCGCCGACGTTCGCCCCGTACTGGCAGGGCCCCGATCCGTGCGAGGTGTGGCCGTACCCGCCGGTCGGCGTGCGTGAGCCGATCGCCGCGACAGGCTCGGGGCCGATCGTCGTGGTCGGGACGACCAACGACCCGGCGACGCCCTACGAGTGGTCGGAGTCTCTCGCGCAGCAGCTCGAGAACGGGGTGCTCGTCACCCGAGTGGGGGAGGGGCACACCGGCTACAACAAGGGCAGCAGCTGTGTCGACGACGCGGTGGAGAGCTTCCTCATCGACGGGACGGTTCCCGACGACGGCCTGCGCTGCGAGTGAGCATCGTGCGGCGCCTGCCCGGTTTCGCGCGCGCCCGATCGTCGTAGTAGGATCGTTTCCTGTGCCGCAGTCCGCTGCGCACGCCACCTTAGCTCAGTGGTAGAGCATCCCACTCGTAATGGGAAGGCCGTCAGTTCGATCCTGACAGGTGGCTCAGATCGGGCCCGGGATGCACAGCATCCCGGGCCCGCAGTCGTCTCCGTGGGAGCCAGCGATCAGATGATCGAACGGCCCTCGGATTTGGCCTGCTTCGCCTCCTTGACGAAGGCGCGCACGATCACGGTGAGCGTTCCCGTCACGATCACGGGCCACACCAGGAGGTAGGCGGTCAATGCGATGGGGGACATCTCCATCAGTTCCTCTCGTTCTCGGCCGACAGCCGCTTCTCGGTCTCGGTGAGCTGCAGCAGCTCCGTGTTGAGCTCGTCGGTGTCGACGGAGTCGAAATCGCCGGTGCGCTGCTTGATCAGGTCGAAGTCGAAGTCCGCCTTCCTGCTGGGCAGGGTCAGCCCGACGCACACGATCGTCGACACCGCGTAGGCGATCAGCGAGCCCGACAGCACCGGGTAGGTGTGCAGGAAGCCGATGGTGAACGGAGCGGATGCCAGCGTCGCCACCGTCGCGACGATCAGCGCCACGCGCTTGCCGAAGAAGCCGAAGGCCATCAGGCCCAGCACGACGCCGATGCCGATCGTCGAGAGCACGTCGGAGACGACTGCGACGGGCCCGGCCAGCTCGACCCACTCGAAGCGCACGGGCAGGAAGGCGGCGAGGGCCACCACCACCGAGACGGAGAACGCGAGGTTCGTGACGCGGTTCCAGTAGAAGCTGGCGATCACGGGGAACACCAGGGCACCCCAGAGCGCGCCGACGAACACGAGCAGGTCGAGGATGTTGAGCTGGCTTCCGGCGAAGAACAGGCCGGCTACCATCGCGACGATCATCGTGATGCGGCCGATCAGCACCATGGTCCGCGGGTTCGCCCGCTTCTTGCCTGCGACGTTCTGGCCGTAGATGTCGGCCATCACGATCGACGACAGGGCGGTGAGGTCGGCGTCGGCCGTCGAGGAGAGCGAGCCGATGATCATCACGAAGAAGACGCACAGCAGCAGGGGCGACAGGTAGGTGGCGGCCATCTGCGGGATCAGGTTGTTCACGTCGCCGCCCACCGGCGTGATCCCGGCGTAGAGGGCGATGACGCCCAGCATGCCGATGCCGATGATCGTGGCTCCGTAGCCGAAGGTCGCGGTGACGAACGTCTTCTTGATCAGGTCCTCGCGCACGGCGAACAGACGCTGCGCGATGGTCTGGTTGCCGATCGCGTATGCCAGCACGGCGGCGATGTAGGGCGCACCCTGGTTGAAGAACGCGTCGGACGAGAAGAAGTCCGCCTGCTGAGGGGTGAGGTTCGACGCGCCCGTCTCGAACAGACTCGGTCCGCCGGCCGCGAAGAAGATGACCGGGATGATCACGATCACGGCGCCCAGCATCGCGCACACCTGCGCGAAGTCGGTGAGCACCGACGCGCGGAATCCCGACCACAGCGTGTAGAGCAGCACCCCCGCACCGATGGCCAGGATGCCCTGCCCGAACGTGAACGGCGAGAGCATCGAGATCAGCGCGCCGCCGGCGATGAGGTTCGAGGTGAGGCTGATGATGCTGCCGAGCACGTTGGAGCCGGCGAGCATGAGCTGACTGGAGCGGCCGTGGCGGGCGAACATCACCTCGGCGATGGTGTGCGCCTTGGGCGCCACCCGCCGGATGCGCCTGCCGAACGGGTAGATGAGCAAGATCATCAGAGCGCCCCAGAGCCCGTAGTGGATGGGGCCGGAGATGCCGTAGGTGTAGCCGGAGGTGGCTGAGGCGTACATCGACGCCGCCCAGATCCAGGTGGCGGTCATCGATGCGGCTGAGATGCCGAATCCGATCCTCCCGCCGCCGGTCATGTAGCCGTCGGCGTTCTCGGTGCGCTTGCGGATGCGCAGTGACATGTACAGGCTGCCGCCGAAGAACAGCAGCATGAGCAGGACCACGACGGGTCCGGCGAGGGTTTGCAGGTTTTCCACGTTTCTCTCTCTTGTCGAAGGGCCGGCGGCACTGCCGGGGGGCGGGAGAAGAGAGCGCTAACGGGACGGGAGGGTGGCCTTCAGAGGGCCGGTGAGCAGACGGACGGACGGAACGGGGGCGAAACGGATACTGGCCGGCATACGGTTCCTTCTCTCGGGGAGCACGCGCGCGGATGTCGCCCCCGCCGAGGAGCGACGCGCGCGTGCGCGGAAGGCCGAAGCCTCCCGCGAGCCGGAGAGAACGGGCGCTGCTCACGACGCAGGCGGTTCGTCGTGGCGCGCCCGCGAGCGGACCTCGGGTCCTCGGCGGGCGGGCGCTCGTCACCGGGCGGCAGCGCTGCGAGCGTGTCCGGCCCGCTTCTCCACGGTAGCAATCGCCCGGGGCAAGTCAAATGCGGGTCCCAGCGCATCACGGTACGGACGCCGCAGCGCCTGTCCGACGCGTACGCTCGGTGCATGACCAGGGCTCTTCTCATCGTGGATGTGCAGAACGACTTCACCGAGGGCGGTGCGCTCGCCGTCGCAGGTGGCGACGCGGTGGCCTCGGCGGTGTCGGCGCTGCTGGCCGAGCACGCCGCCGACTACGACGTCATCGTCGCGTCACGCGACTGGCACGATCCCGACAGCGACAACGGCGGGCACATCTCGGCGCAGCCCGACTACGTCGGCACCTGGCCGACGCACTGCATCGCCGGAACGCAGGGTGCCCAATACGACCCCCTGCTCGACACTGCGGCCATCACCCACCATGTGCGCAAGGGCCAGGGCCTCCCGGCCTACTCGGTGTTCGAGGGCGTGACCGACGGCGGGGAGCGCACGGCCGAGATCCTCACCGCGCACGGCGTGACCGACGCCGACGTGGTCGGCATCGCCACAGACCACTGCGTCCGAGCCTCCGCGCTGGACGCGATCGCGCACGGCATCCGGGTGCGGGTGCTCACCGATCTCGTCGCGGGCGTCGCGGAGGAGTCGAGCGCGGCCGCCCTGGCCGAGCTCGCGCACGCCGGCGCCGAACTCGCCCCCACCGGACGATGACCGAGCGCTGCGCACTGCTGCTGCGGGCGGTGAACGTCTCGGGGGCGAACCGGGTGCCGATGGCCGAGCTGAGAGCGCTGCTGTCGGGGCGCGGCGGCCTGCGGAACGTGGCGACCTACATCGCGAGCGGCAACATCATCTGCGATGCGCCCGACGACCTGGCCGTCGCATGCGCGAGTGTGCGGGCGCTCGTCGCCGATGAATTCGGCGTCGACACCCCGGTGATCGCCCGCACGCACGATCAGCTCGTACGGGCCGAGCGCGACGATCCGTTCCCCGACGCCGCGCTCGACAGGATGGTCCACGCGATGTTCCTCGAGGGCGATGCCGCTCCCGGAGCCGTCGCGCAGCTCACCGACCGGCTGCAGCAGGGTGAGCGCGTCGCGCTCGTCGGGCATGAGCTGTGGATCGACTACGGTCAGGGCGGCGTCGCCTCGAGCAAGCTCACGCGGGCCGTGCTCGATCGTGCCCTGGGAACCGCGGGCACGGCCCGCAACCGCAACACGGTGCGCACGCTGGTGCAGCTGACCGCGCCCACCGTCAGCGCATGACAGAGCCGGGGACGGATGCACCGCCCCCGGCTCTGCGAGCTGCCTGATTCAGCTGTCGACGTCGACCCGCACCACGCCGAGTTCGGCGTCGAGCTCGACCTCGACGTCGGTGCGGTCGCCACCGAGCAGCTCGACCTCGTAGACGGCGCCGGAGGAGCTGGTCGACAGCGCGTGGAAGGTCGTCTCGGTCGCGCCCTCATCGCGGGCGGCCGACTGGGCAGCGGCGAGGATGTCGCCGAGCTGAGCGAGGTCGATCAGCGGATCGTCACCGTCGTCGTCCCTCCCGCGCTCGCGCACGGCGCCCTCGGCGGTGACGAACAGGTCGACGCCGGTGCCGTCGGCCAGGCGGGCGTCGATGTCGTACCCGCCGCGCTCGACCTCGATCGAGGTGATGCCCTCGGCGGACGCGTGCTCGACCGCGGTCTCCGCGGCCGTGCGCAGCGCCGCAGCATCCACGGGGACGGACACCGCGCCGGCGTCACCGGGCTGAACGTCATCGTCTCGGCGGTCATCGTCAGAGCCATTCCCGGGCCGGCCCCCGCGCTCGTCCGCGTCGCGGGAGCCGGGTGCATGGATGCCGGGCCGGTCGTCGTCGTCATCGGCCACGGCGGCGCCGATGGCGAAGGCGCCGCCGCCGAAGGCGAGCAGTGCGAGGGCGGCACCGGCACCGATCAGGATCCGGCGATTGCGGCTGCGTGCGGGGCTCTTCACCTCGGACGGGGCGTCGGCGGCCGGCGCGCCTGCGGGCGCGGGCGCGACGGCGTCGTCGAGGCGCTCGGTGGGAGCCTCGGCAGCCGCGCCGGCCGGGTGGCCCGCGTCGCGGCCTGCTGGGTCGTCGGAGGGGGCAGGGGTCTTCTCGTCGTTGTCCATGTCTCCACTGTGCTCTGCGGGCGGTGAACCGCTCCTGAAGCCGCCTGAAGACGCGTTCAGGCTTCGGCGGACCGGGGGAGGGCCAGAGTCATCAGCGCCCCTCCGGAGGCGCCGTCGGATGCGGTGACCTCGCCGCCGTGCGCCAGAGCGATCTCTCGCACGATGGCGAGTCCGAGGCCGCTGCCGCCGGCATCCCTCGCTCGCGCCTCGTCGAGCCGCACGAAGCGGTCGAAGATGTGCTCGCGCTGCTCGACCGGGATCCCCGTCCCGTCATCCTCGACCTGCAGCAGCACTCTCTCGCCCTGCTCGACCACGCGGATGGACACCCGCTCGCGGGCATGCCGGGCCGCGTTGTCGGCGAGGTTGCGCGCCGCACGAGCCAGCAGCGCTGCGTTCCCGACGACGCGGCCGGGCCCGATCCCGCTGGCGTCGACGGCGATTCCCATGCCACGCAGCCGCTGCACCTCGGCCAGGGCGATGTCGTCGACATCGGTCGGCGCCACGGGGGCGTCGCGGCCCTCGTCGAGCCGGGCCAGCAGCAGCAGTCCTTCGACGAGCTCCTGCATCCGCTCACCTTCGTCGAGCACGACGCGACTCAGGGCAGGCAGAGAACTCGCCTCCGGATGCGCTGCCGCCACCTCCGCGTGCTGGCGGATCGTCGCCAGGGGCGAGCGCAGCTCGTGCGACGCGTCGCTGACGAACCGGCGCTGCGTGATTTGCGAGTGCTCCAGACGGTCCAGCATCCGATTCATCGTCCGGGCCAGCGCACCCAGCTCGTCGTCTCGCGCGGCGTCCACCCGTCGGTCGAGGCCTGCCGCGTCGATGGCATCCACCTGCCGGCGCAGCCGCTCGACGGGAGCGAGCGCGCGGGTCGCCACCACCCACATCACCAGCCCGACGAGGCCCAGCACGAGCGGCACGGCGACCGCCAGCAGCACGGCAGACGCCGACACCGCCTCCTCGACGCCGTCGAGCGGTCGCGCCACGGTGAGCGTGCCGCGATCGGTCTGCTCGCTGACGGCGAGGTAGGGTTCCCCGTCGACCTCGATGCGCTGGGCGCGGTCATCTCGCACGACGGGCAGGGCGCGGGCGTCGTCGTCGTTCGTCTGATCCGGGGCCGGCCCTGCGGTGTCGTCCTCGTCGCGCTCGCCGCCGTGGTCATCGCCGACGTCCTGCAGCCGCACGAGGACATCGTCGTCGATGGCATCCACGCGCCCGGGGCCGCGCTCGAGCTGCGCGGAGATCGTGTCGACGTCCTGGCGGACGGACGCTGCGACGCTGTCCGTCAACGTGGCCCGCAGCACCTGCACGGCCGCGAACGAGCCGGCGATCAGCGCGACGGCGACGACCAGCAGCGCGCCGATGGTGAGGCGAGAGCGGATGGAGCGCAGCGGGGAGGTCATGCCCTGGCATCCCGCCCCGTCAGGCGATAGCCCGCGCCACGGACGGTCTGGATGCTCTCCCGACCGAACGGGCGGTCGACCTTCGCGCGCAGATGCCCGATGTAGACCTCGACGATGTTCGCATCCCCGTCGAAATCGGCACCCCACACGTTCGTGATGATCTCGGCCTTCGTCACCACCTCGTCACGGCGGCGCATCAGGAAGTCGAGCACCGCGAGTTCCCGGGCGGTGAGGGTGACCTCGGTCTCGCCGCGGAAGACCCGGCGAGCGGCAGGGTCGAGACGCAGGTCGCTCGCCTCGAGCACGGCGGGACGCTCGCGCACTCCGCGGCGGACCAGCGCCCGCAGCCGGGCGACGAGCACGGGGTACGAGAAGGGCTTGGTGAGCCAGTCGTCGCCGCCGGTGTCGAGCCCCTCGACCTCATCCCACTCGCCGTCCTTCGCCGTGAGGAAGAGCACCGGCGTCCAATCGCCCTCGGCGCGCAGGGCCTGGCACACCCGGTATCCGCTCATCCCCGGCATCATCACATCGAGCACGATCGCGTCGTAGTCGTCGTCACGTGCCCTGGCGAGGCCGTCGACGCCGTTGTGCGCGACGTCGACGACCATGCCCTCGGCCTCCAGCCCACGACGGACGCCGTCGGCGAGGCGCACTTCGTCATCGACGATCAGGATCCGCATGCTCACAGTCTGGCGGCTGGATCCTGAAGCGCGGCTGAAGCGCGCAGCCGGGAATCAGGCGTGCTGCTCGCGGTGCGTGCCCTCGCCGATCTCCTCGACGACCTTCGCGCAGAACGCGGGCAGGTCATCGGGGGTGCGACTGGAGACCAGACCCGCGTCGACCACGACCTCCTCGTCGACCCACGTCGCCCCGGCGTTGCGCAGGTCGGTCGCGAGACTGGGGTAGCTGGTGAGGGTGCGGCCGTCGACGACGTCAGCCTCGATGAGGATCCACGCGCCGTGGCAGATCACGCCGACCGGCTTGTGCTGCTCGAAGAATGCGCGGGCGAGATCGATGGAGGCGCGATCCATGCGCAGGTGGTCGGCGTTCACGACGCCGCCGGGCAGCACCAGGGCGTCGAAGTCGTCGGCCGATGCGGCGCCCGCGGCGAGGTCGACCGGCTGGGCATGACCGTTCTTGCCGGTGATCTCGCCGGACTCGGGCGACACCATGGTCGCCGTGCCGCCGGCGTCGGTCACCGCCCGCCACGGCTCGGTCAGTTCGCTGTCTTCGAAGCCGTCGGTTGCGAGGAAGGCGACCTTCGCGTCGGAGATGCTCGTCATCATGCGTCCTTTCGATCGGGGATGGTGGTGCCACTCTGCGACGGGGCGGCGCATCCTCGGCAGGGGATGGCGAGGCGCGGCGACGCGTGATACGCCCGCAGGTGCCTACGCTGGACGGATGTCCGTGTCGTCGCATCCGCTGCCCGCGACGATCGCCCATGCCGTCGAGCATGAGCTCATGATCCGCAAGTCGCGGTTCCTGACCCTGGTGGCTCCGGTGGACGCGCCCGAGGCGGCTGACGCGGTGATCGCCGATGTGAGAAGGCGGTACTGGGATGCCAGGCACAACTGCAGTGCGCAGGTGACCGGGCTGCACGGCGATCGCGCACGGTCGTCCGATGACGGAGAGCCGTCGGGGACGGCGGGGATCCCGATGCTGGAGGTGCTGCGGCGTCGGGAGCTGACCGATGTCGTCGCCGTGGTGACGCGCTATTTCGGCGGCATCAAGCTGGGGGCAGGCGGTCTCGTGCGCGCCTACTCGTCTGCGGTCTCCGAGACGCTCGATCTCGCGGCCCTGGTCGACCGGCGGGTGCTGGATCAGGTGCGCCTGGCTGCTGCGCACGCGGATGCCGGACGTTTCGACAACCTGCTCCGCGACTGGGCGGCACGCAGTGGTGCCGTGCTCGGGGAGACCACCTATGCGGCGTCGGCGGAGTTCGAGGTGTGGGCGCCGGCATCGGCGGTGCCGGCTCTGCAGGCGGAGGTCGCCGCGCTGTCCGCGGGAGCGGTGGCGGCGGTCGGGACCGGCGTGCAGCGGGTGATCGACGTGCCGCGCTGAGCGACGCGGGCCGAATCAGCCGCGGAGGGCGGTGAGCACGGCATCCGACAGCGGCGGCCAGGCCTCGGACGCCCATGGCCCGAAGTCCCGATCGGCGAGCGCGACGCAGGCCGCCTGCGCCCGCGGGTCCACCCACAGGAACGTGCCGCTCTGCCCGAAGTGGCCGAACGTCTCAGCGGAGTTGGCCGTCGACGTCCAATGCGGCGATTTGCCGTCGCGCAGCTCGAACCCGAGCCCCCAGTCGTTCGGCCGCTGCACCCCGTAGCCGGGCAGCACCCCGTCGAGTCCGGGGAACGCGACGGTCGTCGCGAGTGCCAGCGTCTGCGGGGCGAGCAAGGCGGGACGCTGCAGTTCGGCGGCGAAGCGCGCGAGGTCGGCCGCGGTGGATTCGGCACCCGCGCCGGCTGACCCGGTCAGCCTTGTCGACGTCATGCCGAGCGGCGCGAACACCGCTTCGTGGATGTAGGTGGCGAACGGGATCTCGGCGCGCTCCTCGAGCGTCTGAGCGAGCACGTCGAAGCCGCGGTTGGAGTAGATCCGGCGGGTTCCCGGCTCGGCTCGCACCCGGTCTTCGGAGAAATCGAGGCCGGAGGTGTGGGCGAGCAGGTGGCGCACGGTCGATCCGGGAGGGCCCGCCGGGTCATCGAGGTCGAAGACGCCCTCCTCGACGGCGACCAGCGCGGCGTATGCGGTGAGCGGCTTGGTGACGGATGCCAGACGGTAGACCCGATCGAGGTCGCCGCGCGACCCGACGATGTCGCCGTGGGCGCCGATCACGGCAACCGCCGCGTTGTCGACCGGCCAGCTGTCGACCTGGATCAGCGCGTCGTCGATGGCTGTCATTCGTCGTCCTCTCCGTCCATGCGCGTCCTTCGGGGCAGAGCGCGTTGGCATCCTCCCACACGGTCTCGGGGCGTCGCTGGCGAGTGGGCGCGATCATCGACGCGTGAACCCGCGCACCTCGACCGATCCGCACTCGTCGGACGGGTCATCCGGGCGGTTCGCGTTCGTCGGGCGACGGAGATTCGCTGACCGCATCCGTGCGCCATGTACGAGGCATGCGCTCGTAGGTAGCGATCGCGTGGCAGTTGCGGCAGCGGACGTCGCACTTCGCGATCTCCTCCGCGATGATCGCGATGCTGAATCCGTTGCGCACCATCTGCATGACGCCGTCGCGCTTGGCCGCACCCGGTCGGTGATCGAAATCCAGGACCCGAAGATCCGCCACACCGCAGTCGACGCACGGATGCTCACGCAGGTAGTCGCCGATGAACCTCCGCGAAGCGAAGCGGCGAGCATCCGAGCGCTGTCGGATCACGCGGATGTGATGGTCCCGGTTGTCTCGGTAGTACTTTCTGGACGACGCGCGGTTGCACTCTCGGCAGACTTCCTGCAGGCCATCCGCTCGTGCCGACTTTCGGTTGAAATCGGTGAGTGGTTTAGACTCCTGGCAGGTGCCGCAGCGTTTCTCGGTCGGCATCCGCCCCCGTAGCTCAGAGGCAGAGCAACCGGCTTTTAACCGGTGGGTCGGGATGTCGGAATTCCCCGGGGGCACCTCTCGAGTCGTCATGCAGCAGCCTTCCGTTGCGAGCGACGGTACCCCTGGCCTCCGACATCAGCACGCGTGCGGGAGGGATGCTGCGAACGCCTCGCGCAGGAAGAGGCGCCCGTCGACTCTTGGTCGACGGGCGCCTCTGATCAGCCTGCGGATCCCCACCGGGCTGATCTCACCGCGTCACTCCTGCACGGTGTCCGGTCGGTCACTGAGCCGGCGGCATCAGGACCGAGTCGATCAGGTACACGGTGGCGTTGGCGGTCTGCACGCCGCCGCAGATGACGTTCGCGTCGTTCACCATCCACTCGTCGCCCGAGCCGGTGACCTCGAGGTCGGCGCCCTGAACGGTCGTGTGCATGCCCTCGATGTCGGACGGCGCGATCTGGCCGGGGACGACGTGGTAGGTCAGGATCGACGTGAGCGTGTCGGCGTCGGTCTTCAGGCTCTCGATCGTCGCTGCGTCGATCTTTGCGAAGGCGTCGTCGACCGGCGCGAAGACGGTGAACTCGTCGCCGTTGAGCGTGTCGACGAGGTTGACGTCGGGGTTCAGCTGTCCGCTCACAGCCGAGACGAGGGTCGTGAGCAGCGGGTTGTTCGACGCCGCGACGGCGACCGGGTCCTGCGACATGCCCTCGATCGAGCCGCCGCCGTCCGGAACCTGCTCGGCGTAGGCCTCACAGCCGGGGCCGACGAGGTTCGCCGCGGGGTCCATGGTCTCAGGAGCGTCGGACGTCTCGGACGTCTCGGCCGGCATCGGCTCCGACGATTCCATGTCCGACTCGCCTCCCATCGTGCAGCCCGACAGGACGAGGGCGCCGACGAAACCGAGCGAGAGAGCGGCGGTGATCTTCTTCTTGGTGCTGAGCATTTCAACCTCCGGAGTTCGGTGCCGCGGACCTCCCGCGGCGTCGACGGTTGTTCGGAACCCCTCGGAGATCGGATGGGAATCAATCCGATTCGATTCTCAGACCCGAAGAATCCGTGACGGATGGCGGGTCACACTCACGCGCGAGAGGAGGGATGGGGCATGCTTGTCGAGATGGTTATCGATGGCGTCGAGGTGCTCAAGGACGGATCGTCCGGCGATCTCGCCGCCGACCTCATCATTCGCGTCGCCGACGGTGACCAGCGCGCCTTCGCCGAGCTCTACGATCTGCTCTCCCCGCGGGTGTTCGCTCTCATCCTCAAGGTCGTCGTGAACCGATCGCAGAGCGAGGAAGTGCTGCAGGAGGTCTTCCTCGAGATCTGGCAATCCGCTTCGAAGTTCGCTCCGAACAGAGGTCAGGGCCGTTCCTGGATCTTCACGATCGCACACCGCCGGGCCGTCGACCGGGTGCGATCGTCGCAGTCCAGCACCGATCGCGACATGCGCGTCGGCGTTCGCGACCTCGGCGGTGAACGGGACGTGGTGCAGGAGGCGGTCGAATCGAAGCTGGAGGGCGAGCGCGTGGTCGCAGCTCTCTCGGCGCTGCCCGAGGCCCAGCAGGAGGCGCTGATCCTGGCCTACTACGGCGGCTACAGCCAGAGCGAGATCGCGGCACTCACCGGAGTGGCGCTGGGAACGATCAAGACGAGAATGCGGGACGGACTGACGCGGTTGCGCGGGGAGATGGGGGTGTCAGCAGCATGAATGAGCAGGAATTCGCGGAGCTCGCGGCCGCCCACGCCCTCGGGGCCCTGGCGGAAGCCGACGCGCGGCGGTTCGCCGCGGCGCTCGCCGAGCATCCCGAATGGCAGGCCATCGCCGACGACGACCGCGACACGGTGGCCTTCCTCGCTGACGGACTCTCCCCGGTCGCGCCTCCGCCGGCGCTGCGCTCGAGCCTGCTGCAGCAGATCGCGAGCCTGCCGCAGGATGGCGCAGCAGCACTCGAGGAACTGACCCCCTCGACAGTCGCAGACGACGTCGGGACCGATGCACCGGCGCGCGCGGGAGCACCGTGGCGCCGCAGGTTCTTCGCGCTCGCCGCCGGCCTCGCGCTGATCGTCGGCGCCGGCGTGGCGACGACGACGGTGGTCTCGCAGCTGCAGCGGCCGGCATCCGTCGTCGCGCTCGACGAGATCCGCTCCGCCCCGGATGCCGAGCAGGCGGAGGTGCGGCTCGACTCCGGCGCCACGGCGACGGCGCACTGGTCGGGGGAGGTCGGCAAGGCCGTGCTTGTGGCATCCGGACTCGACGATCTCGGAGCTGACAAGAGCTACGAGCTGTGGTTCGTCCGTGGTGACGAGCCGATCGCCGCAGGTGTCTTCGACGCCGCCGACGGCACGACGACGGCGCTGCTCGACCAGCCCATGCGCGCGGGCGACGTGATCGCAGTGACGATCGAGCAGGCCGGCGGATCGCCGTCCGGCCTGCCGACGACCGATCCGATCATCGTCATCCCGACCGCCTGATCTGACCTGGCGTCCGGGTATCGATGGCCCGGCTGCCGCATGGCGGGCGTAGCCTTGACGGATGCCCGAGCAGTTCCACCGCCCCGTCCGCAGGCCGCCCGCGGCCTTCGACAACATCGTCGGCGAAGCCGACCCGGCCGAGCAGTCGCGCGTCGCCCACGCCACCGCATCCGCTCTGCTCGAACGCGCGCGCAGCGACGAATCGGGTGCCGTCACCTCACGGCTGCTCGCGTTCGCGGCCGAGAACGGCATCGACGAGATCGCCGAGCTCTGGTCGCACGCTCCCGCGCGCTCGCTGCCCGGAGCCCTGTGGCGGCTGTACCTGCTGCAGATCGCTGTCCGCTCCGACGCACCGCTGACCGCGCTGCTCTACGAGCGCGGGCGCGTCGAACTGCACACCGCCGATGCGGCCATCGCCGGTGCTCCGGCTCCCGCCGATCCGGGTGAGCTGGTCGATCTCGTCGACGCGATCCTGCGGGGCGTGTTCCGAGGCGATTTCTCGGTGGCACTCGAGCGCGCAGCCGCGTACTGCCGGGTGCAGGCATCCGGTGCGACCCACGCGGCAGACGACTACGAGCCGACCGAGCCGCAGCGGTCGAGCGATCTCACGCGGCGGGCGCTGCGGTTGACCGCCTACGCCGAGGACCTGGCGGCCTCCGCCGCCGCATGGCGTCGCGGCATGCTGACCTGACGCAGAAGAAAAGCCGGACCGCAAGAACGCCTCTCGGCGGAAGGCCGCTCGCAGCGGCGAATATTGGAGCCCGGGGTTATGCGGCCCGGCCGATCAAGTGTAACGCGTCAGCGGCACGGGTATTCCCGTCGCCGTAGGCTGTGCACATGGCCCAGCGCTTCGCCCTCATGATCGCCCCCGCCGACGCAGCTGACGACCGTGCGGACTTCCGCGACACGTTCACGCCGATGGATGTCACCGCGCCCGCGCTCAGCGTGGGCGAGCTCAGCACGCAGCGCGGCGACGGCGTGTTCGAGTCGATCGGGGTCGTCGACGGGCATGCGAACGAGGTCGAGGCGCACGTGCAGCGCCTCGCGCACTCCGCCCGCCTGTGCGATCTGCCCGCACCGAACCTGGCGCAGTGGCGTCAGGCGATCGAGGTCGTCGCGGCCCAGGCTCCGGCGGGCGAGGCCGTGGTCAAGCTCATCCTCAGCCGGGGCGTCGAGCACGGGCCGGCACCGACGGCGTGGGCGACCGTGGCGGCGGCCCCCGATTTCGATGCTGTGCGGCGCAACGGAATCACGGTCGTCACCCTCGATCGGGGTTATGACCTCGGCGCGGGGGAGCGCGCGCCATGGCTGCTGCTCGGCGCGAAGACGCTGTCGTACGCGGTGAACATGGCTGCGCTGCGCGAAGCCAGGCGGCGCGGCACCGACGACGCGATCTTCGTCACCCGCGACGGGTACGTGCTCGAGGCGCCGACCGCGTCGCTGATCATCCGCGCGGGCGGGGAGTTCCTCACGCCGGCGCCGGCGGGCGGCATCCTGCACGGGACCACCCAGCTCAGCGTGTTCGAGTACCTCGAGTCCCACGGGCGCACCACCCGCTACGAGACCCTGACCGCCTCCGACCTGACGAAGGCCGATGCGGCATGGCTCGTGTCGAGCATCCGCCTCGCTGCGCCGATCACGGCTGTCGACGGCGCGCCCCTGGCATCCGACCCCGACCTGACCGCCGAGCTGAACGCGTTCCTGCTCTCGCCGCGCTGACGCCCGTCGTGAGCGACGGATCCGAAGACGCGACAGCGGCCTCGGTCACCCGAATCGACCTGAGACGTAGTCCTCGGTGGCCTGCGCGGCGGGCGTGGTGAAGATCGTAGCGGTGTCGTCGAACTCGATCAGCTTGCCGGGCTGGCCGGTGCCGGCGATGTTGAAGAACGCCGTCTTGTCCGACACCCGGCTGGCCTGCTGCATGTTGTGGGTCACGATCACGATCGTGTACTCGTTCTTGAGGTCCTGGATGAGCTCTTCGATCGCGAAGGTCGAGATCGGGTCGAGGGCCGAGCACGGCTCGTCCATCAGCAGCACCTCGGGCGAGACGGCGATCGCACGCGCGATGCACAGTCGCTGCTGCTGACCGCCCGACAGGCCCGAACCGGGCTTGTCGAGGCGGTCCTTGACCTCGTTCCAGAGGTTCGCGCCCATCAGCGACTTCTCGACGAGCGCATCCTGGTCGCTCTTCGACATCTTGCCGTTGTTGAGCTTCACGCCCGCGAGCACGTTCTCCTTGATCGACATCGTCGGGAACGGGTTCGGACGCTGGAACACCATGCCCACCTGACGGCGCACGAGCACCGGGTCGACGCCCGCGCCGTAGAGGTCCTTGCCGTCGAGCAGCACCTCGCCCTCGACGCGCGCGCCGGGGATGACTTCGTGCATGCGGTTCAGCGTGCGCAGGAACGTGGACTTGCCGCAGCCGGACGGGCCGATGAACGCCGTCACGCTGCGCGGCTGGATCTCGAGGGAGACGCCCTCCACGGCGAGGAAGTCGCCGTAGTAGACGTTGAGGTCGTTGACTTCGATGCTCTTGGACATATCGGGTTCCTTGGGATTCGGGTGCGACTCAGCGGCCGGCGGTCTTCGGGGCGAACCACTTGGCGATCAGGCGCGCGAGCAGGTTCAGCAGCATGACGATGAGGATGAGGGTGAGCGCGCCCGCCCAGGCGCGGGCCACCGAGGCGTCGGCCGCGGTGCCCTGGTTCATGTACGAGTTGTAGACGAACACCGGCAGCGTCATCATCTGAGAGTTCACGAGGTTCGTGTTGAGGCTGGCGGTGAAGCCTGCGGTCAGCAGCAGCGGGGCGGTCTCGCCGATGACGCGCGAGATGGCGAGCATGACCGAGGTCGTGATGCCGGCGATCGAGGTGGGCAGCACGATCTTCAGGATCGTGAGCCACTTCGGCACGCCGAGCGCGTACGACGCCTCGCGCAGCTCGTTCGGGACGATGCGCAGCAGCTCCTCGCTGCCGCGGACGACCACCGGAACCATGAGCACGGCGAGGGCCAGGGCGCCCATGAGACCCATCGAGATCCCGGGCCGCACGAGCAGGGCGAACACGGAGTAGATGAACAGACCGGCCACGATCGACGGGATGCCCGTCATCACGTCGACGAGGAAGGTGATGCCCTTGGCGATGCGGCCGCGGCCGTACTCCACGAGGTAGATCGAGGTCATCAGACCCACCGGCACGGCGATCACGGTCGCGGTGAGCGTGACGAGCACCGTGCCCCAGATGGCGTGCACGATTCCGCCGCCCTCCCCGACGATGTTGCGCATCGAGTAGCTGAAGAACTCGGCGTCGAAGCGGCTGACGCCGTTGGTGACGACCGTCCACAGCAGGGAGATCAGCGGCAGCAGGGCGACGACGAACGCGGCGCTCACCAGCGCCGTCATCAGCCGGTCGACGGCTTTGCGACGGCTCTCCGCGATCGAGGAGACGACGGTGATGAGCACCATGTAGATCAGCACGCCGACGATGGCCGCGCCGGCGATGTTGAAGTCCGCAGGGTCGCCGCCGATCGCGCCGAGGGCGAACACGGTGAACGAGGTGGCGAGGGATGCCCCGAGCAGAGCCCACGGGGCCCACGGGGCGAGCCGGCCGGCGGTGAGCGAGGAGGAGGGGCGCGCGGTGCCGGGCGTGGTCGTGTCGGTGCGCTGCAGAGACGTGGTCATGTCAGTTCGCTCCAGAGAACTCGGCGCGGCGCGCCACGATCCAACGGGCGAGCGCGTTGACCGCGAAGGTCACGACGAACAGCACGAGGCCGGTGGCGATGAGGGTGTTGACACCCGTGTCGTGCGCTTCGGGGAAGGCGAGGGCGATGTTCGCGGGGATCGGCGTCGGGTTGGTGGCGGTCAGCACGAGGAAGCTGTAGACCGCGGCGGGGGAGAGCACCATGGTCACAGCCATCGTCTCGCCGAGGGCGCGACCCAGCGCGAGCATGACCGCCGAGACCATGCCGCCGCGCGCGAACGGCAGCACGGCCATGCGCACCATCTCCCAGCGCGTGGCGCCGAGTGCGAGGGCCGCCTCTTCGTGCAGCTTCGGCGTCTGCAGGAATACCTCGCGGCAGATGGCGGTCATGATCGGGATGACCATGACCGCGAGCACGACGGCGGCCGTCATGATCGTCTTGCCGGTCGAGGAGACCTGGCCGCCGAAGATCGGGATCCAGCCGGCGTTCGCGTTGAGCCAGGCGTACACGGGCTGCAGCAGGGGGGCGAGCACCAGTCCGCCCCAGAGGCCGAAGACGACCGAGGGCACGGCGGCGAGAAGGTCGATGATGTAGCCCAGCACCCCGGCGAGACGGCGGGGCGCGTAGTGCGAGATGAACAGCGCGATGCCGATCGCGATCGGCGTCGCCATGAGCAAGGCGAGGAACGACGCCCAGACGGTGCCGAAGGCGAGCGGCCCGACGTACTCCCAGAACGAGCGCCCCTCGAGGATGTGGTTGTCGCTCGTATCGGGTGCGAAGGCGGGCAGGCTCTGGATGACGAGGAACGCGGCCACCGCGGCGAGCACGACGAGGATGATGATCCCGGCGCCGAGGGCGCTGCCGGAGAACACCCGGTCGCCGAGGCGCTGCCTGGCTCTGATCGGGGCAGGCGGCGCCTGCCTGGTCGTCGTGCTCATGGTCTCCGTTTCGGGTCGAAGTGCGTATGAGGGCTGACCCTCCGATGCCCCCGCGTCGGATCGGACGCGGGGGCACCGGAATCAGCTGGTGAAGATGGGTCAGCCGACCTTGATCGTGTCGATCGCGGCGAGGACCTTCTCGCGCAGGCCCTCAGAGATGGGGGCGCTGCCGGCGTTGTCCGCAGCGGCCTGCTGTCCGTCCTCGCTGGCGACGTACTCGAAGTACGCCTTCACGAGCTCAGCGGTGTTCTGGTCCTCGTACTGCTCGCAGGCGATCAGGTAGCTGACCAGGGCGATCGGGTACGAGCCGGCAGGCGCGGCGGCGGGGTCGACGTCGAAGACGAGGTCGGCGTCTCCGCGACCCTCCTCGAGCGGCGACGCCTCGACCAGTGCAGCGGCCGCCTCGGCGGAGTACGCGACGTACTCGCCGCCGACGCCCACCTTGACCTGGCCGAGCTCCTTCGTCTGCGAGGCGTCGGCGTAGCCGATCGCTCCGTTGCCCGCCTTGATCGCCTGGACGACGCCCGAGGTGCCCTGAGCGGCTTCGCCGCCCTGGAGCGGCCACACGCCGTCGGCCTCGTTGGTCCACACGTCGGGAGCGGTCGCGTTGAGGTACGCCGTGAAGGTCTCGGTCGTGCCGGAGTCGTCGGAGCGGTGCACGGGTGAGATCGCCAGGTCGGGAAGCGTCACGCCCTCGTTCTGCGAGGCGATCGCCGCGTCGTTCCAGTTGGTGATCGTGCCGGCGAAGATGCCCGCGATCGTCTTCGCGTCGAGGTTGAGCTCGTCGACGCCCTCGAGGTTGAAGGCGACGGCGACGGGCGAGATGTACAGCGGCACCTCGACGATGTTCTCGGACGAGCAGGTCTTGAACCCGTCGCCGAACTCCTCCAGCTTGAAGGCACGGTCGGAGCCGATGAAGTCGCTCGCGCCGGCGATGAAGTTCTCGCGGCCGGTGCCCGATCCGGTGGGCTCGTAGTTGATGGTGACGCCGCTGTTGGCGGTCTGGAATGCCGCGACCCAGGCCTCCTGCGCCGAGCCCTGCGACGAGGCGCCGGTGGCCTTGAGGGTGCCCTCGAGGTTCGACGCGGCAGGCGCGTCGCCGTTGTCGGAGGCGGGAGCTTCGTTCGCGGCGCAGCCGGCGAGTGCGAGGGCGGCGACAGCGCCGACGGCGCTGAGACGAGCGATGCGGGTGATCTTCACTGTGGATCCGTTCGATCGGGGAATGTGTACGGCCCGGTGCAGGGCACACAGTGACGTTAGGAGGGCCGGTTAACGAGACTCTCCCCGTGAGGTGAACGGGAGGTGAACGAGGGGCGGACAGTGCGCGCCGCACCCTCGGGCGTCAGTGTCAGACCTTCGGCTCGTGGGTCTCGATCGAGATGATCCCGGAGCCGGGGTTGGTGGCGGACAGGTGCACGACCGAGAACGCCGCGACGTTCAGGGCGCTGGCGCTGTCGATGTAGGACCCGGGGACGGTTCCGGTGGCGAGGGCGAGCTCCGACAGGATGCCCGGAAGCACCGGGCCGTGGCTGCACAGCACCGTCGCCTTGCGCGAGCGCACGCGTCGTCCGATCACCGAGCGCACATCCGCGGTGTCGGCATCCCACGCATCCTGACTGAGCTTCGGGGTCAGGCGGGCCATCCGCCCCAGCTTGCGCTCGAGGGGCGCGACCGTCTGCGTGCACCGCACGGCGTCGCTCGTGACGATGCGACGCACCCCGAACGCGCGCAGCGGGCCGACGATCGCCTTCGCCTGCCGCAGTCCCCTGTCGGTGAGCGGCCGAGCGGCGTCCGCCTCGTGCCAGTCCGCGCGGGCGACCGCCTTGGCGTGCCGCAGGGCGATGATGGGGAAGGTGCGCAGCACGCCGTCGTCGACGAGCCGGATGAAGTTGTCGAGGATCTCGACATCGACCGGATAGCTCAGGTGCTTGCGCGCCTTCTTCAGGCTCACCCACTCGACGCCGGAGATCTCCCCGTTCGGCACGAACGACGAGGCGCGGATCGCGGCGTCGGTCGCCTCCGCAGCCCAGTAGTGCACGACCTTCTGCCGCTTCGGGCGCATCCAGTACCTGCTGACGCCGACGGGCACCCCCAGCGACACCTGGATCCCGGTCTCCTCGCGCACCTCGCGCACGGCGGTCTCGGCGAGCATCTCGCCCGGGTCGACCTTGCCCTTCGGCAGCGTCACATCGCGGTACTTCGTGCGATGGATCAGCAGCACCTTGAGCTTGTCGTCGACCATCCGCCAGACGATCGCGCCCGCCGCGTAGACCGCCGAGTCGCTCATCGGATCGCGCGCTTGCTGCGTCGCCGGCGGCCCTGCACGCTCGCCATCGTCAGATCCTGCAGGTCGAGCAGGGGCTGTCCGTCGGCCTCGGCGACCCGCTTCCATTCACCGCCCTCGCCCAGATGCCAGGAGTTGGTGCGCGGGTCCATCGCGAGGTCGAACAGGTCGTGCAGCTCCTGCAGGTGCGCGGGGTCGCGCAGGCGCACCAGCGCCTCGACGCGACGGTCGAGGTTGCGGTGCATCATGTCGGCGCTGCCGATGTAGACGATCGGGGCTCCGTCGTTCTCGAACATGAACAGCCGGGAGTGCTCCAGGTAGCGGCCCAGGATGCTGCGCACGGTGATGTTGTCGCTCACGCCAGGCAGGTCGACGCGCAGGCTGCAGATGCCGCGCACCCAGACATCGATCTTCACCCCGGCCATGCTGGCCCGGTACAGGCCGTCGATGATCTCCTCGTCGACCATCGAGTTGACCTTGATGCGGATGCGGGCGGGCTTGCCGGCCTCGGCGTTCGCGCGCTCCGCGTCGATGTGCCGCATCAGGCCCTTCCGCAGATGGCGGGGGGCGACGAGCAGGTGCTTGAACTTCTTCTCGATCGCGTAGCCGCTGAGCTCGTTGAACAGCCTGGTCAGGTCCTTGCCCACCTGCGGGTCGGCGGTGAACAGGCCGAAGTCCTCGTAGATGCGGCTGGTCTTCGGGTTGTAGTTGCCCGTGCCGATGTGCGAGTAGTGGCGCAGCGCGCCCTCTTCCTGGCGGATGATCAGCGCGAGCTTGCAGTGCGTCTTCAGCCCCACCAGGCCGTACACCACGTGCACGCCGGCCTTCTCGAGCTTGCGCGCCCAGACGATGTTGTTCGCCTCGTCGAAGCGCGCCTTGACCTCGACGAGGGCGAGCACCTGCTTGCCGGATTCGGCCGCGTCGATCAGGGCCTGCACGATCGGGCTGTCTCCCGAGGTGCGGTACAGGGTCTGCTTGATGGCGAGCACATGCGGGTCGCGGGCCGCCTGCTCGAGGAACGCCTGCACGCTCGTCGCGAATGACTCGTACGGGTGGTGCACGAGCACGTCGGCCTTGCGGATCGCGCGGAAGATGTCGGAGCGCTCGTTGCTGTCACCCGGCTGGAACGCCACGGCCGTGGTGGGCAGATGCGGCGGGTACCGCAGATCGGGGCGGTCGAGGCGCCCCAGATCGAACAGCCCGCGAAGGTCGAGCGGACCGGGCAGGCGGTAGACCTCCTGGTCGGTGATGTCGAGCTCCCTGATCAGCAGCTCGAGGGTGATGTCATCCATGTCCTCGGTGATCTCGAGGCGGATCGGCGGGCCGAAGCGGCGTCGCAGCAACTCCGCCTCGAGCGCCTGGATGAGGTTCTCGCTCTCGTCCTCCTCGATCTCGACGTCCTCGTTGCGGGTGAGGCGGAAGGCGTGGTGGTCGAGCACCTCCATGCCGGGGAAGAGGTCGCCGAGGTGGTTGGCGATGAGCTCCTCGAGGCGGATGAACCGGGTGATCGGACTCCTCCCCGGCACCTCGACGAAGCGCGGCAGCATGGTGGGCACCTTGAGGCGAGCGAAGTCCTGCCGCCCGGTGCGGGCGTTGCGGATGCGGATCGCAAGGTTCAGCGACAGCCCCGAGATGTACGGGAACGGGTGCGCGGGGTCGACGGCGAGCGGCATGAGCACGGGGAAGACCTGCGCCTGGAAGTATTCGCCGAGGGCGCCGCGTTCGGCGTCGGTGAGGTCGTCCCAGTCGGTGATCTCGATGCCGGCGTCAGCGAGCGCCGGGCGCACGAGGTCGTTCCACACAGCGGCGTGGCGCAGCTGCAGAGCGTACGCGTCCCGCGAGATGTCGCTGAGCACGTCGCTGGGCGACCGGCCGACGTTCGTCGGCACGGCGAGCCCGGTGAGGATGCGGCGCTTGAGCCCGGCCACCCGCACCATGAAGAACTCGTCGAGGTTGCTGGCGAAGATCGCGAGGAAGTTCGCCCGTTCCAGCTCGGGCAGCGACGGATCCTCGGCCAGCTCGAGCACGCGCTGGTTGAAGGCCAGCCAGCTCAGTTCCCGGTCGTGGTAGCGGTGGTCGGGCAGCACCGCGTCCGGAGCCTCGTGCGCATCGAAATCGTCGTCTTCGGCATCCCCGAGGCCGGTGTCGACAAGGGCGGGTTCCATCATGGGGTACATCTTTGCATCCGCCGGTGCCCGAAGAGCGAACTCAGACGGGCGCGGTCGGGGCGTCGTCGTGCAGATTGAAGCGGTACCCCACGTTCCGGACGGTGCCGATGACCTGCTCGGCGTCGCCGAGCTTCGCCCGCAGACGCCGCACGTGCACATCGACTGTGCGCGTGCCGCCGAAGTAGTCGTATCCCCACACGTCGCTCAGCAGCTGCTCGCGGGTGAAGACCCGCGACGGGTGCGTCGCCAGGAAGTGCAGCAGCTGGAACTCCTTGTAGGTGAGATCCAACGGCTTGCCGTGCAGCTTGGCGGAATACGACTGCTCGTCGATCGTGATGCCCGAGGCCTGCACGTGGGCGGGTTCCGATGCGTCGGCGCGCGCGAGCGCCAGCCGCAGTCTGGCGTCGATCTCGGCGGGGCCCGCCGTGCACAGCAGGACGTCGTCGAACCCCCAGTCCGACGCGATCGCGCTCAGGCCGCCCTCGGTGACCACCAGCAGGACGGGGATGTCGGAGCCCGCGGTGCGCAGCAGCCGGCAGGTCGTGCGCGCCGCGACGAGATCGATGCGCGCGTCGACGATCACGACGTCGCTCTCGGGCAGGTCCAGCAGGCGGGTGGTGTCGAGCGGGTGGTGCCGGATGCTGTGCGACAGCAGTTCGAGCGCGGGCAGTGCCGGATCCCCTGGGGGAGCGGAGGTGAGTGCCAGCACGAGGACCACGCGTCAATGCTAGTGGCGGGTGCTTCTCAGATGACGGGCTGCCCGAGGCGGGCATGCCGGATACCCGCAGGTGCGGCCATTACGATGTCACCATGTCTGAACCGGCCCTCGCCCCGCGCAGCGCCTTCCGCGGCATGGTCGCGGTCTGGATCGCGTCCCTCGTGGTCGCGGTCGCCCTCGGCTTCGTGCTCCCCGAGGAGGACAGGGTCGGCTGGCTGCTGATCGCCTTCGGCGCGATCGTGCTCGTCTCGTTCGCCGTTCAGCTCGCTCACGGTCGCGCTCAGGGCTTCATCGTCCGGATGGCCGGCAGCGTGGTCGGCGCGCTGATGATCATGGGCGCGGTCTCCGGGGTGTTCGGTCTCGCCGCGCTCGCGTCCGCGCTCTGACCTGCCCCTCCCCGGCTCCGGAGGGAGGGGTAGAGTAAGGGCATGGACCTCGTCGCGCTCGAATTCTTCTTCCTCGGCCTGCTGGGGCTGGCGAGCCTCGCGATCGCCTTCGTCTCCGGCGTCGTGCTCGTCAACCTGTTCCGCGGCCAGCGCTGATCAGACGCCGTCGTGATCGAGCTGCCCACCGGCCTTCCGGCTGATCTCGCGCCGCTGTCGTGGCTGCTCGGGGTCTGGGAGGGCACCGGCGTCATCGAATACACCGCGGGTGAGCGGCGCTACCAGGGTAAGTTCTCGCATCGCGTGAGCTTCAGCCACGACGGCGGTCCCTTCCTGAACTACGCCGCATCCGCGACGTTCCTCGGCGCCGAGGGCACTGACGAGCCCGTCGCCCTCCTCGCCGAGACGGGGTTCTGGCGCCTCGAGCGTCCGCGCACGGATGCCGACCCCGGACCCGCACTTCTGCCGCCCACCGCCGCGCCGACGCCGCGGACCGTCGACGACGTCGAGGCGCTGCGCACCGACGACGGGTTCCCGCTCCAGGTCTCGGTGACGCACTCCGACGGAACGCTGGAGCTGTATCTCGGTCGCATCGCCGGTCCCCGCATCGACATCGCGACGGACGCCGTCGTGCGTCCGGCCGGCGCGAAGGCGTACTCGGCCGCCACGCGCATGTACGGGCTGGTGGATTCGCACCTCCTCTGGGCGTGGGACATCACGGCCCTCGGTGAGACGCTCAAGTCGCACGCGTCGGCTCGCCTGGCGAAGGTCTGACGTGGCGACGTTCGACGGCATCATCGGCGCCGTGCGCGAGGGCGATCTCATCGCGCACTTCGGCAACCCGCTCATCGAGCAGCGACGTCTGGCGTCCGGTGAGGCGCTCGCGCCGCTCACCGACCGGGTGCTCATCGAGGTCGCCGGCGAGGACCGGCTGACCTGGTTGGACTCGATCACCTCGCAGTCGGTGGCTCGGCTGCGAGCCGGCGACAGCACCGAGCTGCTCGTGCTCGACCCGCAGGGTCGGGTGGAGCACGCGGCGGGCGTGCTCGAGGACGGCTCGTCGGTCTGGCTGATCGTCGACGACGGGGACGCCGAGAAGCTGGCGACATGGCTGCAGCGGATGGTCTTCCGCTCCCGGGTCACGGTCACGCCGCGACCGGATGCCGCGCTCGTCGGCTTCTTCGCCGGCGGCGCCGCCGAGTCGCGCACCACGGCATCCGCCCCGAACGGCGTCCCGCTGATCTGGCGCGATCCGTGGGCTCACGTGCAGCCCGGCGGTCACCAGTACGCGGCCGAGGCCGGTCATCCCGCCGCGGACTACTCCTGGAGCATCGCCGTCGTCGACGACGCGGACTCCCTCGCCGGCCCGTTCGCGGGGGCGCTCGCCGCCGAGGCGCTGCGTATCGCGGCGTGGCGGCCGCGCTGGGCGCGTGAGGTCGACGACCGCAGCATCCCGCACGAGGCCGACTGGATCCGCAGCGCCGTGCATCTGAACAAGGGCTGCTACCGCGGGCAGGAGACGGTCGCGAAGGTGCACAACCTGGGGCACCCGCCGCGCCGTCTGGCGGCGCTGCTGCTCGACGGCAGCGACGTCGTGATGCCGTCGCCGGGCGACGCGGTGCTGGCGGGGGATGCCGAGGTCGGCCACATCACGTCGGTCGCGACGCATCACGAAGACGGCCCGATCGCCCTGGCGATGCTGTCGCGCCGCGCGCCGGTGGGCGAACTGGTCGTGCGCGCGGGGGAGGCGCTGATCGCCGCAGCGCAGCAGGTGATCGTTCCCGCCGACGCGGGCGCCACCGCCGACGTGCCGCGTCTGACGCGTCTGTCCCGCCGCCCCGTCGGCGAGGACCCCCGGCACCCGCGCTGAGTCCGACGTCCGGTCAGTCGCTCGGGGCGACGCTCGCCCACGGCACGGTGAGCTCTCCGAGACGCCAGCGCGACTTCGTGCCCTGGATCGCGATGCCCTGCGCCTTCAGCGCCGACACGGCCGCGAGCCAGCGCTGCACGGGGCCGAAGGTCGACAGGGGAGCCGCGCGCTCCCATTCGCGATCCAGCGCGGTGAGCAGGTCGTGGATGCGCTCGCCGGGCACGTTGCGATGGATGAGCGCCTTCGGCAGCCGCTCGGCGACGACTCCCGGATGCTCGAGCTGCGCCAGCCGGAGTGAGATCGTGAACCTGACCGGCCGGCCCCGGCCGGTCACATCGACCCAGCTGGCGATGCGACCGATCTCGTCGCAGGTGCCCTCGACGAGCATGCCGCCCGGAGCGAGCCGGGACGCGACGCGCTGCCACGCGTCGGCCACCTCGGCCTCGTCGTACTGCCGCAGCACGTTCATGGCCCTGATCACCGCGGGGCGCCGGCCGTCCGGCACCGGCACCTCGAAGCCGCCGCGCGCGAACGACACGGGAAGGTCGGCCGCGAACGGGGTGCGCCCTGCCCGCACCTCGTCGAGCTGTGCGCGGGCCGTGGCGACCCGCTCGGGGTCGATCTCGAGGCCCAGCACCTCGGCATCCGCTCGCGCCTGCCGCAGCCTGGTCGCGAGCTCGAACGCGGTGACCCCGCTGGCGCCGTAGCCCAGGTCGACGACGAGAGGATCGGATGCTCTGCGCAGCGCCTCCGACGCTGCGATCCACCGGTCATTGCGCCGCAGCCGATTCGTGCCCGTCGTCCCTCGTGTCGGCTGCCCGAGAGGTGCGCTCATCCTCCTATCCTCCCCCTACTTCCACCTCGCTCGCACTCCACACGTGCAGTCGAGGGCGGAGTGACGTTCCCGGCGCGAGCATCGGGGAGGGATCCGCGAAGCGGGAGGGGCACCCGTTCTGCGAGCGCGGGGAACGTCACGCAGCCCGCCCCCGCAAGCAGAAAAGATAGTCTGGACCCATGACCCGCACTCTGATTCTTCTGCGTCACGGCCAGAGCGAATGGAACCAGCTCAACCTCTTCACGGGATGGGTGGATGTCCGCCTGACCGAGCAGGGCAAAGCCGAGGCCAGACGCGGCGGCGAGCTGCTCGCCGAATCCGGGCTGCTGCCCGATGTGCTGCACACGTCGCTGCTGAGCCGCGCGATCCAGACCGCGAACATCGCGCTCGACGCGGCCGACCGTCTGTGGATCCCCGTGACGCGCTCGTGGCGCCTCAACGAGCGCCACTACGGTGCGCTGCAGGGCAAGGACAAGGCGCAGACGCTCGAGGAGTTCGGGCCCGAGCAGTTCCAGCTGTGGCGCCGCTCGTTCGACGTGCCGCCGCCCGCGCTGGCGGACGACAGCGAGTTCAGCCAGGTGCACGACGCCCGCTACGCGGGCATCGATGGCGAGGTGCCGCGCACCGAGTCGCTCAAGCTCGTCATCGATCGTCTGCTGCCGTACTGGAACGATGCGATCGTCCCCGACCTCGAGGCCGGCAAGACGGTCCTCGTCACTGCGCACGGCAATTCGCTGCGCGGCCTGGTCAAGCACCTCGAGGGCATCAGCGACGACGACATCGCCGAGCTCAACATCCCCACCGGCATCCCGCTGGTCTACGAGCTCGACGACGACAACGTGCCCACCGGTCCGAGCCGCTACCTCGATCCCGAGGCCGCCGCAGCCGGAGCGGCCGCGGTCGCCGCGCAGGGCAAGAAGTAGCCTGACGCGGGTCCGCACATCGTCGAGGCCCCCTCCGATCCACGTGGATCGGAGGGGGCCTCGACGGTCAGCGGGTGTCGATGACCGCGGCGGATGTCAGGACGCGGACGGTCCTGGAGCGATCTGCGTCGACTGCGCCTCGGCCGCCAGCGCGATGTCCTCCTCCTGAACAGCCCAGTCGCCGGTCGCGAGGTACACGACCTTCTTCGCGACCGCGACGGCGTGGTCGGCGAAGCGCTCGTGGTACCGGCTGGCGAGCGTCGCGTCGACCGTCGCGGTCGCCTCGCCCTTCCAGTTGTCGCTGAGCACCTTCTCGAACACGCTCGCGTGCAGCTCGTCGACGTCGTCATCGGCGTTGCGGATCTCATCGGCGAACCGGAGATCCTGGGTGCGCAGCAGGTCGGCCAGCGTGCCGGCGATCTGCACGTCGAGCTCTCCCATCCGGCGGAAGGTGCCTTTCAGTCCCTTCGGGATCGCGCGCTCGGGGAAGCGCAGGCGCGCGAGCTGGGCGATGTGCTCCGCCATGTCGCCCATCCGCTCGAGCGATGCGCTCACGCGCAGGGCGGTGATCACGATGCGCAGATCGCGGGCGACGGGCTGCTGGCGAGCGAGGATCTCGATCGCCCGCTCGTCGAGCGCGACGGCGAGCTCATCGATCTTCGCGTCGTCGGCGATGACCTCCTCGGCCAGCGCGACGTCGCTCTCGGCGAACGCGGTGGTCGCCTTCTGGATCGCGACCGTGACCATGTCGGCGATCTCGGTGAGCTGCGACTGCAGCTGTTCGAGGGACTGGTGGAACACTTCGCGCATGTCGGCGCAACCTTTCGTCGTGGGGTTCGGCACAGCATGCCGGGGCACGCGCTCGCGCGGCAGGAACGATTGTCCGGGTCGAAGGTTAACGAACGGTGCCGGGAACGTGAATACTAGCCTCTCCTCCGCATGGCCACGCGGTGTACGTCGGGTGGCCGACACCGCGACCTCTACTGTGGAGGCATGGATTCCGCTCAGCTTGCGCTGTTCGCCCTCGCTGTGGGAGCAGTGATCGGGGCGGGCACCGTGCTGCTGGTCGGCTGGGCGTACCGTGTGCGTGCCATCGCTCTGCAGGAGATCTCGTCGGCCGTGCCCGCAGGTATCGGCGACGTGCTCGCCGGCATGGATGACGCGGCCTGTGTGCTCGACGCCTCGGGCCTCGTGGTCGCCACCTCGAATGCGGCGACGCGCTTCGGGATCCGCGATGGAGCGGTGCTCGAGAACGGCGAGCTGCGGCGGCTCGTGCGCGGCGTGCGCGACAGTGGCGCCAGCGCCACCGAGACCCTGCGGCTCACCGGGGGCGCCTCGCTGGATCCGCGTCTGGTGTCAGCGCGAGCCAGCTCGGTCGGCCCGCAGCTCACCCTGCTCATCATCCGCGACGTCACCGAGCGCGAGCGCCTCGATCAGATGCGCACCGATTTCGTCTCGAACACCAGTCACGAGCTGAAGACCCCGGTGGCATCGGTCAGTCTGCTCGCCGAGGCCATCGAATCGGCGGCCGACGACGCCGAGCAGGTGCGCATCTTCGCCGCGCGCATCTCGGCCGAGGCATCGCGTCTCGGTCAGCTCACCGGCCGCATCCTGAGTCTGTCGCGTCTGCAGGCGGCGGAGAGCCTGTCGCAGGTCGAGCCGGTCTCGATCGACGAGGTGGTTGCGGCATCGATCGAGGCGCACTCCGTGCAGGCGGATTCCGCCGGCGTCGAGCTGAGCCGAGGCGGTGAGCGCGGGGTGTGGGTGCGCGGCGACGCGCAGGTGCTGATCGAGGCGGTCGGCAACCTCATCGCCAACGCCATCGTCTACTCGCCGCGCGGGTCGCGCGTCGGCGTCGGCGTGAAGGTCGACGCGGACGTCGTCGAGATCGCGGTGACGGATCAGGGGATCGGGATCTCGGATGCCGATCGCGAGCGCATCTTCGAGCGCTTCTACCGTGCCGACGAGGCGCGCTCGCGGCGCACCGGCGGAACCGGGCTCGGACTGTCGATCGTCAAGCACGCGACCCAGCGGCACGGCGGCGAGGTGCGCGTGTGGTCGCGACCCGGCCGAGGGTCCACCTTCACGATGCGGCTGCCGCTCGCGAGCGCCCCGGAGAGCGTCCTCGACAAGAAGTCGAAGAGGAAGACTAAGAAGAAGCACGCGAGCGGGGATGCCCGCACGCGCGACGCCCGAAACGGAGAGTTCGCATGACCCGCATCCTGCTCGTCGAGGATGAGCCCGATCTGGCCGATCCCCTCGCCTACCTGCTGCGTCGGGAGGGCTACGAGGTGGAGATCTGCGAGGACGGCCCCGGCGCGCTCGCCGCGTTCCGCGAGCGCGGCGCCGACATCATCCTGCTCGACCTCATGCTCCCCGGCATGGCGGGCACCGAGGTGTGCCGTCAGGTGCGGCAGAGCTCGCGCGTGCCGATCATCATGCTGACCGCGAAGGACTCCGAGGTCGACATCGTCGTGGGGCTCGAGCTCGGTGCGGACGACTACATCACCAAGCCGTACTCGTCACGCGAGCTGCTGGCGCGCATGCGCGCCGTGCTGCGTCGCGTCGTGCAGGTCGAGGCGGAGCTCGACGAGCGCGTGCTGGTGGGCGGCAGGGTCACGCTCGACATCGACAGGCACACGGTCGCCGTCGACGGGGCGGAGATCAACATGCCGCTGAAGGAGTTCGAGCTGCTCGAGGTGCTCATGCGCAACGCGGGCCGGGTGCTCACGCGCGGTCAGCTCATCGACCGCGTCTGGGGCAGCGACTACTTCGGCGACACGAAGACCCTGGATGTGCACATCAAGCGCATCCGCTCGCGCATCGAGCAGAACCCGGGCGACCCGGTCATGCTCGTCACCGTGCGCGGCCTCGGCTATCGCTTCGAAGGCTGATCCGCCGAGGAACGCAGAAGAGGTCGGCTCCGAACGGAACCGACCTCTTCTCTGTCGCGGCTGTCGCCGCGGGAGTCAGGATGCGGCGTCGAGGGGCTCCGCGGCCGGCACGAGGTCTGCGTACTGGGGCAGCGAGCCGTCGAGCACGGGCACCTGTGCCGGGGTGGCCTCGCCGTCGCCGGAGACGATGAGCACCTCCACGGTCGCGCCGGGCTTGACGTCGAGGTTCTCGATGCGCAGCGGCATCTTGTCGGCGCCGAGGCTGACGAGGTCCTCGCCGGGCACGCGCAGGGTGAGCTGCTCGCCCGCCACGTCGATGTCGACCGTGCTGGTCTTCGAGCCCTCGTTGATGAACGCCCCGACGAGGTTGCCCACTTCGCCGTCCTCGGTGGTGACCACGAAGACGTTGCGCGCGACGACGTCGCCGCCGGTTTCGTCGAAGGGCACGCCATCGGATGCGGGGTAGGGGTTCGTGGTCGCCTGGTGCGTGATGAAGGTGCATCCGGTCGTGCCGAGCGCGAGCGCCGAGCCCAGGGCGATGACGGCGACGAGACGCGGAGCGATGGACGCAGCAGAGCGCGAGTTCACGGATCCTCCTGAGGTGCGACGGGTGTCCTGCACAAGTGTAGTGGGTCGGGCGTGCGCGGCGACGACCGGACCCGCTCTCGATCCGGCCGGCGCGAACCTTACTGCATAACGGCTGTGGTATGCTGGAGATTGCCGAAAGGACACGTTTTTATGCTTTTTGAGGTTGGCGAAACCGTCGTCTATCCGCACCACGGAGCCGCGACGATCATCGAGGTCAAGGACCGCGTGATCAAGGGGGAGACCAAGAAGTACCTGAAGCTCAACGTCACGCAGGGTGATCTCATCATCGAGGTTCCTGCCGAGAATGTCGACCTGGTCGGCGTTCGCGACGTGATCGGCAAGGAGGGTCTCGAGAACGTCTTCGAGGTGCTGCGCGCCCCGTTCACGGAAGAGCCCACCAACTGGTCGCGCCGCTACAAGGCGAACCTGGAGAAGCTCGCCTCCGGTGACGTGATCAAGGTGAGCGAGGTCGTGCGCGACCTGTGGCGCCGCGATCAGGACCGCGGTCTCTCCGCGGGCGAGAAGCGCATGCTCGCCAAGGCCCGTCAGATCCTCGTGTCGGAGCTCGCTCTGGCCGAGAAGATCGACGAGGACAAGGCCGGCGCCCTGCTCGACGAGGTGCTCGCCTCCTGACCGGTGCGTCGACGACTGGAGTTCGAAGAGGGCGGATGCTGAGGCATCCGCCCTCTTCGCGTCTGCGGTGCGCGATAGCGTGAGAAGGTGACTGCGCTCCCGACCTCCACCACAGCGATCATCGTCGTCGCCGCCGGCTCCGGCACCAGGCTCGGCGCCGGAGCGCCCAAGGCGCTCGTCGACATCGACGGCCGCACCGTGCTGCGGCACGCGCTGGACGGCGTCTTCGCCGCGGCCCCGATGCAGGTCGTCGTCGTGGCCCCGGCCGGTTTCGAGCAGGCAGCTGCCGACGCGCTGCTCGACGCGGATCGGGATCGTGGCCGGCGGGCATCCGTCGTCGTCGGCGGCGAGACACGCCAGGAGTCGGTGGCAGCGGGCCTCGCGGCCCTCCACCCCGAGATCGAGGTGGTGCTCGTGCACGACGCCGCCCGTGCGCTCACCCCCGCCTCCCAGATCGACGCCGTCGCTGGGGCGGTGACTTCGGAGGTCGGGGTCATCCCGGCCCTCCCCGTGGTCGACACGCTCAAGCAGGTGTCGGGCGGCGAGGTCGTCGGCCCCGTCGACCGATCGCTGCTCGCAGCCGCACAGACCCCGCAGGGCTTCCCTCGTCAGCCGCTCCTGGCCGCCTACGAGCGCGCCGCCCGGGCGGGGGACGAGCACACCGACGACGCGGCGCTGTTCGCGGCGGCAGGCGGAACCGTACGCAGCATCCCGGGATCCGAGCGCGCGTTCAAGATCACCACCCCGGCGGATCTGGAGCGCGCGCGGATGCTCGTGGGAGGGCCGACGCCGGTCGCGCCCGTGCTGCCCCGCATCGGCGTCGGCACCGATGTGCACGCGTTCGGCGGCGACGGGAACCTGTGGCTGGCGGGGCTCGAATGGCCCGGCGAGCAGCCGCTGTCCGGTCACTCCGACGGGGATGCCGTGGCGCACGCCATGGTCGACGCGCTGCTCGGTGCGGCCGGACTCGGCGACATCGGCCAGCACTTCGGCACCGCCCGGCCGGAGTACGCCGGTGCGCACGCCGACTTCTTCCTCGCCCGCACCGCGGCGATGCTCGCCGAGGCCGGTTTCGCGATCGGCAACGTGTCGGTGCAGTTCCAGGGCAACAGGCCGCGGTTCAGCACCCGCCGTGCCGAGGCCGAGCGGGTGCTCTCATCAGCTCTGGGCGGTGCCACGGTCACCGTCTCGGCGACCACCACCGACGGGCTCGGGTTCCCCGGGCGCGGCGAGGGCATCTCCGTGACCGCGGTGGCGCTCGTGCACCGGATCTGACGGCGGGCCCACGCCCAGGTGCGCGACGCGTCGCCCCGGTAGTCTTGTGCAGTGACGATCCGCCTGTACGACACTCGCGCGCAGCAGCTGCGCGACTTCGCCCCGCTCGATGCCTCGAACGTGACGATGTACGTCTGCGGTCCCACCGTGCAGTCCGGCCCGCACATCGGGCACGTGCGCGCCGCTCTGAGTTTCGACCTGCTGCGTCGCTGGCTCGAGCACCGATACGGGCGGGTGACGTTCGTGCGCAACGTCACCGACATCGATGACAAGGTGCTCGCCAACGCGACCGAGACCGAGCCGTGGTGGGCGCTCGCGTACCGCATGGAGCAGGAGTTCTCGCAGGCGTATTCCGCTGTCGGCATCCTGCCGCCCACCTACGAGCCGCGCGCGACGGGGTTCATCCCGCAGATGCACGACCTGATCGCCGCCCTCATCGGGCGCGGACACGCCTACGCCGCAGCGGACGACTCGGGCGACGTCTACTTCGACGTGCGCTCGTGGTCCGAATACGGCTCACTCACCCGTCAGTCGGTGGATGCCATGGAGGCGGCGGCGGACGCCGACCCGCGCGGCAAGCGGAGCCCGCAGGACTTCGCGCTGTGGAAGGGCGCGAAGAGCGACGAGCAGGCGGATGCCGTGTGGGATTCACCGTGGGGACGCGGCCGCCCCGGCTGGCACATCGAGTGCTCGGCGATGTCGAAGCGCTACCTCGGCGCGGAGTTCGACATCCATGGCGGTGGGCTCGACCTGCGCTTCCCGCACCACGAGAACGAGCTCGCGCAGTCGACCGCGGCCGGTGACGGCTTCGCGCGGTACTGGGTGCACAACGGACTCGTCACGGTGGGCGGTCAGAAGATGTCGAAGTCGCTGGGCAACTTCACCCTCGCCGCCGATGTGCTCTCCGCTCAGCACCCGCTCGTCGTGCGCTACGCCCTCGCCGCCGCGCACTACCGCTCGAGCCTGGATCTGACCGAGTCGTCGTTCGCGGAAGCCGATTCCGCGCTCGGACGCATCCGGTCGTTCCTCGAGCGCGCCGCGCGACGGCCCGCCGGGCTCGCGACGGCGGAACCGCCGTCGACGGGAGCGGAGCCGAGCTCCGCCCTGCCGGCCGCCTTCGCGGCCGCGATGGACGACGACCTCGGCGTCCCGCAGGCGCTCGCCGTGCTGCACGAGACCGTGCGGGCGGGCAACAGCATGCTCGATGCCGGCCGCGGCGCCGACGCGCAGCTCGCGGCGCTGCAGGTGCGCGAGATGGCGGGCATCATCGGCGTCGACCCGCTCGCACGAGAGTGGGACACCGACACCACGGACCGGGCCGAGGCATCCGCCCTGGACACGCTCGTGAAGACGATGATCACCCAGCGCGCGCAGGCGCGCGCGGAGAAGGACTGGGCCTCGGCCGATCGCATCCGTGATGCGATCGCCGCGGCAGGAATCACTCTGGAGGACACTCCGGACGGAACGCATTGGAGTATCGATGGCTAAGCCTGGCCGCCCCGGAGCGGGCAACAGCAAGAAGAAGGGTGCCACCAAGGGCACCGGCGGTCTCGGCCGCAAGGCGCTCGAGGGTCGTGGTCCCACGCCCAAGGCCGAGGACCGCAGCTGGCACGTCGCCGGCAAGCGCAAGGCCGCCCAGGAGCGCTTCGCCGCCGCCGGCGGCAAGGGCAAGGCGGGCGGGCAGAAGCCGCAGAGCCGTGACATGAACCGTCAGTCGCGCAGCAAGGCGACCGATGACACCGAGACCGTCACCGGTCGCAACTCGGTGCTCGAGGCCCTGCGGACGAAGATCCCCGCGACGACGTTCTACATCGCCCAGCGCGTCGAGATGGACGATCGCGTCAAGGAGATGCTCTCGATCGCGCGGAACCGCGAGATCCCCGTGCTCGAGGTCACCCGCCAGGAGCTCGACCGCATGGCCGGGTTCGACGGAGTGCACCAGGGCGTCGCACTGAAGGTGCCGCCGTACGAGTACGCGCACCCGCAGGATCTGCTCGAGCAGGTCATCGATCGCGGTGAGATGCCGCTGTTCGTGGCCCTCGACGGCATCACCGATCCGCGCAATCTCGGCGCGATCATCCGCTCCACCGCAGCGTTCGGCGGTCACGGCATCATCCTGCCGCAGCGCCGCTCGGCGAGCGTGAACAGCGCGGCGTGGAAGACCAGCGCCGGGGCGGCTGCACGCCTGCCCGTCGCTCTGGCCGCGAACCTCACCACGCTGCTGAAGGAGTTCAAGAAGCAGGGCGTGTTCGTGCTCGGTCTCGACGGCGGGGGAGATGTCGCGCTTCCCGCGCTGGAGCTCGCCGATCGTCCCGTCGTGATCGTGGTCGGCTCGGAGGGCAAGGGACTCTCGCGCCTGGTCACCGAGACCTGCGATCAGATCGTGTCGATCCCGATCTCGTCGGCGACCGAGTCGCTGAACGCCGGCATCGCGGCGTCCGTCGCGCTGTACCAGGTGTCGACCGTCCGAGCCGCCGCGGAATAGGACGCGCACCCGCGCGACTTGTACTCGGTGAACCCGTTCGAGCATCGGAAGGAACACGGATGTCCCGCATCGTCGTCATCGGAGGAACCGGCTACGCCGGATCGCACATCGCCCGCGAGGCGGTGAGCCGAGGGCACGAGATGACGGTGATCTCCCGTCAGGCGCCGGACGCCCCGCTCGACGGCGCGCAGTACGTGCAGGGCTCGGTGCTCGACCTCGACGCCCTCGGGGATGTCTTCGACGGTGCTGACGCCGTCGTCTCTGCGCTCTCACCGCGCGGCGATATGGAGAACGAGGTCATCGGGGCGCTGCGGGGCCTGATCAAGAGGCTCGCCGGCACCCCGAGCCGCCTCGGCGTCGTCGGCGGAGCAGGCGGCAGCCTGGTCGCCCCGGGCGGACCGCGCCTGTTCGACCAGGGCTTCCCCGAGGAGTACAAGCACGAGGCGCAGGTGGGCATCGACTCGCTCGAGCTGCTGCAGCAGACCGATGACCTGGAGTGGTTCTTCATCCATCCCGCCGAGGTGTTCGGTCCCTGGGTAGAAGGCGAGCGCACCGGCCGCTACCGGGACGGCGGCGACGTGCTGGTTCGGGATGCCGACGGGAACTCCACCATCTCGGGCGCGGACTTCGCGATCGCCGTCGTCGACGAGATCGAGCAGCCCAAGCATCGCAACGACCGCTTCGCGGTCGGCTACTAGCGCTAGACGAGGTCGCGCCAGTCGATCGCGGCGGTGTCGTCTGACACCTCGACCGAACCGGTTTCGACCGGAACGCTCAACGATTCGGTGGGCGGTCCCATGATGGTCGCTTCGTCGCGACGGTGCCGCAGCACGTCGTTGATGTAGCTCGTGAGCACCTCGGCGAGCGGCACCGACCGCGACTGCGCCTGCGACAGGTACCAGCGGTGCTCGAGCACCTGGTGATACACCTCGGCGGGCTCGAGCTTGGCGCGCAGGTCGTAGGGGATGGCGCGCACGACCGGCTCGAACACGCGGGTCAGCCATTCGTGCGCGTACATCTCCTCTTCGGTCCATGCCTTGGTCGAGCGCACCCGGAACTCGTCGAGGTCGTTGAGCAGCCGACGGGCCTGGTTCTCCTCCACGTCGAGACCGGTGAGGCGGATCAGCCGTCGCTGATGGTGCCCGGCGTCGACGACCTTCGGCTGGATGCGCACGGTCGTGCCGTCGGCGGTGGTCTCCATCGACATCTCGTCGATGTCGAAGCCGAGTGCATTGAGCTTCTCGACGCGCTCGGTGATGCGCCAGGTCTCCCCGGTCGAGAACGTCTCCTCGTCGGTGAGCGCCGCCCACAGCGACCGATACGACGAGACAATGCCGTCGGCGATCTCGAGAGCATCCACACCGCGCTCCAGACGGCCGCCGGCGGCGAGGTCCATGATCTCTCCGGCGATGTTCGTGCGCGCGAGGTCGAGGTCGTATGCGCGCTGACCGTCGGTCAGTCCCTCCTCGTGCAGTTCACCTGTCTCGGCATCCACCAGATATGCGGCGAACGCGCCGGCGTCGCGCCGGAACAGGGTGTTCGACAGGGAGACGTCTCCCCAGTAGAACCCCACGTTGTGCAGCCGCACGAGCAGCAGGGCGAGCGCGTCGACCAGGCGGGTGGCGGTGTCCGGACGCAGCACCTGGGTGAACAGCGCGCGATAGGGCATCGAGAAGCGCAGATGCGAGGTGACGAGCGCGGCGGGCAGCGCCCTGCCGTCATCATCCGTGCGTCCGGCGATCACCGCGACCCGGCTGACACAGGGCACATCGAGGCGGCCGAGGTTGCCGAGCATGTCGTACTCGCGCTGCGCCATCTCCGCCGTGGTCTCCTTGACCGCGACGACGCGTCCCGACAGATCCGCGAAGCGCACGAGGTGGCGTGAGAGCCCCTTCGGCAGCGACACGATGTGCTCGGACGGCCACTTGCCGAGCGGGGTCGACCACGGCAGGCTCAGCAGCCCCGGATCGATCGAGCTGGCGGTGATGCGCAGCGACTCCTGCATGTTTCCTCCGGAAAACACCGCGGCGCGGGAGACCGACAGGTCTGCCCGCGCCGCGTGTGCTGATTCGTCAGGCCGAGACGACCGGCTTGTCGTTGAGGCGCTCGCCCGACTCGATGTCGAACGCGTGCACGTGGCCGGCGTTGGCCGCCAGCGTGACCGTCTCGCCGGCGTTGGGGTGGCTGCGGCCGTCCACGCGGGCGACGATGTCGGTGCGCTTGCCGTTGATCTCGGTGTGGCCGTACAGGTAGCCGTCGGCGCCGAGCTCCTCGACGAGGTCGACGACGACCGAGAGGCCCTTCCCGTCGGCGGGACCGACGGTGATGTCCTCCGGGCGCACACCCACGGTGACCTGGCTGCCGGTGGCGCGCCCGACGGTGTCGCGGTCGAGCGGCACGATCTCGGTGCCGAAGCGCACGCCGCCCTCGGCGAGGTCAGCCGAGAACAGATTCATCGCCGGCGAGCCGATGAAGCCGGCCACGAAGACGTTGTTCGGCCGCTCGTACAGGTCGCGCGGGGTGCCGACCTGCTGCAGGATGCCGTCCTTGAGCACCGCGATGCGGTCGCCCATCGTCAGGGCCTCGGTCTGGTCGTGCGTGACGTAGACCGTGGTGACGCCGAGCCGGCGCTGCAGCGACGCGATCTGGGTGCGCGTCTGCACGCGCAGCTTGGCGTCGAGGTTCGACAGCGGCTCGTCCATGAGGAACACCTGCGGTTGGCGCACGATCGCGCGGCCCATGGCGACGCGCTGACGCTGACCACCCGAGAGGGCCTTCGGCTTGCGGTTCAGGTACTCCTCGAGGTCGAGGAGCTTGGCGGCCTCGAGCACGCGGCTCGCGCGCTCCTCCTTGCCGATGCCGGCGATCTTCAGCGCGAAGCCCATGTTCTCGGCCACGGTCATGTGCGGGTACAGCGCGTAGTTCTGGAAGACCATCGCGATGTCGCGGTCCTTCGGCGGCACGTCGGTGACGTCGCGGTCGCCGATCAGGATGCGGCCGCCGTTGACCTCTTCGAGGCCGGCGAGCATGCGCAGCGATGTCGACTTTCCGCAGCCGGACGGGCCGACGAGGACGAGGAACTCGCCGTCGGCGATCTCGATGTTCAGCTTGTCGACCGCGGGGCGAGTGCCGCCGGGGTACAGGCGGGTGGCGTCGTCGAACGTAACGGTGGCCATGGTTTCTCCTTCACCGGCAGGTACGTGCCGGACGATCCGTTGTGATGGAAGCGGCGGACGCTGCCCGCCGTGACCCGCCATCGGGTCGGGATCAGTATGGCACGACCGAGCGCGTCTGGGTATTTCTCAGGCTGCCTGGTTAGCATCGAACCCGGCGCCGCAGTCTCCGCGGCCGCGGGATCACCCTTCCCACCCGATCTTCAAGAGGAACGATGTCGAGCGACGAAACGCCGAACGTCCCCGTCGCTCGCCATTCGCGCGAAGCGGTGCGGGAGAAGGCACAGTTGGTGCACGCCCAGCAGTCTCGGGCACGACTGATGCGGCGGCTCATCATCGGTCTCGTCGCGATCCTCGCGGTCGGCTCGATCGGCGCCGCCGTGGCCTACGCCGTCAGCTCGTCGATCTCGAAGCCGCAGCTCAGCCCCAGCGGGATGTCCGACGACGGCGTCACGGTGACCGAGGTCTCTGCGGCGCCGTCCGCACCGGGAGCGACACCGGCGCCGACGGAGAGCGCGGCGGAGACGGGTGAGAGCGCGACCCCGGCACCGGATCCGTCCGCCACCGCGGGAGCCAAGCCCACCGAGATCCACATCTACGTCGACTATCTCTCGGCGGGAGCTGCGGAGTTCGAGCGTGCGAACGCGCGTCAGCTCGCCGGCTGGATCTCGGAGGGGGCCGTCACCGTGACCTACCACCCGGTCGCCCTGCTCACCGCCAGCTCCAACGGGACGAAGTACTCGCTGCGTGCGGCCGCCGCGGCCGCGTGCGTCGCCAGCTACGCGCCGAACAGCTTCTACGACTACAACCACGAGCTGCTCACCGGTCAGCCGGAGCCTGACAGCGACGGTCGCAGCGACGCCGATCTGGCTGACCTGGCTGTCGCGGTCGGTGTGTCGGATGCCAAGAAGGTGCGCTCGTGCATCGAGAAGCAGGATTTCGTGTCGTGGGCGAAGGCCGCCACCGATCGGGCTCTCGAGGGCCCGCTGCCGGGCACCGACGACATGAAGCTGAACAACGAGGCGCTGATCCTCGTCGGCGGCAAGTCCTATGTCGGGGCTCTGAACGACCCCGCCGAGTTCTCGCAGTTCGTGCTCACCATCGCGAGCGACGAGTACTTCGGCGCCACGAAGCCGACCCCGACCCCCACCCCGACCACGACGCCCGCCTCCTGATCTGCTCGACAGCGCGGGCGACCCGCCTGCCGTCGCTATGCTGGATGGCGGCTCGCCGACTTGGCGCAATTGGTAGCGCACCGTACTTGTAATACGGGGGTTACGGGTTCGAGTCCCGTAGTCGGCTCCACACACGAGGCACGTGCACCCGCGAGGGGCGCGTGCCTCGTCCGCATCAGAAGAGGGTCTGCGCGCCCCTGTCGTCGCCGCGCGGCACGGCGGCGACCCGCTCGTCGAGACCGGCGGCCGCGAGCAGCGCCTCGTCGATGAGATCGCGGGTGGGGTCGCCATGCAGCCAGTCGTCGGCGAACGCCGTGGGGATCAGCACCGGCATCCGGTCGTGGATGTCCGCCAGGTGCGGGGGAGCGGGACGCATCACGATCGAGTAGCAGGTCACCCCGTCGCCGTCAGGGGTGCGGCCGCGCTGGGTGACCGCGGCCATCGAGAACAGCACTCCCCGGCCCAGACCGAACTCGTGCCAGATCCGCTCGGGCTTCTGCATCTCGTACCAGCCTGTCGCCGGGACGAGGCCGCGCGTACGCAGCGCACCTGGTCGGTCCTGCAGGCGCTCGGAGCGGGTGTTGATCGACGGGAACCTCGCCGGCTGTCCATCGACGAGGAATCCCCACCAGGCGGCTTCGAGGGCGGCCGCGCCGTCGGTCGCGGTGACCACGGGATTCAGGTTCCGCAGGTTCCTCCCCGTCGGTCGCAGAGTCTCGCCCGCGTTGTGCTGCGCCCACGAGCGCAGTCCGTCGAGCACGGCCTCGTCGGCGTCGGCCAGCCCCTCGGCGTCGGTGAAACGGGGATCCAGTCCGTAGCTCGCGCACATGCCCACAGAGTATCGGCGAGCGGCGACGCGGTGCAGACCCCCGCGCGAGCGACGAGCTGAGCCCGGCCCGGTAGTCTGAAGCGAGTGACGTCCCCTCGCCCGCTGCCCGCCTGGATCGCCCTCGGCGGCGCTGTCGCGATCGGCTCGATGACCGCCATCCAGGCCCGGATCAACGGCGTCCTCGGCGTGCGCATCGACGACGGCATCGTCGCCGGTCTCATCTCCTTCGCGGTGGGGCTCGGTCTCCTCGTCGTGGTGGTACTCGCGCTGCCATCCGGGCGAGCGGGCCTCGGGCGGCTGCTGACGGGCATCCGCTCCCGCACCATCCCGTTCTGGATGCTTCTCGGCGGCACGTGCGGTGCTCTGACCGTCACCACGCAGGGACTCGTCGCCGGTGTGCTGGGAGTGTCGCTGTTCACCGTCGGCGTGGTGGCGGGCCAGACGCTGCACGGCCTGCTGCTGGACCGCATCGGCGTCGGCCCCTCGGGGATCGTCGCCGTCACGCCGGGGCGCGTGATCGGCGGTGCGCTCGCGCTCGCCGCCGTCGGCATCTCGCTGGGCGGAGACGTGCTCGCGACCGCGCCGCTGTGGCTGCTGCTGCTCCCGTTCGCGGCGGGTGCGGGCATCGCGTGGCAGGCTGCGGCGAACGGTCGCCTCGCCCGCCGGGTCGCGTCGCCCCTCGCGGCCACGCTGATGAGCTTCGTCGCCGGCACCGTGGTGCTGCTGGCGGGTGCCGCGGTCAGCGTCTCGACCAGGGGGATGCCCGGCGCGCTCCCGGCCGAGCCGTGGCTGTACCTGGGCGGCCTGCTCGGCTTCGCCTACATCCTGCTCGGCGCCTGGCTGGTGCCGTACACCGGCGTGCTGCTGCTCGGGCTCGGCAGCGTGCTCGGACAGCTGGTGACGTCGGTGGTGATCGATGTCGTCTGGCCGGTCGACCGCGGCCCGGCGACGTGGCAGCTCGCCGCGATGATCGTGGTCGCGGCGGCATCGGTGGTCGCCGCCGTGCCACGGCGGCGCTGAGTCAGCGCGACCCGCGCTTCGACGCCCTGTCCTTCTTCTTCTTCTTCGGAGCGCTGGCCTTCTTCAGGGCATCGCCCTTCGCCGGGGCGTCGTCCTTCGTCGATGCCGCCGGCATGGCCCCGAGCAGGGCGTCGGCGTCCACCGGCTTACGACGACCGGGCTGCTTGCCGTCGGGCTTGCCGCCGACGTAGAGCCAGCCCAGCAGCTCTTCGTTCTTCTTCAGGCCGTGCGCCTCGGCGACGGCCTTCGTGCGGGTCAGACCGCCGGTGCGCCAGATGACGCCCCACCCCGCCTCGTCCAGCAGAAGGCTGAGGGTGTGCGCGACGCCCGAGGCCACCGCCTCCTGCTCCCAGCGCGGCACCTTGTCGCTTTTGCGGTACGAGGCGACGACGGCGAGCAGCAGCGGGGCGCGCATCGGCTTCGTGGAGGGCTTGTCGTCTCCGTCGGCCTTCGCCAGTGCGGCGCCCAGCGTCAGGCGGTCATCGCCGCGCAGCTCGATCAGCCGCCAGGGGCGCAGCGACGAGTGGTCCGCCACGCGCCCTGCCGCTTCGACCAGCGGCAGCAGCTGCTCGCGGGTCGGGGCATCATCGGTCACGCGCGACCACGACGCTCGGCGCCGGACGGCGTCGAGCGCGCTCACGAGGGGTCGGGGGTGAACGACAGCGCCACGGAGTTCATGCAGTAGCGGTCGCCGGTGGGGGTTCCGAACCCGTCGGGGAAGACGTGGCCGAGGTGCGACCCGCACGCCGCGCAGCGCACCTCGGTGCGCACCATGCCGAGCGAGGTGTCCTCGATGAGCTCCACGGCCTCGGGGCGCACCGACTCGTAGAAGCTCGGCCACCCGCAGCCCGAGTCGAACTTCGTGCCGCTGCGGAACAGCTCCGCATCGCACGCGCCGCAGGTGTAGAGCCCGGCGCGCTCCTCATCGAGCAGCTCTCCCGTCCAGGGGCGTTCCGTCGCCGCTGTGCGCAGCACCGCGTACTGATCGTCGCCGAGCTCGGCGCGCCACTCTGCATCCGTCTTGTTCACGCTGTAACCCATGCATCCATTCTCTCGCTTCTGCGACCCGCGCGGGCCGTGGGGTGCTCGACCGGCGCGGGCTGAACGCTGGGACAATGGCGGAATGACGGATGCTGTCGCCGAGCGCTACGACCGGTTCGCCCGCGCGGAGGCGCCAGGACGCAGCGACGTGTACGTCGAGTGGGCAACGGGGGTCGCGACGGATGCCGCCGTGCAGGGCGTGCTCGAGCGGCTGACGCCGCAGCAGCGGCAGCCTCCGCTGGTGTTCGCCGTGTCGCGACTGCTCGGTGCGCCCGTGGGCGGCTACCGGCCATGGCGCGACTTCGTGCTCGCGCACGCCGACGAACTGGTGACGGAATGCGCGCGTCGCGGCGTGCAGATCAACGAGCCGCTCCGGCTGGCCGCGCTGCTGCCGGCGCTGAGCCTGATCGAAGGGCCGATCGCGCTGCTCGAGCTGGGCGCCGCGGCGGGCCTGTGCCTGTATCCCGACCGGTACTCGTTCCGGATCGACGGCGCGGACGGCCGCGCCCGACGTCTCCTCGACCCGTCGGACGGGCCGTCGGCCGTGCGCCTGCGCAGCGCCGTGTCGGGCGGGCTGCCCGAGCTGCGTGTGCCGGAGGTGACCTGGCGTGCGGGCATCGACCTCGACCCGATCGACGTGCGCTCGCCCGCCGATCGCACCTGGCTCGAGTCGCTCATCTGGCCGGGGGAGCACGAGCGCAGCGAGCGGATCGCCGCGGCCATGGCGATCGTCGCGGCCGACCCGCCGATGCTGCGCGCCGGCGACGCGGTCGAGCAGCTCGAGGCGGTGGTCGCCCAAGCTCCTGCGGGAGCGAAGCTGGTCATCACCACACCCGGCGTGCTCGTCTACCTGCCCCGACCGCGCCGTCTGGAGCTGATCGAGCGCATCCGCGCGCTGGACGCGCACTGGGTCACGATCGATCCCCCCGCGCTGCACGACGCCTGGCGGCCGGCGATCGATCCCGCCGCGTTCCGTGGCTTCGCGGTCGCTCTCGACGCACGCGTGGTCGCTGACGCCGACCCGCTCGGGCGCTGGTGGGAGTGGCATCCGCGGATCGGACCGGATGCCGCGTAGCCTGAGCGCATGCTCGGTGGACTATCCGATCGCGATCGCGCGATTCTGACGCTGGAAGCGGCCTGGCCGCGCCACGGCGGCATGAAGCAGGAGATCATCCGCGCGCAGCTGGGCATGAGTCCGGCGCGCTACTACCAGCTCCTCGGTCGGCTGATCGAGACGGAGGCGGCGCTGGAGTTCGACCCGCTGCTCGTGCGCCGACTGCGCCGGCTGCGTGACTCGCGGGCGGTGCAGCGCACCGCGCGCATGCGAGGTTTCGTCGGCTGACGACGCCGTCCTGCAGGCCCCTGCGGCGCGCTCCGCTCCGTGTGGACTCTCGGCGACCGCCCGCTAGCATCGAGGGGTGCAGAAGCTCTCCCGCGATCGATTCGACGACGTTCCGCGCGCCACCGGACGCGTCGGCGCGCACCGCGCCGAGCAGCCGGGGATGAACGGTCTCGTCGTGCTGCTGTGGTCGGCCGCCGTCGCGCTCGTGCTCATCGTCTGCGGGATCTTCGTGTCGCTGGTGATGATGGATCGCATCTCGCTGTTCGGCGGAGACGAGGCGGCCCCGGTGGCGACCCAGCCCGGTGTCGTCGCCCAGGTCGACACGTCGTATCGCGTGCTGATCCTCAACGCCACGTCGGAGAAGGGTCGGGTCGCGGAGGTGCGCGAGAAGCTGCTCGCCGAGGGATGGTCGACCGACGACGTGTTCGGTAGCGACGGCGCGTCGCAGGAGTTCTCGAAGACGACCGTGTTCTACGTCGAGGATGCCGACGAGGGGGCCGCCCTCGGACTCGCCGACGTGCTGGGCGGAGTCGATGTGCAGCAGAGCGATTTCTACGCCGCGATGAACGACTCCGAGCGACCGCAGCTCACGGTCGTGATCGGCGTGGATGAGGCGACGTCCGACCCCGCCGCGGAGACGCCCGCGCCCTGACGCGCGGTCCGTCCGTCCGGACGCGCAGCTTGCACTCTCATGGGTCGAGTGCCAGACTGGTGTTAGCACTCGAACAGTTGGAGTGCTAATACCCCATCGCCTACGTCCGGGAGGGACGAAAGACTCATGGCAAAGATCATCGCTTTCGATGAGGAGGCCCGTCGTGGCCTCGAGCGCGGCCTGAACACCCTGGCCGACGCCGTCAAGGTGACCCTCGGCCCGCGTGGTCGCAACGTCGTGCTCGAGAAGAAGTGGGGCGCTCCCACGATCACGAACGACGGCGTGTCGATCGCCAAGGAGATCGAGCTCGACGACCCGTACGAGAAGATCGGTGCGGAGCTTGTCAAGGAGGTCGCCAAGAAGACCGACGACGTCGCCGGTGACGGAACCACCACCGCGACCGTCCTCGCTCAGGCCCTGGTCCGCGAGGGTCTGCGCAACGTCGCAGCCGGCGCCGACCCCATCTCGCTCAAGCGCGGCATCGAGAAGGCCGTCGCCGCCATCACCGAGGACCTGCTGAAGAGCGCCAAGGAGATCGAGTCCAAGGAGCAGATCGCCGCCACCGCGTCGATCTCGGCCGCTGACCCCGCCATCGGCGAGCTCATCGCCGAGGCCATCGACAAGGTCGGCAAGGAGGGCGTCGTCACCGTCGAGGAGTCGCAGACCTTCGGCACCGAGCTCGAGCTCACCGAGGGCATGCGCTTCGACAAGGGCTACCTGAACCCCTACTTCGTGACGGACCCGGAGCGCCAGGAGGCTGTCTTCGAGGACCCGTACATCCTCATCGCCAACCAGAAGATCGGCAACATCAAGGACCTGCTGCCGGTCGTCGACAAGGTGATCCAGGACGGCAAGGAGCTCGTCATCATCGCCGAGGACGTCGAGGGCGAGGCTCTCGCGACGCTCGTGCTCAACAAGATCCGCGGCATCTTCAAGTCGGTGGCCGTCAAGGCGCCCGGCTTCGGTGACCGTCGCAAGGCCCAGCTGCAGGACATCGCGATCCTGACCGGCGGCCAGGTCATCACCGAAGAGGTCGGCCTCAAGCTCGAGAACACCACGCTCGACCTGCTCGGCCGTGCACGCAAGGTCATCGTCACCAAGGACGAGACCACGATCGTCGAGGGTGCGGGCGAGCAGTCCGCCATCGAGGGCCGCGTCACCCAGATCCGTCGCGAGATCGAGAACACCGACAGCGACTACGACCGTGAGAAGCTGCAGGAGCGCCTCGCGAAGCTGGCCGGTGGCGTCGCCGTCATCAAGGCGGGCGCCGCGACCGAGGTCGAGCTCAAGGAGCGCAAGCACCGCATCGAGGACGCCGTCCGTAACGCGAAGGCAGCCGTCGAGGAGGGCATCGTCGCCGGTGGTGGCGTCGCGCTGCTGCAGTCGGCCAAGGTGCTCGACACCCTCGACCTCGAGGGCGACGAGGCGACCGGTGCGAACATCGTCCGCGTCGCGACCGGCGCTCCGCTGAAGCAGATCGCGATCAACGCCGGCCTCGAGCCGGGCGTCGTGTCGCACAAGGTCTCCGAGCTCCCCGCCGGCCACGGTCTGAACGCGGCCACCGGAGAGTACGGCGACATGTTCGCACAGGGCATCATCGACCCGGCCAAGGTCACCCGCTCGGCGCTGCAGAACGCGGCGTCGATCGCCGGCCTGTTCCTGACCACCGAGGTCGTCGTCGCCGACAAGCCCGAGAAGGCTCCGGCCATGCCGGCTGACCCGTCGGGCGGCATGGACTTCTGATCCCGAGGATCTGAAGCACTGCTTCGAATGCCCCCTGCCTCCGGCAGGGGGCATTCTGCGTGCGTGGACTAGGCCTGCATCAGCGGAACAGGCTCGCCGAGTACTGGTCGGCGTCGGCATACTGCGCCGCAGCCGAGCCGAGCGCTCCGCTGATCGATCCCAGCACCTGCTCGACGTGCATCTGCGCTCCGCGCCACTGCTCGCTGCACTGCTGGAACGCGGCGGCCGCGGTGCCGGTCCACGACGACTGCAGCTGGTTCAGCTGCGCCATGAGCGCGGCTGACTCGCTCTGCAGCCGTTCCATGGTCGCGTATGCGGCGCCGTTGGCGGCCTGGACGGCGTCGGTGTCGACGGTGAAGACGGACATGGGGTCTCCTCTCGATGGGGTTTCGAGACTAGGAGGATGCCCGATGCGCCACGGCGCCGCTGCTCGGCATCCGTGCACAAGTCACCGTGGGGCGCGGATGTGCAGGGCGGTTCATGCTCAGCGGTCCAGGCGCTCGATCGGCTGCGTCTCCTCCAGCAGATGCGCGGGAGTGGACCGGCTCGGGGCGAGCGGCAGCGCGACGATGAACGTCGCTCCGCCGCCCGGAGTCTCCTCGACCGAGACCGAGCCGTGCAGCGATTCGATGATCGACGCGACGATCGCGAGCCCCAGGCCCGACCCGCCGGTCTCCCTCGCACGTGAGGTGTCGGCCCGCCAGAACCGCTCGAAGATCTGCTCGCGGATCTGCGGCGGGATGCCCTCGCCGTGGTCGACGATCGAGATGGTGCCCACGCCCCGGCGTCGATCGGCCCCCACGACGAGCTCGATCGGGCTGTCGCTGGGCGAGAACCGGCGCGCGTTGCCGAGCAGGTTCGTGATCACCTGCCGCACCTTGTTGTCCTCCCCGAGGACGATGGGGGGCGTGCGCACCGGGGCATCGGTCGCCTCGGTGAAGTCGATCTCGGGAACGGGCGCCGCCGTCTTCGGACGTCGCCGCAGGCGGGCCAGCGGGTTCGCCGGACGCGGCGTCCCGACGCTCGTCGGCGGCGCGGTCGGCGCGCTGATCGGCGCCTTCGCATGCAGCCGAGGCGCCGGGAGTTCGTCGGCCGTGGTGTCGATGACGGTGATCGTGCGTCCGGGGGCGGTCACCCGCAGGTCCAGGGCCGCATCCCGGGCGATGGGCCGCAGGTCGAGCGGCTCGATCTGCAGTTCCCTGGAGCGCTCCTCGTCGAGGCGCGCGAGGGCCAGGAGATCCTCGACGAGCACGCCCATGCGGATCGCCTCCTTCTCGATGCGCTCCATCGCCCGCGCGGTGTCCTCCTCGCCGGTGATCGCCCCCATCCGGTACAGCTCGGCATAGCCGCGCACGCTCACCAGCGGGGTGCGCAGCTCGTGACTGGCGTCGCCGATGAATCGCCGCATGTTCTGCACGGTGCGGTCGCGCTGCGCGAGGGAGCGGTCGACGCGATCGAGCATGGTGTTGATGGCCGAGTTGAGCCGGCCCACCTCGGTGGTCGGCTCGAGGTCGGTGAGGCGCTGGCTGAAATCGCCGGCGGCGATCGCCATGGCCGTCGACTCGACGTGTCCCAGCCGGCGGAAGGTCAGGGTCACGAGTCCGCGGGTGAGCAGCGCGGCGAGCAGGATGGTGACCAGGGCGACCGTGGTGTACACCGCGACGTAGGTGGCCACGATGCGGTCGGCCTCGTCGAGCGGCAGGGCGACGATCTGCACGTAGGTGAGGCCCTGAGGCTCCTGCGCCGACTGCGCAGAGGCGACCGCGCTGTACGTCTCGCCGTCGTCGCCGTTCAGGGTGATCACCTGGTCGCCCTGCGCGACGGTGTCCTGCAGGGTGAAGACCTCGGGGAACTCGGGGCGAGGGCCGGATGCCTGACCGCCGGCCTCGGCCACGAACTCGCCGTTCGCCGTGTAGAACGCGACCATGAACTCGGTGGGGCGCGGTGCGACCTCGGTCGGTTCGAACAGCAGCCCGCCGCCGTCGGCCGACACGTCGAAGAAGCGCTCCGCCTGACCCGTGGTGGCGAGCGCCGGCAGCTGCGAGTCGATGTTGTTGACCATCGCGCCGCGCAGGATGGGCACCGTGCCGATGCCGGCGATCATCAGACCGAGGGCGAGCACGGCCACGGTGACGCCGGTGACCTTCGCGCGCAGGCTGATCCGCCGCCACCACCTGGTGACGGAGTCGGGCTCGCCTGCCATGACGGTCTCGGACCGGGGTCCGCTACGCGGACTTGCCGACCTTGAGCATGTAGCCGAAGCCGCGCTTGGTCTGGATCACCGATTCCTCGGTGTGCGGGTCGATCTTGCGGCGCAGGTACGAGATGTAGCTCTCCACGATGCCCGCGTCGCCATTGAAGTCGTACTCCCACACGTGGTCGAGGATCTGCGCCTTCGACAGCACGCGGTTCGGGTTGAGCATGAGGTACTTCAGCAGCTTGAACTCGGTGGGGCTGAGCTCGATCGGCACCTTGCCGACGAAGACGTCGTGGGTGTCCTGGTCCATCGACAGCTCACCGGCGCGGATCAACGACTCCTCGTCGGTCTGCATCGTGCGACGCAGGATCGCCTGCGCACGGGCGACGATCTCGTCGAGCGCGAAGGGCTTGGTGACGTAGTCGTCGCCGCCCGAGTTCAGGCCCTCGATCTTGTCCTGCGTGTCATCCTTGGCGGTGAGGAAGAGGATGGGCGCGGTGAAGCCCGCGCCGCGCAGGCGCTTGGTGACGCTGAAGCCGTTCATGTCGGGCAGCATCACGTCGAGGATGATGAGGTCGGGCTCCTCCTCGAGGACGGCCGAGATGGTGGCCGCCCCGTTGGCCACCGTCCGCACCGTGAACCCGGCGAAGCTGAGACCTCGGGAGAGCAGGTCGCGGATGTTCGGCTCGTCGTCGACGACCAGGATTCGCGCATCAGTCATGCCCCCATTATGGTGACTTCGCCCCTGCATGCGCTGATTGTGTTCGGCGCGGGGGTCAGGAGGCCAGGGCCGCGTCCACCGCGACGGCGCCACGTCGTCGACCGGCGCGGTCGGGCCGACCGTGATGCTCGCGGTGTTCGGTCGTCAGGACGGACCGTTCGCCGAGCAGACGGTCCGCCGCATCTGTCGTGGCTCCGATCGGTACGCCGACCGCTTCGACCTGGCTTTCGTCGACGGCGCCGCGCACTTCATCGTCGACGATGCGCCGGACGCCGTTGCCGACCTCTGCCTCGACTGGTTCGCCCGCAACGCCGGCGCCGCCGCCCAGCGGGGGTAGCCTCGCCTGATGGACGACGTCGACGATGAACAGCGCGGCGACAGCGCCTGCTGGCTGTCGAAGGTGTGCCCCGAATGCGGGGCCCTGCTCGACGACCTTGCCGCGCCGTGCTGGCGCTGCGGCGTGAAGCCCGGCGCGGAGAGCCGCTGAGGTCGGTGCGGTGGCTCAGGCCGCCAGGTCCACGGCATCCATGATCGTGTAGCTGTACCCCTGCTCGGCGAGGAAGCGCTGCCGATTCTGCGCGTAGTCCTGGTCGACCGTGTCGCGAGCGATGAGGGTGTAGAAGCTGGCGGTGTGGTTCGACTGCTTGGGTCGCAGCAGCCGGCCCAGACGCTGCGCCTCCTCCTGCCGCGAGCCGAACGAGCCCGACACCTGGATCGCGACGGATGCCTCGGGAAGGTCGATCGAGAAGTTCGCGACCTTCGACACCACCAGCAGGGAGATCTCGCCCTCACGGAACTGCCGGTAGAGCTCCTCGCGCTCATCGATCGGAGTCGCGCCGGTGATCTGGGGCGCGTTCAGCGCCTGCGACAGGCTCTCGAGCTGATCCAGATACTGCCCGATGACCAGGATGCGCTCGCCGGGGTGCTTCGCTATCAGCTCGCGCACCGCGGTGATCTTCGCCGGGGCCGACGCCGCCAGTCGGTAGCGCTCGTCGTCGGTGGCGGCGGCGTACTCGAGCCGGTCGCTCGGCGGCAGGTCGACGCGGACCTCGTAGCAGGCCGCGGGGGAGATGAACCCCTGCGCCTCGATCTGCTTCCACGGCGCGTCGAACCGCTTCGGGCCGATCAGGCTGAACACATCACCCTCCCGGCCGTCCTCGCGCACGAGCGTCGCCGTCAGGCCGATGCGGCGGCGCGCCTGCAGGTCTGCGGTCAGCTTGAACACCGGGGCAGGCAGCAGATGAACCTCGTCGTACACGATGAGGCCCCAGTCCATCTCGTCGAGCAGCGAGAGGTGCGCGTACTGTCCCTTCCGCTTCGCCGTGAGGATCTGGTACGTCGCGATCGTGACCGGCTTGACCTCCTTGGCCTGACCGGAGTACTCGCCGATCTCCTCGGGAGTGAGCGAGGTGCGCTTGAGCAGCTCGTCGCGCCACTGCCGCGCGGAGACGGTGTTGGTCACCAGGATCAGCGTCGTCGTCCTGGTCGCGGCCATCGCCCCGGCGCCGACGATCGTCTTGCCCGCGCCGCACGGCAGCACGACCACGCCTGAGCCGTCCTTCGAGAACGCGTCGACCGCCTGACGCTGGTACGGCCGCATCGCCCAGCCGTCCTCGTCGAGATCGATCTCGTGCGGGGTGCCGGGGGTGTACCCGGCGAGGTCCTCGGCGGGCCAGCCGATCTTCAGCAGCTCCTGCTTGATCTGGCCCCGCGCCCAGGCGTCGATGACGTAGCTGTCGGGGGAGGGGTGCCCGATGAGCAGCGGCTGGATGCGCTTGTTGTTCGCCACCTGTGCGAGCACAGCGGGATCCGTGGAGCGCAGCACCAGCAGGCCCTCGTCGTCGCGCTCGATCACGAGCCGACCGTAGCGGTTCACCGTCTCGCGCAGGTCGACCGCCACCGACGGCGGCACGGGGAAGCGCGACCAGCGGTCGAGGGTCTCGAGCATGTCTTCGGCGGTGTGCCCGGCTGCGCGGGCGTTCCACAGCCCCAGTCGCGTGATGCGGTAGGTGTGGATGTGCTCGGGCGCTCGCTCCAGCTCGGCGAAGATCGCCAGCTCGTGGCGCGCGGATTCCGCGTCGGCGTGCGCGACCTCGAGCAGCACGGTGCGGTCGCTCTGGACGATCAGGGGGCCATCAGACATAGCAGACCAGTCTACCTGGCACCGACGCCGGGGGTCTGAACCCGGTCAGCTCTACGCCACCCGCACCGATACGATGCTGCGCACAGGGAGAGTGCGCTCGACATCCGCAGCCCGGTCCCTGCCGCGCAGGCGCCCGCCGCCGAGGCCCGACGCCTCGAGAGTGAGCTCGCGTCGCGAGCCGTCCGGCATCGCGACCTCGACGATCACGACCGTCTTCGCCCGCACGGCGGCCTCCAGCTCGCGGTCGAGCCACGCCGCATCCGCATCCGGACCCTGGTGTGAGCGCAGCCGAGCGATCAGGACGTCGTATCCGCTGTCGTCCTGCACGTCGGCGTCGGCGGTTCGAGCGCGCCTCGCGGCGACGCTGCGGCCCTCGCGGTCGACGAGGGTCGCCGGGTAGCGGGCGTCCGTCAGCGCCCAGGCGACCGCCTCGGCGCCGACCCGCGAGATCAGCGCGTCGTCCTCGCGGATCAGACCGAGCGGACGCAGGTTCCGATCGATCTCCATCGCCGCGAGCAGGTGCGCGTCTGCGCTCGTCACGACGGTGCCGCCCTCGGCATCCGGACGCACCCGGACGAGGCCGTGCCGCGCCGCCGTCTGCCGGACGAGGTACTCCAACGGCTGCGGAACGCCGGTCAGCGAGATCTCCTGCAGGAAGGCGAGGATGCCCTCCTCGGTGCCTCCCTCGACGAACGCGCGCGAGACCGACTCCGCGGTGAAGCGGTACGACGAGGCCTGCGCGGGATCGTGCTCTGTCATCGTGCGCAGGCGATTGTCCAGGGAGGGCTGCAGCGGTCCCGGGGCGATCGCGCTGAGATCGTTCTGCAGGAAGATCCGGTCGACCTCGGAGGGAAGCAGCGCCTGCAGCGCCGAACTGTCGAAGGGCTCACCGGTGTGCAGTGCGGCGCCCCACTCCGGCACCGTCCACCCCCCATCGGGCCCCCCGGCCAGCAGTCCGATCCGCCACGCCAGCTCGCGCAGGTGTGCGGCACGTGCCGGCCAGTGCGGATCCCAGGGGTGCAGCAGCGGCCAGTCGGATGCCGCAGCGCCGCGGATGCCCGAAGCCAGCGAGTGCGCGAAGTGAGAGGCCACGTGCGCCCAGCGCTCGGGGAAGGAGGCATCCAGCCAGCGCTGCGCGTCGGCGGTGAGGCGCAGCTCCCGCTCGACGGGCCGCGCGAGATCCGCGAGCTCGGCGAGGTCGCGCAGCTCGTCGAGGTCTCCGTCATCGACCAGTCGGCGCTTCTCCGTGGCGCTCAGCGCCCCCGTCGCCACCAGCGCCAGCGGCGTCGTGCGGGCGGCGAGCAGCAGCTCTGCCAGCCCGCCGATCGTCGCGAACGCGCGCTCCGCGGCGCGCGCCGAGTCGACGTCGGATGCCGGCGCGGAGGGCGCATCCTCGGCATCCGGGATCTCGGGCAGGTCCTGGACGAGCGTGCGCACCGGGGGCAGCATCCGTCCGTCGACATCGAGCAGCCCGAGCGCGGCATCACCGAGGCGGACGCGGTCATCCGGCGCTGCGGCGCGCAGCGCGCGCGCCTCGGCCCTGCTCAGACGCGCCAGGGCGCGCTCGATCAACGCGGGTTCGAGAAGCGCCTCGGCGGCGTCGAAGAAGTCGGTCCACCCGACGTCGGGGCGCACGGCCCGCTCACGCAGCACCCGCTCCAGCTGCGCGTCGCTCGCCGAGGCGAGCTGGTCAGCCAGCGGACGGGCGTGTGTGCTCATGGTCAGGATCCGGAACCCGCGCGTCCCCTGCGAGCCCAGCTGAGCACGAGCAGCGTGATGATCATCAGGAAGGCGATCGGCAGGCCGAACAGGGGCAGCCCGGCGACGAAGGGCCAGATGCCTCGCCCGAACGCGGACTGATCCATGCCGACGGCAGTGCCGATGATGATCGAGAAGAAGCAGATCACGGACACCGCAGCCAGGACGAGCGCGGTGAAGGCGAGGAGTCGCTCGAGCCGCCCGGTCTGCGGCGCGCTGGTGTCGTCATGCTTGGTCATCGCTCTCAGCGTATCCCCTGGCGGCACGAGGGGGCGGGTAGGCTGGAGGGGTCGCGCCGCCGCGCGACGTCTCCGCTCCGTGTTTCAGTGAGGTTCGCCCATGCCCACCGGCAAGGTCAGGTTCTACGACGACGAGAAGGGGTTCGGCTTCATCGCATCCGATGACGGCCAGGACGTCTTCCTGCACGCCTCTGCCCTTCCTGCGGGCGTCTCCGTGAAGAAGAACGCCCGCGTCGAATTCGGCCTTGCCGATGGTCGCCGAGGTCCGCAGGCGCTCTCGGTTCGGGTGCTGGACGCCCCGCCCAGCCTGGCGAAGGCCGCTCGCAAGCCCGCCGACGACATGGCCGTGATCGTCGAGGATCTCGTGCGGATGCTCGACGAGATGGGCGGCGATCTCCGCCGCGGCCGCTACCCCTCCGCCACCCGGAGCCGCACAGTCGCCGCTGTCCTGCGCAAGGTCGCTGATGACCTCGACGCCTGACGCCCTCGCCGAGACCGCGCGCGAGCTCGCGCTCGCGGCGCTGCACGAGATCACCCCGCCGACGACCGTGGGCCCCGCTGCCGGGTACTCGGTGGAGGAGAGCGGGGCGGTCTCGCTGCGCTTCCAGAACCGTCTGCCCGGATATCCGGGCTGGTTCTGGACGGTCACGGTCGCCCAGGTCGACGACTCCGAGCCGACGGTGCTGGAGGTCGAGCTGATGCCGGGCGACGGCGCGCTGCTCGCGCCCGACTGGGTGCCGTGGGCCGAGCGCCTCGCCGAGTACCGCGCGCACCAGGCCGAGCTCGCCGCGCAGACCGCCGACGCCCCCGTCGACGACTCGCACGAGGACGACGACTCCGAGGACGACGACTCCGATGACGAGCATCCCGAGGACGACTCGGACGAGGACGACTCGGACGAGGATGTCTCGCCGCGCCTGCACGCCGGCGATGTCGACGGTGTCGACATCGACGAGCTCGACGACTCCCTCGACGCAGACGCCTCCGAGCAGAGCGACGACGAGTCCGAGGACGACGCGTCCGAAGACGACGACGAGTCCGAAGAAGACGAGTCCGACGACGATGACGAGGACCCCGACGAGTCCGAGTGACCGACGCGGTCGCCGTGCCGAACGGGATCCCCTCGACCACGACGCCCCCTCTGATCCGATCGGATCAGAGGGGGCGTCGTGCACGGGTGTGGTGTGGCGAGCGAGCCGCTTTCAGCCTCGGTGTGCGAGCACGTGCTCGATCGAGCGGATCAGCTGGCGCACGTCATCCGGTTCGATCGACACGAAGGTCGCCACGCGCAGCTGATTGCGACCGAGCTTGCGGTACGGCTCCGTGTCGACGATGCCGTTCGCGCGCAGCGTCTTCGCGAGAGCCGCCGCATCGACGCTGTCGTCGAAGTCGATCGTGGCGACCACCGGCGACCGGTGCGCCGGGTCGTCGACGAACGGGGTCGCCACGTCCGAGGCGGCCGCCCAGTCGTAGAGGAGCCCGGACGACTCCGCGGTGCGTGCAGCCGCCCAGCTGAGCCCGCCGGCCGCGAGGATCCACTCGAGCTGGCTGTCGAGCAGGTGCAGCGTGGTGAGCGCCGGCGTGTTCAGGGTCTGATTCAGCCGCGAGTTGTCGACCGCGTTCTTCAGGCTGAGGAACTCGGGGATGTACCGGCCCGACGCGGCGATGCGCTCGATCCGGTCGATGGCGGCCGGCGACACCGCAGCGAACCACAGTCCGCCGTCCGAGCCGAGGTTCTTCTGCGGTGCGAAGTAGTAGACGTCGGCCTGGGCGACGTCGAAATCGATGCCTCCGGCGGCGCTGGTGGCGTCGATGACGGTGAGCGCCCCGTCGGCGACGACCCGTCGCACGGGTGCTGCGACGCCCGTCGACGTCTCGTTGTGCGGCCAGGCGTACACATCGACGCCGTCCACGACCTCCGCAGCGGTCAGCGAGCCCGCGTCGGCGGTGCGCACGTCCGGCGCGGTGAGCCACGGTGCGGCGGCAGCCTTGGCGAACTTGCCGCCGAACTCCCCGAACACGAGATTCTGGCTGCGGTGCTCGATGAGGCCGAAGGCCGCGGCATCCCAGAACGCCGTCGACCCGCCGTTGCCGAGGATGATCTCGTAACCCTCCGGCAGGCGGAACAGCGCGGCGAGGCGCTCGCGCACGCTGCCGACGAGGTTCTTCACCGGCGCCTGGCGGTGCGACGTGCCGAGCAGGTCGGCACCCGCCGCGGCGAGGGCCTGCACCTGCGCGGCGCGGACTTTCGAGGGGCCGCAGCCGAAGCGTCCGTCGGCGGGCAGGAGTTCGCGGGGGATCTCGATCGACATGGGTCGATTGTAGAGGTGGCGCGCTCGGGAACCGCGCCCTGTGACGGCTCCGGCACCGGCCGGAAGGTAGGCTTGCCTAAGAACTTCGGAGGGCACGAATGACCGACCTGATCGACACGACCGAGATGTACCTGCGGACCATTCTCGAACTCGAGGAGGAGAACATCGTGCCGCTTCGCGCCCGGATCTCCGAGCGTCTCGGGCACTCCGGCCCCACGGTGTCGCAGACCGTCGGGCGGATGGAGCGCGACGGTCTCGTCGTCGTGTCCGAGGACCGTCGTCTCGAGCTCACCGACGACGGCCGTCGCAAGGCGGTCGACGTGATGCGCAAGCACCGGCTCGCCGAGCGGCTGCTCTCCGACGTGATCGGTCTCGACTGGGCGTACGTGCATGAAGAGGCCTGTCGCTGGGAGCACGTCATGAGCGAGCAGGTCGAGCGCCGTCTCGTCGAGCTGCTCGGGCACCCCACCGAGTCGCCGTACGGCAATCCCATTCCCGGACTCGACCAGCTCGGCGACATCGAGACGCCGGCTTTCGAATCCGGAGTGGTGGGCCTGGTCAAGAAGCTGGATGCCGCCGGCGGCCCCATCACGGGCACGGTGCGCCGCCTCGCCGAGCCCGCCCAGGTCAGCCCCGAGCTGCTCGAGCAGCTGCGGGACGCGGGTGTGATGCCCGGCGCGCGCGGCGACTACCGGTACAGCGAGGGCTACGTGCTCATCCAGATGGAGGGCAGCGAGACCGGCCTCGAGCTTCCCGTCGAGCTTGCCTCGCACATCTTCCTCGTCGGGGAGAATGGCTGATCAGGGCCACTTCCTTGACGGATGGAGCCGATTGCCAGGTTCGCGGGGTGACAGAATCGTTATCTTCCGGTAACCTCGGTCGAGTCGTCGGAGAAGAAGCCCGCCGATGACGAATCGCGAAGATCGCCTCCCTGGCTCGTCGTCTTCGCGAAGAGATCGCACAACGTGCCGTGTGACATACGTGCCCGATAAACGACATTGCTGACGAGCCTGCGCTACCCGAAGCGCGGAGGCGCAGGAGGAATCCCTTTTGGCCCAAGAAATCGTCCCGACCGAGCCTGCGGGCACCCCGAAGCCTCAGCGTCGGCGAGCTCCTCGCGGAGCCCGCTCGAGCGTCAAGCCCATGCGCACCGTCGCCATCCTCGGCGCCGTGGGTGCGCTGGTCGCCGGAGTCGCTCTGCCCGCGCTGGCCTCCACGAAGACCGTTCCGAGCGCCGCCGCCACCACGCTGCAGCAGATGGCATTCGATGACGCGCAGTCGCTCGTGGTCGCATCCGAGGCGACGAGTGCCCCGCTCGAGCGCGGCACCTACTCAGCGACGACTCCCGATGAGATCGCGAAGAAGAAGGCCGAAGAGGCCGCCAAGGCGCGCGCCGCCGCGGCAGCCCGCGTCGCCGCCAGCTCCGGCGCCCGCGGTGGCAGCATCAGCAATGCCGATCTTCAGCTCATCTCGGCGGGGTCCGGCGCCGTCCGCTACCCGCTGCCGCAGGGCTCGTACTCCGTCAGCCGCACCCTCAGCGGCGGCCACAACGGCGCCGACATGGTCGCGCCGGCCGGCACCCCGATCTTCGCCGCCACGGGCGGTGTGGTGCGCGTCTCGTCCGAGAGCCACTTCGGCTACGGCGTGGCGGTCGTCATCGACTCCGTCGTCGGAGGCAAGCGGGTCTCCACCCTCTACGCCCACATGATCAACGGCTCACGCGCCGTGCAGGCCGGACAGACCGTCGAGCCCGGGCAGTTCATCGGCAAGGTGGGCAACACGGGACGCTCCTTCGGCGCCCACCTGCACTTCGAGGTCGAGGTCAACGGGTCGCTCGTCGAGCCGATCGGCTGGCTCCGCGCCAACGCCGGCTGATCGGAGCCGTTCAGAACCGCTGCATCCTCTGTTCACGCGGATGGGTTACCCTGAACGCGTCGTCGAACGGACGGGAGGAAGCCGATGAGCTCGATACCGGGCATCCGCACCATGGATGCACTCGGTCGTCTGGTTCTTCGGCAATGCCCGCAGATCCATCTCGGTCCGACCGAGCGCAAGAGGCGCTGTCTGTAGACAGCGCCTCTTGCTGTATCCGCGTCCCCTCCTCATCCGTCGACGTCGTGTGAGTCGAGAGTGCCGGGAAGCCATCCCGGCGGATCGAGAGGATGACGACGATGCGCACACTGGTCCTGAACGCCGGATACGAACCGCTGACGGTGGTCTCGTTCAAGAGAGCCATGGTGCTCGTGATGAACGACAAGGCCAGCGTTATCGAGCGGGTCGAGAATGATCCCGTCATCGCGGGGCGGCGACGGTTCGACCGCCCCGTGGTCATCCTGCTCACCCGGTACGTGCGTGTCCCGGCCGCGCGCCGGCAGCCGGTCACCCGTCGCGGAGTGCTTCGGCGCGACGAGCATCGCTGTGGATACTGCGGGAAGGCGGCGTCGACGATCGACCATGTGATGCCGCGCTCGCGCGGGGGAGGGGACAGCTGGGAGAACCTCGTCGCGTGCTGCCTGCGGTGCAACAACGCCAAGAGCGACCGCACGCCGCAGGAGATGGGCTGGGAGCTGCATCGCACACCTCGAGCCCCGCACGGCGGAACGTGGGTGGTGCGCGGAGTGGAACGAGGCGACCCGGTGTGGGAGCGATACCTCGCGCTGGCGGCCTAGGCTCAGGCCGGCGACTAGACTTGTCTGGCGCCTTCGTAGCTCAGTCGGATAGAGCGGCCCTCTCCTAAAGGGCAGGTCGCAGGTTCGAATCCTGTCGAGGGCACGACGACGCAGGGAGCCACCCGGAGGGTGGCTCCCTGCGTCGTCTATCCGCCCGCCTATATCGTGGGCTCAGTGCGCGGCGTGATACGCCTCGAGCACGTCGGCGGCGATGCGCCCGCGCTCGGAGACCTTCATGCCCTGCTTCTTCGCCCATTCACGGATCTCGACCGTCTCGGATGTTGCCGCCGAGCGGCGTCGCGGTGCGGAAGAGCGCGTCGCGGTGGACCCGGCGGCGCGCCGGCCCGCCTCGATGTACGGGGCGAGTGCGTCGCGCAGCGCCTCCGCGTGGGAATTCGTCAGATCGATCTCATAGGCGACTCCATTCAGTGCGAAATGAACGGTCTCTCCTTCGCCCACCTCGAGAAGCGTTCCATCGATATCGTCGACCAGCTGGTGCACAATTCTTCGAGCCATGAGAATAAGGTATTTCAATTCCTGAGGCGTGCGCAATCGACGCGCGCATTCAAATTTCGAATGCATCGCGCGAAATGTCTTCGCGGGTCAGGGAAGAAGGCCCGCGCGCCTCGCGCGCGCCACCGCCGCATGGCGTGTGGACGCGTCGAGTTTCGACATCGCAGCGCTCAGATACGCTTTCACCGTGCCTTCGCGCAATCCCAGCTGCGCGGCGATCTCGGCATTCGTCGAGCCGAGCGCGGCACGCGCGAGCACATCCGTCTCGCGCGGCGACAGTCGCACGGTCGCGAGCGGCTGCGTCGTCGTGGGCGGCTCGGGCGATGATGCACCCACCAGGCGTCGTTCGATCGCGGCGATCCGCTCTCGGATCCTCTCGTCGCTGACCGATGCGGCGATGCTGCGCAGCTCGGCGAAGCTCTCTCTGAGATCCTCGAGGTGCGAGCCCTGCACGGCCGCATCCCGCCGCATCGATCGCATCCGCCGCTCCACCTCGTCTCGGATGCGCAGCTCGTTCGCGACATCTTGCGCCACGGCCATCGCCGGCGCGGTGGTGACGCCGCCGACGCGCGACTCTTCCCACGCGCCCGCGTAGAGCACGCCCCGCGGGCGTCCCTCGACGACGATCGGCAGTGCGAGCAGGGTGCGCAGACCCTCGCCGAGCACGAACACGTCGTAGTCGTGCGTGATGTGCTGCGATGTGCGGTAGTTGCTCGTCATCCGAGGTCGGAGCTCGATCATCGCGCGTCCGCCGAGCCCGCGCTCCGGCCGCACGGTCAGCCCTTCGAGGCTGTGCGTGCGATTGCCGACGATGCTCGTCACCCGCACGACACCGTCTTCGATGAGCCCGCCGAATGCGACCGGGAAGCGGGTGCGACGGGCGAGTTCTCGCACGCCGGCGGACACGGGGTCGTCGGCGACCCCTCGGTGATTGTCCGATTGCACTGATACCAACTTTCGGGGGTGACGACAGGGCCCGCCCGTTTCGTAGCGTCGACGATACCACCGCGTGAATTCCTTCACGCGGACGACGGACATGTGGCAAGGAGGCCCCATGACTCAACCGACGACGCACGATTCCGCTCCGGGAATCGACTACATCGCTGTCGAGGAATCGGACAGATTCCAGGGATTGAGAAGACTGCAGCGCTCGTTCATCTTCCCGATGGCCGGGTTCTTCCTCATCTGGTATTTCGCTTACGTGCTGTTGGCCGCGTTCGCGACGGATTTCATGAGCCAGCGGGTATGGGGTGACATCACGGTCGGCCTGCTCATGGGGCTCGGCCAATTCGTCACGACTTTCGTCATCACGATGGCCTATGTGTCCTTCGCGAACCGACGTCTCGATCCGGTCGCGACCGAGATCCGTGAAGAGCTCGAGAAGGCGGAGGCGAAGGCATGACGACGACCCATCTGGCCGCCGAGGCGGTGCAGAACGACCCCGTTCTGAACATCGCGATCTTCGGCGCATTCGTCGCGGTCACCCTGTTCATCGTGATCCGCGCCAGCCGCAACAACAAGACGGCAGCCGACTACTACGCCGCGGGCCGTTCGTTCAGCGGCACGCAGAACGGCTTCGCCATCGCGGGCGACTATCTGTCCGCCGCGTCGTTCCTCGGCATCTGCGGAGCGATCGCGCTGAACGGGTACGACGGATTCCTCTACTCGATCGGCTTCCTGGTGGCGTGGCTCGTCGCGCTCCTGCTGGTCGCGGAGATGATGCGCAACACGGGCAAGTTCACGATGGCGGATGTGCTCTCGTTCCGTCTCAAGCAGCGGCCCGTGCGCATGGCGGCGGCTCTCACCACCCTCGCCGTCTGCTTCTTCTACCTGCTCGCGCAGATGTCAGGGGCAGGCGGGCTGGTCTCGCTGCTGCTCGGCATCGACGACCGGATCGGCCAGTCGCTGGTGATCGCCATCGTCGGCGTGCTCATGATCGTGTACGTGCTGATCGGGGGGATGAAGGGCACGACCTGGGTGCAGATCGTGAAGGCGGTGCTGCTCATCGCCGGTGCCCTCGCGATGACGCTGTGGGTTCTCGCCCTGCACGGCTTCAGCCTGAACACGCTGCTGGAGAGCGCAGTCGCCAACTCACCCAGCGGAGAGAAGATCCTCGGCCCTGGTCTGCAGTACGGCGCGAACCCGCTCGACTTCCTCTCGCTCGGCATGGCGCTCGTCCTCGGCACGGCGGGCCTGCCGCACGTGCTGATGCGCTTCTACACCGTGCCCACGGCGAAGGAGGCGCGGCGGTCGGTCGTCTGGGCGATCTGGCTCATCGGCGGGTTCTACCTGCTGACCCTCGTGCTCGGGTACGGGGCCGGCGCGCTCGTCGGACCCGAGCGGATCGCTGCGGCGCCGGGCGGCGTGAACTCCGCGGCGCCGCTGCTCGCCCAGGCCCTGGGCGGTCCGCTGCTGATGGGCTTCATCTCGGCGGTGGCGTTCGCGACGATCCTCGCGGTCGTGGCAGGCCTGACGATCACCGCAGCCGCATCGTTCGCACACGACATCTACTCGAACGTGATCAAGCGCGGCAAGGACGGCACGGGGACGGCCGACCCGAACGGCGAGGTCAAGGTGGCCCGGCGCACGGTCATCGTCATCGGAGTGCTCGCGATCATCGGCGGCATCGGCGCTCAGGGGCAGAACATCGCCTTCCTCGTCGCGCTCGCGTTCGCGATCGCGGCGTCGGCGAACCTGCCCACCATCCTCTATTCGCTGTTCTGGAAGCGCTTCAACACCCGCGGCGCGGTGTGGAGCATGTACGGCGGCCTGCTCGCGGCCATCGGTCTCATCGTGATCTCCCCGGTGTTCTCGGGCAACGACAAGGCGATGATCCCCGGGATCGACATCGCGATCTTCCCGCTGAACAACCCGGGCATCGTCTCGATCCCGCTGGGCTTCCTGCTCGGCTGGATCGGCACGATCACGGCGAAGACGGCCGAATCACGCGCCCTCGCCGCCGAGATGGAGGTGCGCTCGCTGACCGGCTTCGGCGCCGAGAAGGCGGTGGATCACTAGGTCTCTCCCCAGAGATACCCGAACGCCGCGTCCCTCGCGCGGCAGGAGCGGAGCCCGGCGGCCTACACGCCGGGCTCCGCTTCGTTCGGCACCTCGTCCCCAGAAGGCGACCGCCGCCGCGCCCCAGCGCGGCCGGATCACGACCGCGCGGCCGACGCCTCGCGCTCGAGATCGAGCAGATACCGTTTGCGTTCCGGATGCGCGCCGTAGTGGCCGGGTGTGCCGTCGGAGCGGATCACGCGGTGCACGGGGACGATCACCGACAGCGGAGTGACCCGGCATGCGGTGCCGACGGCTCGGGCCGCACCGGGGCTGCCGGCGATCACCGCGACCTCTCCGTAGCTCATGGTCTGGCCCCACGGGATGCCGCAGACGGCCTGCAGCGCGGATCGGGTGAATCCGTCGACCAGACTCCAGTCGAAGGCGAAGCGCTCGTCGAATCGCACGGGCCCCCCGTCGAAGTACTCGTCGAGCGCCAGGGTGAGCTCGTCCGCGGCGCCGGGCGACGACACCGGCATCTCGCCGATGCGTCGGCTGACGCTCTCGAGAAGCCATGGCACCCGCGGATCCGCCGACTCCGACAGGTCGAAGCTGACGATCCCGGCATCCGAGAAGACCGCGAGCGCGTCGCCGAACGGCGTGGGTGCGAAGTCGTAGCGAAAGGTCATGCCCCCATCCTGCTCCCGGCCCCCGCCCCTGGAGTGCGGCGATCGCGGAGCCGGTGCACAACCGCGACCGGCGGATGCGCTGTGCAGGGAGATACGCGGGAGCAGGCGGAATCGTCGCGAAACGGCCGGGAATACCGCCGGTCGCGTCGGTCGCGCCTAGGCTTGCCGTGTGTGGCGACGAGAGGCGAAGGATGCTGAGCGCGCGACCCAGCCGGTCGCAGTGACGCTCGGCGATCTCAGCGACTCGTCGACAGGCGTCGGCATCGCACACGCGGCCGAGGAACGACGCACCACCCTGCGGGCGCAGGCGGCAGATCTGGGCGGGGCATCCCCGCTCATCAGCTTCGTCGACGCGCCCGAATCCGTCGTCGACATCTCCCGCGCCCATCCCGGCAGCCTGCCGCAGTTCATCACCGGCCGCTCCACTCTTCTCTCCAACCTGTTCCGCGACGAGGTGGGGCTGCGCACCGCGCGCATGGCGGCCGAGCGGATCACCGCGCGCAACACCGAGCTGCGCACGGTGCGCGGCATCGACGCCGTGCGCCTCGCGGTGGGGATCGCGCGATGGCGCATCGGCGGCGCGCAGTTCGCCGCGCCCGTGCTGCTGCGTCCCCTGGCCATCCGCCGTCATCACGCCGACTTCGAGCTGAAGCTGCACGGCCGCTTCGAGGTGAACCCCGAGCTGGTGCGCGTCGCGCGCGAGCACTTCGGGCTCGAGCTCGACCCGGTCGGCCTGGCATCCCTCGCGTACGACGGCGGCATCTTCAAACCGCAGCCGGTGATCGACCAGCTGCGGGCGCTGACCCGCTCGATCGACACCTTCGCGGTGAACCCGCGCCTGGTGGTGTCGACCTTCGCCGACGTCGCCGATGCCATGGTGCGCGACATGGTCGACCTCGACCATCCCGTGCTCAACGCGCTCGCCGGGCACGTCGGCGACCGCGAGCAGGTCACCGCTCCCCGCCCGCTGCCCGCCGCGGCCGGGCCGGATGACCGGGCCCCCGCCTCGGAGAGCCTTCTGCTCGACGCCGACTCCGAGCAGGAGGAGGTGCTCGCTCGCATCGCCGCCGGGCACTCCCTGGTCGTCTCGACGCTGCCGGGCACCGGGGGCACGCAGACCGTCATCAACGCGCTGGGCGCTCTCGTGCGCTCCGGTCGTCGCGCTCTGGTCGTCTCGGCTCGCAGGTCGACGCTCGACGGCGTCCGGCACCGTCTCGCCGGCGTCGGTCTCGATGCGCTCGCCGTCTCTCCGAACCGCGCCCGTCGCGACCTCATCACCGCGATCGCGCGCTGCGAGAAGGCCACGCAGCCGAAGGCCGCCGAACTCGACGAGGCGCTCGTTCGTCTGCGCACCGTGCTCCGTGACTACCGCGGGGCGCTGGGCGAGCCGGTGGGGCGCACCGGAGCATCCGTCCTCGACGCCACCAGAGAGCTCGCTCGACTCGCCGCGCTGCCCGTGCCGCCGTCGACCGGGGCGCGCCTGTCGATGGACACGCTCGAGAAGCTCGCCGGAGACCGCAGCGATGCGGCGCAGGCCCTCACCCGTGCCGCCAAGCTGGGGGAGTTCCGTTTCGGCCCCGACGACTCACCCTGGTACGGCGTCAGCTTCGACAGCGCTGAGGCCGCCCAGCACGCACACGAGCTGGCGGGGCGGCTGCACGGCTCGGCCGTGCCCTCGCTTCTCGAGCGCGGGTACGAGCTGATCGCCCAGACGAGCATGCGGCCGTTCGGCACGATCGACGAGCTCGGCGAGTACGTGCGGCTGCTGCAGGGTATCCGGGATTCGCTCGACCGCTTCAGCCCGACGGTCTTCGAACGCCCGCTCGGCGAGCTGATCCAGGCGCACGGCTCGCGCCGAGACGCCCCAGGCATGTCGTCCGCCAACCGGCGCAGGCTCAAGAAGCTCGCTCGCGAGTACGTCCGCCCCGGCGCTCACGTCTCGGAGATGCACGAGGCGCTGCTGCGCATCCAGCAGCAGCGCACGCAGTGGCAGCGCTACGTGGAGGCGGGGGTCGCACCGCAGGTTCCGCTCGGACTCTCCGATGTGCATGTCGCGTGGCAGCGGGTCTCGGCGGAACTGGCTGATCTCGATCGCGCACTGGGTCGCCGCGAGCCGCTCAGCTCCCTCCCCGTCGCGCGTCTCGTGCGCACCCTCTCCGGCCTCGCCGCGCGCTCCGCCGTGTTCGACAACCTCGTCGAGCGCACGCAGATCCGCGACGCGCTCGCCGGTCTCGGTCTGCGCCCACTGCTCTCCGATCTCTCGGTGCGTCACGTGCCGGAGGAGCGGGTCTCCGCCGAGCTCGAATTCGCCTGGTGGCAGTCGCTGCTCGAACGCGCTCTGCAGGACGACCGGTCGCTGCTCGGTGCCAACACGGCGGTCGTCGACCGCCTGGAGCGCGACTTCCGTCTCGTCGACGAGGCGCACACCGCGATGGCCGGCCCGCTGCTCGCCTGGAACCTGGCCAGCCAGTGGCGCATCGCGATCGTCGACGAGCCCGATCAGGCCGCGCACCTGCGTCATGCGCTCAAGTCGGGTGAGGCCACCACCGCCGAGATCGTCTCCGCGGCCCCGGATCTCACGCGCGTGCTCGCACCGGTGTGGATCGCCTCGCCGTACGAGGTGCCGCTGATCCCCGAGTCGGTCGAGTTCGACGCCGTGCTGCTGGTGGATGCCGCCGCCGTGAACCTCGCCGAGACGGCGCCGGCGATCCGCCGCGCACGCCAGATCGTCGCGTTCGGCGACCCGGTGACCCAGCGCCCCACGCCGTTCACCGTCGCCACGGTGCCCGACCCGGAGTGGGAGGCGGAGGTCGACTTCGATGACGTGTCGGTCTTCGAGCGTCTCGCCGAGCTCTTCCCCGTGATGACACTCACCCGCAGCTACCGAGCCGGTGGCGAAGACCTCGCCGAGCTCATCAACGACGCGTTCTACGGCGGCGAGATCGTGTCGCTGCCGTGGGCGGGGTCGTATCTCGGGCGCGGCAGCCTCACCGTCGACTACGTCGAGGGGGGAGTGGGCGCGCCCGACCCGGATTCGGGCGCTGTCGAGAGCCCGGATGCCGAGGTCGCCAGGGTGGTGACCCTCGCCGTCGAGCACGCGATCCATCGTCCGGCCGAATCCCTCATGGTGATCACCGCGAGCCGCAGGCACGCGGAGCGGGTGCGGGCGGCCGTGGCATCCGCCTTCGCCGGACGATCCGACGTCGCCGACTTCGTCAGCCGCGACACCGCCGAGCCGTTCGCCGTCCTCACGCTCGAGGAGTCCGTCGCCGAGAGCCGCGACCGCGTGATCTTCTCGCTGGGCTTCGGCCTCACCAAGCACGGCCGGGTGCTCAGTGACTTCGGCGACCTCTCCCAGCAGGACGGCGAGCGACTGCTCACCGTCGGGATGACCAGGGCGCGCCGCTCGATGGTCATCGTGTCGTGCATCCGCCCGTCTGCGTTCGACGAGGGGCGGCTGGAGCACGGCGCGTCGACCCTGATGTCGATCCTCGGCGGACTCGCCGCCCGCGGCCGCGACGCGCGTCTCGAGGATCTCGCCGACCCGCTGACCCTCGCTCTGGCCCGCGAGCTGCGCCGTCTCGGCGCCTCGGTCGACGTCGACTACCGCGGCCTGCTGCCGCTGGTCGCGCAGCACGACGGACGCGCGGTCGTCATCGAGTCCGATGCCGAGATGCGCGGCGAGTCGCTGCGCGAGAGCGTGCGCCTGCGCCCGCAGGTGCTGCGCCGGCTGGGCTGGCACTATGTGCGCGTGCACGCCTTCGACCTGTACAGCGATCCCGCCACCGTCGCCCGGCGCATAGCGACCGTGCTGGGGATCGATGAGGACGCGGTGCGCGCCGAGAACGACACCCAGCCCTTCGATCTCGATGGATGACGAACGTCAGCGGATCGTGCGCGTCGCGGGCGCGCGCCGCGCGAAGCTGACCCGCGTGGAAGGCACGACCTCCGAGCCGCACGTGAAGAGCGCACCCTCGGCCCCGACCGATGGCGAGCGCGGACCGAACGACGAGCGGATGCTGCGCGAGGTCCCCCCTCACTACTGAGATCCGTCGACCGCCGATCGGACGCCCGACTCGAACCAGTGGATCGGACGCCCGACCCGAACGAGCGGGGCGTCCGATCGACGGGACGCGATCAGCGGATGCCGGCGTCGCGACGCAGCAGGTCGCGGATCTCGATGAGCAGCTCCTGCTCGGTGGGCAGGGTCTCCTCCTCGACGGCCGGGTTCTTGGCGGCCTTGCGCTCCTTGTAGGTGTTCATCGGCACGACGAACACGAAGTACACGACCAGCGCCACGGCGAGGAAGCTGATCACGGCCGAGATCAGCTCGCCGATCGGGAAGGTCACCGGGTCGCCGTAGATGTTGTCGACGGTGAAGCCGAACTTGCCGGCATCGTCGGCTTTGAAGACCATCGCGACCAGCGGGGTGATGATGCTGGACACGACCGCGCTGACGATGGCGGTGAACGCCGTGCCGATCACGACAGCGACGGCGAGGTCGATGACGTTGCCCTTGGTGATGAACTCCTTGAATCCCTGGATCATCCGCTTACCTCTCACAGTGGGACCTCAGCTCGAGGCCGGGGTCGCCGCGGGCGCCGGGGTGGCGGCCGTCGACGTCTCCGCCTTCGATGATGCCGAACCCGAAGCCGGGGCGCCAGCGGCTCCTCGAGAGTCCGTGCGGTAGAAGCCGGAGCCGTTGAAGGTCACACCGACCGATCCGTACTGCTTGCGCAGCGCTCCGCCGCACTCCGGGCAGAGGGTGAGCGAATCCTCCGTGAAGGACTGCACGGCGTCGAAGCGGTGGTCGCACGCGGTGCAGGCGTAGGCGTAGGTGGGCATGGAATGCTCCTGTCAGTTCCGCGCGGGCGACAGGGTGATGGTCTGCGTCGGGGTGACGATGCCATCGACCGGCTGGTCGTGCACTTCGCGCGGCAGCGAATCGAGTACCTCGGAATCATAGATCACCGCGTACACGGGCGGGCGGCGCTCCATCGAGCCGAGGGTCTTGTCGAAGTACCCGCGACCCCAGCCGAGTCGCGTGCCGTCGCGGTCGACGGCGGCGGCCGGGATGAGCATCAGATCGACGTCGTTCACGGCGATGGGGCCGAGCACCTCGCCGGTCGGCTCGGGCAGCCCGAACAGTCCCTCGCCGACCGGGGCGGAGTCGTCGGCGACCGCCCAGTCCAGAAGCCCGTCGGCGCGGCTGATCGGAAGCAGCACCCGGATGCCGCGTCGCACGGCGGCCTGCACGAACGGCATGGTGCCCGGCTCGGTCGTGGTGGAGAGGAAGCACGACACCGACCGCGCTCCGTGCGCGTCGAGCAGGGCGTCGAGCTGGGCGGCGAGTCCCGCGGCCGCCTCGTCGCGCTGCGCCTGGGACAGGATCTGACGGCGTTCGCGCAGTTCGGCGCGCAGCGCGCGCTTCTGCTGTTCTGCTTCGCTCCGCATGCCCCGATCATACGGGGGCGGGTCCGCCATCCCGCCGGTCGGGGAAGGGAGCCGGCCACTAAGCTGAGCGGCATGCGCACCATGAAGGCGGTGATCCCCGCTGCGGGCCTGGGAACCAGGTTCCTGCCGGCGACGAAGGCGATGCCGAAGGAGATGCTCCCTGTCGTCGACAAGCCGGCCATCCAGTACGTGGTGGAGGAGGCCGTCGCCGCCGGGATCCAGGACATCCTGGTCATCATCGGTCGCAACAAGAACGCGATCTCGGATCACTTCGACTCGGTGCCCGAGTTGGAGGTGCGCCTGCAGGAGAAGGGCGACCACGGGCGCCTCGAGCGGGTGATGAAGTCCAGCGATCTCGCGGACATCCACTTCGTGCGGCAGGGGGAGCCGAAGGGGCTCGGTCACGCGGTGCTTCGTGCGCGCACGCATGTCGGCGACAGCTCCTTCACCGTGCTGCTCGGAGACGACCTCATCGATGAGCGGGACCCGCTGCTGACCGAGATGATCGCGACGCACGAGCGCACCGGCGCTGCCGTCATCGCGCTGATGGAGGTCGACCCCGGTCAGATCCATCTCTACGGCGCTGCCGCCGCGGTCCCGACCGAGACCGAGGGTGTCGTGCGGGTGGACGGCCTGGTCGAGAAGCCGTCGCCGCAGGACGCTCCCTCGAACCTCGCGGTGATCGGTCGCTACGTGCTGCCGGCCGCCGTCTTCGACATCCTCGAGCGCACCGAACCAGGCAAGGGCGGCGAGATCCAGCTGACCGATGCCCTGCAGGATCTCGCCGCCGACCCGGCGGGCCCCGGCGTGGTGGGCGTGGTCTTCGGCGGACGGCGCTACGACACGGGCGACCGTGCCGACTACATCAAGGCGATCGTGCAGCTCGCCACCGACCGCGACGATCTCGGCGAGGAGCTGCGCCCGTGGCTCAAGCGGTTCGCAGCCGATCTCTGATCGGGAGGAGACGATGTCGAACGACATCCTGCCCGTGATGCGGTACGGGTCTGTGAGCCTGCGACTGGTGAGACCGCGCGACGCGAGGGTGCTTCAGCGCGAGCTGCTCGAGAACCGCTCCTGGCTCCAGCCCTGGGAGGCGACCATCCCCGGCGGCAGCGGGGGCTTCGACATGAGGGCGGCGATCCGTCGGCTCCTGCAGCAGCATCGTGACGGCGCCGGGTATCCGTTCGTGATGGAGTACGAGGGAGAGGTCGCGGGGCAGCTCAACATGTGGGGTGTCGCGCGGGGGTCGCTCGCCTCGGCGACCATCGGGTACTGGGTCAGCGAGCGCTTCGCGGGCCGAGGCGTCACCCCGACCGCGGTGGCGATGGCGACCGACGCCGCGTTCGACCAGCTCGGTCTGCACCGAGTGGAGATCTGCATCCGTCCCGAGAACCGCGCGAGCCTGAGAGTCGTGCAGAAGCTCGGATTCCGCTACGAAGGGCTGCGGCGGCGCTACATCCACATCGACGGCGACTGGCGCGATCACCACGCGTTCGCTCTCACGCAGGAGGACGTGCCCCGCGGGGTGCTCTCCCGCTGGGTGAACGGGGAGGTTCCGCCTGCTGCTGAGCTGCCTTCGCCCGACGAGGGACAGAGCTGACGGGCGCGACACACGCGCAGGAATGATCGCGTCTGAGCTCAGCCGCGCGCTACCGTGGTCAACATGGATGGGCCGGTGCTGAGTGGGGGCGTGATCGTCCTCGCCGCCGTGCTGCTCTGGCTGCTCTACTTCGTGCCCAGCTGGCGCGGGCGACACCAGTACTACGCGGCCGAGCGCAACGCCGTCCGGCTCAATCAGGCGCTGCGGGTCCTCGCCGAGACGAGTGAGACCCCCGACGAGGTGCGCCTCGAGCTGACCGCGCGCACGGCTCTCGCCCAGCAGCGGCTCGCGAAGCGGCTGCAGGCGGAGAAGGAGAACGCCCAGCTCGAGCGTCTTCGCGAGGAGCTCGCCGCCACACGTCGCGATCCGATCGTGCGGCAGGCGCGGGCCCGACGCCGCACGCGCCTCGCGGCGACAGCATCCGTCTTCGCTGCACTCCTGATGCTCGGTGCCGGCATCTGGCAGATCGTCGCCACCGGCAGCTGGATGTTGGCCGCCGGGGGAGTCGTCCTCGCTGCGCTCGGAACGACGGTGCTGGTGCGCATGGCTCAGGTCGCGAGCCGGAGCGCGGCTCGCCTGGCGCGCCCCGTGACGGCGCCGGTCGCCGAGCGCGTGTCGCCGCCGCTGCACGACCAGGGCCCCGCCGTGTGGACGCCGCGTCCGCTTCCGCAGCCGCTCGTGAACGTCGCCGGCTCGCGTGCTCAGACCGCGCAGGCCGAGATCGACGCTCGAGCGGAGCGCGAGCGGGCAGCCCGTCGCGCCGAGCTCCGCCGTCGTGCCGAGGAGCTCGCTCCGCCGGCGCCCACCTCGCTGCCCGTCGCGCCCGCCGCCGCTGAGGCGTCTCCGTACGCGGGGATGGGTGTCGTGGACGATGCCGAGATCGAAGCCCACGTGCGTCAGCTGCTTGCGCGTCGAGCAGTCGGCTGAGTGCGTGATAACCTGAACTCTGTTCACGGGCCTATGGCGCAGTTGGTAGCGCGCCTCGTTCGCATCGAGGAGGTCAGGGGTTCGAATCCCCTTAGGTCCACATCGTGACAAGAACCCCCGCGCTGAGGCGCGGGGGTTCTTGCGTTTCCGGGGCCGGCCCCGCGCCGGCTGCCGCCGCGCCGGCTGCCGTCGTGTTCGGGGTCCGGAGAGGGTTTTGTGCTGGTGGTGGGTGTTTTTGGTGGGGGCGGGTGGGGGTGCGACACGCCCGGGGGGTGGTGGGGATTTGCGGGGGTGTGGGGTGGGGCGTAAATTATTACTTGTTCGCCCCAAGCGGTTGAGCGGAAGGCCTGAAGGGCCTGGCTCCCCTCCAAGTAGCGGATAACCCACCTTCACTTCGGGTCACTTGTTGGTTCGGAGGGGCTGTTAGGCCCGGGGAGTGTGGTTCCCGGTTCGGGTGTTGTCGATTTGACATGCTCGTCGGATGGGATAGGCTGGAGCGGCTGCCTCGTGAGGGGCGGTGGATGTCTTCACCTTGATCGTTACGGCGTGTCGGATTTGACCGCCTGGTCGGGGAGATATACGATTGTGAAGTTGCCCTGCGCTTCTTGCCCTGATGGGGTGGGTGTGCGGGTGCGTCCGATCCTTGAGAACTCAACA
>NZ_JBFBMI010000004.1:306921-308920 GCF_040686955.1 Microbacterium sp. NPDC077391
CGCCTGGTCGGGGAGATATACGATTGTGAAGTTGCCCTGCGCTTCTTGCCCTGATGGGGTGGGTGTGCGGGTGCGTCCGATCCTTGAGAACTCAACAGCGTGCACTTGTCAAATGCCAAATTATCCTCGTCCAACCCTTGTGGGGGTTGGTTGAGAATTCCTTTGGATCAATTTATATGAATGTCAGCAATGATGTTCGTCTCTTTTGGTCAGTTTCAAACTCGCTGCGTGACCGTTTTCCCGGTTGTGTATGCATTTCTTTTTTACGGAGAGTTTGATCCTGGCTCAGGATGAACGCTGGCGGCGTGCTTAACACATGCAAGTCGAACGATGAAGCCCAGCTTGCTGGGTGGATTAGTGGCGAACGGGTGAGTAACACGTGAGCAACCTGCCCCTGACTCTGGGATAAGCGCTGGAAACGGCGTCTAATACTGGATATGTCCCGTCACCGCATGGTGTGCGGGTGGAAAGATTTTTCGGTTGGGGATGGGCTCGCGGCCTATCAGCTTGTTGGTGAGGTAATGGCTCACCAAGGCGTCGACGGGTAGCCGGCCTGAGAGGGTGACCGGCCACACTGGGACTGAGACACGGCCCAGACTCCTACGGGAGGCAGCAGTGGGGAATATTGCACAATGGGCGGAAGCCTGATGCAGCAACGCCGCGTGAGGGATGACGGCCTTCGGGTTGTAAACCTCTTTTAGCAGGGAAGAAGCGAAAGTGACGGTACCTGCAGAAAAAGCACCGGCTAACTACGTGCCAGCAGCCGCGGTAATACGTAGGGTGCAAGCGTTATCCGGAATTATTGGGCGTAAAGAGCTCGTAGGCGGTCTGTCGCGTCTGCTGTGAAATTCCGAGGCTCAACCTCGGGCTTGCAGTGGGTACGGGCAGACTAGAGTGCGGTAGGGGAGATTGGAATTCCTGGTGTAGCGGTGGAATGCGCAGATATCAGGAGGAACACCGATGGCGAAGGCAGATCTCTGGGCCGTAACTGACGCTGAGGAGCGAAAGGGTGGGGAGCAAACAGGCTTAGATACCCTGGTAGTCCACCCCGTAAACGTTGGGAACTAGTTGTGGGGTCCTTTCCACGGATTCCGTGACGCAGCTAACGCATTAAGTTCCCCGCCTGGGGAGTACGGCCGCAAGGCTAAAACTCAAAGGAATTGACGGGGACCCGCACAAGCGGCGGAGCATGCGGATTAATTCGATGCAACGCGAAGAACCTTACCAAGGCTTGACATACACGAGAACGGGCCAGAAATGGTCAACTCTTTGGACACTCGTGAACAGGTGGTGCATGGTTGTCGTCAGCTCGTGTCGTGAGATGTTGGGTTAAGTCCCGCAACGAGCGCAACCCTCGTTCTATGTTGCCAGCACGTAATGGTGGGAACTCATGGGATACTGCCGGGGTCAACTCGGAGGAAGGTGGGGATGACGTCAAATCATCATGCCCCTTATGTCTTGGGCTTCACGCATGCTACAATGGCCGGTACAATGGGCTGCGATACCGTAAGGTGGAGCGAATCCCAAAAAGCCGGTCCCAGTTCGGATTGAGGTCTGCAACTCGACCTCATGAAGTCGGAGTCGCTAGTAATCGCAGATCAGCAACGCTGCGGTGAATACGTTCCCGGGTCTTGTACACACCGCCCGTCAAGTCATGAAAGTCGGTAACACCTGAAGCCGGTGGCCTAACCCCTTGTGGGAGGGAGCTGTCGAAGGTGGGATCGGTAATTAGGACTAAGTCGTAACAAGGTAGCCGTACCGGAAGGTGCGGCTGGATCACCTCCTTTCTAAGGAGCACTGCAGGACTTTTTGTTCTGACAGAGCCGGATTCACACCGAATGTGTGTGACCGGAGCTCATGGGTGGAACATTTGACATGGCATTCGATCTGAGGATTTGAGTTAGTACGCAGCTTGCTGTGGGAACGCTTGGTCTGAGGGTGGGGTGCCTGCACGCTGTTGGGTCCTGAGGGACCGGGCCGGCCTCTTCTTTCGGGGAGT
>NZ_JBFBMI010000004.1:309017-311611 GCF_040686955.1 Microbacterium sp. NPDC077391
GTTTTAGTCGCATGTTCTAGACCCGAAGCGAAGTGATCTATCCATGGCCAGGTTGAAGCACGTGTAAGAGCGTGTGGAGGACCGAACCCACTTAGGTTGAAAACTGAGGGGATGAGCTGTGGATAGGGGTGAAAGGCCAATCAAACTTCGTGATAGCTGGTTCTCTCCGAAATGCATTTAGGTGCAGCGTTGCGTGTTTCTTGCCGGAGGTAGAGCTACTGGATGGCCGATGGGCCTCACCAGGTTACTGACGTCAGCCAAACTCCGAATGCCGGTAAGTGAGAGCGCAGCAGTGAGACTGTGGGGGATAAGCTTCATAGTCGAGAGGGAAACAACCCAGACCACCATCTAAGGTCCCAAAGCGCGTGCTAAGTGGAAAAGGATGTGGAGTTGCTTAGACAACCAGGAGGTTGGCTTAGAAGCAGCCACCCTTGAAAGAGTGCGTAATAGCTCACTGGTCAAGTGATTCCGCGCCGACAATGTAACGGGGCTCAAGCACGCCACCGAAGTTGTGGCATTAACATTTTTGGTAGGCCTTCGTGGTCCAGCCGTGTTGATGGGTAGGAGAGCGTCGTGTGGCGAGTGAAGCGGCGGTGTGAACCAGCCGTGGACGCCACACGAGTGAGAATGCAGGCATGAGTAGCGAAAGACGTGTGAGAAACACGTCCTCCGGAAGACCAAGGGTTCCAGGGTCAAGCTAATCTTCCCTGGGTAAGTCGGGACCTAAGGCGAGGCCGACAGGCGTAGTCGATGGACAACGGGTTGATATTCCCGTACCGGCGAAGAACCGCCCCAGTCAATCCAGTAATGCTAAGTGTCCAAAGCCATCCATCGGACCCTTCGGGGTTCACCGGGTGGTGGAGCACACGACCCTATGCTGGTGCGGCTAGCGTATTAACAGGTGTGACGCAGGAAGGTAGCCCAGCCAGGCGATGGTTGTCCTGGTGCAAGTGCGTAGGCCGAGTCATAGGCAAATCCGTGACTCATACAGGCTGAGACACGATGCGAATGAAAAGTGGGTGATCCTATGCTGCCAAGAAAAGCATCGACGCGAGGTTCAAGCCGCCCGTACCCCAAACCGACTCAGGTGGTCAGGTAGAGAATACCAAGGAGATCGAGAGAATCGTGGTTAAGGAACTCGGCAAAATGCCCCCGTAACTTCGGGAGAAGGGGGGCCACCCGCTTATACGGATTTACTCCGAAAAGGGTGTGGTGGCCGCAGAGACTAGTGGGTAGCGACTGTTTACTAAAAACACAGGTCCGTGCGAAGACGCAAGTCGATGTATACGGACTGACGCCTGCCCGGTGCTGGAAGGTTAAGAGGACCGGTTAGCCGCAAGGCGAAGCTGAGAATTTAAGCCCCAGTAAACGGCGGTGGTAACTATAACCATCCTAAGGTAGCGAAATTCCTTGTCGGGTAAGTTCCGACCTGCACGAATGGCGTAACGACTTCCCAACTGTCTCAACCGCGAACTCGGCGAAATTGCATTACGAGTAAAGATGCTCGTTACGCGCAGCAGGACGGAAAGACCCCGTGACCTTTACTACAGCTTGGTATTGGTGTTCGGTGTGGCTTGTGTAGGATAGGTGGGAGACTGTGAAACCGTGACGCCAGTTACGGTGGAGTCATTGTTGAAATACCACTCTGGTCATATTGGATATCTAACTTCGAACCGTGATCCGGTTCAGGGACAGTGCCTGGTGGGTAGTTTAACTGGGGCGGTTGCCTCCCAAAAAGTAACGGAGGCGCCCAAAGGTTCCCTCAACCTGGTTGGCAATCAGGTGGCGAGTGTAAGTGCACAAGGGAGCTTGACTGTGAGACTGACAGGTCGAGCAGGGACGAAAGTCGGGACTAGTGATCCGGCAGTGGCTTGTGGAAGCGCTGTCGCTCAACGGATAAAAGGTACCTCGGGGATAACAGGCTGATCTTGCCCAAGAGTCCATATCGACGGCATGGTTTGGCACCTCGATGTCGGCTCGTCGCATCCTGGGGCTGGAGTAGGTCCCAAGGGTTGGGCTGTTCGCCCATTAAAGCGGTACGCGAGCTGGGTTTAGAACGTCGTGAGACAGTTCGGTCCCTATCCGCTGCGCGCGTAGGAAGTTTGAGAGGATCTGACCCTAGTACGAGAGGACCGGGTTGGACGAACCTCTGGTGTGCCAGTTGTTCCGCCAGGAGCACCGCTGGTTAGCTACGTTCGGGATGGATAACCGCTGAAAGCATCTAAGCGGGAAGCCGGCCTCAAGATGAGACTTCCATACCCTTCGGGGTGAGAGGCTCCCAGCCAGACGACTGGGTTGATAGGCCAGATGTGGAAGCGTGGCAACACGTGCAGCTGACTGGTACTAATAAGCCGATGACTTGATAACACTCCTTCTTGCGGAGCTTGCGTCCACTTTGTGGTTCTCGACGTACGGTCGGAACCAAACAACACACTCCACGCGAGTGATGTTGCCGATGAACATGTCAATAGTGTTACGGCGGCCATAGCGTGAGGGAAACGCCCGGTCACATTCCGAACCCGGAAGCTAAGCCTCACAGCGCCGATGGTACTGCAGGGGGGACCCTGTGGGAGAGTAGGACACCGCCGGACTTC
>NZ_JBFBMI010000005.1:0-251928 GCF_040686955.1 Microbacterium sp. NPDC077391
ATCCCCGGCAGCGAGGGCAGCGACCGGTCGCCGTCGAGCGACACCGCCGCGCACGCCTACGTGTACCGGAACATGCCCGAGGTGGGGGGTGTGGTCCCCGAACACGACAGCAGCCGGCTCGGGGTCGGCCTCGTCAACTCGGCCCGGTGCGGGGCGGGACCGTCGGTGTTGCAGTGATGCTGGCGTCCGTGACGCCGGTCTCTCTGCGCATGGTGACGAGCAGCAGGCACAGGACGAAGGTGAGCGCTCCCCACAGTCCCGATGCGGCCGGCAGCGTGCGGTAGGCCAGCTGCTGCACCGTGATGTCGGGACCGGAGGTCGCCAGCCCGAGCAGCCACGCTCCCCCGAGCACCGCCGGCAGCGCGAGCATCCACAGCCACCGCAGCCATACCGGGCTGCGGTGCGGCAGCTGCCTCGCCGGACGCTGCCGCACCCAGCGCAGCATGAATCCGGCGATGACCACGAGGCCGACGACACTCGAGCCGTGCTGCAGCCACCTGTACCCCGGCATCGGACCCCACATCTGCTGCAGCGCGGGCAGGGCCTCGACCCCCCACCGTCCCTCGTGGGTGAACAGATCCCAGCCGATGTGCGAGAGCACACCGATCACGAGGGATGCTGCCAGCAGCCACGGCCCTCCCCGACCATCGGGGCCGCGCAGCGCATCCCGTGCGATCGCCCTACCGGACTGCGACCACGCCTCGGGAAGGCGGCGGGCGAGGGCATCCGGCGCGAGGGCGACGAGTCCGGGACGCAGCACCACTCGCCAGAGCAGCAGCAGCACGAGCGCGATGAGCGCGGTGAACCCCACGTTCGCCACGGAGTGCGTGAACAGGTATCCGGGGCCGAGGCCGCGCGTGAACAGCGGCAGATCGGGGGTCATCGCGCCGATCGCGAGCGCGGCCGGCACGAGGGGCGTGCGCAGCAGCGGCAGGGCCACGATGGCGTGGCTGGGTGTGAACGGCATGCGGCCTCCAGCTGCGGCGTGCGCGAACGTCTCGGGTGTGCCGATCCGGCCATCGGTCTGGCCGCTCCGGCGTCGACCTGCTACCGGCTCGGCGAGTCGTCGCCGGACGCAGCGGGGCGGCTTCCGGAGTCAGGCGCACCGCTCGCGCGCTCCGCGTCGTCCTCGGCGCCGACCACGGCGAGGGGCATCGTGCGGGTGTCGATGAACGGGTTCTCGTCCTGCCCCGCCACGAGCTCCTCCGCCTCCGCCACGCTCTCGACCGTCGGCACCGAACCCAGCAGCGGCCGCTGCGCGGTCTCGCGCATGCTCAGCAGCGCGATGCCGCCCAGCGCCGCGAAGAACATGATGTAGAACGCGGGCATGTACACGTTCCCGGTCAGCTCGATCAGCGCCTGACTGAACAGCGGCGTCGTGCCGCCGAACAGCGACACGGCGAGGTTGTACGCGATGGCCATCGCGCCGAATCGCGACGCCGTCGGGAAGAGCGCCGGCAGCGCAGAAGCCGAGATCGCCACATAGAACGCCACCGGGATGGCGACCATGGCGAGCGCGATCATGACGGCCCACTCCTCGCCGATCTGCATGACCGCGAACGCCGGCACCATGAGCAGGATCGTCGACCCGACGGCGATGCCGTACACCGGCCGTCGGCCGATGCGGTCGGACAGTCGCCCGATCAACGGCAGGCACGCGCTCATCACGACGAGCACCGGCACGGTGGCGAGCGCGGCCATGAGGTTCGACACGCCCACTTCCTTCTCGAGGTACGTCGGCATGTAGCTGGTGAGGGCGTACCCGGCGGTGTTCGTCGCCGACACGAGGGCGACGCCGATGAGGATCTGACGCCAGTAGTGGCGGAAGATGCCCGCGATCCCCTGGCGCGCCAACGGGTCGTCGGCGTCGGTGCGGGTGAGCCCGGCGCTCTCCTCCGCTTCGTAGGCAGGGGTCTCGGGAATGCGCAGCCGGAACCAGATCGCGACCGCACCGAGCGGGATGGCGATGAGGAACGGAATGCGCCAGCCGTACTCGGTCATGGCGTCGGGGCCGGACAGGCTCTCGGTGATCCACGTGGTCACCGCCACCGCGCTGGCGCCCGCCGCGAAGCCGACGTACGAGCCGACGTCGAGGAACGACGACCAGTAGCCGCGGCTGCGGTCGGGTGAGAACTCCGAGACGTAGGTGGTCGCACCGGCGTACTCGCCACCCGTGGAGAAGCCCTGCACCATCTTCAGCAGGTAGAGCGGGATGATCGCCCACAGGCCGATCTGCGCTGAGGTGGGCAGCACGCCGATGAGGCCGGTCGCGACCGCCATCATCGCCATCGTGAGAAACAGCACGCGCTGACGACCGATGCGATCGCCCAGCGGACCCAGCACGATCCCACCCAGCGGGCGCACGAGGAACGAGATGGCGAAGCCGAGCAGCGTGATCAGCAGCCCCCACGAGCCCGGCAGATCGCCGGTGAAGACGACGGCGAGCGTGACGGCCAGATAGCCGTAGACCCCGAAGTCGAACCACTCCATGAAGTTGCCGACGACGGTGCCCGAGATCGCCGTTCTCAAACGGCTCTTGCGGACGACCAGGACGTCATCGACCTGCAGCCGGCGCGTGGCGCGGCGCGGGACGGTACGGCGGACATGTGCTTCCTTGGGCAAGGGGACCAGCTCCTCGAGTGCTTGCGGACAGCGTCAGCTGTCCGATGCTACTGCTCCCCCGGGCCGCGAAGCTGGGCCGCCGCGCAGAGCGGCCTCACTCCACGAAGACGCCCGCCAGGGTCTTCTTGCCGCGGCGCAGCACCGAGACACCGCCGGGCAGTGTGCCCTGGACGGTGGTCTCGTCGTCGACGACCTTCGCACCGTCGAGCGAGACACCACCCTGGGCGATGGCGCGCCGAGCTTCGGATGCGCTGGTCACCAGACCCGTCGCGACGAGCGCCTCGACCACCGGCGTGCCGGCGGGCATCGTCGCATTCGGCAGCTCGTCCAGCGCCGTGCGCAGGGTCGCCGGATCGAGTCCACTCAGGTCGCCCTGACCGAACAGCGCCTCCGACGCCGCGATCACCGCGGCCGTCGCCTCGATGCCGTGCACGGTGGCGCACACCTCGAGCGCGAGACGCTTCTGCGCCGCGCGGCGGAACGGCTCGCTCTCGACGAGAGCCGCGTACTCCTCGATCTCGGCTCGGGTCAGGAATGTGAACACCTTGAGCCGCTCGATCACGTCCGCGTCGGCGGTGCTGAGCCAGAACTGGTACATCCGGTACGGGCTGCACATGTCGGCGTCGAGCCAGACCGCGTTGCCCTCGCTCTTGCCGAACTTGGTGCCGTCGCTGTTGGTGATGAGCGGAGTGCCGATCGCGTGCGCCGAGGCACCCTCGACACGGTGGATGAGATCGGTGCCGCTGGTGAGGTTGCCCCACTGGTCACTGCCGCCCGTCTGCAGCACGCAGTCGTACGAGCGGAACAGCTCCAGGAAGTCCATGCCCTGCAGGATCTGGTAGCTGAACTCGGTGTAGCTGATGCCGGCATCCGAGTTCAGACGGGCTGCCACCGCGTCCTTCTTCAGCATCGTGCCGACACGGTAGTGCTTGCCGATCTCGCGCAGGAAGTCGATGGCGCTCATCGGCGCCGTCCAGTCGAGGTTGTTCACGATGCGGGCGGCGTTCTCGCCCTCGAAGCTGAGGAAGCGCTCGACCTGCGTACGCAGGCGCTGCACCCACTCCTGGACCGTCTCGGGCGTGTTCAGCGTGCGCTCCGCGGTCGGGCGAGGATCCCCGATCAGGCCGGTCGATCCGCCGACGAGGCCGAGCGGCCTGTGACCGGCGAGCTGGATGCGGCGCAGGGTGAGCAGCTGCACGAGGTTGCCGAGATGCAGGCTGGGCGCGGTCGGGTCGAATCCGCAGTAATAGGTGATCGGGTCCCCGGCGAGAAGGGCGCGCAGCGCCTCCTGATCGGTGGACACGTGGACGAGGCCGCGCCACAGCAGCTCGTCCCACACGTTCTCGAACGTGGGATCGAGCGCCACGGAGGCGGTCGTCAGAGCGGGATTCGACACGCGTTCCAGATTATCAGCGCGGGACACGCGCTCCCGACCCGTCGGGCTGTCGGATGCCCGTGCGATGCTGTCGGGATGTCGCCGGTCGATCCGCTCACCTCCACCGTGCTCTCCGCGATCATCGGGATCGTGCTGCTCGTCGTGCTGGTGCTCTCCCTGCTCGGCGTGCGCAGACCGTCGACGCCGCCGATGGTGCTGTGCGCGGTTCTGCTCGTGACTGCGGTGACGATCGCCATCGTCGTCCGCCCGATCGCGATGCCCGCCATCGGCGTGCCGATGACGGTGATCGGCATCGGCGCCGCGACGCTCGGAGGCAATCCGTTCACCCGTCGTGCGCTGGACATCGCCACGGGCAAGCGCGTGCGGGAGACGGAGGACGGCGGCATCCTCATCGTCGCCGCCCAGCACGCCGATCCCGCGCACGTGCGCACGCTCATGCGCGGGGGCACGGTGATCGGCTACCTCGAGCGGATCTGCACAGTGCTTGCCATCGCCGTCGGGTTCCCCGAGGCGATCGCGGCGATCATCGCCGTGAAGGGCATCGGTCGATTCCCCGAGCTGGCCGAGGCCGAGGCGCGGGAGCGCTTCATCATCGGCACGCTCGCCAGCCTGCTCTGGGCGGGAGCGATCGGGCTGATCGTGCGCCTCAGCCTGGGCTGATCCTGCGCCTCAGCCTGGGGTGATCAGGACTGCCCCCGTCAGTCGACGTCGAGCAGCCGGAACCCCTCGACCACAGCCGCAGCCCCCGCGGCCGTCAGCGCCTGCGACACGGCCGACTGCGTGATGCCCTCCTGCTCGGCGAGCTCACGCTGGGTGAGACCGAGGCAGCGACCGTAGGTGAGGCGTCGCAGGCGCTCTCGCATCCCGCCGACGAGTTCGTCGCGTGCGAGCAGGTAGGCGTTGGCCCACCGCACCTGCTCACGCGGCATCTGCGCGCTCTCGTGCACGACGATCCAGCTGCGGGCCTCGGGGGCGGCACGCTTCTGCAGCGTCTGCACGTGCTCGATGGCGCTGCGGGCGGCCCACCATCCCGGCCCCTCCGGAATGCCGTCCCTGGACGCGGTGGAGGGGATGCGCCCCACATCGCCGACGCCGATCCCGAAGCGGAACTCCACACCGTCCGGCAGCGCGAGACGGATCAGCAGCAGAGAGGCCAGTGCGCCATCCAGCGTGGGATACACCCCCTGCTGCTCGTCGCCGACCGTGGGCCGAAGCGGCTGCGCAGCCACAGGGAGATCGCGCTGCACGCGAGCGATCGCCGCGTCGAAGTGCTGCTGCGCGACGGCGCGGTCATCGAGCTGCCGGGAGCCGATGATGTCGGCCGTGACTGCGATCACCATGTCATAAGGTTATCACTGATATCTTGCGATAATAAGCGAATCACTCATGTCTGGTGGATATCAGGCGAAGCCCCCGAGTATCAGAGACCGAGGGCGTGCGCCGCGGCCTGCGCGCGGGCCACAAGCTCGGCCCGCTGCTCGGCGACGCGCTCCGGCGCCGTGCCGCCGACACCCGACCGCGATGCCACGGAACCCTCGATCGAGAGCACGTCGCGCACCTCGGCGGTCAGGTGCTCCGACACCGAGCGCAGCAGCTCGTCATCCGCATCCTCGAGACCGATGCCCCGCTCCTCGCAGGCACGCACCAGCGCACCCGAGATCTCGTGGGCGTCGCGGAACGGCACCCGGCGCTTGACCAGCCACTCCGCCACGTCCGTCGCGAGCGAGAAGCCCTGTGGCGCGAGCTGCGCCATCCGCTCGGTGTCGAAGCGCAGCGTGGCGATCATGCCGGCGAACGCGGGCAGCACCACTTCGAGCGTCTGCACCGAGTCGAAGACGGGCTCCTTGTCCTCCTGCAGGTCGCGGTTGTACGCCAGAGGCAGGCCCTTGAGCGTGGCGAGCAGCCCGGACAGGTTGCCGATCAGCCTGCCCGACTTGCCGCGGGCGAGCTCGGCGATGTCGGGATTCTTCTTCTGCGGCATGATGCTCGACCCGGTCGAGTAGGCATCGTCGAGCGTGACGAAGCCGAACTCCCGTGTGTTCCAGAGGATGATCTCCTCACTCAGACGCGACAGGTCGATGCCGGTCATCGCCGCGATGAACGCGAACTCCGCCACCACATCGCGCGCCGAGGTGCCGTCGAGCGAATTCTCGGCCGGGCGGTCCAACCCGAGCTCGCGCGCCACGAGCGCGGGGTCGAGCCCCAGGGTGGAGCCGGCGAGCGCTCCCCCGCCGTACGGCGAGGCGCCGGCGCGACGCCGCCAGTCGACGAGGCGCTCGAGCTCGCGCACGAGCGGCCAGGCGTGCGCCTGGAGATGATGGGCGAGCAGCACCGGCTGGGCGTGCTGCAGGTGCGTGCGCCCCGGCAGGATGGCGCCGGGGTGGGCTTCGGCCTGGGCGACCAGCGCGTCGATCACGCGCAGCAGGTGCTTGGCGATGATCCGCGCGTGGTCGATGAGGTACATCCGCACGAGCGTCGCGATCTGGTCGTTGCGGCTGCGACCGGCGCGCAGCCGGCCGCCCACATCGGCACCGACCTCGGCGATGAGCGCCTTCTCGAGCGCGCCGTGCACGTCCTCGTCACCCGGGTCGGGCAGCAGCGTGCCGTCTGCGATGCGTGCGGCGAGGGCGTCGAGCCCCTCGTGCATGATGCGGGCCTCGTCGGCCTCGAGGTACCCCGCCGCCTCCAGCGCCGTGGCGTGCGCGTGCGATCCCGCGATGTCGTACGGGGCGAGGATCCAGTCGAAATGCGTCGACCGGCTCAGCTCGGCCAGTTCCGGCGAGGGCCCCCCGGCGAAGCGCGCACCCCAGAGTGCGCCCTCGTTCGTGCCGTGGCCGCTCACGCTGCCGCCTCCTGCTTGCCGAGCAGCCACACCAGCAGCGCCTTCTGCGCGTGCAGACGGTTCTCCGCCTCATCCCAGACGACGCTCTGCGGGCCGTCGATGACCTCGGAGTCGACCTCGTAGCCGCGGTCGGCGGGCAGGCAGTGGATGAAGATGGCATCCGATGCCGCCTGCGACATGACACCGGTGGTGACCTTGTACCCGCCGAGATCGCGCAGCCGCTCGATCTTCTCCTCCTCCTTGCCCATCGACACCCAGGTGTCGGTGACGACCACGTCGGCGCCGACGGCGGCCTCGCGCGGGTCGGAGATCAGCGTGATCGAGCCGCCGGTCTGCGCCGCACGCGACCGCGCGGCGGCGACCACATCAGGGCGTGGCGCGTAGGCCTCGGGAGAGGCGATGCGCACGTGCATCCCGGCGGTCACTCCGGCGAGCGCGTACGAATGCGCCATGTTGCTGCGGCCGTCGCCGAAGAACGACAGGGTGAGCCCCTTCAGGTCGCCCTTGTGCTCGCGGATCGTGAGCAGGTCGGCCAGCAGCTGGCAGGGGTGGAAGTCGTCGGACAGCGCGTTGACGACGGGAACCCGGGTGCCGCGCGCCATCTCCTCCAGGCCAGACTGCGCGTAGGTGCGCCACACGATGGCCGCAACCTGACGCTCGAGCACGCGTGCCGTGTCGGAGGGTGTCTCCTTGCCGCCGAGCTGGCTGTTCGCCGTCGAGATGATCAGCGGTGATCCGCCGAGATCAGCTATCCCGACCGCGAACGAGACACGGGTGCGCGTGGAGGACTTGTCGAAGATCACCGCGACGGTCTGGGGACCTGCGAGCGCCTTGTTCGCCCAGCGGTCCTTCTTGAGCTCAAGCGCGAGATCGAGGATCTCCGCCTGCTCGGCGGGGGTGAGGTCGTCGTCGCGCAGCAGGTGACGGGTCATGCGGAAGCCTCCGTGGGGGTCGTTGCGTTCTGTGCCTGGAGCGTCTCGGCGACGGCGGCGAGCGCGGCGCTGAACCGCGAGACGAACTCGTCGACCTCCTCGTCGCCGATCGTGTACGCCGGGGCGATGCGGATGACATCCGCCGTGGGCGCGTTGACGATGAGTCCGCGCTCGTGCGCGGCCGCGCGGACGTCGGCGGCGACCGGTGCGGTGAGGTGGATGCCGATGAGCAGTCCCGCGCCCGACACCGCGTCGACGAGCGGCAGCGAGGTCACGGCATCGCGCAGCTGTGCTCCGCGCGCGGTGACGTTCTCGAGCAGATGCGCGCTCTCGATGTGCCCGAGCACGGCGTTGGCGACAGCACTCGCGAGCGGGTTGCCGCCGAAGGTCGAGTTGTGGGTTCCGGGGTAAAACAGGTCGCTCGCCGCTCCGAAGGTGATGAGGGCGCCGAGCGGGAAGCCGGCGCCGATGCTCTTGGCCACGGTCACCGCATCCGGGGTGATGCCCTCCCGCTGGAATGCGAACCACTCCCCCGTGCGTCCGGACCCGGTCTGCACCTCGTCGAGGATCAGCAGCGCGTCGTTCTCGGTGGCGAGTTCCCTGGCACGGGCGAGGAACCCGGCCGGCAGCTCGACGACCCCCGCCTCGCCCTGGATGGGCTCGACGATCATCGCGGCCACCGCGTGTGACGCGAATGCCGCCTCGAGGCTCTCGACGGAGCGCTCGACGGTCACCACGTCGGGGACCGCGGGCTGGAAGGGGTCGCGGTACGCGGCCTTCGGCGTCAGCGACAGCGTGCCCATCGTGCGGCCATGGAAGGCCCCCTCGACGACGAGGATCGTCGTGCGTGCGCCGCCCTCGGTCTCGGCGAAACGCGCACCGTGCAGGCGGGACAGCTTGATGGCGGTCTCGTTCGCCTCGGCGCCGGAGTTGGCCAGGTACACGCGGCCCTGCTCACCGGTGCCGGCCAGGCGCTTCAGTCGCGCGGCGATCTCGAGCTGGGCGGGGGATGCGAAGTAGTTCGACACATGCGACAGTGTCGCGGCCTGACGTGAGACGGCGTCGACGAAGACCGGGTGCGCGTGCCCGAGGCAGTTCACCGCGATGCCGCCGAGGAAGTCGAGGTAGCGGTTCTCGTCGGCATCCCACACCCACGAGCCCTCACCCCGGGTCAGCAGTGCCAGCCGCCCGCCCAGGCTCATCAGATCGCGCGCGGCGTCATCGCTCCAGTCAGACATCCTTGACCACCTCCGTGCCGATTCCCTTGCTCGTGAACAGCTCGACCAGCACCGAGTGCGGCACCCGTCCGTCGATGATGGCTGCGGCATCGACGCCGCCCTCGACGGCGTCGAGGCATGCCCGCATCTTCGGGATCATCCCCGACTCGAGCGTGGGGAGCAGCTCGACCAGCGAGCTGGATGTGAGGTGCGAGACGAGGGAGTCGCGGTTCGGCCAGTCGGCGTACAGGCCGGGCACGTCGGTGAGGATCACGAGCTTGCGGGCGCCGAGCGCGACGGCGAGCGCGGCTGCCGCGGCATCCGCGTTCACGTTCAGCGACTGGCCGGGGTGGTCGAGGTCGGGGGCGATCGAGGAGACCACCGGGATGCGCCCGGCGGCGAGGTGATCCAGCACGGGCGTCGGATCGACCTCGACGACGTCGCCGACCCGGCCGAGGTCGACCTCTTCGCCGTCGATCACGACGCCACGTCGACGGCCGCCGAACAGGCCGGCGTCCTCACCGCTGAGGCCGGTCGCGATGGGCCCGTGCGAGTTGATCTTCGCGACGAGCTGCGGATTGACCTGCCCGGTGAGCACCATGCGCACCACGCTGATCGCCTCGGTGTTGGTCACCCGGTAGCCGCCCTTGAACTCGCTCGGGATGGCGAGTCGATCGAGCATGTTCGAGATCTGCGGCCCGCCGCCGTGCACGACGACCGGCTGCACGCCGACGTAGCGCAGGTATGCGATGTCCTGCGCGAACGCCTCCTGCAGCTCGTCGGAGACCATCGCATTGCCGCCGTACTTGACGACGACGATCTGATCGCGGAACTTCCTCAGCCACGGCAGGGATTCGATGAGTGTCGCTGCCTTGACGGCGGCCTCTTCCGGCGGGGTGTCCTGGATGTCTGTCATGAGGCGTAGGCGCTGTTCTCGTGCACGTAGTCGTGGGTCAGGTCGTTGGTGAGGATGGTCGCGGTCGCGTCGCCCATCTTCAGGTCGATCTCGATGCGCACCTCGCGCGGCGTCAGGTCGACCTCCTCGCGGGGGCGGTCGGGGCCTCCCGCGGTGCACACGCGCACCCCGTTCATCGAGACGTCGACGTCGTACGGGTCGAACTGGGCGGAGGTGGTGCCGATCGCGGCGAGCACGCGGCCCCAGTTCGGGTCGTTGCCGAAGATCGCGGCCTTGAAGAGGTTGTTGCGTGCGACCGATCGGCCGACCTCGACGGCCTCGGTCTCGGTGACGGCGTTCTTCACCTCGATGGCGATGCTGTGGCTCGCGCCTTCGGCGTCGGCCTGCAGCTGCTCGGCGAGGTCGCGGCACAGCTCGGTGAGCGCGGCGGCGAAGTCGTCCAGGTCGGGGCGGATGCCGCTGGCGGCGTTGGCGAGCAGGGTGACCTGGTCGTTGGTCGACATGCATCCGTCGGAGTCAAGCCGGTCGAAGCTGACGGCGGTCGCCCTGCGCAGCGCCGCGTCGGCCTGGGATGCCTCGAGATCGGCGTCGGTGGTGATCACGACGAGCATGGTCGCCAGCCCCGGGGCGAGCATGCCCGCGCCCTTGGCCATGCCGCCGATCGTCCAGCCGTCGCGGGTGACCGTTGCGGTCTTCGGCACGCTGTCGGTCGTCATGATGGCCGCCGCCGCGTCGTCGCCGCCGTCGGCACGAAGGGAGGCGATGCCGCGTTCGACGCCGTCGAGCACCTTGCCGCGGAACACCTCGTCGCCGGTGCCGATGAGCCCGGTCGAGCACACCAGGACATCACCCGCGCTGACGTCGAGCAGCTCGGCCGCCTTCTCCGCGGTGAGGTGGGTGGTCTGGAAGCCGAAGGCACCGGTGAAGCAGTTGGCGCCGCCGGAGTTGAGCACGACCGCCTCGACCACGCGATCGGCGATGACCTGCTGCGACCAGATGATCGGGTTGGCCTTGGCGCGGTTGGTGGTGAAGACAGCCGCTCCGATCTTGCGCGGGCCGCGGTTGACGACGACGGCGACGTCGGGCTTGCCTGTGCTCTTCAGGCCTGCGGCGACTCCGGATGCTTCGAAACCCTGGGGTGCGGTGACACTCACGGCGCGACTCCGTTCACGGTGAGGGCGCGACCTTCGGGCAGGCCGAGCGCGATGTTCATGGACTGCACGGCGGCGCCCGCCGTACCCTTGACGAGATTGTCGACCGCGGTGACGACGGTCACCCGGTTCGCGGCGCGGTCGACAGCGAGACCCATCAGCGCGGTGTTCGCGCCGAGCACGTCGGCCGTGCGGGGGAAATGACCTTCAGGAAGCAGCTGCACGAACGTCTCGTCTGCGTACGCGCTCTGCCACGCGTCGCGGATCTGGGCGTCGGTCGCGCCGGCGGCGATCGGAGCGGTCGAGGTGGCGAGGATGCCCCTGGCCATCGGGACGATGACGGGGGTGAACGAGATGCGGATGTCGTCGGGCGCGTGGGATGATGCCGCGGCCAGAGCCTGGCGGATCTCGGGGATGTGCCGGTGCGTGCCGCCCACCGCGTACGGGTTCGCGGTGCCGAGGATCTCGCTGCCGAGAAGGGTGGTCTTCAGGCTCTTGCCGGCGCCGGAGGGGCCGACGGCGAGCACGCTGACGATGTCGGACGGGTCGATCACGCCGGCCGCGACGCCGGGCACGAGGCTCAGGCCCACGGTGGAGGCGTTGCAGCCGGGGGCGGCGATCCGGGTCGCCCCCTGCAGGTTCTCGCGCTGCTTGCCGGCGGTGGTGAGCAGTTCCGGGACGCCGTAGACCCACGGCTCGTGGAATGCCCCGCCGTAGAAGGCGTCCCACGCGTCCCGCGAGGTGAGGCGGTGGTCCGCCCCGGCATCGATGATGAGCGGCGCGTCGGCCAGCGCGTCGGTGTACTGCCCCGACTGGCCGTGCGGAAGCGCCAGGAAGACCACGTCGTGCCCCGCGAGGATCTCGGGGGTGGTGTCCTGCAGGGTCAGGTGCGCGAGGGAGCGCAGATGCGGCTGGTGCTCGATGAGCGGCTGACCGGCGTTCGAGTGCGCGGTGACGGTGCGGATCTCGATGTCGGGGTGGGCGGCGAGGAGCCGCAGGATCTCGCCTCCCGCATAGCCGGATGCGCCGGAGACGGCGACGGAGTACGTCATGCTTCTACCTTAACGGTCGGTGCTCGGTCGACCCCGAGGATGACGCGGGATGCGAGCGATGGGCGGGCCGGGGCGGCGACACCGGCGTCCTCCGATCTGGTCCCTGCGCGTGGCGGAGGGCGGGGGCGCGGGGTCGCCTAGAGTCGGCGGCCGCTGCGACGTCGGCGCACGGCAGCGACGCTGAAGACGAGCGTCTGCGAGGGCTGTGGCACCGAGGGCATGCGGCGACAGTAGCGCCGAGGGCGCGGGATCCGCAAATCCACACGCTCGGCGCTGCTGTCTCAGCGAAGGTCGAAGAAGGCCCGTTCGTGCTCGGACGCGACGACGAAGGCGCGGTGCATGTCCCGTCTGAGCCGATCGTCTGCTCTCGCCGCCGCCGCGGTCGCGAAGCCGATGGCGCGCTCGTTCGCCGCGGCGAAATCCGGGTCGGCGTACGTCTCGAGCCACGACGCATAGGGATGCTGCGGATCCCGCGTCTGCGCTCCGAACTCCCCCGCGCGCAGCCGCATGCCGAGGTCGGTGTACAGCCAGAAGCAGGGCAGCACGGCGGCGACCAGCGTCTCGTACGCACCCGCGAACGCCGTCGCGCGCAGGTGATCGAGGTAGGCCGTCGTGACCGCGCTCGGTTCGGCGTCGAACGTCTCCGCACTGACGCCCGTCGCCGGCGTCAGCCATGAGGCGTGCAGCTCGAGCTCGCCCACGATGCAGCCCCGGGCGGATTCCGCCCAGAACGCCTGCTCGACCGGCGTCGGAGCCAGACGCGCGGCCTCCGCGAGCACGCGTGCGTACTCCCGCAGGTACAGGGCGTCCTGCGCGAGGTAGGCCAGGAACCGCTCGCGATCGAGCGATCCGTCGGCCAGCGCGCGGATGAACGGCAGCCCGTCGATGTCGCGTCGGATTCCGGCGACGCTGCGCCACCACTCATCCCGGATCTCCTCGGCGGACGGACGTGTGGCCAGACCGCCACGGTGCCACAGCCCGGCGAAGTGACTGACCGGCCCGTGTCCGCGCCCGACGTCCAGGGCGTCGGCCGCGCGCAGGGATTCCCGCAGCCAGGCGCGGGACGCGCGCACGGCATCCGGCCACTCCCGCCCGCCAGCCCGGAGCGTGGCGATCGCCGACGAGAGCGAGCAGCCGGTGCCGTGCGTGCTGGTCGTGTCGATGCGCGGGCCGTCGAATGCGGCCACGACTCCGTCCGCGTCGACGAGGGCGTCCGGGACGGTCGGGCCGTCGAGGTGACCGCCTTTCGCGAGCACGAGTGCTCCCGTCTGGGCTGACAGCCGCTGCGCGGCGCCCAGCGCGTCGTCCCAGTCGCTGATGCCCCGTCCCACCAGCACCGCGAGCTCGTCCAGATTCGGGGTGATCACGTCTGCGAGCCCGGTGAGCTCGCGCAGCGCAGCCTCCGCCGGCGCGTCGAGCAGGCGGTCCCCGCTGGTGGCGACCATCACGGGGTCGAGCACCACCGTCGGCGGGCGGTGCGCCCGCAGCCAGTCGGCGACCGTGCGGATGATCTCGGCGTCTGCCAGCATCCCGATCTTCACCGCGTCGATCACGATGTCGTCGGCGAGGGCGTCCAGCTGCGCCCGCAGGAACTCCGCCGGTGGCACGTGCACGCCGTGCACGCCCCGGGTGTTCTGGGCCGTCAGGGCGGTCACGGCGGCCATCCCGTATCCGCCGTGCGCGGCGATCGACTTGAGGTCGGCCTGGATCCCCGCGCCGCCGGAGGGATCGCTGCCGGCGATGCTGAGCACGCGCGGGACGGTGCGCCCCGTCCACCGACGCCGGAGTTCGCGCGCCGCGCGACGGGCGTCGGGCGCGGCGCAGACGGCGGAGACGACGGCGACCCCTGCCGCCCCCGCCTGGCGCAGCGCGGCGACGTCGTCGGTCCGGATGCCGCCGATCGCCACGACCGGCACCGGGCTCTCGGCGGCGAGCGCGGCGAATCCGTCGAGGCCGAGAGCAGGCGGGTGGTCCGGCTTGGTGCTGGTGGGTCGGATCACTCCGATGCCGACATAGTCGACGGTCCCGGCGGGCAGCGCGCGCACGGCGGCGAGGTGAGCGGACGTGTTCGCGGTGAGTCCGATCAGCGCGTCGGGTCCGAGCAGACGCCGAGCCTCGGCGACCGGCATGTCCGATTGTCCGACATGCGCTCCGTCGACTCGCGCTCCCCGCCGTCGCGCCTCGAGAGCCGCGTCGATCCGGTCGTCGACGACAAGCGCCGCGCGGCCGTCGATCACGTCGCTGAGGGCGATGAGCTGCTCGATCACCGACGCGTCGGAGGCGCTCTTGTCTCGCAGCTGCACCACGCTCACGCCCCCGGCGACGGCCTCGCGGACCGTGTCGACGACACCGCGTTCGCCGCACAGGGCGGAGTCGGTCACCAGGTGGATAGACAGGTCACGGGTCATCTCGCGACCTCCTCGACGAGCGCATCGTGCTGCTCGACCCGCGCCTCGGCGGCGATGTCGGTCGGGTCGATTCCGGCGAGGGCATCGAGCAGGCCGACCGCGAAGCTGCCGGGCCCGTCGGCGACGCGAGCCGCGTGCTCGGCTGCCAGGGTGTAGACGAGCGTGGCCGCCGCGACCGCCTCCAGGGCGTCCGCGTCGGTGTCACGCGCAGCGCCGAGGAAGGCGGCCATGAGCGCCCCGAGGGCGCAGCCGCCGCCGGTCACGCGGGTGAGCAGTGCATCCCCGTTCGCGACCCGGATGACGCGCGTGCCGTCGGTGAGGAGATCGACCGGCCCGGAGACGGCGACCACGGCGCCGAAGCGGGTGGCGAGGGAACGAGCCGCATCCAGCGCGGCGTCCGGGTCATCCAGCGCGTCCACCCCTCGCCCGCCCGAGCCGCTGCCGGCCAGCGCGAGGATCTCACTGGCGTTGCCGCGCACGGCCGTCGGCCGCAGCCGCACCAGCTCGCCGGCGAGGGCGGTGCGCACGGGGAGGGCGCCGACCGCGACCGGGTCGAGGACCCACGGCGTGCCCGCGTCGTTCGCTCCGGCGACGGCTTCACGACTGGCCGCCCGCTGCTCCGGCGTCGGGGTGCCGAGGTTGATCAGCAGACCCGAGGCCAGCCGGGCGAACATGCCGGCCTCTCCGACGATGTCCACCATCGCGGGCGACGCGCCCGCGGCGAGGAGCACGTTCGCGGTGAAGCCCGTGACGACGGTGTTCGTGATGCAGTGCGTGAGCGGCGGTATCTGCCGCACACGGGTGAGAAGCTCGGCGGAGACCGCCGGGATACGGACGGATGGACGCAGCGGATCGCACATGGGCGACATCCCTTCGCTAGTACGAACTAGATCAGGTTCGACGGGTGTGATCTCAGCCGCGGATGCGGCACCCCGTGTCACTGCCCGCGAGTCTAGCGAGGACACCGACCGGGGCGGCCGGAATGACGCTCCGTGTCAGGGCGACATGTCAGGGCGACTCAGCTGGGCGACGTCAGCTGGGCGAGGAGAGCGAGCTCGTCCGCGCGACTCAGGCCCGCGCGGCGCGCACGGTCCAGACCCCTGGTGCGCTCGTCGTCGAGAACCGCGCGGATCGTCTCGGCGAGCGGGCGGTGCACCCCTCCGGCCGCCCGGTAAGCGGAACTGTCACGGCGCATGAAGCCGGGCATGTCGGCGGGCAGCCAGAGAGGAAGCGACCTCTCCCCCATCCAGTACTGCACGCCGTGCCCCTCCAGCCACTCGTCGCTCGCCTCCCGCAGCTCCCCGGTGTGTCCCGCCCCGGCACGGATGCGGCTGAGCAGCTCGGCGAGCGGATGCACGTCTCCGATGGCGTTCATGACCCCTTGCCCGAGCTCACCGACGACGACGTCAGCCAGGTCGTCGACGTCGACCACCTGCACGGAGCGGTCGGCCGATTCGGGCACCAGCACGGGCTCGCTCCCCGCCCGGGCGAAAGCCGCCGGCCAGTACCCGAAGCGGTCGCTCGGGTCGCCCGCGCCGACGATGAGTCCAGGGCGCACGATCAGCGCGTTCTCGACCAGCGCCGTCACGGCGTCTTCCGCAGCGACCTTCTGCGCACCGTAGTCGTACGCGTCGCCGCGCTGGGCCGGCGCGTGACGCAGACCCGACTCGTCGAGCCCGTCCGTCACGTCGTCCGCGTACACCGACAGGGACGACACGTACGTCCAGTGATCGGCGCGGTCGCCGAGCGCGGCGAGCGCCGCGGTGACGTGATCGGCGCGCGAGGAGACGTCGACCACCTCGATCCAGTGCTGCTCGGCGAGCGGGTCGTAGACACCGGGGTCGTCCCGATCGCCGCGGCACAGCACGGTGCCGTCCGGCGCGGGGCGCTCGCCCCGCGCCAGACAGGTCACCTCCGCACCGGCATCCCGCCACCGCTGTGCGATCCGCCCCGAGAGCCATCCTGTTCCGCCGAGCACGAGCACCTGATCCATCCGGCCATGACAGCACCGGTGCACGAAGAGGGGAAGGGATTCCGCTCAGAGCAGACGACGACGCCCCCGGAGCCGGTCGGCTCCGGGGGCGTCGTGCGGTCAGTCGCGGATGGTCGCCCCGAAGCGCTCAGCGGCGACGGCCACGCCGGCGAGCTTCGCCTCGGTCGCCTCGGCCGCGGTCAGGGTGCGATCGGATGCCCGGAAGCGCAGGGCGAAGCTCAGGCTCTTCTGCCCCTCCCCGAGGCCCTCGCCGCGGTAGTCGTCGACGAGCCGCGCCGACTCCAGCAGATCGCCTGCGCCCTCCACGAGCGCCGTGCGCACCTCTGACGCCGGCACCTCGACGCCGACGACCAGCGAGACGTCCTGCGTCGCGGCGGGGAACGTCGACAGCGACTCGGCCACGACCCGGTGCCCGGCGAGCGTCAGCACGCGATCGAGGTCGAGCTCGAGCACGTACGCGCGACCGGGGAGATCGGCATCCGCCGAGACCTGCGGGTGCAGCTCGCCGACGTACCCGACCTGCTCGCCCGACACGCTCAATGCCCCCGCGCGACCCGGATGCAGTGCCGCGCGCTGTGTCTGCTCGACGTCGATCTCCACACCCGCGGCCACCGCGATGACGCGGACCGCATCGAGCGCATCGGAGAGATCGACGTGCTCGGCCGCACGCCCCGGCTGCCGAGGGGTGATGTTGCCCGTCAGCAGCGCCGAGACGAGGCGCGGCTGCGGCGGGATCGACGCGTTGAGCTCGGCGAGCGTCTCGTCGGACGGACGCTGGCCCAGCGGCGGGACGACGTCGGTGCCGTACGCGACGCCGTCTTCCGGCGCGAACACCGAGCCGACCTCGAACAGCGCCAGGTCGACCAGCCCGCGCGAGATGTTGCGGTGCGCGGTCTGCAGGAGGCCGGGCACGAGCGAGCGGCGCAGGAACGGCGCCTGACCGTCGAGAGCGTTGGCCAGACGGATGCTGGGCAGGTGCGCGCCGCTCGCCGAGCCGTGCAGATCGTTGTGCTGCTCGGTGGTGAACGGGAACGACGGAGTCTCGACGAAGCCCGCCGCGGCGAGCGCATCCGCCACGCGCGTGCGCCCGATCTGCAGCGCGGTGTATCCGCGCCCGGACGGCGGGGTCGGCAGGATCGAGGGGATGCGGTCGAGCCCGTGGATCCGCGCGACCTCCTCGACCAGGGTCCACTTGTCGGTCAGGTCGCGTCGCCAGCTCGGCGGGATGACGAACCACCCCTGTGCCGGGGCTCCCGAGCCTGTCGCAGGGGTCACCTCGGCGCCGATCATCTCGAGCGCGCTGACGATCTCCTCATCCGTGTAGTCGACCCCCACGACACCCTGCGTGAAGCCGCGGGGCAGGTCGATGCCCGCGATCTCGACCTCGGCGTAGAGGGCGCCGCCCTCATCGGTCAGCGTTCCGCCGGCGAGCTCGACCATCAGATCGGCCACGCGGCGAGCGGCGACGAACGGGATCAGCGGGTCCACTCCGCGCTCGAAGCGCTTGGAGGCCTCGCTGGGGAGCTTGTGGCGCCGGGCGGTGCGGGCGATCGTGACGGGGTCGAAGGTCGCCGCCTCGATGAGCACGTTGCGGGTCTCATCGCTCATCTCGGTCGTGCCGCCGCCCATGACACCGGCGAGACCGATGGGTCCGGAGCCGTCCGTGATCAGCAGATCCTCGACGTGCAGGGCGCGGTCCTGGCCGTCGAGCGTGGTCATCCGCTCGCCCTCGACCGCGCGACGCACGACGATGCCGCCCTGCAGTCTGTCGAGGTCGTACCCGTGGATCGGGTTGCCGAGCTCGAGCATCACGTAGTTGGTGATGTCGATCAGCACGCCGAGCGAGCGCATTCCGGCCAGGCTCAGCCGAGCGATCATCCAGGGCGGGGTGGGGCGCGACGGATCGACGTCCCGCACGACGCGCACGACGAACTCGCTCGCGCCCACCGCACCGCGGATGGGCGAGGAGTCGTCGACGCGGATGTCGAAGCCGGATCCTGGCTGCAGGTCCGAGAAGTCCCGCTCGGCGGGGTCGCGGAACTCTCCGCCGGTGGCGTGCGCGTACTCGCGCGCGAGTCCCCGCAGCGAGAACGCGTATCCCCGGTCGGGGGTGACGTTCACGTCGACGGCGAAGTCGTCGAGGTGCAGCAGGGCGATGGCATCCGAGCCGACCTCCGGGTCGAGCCCGAGGGTGGCGAGCACGATGATGCCGTCGTGCTCGTCACCGAGACCCAGCTCGCGCGCCGAGGCGATCATGCCGTCGGAGACGTGGCCGTAGGTCTTGCGGGCCGAGATCGGGAACGGCCCTGGCAGGACGGCCCCCGGCAGGCTCACCACGACCTTGTCGCCGACCACGAAGTTGTGAGCGCCGCACACGATACCGCGCACGCCGCCGTTCTCGACGCCGACATCGACCTGGCACCAGTTGATCGTCTTGCCGTTCTTCTGCGGCTCGGGCTCGATCGACAGCACCCGGCCCACGACCACGGGGCCGGAGATCTCGAAGCGGTGGACGTCCTCCTCTTCGAAACCGACGGACACGAACGACGCCAGCACGTCCTCGGCCGTGGCATCCGGTGCCACATCGACGTACTCGCGCAGCCATGAGATCGGAACGCGCATCACACCACCATCCCGAACTGCTCGCTGAAGCGCACATCGCCCTCTGCCATGTCGCGCATGTCCTTCACATCGCTGCGGAACATCAGGGCGCGCTCGACGCCGATGCCGAAGGCGAATCCGCTGTACACCTCGGGGTCGATGCCCGCCGCGCGCAGCACGTTCGGGTTGACCATGCCGCAGCCGCCCCACTCGATCCAGCGTGCGCCGCCGGCGAAGGTCGGGTGCCACAGGTCGAACTCGGCTGAGGGCTCGGTGAACGGGAAGTAGTTGGTGCGCAGACGCGTCTTCGCCTCAGCCCCGAACAGCTGCTGGGCGAGGTGATCGAGGGTGCCCTTCAGGTGCGCCATCGTGATGCCCTTGTCGACGACGAGACCCTCGACCTGGGTGAACACCGGCAGGTGGGTGGCGTCGAACTCGTCGGTGCGGTACACGCGTCCCGGGCAGAGCACGTAGATCGGCAGCTCGCGGTCGAGCATGGAGCGCACCTGCACGGGGCTGGTGTGCGTGCGCATCACGAGGTGACGCGAGGTCGGATCGACGTAGAAGGTGTCCTGCTCCTGGCGGGCGGGGTGATCCTCGTCGAAGTTGAGCGCGTCGAAGTTGAACCACTCGTGCTCGAGCTCAGGCCCCTCCGCGACCTCCCACCCCATGCCGACGAAGATGTCGCTGATCTGCTCCTGCATGAGGGGCAGCGGGTGTCGAGCGCCGACGCGGGAGCGCGACGCGACGGCGGTGATGTCGACGCGCTCGGCCTCGAGTCGCGCGGCCGTCTCGGCCTCGGCGAGCTCGGTCTCCTTGGCCGCGAGCGCCTGGGTCACGCGACCCCTGCCCTGACCGATCAGCTTGCCGAACGCGGCCTTGTGCTCCGGGGCGACCTGACGCATCGCCGCATTCAGCGCGGCCAGCGGGGAGCCCTCGGCGACGTGCGCAGCACGTGCCGCCTTCAGCTGCGCCGTGTCGGCTGCGGCGCCGATCGCGGCGAGCGCGGCGTCGACGGCGACCTCCACCGCCTCTGGGGTGATCTGGGGTGTTTCGGGCGAGTCTGACACGAGAGAAGAGTCTACCGGCGCCCCGCATGCCGACCCGCCCGCCGCCGGACCGCCCGCCGCCGGACCGAGCGCTCGCCGATAGGATCGCCATCGACCGGGACCGACGAGCGCGACGGGATGACGATGACCGCGAACGACCTGCCCACCACCGAGGCCATCGCCCTGGTGTCCGCGCCCGCACCGTATGTGCTGGCCATCGACATCGGCTCCGGCTCCACCCGCTGCAGCCTGTACGACGCCTATGCCCGTCCGATCAGGAAGCGCATCGCGAAAGCGGATCACCGATTCGTGGAGGAGGCGGACGGCACCGCCGAGATCGACGCCGATCTGATCGTCGCCGAGGTCGCCGACGTGATCGGGCAGGTGGTCGACGGCGTCGAGCCCGGACTCATCCGCGCCGTGGTGATGGACACGTTCGCCTCCTCGCTGGTGTGCGTGGATGCCGACGGCGCCGCCCTCACGCCGTGCTACACCTACGCGGATTCACGGTCGGCACGACACCTGGCCGAGCTGCGCACGCGCCTGGACGAGACCGAGGTGCACCAGCGCGTCGGCGCGCGTCTGCACACCAGCTATCACCCGCCACGCCTGCTCTGGCTGCAGGACGAGCAGCCCGACGTCTTCGCACGCACCGCGAAGTTCCTCTCGCTCGGCGAGTACGTGTACGCGAAGCTGGCCGGGGTCGAGGGCGCGGCGACCTCGACGATGGCGTGGGCGGGCATCCTGAACCGGCACACCTGCGAGCTCGACGACGAGCTGCTCGCGGCGGTCGGCGTCGATCGGTCTCGCTTCGCGCCGATCGTCGACCCTGACGAGCCGATCACCGCCGTCTCTCCTGATGTCGCACGCCGCTGGCCGGCGCTCGAGGGAGCCGCATGGTTCCCTGCCGTTCCCGACGGCTACGCGTCGAACGTCGGGGTGGGGGCATCTGCGCCGGAGGTCGCCGCGATGTCCGCGGCCACCTCGGGTGCGATCCGCGTGATCGTCGACGGAACCCCCGACGTGCTGCCCTCCGGCCTGTGGGCGTATCGCATCTCGCGCACCCAGTCGATCATCGGCGGGGCGCTGAACGACGTCGGACGCGTGACGCTGTGGCTGCAGGCGACCCTCGCTCCGCTCTCGTACGACGAGGTCGACATGCTGCTGCGCGCCGCGCCCGCCGAGGGCACGCCCCTCATGCTGCCCTTCCTCACCGGAGAGCGCGCCACCGGATGGTCGGGCAGCGCTCGGGCCGCCCTGACCGGGGTGTCATCGGCCTCGGGCCCGCGCGAGCTGTGGCGCGGGGCGGCCGAGGGCATCGCCATCTCGTACCAGCGGGTGTTCGAGCAGCTGCGCGAGGTGAGTCCGGGGATCGAGCGTGTGATCGGATCGGGCGGTGTGGCCGGCGCCTTCCCCGCGATGATGTCCGTGATCGCGCAGGCGCTCGGATTCCCCGTCCAGGTGGTGAACGTCAAGCGCGTCACGATGCGCGGCGCCGCGGCGATCGCCCTGTCGGTGCTGCAGCCGGAGCATCCGCTCGCGATCATCCCGCAGACCGATCGCACCGAACCGGATGCCGGGCAGCGGGCCTACTACGACGACCTGCGACGCCGATTCGATGAGGCGTACGCGGCGATCATCGCCGGCTGAGCCCGCCCGGATCGGGCGGGCCGCCGGTCAGATCTGAGCGGGCGGCGCGCCCGTTCCGGCGTCGAACTTGCCTGCCCCGCGCTGCATCGCGATGACCTCGGTCACCGTCGACTCGCCGTGGATGCGGGGGTCGCCACCGGCATCCGGGGTGTAGCCCTTCGTCTTCGGCGAGTGGCGGGTGCGCACCTCGACCCACTTCGCCACGCCGGCGAGAAGCAGGCAGAGCAGGATGTAGATGCCGCCGATGACGAACGCGGACTGCAGGATGGGCCGGCCCTGCTGCGAGCTGAGCAGCTTCGCGTAGTACAGCAGCTCGGGGTAGGTGATGATGAAGCCGAGAGCGGTGTCCTTGAGCGTGACCACCAGCTGCGCGACGATCACCGGCAGCATGGCCCGAACCGCCTGCGGCAGCAGGATGAGGCGCATCACGCCGCTCTTGCGCAGACCGATCGCGTAACCGGCCTCTTTCTGGCCCTTGGGCAGCGACTCGATGCCGGCACGCAGCGCCTCGGCGAGCACCGAGCCGTTGTACACCATCAGACCGATGACGACCGCCCAGTACGGGTCCATGTCGACGCCGATGACCGGAAGGCCGTAGTACAGCAGCATCATGAACACCAGCACCGGCACGGCGCGGAACAGCTCGATGACCACGCCGACCGGGATGCGCACCCAGGCGTGGTCGGAGAGGCGGCCGATGGCGAGCACGAACCCGAGGACGACGCTGAGCACGGCGGCGAGCGCGAAGGCGCCGAGGGTCTTCCCGAGGGCGCCCAGGATGCCGTTCCAGACATTGGCGAAGGTGAAGACGTACCACTTCTGCGGCTCGAACTGCCCGGTCGCGTACATCCGGTACAGGACGAAGCCGATCGCAGCCAGCACGACGACGATGGTGATCACGGCGAGGATGCGGTTGCGCGCGATCGCCCGGGGACCGGGGACGTCGTAGAGCACTGAGGTCATCGTGCGATCCTCCACTTGTTCTCGAGATGCCGCTGCACCGCGCTCATCGCGAGCACGAGCACGACGAACACGACGGCGACCCAGAGCAGGACCTCCATCGGGTTGCCGGGGCGTCCGGGCGCATCGTTGATGGTGGCGCGCAGGGCCGCGAGCTCGGCGATCGAGAACCCGGCGGCGACGGTGGTGTTCTTGAGCAGGGCGATGAAGACGCTCATCATGGGCGGGACCACGGAGCGGAACGCCTGCGGCAGCACGATCAGCGTCATGACCTGCCCGAACGGCAGGCCGATCGCGCGGGCGGCCTCGGCCTGGCCGACCGGCACGGTGTTGATGCCGGCTCGCAGCACCTCCGCCACGTAGGTGGCGGTGTAGATGCCGATGGCGAGGATGCCGAGCACGGTGTTCGACAGGTCCGGCAGCCCGAGCTGCGGGTAGCCGAACACGAAGAAGAAGAAGACCAGCGTGAGCGGGGTGTTGCGGATGATGTTCACGTACGCGGTGCCCACACCGCGGGCGATCGGCACCGGCGAGACGCGCATCGCACCGACGATGATGCCGAGCACGAGGGCGATCAGCCCGCCGACGAAGAACACCAGCAGCGTGTTGGCGATCGCCCCACCCCAGAGGTCGAGGTTTCCGAAGATGACGTCCACGCCGTCTTCCCTTCTCAGGATGTGTTCGGGGCGGCCCGGTTGCGGGCCGCCCCGAAGGGTGATCAGTACGCGTCGACCTCAGGCTGCTCGACCTTGATCCCCGAGTCGCCGAGGTTCTTGTCGAAGATGGCCTGCCAGATGTCGTTGTTCGCGGTGAACAGGTCGTTGATGTGCGCACGCAGCGCGTCATCGCCCTTGGTGAGGCCGACGCCGTAGCGCTCCTCGGTGAACAGTCCGCCGGTGACCTTGACCTCGTCCGGGTACTGGGCGGCGTAGCCGATCAGGATGGCCTGGTCGGTGGTGACCGCGTCGACCTTGCCGTCGATCAGGTCCTGCACGCATGCGGAGTACAGGTCGTACTCCTGCGTCTTGATCTCGGGGAAGTTGGCCTTGATGTTCTGGATCGGCGTGGATCCGGTGGCCGAGCAGACGGTCTTGCCGTTGAAGTCCTCGAGCTTGTCCGCCTCCGGTGCGTCCTTCGCGACGAGCAGACCCTGTCCGGTGATGAAGTACGGGCCGGCGAAGTCGATCTGCTCCTTGCGCTTGTCGTTGATCGAGTAGGTGCCGACGTAGTAGTCGATGTCGCCGTTGACGATGGCCTGCTCGCGGTTCGCGGAGGCGATCGGCTTGAACTCGATCTTGTCCTCGCCGTAGCCGAGCGAGGCGGCGATCCACCGGGCGATGTCGACGTCGAAGCCGGTGCGCTCACCGGTCGTCGCGTCGAGGTAGCCGAGGCCGGGCTGGTCCTCCTTGACGCCGATGGTCACCTTGTCGGCTTTCTCGATCTTGTCGAAGGTGGGGCTGCCGTCGAGCGTGACGTCCTTCGCGACCTCGAACAGCGGCGTGTCGCCGCCGTCGCCGGCGTCGCCGCCGCCCGGGTTGCTGGGGCTGCCGCTGTTGCAGCCGGTGAGGGCCAGCAGCGCCGCCGTGGCGATTCCGATCCCTGCGAGAGCTCGTGTGCGTCGCATGTGCGTCTCCTTCTGTGCTGTGGTGCGTTTCGGTGCGGGGTCAGTGGGTGAGGAGCTTGGACAGGAAGTCCTTCGCGCGCGTGCTCTTCGGGTTGGTGAAGAACTCCTCCGGTGCCGCCTCTTCGACGATCTGGCCGTCGGCCATGAAGACGACGCGGTTGGCCGCCTTGCGCGCGAAGCCCATCTCGTGGGTCACGACGATCATCGTCATGCCCTCTTTCGCGAGCCCGACCATCACGTCGAGCACCTCGTTGATCATCTCCGGATCGAGCGCGCTGGTCGGCTCGTCGAAGAGCATCACCTTCGGGTGCATCGCGAGAGCGCGCGCGATCGCGACGCGCTGCTGCTGGCCGCCGGAGAGCTGGGCAGGGAGCTTGGATGCCTGCTGCGCGACGCCCACGCGCTCGAGCAGCGCCATGGCCTCCTTCTCGGCCTCGGCCTTGCTCTTGCCGAGCACCTTGATAGGCCCGAGGGTGACGTTCTCGAGGATGGTGAGATGCGCGAAGAGGTTGAAGGACTGGAAGACCATGCCGACCTCGGCGCGCAGCTTCGCGAGGCCCTTGCCCTCGGCGGGAAGCGTCTTGCCGTCGATGCGGATCTCGCCGCTCGTGATCGTCTCGAGTCGGTTGATCGTGCGGCACAGCGTCGACTTGCCCGAGCCGGACGGACCGATGACGACGACCACCTCGCCCCGGTCGACCTTCAGATCGATGTCCTTCAGGGCATGGAAATCGCCGTAGTGCTTCTGGACGTTCTCGACCACCACGAGGGCGTCATTGCGCTCTGCCATGGGTTACAGACTAGGCCAGAGGCCGCGTCCGTCGCGGAGACCCCACGCGGGTTTACCGATTCGTGATGGGTCTCGGCTGACCCGCACGGGCCAGATCGCCCGGCGGGAGCTCAGTCGGCCGCGCGCTGCGCGAACGCCGACTCGTAGAGGCAGACGCTCGCGGCCGTGGCCAGGTTCAGCGATTCCGCGCGGCCGAAGATCGGCAGACGCAGCGCCCGATCCGCCTGAGCGAGGGCATCGTCATCCAGCCCGCGCGCCTCGTTGCCGAACAGCCAGGCGGTGGGCTGCGCGAGCACGCCGTCGGCGCGCGCGGCGAGCAGGTCGTCGCCCTTCACGTCCGCGGCCACGACGTTCATGCCCGCGGCGTGGGCGCGGCGGATCACATCGTCGAGGTCTCCCCCCACGGAGACGGGGAGGTGGAAGAGAGAACCGGTCGTCGAGCGCACCACCTTCGGGTTGTACGGGTCGACGGTGCGCCCGGTGAGCACCACGGCATCCGCGCCTGCCGCGTCCGCCGCGCGGATGATGGTGCCGAGGTTGCCGGGGTCGCGGACCTCCTCGCAGATCGCGATGAGTTTCGGCTCGGCGGCGAAGATGTCCTTCACGGACGTCGGGGTCTGGCGTGTGACCGCGATCAGACCCTGCGGGGTCACCGTGTCGGCCATGGCGGCGAGCACCGCCTCGGTGACGTACTCGACCTCGACGTCGCGCTCATCGGCGAGAGCGCGCACGTCGGCATGCTTCTCCCACGCGGTGGGAGTCGCGAACAGCTCGACGATCGCGTCCGGCAGGTACTGCAGCGCTTCGCGCACCGACTGCGGGCCCTCGAGCAGGAAGAGTCCCGTCTCGACCCTGGCGCTGCGCTTGGTCAGCTTGGCGACGGCACGGACGCGGGGAGAGCGAGGGTTCTCGAGCACCCGGCCAGTCTACCGGGGTGCGGAGACGCGAAACGGGCGCCTCCCCGGAGGGAGACGCCCGTGCAGACCACTCGGATCAGGCAGCGGCCTTCGGCGCGTTGACGTCCGAGGGCAGAGCGTTCTTCGCGACCTCGACGAGTGCCGTGAAGGTGCCGGCGTCGGTCACGGCCAGGTCGGCCAGCATGCGGCGGTCGACCTGCACACCCGCGAGGCCGAGGCCCTGGATGAAGCGGTTGTAGGTGATGCCGTTCTGACGGGCAGCGGCGTTGATGCGCTGGATCCACAGACGACGGAAGTCGCCCTTGCGCTTGCGGCGGTCGCGGTACGCGTAGACGAGCGAGTGGGTGACCTGCTCCTTCGCCTTGCGGTACAGGCGCGAACGCTGGCCACGGTAACCGGACGCGCGCTCGAGGATGACGCGACGCTTCTTCTGCGCGTTGACTGCGCGCTTGACTCTTGCCATTTTCGTATTCCTATTCGTACGGGCGTCGCGGTCAGCGACCGAGAAGCTTCTTCGCGACCTTGGTGTCTGCCTTGGACAGGACCTGGTCCTGGTTCAGGCGACGGGTGCGCCGGCTCGACTTGACCTCGAGGTTGTGGCGCATGCCGGCCTGCTGCTTCTTCAGCTTTCCGCTGCCGGTGATCTTGAAGCGCTTCTTCGCACCCGAGTGGGTCTTCTGCTTCGGCATCTTCTCTTCCTTCGTGTGGCGCCCTGGCGGGCGACGGTGGGTACCCGCTCGGAAGCGGGAGCTGTGGGGGCGGGCTACGCCTCGGACTCGTCGGTCGCCTCGGAGTCCGTGCCCGGGCCGTTCTTCGCGTCGCGCGCGGCCTGCTTGTTCGCGGTGCGGACGGCGTTCTGCTCTGCCTTCGCCTCGGACTTGTTCTTCAGCGGGGCGACGACCATGACCATGTTGCGCCCGTCGATGGTGGGGTTCGACTCGACGGTGCCCAGCTCGGCGACGTCCTCGGCGAACTTGCGCAGCAGACGCACGCCCTGCTCGGGACGCGACTGCTCGCGGCCGCGGAACAGGATCATCGCCTTGACCTTGTCACCGGCCTTGAGGAAGCCCTCGGCGCGCTTGAGCTTGGTCGTGTAGTCGTGAGCCTCGATCTTCAGGCGGAAGCGGACCTCTTTGAGGATGGTGTTCGCCTGGTTGCGGCGCGCTTCCTTGGCCTTCTGCGCGGCCTCGTACTTGAACTTGCCGTAGTCCATGATCTTGACCACGGGCGGCTTGGAGTTGGGGGCCACCTCGACGAGGTCGAGGTCCGCCTCCTGGGCCAGACGCAGTGCTGCCTCGATGCGGACAACGCCGATCTGCTCACCCGCGGGACCGACGAGGCGGACCTCGGGGACGCGGATGCGCTCATTGGTACGGGGATCGCTGATGCGGAGCTCCTAAGACGTGGGTTCTCGGCCACCGGGATGCAGGTCGCATCTCGGGCGAAATCGGAGTTCTCCCCACCCGCCGGTGCAGTCAGACACACCGGCTTGTGACACCCTTTCCACCGGAACCGGCGGGGTGCTGAACCCGGTAGCCTGGAACGGCAAGCGCGGGTGGGATCAGAATCCTCTTTCGTATCGGAGCATGACACTCCGAAGCCCGCAGAAGTCTACCAGAAAGCACCCCGAAGTGACGATTCCCGCTGAGCACCACGATGACCGCCACGATCGCTGGGAGCAGCAGGAGCACGCCGCGAGCGCCGCGACGCGCGACATCGCGGACGTTCCCGCCGTCGAGGTGATCACGACGACCGCCGTGCACCTGATGAGCGCCGCGGCCGTGAAGGTGGGCCTGGCGGACTCCCCCGAGGAGCAGACCGACCTCGACGAGGCGCGCAAGCTCATCAACGCCCTCGCCGGCCTCATCACCGCCGGAGCGCCCGAGATCAGCGACATGCATGCCCGGTCGCTGCGCGACGGACTGCGCTCGCTTCAGCTGGCCTTCCGCGAGGCGTCCGTGATCCCCGACCCGATTGGCAAGGGACCCGGCGAGAAGTGGACCGGCCCCGTCAACTGAGCTTCTCGCTCAGCCCGCGGAGCGCGTCAGCTTCACCGTGAGCGAGTCGACCAGCACGGCCATCCGGTCATCGGCCGCCCAGCGCTGCGCGAGCCGCGCGAGCACGGCGTCCAGCGTCTCGCGCTCCAGGCCGTCGACGAGCTCGAGGGTGACGACGAGTTCCGCGCCGCGCATCCGGGCATCCGGATCCCCCGCCGCGACCGACACGTCGATCACCGCCAGCTCGTGAGCGATGCTCTCCCGCAGAGCGGTGAACACCTCCGGCGACAGGTGGCTCGGCTCCCAGCGCTGCGCCTGGGCGATCGCCCAGACCGCCGGGCGACGGATGACGAACTCGGTCTCGGATGCCGGGTCGAGAATGATGAGGTCCGTCTGCTCGCTCGACGCCGACAGCGCCACGCGGATCGCCTCGACGGGGATCGGCCGGGCTGCGGCGTCCCAGCGGCGCATCGTGTCGACCGACGAGAACACCGGCTGCACACGACGCCCGTCGGGGGCGGCGACCGTGACGATCGAGAGCTCCTGCGTCTTGTCGACCGTCAGTCCGGTCGGCCCCACGCCCTCATCGCCCTTCTCGGCGATGAGGGGAACGAGCACGCGCGCATCGCGGAAGGCGTCGACCACCTCGACCTGCGAGCCCGAGCCGCCGCGGAAGCGCAGCAGGGCGGCGAGCAGGGCGGGGTCGGCGGAGCCGTCGTCGGCGGCGTGCGGGTTCGCCTGGAAGCTCCGCCCCTCCCACGGGACGCCGGCCGAGTCGCCCGGGTTCCCGCGCCCGTGGTCGCCGGCGTCGTCAGTCGCCGGCGACATCCAGCGCCTCGGCGAGGGTGAACTTCCCGGCGTAGAGCGCCTTGCCCACGATCGCGCCCTCTACGCCCAGGGGCACGAGCTGACGCAGCGCCGCGATGTCGTCGAGCGTCGCGACACCGCCGGACGCGATCACCGGCTTCGGGGTGCGCGAGGTGATCTCGCGGAGCAGGTCGAGGTTCGGACCGCGCAGGGTGCCGTCCTTCGTGACATCGGTGACGACGTAGCGGCTGCAGCCGGCCTCTTCGAGGCGCTCGAGCACATCCCAGATGTCACCGCCCTCCTTCGTCCAGCCGCGCGCGGCGAGTGTCGTGCCGCGCACGTCGAGCCCGACCGCGATCGCCTCGCCGTATCGGCTGATGACGTCGGCCGACCACTCCGGGTTCTCCAGGGCGGCCGTGCCGAGGTTGATGCGGGTCGCACCGGCCTCGAGCGCGGCGTCGAGGCTCGCGTCGTCGCGGATGCCGCCGGAGAGCTCGATGCTCACGCCGCGGTACTGCTTGATGACCTTGCGCAGGATCGCGGTGTTGCTGCCGCGGCCGAACGCCGCATCGAGGTCGACGAGGTGGATCCACTGAGCACCGGCGTCGACGAACTCGCCGGCCGCGTCGACGGGGTCGCCGTAGCTCGTCTCGGTGCCGGCCTCGCCCTGCGTCAGGCGCACCGCCTTGCCGCCGGCCACATCGACCGCGGGCAGCAGGATCAGCGAGGGGGACTGTGCGAAGTCGTTCATGTCGTCCTTCGAAGGGGGTGGGTGCGGCCCGAGCGGGCACGAGAGATCAGAGTAGCCGGGCAGGGGGGTCGTCTCAAATGACGTGACGTCCGGCGTCTCGGTGAAGTGGGGTTCTCGCAGGCCCCGGCGGTACGATCGGAGGCGCACCGGCCGGGCAGCCCCGCCTGTGCGCACATCGACACGAAGGGACGCGAGGCATGGCCGACGCGCACAACGACAGCGGCGCAGGTCCGCTGCGCCGGCGGACGAGCGCTGCGCGGCGTTCCGCACCCGAGCCCGAGTCGATGGTGTCCGAGGTCCCGCTGGTCGCGTCCGACGGTCCGGTCGAGGCACCGCGCTATCATCGCGGGTCCGCCGCCGCGTCCGCGCCCGCTCCGGCACCGGAATCCGCGCCCGCAGCGCCGGCACTCCCGACGACCCCGCCCGCATCTCCCGTCTCGCGGCGCGAGCAGCGTGAGCGACCGTCGTTCCTGCAGCAGGAGCGACGCGAGGAGCCCGCCAGGACCGGCGCGCGCGGCATGCTGAACCGGATCGGATTCTCGCTCGCCCCCGGTGCCGCAGAGCGCGCGGTGCGCGAAGACGAGCTGCTCGTCAGTCAGCACTGGCCGGGCCCGCGCACGATCGCCGTGGTGAACGGCAAGGGCGGCGCGGGCAAGACCCCGACCACCGTGCTGCTCTCTGCCGTCTTCGCGCGCTTCGGAGGCGCGGGTGTGCTCGCCTGGGACAACAACCAGACCCGCGGCACCCTGGGCTGGCGCACCGACACCGGCCCGCACGACCGCACGCTGTTCGAGCTGCTCCCCGAGGCCGATCGGCTGCTGGGCGCGGGCGCGCAGTCGGCGGATCTCGCGCATTTCGTGCACCACCAGGCGCGGGAGAAGTACGACGTGCTGCGCTCGAAGCCGATGCGGCTCGCTCAGGAGAACCGGCTGCGCTCCGCAGACATCGACGCGATCCACGCCGTGGCGGCGAAGTACTACCGGCTGATCATCATCGACTCCGGGAACGACGAATCCGACCCGATGTGGCTGCGCATGATCGACCACGCCGACCAGATCGTCGTGGCGACCACGACGCGCGACGACCACGCCGAGGCGGGTGCGCTGCTGCTCGAGGCTCTCGAGGACCGCGACGAGCGATCCGCCCGGCTCGCCCGTCAGTCGGTGGTCGTCGTCACTCAGGCGGACCCCAAGGCGACCCCGGCCGATGTCGACCAGGTCGTCACCGGCTACCGCGACCTGGCACGGGAGGTGGTCGCGATTCCGTTCGATCACGAGATGGTCGACGGCCACCTGCGCCTCGGCGCCCTCGCCCCGGCCTCCCAGACCGCCTGGCTGGCGGCGGGAGCAGCCGTCGCGCGGGGCCTCTGACCACCCGTACCGGGACCACCCGCACGGGTCTCCGTGCGGGGCTCCGGGTCGCGTCGGACGCTAGAGCGACTCGACCCAGTTGCGCAGCAGCCGGATGCCGGCCTGTCCCGACTTCTCGGGGTGGAACTGCGTTGCGGAGAGCGGGCCGTTCTCGACCGCGGCGATGAAGCGCTCCCCGTGGGTCGCCCACGTCACGGCGGGCTGCGGGAACGGCGGGATGACGTCGAGCTCCCACGACGTGGCGGCGTACGAGTGCAGGAAGTAGAAGCGCTCGTGCTCGATGCCGCGGAAGAGCACACTGCCCTCCCCCGGCTCCACGGTGTTCCAGCCCATGTGCGGCAGCACCGGGGCGTGCAGCTCGGCGACCGTGCCCGGCCACTCCCCCAGGCCCTCGGCGGGGTGCCCGCGCTCGACACCGCCTTCGAACATCACCTGCATGCCGACGCAGATGCCGAGCACCGGGCGCCCACCGGCCAGGCGACGGTCGATGATCTCGTCACCGCCGTGTGCGACCAGCGCCTCGCGCACGGCGGCGAAGGCCCCGACGCCGGGCACGAGCAGGCCGTCTGCCTCCAGCGCTCTGCCGCGATCGCGAGTGAGCTCCACCTCGGCGCCCGCGGCGGCCAGCGCCTTGACGGCCGAGTGCACGTTGCCCGACTCGTAGTCGAAGACGACGACGCGGCGCGTGGTCACAGCGCACCCTTGGTCGAGGGGATGCCCTCGACGAGCGGGTCGAGCGCCTTGGCCTGACGGAACGCACGGGCGAATGCCTTGAACTCGGCCTCGGCGATGTGATGCGGGTCGCGTCCGCCGATCACGCGCACGTGCACGGTGAGCCCGGCGTTGAAGGTGATCGCCTCGAACACGTGGCGCACGAGCGATCCGGTGAAGTGCCCGCCGATGAGGTGGAACTCGAAGCCGGCCGGCTCTCCGTCGTGCACGAGGAACGGGCGGCCGGAGATGTCGACCACGGCCTGGGCGAGAGCCTCGTCGAGAGGCACCATGGCGTCGCCGTAGCGCGAGATGCCCGCCTTGTCGCCCAGTGCCTCGCGGATCGCCTGGCCGAGCACGATCGAGATGTCCTCGACGGTGTGATGCGCGTCGATGTGCGTGTCTCCCGTAGCGCGCACGGTGAGGTCGGTGAGCGAGTGCTTGGCGAAGGCCGTCAGCATGTGGTCGAAGAACGGCACGCTCGTGTCGATGTCGCTGCGACCGGTGCCGTCGAGGTCGACGACGACCTCGACGGTCGACTCGGAGGTGCTGCGGGTGCGGCGGGCGGTGCGTTCGGTCATGCTGACGGTCCAATCGACGCGAGGGCTTCCAGGAATGCGGTGGTCTCGGCCTCGGTGCCTGCGGAGACCCGGAGGTGATGCGGGATGCCGACATCGCGGATGAGCACTCCGCGGTCGTACAGTGCGCGCCACAGGGCCTGGGGGTCGTCCACCCCGCCGAACAGGACGAAGTTCGACCACGAGGCGTGCGGCCGGTACCCGAGGGCCTCGAGCGTGGCCGAGATGCGCTCGCGCTGCTCGACGATCTCATCGACCATGCGCAGCATGGTGGCGGAGTTGCGCAGCGCCGCCACGGCGGCGGCCTGCGTGAGGGCGCTGAGGTGGTACGGCAGGCGCACGAGCCGCAGCGCGTCGATGAACGCCGGATCGGCGGCCAGGTACCCGACCCGAGCACCGGCGAAGGCGAAGGCCTTGCTCATCGTGCGCGACACCGCGAGACGCGGGCGACCGTGCAGCAGGCTCAGCGCGGAGGGCGCGTCGTGCGGGGCGAACTCCTGATACGCCTCGTCGACGACCACGACACCGCGGGCCGCCTCATAGACGGCCTCGATGACGTCGAGTCCCAGCGGCGTGCCGGTCGGGTTGTTCGGGGTGCACAGCAGGATGACGTCCGGGTCGGCCTCGGCGACCTGCCTGGCGGCATCGTCGGGGTCGATGGTGAAGTCGTCGTGGCGCGTGCCGGCGACCCACCGTGCGCCGGTGCCCTGCGTGATCAGCGGGTACATCGAGTAGGTGGGTGCGAACCCGAACGCCGTGCGGCCGGGGCCGGCGAAGGCCTGCATGATGTGCTGCAGCACCTCGTTCGAGCCGTTGCCCGCCCAGATCTGCTCGGCCGTGAGACCGTGACCGAGGTACTCGGCGAACCCTTCCCGCAGCGCGGTGAACTCGCGGTCCGGGTAGCGGTTGACATCGCGCAGGGCGAGGGCGACGTCGTCGAGGATGTCGCTGGCGACCTCGTCGGGAACCGGATGCGTGTTCTCGTTGACGTTCAGAGCGACGGGAAGCGGCGCCTGCGGGGCGCCGTACGGCGTGAGCCCGCGCAGATCGTCGCGGAGGGGCAGCTCATCGAGGGAGGTCACATGCTCCATCGTAGGCCGCGCATCGCACCCACCGCCTCGGATGACGGCGCACTCTCACTCGGCGGGCGCGGTCTCGGAGTAGGCGGTCGGGATCGCGATCGACGCACCGGCCTGGATCATGCCGGAGGGGAGGTTGTTGAGACGCCTGATGGCATCGATGACCTCGCGCGGGTCGGAGCCGGGAGCGGCCTCAGCGGCGATCGACCAGAGGGTGTCACCGGGCAGCACCGTCACCGTCTCGAACGCGACGGGTGCGCTCTGGCCGGACGCGATGGCGGAGCCGCCGGCCAGCAGAGAGACCGCGATGCCGGCGATGACCGGCGCGGCGGCGAGGGTGGCGAGCAGACGACGACCACGCACGGTGAGGCGCAGCCGGGTCGGGACAGAACGCCGGGCAGCGGCCGTGACCGACGCGGTCAGGGGGGCCTGGATGCTGATGGTGCTCATGCGATGCTCCTCTTCGCTCTCCTCCGCCCATCGGGCGGAAGTGGTGCAGCTTTCGCATCCGGCATCCGGCCGGGGATGCCGGATCCGAAGCTACGTTCCGAATCTATCTTCGATATCGAACATCTGTCAAGAATTCTTCGAATACAGCGCCCGCGGTTCTGCGACACGCTCGAACAGATCTTCCGTTTTCCGAGCGAACTCGGATACGGTTTCGATGAAGTCAGCCCACCATGGGCCACCGACATTCGAACCGCATCCCCGCGAAGACGCGGATCTGCACCGTGTGAGGGCATGAAGGAGCACCCATGAGCGACAACCCCGAGACCGCAGCCGAGGCTCCCCGCACGCGGCGCCGCAAGAGCCTGAGCCCCAAGCAGATGGCGATCCTCGAGGTGATCCAGAGCTCGATCGCCCGTCACGGCTACCCGCCGAGCATGCGCGAGATCGGCGACGCGGTGGGGCTGAAGTCGCTCTCGAGCGTCACCCACCAGCTCGGACAGCTCGAGCTGAGCGGCTACCTCCGCCGCGACCCGGGCAAGACCCGCGCCATGGAGGTGCTGATCGATCTGCCCGGCAGCGGAGCCGAGAACCCGGCAGACACCGCGCCGTCTGTCGGCGATGCCGCGCTGGTGCCGCTCGTCGGTCAGATCGCCGCCGGCGTGCCGATCACGGCAGACCAGCAGGTGGAGGAGATCTTCCCGCTGCCGAGGCAGCTCGTCGGCAAGGGCGACCTGTTCATGCTGAAGGTCAACGGAGAGTCGATGATCGATGCGGCGATCTGCGACGGCGACTGGGTGGTCGTGCGCACGCAGAACAACGCCGAGAACGGCGAGATCGTCGCCGCCATGATCGACGGGGAGGCGACGGTGAAGACCTTCCGCCGCCGAGACGGACACACCTGGCTGCTGCCGCGCAACTCGGCTTTCGAGCCCATCCTCGGCGACGAGGCGGTCGTGCTCGGAAAGGTCGTGGCGGTGCTGCGCTCGGTCTGAGCGAGCCCTCGCGAACGAAGAGGCGCCCCTTCCCGGTCGGGAAGTGGCGCCTCTTCGTCGTGGGCGGTGCTCAGACGGTGACGGCGACGTCCTCGCGGACGCGCCTGGTCGCCTCGACGATGTTGCGCAGCGACTCCACCGTCTCCTCGTACGCACGGGTCTTCAGGCCGCAGTCGGGGTTCACCCACAGCTGGCGCAGCGGCAGCTCGTCGACGGCGCGACGCAGCAGCGCCTCGATCTCCTCGACGCTGGGCACACGCGGCGAGTGGATGTCGTAGACGCCGGGGCCGACACCGTGGTCGAAGCCGAATCGCGCGATGTCGGCGACGACCTCCATGCGGCTGCGGGCGGCCTCGATCGAGGTGACGTCGGCGTCGAGGGCGCGGATCGCGTCGATCACGACACCGAACTCCGAGTAGCAGAGGTGCGTGTGGATCTGCGTTCCGGCGGCGGCGCCGCCGGTCGCGAGCCGGAACGAGCGCACCGACCAGTCGAGGTAGTCCGCCTGATCGGCCGCCTTCAGCGGCAGCAGCTCGCGCAGCGCCGGCTCGTCGACCTGGATGATCGCGATTCCGGCGGCCTCGAGGTCGGTGATCTCGTCGCGCAGGGCGAGCGCGACCTGGTTGGCCGTCTCGCCGAGCGGCTGGTCGTCGCGCACGAACGACCAGGCCAGGATCGTCACGGGGCCGGTGAGCATGCCCTTGACCGGCTTCGCGCTCAGCGACTGCGCGTACGACGCCCACGAGACGGTGATCGGCGCAGGGCGCGACACGTCTCCCCAGAGGATCGAGGGCCGGGTGGCGCGCGAGCCGTACGACTGCACCCACCCGTGCTGGGTGACGGCGGACCCGTCGAGGTGCTCGGCGAAGTACTGCACCATGTCGTTGCGCTCCGGCTCGCCGTGCACGAGCACGTCGAGGCCCAGCTCCTCCTGCAGGGCGACGACCTGGTCGATCTCGCGGCGCAGGAAGTCGTCGTAGTCGTCGGCGGGCAGCTCGCCGCGCAGGAACTGCGCACGAGCCCTGCGGATGTCGCCGGTCTGCGGGAACGAGCCGATCGTCGTCAGCGGCAGCGCCGGCAGGTTCAGCGCCTGCTGCGCGCTCTCGCGCTCGGCATACGAGACGCGCGAGAACTCCGTCTCGGCGACCTCATGGCCGCGCACGGCTCCGTCGCGCACGCCGGGTGCGTCATGCCGGTCGGCGAGGGCCGCGGACGCGGCATCCAGCGCGTCGGTGATGGCATCCCGCCCCTGGGCCAGTCCTTCGGCGAGGGTGACGACCTGGCCGACCTTCTGGTCGGCGAAGGCGAGCCAGGAGACGAGACGCGGGTCCAGCGCCGTCTCGTCGTCGACGTCGTGCGGCACGTGCAGCAGCGAGGTCGAGGTGGACGCCGAGATGTGGGACGCCCCGAGGTCGCGCAGCGCCTCGAGCTTCGCGAACGCCGCGTCGAGGTCGCCGCGCCAGATGTTGTGTCCGTCGATGACGCCGCCGACGAGGGTCTTGCCCTCGAGCGCGGGGAGCGCTGCGGGCACCTCGCCGCGGACCAGGTCGATGCCGATGGCCTCGACGGGTGCGGTCGCCAGCACGTCGAGCGTCGTGCCGAGAGCGGCGTAGGGCGCGGCCACGAAGATCTGCGGTCGCTCGCCGGCGCCGCCGAGCACGGCGAGGGCGCGGGCGGCGGCGTCGGCGAGCGCGGCGGTGCCGACCGGCAGCGACTCGCTCACCAGCGCCGGCTCGTCGAGCTGCACCCACGCGGCGCCGGCTGCCTTCAGCTTGGCGAGCAGCTCGGCGTAGACCGGCAGCACGTCCTCGAGGCGGCTGAGCGGATCGAAGCCCTCGGGCGCGTCATCCGACGCCTTCGCCAGGGCGAGCAGGGTGACCGGTCCGACGACCACCGGGCGGGTGACGTATCCGGCGGCCGCGGCCTCCGCGACCTGCTGCACGAGGTGCTCGCTGGCGAGGGAGAAGACCGTCTCGGGGCCGATCTCGGGGACGAGGTAGTGGTAGTTCGAGTCAAACCACTTGGTCATCTCGAGCGGTGCGCGATCGCCCTCGCCTCGGGCGACGGTGAAGTAGGCGCCGAGTCCGATGCTGCCGTCGGCGTCACGGAGGTCGTCGAAGCGCGTCGGGATCGCACCCACGGTGACGGCGGCGTCGAGCACCTGGTCGTAGAACGAGAACGACTCGGGGATCGACGAGTCATCACGGCCGAGACCGAGTTCGGCGAGACGCGCACGCGTCGTGGCGCGCAGCTCGGCGGCCGTGCGCTCGAGAGCCGTCTGGTCGGAGCGGCCCGCCCAGAAGGACTCGACGGCCTTCTTCAGCTCGCGGCGCCGGCCGATGCGCGGGTAGCCGAGGATCGTCCCTGCGGGGAAAGCGGTCATGGTGTTCCTTTCGATGCTGCGGAGAGCTGGCGCTGCGGGATGATCCCGGCGAGGCGGAGGACGTCGAGCACGGTCTCGTGCTGGTTGAACGCGTACAGGTGCACACCGGGCGCGCCGCCGTCGACGACGGCGCGGATCAGGTCGGCGGCCCAGCGGATGCCGATCCGGCGGCGCCCCTCGGTGGTCGGCTCGACCTCGAGCTCGATGGCGAGCTCGCTCGGAAGCTCCTCGCCGGTCAGCTCGAGCACCCGCGCCAGACGCGCGGGCGAGGTGATCGGCATGATGCCGGGGAGGATCGGGATCGCCACCCCGGCGCGGCGGGCGCGTTCGACGAACGCGAGATAGTGATCGGGGTGGAAGAACAGCTGCGTGATCGCGACCGTCGCCCCGGCCGCCTGCTTCGCGAGCAGCGCGTCGACGTGCTGGCTGCTGTACGCCGAGCGCGGGTGGCCGTTGGGGAAGGCGGCGACGGCGATGTTCACCCGACGGCGCGGCGCGACGCGCACGGCGCCGGGGTTGCCGCGCACCGGGGACTCCTCGTACGGGGCCCGCTCCGCCTGCACGCGGTCGATCAGCTGCACGAGTTGAGCCGAGCTCTCGAGGTCGCCGAGGAACACGTCGTCCTCGCTCTGACCCGCGGGCGGGTCGCCGCGCAGCGCGAGGAAGCTGAGCACGCCGGCATCCAGGAACTCGCGGATCAGACGGGCGGCACCCGCATAGGTGTTGCCCACACACGTGAGGTGCGCGAGCGGCTCGGTGTCGGTGTGCGCGCGGATGTATCGCAGCACCTCGAGCGAGCGACCGCCGGTCGAGCCGCCCGCGCCGTAGGTGACCGAGATGAAGTCAGGTCCCGCCTCGGCGAGCCGGTCGATCGTGTCATGCAGCGCCCTGGTGCTCTCGGCGGTGCGCGGCGGATACAGCTCGAAGGAGAACGGGATGCTGCTCACGGCGGTTCTCCTTCGAGGCTCGGTCTGCGGGGTGTTCTCAGACGGTAGGACAGCCCCTCGCCGCGGCGCACACTCTGTGACGCCGTGTGTCACCTGCGGGTCTGGCTAGGCTCGATGCATGACCGCACCGCACGGCTCGTGGCCCTCCCCGTTCACCGCTCAGATGATCGCGCAGGCATCCCCCCGCATCGACGGAGCACGCTTCGTCGGCGACGAGGTGTGGTGGGGCGAATCCGTTCCCGCCGAGGGCGGCCGGGTGACGGTGCGCAGCTCGAGCGGCGACCAGATCCTCCCCGCGCCGTGGAACGCGCGTTCCCGCGTGCACGAGTACGGCGGCGGGTCGTGGACCGCCGATGCCGAGGGCACCCTGTACTTCGTGCACGGCGCAGACCAGCGGATCCACCGGATGTCGCCCGGCGCCGCTCCCGAGCCGCTGACCGCGGCCGGACCTTCATACGGCGGACTGCGGCTGCAGCGAGGACGGCTGCTCGCGGTGCAGGAGGATCTTCGCCCCGAGCAGCACGTGCGCGCGATCGTGGAGGTCCCCCTCGACGGCGCCGCGGCCGATGACGAGTCGGCTGTGCGCACCCTCGTCTCGACGAGTGGCTTCGTCGCGCATCCCGCCCTCTCACCCGATGGACAGCGTCTCGCCTGGGTGCAGTGGAGCACCGTCCGGATGCCCTGGGAGCAGGCGCTGCTGCACGTGGCGTCGGTCGACGGCGACGCGCTCGCGTCGACGCCGACCCGTGCCGCCCTGCAGCCGGAGTGGGTGAGCGACGACGAGCTGCTCTACCTCGATGATCCATCAGGCCGGTGGAACCTGCAGCGGCTGCGCGTCGGCGACACCGCAAAGCCGGTGGCACCCGCCGACGCCGACACGGGCGGCGGCCTCTGGGTGCTCGGCAACCGCTGGTACCAGCCTCTCGACGACGGCCGTGTCGTGGCGGTGCGCACGAACGGGGCCGACGAGATCGTGCTGATCTCCCCTGACGGCGACGCCATCGAGCTGCTCACGCTGCCGATCACGTCCGGCGCGAGCATCGACGACGCGCGCGGCGCTCGCGTGCTCATCTCGGGCGCGGGGCGGGCGGTCGGGGCGGGGCTGTGGTGCGTCGACCTGGACGACGGCACCATCACCACCGTCACGGGGGGCGACGCGGCGGATGCCCGGTGGATCCCCCGCGCGCGCCCGGTGACCTTCCGCGGTCCGCACGGCCCGGTGCACGCCTTCGACTATCCGCCGACGAACCCCGACGTCTCAGCGCCCGAGGGCGATCTGCCGCCGTACATCGTCATGGTGCACGGCGGCCCCACCGCGCACGTCTCGGGCGCGGCATCCACGGCGTACGCGTACTGGACCAGCCGCGGCATCGGCGTGCTCGACGTGAACTACGGCGGCTCGACGGGCTACGGCCGCGCCTACCGCGAGCGCCTCGACGGGCAGTGGGGCATCGTCGACGTCGACGACGTCATCGCCGCAGCACGCGGCATGGCCGAATCGGGTCTGGCCGACCCCGCCCGCATCGCCATCCGCGGCGGCTCCGCCGGAGGGTGGACGGTGCTCTGCGCGCTGGTGCGCGGCGGCACCTTCACCGCGGGCATCTCGAGATACGGCGTGGCGGATCTGCGGATGCTGGCAGCCGAGACCCACGATTTCGAGGCGCACTACATCGACGGTCTGGTCGGGCCGCTGCCCGAGGCGGAGAGCGTGTACATCGAGCGGTCGCCGCTCTCGCACGCCGACCGGATCGACGTGCCGGTGCTGCTGCAGCAGGGTTCGGACGACCGGGTGGTGCCGCCCTCGCAGTCGGAGGCGATCCGCGACGCCCTCGCCGCCAGGGGCGTGCCGCACGAGTACCTGCTGTTCGAGGGCGAGGGCCACGGCTTCCGCGCGGCGGAGACCATCATCGCGTCGCTCGAGGCCGAACTGGGCTTCCTGGGTCGGACGTTCGGGTTCGACGCCGCGCGGTAGCCGCTACTCCCCCACGCGGTTGCGCAGGCGCATGGCGCGCTCGGCCTCGCGCGTGTCCTGGCGCTCGCGCAGGGTCTGCCGCTTGTCGTACTCCTTCTTGCCCTTCGCGAGTGCGATCTCGACCTTCGCGCGGCCGTCCGAGAAGTACAGCTTCAGCGGGATGAGGGTGTAGCCGCCAGCGGAGACGGCGTGCTCGAGCTTGCGGATCTCGTCCTTGTGCAGCAGCAGCTTGCGGATGCGCTTGGCGGAGTGGTTCGTCCAGTGCCCCTGGGAGTACTCCGGGATGTGCACCGCGTCGAGGAAAGCTTCACCGCCCTTCACGTACGCGTAGCCGTCGCTGAGGTTCGCGCGCCCCTGGCGCAGGGACTTGACCTCGGTGCCGGTGAGCACCAGACCCGCCTCGTATGACTTCTCGAGGTTGTAATCGTGACGCGCGCGTCGGTTGGTCGCGACGACCTTCTCCCCGCGTTCCCTGGGCATGTTCTTCTCCTGACGACAGACAGCCCTCAACCCTACCGGTTACCGCACCCCTCGACGGGTCAGGTGCGCAGCCACCGCCGGATCGCGAAGCCGGCCGACAGGGCCGCCAGCACGACGCCGATGCCGATGAGCACGGGCACGACGAAGACGGCGTCCTGCATGTCGACCAGCGGGCGCATGAACGGCACCCGCTCGGCGAGGTATCCCTCGACGCCGAACTTCACTCCCGCCAGCACAGCCGCGCTGGCGAACACCGATCCGAGGAACGCGGCGAAGACGCCCTCGAGCACGAACGGCGTCTGGATCGATCGATTCGACGCGCCGACCAGGCGCATGATGCCGATCTCCTTCCGGCGCGCGTACGCCGAGAGCCGGATGGTCGTGGCGATGAGCAGCACGGCGGCGATCAGCATGAGGGCCGCGACACCGACCGCGATGTACGTCGCGACGGTGAGCGCGGAGAACAGCGGATCGAGCAGTCGACGCTGATCCTGCACCTCGTCGACGCCGGCGACTCCCGAGAACGCCTCGGTGAGCACGCGCGACTGCTGCGGATCCTTCATGGTCACGCGGAACGCCACGCCCATGTTCTCGACGCCGAACGCGTTCGCCTGCTCCTCGCCGAAGCGCTCGACCCAGTTCTGGTACGTCGTCTCCTTGTCGTCGAAGGCGACCTCTCTGATCAGCGGTTTCAGCGCGGGCCCCGCGAGATCGTCCTTGACCGTGGCGATCTGCTCCTCGGTCGCCTGATCCGACGTGCAGTTCTGCGACGTCGACAGCGGCGAGCACATGTAGATGGTGACCTCCGCCTTCTCACCCCAGTAGCCGCGCATCGTCTGGATCTGCGTCTGCATGAGGATGGCCGCGCCGACGAACGTCAGCGAGACGAAGGTCACCAGGACCACCGAGATGACCATGGAGATGTTGCGGCGGAGGCCGATCAGGGCCTCGCCGACGATGAGTCCGAAGTTCATGAGGTCGGGCCCACTTCCTCGTCGTCGTCACGCGAGAGGCCGAGCCGGTCGGCCATGCCGAGTTCGGCGACCTCCACCTCCGGGATCACGATCGGGGTGGTTCGCGGAACCGCGGCCGTCGCCCGCTCCTCGGGCGGGGTGGCCACGGCGGGCGGCCACGGGGCACCCTGCGCGCTCGGCTCCACGGCATCCTGAGCGGCTGCCGGACGGGCGGTCGCCGGCTGCTCGACCGGGGGCGTCGGCACGACGCCGGTGATCGTCTCGCGCTGGATCTCCTGCACCGCGGTGAGCGCCGCGGCGGCCGCAGCCCCTGGCACGGCCTCCGGCGTGAGGCGCGGGATGCTGGAGGTGTCGCCGTAGCCGCCGCCCACCTCGTCGCGGACCATCTCCCCGCCCTTGAGCTCGATGACACGTCGCTGCATCTGGTCGACGAACGCCGCCTCGTGCGTCGCCATGACCACCGTCGTGCCGCCGGCGTTGATGCGGGTCAGCAGCTGCATGATGCCCACCGACGTCGCCGGGTCGAGGTTTCCGGTGGGCTCGTCGGCGAGCAGAACCTTCGGCCGGTTGACGATGGCCCGCGCGATCGCGACGCGCTGCTGCTCGCCGCCGGAGAGCTCGTGCGGCATCCGCTTCGCCTTGCCGTCGAGACCCACCAGCGCGAGCGCCTCGGGCACCGCCTGCTGGATGAAACCGCGCGACGAGCCGATCACCTGAAGCGAGAACGCCACGTTCTGCGCGACCGTCTTCGACGGCAGCAGACGGAAGTCCTGGAACACCGATCCGATGTGGCGCCGGAAATACGGCACCTTGCGGTTGGCGAGTGAGCGGAGGTCGCGGCCGAGCACGGCCACGCGGCCGGCGGAGGGGACGTCCTCTCGGAGGATCAGCCGCAGGCACGTCGACTTGCCGGAGCCGGAGGCTCCGACGAGGAAGACGAACTCCCCCGCGTCGACGTTGAAGTCGACTTCTGACAGTGCGGGGCGCTTCGTGCCGCGATAGCGCTTTGTGACGTTCTCGAACCGGATCATGGCCATACGAGCCTAGGCGCGGGCCGGGCCAGCGCTGCCAGCGACACTCCCCCGGGCCGTTCCCGTCGACCGCGACTGATATACACGTAAGGGCGCGCATGCGTCACGAGAGCAGGTCGCGCGGCTCCGGCCGACGGCGCAGACGAAGACGAGGAGAAGGCCATGAGCGTTCCCGCAGGATGGTATGACGACGGATCGGGGCGCCAGCGCTGGTGGGACGGCGAGCAGTGGACCGAGCACTACGCCCCGGAGAGCAGCCCGGCAGCCGCGCCGTCGGAGTCGACTGCGGGTGACGACGTGACGCCGGATGCCGGTGCATCCGGCGAGCCGCACAGCGAATACATCCCGCCGGTCGCGCCGGGCGCGACCGAGGCCACCCAGCCGACCGAGGCCTACCCCGCGGTCACGCCGGACGGCTATCCGCAGAGCGGGTTCGGCGACGCGCCGGCGTACGGCCAGGACGCGTACGGCCAGAATGCGTACGGCCAGGGCGGCTACGGTCAGCAGGGCTATCCCGGCGCCGGCGGCGGCGATGCGCAGAACGCCTACGCCGCACCCGCACCCTACGGCGGCGCGGCAGGGTACGGCGGCGCCTACCCGGCACCCGATGCCGGACCGCGCAAGACCCCCGTGCTCGGATACGTCGGCCTCGGGCTCGCGGTCATCGGCGGCATCATCGCCTGCGTCCCTGGTCTCATCACCTTCGGCATCGGATCGTTCCTGCTCTTCGGCGCGTTCGTCGTGTCGATCATCGCGCTGTTCATCAAGAACACCGCGAAGTGGCCGGGCATCGCCGGTCTGGTCCTGTCGATCGTGATGGGCATCGTCGCCACGATCGTGCTCAGCGTCACCCTCTTCACGACCCTCGCCGATAACTCATGGGAGTCTTCCGACGACCCGTACGCCACCGACGAGCCGTACGCATCGGACGAGCCCTACGACGAGGAGACGACCGCGCCCGATGCCGGCGGCGAGCGCCCGTCGGCGCAGGAGCTGGCGACGGGACTGGAGACGATCGTCGACGAGTCCGGTGCGGGCGGCTTCCCCGATGATCTCCTGCTCTGCCTGGGTGACGCGTTCTACGCGTCGGAGATGAGCGATGAGGCCCTGCAGATGGTCGCCGCCGGCAGCACGGACTTCACCGATCCGGCGGACGGACTGGACTTCGCGTCGACGTTCGCCGAGGCGGCGGGCACGTGCAGCCAATGACGCCGCAGTGATGAAGACGGGCCCGGGAGCAGCGCTCCCGGGCCCGTCTTCATGTCAGGCGAGGATCAGTCCTCTTCCTTGCGCTTGCGCCAGCGGATGCCCGCCGAGATGAAGTCGTCGAGGTCTCCGTCGAAGACGCTGGCCGGGTTGCCGGACTCGTGGCCGGTGCGCAGGTCCTTGACCAGCTGCTGGCCGTAGAGGAAGTACGAGCGCATCTGATCGCCCCAGCTGGCGGTGATGTTGCCCGCGAGCTCCTTCTTCTTCGCCGCCTCCTGCTCCCGCTGCAGCAGCAGCAGTCGGGTCTGGAGCAGTCGCATGGCCGCGGCACGGTTCTGGATCTGCGACTTCTCGTTCTGCATCGAGATGACGATGCCGGTGGGAAGGTGGGTCAGGCGCACGGCCGAGTCGGTCGTGTTCACCGACTGCCCGCCCGGACCGGAGGACCGGAACACGTCGACGCGCAGGTCGTTCTCGGGGATCTCGACCTCGGTGGCCTCCTCCATGAGGGGGATGACCTCGACCGCGGCGAACGAGGTCTGCCGCTTGTCGGCCGAACCGAACGGGCTGATCCGCGCCAGTCGGTGCGTGCCGGCCTCGACCGACAGCGTGCCGAACGCGTAGGGGGCGGTGATCTCGAACGTCGCCGACTTGATGCCGGCGCCCTCGGCGTACGAGGTGTCCATCACCTTCACCGGGTAGCCGTGCTGCTCGGCCCAGCGCAGGTACATGCGCATGAGCATCTCGGCGAAGTCGGTGGCGTCGTCGCCGCCGGCACCCGAGCGGATGGTGATGATCGCGTTGCGATCGTCGTACTCGCCGTCCAGAAGCGTCTGCACCTCGAGCTGGTTGATGGTCTGCGTGAGCGAGTCGAGCTCGGCGCGCGCCTCGGCGGCGGAGTCGTCATCCTGCATCTCGTTGGCGAGTTCGATGAGGACGTCGAGGTCGTCGAGTCGGCGCTCGACCTCGGTGATGCGCTTGAGGTCGGCCTGCTTGTGGCTGAGCGCGCTGGTCACCTTCTGCGCCTTCTCGGGATCGTCCCAGAGGTCGGGGGCGCCCGCTTCCTCGCTGAGTCGCGCGATGTCCTCGCGCAGGGAGGTGACGTCGACGACCTCGCGGATGTCGCCGAAGGTGTGTCGCAGGGCCTGTATGTCGGCGGAGAGATCGAGTTCGAACATGGCAGTCCACCTTATCGCGCCGCGGACGCGCTTCCCTGACCGCGGTATGTCCTGCCGTTCGGCGGCAGCGGGCCGGGCTAGCGTGAGCGGTGTGAGCGAGAGTGCGGCGGGTGTCCTGAGACGGTTCGGGCCTATGGTCTACGCGCCGACGGTGCTCTTCTCGCTGGGCGAGGGCGCGGTCATCCCCCTGATCCCCGTGATCGCGACGCGACTCGGCGCCGACGTGTCGCTGGCGGCGCTCGTGGCCGCTGCGCTCGTGATCGGCCAGCTGTGCGGCAACCTGCCCGCCGGCGCGCTGGTCGCGAAGGTCGGCGAGCGGGTCACGATGGTCGTCGCAGGTGTGCTGTCGATCGCCGCGGGCGTCGGGATGCTGCTCGCCGAGCACCTCGCGCTGTTCGCCGCATCGGTGTTCGTGCTGGGCTTCTGCGCCGCCGCCTTCGGTCTGGCCAGGCACGCCTTCATGACGACCCGGGTGCCACCGCGGTTCCGCGCCAGGGCGCTGTCGCTGCTGGGCGGCAGCTTCCGCTTCGGCGTCTTCATCGGGCCGTTCGTCGCCGCCGCGCTGATCCAGCTGACCGGGTCGGAGCAGTCGACGATCTGGGCGCTGATCGTGTGCTGCGCGGCGATCGTGCCGCTCGTGCTGTTCGGCCCCGACCCCGAGAAGAGCAGCCCGGTGCTGCTCAAGCCGACCGGCGCTGCGGTCGCAGAGGACTCCGGCGAGGTCGTCACCGGGTCGATCCCCACGCGCGATCGCTACGGCGTGCTCGAGACCATCTCGTACTACCGCGGTGTGCTGATGCGCCTCGGCCTCTCCGCCGCGGCGCTGTCGGCGGTGCGATCGGCTCGCCAGGTGATCGTGCCGCTGTGGGGGGTGTCGCTCGGGCTCGATGCCAGCACGATCGCCATCGTCGTGGGCGTCTCCGGCGCCATCGACTTCGCGCTGTTCTACGCGAGCGGCCAGGTGATGGACCGGTTCGGCCGCATCTGGGCGGCGCTTCCCGCGATGCTGCTGATGGGTGCCGGGCTCATCGCCCTGTCGTTCACGCATGATCTGGATCAGGCGACGATGTGGTTCGCGCTGATGGCCGCGGTGCTCGGACTCGGCAACGGCCTCTCCAGTGGCATCCTGCTCACCTACGGAGCCGATCTCGCCCCCGAGACCGATCCCGCGACGTTCCTCGGGGCGTGGCGGACGTTGACGGATGCCGGGGGCGCGGCAGCCCCGGTGATGATCGCGTCGATCGTGGCGCTGGCCTCGCTGCCCCTCGCGACCGCGGTGATGGGCGGGGTTGCGCTGCTGGGAGCCGCGGGCTTCGCGGTCTGGACGCCGAAGTTCCTGCCGCGACGCGAGCACTGACATCCCGCTCACCGCAGCGCCGTGCGGCTCGTCGCCGTCGCCTCGAGCGGCACCCCGTCGGGCACGAACGGCGAGAGGAGCGGCGGATGCCAGGCCGCGGCGACCGTGACCCGCGCCGAGACCCCGTCGGGCGTTCCCGCCGACACCAGGCTCGCCGCGGAGTCGACCGCCCCGATCACCGCGGATGCCTGGTCGCGCACACCGTCGTCGGTGAGCTCGGCTCGCACGCCTTCTCCCTCGGCTTCGAGGGTGAAGCCGTCGGATCCGGCGAGCGCCGCCGCGTCGGCGAGCGAGTCGAGACGCTTCTGGGCGATGTAGAGGTCGGTGGCGCACACGCCGACGAAGATCACCGCGATCGCGAGCATCGCGTACCCGAGCACCAGCGGCAGCACGCTGCCGTCGTCGCCCGCGAGCGCGGCGCGGAACCGCGCCGAGCCGCTCATCCGCTCCCCCACAGTCTCGAGACCTTCTGCGCGGCCTGCGCCTCGACGGGTATGGCCGCCAGCTCATCGAGCCCGAAGATCGGCGGCATGAGGGGCAGCGTCACCTCCGCTCGCACCGTGACGATCACCGTCGCCCCGGCGCTCGGACATGCGGGGGATGCCGGACGGCAGCTGATCCCCACGTCGACGGCGTCCTCGTCCATGCCGTATTCCCGGATGACGCCGGCGAGCACGGCATCCGCGCGTTCGGCTGCCGTCTCGACATCCGGCGCCTGACCGATCACCCGCGCCGTGTGACGCGCCGCGGCCTCCGCGCCGAGCGTCTGCTCCTGAAGCGCGCCCAGCACGAGCACGAGGTACACGAGCGGGACGAGCAGCAGCAGGCCGGCGACGATGAACTCGAGGGCGGCGGAACCGGTCTCGTCGTCGAGCAGCGGTTCAGTCGTCTCCGAACGATTCGACGGGCGCACGCGCCTCCACCTCCAATCCGAACGGAACGCCGAGCAGACCCAGCACGGGCAGCGTCGTGCGCACGCGCACGAGCACGCTCGGGTGCCCCAGGCTCATGTCCTCTCCGACCCCGATGTCTCCGGCGTACTCGTCCCCGACTGCTCGGGTGATCACGGCCTCGGTGCGCGCGGCGCCCTCCTGGAGCGTCGTGTCGGCGAGCGCCGCGTGGTGCGCGCCTTCGACCGCCGCGTCGTGCACGACGTTGCGCACGTACACGGCGAGCGCGATCTGCAGCACGGCGAGGGTGAGCGCCGTCAGCAGCGCGCCGACGAGCACGAACTCGACGGGACTCGACCCTCGCTCATCGGCGAGGAGAGAGCGCGCACGCATCCCGAGCGTCGGTCAGATGCCCGAGACGCGCGAGATCGCCTGCTCGAACAGGTCGACCAGCGCGGGACCGGCGACCGCCCAGATCACCACGACGAGCGCCGCGGTCATCAGCGTCACCAGCACCCAGCCGGGCACGTCGCCCCGTTCGTCCTCCACCACGTCGCGGCCGAGCGCGAACCACCTCTCCAGCTTCTTCATCTCTCTTCTCCCTCCGGATCGTCGATCGTTGTCAGCCCAGGCCCAGTCGCAGGATGAACAGGCCCGGATACACCGCGAACAGCACGCTCAGCGGCAGGATCAGGAACACGAGCGGCAGGAGCATGAGGATCTCCTTCTGCCCTGCCTGCTCGATGAGCACGCGCTTCGCCTCGTCTCTGGCGTCGGCAGCCTGCGAGTGCAGCACCGCGGCGAGCGGCGCACCGTGCTCGAGGGCGGCGACGATCTGGTCGGTGGCCCGGGAGAGCCCCGGCAGCTGCAGCCGCGTGGCTGTCTCGCCGAGCGCGTCCGCGAGCGGCGACCCGGTGTGCACCGCCAGCACCGTCTGACGCAGCTCTCCGGTCAGCTCCCCCGTGCCGATCGCCGACACGCGGCGCAGCGCGTCGAGCAGCGACTCGCCCGCTGAGAGGCACAGGGCGAGGAACTCCAGCGTCGTGGGCAGCTCGTCGGCCAGGCGCGCGCGACGAGAGCGTGCCCGCGCGGTGAGCTGCATGTCGTATGCGATCGCCGCGCCGGCTGCGGCGATGACCGGCAGCAGCACGGCCGGCGGAGTCATGCGCCCGGAGACCGCCATGACCACCACGGCGACCGCGCCGACCAGGAGTCCGGTCACTCCCCAGGCGAGCTGACGCCCGCGGAAGGTTGCAGGTGTCTGGTCGGCGCCGGCCTGCGCGAGACGCAGCCGCAGCGTGTCGCCACCGCCGAGCATCCGGTCGAACATCTCCCGCAGCCTCTCCCACAGTCGCCGGCCGTGCACCGGCATGACGCTGACGGCCGGCAGGATGCCCGCCGGCAGCGCATCATCGTCGACCACATCGCGCACGTACGGCGCGATCCGTCGCTCGAGAGAGGGTGCGCCCCAGCGCGGCAGCGCCGAGAGCACGCCGAGCAGGCCGAGCGCGAGCGACCCGCCCAGCAGCACCGCGATGGCGGCATCCGTCGCGGCGGTCATCCGAACCACCGCTCCGGCTCGGGCAGCCGCCCGATGCGCAGCATGATGCGGAACGCCACCACCGACACGACCGCGCCGACGAGGATGACGAGCACTCCCTCGGTGCTGCCGTACGCGTCGCGACCCTCGGGGCGCATCACGAGCAGGCCCAGGATCACCCAGGGGGCGACCGCGCCGAGCACGGCGGCGCCGCGGATCCACGACTGCCGCGCCTCGACCTCGCCGCGCAGCGCGGCATCCGCGCGCACCGACGACGACAGCGCGCGCAGCACGCCGGTCAGCTCGGTGCCGCCGACCTGGCGGGCCATCCGCAGCGTCTCGGCGATGCGGTCGGCGATCGGATCGGCCAGCGTCGCCTTCAGCCGGTCGAGGCTCGACTCGAAGCGTCCGGTCGACTGCAGGTCGCGGGCGAAGACCTGGAACGCCGGACGCACGGCCGGCGGCGCCGATTCGGCGAGGCTCGCCACCGCATCCGGCAGCGAGAGCCCCACACGGATGGCCGCGACCAGCAGATCGCAGACGTCCGGCCACATCTGCCGCCGCGCCTTACGCAGCCGCAGCCTGCGTCCGCGCAGGAACATCACGGGAGCGGCAGCGCCGGCGAGCGCAGCGAGGGAGACCAGCACCGGGATGCCCGTGAGCAGCCATGCGAGGGCGGCCGACACCGCGGCGATCGCGACCATGACCGCGACGATCGTGCGCGTCGGCGTGCGCGAATGCCCGGCCTCATCCAGCAGCCGTCGCAGACGCGTGCTGCGCGGATCGCGAGCGGGTCGCTCCTGGCGCGGCCAGAGCCACGGCGACACGCACAGGAGCAGCCCCGCACCGAGCAGCGCGCCGACGAGCAGAGTCATGTCGCCTCCTCCGCCCGGTAGACCGAGGTGCTGACGATGCGGCCGTCGGCGACCTCGCCCGTCGGCGCGATCACCTCGACGACCCGACGCGACCCGTCTGCCTCCCGACGACAGTGCACGACGAACGAGATCGACGATGCCAGCGCCGGCGCGATGAAGGAGCGGTCGATGTTGCGCCCGGCGAGCAGGGGCAGCAGCGCCAGCTTCTCGAGTGCCTCCGCGGCCGAGTTGGCGTGCACTGTGCCCGCGCCGGGCACGCCGGTGTTCAGGGCGAGAACGAGATCGAGCGCCTCGGCATCGCGGACCTCGCCGACGACGAGGCGATCAGGTCGCATGCGCAGGGCCTCCTTCACGAGCCGGCGCAGCGTGATCTCTCCGGTGCCCTCGAGACTCGCCTGACGGCCCTGCAGCGCCACCACGTCCGGGCCGTCAACGGCGAGCTCGAACGTCTCCTCGACCGTGATGATGCGCTGGTCGGCCGCGCAGGCTGACAGCAGAGCACCGAGCAGCGTGGTCTTGCCCGCGTGCGTGGCGCCGGAGACGATGATGCTGCGTCCCGCGCGCAGCCCGGCCAGCAGCAGGTCGGCGACCTGCGAGGGCACGGAGCCCTGAGCGACCAGCGCCTCGATGGTGCGGTGCCGCGTCAGGAACTTGCGGATGTTCACCGCCCAGGATCCACGCACCACGTCGGCGATCGCGACGTGCAGACGCGATCCGTCGGGCAGCGACGCATCGACGAACGGCTGGCTCACGTCGACGCGGCGGCCCGTGGTCTGCAGCATCCGCTCGACGAGGTCGCGGATCAGGGCATCCGTCAGCTGCAGGTCGACGCGGTGCGTCGCCCCGCCCCTCGCGACGAACACCCGGTCGGGACCGTTGAGCCAGATCTCCTCGATCTCGGGGTCGTCGAGAAGAGGCTGCAGCGCACCGAACCCCGAGACGGAGGCCAGGACATCGCGCACGAGAGCCGCTTCGTCGTCGATCATCGCCTCGCCCCGCTGCAGGGCGAGGTCGTTGTGCCTGCGCACCTCCAGCTGCGCGATCCGACGCGCCTCGTCGGGCTCGGCGGAGGGATCGGTGTTCTCCAGGCGCAGACGCCGACGCACTCTCTCGGCGACGGCGGCGGACGGATAGCTCACGCCGGGCATCCTGACAGAGATCGACACGCCCGCGTCGAAGTTATCCACAGGAAGCCGTAGGGCGAATCTACGGAAAACCCGACCGACTCGATCGCTAGACTCAAAACCGCGCGGAAGTGGTGGAATCGGTAGACACGCAGGATTTAGGTTCCTGTGCCCCCGGGCGTGTGGGTTCAAGTCCCATCTTCCGCACCGCATCTCCGCACTCCGCCGATATCGAACGACGGGAACTCTTTTGCTCCACACCATGCTCCAGGCCCCGACGGCGCTGATCCCATGGCTCGACCCGGCGAACATCATCGAGGGAGCAGGTGCCTGGGCGCTCGCGGTGGTCTGCTTCATCGTGTTCGCCGAGACCGGGCTGCTGGTGGGCTTCCTGCTGCCGGGTGACACGCTGCTCGTCATCTCCGGGCTGCTCACCCACACCAGCGACATCTTCGGCGTGAACATCTGGGGCGTCTCGCTGCTGATCGCGCTCGCGGCGTTCGTGGGCGGCGAGGTCGGCTATCTCATCGGACACAAGGGCGGGCCCGCGGTGTTCGAGCGCAAGGAATCCGGCCTGTTCAGCGTGAAGAACGTCGAGCGCACCAACGCGTTCTTCGACCGCTTCGGCGGAATCACGATCATCCTCGCCCGCTTCGTGCCGATCGTGCGCACCTTCGCCCCGGTCGCCGCGGGAGTCGGCCACATGCCGTGGAAGCGGTACTCGCTGTTCAACCTGATCGGCGCGCTGCTGTGGGGCTTCGGCCTGACGATGGTCGGCTACCTGATCGCCTACATCCCGTGGATCCGCGACCTCGTCGTCGACTACATCGACCTCATCCTGCTGCTCGCCGTCGGCGGCACCGCCGTCGTCACCCTGTGGCACTACCTCGTCGAGCGGTACAAGGCCAAGAAGGCCGCCGCCCGCGGAGACGACGTCGACACGGATGCCGCCGAGGCAGAGGCCCTGCGGCTGGATCCCGAGGTCTTCGACCGTGCGCCCGACCTCGACGGCGACGGGAAGCACTGACCCTGCCGAAGGCTCAGCCGGCCTTCTTCCTGGTCGACGCCTTCTTCGCCGCCGGCTTCTTCGGGGCCGCATTCTTCGGGGCCGCCTTCTTGCGCGTCGGCTTCTCCTCGTCGGCGTCCCCGTCGTCGGCTGTGTCCTCGGCATCCACCGCCGCGCCGCCCTTCCTGGCCGCCTTGGTGCGCTCGACGCTGGCGCGCAGCGCCTCCATCAGGTCGATGACCTCGCCGCCCTTCTCGGCCTCGCGCTCGTCGCCGAAGGTCGAGGCCGCGTCGAAGCCCTCGCCCGCCTCGATCTTCGCGTCGATGAGGGTGCGCAGCTCCTTCTGGTACTCGTCGACGAACTCCTCCGGGTCGAAGTCGCTGGAGTAGCTCTCGACGAGAGCTGCCGACATCTCGAGCTCCTTCGTGCTGATCTTCACGTCTTCGTCGAGCGCGGGGAAAGCGGCCTCGCGCACCTCGTCCGCCCAGAGCAGCGTCTGCAGCACGAGCACGTCGCCACGCACGCGCAGCGCGGCGAGGCGGGTCTTCTGCCGCAGGGTGAAGCGCACGATGGCGGTGCGGTCGGTCTGCTCGAGGGTCTTGCGCAGCAGCACGTACGCCTTCGGCGACTTCGAGTCGGGTTCCAGGTAGTACGCCTTGTCGAGGGTCAGCAGATCGACCTGGTCGCTGGGCACGAACTCGACGACGTCGATCTCGCGGCTCTTCTCGGCCGGGAGCGACGCCAGGTCGTCCTTGGTGAGCACGATCGTCTGCCCGTCGTCGACGTAGGCGCGGTCGATGTCGGCGTACTCGACGGGCTCGCCGTCGATCTCGCAGATGCGCTGGTACCGGATGCGCCCGCCGTCTTCGTGGTGCACCTGGTGCAGCGGCACGTCGTGGTCCTCGGTCGCGGAGTACACCTTCACCGGGACGTTCACGAGTCCGAACGTCAGAGCGCCCTTCCAGATGCTTCTCATGCCCTCAGTGAACACCAGGCCGCCGCCAGTCGCGAGGGGCTTGCGGATGCCCACTAACCTGGCCCCATGGCATCCGGCGAGCAGGTCGTTCAGATCGACGGCCGTCGCCTGCGCATCACCAACCTCGACAAGGTCGTCTACCCCGAGACCGGCACCACCAAGGGCGAGGTGATCGCCTACTACTCGCAGATCGCGCCGCTCATGCTGCCGCACCTGCGCGGACGCCCGGTCACCCGCAAGCGGTGGGTCGACGGGGTCGGCACGGCAGACGCGCCCGGCGGGAGCTTCTTCACCAAGCAGCTCGAGCGCGGGGCCCCCGACTGGATCAGGCGGATGCCGATCGAGCACTCCGACGGCCCGAAGGACTACCCGCTCGCCGACGATGTCGCCTCGCTCGTCTGGTTCGCGCAGATCGCCGCTCTGGAGCTGCACGTGCCGCAGTGGCGCTTCACCCCTTCCGGCGGACGCGGGATGCCGGACCGGCTCGTGCTCGACCTCGACCCGGGTCCCGATGTGGGCCTCGCGCAGTGCGCCGAGGTCGCGCGGATCGCCCGCGTCATCCTCGGCGGGATGGGGCTGGAGCCGATGCCGGTCACGAGCGGCAGCAAGGGCATCCACCTGTACGCCCGCCTGCCCACGGCCGACGACGGCACCGGCCTGCAGTCGAGCGATGACGTCTCGGCGGTGGCGAAGGAGCTCGCGCGGCTGATCGAGGCCGACCATCCCGACCTCGCGACCCACGTCATGGCGAAGTCGCAGCGCGGCGGCAGGGTCTTCATCGACTGGAGTCAGAACAGCGCGTCCAAGACCACCATCGCGCCGTACTCCCTGCGCGGACGCGCTCACCCCTGGGTCGCGGCGCCACGCACGTGGGATGAGCTCGACGACCCGGCTCTGCGGCACCTCGACCTGCACGAGGTTCTCGAGCGGATGCGCTCCGGCGTCGACCCCCTGGCGGCCCTCGCACCGCCCAGCACCGCGCTCACCTCGTACCTCGCGAAACGGGACGCCGAGAAGACTCCCGAGCCCATGCCGCGCACGGCATATGCGGGCTCGGGCGATGCCCCGCGGTTCGTGATCCAAGAGCACCACGCCAGTCGGCTGCACTACGACCTGCGGATCGAGCGCGACGGCGTGCTCGTCAGCTGGGCGGTGCCGAAGGGCGTGCCGGAGACCGCCGACCGCAACCACCTGGCGGTGATGACGGAACCCCACCCGCTCGAGTACCTCGACTTCGAGGGCGAGATCCCGGCCGGCGAGTACGGTGCGGGTTCCATGACCGTGTGGGACACCGGCACGGTCTCACTGGAGAAGTGGCGCGACGAGGAGGTGATCGGCACGTTCACCGGGCAGCCGGGCGGCAGGCTCGGCACAGCCCGTCTCGCTCTGATCCGCACCGGCGGCGAGGGCGAGAAGTCGCAGTGGCTGCTGCACCGCATGAAGGATGCGGACGCGCAGCCATCCCCCGGCCGGCGATCCCCTCGCCGCACCGGGAGACCGTCTCCACCCGAGCAGGAGAACAGCGCCGACGCCACCGCGGTGCCCCCGTTCATCCCGCCGATGCTGTCGGAGTCCGGCACGCCGGGCCTCGCGCGTTCGCTCAGCGAGCCGGCGTGGGCGGAGATCAAGTGGGACGGTATCCGAGCGATCGGCACGTGGCAGCGCGATGGCGACGGCATCGGCCGGTTCACTCTGCGCGCCCGCAGCGGCACCGACATCACCGCTCGCTATCCCGAGCTCACCGCCGACGGAGCCCCGCACCTGCCAGCCGCCGAGGCGGTGGTCGACGGCGAGATCGTCGCCTTCGACCACGACGGGCGCCCCAGCTTCGCCCTCCTGCAGAATCGGATGCACCTCACCAAGGGCCGCGAGATCGAACGCGAGGTCGTGCGCACCCCGATCAGCTACATGCTCTTCGATCTGCTGCGACTCGACGGGCACGACCTCACCGGCATGCCGCTGCGCCAGCGGCGCGAGCTGCTCGAGCAGCTCGCCGCCGATCTCGACGCTCCGGTGCAGGTGCCGCCCGTCTTCGACGATCTCGAGGCCGCTCTCGACGCGAGTCGGGAGTTCGGCCTCGAGGGTGTCGTCGCCAAAGACCCCGACTCCCGGTACCGACCAGGGCGACGCTCGAGCTCGTGGCTGAAACTCAAGCGGACGCATGCCCAGGAGGTCGTCGTCGTCGGCATCCGGCCCGGTCAGGGCGCCCGTCGAGACGGGATCGGCTCGCTGCTGCTCGCCGTGCCGTCACCGGAGTCCGACGGCGGCCTGCGCTACGTCGGTCGGGTGGGCACCGGATTCACCGACCGGATGCTGCGCGATCTCGCCGTGCAGCTCGAGCCGCTGCGCGTGCAGACCGCTCCGTTGCAGGTGCCCTCCCCCGATGCATCCGATGCGCTGTGGGTGCGTCCGGAACTGGTCGGCGAGGTGGAGTTCGCGAACTGGTCACCGGGCGGCATCCTGCGTCACTCCCGCTGGCGCGGGCTGCGGCCGGACAAGTCGCCCGACGAGGTGCGCGTCGAGGACTGACCCTCAGGCGTGCGCGGCCTCGCACTCGTCATGATCGGCGGGCTCGAGCTGGAAGGTCGAGTGGGCGACGTCGAAGTGGTGCGCAAGACAGCCCTGCAGCTCCTGCAGCAGCCGCGACGAACCACCGGATGCCAGCACGGCCGGTTCCACCGTCACATGCGCGGTGAACACGGGGGCGCCGCGGGTCAGCTGCCACACGTGCACGTCATGCACGTCGACGACGCCCGGGTACACCCGCAGATGCTCGCGGATCTCGCTGACCGCCATGCCCTGCGGTGCAGACTCCGCCAGCACCGAGAACACCTCCCGCAGCAGCGAGATCGCGCGCGGCAGGATGAGCGCCGCGATCAGCAGCGAGGCGATCGCGTCGGCCGGCATCCATCCCGTGGTCACGATCACGACGGCGGCGACGATGACCATCGCCGACCCGATCAGGTCGCCCATCACCTCGAGGTAGGCGCCGCGCACGTTGATGCTCGTCTTCTGCGCGCGGCTGAGCACCCACATCGCGATGGCGTTGGCGATCAGGCCGATGACTGCGACGGCCAGCATGAGCGGGCCCGCCACCTCGACCTCGCCCGGGTCGATCAGCCGCTGGATGCCCTGCACGGCGACCACGACCATCAGCGCGATGAGGATGATGGCGTTGATCAGCGCACCGAACACCTCCGCGCGCTGGTAGCCGAACGTGCGCCGGTCATCGGCGGGTCGCGCGGCCACCGCGGTCGCGATCAGGGCGATCACGAGGGCCGACGAGTCGGTGAACATGTGCGCGGCGTCGGCGAGCAGCGCCAGCGAGCCCGACAGGATCGCGCCGACGACCTGCACCACCATCACGGTGGCGGTCAGCGTCAGCGAGATCGCCAGCAGGCGCCGGTGGCCGGCGTCGCGAATCCCCCCGGCGGCGGGTGCGTGGTCGTGCATGCCTCCAGGCTAGGCCGGGCGGCACGCTCTCGAGGCCCTTTCCGAGCACACGGGAACGGTAACGGTTCTCAACAGCCCGGGCGGGGCGGTGCTACAGCGCGGCGAGCAGCGGGATCAGAGCCTGGAAGGCGCGGGACCGATGCGACTGCGACTGCTTCTCGGCGTCGGTGAACTCGCCTACTGAGCGCTCCGAGGCCGGGTCCTGACCGTCGGGGATGAAGATCGGGTCGTACCCGAATCCCCCCGAGCCGGATGCCCGGTGCGCGAGGCGCCCGGGCCAGACGCCCTCGACGGTGCGCTCTGCGCCGTCGGCGGTCACCAGCGCGATGGTCGAGTGGAACTGCGCGGTGCGGTGGGGGTCGGCGACGTCGCGGAGCTGGTCGAGCAGCAGCGCGAGGTTGGCCGTGGCATCTTTCTTCTGCCCCGCCCAGTACGCCGAGAAGACGCCGGGGGATCCGCCGAGCACGTCCACGCAGATTCCGGAGTCGTCGGCGAGCGCCGGCAGCCCTGTATGTGCGAACGCCGCGCGTGCCTTGATCAGCGCGTTCTGCGCGAAGGTGACGCCGTCCTCGACCGGCTCGGGCCCGTCGTACCCGATCACCTCGAGGTCGGGACGGGTGGCGGCGACGATCTGCTGGAACTCCGCGACCTTGTGCGGGTTGTGCGTGGCGAGGACGACCTTCATTCGGCGCTTCCCTCGGCCAGCGCCGCGAGCTGGTGCTGCTGCAGCGACGCGCAGCCGGCGATTCCCAGGTCGAGCAGGGCGTCGAGCTCGCGCTTGTCGAACGGCGCGCCCTCGGCGGTGCCCTGCACCTCGACGAAGAGCCCGCGTCCGGTGACGACGACGTTCATGTCGGTCTCGGCGCGGACGTCCTCGACGTAGGCGAGATCGAGCATTGGCTCGCCGTCGATGATGCCCACCGAGACGGCCGCGACGGTATCGAGCAGCGGCTTCGCGTTGCGACCGATGAACTTCTTGTCCCGACCCCACTCGATGGCGTCGGCGAGCGCGACGTACGCCCCGGTGATCGCCGCGGTCCTGGTGCCGCCGTCGGCCTGCAGCACGTCGCAGTCGATGACGATGGTGTTCTCACCCAGCGCCTTCGTGTCGACCACCGCGCGCAGCGCGCGGCCGATGAGGCGCGAGATCTCGTGCGTGCGACCGCCGATGCGGCCCTTCACGCTCTCGCGGTCGTTGCGTGAGTTGGTGGCACGCGGCAGCATCGCGTACTCGGCGGTCACCCACCCCTTGCCCTTGCCGGTCAGCCAGCGCGGCACGCCGTTGGTGAACGACGCGGTGCACAGCACCTTCGTGCCGCCGAAGCTGATCAGCGCCGAGCCCTCGGCGTGCGCGGACCAGCCGCGCTCGATCGTGATCTCGCGGAGCTGGTCGGTGCTGCGCCCGTCGGCGCGGACGATGTCTGACATGGTGTCCTCTCGGAGCGATTCAGGGCGGAGCGGTTCAGGAAGGAGCGGTTCAGGGCGGAGCGGGTCGAAGGCGGGGGTGTCAGGACTGGACGGTGCCGTCACGGCCGACCTCGTCGGCTTCAGCCGCGAGCAGGTACGGCAGATCGATCACGCCGGTCTGCACGAGCTGCACGTCGCGCACCTCGTGGCCCATCAGCCGGTTCGCGAGGGCGGTGAAGTCCTCCGCCGAATCGCCGGTCGCCTCGTAGACGTAGCTGGCGACGGCGCCCGGGGATGCGAGCTGGTCGTGCTTCACGAGCTGGCGGTAGACGTCGGCGGCGGTCTCGTCGTCGCTCGAGACGAGCGAGACGCCCTCGCCCATCACGTAGCTGATCGCGCCGCGCAGAAACGGGTAGTGCGTGCATCCGAGCACGAGGGTGTCGACCCTGGCATCCCGCAACGGGGCGAGGTACTCCTCGGCCACGGCCAGCACCTCGGGCGAGCCGGTGATGCCGGCCTCGACGAACTCGACGAAGCGAGGGCACGCGGCGGTGAACACCTCCAGGCGCTCGTTCACCTCTAGCATGTCCTGGTACACCCGCGAACCGATCGTGCCGACCGTTCCGATCACGCCGACGCGGCCATTGCGCGTGGTCGAGACGGCGCGCCGCACGGCAGGGCCGATCACCTCGACGACCGGCACGTCGTACCGCTCGCGGGCGTCGCGCAGCACCGCCGCGGATGCCGTGTTGCATGCGATCACGAGCATCTTCACGCCCTGGTCCACGAGCGCGTCGAGCACCTCGATGCTGTACCGCCTGACGTCGGCGATCGGCTTCGGCCCGTAGGGCGAGTGCGCCGTGTCGCCGATGTACACCAGAGACTCCTGCGGAAGCTGCGCGCGGATGGCCCTCGCCACCGTGAGTCCGCCGACACCGGAGTCGAAGATCCCGATCGGTGCGTCGTCCATGGTGTTCAAGCCTAGTCGGCGGCATGCTGCTCTCGGGTGCGGACGCCTCCGGTGCCGCTCTTCGAGTACGGCCCGCGGCTGCTGTTCGACGGCGTCAGCGCCCCCGCAGGGCGCGCCGGGCGGCGCGGGCGGCGAGCGCGCTGGCGGCAGGCGACGAGACGACGACGCCGTCGGATTCCGCGAACAGCCCCACGTTCACCGCGACGACGCCGGGCGCGGCAGCGCGGAGCGCATCCAGCACGGCCCGCTGCGCGCACCCGACGTCCAGACAGTCGACGAGCACGACGCTCTGCCGCGCGATCACTCGACGGGCAGCATCGGCGAGCTGACTCCTCGTGGCCGACGATGCGTCGAAGCGCACGATCTCGCCGCCGACGGCGAGAACCCGTGCGACGTGACCCGCCGCGCTGTCCACCGCCAGGCTCGACGGGGTGCGCAGGTCGATGACCGTGGTCGGCTCGTCGGTGAAAGCCGGCAGCTCGCCCTGCACGCGCACCGCACGATCGGCGATGCTGTCCGCGTCGAAGACCGCCTCCGGGGGCTCGGGGCGCCGCCTGACGGCATCCGCCATCGACGCGACGCGCCGGGCCGCCTCCTCCACCCGCTCGCGGGCGAGCTCGCCGTTGCGGATCGCCGCGATGATCGCGTCGCGTGCCGAGCGGTAGTCCCGCTCGTCTTGATCGGGCAGCATCGCCGCTCCGGGGTTCGTGGGGTTGCCGATGCACAGCAGGTCGACGCCCGCGGCGAGAGCCTGCACCGCTCCCCCGCCGATCCCCGCCCGCTCCCGGATCGCGGCCATGTCGAGGGCGTCGCTCACGATCACCCCGTCGAAGCCGTCGGCGCGCAGCCGCCCGAGCACGGTCGGGCTGAGGGTGGCGGGAGCGTCTCCCCAGAGGGGAGAGCCGATGTGCGCGGTCATGATCGAGCGCACCCCCGCCTGCACCGCGGCGGCGAACGGCGGAAGATGCTGCTCGTCGATCTCGCGCTGCGTGAGGGTGAGGACGGGCAGATCGTGGTGGGAGTCGGTGCGCGTGTCGCCGTGCCCGGGGTAGTGCTTGGCGCACGCCGCGAGCCCCGCTCGCTGGATGCCCCGCACCGCGGCGGCGGCGTGTCGGGAGACGAGGTCGGCGCTGTCGCCGAAGGAGCGCACCCCGATCACGGGGTTGCGCGGGTCGCTGTTCACATCCGCCACCGGGCCGAGCACGACGTCGGCGCCGACGGCGTCGACGCGTCGCGCGATCTCGTAGCCGGTCGCCTCCGTGGCCGTGACGTCGTCCACGACGCCCAGCTGCGCCGCCCCCGGGACGGTGGATCCGCCCTGCGTCTCGAGCCGCGTGACGCTGCCGCCCTCCTCGTCGATGCCGATCAGCGCACGCGGCGATCGATCGTGGATGCTCGCGCTCAGCGCGGCCGTGTCACCGACGAGATTCTGCGCGAAGTAGACCACGCCCGCGAGCCCCTCATCGAGCGCGATGCCGAGCCACGTCGGCACCTCGGAACCGAGGAATCCGGGCCACAGGACTCCGTTCACGAGTCGGGTCAGCTCGTCTGACATGCGCAGGCTCCGTCGCGGGTCGTGGGGGCGGGCGTCCGCTGACCAGTATCCCCGACCCGGCGGCTGGATACACTGGCCCGATGAGCTCCGCGTTCCTCACCGACCGCTATGAACTGACCATGCTGGCCGCGTCGCTGCGGGACGGCACCGCGTCGCGACCGAGCGTGTTCGAGCTGTTCTCGCGGCGCCTCTCCGGCGGCCGTCGCTTCGGGGTCGTCGCCGGCACCGGGCGCCTGCTGACGCTGCTGCGCGATTTCCGCTTCGGCGAGGACGAGCTGCGGTATCTGCGCGACAACGACGTGGTGGATGCCGAGGCCGTCACCTACCTCGAGAACTACCGATTCACGGGAACCATCCGCGGCTACCGCGAGGGCGAGCTGTACTTCCCCGGTTCCCCGATCCTCACCGTCGAGGGCACGTTCGCCGACGCCGTCGTGCTCGAGACACTCGCGTTGAGCGTGCTGAACCACGACTCCGCGGTCGCGACGGCGGCGTCGCGGATGAGCATCGCCGCCGGCGAGCGCCCGCTCGCGGAGATGGGCTCGCGTCGCGCAGCAGAGCAGTCCGCGGTCGCAGCCGCCCGCGCCGCGTACATCGCGGGATTCGCGTCGACGAGCAACCTCGAGGCCGGGCGGCAGTGGGGTATCCCTACGATGGGCACCGCGGCGCACTCGTGGACTCTGCTGCACGACTCCGAGGAGGATGCGTTCCGCTCTCAGATCGAGAGCCTCGGCACCGGCACCACGCTGCTCGTCGACACCTACGACATCCGCAAGGGCGTGGAGACGGCCATTCGTGTCGCCGGCACGGGGCTCGGCGGGGTGCGGCTCGACTCGGGCGATCTGCCGCTGGTCGCGGCGGCCGTCCGCCAGCAGCTCGATGAGCTCGGGGCGACCGAGACGAAGATCACGGTGACGAGCGACCTCGACGAGTACGCGATCGCCGCCCTGGCGGCCTCCCCCGTCGACTTCTACGGGGTCGGCACCTCCGTGGTCACCGGTTCCGGCTACCCGACCGCGAGCATGGTCTACAAGCTCGTCGCCCGACAGGACTCCTCCGGTGGCTGGGTCGCCGTGGCCAAGGCATCCACCGACAAGGGGTCGAAGGGCGGACGCAAGGCGGCGTTCCGCACCCTCGACGCGGGCGTCGCTGTCGCCGAGACCGTGTCGGTCGCCGACGGCTTCGAGCAGGTCGACACGGCTGCCGAGCACCCTGACGCCCGCGCACTGCAGGTCGTTCTCGTCGACGGCGGCGAGATCGATGCGGCGCACGAGGGCGCCACCGGGACCGCGTCGGCGCGAGAGCATCACCTGCGGGTGCGGGAGGAGCTGCCCGTGCGGGCGCTGGCCCTCAGCAAATCGGACCCGGCGATCCCGACTCTGTTCGTGGATGCGGACTGACGCGACGACGCGTCAGGACACCATGCTCTCGTAGATCTCTTTGCAGGTCGGGCAGATCGGGAACTTCTCCGGGTCGCGGCCCGGAGTCCACTTCTTGCCGCAGAGCGCGCGCACCGGCTTGCCGGTGATCGCCGACTCGAGGATCTTGTCCTTCTTGACGTAGTGCGAGAAGCGCTCGTGGTCCCCCGGCTCGAGATGCTCTTCCTGCAGCAGCTCTTCGAGTTCGCGATCGAGCGTTGCCACGCCACCCTGATCGGGGCTGTCCAGCGGAGTACTCATGCCGAGATTCTATCCGCGTCTGGGACGCCGAGGTCAGGTCCTCTCGACGAACTCCATCAGCCTCTCCCCGCTGCGCTCGAAGATCACGGCGCCCACCGCGGCACCGCCGAAGAGCACGACGACTCCGCTGATCACCCCGACCCAGAACGTCGTCGGCGCGTGCTGGTCGCCCTCCACGAGCGTCAGGCCGAACAGCCAGATCGTGGGCGTGCTCGCGAGCAGGGCGCCCACGAAGGTCAGCGCGGCGCCGTACGAGCCGTGTGCAGACGAGCGCTGCGGCTGCTGGAACGGACTGTCCCCCGGCCGCGAGACGGCGTACGGCGCGACGACCGATGCGATGCTCGACATGCCCAGCGCGGTGAGCAGAAGCGCCGCCGTCACGCCGATCAGAGGCAGCAGGAGATGCCAGTCCGAGATGACCGCGAGGGTGACGGAGATGGCGATCGCGAGCACGGGGAGAGCGACGAGCAGCACGGGCACGAGTCGGCCGAGCCGATCGGGCAGTCCGCGCACGCCGCTGGCGATGTGCATCCACAGTGCCGTGGAATCGTAGGCGGCGTCGTTGTGCGGCAGCCACCCGAAGAACAGCGCCATGAGCGGAACCGGAACGAGGGCGGCGAGCCACAGCGGCACTCCGGCCACGAGCAGAGGGAACACCGTCAGCACGCCGGCGATCGGCACGACGAGCAGGTTCACGATGTATCGCCGGTCCCGCAGCCAGTACACGAGGCTGCGCGCGGCGATGGCGCCGAACGCGTTGGCCGGCAGCAATCCGAACCATCCCAGTCCCGACCGCTCGCGCGTCGCATAGGGGCGCTCGGATGCGGTGAGAAGCCGCCTGACCAGCAGATGCCATAGCAGCAGCATCCCGCCGATCGTCGCGACCGCGATCAGACCGCTCGCCCACGCCGCGCCCGTCTCGCCCGCGGCGAGATGGAAGAGGAACGCCTGCGGGGCTGCGAGCGGCGAGAAGCCGACGATGGCCGTCGCCGTCTGCACGGCCGGGGGCACCTGGCCGTCCCAGCGCAGCGACGCGAAGTACGCCGCGACGGGGAACGCGATGACGATCACCGGCAACGCGAACAGGATGGTCAGCTCGCGCGAGCGGCGCTCGGGCAGCAGGATCGCGCTGATGGCCATCCCTACGCGGGCGGCGAGCGCGATCGACAGCACGCCGATGGCGCCGAACAGCACAGCCGCCGCCCAGGCGACTCCGGCGTTGACGACGACGATCACGACGCACGCGGTCACGGCGATCAGGGCGAGGCTGGGTACGCTGATCAGCGAGGCCAGCGCGAGCATCCAGCCCAGTCGCCGCTCATCCAGGCCGAACGGCCAGAAACGTCGTGGATCGAGCTGATCCGGCGTGCCGGTGAGCATGGGGCCGACGAAGAACGCCAGCATCAGCGCCGCCGCGCCGAGCGCGATGACGGTGCGAGCGGTCGCCAGTGGTGCGTCGCCGAGACCGAGGACGGCTAGGCAGACGACGACGGTCGCGGCGATGGATGCCGCGAGCGCGACCGCGGCGCGAACCGCACGCTCCCCGCGCAGCGCACCGACGAGCAGCGCGACCCTCAGGCGGAGAACGTGTGCAACCACTCGAGTCCCTCCACTTCGCCGCCGGTGCCCGAGAGCTCGATGAATCGCTGGGTCAGCGTCTGACCCGCGCGGACCTCGTCGATCGTCCCCTCGGCGAGCACCTCTCCGCCCACGATCACGGCCACGCGCGAGCACACCCGCTCGACGAGATCCATTCCGTGGCTGGAGAGGATGACCGTTCCGCCGTGTGCGACGTACGACCGCAGGATGTCGAGGATCACACCCGACGAGACCGGATCGACGGCCTCGAACGGCTCGTCGAGCACGAGGACGCGCGGCGAGTGGATCAGTGCTCCGGCCAGCATCACCTTCTTGGTCATTCCGGCCGAGTAGTCCGAGACGACGCGGCTCAGCGCCTCGCTGAGATCGAACGCGCGGGCGAGGTCGGCGGTGCGCTTCTCGATGACGGCGCGGTCGAGCCCGCGCAGCTGTCCGTAGTAGTACAGCAGCTGGCGTCCGGTGAGCCGGTCGAAGGTGCGCAGCCGGTCGGGCAGCACGCCCATGACCCGCTTGGCGTCGAGGGGCTTCTCACGCTGATCGATTCCGCTGATGTGCACGGTGCCCGCGTCCGGTCGCAGCAGGCCCGCGATGATCGACAGCGTGGTGGTCTTGCCTGCGCCGTTCGGGCCGACGAGGCCGTAGAACGATCCGGCCGGAACGGTCAGGTCGACATCGTCGACCGCGACGGAGTCGCCGAAGCGCTTCACCAGACCGCGGATGCGGATGGCCTCGCCTGCCGGCGCGTCTCCGTCCGGGTCGGCGACGACCAGATCAGCCACGGCCGGGTCGGCGACGACCAGATCAGCCACGGCCGGGTCAGCCACGGCCGAATCGGCGACGGCCGGGTCCGCGACGGCGCTCGAGATCACCTCGTCTGGTGTTGCAGATTCGGTCGCGGCGGAATCTGCTGCCGAAGCATCGGGTGCCGGGGTGGTCGGTGCCTGGTCTCCCGGCTCGACGACGACGGCAGAACCTGCCTCTCCACGGCGCGGTGGGCGGGCCTCCGCCAGCTCTGCGCTGTTCGATGCGGCGACCAGCCGACGCACGGGCTCGGCGTCGAGAGCGATGACCGCATCGGACGTGATCTCGGGCACCGGCGGGGCGGAATCGGCGACCGCGCCGTCGGTCCCCGGTGTCGAAGCGGATGCCGTCTTCGCGCGTGCCTTCGTCACCGGGGGCTTCGCTGTCGATGCAGGCGCCGCGCCGGAGGACGACGTCGATGTGGACGCCTTCGTCGGGGATGCCGCGGTGGACGGCGTCGTGGCAGATGTCTTCGCCGCGCTCGTGGTCTTCGCAGCGGTCGCCTTGGCTGCGGTCGACTTCGCAGCGGCCGACTTCGCCTTCGCAGCCGTGGTCTTCGTCGCCGTGGTCTTCGCAGCCGTCGTCTTCGCCGCGGTCGACTTCGCCTTCGCAGCCGTGGTCTTCGTCGCCGCCGTCTTGGCCGCCGTCGCCTTCGCAGCCGTCGCCTTCGCCGCCGCCGTCTTCGCCGCCGCCGTCTTCGCCGCCGCCGTCGCCTTCGCCGCGGTGGTCTTCGCCGGAGCGGCAGCGCTCTCCTCGAGCGCCCCCTCCTGTTCCGCGCCCACGGGATCGGCGGGCGCCGACTTCTTCGCGGCGGCAGCGGCAGCGGTCTGGGCCTTCTTCGCTGTCTCGGCCCGCTTCGCCGCCGCGGTCTTGGTCGCCGTCGTCCGAGCGGCGGTCGTACGACTCGCCGTCTTCGCGGCCGCTCCCGTGGTGGACGCCTTCTTCACAGCCGCCGCACGGCCGGCATCCGCCTCTGCCGCCTTCTTCGCCGCGGCGGACTTCGAGGCCGCCGACGTCGCTGCCGCCTTCTTGACGGCGGCCGTCTTGGCAGCGGCGGCACCCGGGCTGCTGGCGGCCTTGCGGGGCGCGCGCGCGGGCTTCTTCGGCTCGGCCGACGGCTCGGCCGCAGCGTCGCTCGACCTCGTCGTGTCGTCGATGCGGGCATCTTCGGGATCAAGCGGAGCAGTCACGCGTCTACGGTACCAACCGCCCCTGACAGGCCCCCGGCGGCCGAAACCGGGAGACATCGCGAACGCAACCCCCTTGTGGGACTCTGGGAGAAACGTGTGCAATCGATCACGAAAGGACAACGGGACAGCCTTCCCCCGGCGACTCTCAGCGGCTATCGGTAGCATTGCGGAGGCACGAAGAGGTGTCCCGTCGGTGAACCGACAGTGAACACCGTTCTTTCTTAGGAGATTCCGTGACTCTTCAGACCGTCATCCTCGCAGCCGGAATGGGCTCGCGCCTCGGCCGCGCCCTGCCGAAGCCGCTCACCGAGCTGAGCGACGGCCGCACGATCATGGGCCAGCAGCACGACAATATCCGCGCGGCCTTCGGCAAGAGCGCCCGCATCACGACCGTCGTCGGCTACCGCGCCGAGACGATCATCGAGGCCTTCCCCACCGCGAACTACGTGCACAACGAGCGCTACGACGTGACCAACACGTCCAAGAGCCTGCTGCGCGCGCTGAACGCCACCGGCAAGAGCGGCGTGCTCTGGATGAACGGCGACGTCGTGTTCGATCCGCGCATCCTCGGCCGTGCCATCGAGTTCATCGAGCGCGACCAGTCGTTCGTCACCGTCAACACCTCGAAGGTGAGCGACGAAGAGGTGAAGTACACCGTCACCGCTGAGGGCTACATCAACGAGCTCTCGAAGACGGTCAAGGGCGGCCTCGGCGAAGCGGTCGGCATCAACTACATCTCGTCGCGCGACAAGAAGGCGTTCATGCGTCAGCTGCAGCGCGTCGAGGACCAGGACTACTTCGAGCGCGGTCTCGAGCTCGCCATCGCCGAGGACGGCCTGCTTCTCGAGCCGATGGACGTCTCGGATCTGTACGCGGTCGAGGTCGACTTCGCTGAGGACCTGGAGCGCGCGAACCTCTTCGTGTGACCCACACGCATGCGTGAAGCCCCGCCCCTGTCAAGGGGAGCGGGGCTTCAGGCATTCTTACGGGCGTGGCGCATAGGATCGCCGCATGCGTGAGAAGGTCCACAAGATCCACTCGCTCCCCGAGGACTCCCCCTGGGACAAGCCCGTGCCACCCGTCGGGTCGCACGAGCACCCGCTCAGCGTGCGCAGCCTGGATCGGGTGATGGCCGTGCAGCGTCCGCTGGTCGTGGCGCACATCCGCAGCATCCGCCGGCGCCATCCCGACGCGACCCCCGAGCAGATCGTGCGCGCGCTCGAGGCTCGCTACCTCGCCGCTGTCACGGCCGGCGGGGCGGCGGTCGGCGCGACCGCGGTCGTGCCGGGCATCGGCACGGGCGTCACGCTGGCGCTGTCCGGTGTCGAGACCATCGGCTTCATGGAGTCGACAGCGCTGTTCGCGCAATCGATCGCCGAGGTGCATGGCATCGCGGTCGACAATCCCGAACGTGCGCGCGCGCTGGTCATGATGCTGATGCTCGGCAAGGAGGGCGTCGATCTCGTCTCCCAGCTCGCGCGGCAGGCGACCGGCACCGGCGGAACCCGTTCGTCGTACTGGGGTGAGATGGTGACGAAGTCGCTGCCGCGCGCGGCGATGGGACCGATCGTCGACCGATTGAAGTCCGCGTTCATCCGCCAGTTCGCCAAGCGCGGCGGGGCGTCCATCATCGGCAAGGCGCTGCCGTTCGGCGTCGGTGCGGTGGTGGGCGGCGCCGGGAATCACCTTCTCGGGCGGCGGGTGCTGACGACCTCGCGACGCGCTTTCGGCGCCGCTCCCGCGACGCTCCCGGCGGAACTCGAGCCGTCGCCGGCGGGCGAGAAGATCGAGATCCGGATGCTGAACGGCGCACGGTTCATCGGATCGAAGCTCCGTCGCACTCCGCGAGGGGTCGAGCCGCCCTCCGACATCTCCGCCACAGACGGCGAGTGAGACGAGACTCTCCACAGATCGGGAATCGTCGTCTGCCGCGACGTCGGGGCGTCTGAGCTCATTCCTACCGTGGCGGGATGCTGCACCCCATCGATCCCGCTGAGCCCACACCACCGATCGCGTACGGCGTGCCGTGGGTGATCACCCGTCGCGACCGTGCGCACCCGGTCGTGCTCAACGCCGGCCGCGAGCCGGTCGACTTCGTACGCGTCTTCCGCGACGACGTCGACCACCAGCAGGTCGTCGACCTGTGGGGTCAGGTGCTGCCTGGCGAGACCGTCGAGCTGTGCCTGTGCTCCTCCGACCCCGACGAAGCGGTGGTGTCGATCGCCTGGTTCCGGCAGCTGGACGGGCTGGAGTACCTGTGGCGATTCGTCGTGTGACGCCGTCGGTCACCGCTCGTCGCGGCGGCGCAGCTCCCTGCGGAAGTCCGACTCGGAGTACGGCTTGACGTTCTCGGGCAGGTCGGCGGCGGTGAGCCCGTCGACGAAGGTCGCCGGCTCGACCTCGAGCGCAGTCGCCAGCTGGATCAGCACGAACAGCGTCGGGTTTCCGATTCCGCTCTCGATCCGAGCGAGGTGAGAGACATCCATGTCTGCGCGCTCGGCCAGCTTCGCTCTGCTGATCGTATGCTTCGCACGCAGCTCCCGTACCCGCATCCCCACCTTCTCGGATGCCTGCGACCGGGCGGCTTTCATCCCTCCAGCATCCTGGCGCGGCGCATGGCGACCGCATGCATGTGCACATGGGCTTTTATGCCTGCTCGGGGCACTCGTGCACGAGAGCGTTCAGTCCGAAGAGAGGACCATCGCCTGAGCCGGCCCGACCTGACGCGGCAGGCTCACTCCCCCGGCAGCGCCAGTACGGTCTGCACGAGGAGGTCGGCCACGGCATCCGCGTCGATGCCCAGAGCCACCTGCGAGCGCGACCACGCGTCATCGAGACCGTGCAGCCGGTCCTCACCCGCGAAGGCGCGGCGATCCACGATCGTCTGCCCGCGGCTGTAACCGCTCAGCTCGACGCGCACCGGCAGCGCCTCGAACCGCACCAGCTCGGGCGCCACCAGCGCGCACACCGCGCCCGCGTCGCCGATCAGCCCGGTGTACATCAACGACTCGTCCTCGCTCAGCGCCACCCGATGCCCGAGCAGCTGCCCGACGACGCGACCGACGCGATGCGAGCTCGACGCGAGCTCGTCGGCGAGCGCCTGCGGCACCGCCACCCGATTGAACACGTCCAGACCGTACATGACGGTCGGCACCCCGGCATCCAGCACGATCGCGGCAGCCTCGGGGTCGTGCCAGACGTTGAACTCCGCCAGTGCCGTCGCGTTGCCGACGCTCGCCGACCCGCCCATGAACACGATCCGCTCGATCCGCTCCGCCACCTCCGGGTGGGTGCGAAGCAGCAGCGCGAGATTCGTCTGCGGTGCCAGCGCGACGAGTGTGACGGGCGTGGGATGCTGCATGATCAGCCGACGCATCAGCGCGACGGCCGACTCGCCGACGGCATCCCGCCCACTCGCGGGCAGGGCAACGCCACCCAGTCCGTCCGCCCCGTGCACGTGCGAGGCCGCCCGCGCCGGCGCGAGCAGCGGTCGCGGGGCGCCGCCTGCCACCGGCACATCGGAGGCGTCGGCGAGATGCAGCACCCGCAGCGTGTTCTCGACCACCTGCTCGAGCCCGGCGTTGCCGGCGACACAGGTGACGCCGAGCACCTCGATGTCGGGATGGGCTGCGGCGAAGAGCAGGGCGAGGGCGTCGTCGATGCCGGTGTCGACATCCATGATCACGGGGATGGGCATGCTGACGAGCATACGCAGGGAAGGACAAAGGAACTCCGCTCCCGTTGTGTCGAGCATCCAACAGCCGAACCGGCCCCGGCGCTAGTGTGGAATCCGTGACGGACACGCCAGACCTCTCGACCACGGCCGCCAAGATCGCGGACCTCCGCTCGCGCTTCACCGACGCGGTCCTCGAGCCCGAGAAGATCGCCCAGCAGAAGCAGCACGCCAAGGGCAAGATGACCGCCCGCGAGCGCATCGAGCTCCTGGTCGACACCGGCAGCTTCGTCGAGTTCGACGAGTACGTGCGCCACCGCACGACGTCGTTCGGGATGGACCGCAACCGCCCGTACGGCGACTCGGTCGTCACCGGCGTCGCGACGATCCACGGCCGCACCGTCGCGGTGTACTCGCAGGACTTCACCACCTTCGGCGGTTCGCTCGGCGAGGTCGCCGGCGACAAGATCATCAAGATCATGGAGTTCGCCCTGAAGGGCGGGATGCCGATCATCGGCATCCTCGACTCGGGCGGAGCCCGCATCCAGGAGGGCGTGCTCGCGCTCAGCAAGTACGGCGAGATCTTCCGGCACAACACGCGCTCGTCCGGCGTCATCCCGCAGATCTCGATCATCATGGGTCCGGCCGCCGGCGGCGCCGTGTACGGCCCGGCTCTCACCGACTTCGTCATCATGGTCGACAAGACCAGCCAGATGTTCGTCACCGGCCCCGACGTCATCAAGACCGTCACCGGCGAGGACGTGGGCATGGAGGAGCTCGGCGGCGCGCTCACGCACAACACCCGCTCGGGCGTCGCGCACTACCTCGCCGAGGACGAGGACGACGCCCTCGACTACGCGCGCACGCTGCTCAGCTACCTGCCCGACAACAACATGGCCGAGATCCCCGCCTACGACTCGCTCTTCGAGTGGGAGACGACGGATGCCGATCAGGTGCTGAACAGGATCATCCCCGACTCCCCCAACCAGCCCTACGACATCCACACCGTCATCCAGCACGTGGTCGACGCCGGCGAGTTCCTCGAGGTGCAGCCGCTGTTCGCGCCGAACATCGTCATCGGCTTCGGCCGCGTGGAGGGTCGCTCGGTGGGCATCATCGCCAATCAGCCCTCGCAGATGGCCGGCACCCTGAACATCGAGGCCGGCGAGAAGGCCAGCCGCTTCGTGCGCTTCTGCGACGCGTTCTCGATCCCGATCGTCACCCTCGTCGACGTGCCGGGCTACCTGCCCGGCACCGACCAGGAGTGGACCGGTGTGATCCGCCGCGGTGCGAAGCTCATCTACGCGTACGCGGAGGCGACCGTGCCGATGGTCACCGTGATCCTGCGCAAGGCGTACGGCGGCGCGTACATCGTGATGGGATCCAAGCAGCTCGGTGCCGACGTGAATCTCGCGTGGCCGACGGCAGAGATCGCGGTGATGGGCGGCCAGGGCGCCGTGAACATCCTCTACCGCGGCGAGATCCGCAAGGCCGAGGAGGCCGGCGAGGACGTCGCGGCCGTGCGCACGCGCCTCGCCAACGAGTACACCTACAGCGTGACCAGCCCGTTCCTGGCCGCCGAGCGCGGCGAGATCGACGGCATCATCGAACCGTCCAGCACACGCGTCGCGATCGCGAAGTCGCTGCGCGCCCTGCGCGGCAAGCGGGCCGACCTGCCGCCCAAGAAGCACGGGAACATCCCGCTGTGACCGACGACGACCAGACCCCCCGGATGGAGATCGTCCGCGGCAACCCGACCGAGGAGGAGCTCGCCGCCCTCATCGCCGTCGTCGCCGAGGCGTACTCCCACGAGTCCGCCGAGGCGGTCGCCGATGTGCCGAGCGTGTCGGCGTGGCAGCGCACGCAGCGCGGCATCCGCAGCCCGCTGCGGCGTGACATCCCGTGGGGGCGGTTCTCGGGCTGACCCCGCTCTCGGGCCGGCCGTGGTCTCCCGGGCTGCGGCTGTGACGGATGCCGGGCGGTTTGTCCCCCGAAATACCTACAGACAGACCATCTGCGGGCCGAGAAACTGATAGGGACGCTTCGCGTTAGGCGGCTGCTCTGTCCCCAGGGTAGGCAGACGCAGTACCGCCCACCCCGCGGACAGTTTTCGGGTAGCTGTTCCGCATCTGGCGAGGGGCCGGCAGACCTGCCGCCCCTCGCCTCTCTCATTCCGCGACTCGGCGGATCTCGTGCCAGAGGTCGACGGCGTCCTCGCTCTCGCCGTCGGCGCTGCGCCCGACCACGGTCACCGCGTTCGTGTCGTCCCGGCCGGCTCGGATGATGACTCGATCGGAGTGCGCGCTGGCCAGTACGGCCGCGAGCTCATCCCTGATCTGCCCGGCCCGCTCCTCGTCGATGCCCTCCAGCCCGCCTTCGTCGAACACGGAGACGACCGATCCGCGCCGCCGCGCATCCTTGATCATCGACCTGACGGCGTCGTTGATGAGGCTCGCGCCGCGCAGCTCGTCGCGCAGCGTTCCCTCGGCCAGACGCGCTTCCAGGCGCTCCTGCTCGGTGATCTCGCCCCTCGTCGCGACCGTGCGCGAGAGCACAGGTCCGGCGATGACCAGCGCCCGCTGCGTGCGCACCCTGCGCTCCCGCTGGCGCACGAGCTGCGAGGCGTGCCAGGCGGAGACGCCGCGCTGAACGTCCGTGAGTCGCTCGGTGTCGCGGATCGCCCTGTTCCAGAACAGCACGAGCACCTGGGCCACCACCACCCAGGTGATGGATCCGACCAGGCCGAGGGTCAGAGCCCGGTCGAGTCCCATGTACGCCCAGGTGGACAGCGCGAGGATCCCGAGGATCAGCCATCCGAAGAAGAAGCGCCGCCGCACCACGCAGACCACGCCGAGCAGGCCGGTCGCGCCGATGTACCAGGTCGCGAACGGGGCACCGCGCATCGATGCCTCCAGCGACAGGCTCACCAGGGATGGCACACCGGCGGCGGCGACGGTTGCGAGGAGAGTCGCCCCGAGCGGCATGCGCACACTGTGCGACGCGCCGGCGAGCACCGCGACGAGCATCGCAGCGAGGAACAGCAGGATCCCGGCGATCATCAGCAGCGGGTTCGACGGCTGGTCGACCCACCCGATGCCGCGCGCCGCGAAGTAGACGGCGAAGCCGAGCGCGAGAGCGGTCGTCATGCTCCGGACTGTCCGCGTCATGATTCGCGCCACCCCAGCTCGACGGTGGTGCCGGTCGAATCCGTCACGATGTTGGAGGTTCCGGCCACCGCTGCCATCCGGGCGACGATGGATGCGCGGATCCCGAGGCGATCCTCACCGATGGCGGCAAGGTCGAACCCGGGTCCGGTGTCGGAGACGGCGATGGTCAGCTGCCCTTCTTCGGGTGATTCCACGATCACGTGCAGGCCGCGGCCCTTCGCGTGCAGGACCGCATTGTTGATCGCCTGCCGCGCGGCGAGCACCATGGCACGGGCAACCCGCCCCGGAACCGCCACGGGAACACCGCGCTCTTCGACGACTGCATCGGCGCCCTGCTCCGACAGAGCACGTCTCAGCTCGGCGACGATCCTCGATCGCGCCGCAGGCTCGTCGCTGCCCTCCTGCGCGATGGCGGCCTCGGTGTTGGCCAGGCGGGTGAGAGCCTCTCGCGCCATCGCGACCGCCAGCGAGCGCTCACGTGCGCTCTCGGCGCGCTCCGCGCTGATCAGAGCCGCCAGCACGCTGTCGTGCATCAGGGCCGACATCGCCATGCGCTCCTCCTCGGCGGCCGACGCCGCCGCCGCCTCCGCGTACGTCTCGACAGCCCGCGCTCGGGCGTCGTCGACACCGGCGGCGACCTGTCGGAACATCCACCCCAGCGAGACGATCACCGATCCCAGGATGAGCGTGAACGACACGTCGAAGGCGGTCGTGATCCAGTAGCTCTGCTCGAAGCCGCCCTGCACGAGGCGAACGTATCCGTAGACGAAGGGCAGTCCGATCGCCCAGACGAACTGCAGGCGGGGCGAGAAGGCCAGCAGGGCCGCCACCACGCCGATGTTCACGAGGAAGAAGATCCACGGCTGGTTCTCGGCTTCGTTGAGCCCTCGATCGACCACGACCGGCCAGATCGCCAGAGCCACGGCGTACAGCACCGCGAACGAGCCGCACGCCTGGCTGATCCACCGGCCGGAGAAGCACGCGACGATCATCCACATCAGCGGCCCGAACACCATGACCATGACGGCCACGTGCGGTCCGTCCAGCAGGTCGATCCGGCTCAGGGCACCCAGAAGAGCCTGCGCTCCCAGCGCCGTCGAGCCGATACCGCCCACCGTGGCGAGTATCCGCTCCATCCGCTGCCCGGTGAAGCGCTCGAGACCGACACCCACCTCGCCTGGCGAGGGGAGACTGGTCCACGCCTCGCTGATCGCGTCGATGTCAGCCCTGACCTCACTCGCCACTCGGCGCACCGTCCGATTCGACGATGCCGTCTTCCATGGCACGACGCAGCAGGTCGACCTTCGTGGGCGCGGGGCGCCCCACTTCGACGTACTTCACGCGGATGCGCGTGATGTTCTCCTTCGCGGTCGAGTACGCGACCCCGAGACGCTCGGCGACGGCCTTCAGCGGCAGCCCGGCGGCGTACAGCCGCAGCACCTCGCGCTCCCTGGTCGACAGCTGCGCGTCGGCGAACTCGCGGTCGCCGTCGACGGCGCTGGCCCATTCGACGTTGTTCAGCGCCTCGCCGCGCGCGACCGTGCGGATGGCATCGAGCACGTCGCCCAGCGCCGACGACTTGCTGACCACCCCGGCGGCTCCCGCGGCGAGCGCTTCGCGCACCGAGGCCGGCCGGTCGGCGACACTGTGGATCACGACGCTCGCGCCGTCGGCGACCAGCGTCGCGACGTTCTCGGTCACGGTCGTGCCGTCACCGAGAGTGAGGTCGAGCACCACCACGTCGACGGGCGGCTCGGCGGACGTCGCCCGCCAGGTCAGGTACTCCTTGACGGTTCCGCCGGAGAAGACGACGCGCTCGCCGCCCTCGCGCAGGCATGCGGCCTCCAGGCCGAGGCGCACGGACTCGTGATCGTCGATGAGGGCGACGGTACTCATGTCGTCAGCCTACCGATTGCACGGCGGCGCGCCGTGCTCGAGCACGTCAGCGCTCGAGCAGCGCGACGGCCTCGAAGTGGTGCGAGTGCGGGAAGAGGTCGAAGGCGCGCAGCGACGCGACATCCCAGCCCAGCTCGCGGAACGTGCCGAGATCGCGCGCGAGCGCGACCGGATCGCAGGCGACGTAGACGACGGCCTCGGGGGCGAGGGCGCTGATCGCCTCGACGACCCCGCGCCCCGCCCCGGCGCGCGGCGGATCGAGCACGACGGCGCCGGCACGCGTGTCGTCGGGGATGCCGGTGAGGAAGCGGTCGACCCGCGCGGTGACCGCATGCACGTCGACGTCGGCCAGGTTGGCGGCCGCGTGCTCGGTCGCGCGGCGGTCCGACTCGACGGTGACGATGTCCTGCGCGCCCTGCTCGGCGAGTGTCGCCGCGAACAGTCCGACGCCTCCGTAGAGGTCGAAGTGCGTGGCATCCGGATCCACCCGACCGGCGAGCGCCTGGGCGACGGCGTCGTGCAGCGTCTCAGCGGCGCGCGGGTGCACCTGCCAGAATCCGGACGCATCGAGCTGGAAGCGGCGCCCGCGCACCTGCTCGAACACCACCTCGGCGCGGCCGCGACGAGCGCCCTCGGGCCGCGGCAGCACCCGCACGCGCCCGTCGCCCGCTTCCACCAGATCGACCCGGCCCGGCTTCTGCGAGCGCAGGCCGAAGGCCGCGGTCTCGACGGCGGGGCGCGCGAGGGGCAGTGTGGCGACGTCGATCACGCGATGGCTGCGGGCCGCGTACGGACCGACGCGTCCGTCGGCGTCGACGTGCAGCGAGACGCGGGTGCGCCATCCGGTGCCGTCGCCCTGATCGACCGGCTCCACGACGGGAGCGGCCAGCCCCGCGCCGGCGAACTTGTCGAGGGCCTCCTGCAGCACCTGCCACTTCAGCGCGCGCTGATGCGCGAGGTCGATGTGTCCGAGATCGGCCCCGCCCACTCGGTCCGCGGGGGCGCGGGAGATGTCGGCCTCGGCCCAGACATGGTCGCGGCGGTGCGGCGATGCGTCGAGCACCTCGAGCGTTTCGGCGCGCCAGAACCGCTTGCCGTCCTCCCCCTCGGTCACCTCGGCGCGCACCCGCTCCCCGGGGATGGCGTCGGGCACGAACACGACCCGCCCCTCGTGCCGGGCGATGAAGGTGCCGCCGTGCGCGATACCGGTGATGTCGAGGTCGAGCGTGCGGGCCGAAGAGGTCATCCCTCCAGGATCCCACACACCGCTGAGATCTCACGGGCTAGCGTGGAGGGATGCGCGTGTGCCTGGCATCCACCTCCCCCGCCCGCCTGATGCTGCTGCGGCAGGCGGGCATCGAACCGCTCATCGTGGCGCCCACGGTCGACGAGGACGCCGTCGCCGCCGCCGCGAGCGCGGAACGCGGAGCCCCGCTCGCACCGGACGAGCTGGTGCTTCTGCTCGCCAGGGCGAAGGCCTCCGATGTCGCGGGGCGCATCCACGCCGAGCATCCGCGCTTCGACGGCATCGTGATCGGCGGCGACTCGATGTTCGCCATCGGAGGGCAGGTGCACGGCAAGCCGTACACGCCGGAGGCGGCATACGAGCGCTGGCAGCAGATGCGCGGCGCCACCGGCATCCTGCACTCCGGTCACTCGGTCTTCCGCGTCGGACCCGACCGCGAGCCGGTGGAGGCGACGGCCGTCGCCGAGGCTGCGGTCACCTTCGCCGACGATGTGACGGATGCCGAGCTGGCGGCGTACATCGACAGCGGCGAGCCGCTGCACGTGGCGGGCGCGTTCACGGTCGACAGTCTCGGCGGGCCGTTCATCACGCGGGTCGAGGGCGACCCGTCGACGGTGGTGGGCATGTCGCTGTCGACACTGCGCCGCCTGGCGCGCGAGCTCGACGTCGTCTGGACCGATTTGTGGTCGCAGTCCTAACGGATTGCCGTATTTCTTGTGGAGAGTCGTCAAAAGGATCGGCGTCGACCTCGCTAGGCTGAAGCCCATGCCTGATATCGCCAAGGTGCTCATCGCGAACCGCGGCGAGATCGCCGTACGCATCATCCGCGCCGCCCGGGACTCCGGAATCTCCTCCGTCGCCGTGTACGCCGACCAGGATCGCGACGCCCTGCACGCGCGTCTCGCCGACGAGGCCTACAGCCTCGACGGGGTCACGAGCGCAGCGACCTACCTGCAGATCGACAAGATCCTCTCCGTGGCTCGTCGCGCCGGCGCCGACGCCGTGCACCCGGGATACGGGTTCCTGGCCGAGAACGCCGAGTTCGCGCGCGCCGTCATCGGCGCGGGGATGACGTGGATCGGCCCATCGCCCGAGGCCATCGAGGCGCTCGGCGACAAGGTGACCGCCCGTCACGTCGCAGAGAAGGTCGGCGCACCGCTGGCCCCCGGCACCCCCGGACCGGTCGACGGCGCAGACGACGTCATCGCCTTCGCGAAGGAGCACGGCCTGCCGATCGCCATCAAGGCGGCATACGGCGGCGGCGGGCGCGGTCTCAAGGTCGCGCGCGAGCTCGACGAGGTCGCCGAGCTCTTCGAGTCGGCGACGCGCGAGGCGGTCGCCGCGTTCGGCCGTGGCGAGTGCTTCGTCGAGAAGTACCTCGACAAGCCGCGCCACGTCGAGACGCAGTGCCTTGCGGATGCCGAGGGCAACGTCGTCGTCATCTCGACCCGCGACTGCTCGCTGCAGCGACGTCACCAGAAGCTCGTCGAGGAGGCGCCGGCGCCCTTCCTCACCGACGAGCAGAACGAGCTGCTGTACTCCGCGTCGAAGGCCATCCTCAAGGAGGTCGGCTACGTCGGCGCGGGCACCTGCGAGTTCCTCATCGGCGCTGACGGCACGGTCTCGTTCCTCGAGGTGAACACCCGCCTGCAGGTCGAGCACCCGGTGTCCGAGGAGGTCACCGGAATCGATCTCGTGCGCGAGCAGTTCCGCATCGCCGCCGGCGGCACCATCGACTACGACGACCCGGCGCCGCAGGGCCACTCGATCGAGTTCCGCATCAACGGCGAGGACCCGGGTCGCGGCTTCCTCCCCCAACCCGGCCCGATCAACGTCTTCAAGACGTTCGGCGGTCCCGGCATCCGTCTCGACTCCGGCGTCACGGCAGGCGACGCCGTCTCGGGCGCCTTCGACTCGCTGCTGGCGAAGATCATCGTCACCGGCCGCGACCGCGCCGAGGCCCTCGAGCGCTCCCGTCGGGCGCTCGACGAGTTCGAGGTGGCCGGCATGCCGACCGTGCTCCCGTTCCACCGCAAGGTCGTCCGGGACCCGGCGTTCGTCGCCGCCGACGGCGGGTTCGGCGTGTACACGCGCTGGATCGAGACCGAGTTCGTCAACGACATCCCCGCGTGGGACGGCGAGCTCGACGAGCCCGCCCCCGCGCCCGGCCGTCACACCGTCGTCGTCGAGGTCGCCGGCAAGCGCCTCGAGGTGAGCCTTCCCGACCGCGTCGTCGCCCCCGTCGCGGGAACCGCCGGCCGTCCGGCGGCGGTTCCGCCGTCGCGACGCAGCCACACCGCCACCGCGAACGCCGGGGCGTCGGGCGATGCCGTCAAGTCGCCCATGCAGGCGACCGTCGTCAAGCTCGCCGTCGAAGAGGGCCAGCACGTCGTCAAGGGCGACCTCGTGGTCGTGCTCGAGGCGATGAAGATGGAGCAGCCGCTGCAGGCGCACAAGGACGGCGTCGTCGGCGCCATCGACGCCACCCCCGGTACGACCGTCTCGGCCGGGCATCAGCTGCTGACGATCAGCTGACCCGCACCCGATGCACAGAAGGCGCGTCCCGATCCCGGGGCGCGCCTTCTGCGTCTGCGGTGGTCGGGGTCAGACGACACCGACCGCATGCATGGCACGGGTCGCATCGGTGATGCTGGTGGTCAGCGACGGATAGGCGGCGAACACGCGCGCGACCTGGTCGACGGTGAGGCGACGCTCGATCGCCATCGCGATCGGGTAGATCAGCTCGGATGCCCGTGGCGCGACGATCACACCGCCGACCACCGTCCCCGAGCCGCGCAGCGCGATGATCTTAACGAAGCCGTCCTTGATGCCCAGCATCTTCGCGCGCGGGTTGGCGGCGAGCGGCAGCTTGTGCGCGATGCCGTCGGCCTGCCCGTTCGCGACGTCCTGCTCGGAGTAGCCGACCGTCGCGATCTCGGGTGCGGTGAAGATGTTGGCGGTGATCTTGCGCACCTCGAGCGGGATCACGATGTCACCCAGCGCGTGGAAGACGGCGGTGCGCCCCTGCATGGATGCGACGGATGCCAGCGGGAAGAAGTTCGTGCAGTCGCCCACGGCGTAGACGTTGGGAACCGAGGTGCGCGCCACCCGGTTGACCCGCACGTGACCGGATTCGGTGAGCTCGATGCCCGCCTCCTCGAGGCCGATGCCGGCCGTGTTCGGGATCGATCCGACCGCCATCAGACAGTGGCTGCCCTCGACGGTGCGACCGTCGGACAGGGTGACCCGCACCCCGTCATCGGTGCGCTGCACGCTCTCTGCGCGGGACTTCGAGAGCACCTTCATGCCGCCGCGGGTGAACACCTTCTCGAGCACCTTCGCGGCGTCCTCGTCCTCACCGGGCAGCACCTGGTCGCGGCTCGAGATGAGCGTGACCTTCGCGCCGAGGTTCATGTACGCCGACGCGAACTCCGCACCGGTCACACCCGAGCCCACGACGATCAGGTGCTCGGGCAGCGCCTTCATGTCGTACAGCTGGGTCCAGGTGAGGATGCGCTCGCCGTCGGGCTTCGCCGAGGGCAGCTCGCGGGGCGAGGCGCCGACCGACACGACGACGGTGTCCGCCTCGACACGGTCGAAGTCCGTGCCGTGCGGTCCCGTGGAGACCACGATGGCGTTGGGACCTTCCAGGCGGCCGTGTCCGGAGATGATGCGCACGCCGGCCTCGAGCAGGGTGGAGCGCATGTCCTCCGACTGCTGGCCGGCGAGGGCGAGCAGGCGCTTGTTGACGGCGGCGAGGTTGATGGCGATCTCGGGCTTGAGCGGCCTGTCGTCCGCGCCGCGCGCGTAGAACTGCACGCCGAGGTCGGTGGCCCCGGCGATGGCGACGGCGGCATCTGCGGTGGCGATGAGGCTCTTGGACGGCACCACATCGGTGAGCACGGCCGACCCGCCCACGCCCACGCGCTCGACGAGCGTCACATCCGCTCCCAGCTGCGCTGCGGCGAGCGCCGCCTCGTACCCACCGGGACCGCCGCCGAGGACGGCGACGCTCTGCCTGTTCGCGAAGGAAGTCTGAGACATGAACTCCATTCTTCCGCAATCCTGGCAGCGGCCCCGCCACCTTCCTAGAGTGGAGGCATGCGTGAGAACTCCCTGAACCCCCTGGACGACCCGACGGCCGATCCGTTCGCCGTCGCCGCCGATGCGGCCGCCGACATCGCTCGCCTGACCGGGGTCGACCACCACGACATCGCCCTGACCCTCGGCTCCGGCTGGGGCAAGGCCGCCGAGCTGATCGGCGAGACCGTCGCCACCGTTCCCGCCACCGAGGTGACCGGCTTCTCGAAGCCCGCGCTCGACGGGCATGTCGGCACGCTGCGCAGCATCCGCACCCCCGGCGGCCGGAACGTGCTGGTGATCGGTGCGCGCACGCACTACTACGAGGCCCACGGCGTGCGCCGGGTCGTGCACTCGGTGCGCACCGCAGCCGCGACGGGCGCGAAGACCATGGTGCTCACCAACGGCGCCGGGGGGATCCGCGAGACGTGGCAGCCCGGCCAGCCGGTGCTGATCAGCGACCACATCAACCTCACCGCCGACTCGCCGCTCGAGGGCGCCACCTTCGTCGACCTCACCGACCTGTACTCGACGCGGCTGCGCGACATCGCCCGCACCGTCGACCCCACTCTCGACGAGGGCGTGTACACCCAGTTCCGCGGCCCGCACTACGAGACCCCGGCGGAGGTGCAGATGGCCAAGGCCATCGGCGGTGACATCGTCGGCATGTCGACCGCTCTCGAGGCCATCGCGGCCCGCCAGGCGGGCATGGAGATCCTCGGCTTCTCGCTCATCACGAACCTCGCCGCCGGCATCCAGAAGACCCCGCTCAGCCACGAGGAGGTCATCGAGGCCGGCCGTGAGGCCGAGCCGGTGATCTCGGCGCTGCTGGCCCGAGTGATCGAGGCGCTGTGAGCGAGCGGCTCGACCAGGCGCGCGCCTGGCTGCGACAGGACCCGGATGCCGAGACCCGCGACGAGCTCGCCGGCATCATCACCCGCGCCGCGGGCGGTGACGCGGCGGCTCTCGCCGATCTCGAGGACCGCTTCGGCAGACGGCTCGCCTTCGGCACCGCGGGTCTGCGCGGTGAGCTGGGCGCGGGCAGCAACCGCATGAACCGCGTGCTGGTGACCCAGGCGGCCGCCGGCTTCGCGGGGTACCTGCTGCAGCGCAGCACGACGCGTCCCACCGTGGTCATCGGCTACGACGGCCGACGCAACTCCCGCCGCTTCGCGCTCGACTCGGCCGAGATCCTCGCCGGTGCCGGGCTGCGCACGATCCTGCTGCCGAGACTGCTGCCGACGCCGGTGCTCGCGTTCGCGGTGCGCCACCTGCAGGCGGATGCCGGAATCATGGTCACCGCCAGCCACAACCCGCCGAACGACAACGGCTACAAGGTCTACCTCGGCGGCGAGGACGGCGGATCGCAGATCGTCGCTCCGGCGGACGCGCAGATCGCCGCGCACATCCAGCGCGTCGCCGATGCGGGCGACGTGAGCCTGCTGCCCCGCTCGGCCGCGTACGAGATCGCCGGTGACGACGTCGTCGACGCCTACATCGCGGCGACCGCAGCCGTGGCTCCCGCACCGTTCGGCGTGCAGGAGATGCGCTGGGTGTACACGGCCCTGCACGGCGTGGGCTGGGAGACCTTCTCGCGCGTCGTGAAGGCCGCGGGCTACCCGGCCCCGCGCATCGTCGACGCGCAGCGCGACCCCGATCCGACGTTCCGCACCGTCTCGTTCCCCAATCCCGAGGAGCCGGGTGCGATGGACCTCGCGTTCGCTCGAGCGCGTGAGGCGGATGCCGAGTTCATCATCGCGAACGACCCCGACGCCGATCGTCTGGCCGTCGCCATCCCGGATCCGGCAGCCGAGGGCGGCTGGCGCCGCCTGACCGGCAACGAGGTCGGGCTGCTGCTCGGCTGGCGGGCGGCACGCGCCGCGCAGGGCACGGCAGGGGCATCCCTCGCCTGCTCGCTGGTCTCCTCCCCCGGGCTCGGTGCGGTCGCCGAGCGCTACGGACTCGACTTCCACGAGACGCTCACCGGCTTCAAATGGATCTCGCGTGCTCCCGGCATGGTGTTCGGCTTCGAAGAGGCTCTCGGCTACCTGGTGAACCCCGACACCGTGCGCGACAAGGACGGCATCTCCGCCGCGGTCGCCCTGCTCGGCCTCGCCGCCGAGGCGCGGGTGCGCGAGACCACGCTCGCCGGCCTGCTCGACGAGCTCGGTGCCGAGATCGGCCACTTCGCGAGCGGCCAGGTATCGGTGCGCGTCGACGATCTGAGCCTGATCGGCTCGACGATGGCGTCTCTGCGCGCCCAGCCGCCCGCGGCGTTCGGCGCGCGGGCGGTCGCGTCGGCAGAGGATCTGGCCACCGGTGACGCGGGGGTGCCCGCGGGAGACGTGCTGCGCTACCGCCTCGACGACGGGTCGCGTGTCATCGTGCGCCCGAGCGGCACCGAGCCGAAGCTGAAGGTGTACATCGACGCGCGCGGCGAGAGCACGGCCGACGCCGCCCGCGCCGTCGCCGAGCTCGAAGCCGCCGTGCGGGAGCTCCTCGCCGCGCGGCGGTGAGTCGCGCCGATGCCGCGGATGAGAGCGCCACGCAGCAGGGGTAGGCGGATCGTCGTCCGCGCACTGTGGTCGCTGGGGGCACTGATCGTGCTGATCGTCGTCGGGACCCTGGTGTGGACGCAGGTGGGCGTGATGTCCGCCGAACCCGATCCGCTGGCGCAGGCGAGGGCGAACCACGCGCTCGAGATCGAGGAAGCCCCTGAGGGCATCGTGCTCTCCCCCGCGGACGGCGACTCGGACGTCGGCCTGGTGTTCATCCCCGGCGCCAAGGTGCAGCCCGAGGGCTATGTCGCGACGCTGCAGGAGCTCGCCGCCGAGGACGGGATCACCGTCGTCATCACCCGACCGTGGTTGAATCTCGCGTTCTTCGATCCGCGCGGGCTGGACGCCTTCACCTCCGCCGCACCCGACGTGGACTCGTGGATGGTGGGCGGGCACTCCCTGGGCGGGGTGCGCGCCTGCCGGCTGGCACCGGACGCGGATGCCATGGTGCTGTTCGCCTCGTACTGTGCGAACGACCTGTCGGACTCCGGGGTGCCGGTGCTGAGCCTGTCCGGAAGCGAGGATGGCCTGTCGACACCCGAGAAGATCGCGGATGCGAGGGATCTGCTTCCGGCGGATGCCGAGCTCGTCGAGATCGACGGCGCCTCGCACGCGTCGTTCGGCTCCTACGGCCCGCAGGCGGGCGACGGCACTCCCACCATCACGGACGCCGCCGTGCGGGCGCAGATCACGGAGCTCGTGGGGGATCTCGCGGCGGCGGTGCGCTGACCGGGTCGGGCACGGCCCGGTCACGGGCGTGGCGCAGCAGCAGGGCACAGGAGTCCGCGGTGATGAACGGGTCGAGTCGCTCGACCTCGAGCGGACCATCGACCTGGGCGAGCGTGTCGCGCACCAGCCGGGCATGCGTGCCGCACACCGTCGACTGATCCTGCGCGAGCATCCCGCGGTAGTTGCACGGCAGCATCTCGAAGCGCAGCGCCGATTCGTCGAGGACGGGGCTGAGCCCGGCGTCATCGAGATGCTCGTACAGCACATCGAGCTGCGCCTCGGCATCCACGTCGTCCTCCCGCGCCGCGTCGCCTGACGTCGGCGGGGTCACCGCGCGCAACAGGGCACCGCGTCGACGCGCGCCGTCGACGCGACGCTGCGCCGCGGGGTTCGACCCCGCCTCCCGCACCGGGTGGTAGGCGAGCGGCGGACGGCCCCTGCTGCCCACCTGCAGCCTCTCCTCGCGCACGAGGCCCTCCTGCACGAGCACGCGCAGGTGATCTCGGGCGGTGTTGAGCGGCATCCCGCAACGTTCGGCGAGTTCGGCGATGCGCAGACCTGGCTCGCTCTGCACGGCGCGCAGCAGACGAAGGCGGCTCGGCTGAGTGAGACCGCGGTAATCGTCGACTCGGCGTGGCATTCCTTCAGGCTACGGCGCCGGCGTCTGCCGCGCTCGGAATAGAACCGGTGAAAACCCCTCCTCGCCGCCAGAGCCCGAGCGCAGAGTGGAGGGGACGCAGACCCCACGAAAGGAACGTCATGAAGCTCTCGCCCGAGTCCGAAGCAGTCGTCGCGGCCACGGCCGGCGTCGTCGCCGAGCACGCCGAGCAGATCACGAAGGTGTTCTACCCCGCCATGTTCGCCGCGCACCCCGAACTGCTGCGGGTGTTCAACCGCGCCAACCAGGCGATCGGCGAGCAGCCGAAGGCGCTCGCCGCCTCGGTGGTCGCCTTCGCCGTGCAGCTGATCGATCCGCACGCCCCCGACTTCACTCCGGTGATGCGCCGGATCGCCCACAAGCACGTCTCGCTGGGGATCCGGGCCGGCGAGTACACCATCGTCGGCCGTCATCTGCTCGACGCGGTGGACACCGTGCTCGGCGACGCGGTCACCCCCGCGGTGCGGTCGGCGTGGGACGAGGTGTACTGGCTGTTCGCCACCGCGCTGATCGCCGAGGAGGCGCGGCTGTACGCCCTGTCGGGCACAGACCCGCAGAACCCGTGGCGCGACTACCGGGTGGTGGAGCGGTTCGAGGAGTCGGAGGACATCTTCTCGCTGCTGCTGGCACCGGTCGACGGCCTGATCCCCTCCCACCGCACCGGACAGTACGTCGCCATCGCCGTCGACCTGCCGGACGGCAGCAGACAGCCACGTCAGTACACGATCTCATCCGGTCCGCGCGGCGACTCGATCCGGGTGACGATCAAGCGAGTGCACGGGGCGGGCGGCGCACCCGACGGACAGGTCTCGACGTGGCTGTGGCAGCACGCGCAGCCCGGCACCGTGCTCGACGTCTCGCAGCCGGCGGGTGACGTCGTGCTCGACGACGAGGATCACCCGCTCGTGCTCGTCTCGGCGGGGATCGGGATCACGCCGGTCGCCGCCATCATGGAAGACCTCTCCCGCCGCCAGCCCGCCCGCACCGTGCGGCTGTTCCACGCCGACCGCGCTCATGACACGCACGCGCTGTACGCGTCGCTGCGCCGCCAGGTGCTGGCCATGCCCGATGCCAGGGCGCAGAACTGGTACGAGCGGGACGCCCTCGGCGCGCCCACCCTGCACCCGGCGCGCGAGGGCTTCATGGACCTCAGCGAGGTCGATCTGCCCGAGCACGCCTCGGTGTTCATGTGCGGTCCGCTGCCGTTCATGCAGTCCATGCGCCGCACACTCATCGGCCGCGGCGTGCCCGCCGATCGCATCCACTACGAGGTGTTCGGCCCCGATCTGTGGGCTCAGAACCCGGAAGCCGCCTGAGCGGCGTGTCGGCCGTCCGCCGAGGGGTTCAGCGCTCGAACCCCTCGGCGATCATCTCGACGAGCTCTTCGCGCTCTTCCACCGGCAGGAATGCGGCGGACGCGGCGTTGAACTGAAAGGCCTCGAGATCGTCGAGGTCGTAGCCGAACGCGTCGACCAGCAGCGAGAGCTCGCGCGTGAGCGACGTGCCGCTCATCGTGCGGTTGTCGACGTTCACGGTGACCGAGAAGCCGAGCTGGTAGAGCAGGTCGAAGGGGTGGTCCGCGACCTCATCGCCCCACTGGGCGATCGCGCCGGTCTGCAGGTTGGACGACGGCGAGAGCTCCAGCGGGATCTCCCGGTCGCGCACCCAGCGGGCCAGATCGCCGAACTGCACCTGCACCTCGTCGCCCTCGCGCTCGATGATCTGCAGGTCCTCGGCGATGCGCACGCCGTGGCCGAGGCGCAGCGCGCGTCCGTCGATCAGGGCGGAGCGGATGGATGCCGGCCCCGCGGCCTCTCCCGCGTGCACCGTGACCGGCAGAAACTCGCCGGCAAGGTAGTCGAAGGCCGCGCGGTGCTCCGACGCCGGGAAGCCGTCCTCCGGCCCGGCGATGTCGAAGCCGACGACGCCGCTCTCGCGATGACGCACGGCGAGCTCGGCGATCTCCCGCACGCGGGAGCCCTGGCGCATGGCCGAGATGATCTGACCGACCCGGATGCTGCGCCCGGCGGCATCCGCCTCATCCTCGCCCTCCTCGATGCCGCGCTGCACGGCGCGCACGGCGTCGTCCAGGCTGAGGCCGCCGGCGACGTGCTGCTCGGGTGCCCAGCGCACCTCGCCGTAGATCACGCCGTCGGCGGCGAGGTCGGCGACGAACTCGCGGGCGACCCGCGTGAGGGCTCGCTCGGACTGCATGACGGAGGTCACGAGGTCGAACGACTTCAGGTACTCCACGAGAGAGCCGGCATCGCTCTGCTGCGCGATCCAGCGACCCATCCCCTTGGGATCCTGCGCCGGGGTCTGGATGCCGCCGGCATCGGCCAGCTCGAGGATCGTCGCGGGACGCACGCCGCCGTCGAGGTGGTCGTGCAGCGAGATCTTGGGCAGGGCGCGCAGCTCGTCGATCTTCATGGTGATCCTCCGGTACTCAGGCGGTGATGCGCTCGCGCACGATGGGCTGTGCGGCGGGTGCCGCTGCAGCGTCGCCGATCTCGTAGGCGCCGTCCAGCGCCTCGAGAGCGCGGGCGAAGCGCCCCTCGTCATCGGCCGACAGGGTGAACAGCGGCTCTCCGGCGGTGACCGTCTGGCCGGGCTTGACGGCGAGGTCGATGCCGGCGGCGAAGATCACCGGATCCTCGGCGCGGGCGCGCCCGGCGCCGAGGCGCCACGCGGCGATGCCGAACGGCAGCGCGTCCATGCGGATCACCACGCCGTCGCGGTCGGCGGTGACGACGTGCGTCTCCCGTGCGGTCGGCAGCGGGGCATCCGGGTCGCCGTCCTGGGCGCGGATCATCGCCTTCCAGCTGTCCATGGCGCGGCCGTCGTCGAGGGCCGCCTCGACATCCGCATCCGGCTGCCCTGCCAGCGAGAGCATCTCGCGGGCGAGGGCGAGGGTCAGCTCGCGCACGTCGGCGGGGCCGCCGCCGGCGAGGATCTCCACCGACTCGCGCACCTCGTTGGCGTTGCCGATCGCGAGACCGAGCGGAACGTTCATGTCGGTCAGCAGTGCGGTCGTCGCGACACCCGAGTCGGTGCCGAGCTCGACCATCGTGCGCGCCAGCTCGCGGGCCCGATCGATGTCCTGCATGAAGGCGCCGTTGCCGAACTTCACGTCGAGCACGAGCGCGTCGGTGCCCTCGGCGATCTTCTTCGACATGATGCTCGACGCGATCAGGGGGATCGCCTCGACCGTGCCGGTCACATCGCGAAGCGCGTAGAGCTTCTTGTCGGCGGGCGCGAGACCCGAGCCGGCGGCGCAGATCACCGCGCCGACGTCGGACTGCATCTGCGCGAACATCTCGTCGTTGCTGAGCGCCGCCCGCCAGCCCGGGATCGATTCGAGCTTGTCGAGCGTGCCGCCGGTGTGGCCGAGGCCGCGGCCGCTGAGCTGCGGGACCGCCACGCCGAACACGGCGACCAGCGGTGCCAGCGGCAGGGTGATCTTGTCGCCCACGCCGCCGGTGGAGTGCTTGTCGACGGTGCGCTTGCCGAGGCTGGCGAAGCTCATCCGCTCCCCCGACGCGATCATCGCTTCGGTGAGCACGCGGATCTCCTCGCGCTGCATGCCGCGCTGGAAGATCGCCATCGCGAACGACGCCATCTGGGCGTCCGACACGTAGCCGCGGGTGTACGCGTCGACCATCCACCGCAGCGCCGCCTCGGGCACCACTCCGCCGTCGCGCTTGGCACGGATCACGTCGATCGCGTCGAACGCCTCGACGCCGGTCTGAGAGCTCATCGGGCGTCCTCCAGATCGCGCGGCCCGAACGCGTCGGGCAGCACCTCGTCGATGGTGCGGATGCCCGAGACGGTCTCGAGCAGCATCTCGGGGCTGGAGTGCTCGAACAGCAGCTGGCGGCAGCGACCGCACGGCATGATCGTCTGTCCGTCGTTGTTCACGCAGACGAACGCGATGAGCCGACCGCCACCGGACATGTGCAGGTCGCCGACCAGAGCGCATTCGGCGCACAGGCCGACGCCGTACGAGGCGTTCTCGACGTTGCATCCGGCGACGATGCGTCCGTCGTCCACGAGCGCGGCTGCGCCCACCCGGTATCGCGAATACGGCGCGTACGCCTTCTGCATCGCCTCGGAGGCGACCTGTCTCAGCTCGTCCCAATCGATGTCGGTCACGTGTTCTCTCCTAGGACTTGATGTACGGCTCGCCGTCGGCTGCCGGCGGGCGGGAGCGCCCGACCAGGCCTGCCACGGCGAAGATCGTCACGATGTACGGCAGCATGAGCATGAACTGGCTGGGCACCGGCGAGCCGATGACGCTGAGCACGCTCTGCAGGTTGCTCGCGAAGCCGAACAGCAGTGCCGCCAGCGTCGCGCGGATCGGGTCCCACTTGCCGAAGATCACCGCGGCGAGGGCGATGAAGCCGGCTCCGGCGGTCATCTCGGGGTTGAAGCGCGGCACCGAGACCAGTGTGAAGAACGCGCCTCCCATGCCCGCGACGGCACCGGCGATGAGCACGTTCATGTACCGCGTGCGCGCGACGTTGATGCCCACCGTGTCGGCCGCCTGCGGGTGCTCGCCGACCGCGCGCAGTCGCAGACCCCAGCGGGTGCGGTACATGCCGTACCAGACGACGAACACGATGACGTACATCAGGTACACCACGATCGTCTGGCGGAACAGGATCGGCCCGAGCACGGGGATGTCGCTGAGCAGCGGGATCGGCAGGTCGCGGAACGGCTCGACGGTGTTCAGCGCCGCCTGGTTGGGGGCGAGCACCTGTCGGAACAGGAACGTGGTCACGCCGATCACGAGGACGTTGAGCACCACACCGACGATCACCTGGTCCACGTAGTACGTGATGGCGAACACCCCGAGGATCACCGCGACCAGCACGCCCGCCAGCATCGCGGCGATGAGGCCCGCCCAGGGCGTGCCCACGGCCGAGGCGACGATGGCCGCGGTGAACGCGCCTGCCAGCAGCTGCGCCTCGATCGCGATGTTCACGACGCCGGCGCGCTCGCCGATCACGCCGCCCAGCGCGCCGAAGATCAGCGGGGTGGCCAGCGCGAGACCGCCGCTGAGCAGTCCGATCATGGGCAGCGTCCCCGAGCTGCCCGCGGCCGCCCAGGCGAGGAATCCGAAGATCAGCACGACGACGTACACCGCGATGAGCCACATCGGCACGCGACGATGCGCGCGGGTGAGCATCACCGCCGCGACGCTGATCGCGGCGCCGATGACGACGCAGACCCACGCGGTCGCCGTGCCCGGCACGACGACAGAGGGCAGCGCGATGATCTCGCTGCCGGCGGTGAAGCGGAACGTCGCGTCGCCGGCGCGTGGGATCAGCAGCGGCAGCAGCGCCACCAGCACCGTCAGCACGCTGAGGATGATGGGCGTCTTCCACGACACCACGCTCACCTGACGCAGTTCGGCCTGCACGCTCTGCGGGCTCTGTCCTGTCTGTGCGGTCTGAGTGCTCATCCCGCCACCTCCTCGGCCTCGGCGCGCTTCGTTCGTCGCTCGGCCGCGCGCCGCTCACGCCGGCTCGGGCGGCCCGGCTGCGGCAGACCGAACATGGCGCGCACGAGCGGCGGCGCCGCGATGAACAGCACGATCAGGGACTGCACGACGAGCACGATCTCGATCGGGACGCCCTGCGACGCCTGCATGGTGAAGCCACCGGTCTTGAAAGCGCCGAACAGCAGTCCGGCGAACAGGATGCCGAGCGGACGGGAGCGCCCCAGCAGGGCGACGGTGATCGCGTCGAACCCGATGCCGGCGTCGATGCCGCCGCTGAAGCCCTTCGGCTCGGTGCCGAGCACCTGGCTGACTCCGGCGAGACCGACCAGCGCGCCCGCGATGAGCATGACGCTGAGGTAGGTCCGGCCGACGGAGATGCCGGCCGTGCGCGCGGCATCCGGGTTCTCCCCCACCGCGCGGAACCGGAAGCCCAGCCCGGAGCGCTCCAGCAGCCACCAGGTGATGGCGACCGCCACCAGCGCGAGCAGGAATCCGATGTGCAGCTTGTAGCTGGGTCCGAGCAGCAGCGGCATGACGGCCGACTCGGCCATCGGTGCGGTCTTCGGGTTGCTCGAGCCCGGCGCCTGCAGCACGCCCTGGGTGGCGAGCATCCACGCCAGCAGGTACACGGCGATGTTGTTCAGCATGATCGTCGTGATCACCTCGTGCGCGCCCGTGCGCGCCTTGAGGATGCCGGCGATCCCCGCCCACAGCGCGCCGGCGATGATGCCGGCGACGAGAGCGACGATCAGGTGCAGCGGGAAGGGCAGGTCCCACGCGGTGGCGACGTACCCGGCGGCGGCGGCGGCCATGAGCATCTGACCCTGACCGCCGATGTTGAACAGCCCGGCGCGGAATGCCAGGCCGACGCCCAGGCCCGCGGCGATCAGCGGCGTGGCGAACTTCAGCGTCTCGGTGAGCGGGCGGATGGCGATCGCGAACGAGTCGGCGTTGAAGTTGTAGATCGATCCGCGGAACAGCGCGGCGTACGCGCCGCCGACGGCCTGGCCGATCGCGCTCAGCGTGTCGCCGGGAGCGGCGAAGAAGTAGCCTGCCGCGGCCTGCACGTCGGGGTCGGTCAACGCGATCATCAGCGAGCCCACGATGACGGCCGCCACGACGGCGAACACGGTCGTCAGAGCGCTTCCGGTCGCGATCTGCATGAGGGCCGCCCGCCAGCGCTGCGGCCGCTGCGGCTTCTGCGGCTGAAGCGCCTTGTCGGAGTCGGGGATCTGCGTCTGCGCGACGGTCATGCCTGCGCTCCTTCGCTCGGGGCTGCGCCGACGGAGACCTCGCGAGCCGCGTCCTCGGCGCTGGCGCCGGCCATCATCAGGCCCAGCTGATCGCGGGGGGTGTCGCCGGGGACGATGCCGACCACACGACCCCGGTACATCACAAGGATGCGATCGGCGAGGGCCGCGACCTCGTCGAGCTCTGTGGAGATGACGACCACCGGAACACCGGTGTCGCGCGTCTCGATGATGCGCTTGTGGATGAACTCGATCGATCCCACGTCGACGCCTCGGGTTGGCTGGGCGGCGACGAACAGGGACAGGTCGCGGCTGAGCTCGCGCGCCAGCACGACCTTCTGCTGGTTGCCGCCCGACAGCCGACCGGCCGCCTGCGACGGACCCTGCGTGCGGATGTCGAACTCCGCGATCTTCTGCTTGGCGAACTCCATCAGACGGCGCAGCTGCAGCGCGCCGCTCGTGACGAACGGCGCGCCGTGGGAGCGGTCGAGCATGAGGTTCTCCGCGATGGAGAACTCCTTGACGAGTCCGTCGACGCCACGGTCCTCGGGGACGAAACCGACGCCGGCATCGAGGATGTGCCGCACGCTGCGCCCGCGCAGCTCTTCGCCGTTCAGGCGGATGCTGCCCTGCACGCGCGCCTGCAGACCGAGCAGCGCCTCGGTGAGCTCGGTCTGTCCGTTGCCCTGCACACCGGCGATCGCGAGCACCTCTCCGCCGCGGACGGTGAAGGACACGTCGTCGACGAGCACGGTGCCCAGGACATCGCTGACGGTGAGGTTCTCGACGACCAGTGCATGGTCGGTCAGCTGAGGCGGGTTCTTGTGCACGGTGAGCTCCACCGCACGGCCGACCATCAGCGAGGCGAGCTCCGCGTTCGACGCGGTCGGCGAGGCCTCGCCGACCACCTTGCCCAGCCGGATCACGGTGATGCGGTCGGCCACCTCGCGCACCTCGCGCAGCTTGTGCGTGATGAACACGATCGATGTGCCGCGCTCCTTGAGCTGGCGCATCGTGGCCATGAGCTCATCGGTCTCCTGCGGCGTGAGCACGGCGGTCGGCTCGTCGAAGACGAGCACGCGGGCCTCGCGCGAGAGCGCCTTGATGATCTCCACGCGCTGCTGCACGCCCACGGGCAGGTCGGCGACGAGAGCGTCGGGGTCGACGTCGAAGCCGAAGCGGTCGGATATCTCACGCACCTTCGAGCGGGCCGCCGCGAGATCCAGCCGGCCGCCGAACGTCGTCTCCTCGTGACCGAGCATCACGTTCTCCGCCACGGTGAACACCGGGATGAGCATGAAGTGCTGGTGCACCATGCCGATGCCCGCGGCCATCGCGTCGCCGGGCCCGGAGAAGCGCTGCACGCGCCCGTCGAGGAGGATCTGACCCTCGTCGGCCTGGTACAGCCCGTACAGCACGTTCATCAGCGTGGACTTGCCGGCGCCGTTCTCGCCGAGGAGGCAGTGGATCTCACCCGCCTGCACCTCGAGGTCGATGTGGTCGTTGGCTGTCAGTGCGCCGAACCTCTTCGTTATGCCGCGCAGCTCGAGCTTCATGTGTCGATCCTATTCGTGATGTGTCCTCGCGCCGGGGATCGCCCGGGCAGACGACATCGGGGAGGCCGGCACGACCGGCCTCCCCGATGCGGTTCCTCTTAGTTGTCGAGGTAGGAGGTGACGGTGATCGAACCGTCGATGATCTCCTGCTTGATCTCGGCGACCTTCTTCACCAGCTCGGCGTCGACCTTGCTCTCGAACTCGTGCAGCGGCGCGATGCCGACGCCCTCGTTCTCCAGGGTGCCGATGTAGGCCTCACCGTCGAACTCGCCTTCGGCGCTGGCCATCACGGCCTCGTAGGTCGACAGGTCCATCGCCTTGAGCACAGAGGTGAGCACGAAGTCGGCGGTGGTCGGGTCGGTCTCGAACAGGTCCGCGTCCGCGCCGATCAGCGCGATGTCCTTGCCCGAGTCCTTGATGGCCTGCAGGCCGGACTGGTAGATCGGACCGCCGACCGGGAAGAGCACGTCGACGCCCTGGTCGATGATGTTCTTCGCGACCGTCTTGGCGCTCTGGTTGGCCTCGAAGCCGCCGGTGAACGATCCGGTCGTGCCGTCCCAGCCGACCACGGCGACCGAGGTGCCGTTCTTCTCGTTGTAGTGGTCGACGCCCTGCTTGAAGCCGTCCATGAAGATCGTCACGGTCGGGAACTCCATGCCGCCGAACGTGCCCACCTTGCCGGTCTTGGAGTAGCCGGCCGACATGTATCCGGCGAGGAACGCGGCCTCAGCCGTGTTGTACAGCAGCGGCTTGACGTTGTCCGGCTTGCTGTCGCCGCCGGCGTCGTCGACGAGGATGAAGTCCGTCTCGGCGTTCGCCTCGGCGGCGTCGACCGTGGCCTGCGACAGCGCGAAGCCCACGGCGACGATGGCGTTGCAGCCTTCGGAGACCATGTTGTCGATGTTCGGGCCGTACTCGGTCTCGGCGTTCGACTCCGCCTCGCGGAACGTGGCGCCGAGCTCATCGGCGGCCTTCTTGGTGCCCTCGTAGGACAGCTGGTTGAAGGACTTGTCGTCGAAACCGCCGGCATCCGAGACGATGCACGCGGAGAAGTCGGACTTGTCGCCGTTGCCGCCGTCCGCGCCAGGGTTGTCTGCGGGAGCCTGGCCGCACGCGGCGAGGCTCAGGACGACGCCGGCGGCGACGGTGGCGCCGAGCAGCTTCTTGGTGATGGAGATGGACACTCATGCCTCCCGGGTGATCTCCGCGGACATCGCGGATCGCTCGAGGTTACCCAGTGTTACGCGCTTCCCGCACGCGCGCCCCGGATGTGCTGGCGAAAGGTTACAAATCCGCAATGATGACCGTCCGGCGGTCGTCGACGCGCCGGGCGGCGACGCTCAGAGCACGTCGCCGCGGCCAGTGAGCTTGAGGGACTCGACGACGCCCTTGACCCGCTGCGCGTGCTCGACCGTGGTCACCAGCAGCGCGTCCTCGGTGTCGACGACGACGATGTCCTGCACCCCGACCAGGCTGATCACGCGCGAGGTCTGGGACACGAGGATGCCGCTGGCGGCATCCGAGAGCACGCGAGCCCGCGGACCCAGCACGGCGAGGTCGTTCTTGCGACCGTTGGTGATGAGCTTCGTCAGCGAGGCGAAGTCGCCCACGTCGTCCCAGTCGAAGTGACCGGGAACGACGGCGAGCCTGCCGCGTTCGGCGGCCGGCTCGGCCACCGCGTAGTCGATGGCGATCTTCTTCAGCCGGGGCCAGATGCGATCGACCGCCGGCCCCCGCAGGTCGCGGTCGTCCCATGCCTCGGCGAGCTCCATCAGCCCGGCATGCAGCTCGGGCTCGTTGATCCGCAGCTCGTCGAGCAGCACGCTCGCCTTCGCGATGAACATGCCCGCGTTCCAGAGGTGCTCGCGGTCGGCGACATAGGCCTTCGCCGTCTCGAGGTCGGGCTTCTCGACGAAGCGCTCGACGAGGGCCGCCTCGCGCGCGCCGTCGACGACGAGCTCCTCGCCCTTCTTGATGTACCCGAAGCCGATGGCGGGCTCGGTGGGGGTGATCCCGATCGTGCAGATGTATCCCTCCCGCGCGACCTCGACGGCATCGCGCACGGCGAACTCGAACACGCGTGTGCCGCGGATCACGTGATCGGCGCTGAACGACCCGATGATGACGTCGGGGTCGCGGCGGTGCAGGATCGCCGCGGCGAGTCCGATCGCCGCGGCGGACTCGCGCGGCTCGGACTCGAGGAACACGTTCGCGTCGGGGATGCCAGGCAGCTGCGCCTCGACGGCGGCGCGATGCGCTCGCCCCGTCACCACCGCGATGCGGTCCGCTCCGGCGAGGGGCTCCAGACGGTCCCACGTGTCGCGCAGCAGCGAGTGCCCCGATCCGGTCAGGTCGTGGAGGAACTTCGGGGCATCCGCCCGCGACAGCGGCCAGAGCCGACTGCCGATGCCGCCCGCCGGGATCACCGCGTAGAAGTCGTCGATTCGCGCCATGGCTCCAACCTAGCCGTGCGTGCGGACGCGCCGATCGGATAAGGGTCGCCTTCGTCGCCCCGCCCGTCCGGACGGGAATAGGATGGACACGGTCGGGCGTGCCCGGATGCATGCACGACGTCTCATCGATCAGGGAGGACGACGTGTCCACGAGCACACGCTTGACACCGTCGGTTTCGGAGACCACGTCGAGGTCTCCACGCGGCACACTGTATCGGGGCCGCGAAGGCATGTGGTCGTGGGTGCTGCACCGCATCACCGGCGTCGCGATCTTCTTCTTCCTTCTGGTGCACGTCCTCGACACGTCGCTCATCCGCGTCTCCCCCGAGGCGTACGACGCGGTGATCGGCACGTACAAGAACCCGATCATGGCGTTCGGCGAGGTGGTGCTGGTCGCAGGCATCGCGTTCCACGCCTTCAACGGCCTGCGCATCATCGTCGTCGACTTCTGGTCGAAGGGCGCGAAGTATCAGCGCCAGCTGTTCTGGATCGTCCTCGGGCTGTGGGCCGTGGTGATGGCCGGCTTCGTGCCGCGCCACCTCGCCCTCGCGTTCGCCGGATTCGGAGGGGGCAACTGATGTCCGCGCAGACCATCGCACCCGCCCGCCGCCAGCGCGGCGTCAACCTCGAGAAGTGGGGCTGGCTGTTCATGCGCGGCTCGGGCGTGCTGCTGATCGTGCTGATCTTCGGCCACCTGTTCGTGAACCTGATGGTCGGCGACGGCATCCACGCGATCGACTTCGGCTTCGTCGCCGGCAAGTACGCCACTCCGTTCTGGCAGTGGTGGGACGTGCTGATGCTGTGGCTCGCGCTGATCCACGGCTCCAACGGCATGCGCACGATCGTCAACGACTACGTCACGCACGAGAAGGCCCGCAAGGCTCTCGTCTGGGCGCTGGGCCTGGCGGCGGCGCTCCTCATCATCCTCGGCACCCTCGTGGTGTTCACGTTCGATCCCTGCGCGGGCGTCTTCGAAGACGGCGCCATGTGGGAGACCTGCCAGGCACTGGGCAAGTAAGCGAAGAAGGCAGATCATTGACTACGCAGACCTCTGACTCCGTCGTGCGCGACGGCGTGCACTACCACCAGTTCGACATCGTGATCGTGGGCGCCGGCGGCGCCGGCATGCGCGCGGCCATCGAGGCCGGCCCCGGCGCGAAGACCGCCGTGATCACGAAGCTGTACCCCACGCGCTCGCACACCGGTGCGGCGCAGGGCGGCATGGCCGCAGCCCTCGCGAACGTCGAGGACGACAACTGGGAGTGGCACACCTACGACACGGTCAAGGGCGGCGACTACCTCGTCGACCAGGATGCCGCGGAGATCCTCGCGAGGGAGGCCATCGACGCGGTCATCGACCTCGAGAACATGGGCCTGCCCTTCAACCGCACGCCCGACGGCAAGATCGACCAGCGCCGCTTCGGCGGCCACACGGCCGAGCACGGCAAGACGCCCGTGCGCCGGGCCTGCTACGCGGCTGACCGCACCGGTCACATGATCCTGCAGACCCTGTTCCAGAACTGCGTCAAGCTCGGCATCAACTTCTTCAACGAGTTCTACGTGCTCGACCTGATCACGGTGAAGGACGCCGCGGGCGCGACGCAGGTCGCGGGCGTGGTCGCGTACGACCTGGCCACCGGCGACCTGCACGTCTTCCAGTCGAAGGCCGTCATCTTCGCCACCGGCGGCTTCGGCAAGATCTTCAAGACCACCTCCAACGCGCACACCCTGACCGGCGACGGCGTCGGCATCGTCTGGCGCAAGGGTCTGCCCCTGGAGGACCTGGAGTTCTTCCAGTTCCATCCGACGGGTCTGGCCGGCCTCGGCATCCTCCTCACCGAGGGCGCCCGCGGTGAGGGAGCCATCCTGCGCAACGCCTCTGGCGAGCGCTTCATGGAGCGCTACGCCCCCACGATCAAGGACCTCGCACCGCGCGACATCGTGGCCCGCAGCATGGTGCAGGAGGTGCTCGAGGGTCGCGGCGCCGGCCCGCACAAGGACTACGTCCTGCTGGACTGCACGCACCTGGGTGCGGAGGTGCTCGAGACCAAGCTGCCCGACATCACCGAGTTCGCCCGCACCTACCTGGGCGTCGACCCGGTGGTCGAGCCGGTGCCGGTGATGCCGACCGCGCACTACGCGATGGGCGGCATCCCGACCAACAACGACGCGGAGGTGCTCGCCGACAACTCGACCGTGGTCCCCGGACTGTACGCCGCCGGTGAGTGCGCCTGCGTCTCCGTGCACGGCTCGAACCGCCTGGGCACCAACTCGCTGCTCGACATCAACGTGTTCGGCAAGCGCGCCGGACGCAACGCCGTCGAGTACGTCAAGACCGCCGACTTCGTGCCGCTGCCCGAGAACCCGGCCGGGTTCGTCAAGGACATGGTCGAGGACCTGCGCAACAACCAGGGCACCGAGCGCATCGCCGTGCTGCGCAAGACGCTGCAGGACGAGATGGACAAGGGCGCCCAGGTGTTCCGCACCGAGGAGTCGCTGACGCACGTGCTGGGCGTCATCGCCGAGCTGCGCGAGCGCTACAAGAACATCCACGTCGACGACAAGGGCAAGCGCTTCAACACCGACCTGCTCGAGGCCGTCGAGCTGGGCTTCCTGCTCGACATCGCCGAGGTCGTCGTCTACGCCGCGCGCAACCGCAAGGAGAGCCGTGGCGGCCACATGCGCGACGACTTCCCGAAGCGCGACGACGAGAACTACATGAAGCACACGATGGCCTACCTGGTCGGCGACGCGCACTCGTCGGTCGCCTCCGACCACATCAAGCTGGACTGGAAGCCCGTGGTCATCACGAACTACCAGCCCATGGAGAGGAAGTACTGATCATGACCGATGTCGTAGAGGCACCCGCCGACGCCGCGAACGACTCTGGAGTGCAGTCCTTCCTGGTCACCTTCAACATCCGCCGCTTCGATCCGGAGGTCGACGAGGAGCCGCGCTGGGTCGATTACGACGTCGAGCTGTACGCGACCGACCGCGTGCTCGACGCGCTGCACAAGATCAAGTGGGAGGTCGACGGCTCGCTGTCGTTCCGCCGCTCGTGCGCCCACGGCATCTGTGGCTCGGATGCGATGCGCATCAACGGCCGCAACCGCCTCGCCTGCAAGACGCTGATCAAGGACCTCGACATCTCGAAGCCGATCTACGTCGAGGCCATCAAGGGTCTGCCGCTGGAGAAGGATCTCATCGTCGACATGGAGCCGTTCTTCGCCTCCTACCGCGAGGTGCAGCCCTTCCTCATCGCCAACTCCTCCCCCGAGAAGGGCAAGGAGCGCGTGCAGTCCATCGCCGACCGGGCGATCTTCGACGACACCACCAAGTGCATCCTGTGCGCCGCGTGCACCTCGTCGTGCCCGATCTTCTGGACCGACGGGCAGTACTTCGGTCCGGCGGCGATCGTGAACGCGCACCGCTTCATCTTCGACTCGCGCGACGACGCGGGCGACGTGCGCCTGGACATCCTCAACGACAAGGAGGGCGTGTGGCGCTGCCGCACGACCTTCAACTGCACCGAGGCCTGCCCCCGCGGGATCGAGGTCACCAAGGCTATCGCCGAGGTCAAGCAGGCCGTCCTGCGCGGCGGCCCGCGCTGAGCGCTGCCAGAGCGATGCGCGCCCGACTGACTCGTTCAGCCGGGCGCGCTGCTGTGTGGGGGCGACGGGTCGCCGCTCTGTTCCCGGTGCGTGTGTGGCGGCACTTCCTGCGCCGCAACGGCTTCCTGCTCTCGGCGGGCATGGCGTACCAGACGCTGTTCGCGCTGTTCGCGCTGCTCTACGTCGCCTTCGCCGGTGCCGGTGTCTGGGTCGGCGGCAGCGACGTCGCGGTCGACGCCATGATCCGGATCGTGAACAGCTACATCCCCGGCTTCATCGGGGTGGATGCCATCGTCGCCCCCGACGCGGTGCGCGAGGTGGCCACCTCGGCCACCGGTGCGTTCACCCTCACCGGCGCCATCGCGGCTGTCGTCGTCATCTGGACCGGGATCGGCGCGGTCACCTTCACCCGGCGCGCGGTGCGCGGCATCTTCGGTCTGCCGTTCGACACCAGGAGCTACGTGCTGCTGAAACTGCGCGACGCCGTGGCGGCGCTCGCGTTCGGGATGAGCCTGCTGCTGGGCGCGGCGATCAGCTTCGGCGGCGTCTGGGCTCTGCGCACGCTGGTCGAGATGCTCGGGCTGGAGGTGCCGAGCGCGCTGGTGCGCTCCCTGGTCTCGATCTCCTCCGTGCTCGTCGTCATCGTGATCGACGTCGCGGCCATCGCCGCCCTGGTGCGCTTCCTCACCGGCGCGGTCGTGCGGTGGCGGCGGATCCTGCCCGGTGCCGTGCTCGGCGGCATCGCGGTCGCCGTGCTGCAGCTCGGCGCCGGCCTGCTGGCCGCGCACACGCCGGGGAACCCGCTGCTGGCGACCTTCGCGGTGACCGTCGGGCTTCTGCTGTGGTGCCGGGTGATCGCGGCGGTGATCCTGCTCGCGGCGTCCTGGATCGCGTTGAGCGCCGGCGACCGCAACGAGCCGGTGCGCGACAGCGGCGGGCTGCGTCCGCTGCGTGCGACGGCCGCGCGGGGCCCGTGACGGGATGTCCGATCCCGTCGTTAGGCTGGATGCCATGCCCCATCTGCGTATCGCCTCCGTCAACGTCAACGGCGTCCGCGCCGCCGTCCGCAACGGGATGCACGGGTGGCTCGAGCAGGCCGATGTCGACATCCTCACGCTGCAGGAGGTGCGCGCCGACGACGAGCATCTCGCGGCCGCGTTCCCCGACTGGCAGATCGTGCACGACAAGGCCACGTCGAAGGGCAGGGCCGGCGTCGCCGTGCTCAGCCGCACCCCGGCACTCGCGTCGCGCACCGCGCTCGGCGCCGACGACTTCGATTCCGCGGGCCGCTGGATCGAGGCCGACTTCCAGATCGGCGGTGCGCCGCTCACGGTGGTCAGCGCCTACGTGCACTCCGGCGAGGCCGACACCCCGAAACAGGACGAGAAGTGGAAGTTCCTCGACGCGATGAGCGTGCGCATGGCGTCGCTGGGCGCTGACGACGCGCACGCGCTCGTCACCGGAGATCTCAACGTCGGCCACCGCCCGTTCGACATCCTGAACTGGAAGGGCAACGTGAAGAAGTCCGGCTTCCTCGCACGCGAGCGGGCCTACTTCGATCGCCTCCTCGGCGCCGCCGGCGAGCGAGTGGTCGGTCAGGAGGGCGTCGGCCGGGGAATAGTGGGGCAGCTCAGCGACACCCGCCCGTTCGCGGCGGAGGGCGGTGGGCTGGGGCTCGGCTGGATAGACGTGGGTCGCGCGCATCACGGCGAGGTTCCCGGTCCGTACACCTGGTGGTCGATGCGCGGGAAGGCGTTCGACAACAACAGCGGCTGGCGGATCGACTACCACCTGGCGACCCCGCCGCTTGCTGCTCGCGCCACCGGGTACACCGTCGCGCGCGCCGAGACCTACGCGGAGCGCTGGAGCGATCACGCGCCGGTGATCGTGGACTACACCTGCTGACCCTGCCACGGGCTCGGGGACGCCGGGCGACAGGGGACCGACCCGAGACGCATAGGATTGCTTCGTGACCAGACCACGCCTCTACTCCGGAATGCAGCCCTCCGCCGACTCCCTCCAGGCCGGCAACTACATCGGGGCGCTTCTGCAGTGGCGTGAGATGCAGTCCTCGTACGACGCGTTCTTCTCCGTGGTCGACCTGCATGCGATCACCGTGCCGCAGAACCCGGAAGAGCTGCGCGAGAAGACCCGTCGCACGGCTGCCCAGTACATCGCCGCCGGCATCGAGCCCTCGAAGTCGACGCTGTACGTGCAGTCGCACGTGCGCGCGCACGCGGAGCTCGCCTGGATTCTCAGCACCATCACCGGCTTCGGCGAGGCCGGGCGGATGACCCAGTTCAAGGACAAGTCGCAGCGCTACGGCCAGGACTCCACCTCGGTGGGCCTGTTCACCTACCCCGTGCTGATGGCCGCCGACATCCTGCTCTACCAGAGTGAGCTGGTGCCGGTGGGCGACGACCAGAAGCAGCACGTCGAGCTGACGCGTGACCTCGCTGAGCGCTTCAACAGCCGATTCGGCACGACCTTCACGGTGCCCACCCCGGTGATCCAGAAGGACACCGCGCGCATCTACGACCTGCAGAACCCGACCTCGAAGATGTCGAAGTCGGCCGAGAGCGACGCGGGTGTCCTGTGGCTGCTCGACGATCCGGCGAAGTCCGCCAAGAAGATCATGCGCGCCGTGACCGACAACGAAGGCTCGGTGCGCTTCGACCGCGAGAACAAGCCAGGGGTGTCGAACCTGCTGACGATCTACGCCGCGCTCACCGGCCGCCAGGTGGGCTCGATCGAGGACGAGTACGCCGGTCGTGGGTACGGCGACTTCAAGAAGGGGCTGGCCGAGGTCGTCGTGGACGAATTCGGTCCTGTGCGCGAGCGCGCGAACGCCCTGCTCGACGACCCGGCCGAGCTGGACAGACTCCTGGCCGCGAACGCGGCCAGAGCCGACGAGGTCGCCGACGCCACCCTCGCGGACGTCTACCAGCGCGTCGGGCTGCTGCGTCGCGTCTGAGGAGCGAGATGACCGATCCCTTCGTGCCGCCCGGGCTGCCTGCGCCGAGCTCTCCTGCTGCCCAGCCGCCGCCGCCCGGAGCGTACCGCGTGCCGGTGGGCGGATATCAGGCGCCCATCGGTGCCTATTCGGCACCTCCCGCCCCCGCGCCCTCTCGCGCGACGGGCGCCGTGTCGCTCGCGGCCGCTCTGGTCGCCGCGCTCGTCACGCCCGTCGTGGCCGGAGTGCTCGCTCTGCAGATCGGGCTCGCCGTGTCGGTGGACGATCTCATCGACCGCAACGGTGACTTCCGGATCGCCGCCCTCTCCCCCGCGCGCATCGAGACGCTGTGGGCGGAGATCATGTTCTGGCTGGGCACCGCGCTCGGGCTGTTCGGCGTGATCGGCGGGATCGTCGCCGTCGCTGGTCGCCGCGGCCGAGGGATGGGCATCGCCGCGATCGTCGTCGCCGCACTGGGCCCGGGGATCTTCTTCCTCGCCGTGGCGCTCATGTACGGCATCGGCAACGGCATCGCCTTCGACCCACTGGTCTGATCGGCGCCCGCTGGTCTGACTGAGGACCAGGCGTTCAGCGCGAGTGGTGGCGCTGCTGCGCCGCCAGCAGCCCTTCGTCGACGAGCTGCTCCACGGCATCCGCGGCGTCCGAGATGAAGATCGGCAGTGTCTTCTGCTCGACCGACCCGAACGGCGCGAGCACCCAGTCGGCCGGATCCTGCCGCCCTGGCGGCCGCCCGATGCCGGCCCGCACCCGCAGGAAGTCGGGAGTGGTGAGCGTTCGCGCGATGTCGCGGACGCCGTTGTGCCCGCCGTGCCCTCCGCCGATCTTCATGCGGATGCTGTCGAACGGGATGTCGAGCTCGTCGTGCACGACGACGACGTTCTCGGGCGCCACCGAGTAGAACCTCGCCAGCGCCGCCACCGGAGTGCCGGACGTGTTCATGAACGAGTTGGGCTTGGCCAGCACGATGCGATCACCGCCAGGACGCACCCGGGTCTCGGCCACACGCGCACCGGCCTTGTGCTCTCGGAACCGCTCGCCGCGACGCTCGGCGAGCTCGTCGACGACCATCTGCCCGATGTTGTGCCGTGTCGCCGCGTAGCGCGGACCAGGGTTGCCGAGACCGACGATCAGCCAGGTGGTGGTCATTCGCATCCTCTCGTGCGGATATGACGGAGGGGACGCGATCAACTCGCGCCCCCTCCGACTGGATCGTCAGCGGATCACTCCGCGGCGGCCTCCTCGGCCGGAGCCTCGGCGGCGGTGTCGTCCTCGGCCGGAGCGGCCGGGACGGAGATCGCGACCACGAGGGTCTCGGGGTCGGCCACGAGCGTGACACCCTTGGGGAGCTTCACGTCGGCGGCGGTGATGTGCGCGCCCTCCTCGAGGCCCTCGACCGAGACCTCGACGTTCTCGGGGATGTGCGTGGCCTCGGCCTCGACGGCGAGGGTCGCGGCGTCGAGCGCCACGATGGTGCCCGCGAACGACTCGCCCGTGACGACGACGGGGAGGTCGATGGCGACCTTCTCGCCCTTCTTCACCACGAGCAGGTCGATGTGCTCGATGATCTGCTGCACCGGGTCACGCTGCACGTCCTTGACGAGGGCGAGCTGCGAGGTGCCGTCGACCTCGAGGTCGAGAAGCGCGTTGGCGCGGCGGATGATGAGCGACACCTGGTGGCCGGGCAGCGCGACGTGCACGGGGTCGGTGCCGTGGCCGTAGATCACGGCGGGGATCTTCCCGGCAGCGCGCAGACGGCGGGCGAAGCCCTTGCCGAAGCTCGTGCGGGTCTCGGCGACGACCTTGTTCTCGTCAGACATGTTGTTCTCCTTCGGGCGCGGGACGGTGCCTCGCGGTGGTCATGGTCTCGGAAGCCTCGGTGCGGACACGAGGAGACGAGACGCTGAGCGGCTGAAGGATTCAGCCGGCCACCGGGCTCACGTCACCGCGTCGATAACGGATGCGCGCATGCGCGCTCCCTCGCCGAGGAACTCCTCCATCGTACCCGAAAGCTCGATAGGCTGTGGGCATGCTCGATGCCGCCTTCCTCTCGCACGTCATCCTCTGGGTCATCGGCGCGATCGCCGTCTGCGGTGTCGTGTCGTCGTTCGCCGCGATGTTCTCGATGGGACGCACGGGCTACCGCGAGGACTGACCCGGGCGCCGCTCAGAACAGCGACGCGAGCAGGTACACCACCAGCACGATCGCGAAGGCGAGAACCGACTGGATGGTCTGCTGCACCGTCCACGTCTTCAGCGTGGTCTTGACGTCCATCCCCATCAGGCGTCCCACCAGCCAGAACCCGGAGTCGTTCACGTGGCTGGCGAACACCGAGCCGGCCGCCGTGGCGAGGGTGATGGCGACCACCTCGAGGGGGTTGAAGTCGCCACCGAGCACGGCGGGAGCGATGAGGCCCGCCGCGGTGACCAGGGCGACGGTTGCCGAGCCCTGCGCGACGCGCAGCACGACGGCGATGATGTACGCCGCGACGATCACGGGCAGACCCACGCCGCTCAGCGTGTCGGAGAGCGCCTCGCCGATGCCGGACGAGCGCAGCCCCCCGCCGAACATCCCGCCGGCTCCGGTGATCAGCACCACGGAGCAGATGGGCCCGAGCGACGAATCGACGATCTTCTCCAGGGCGGTGCCGTGTTCGCCGCGTCGCCAGCCGAGCGCCACGAGCGCGACGAGCACGGTGATGGTCAGCGCGACCGGCGACTGACCGATGAAGATCAGCGACTGCGCCCAGAGCTCGGTGGAGTCGATCACGCCCGCGCTGCCCAGCGTGGTGAGCCCCGTGTTGAGGAAGATGAGAAGCGCTGATCCCTGTCCTCACTGCCGAACAGCGACGGCACCGGCAGGATCCAGCGACTGCCGACGAACTTCCCCCACAGGTAGCCCGAGAGGTACCAGACCGGAAGCGCCACGACGAGGCCGACCAGCAGCACCAGCATCCTCCGCGACCGTCGGCATCATCGGCCTGGGTTCGATGGGGCGTCCGATGGCCGAACGCCTGCTCGCTGAGCGCGGCGAGCTCGTCATCCACGCCCGCCGCCCGCAGCCCGAGCTCGTCGCCGCCGGTGCGACCTGGGCCGAGTCGCCGCGGGAGCTCGCCATGCGCGTCGACGTGATGGTGAGCGTGCTGCCGGATCTGCCCGAGCTGGAGCAGCTGCTGGACGGACCCGACGGACTGCTCGCCGGCGACCGAGACCTGCTGATCCTCATCGCGTCGACGTCGTCGGCACCGGCCGTGCGCGCGCTCGGCGACAGGCTGCACGCGCAGACCTCCGGCCGGGTGCGTCTGGTCGACTGCCCGGTGTCGGGCGGTGAGGACGGCGCCAGGGCCGGCACCCTCTCGATCATGCTGGGCGGCGCCGAGGCCGACACCGCCCTCGCGGCCGAGGTGCTCGCCCCGTGCGGAACCGCCGTGCACCTGGGCCCCCTCGGGGCCGGCCAGGTGGCCAAGGCGTGCAATCAGCTCGTCGTGTCGGCCACGATCCTGGCCCTCGGCGAGGCGACCGTGCTCGCGGACCGCTCGAGCATCGATCTCGACCGCATGTGGTCGCTGCTCGCCGGCGGATACGCGGGGTCGCGACTGCTCGAGGCCAGGCACTCCAAGCTCGTGACCGGCGACGACTCGGCCAGCGGCATGGCGAAGTACATGGTCAAGGACCTGCGCTTCGCGGCAGACATCGCCGCCGGCACCGGCACCGACGCGGTTCTGCTGCCCGCCCTGCGCGCCGCCTTCGACGAGATCGTCGACCGCGGCCTGGGAGATCGCGACATCTCCGTCACCCGCCGCCTGGTCGCCGAGCGGCGTCCCAGGCCGGATGACACGAACGAATTCTGACCCTTCATCCACCGATACCCTGAGATCACAACCTTCATCACCGAGGAGATCCCTGTGCCCACTGCTGCAGCCAATATCGGAGTCGTCGGACTCGCCGTCATGGGTTCGAATCTGGCCCGTAATCTCGCCAGCCGGGAGGGCAACACGGTGGCGGTGCTGAACCGCTCGCGGGCGAAGACGGATGATCTGGTGGCGTTGCACCCGGAGGCGGGTTTCGTGCCGACGTTCTCGTACGAGGAGTTCGCGGCGTCGCTGCAGAAGCCGCGCACGGCGATCATCATGGTCAAGGCGGGGCTCGGCACCGATGCGGTGATCGATGAGCTCGTGCGGGTGTTCGAGCCGGGCGACATCATCGTCGATGGCGGCAACGCGTACTTCCCCGACACCATCCGCCGGGAGAAGGCAGTGCGTGAGACGGGGATCAACTTCGTCGGCGCGGGCATCTCCGGCGGTGAGGAGGGTGCGCTGCTGGGGCCGAGCATCATGCCCGGCGGGTCGGATGAGTCCTGGGTGACGCTCGGTCCGATCCTGGAGTCGATCGCCGCGGTCGCCGAGGGCGAGCCGTGCGTCACGCACGTCGGTCACGGCGGCGCGGGTCACTTCGTGAAGATGGTGCACAACGGCATCGAGTACGCCGACATGCAGCTGATCGCCGAGGCCTACGACCTGATCCGTCGCGGCACGGGCAGATCCCCCGCCGAGATCGCCGACATCTTCGCCGAGTGGAACACCGGCGAGCTCGAGTCGTACCTGATCGAGATCACCGCCGAGGTGCTGCGCCAGATCGACCATGAGACCGGCCAGCCGCTGGTCGACGTCATCGTCGACCAGGCCGGCGCCAAGGGCACCGGGGCGTGGACCGTGCAGACCGCGCTCGCCCTCGGCGTTCCCGTCTCCGGCATCGCCGAGGCCACCTTCGCCCGCTCCCTCTCCTCCCACCCCGAGCAGCGCGCCGTCGCCGCGCACCTGCCCGGCCCCGAGGGCGAGTTCACCGTCGACGACGTGGACGCCTTCATCGAAGACGTGCGCCTGGCCCTGTACGCATCGAAGATCGTCGCGTACTCCCAGGGCTTCGACGAGATCCGCGCCGGCGCCACCGAATACGGCTGGAGCATCGACCTCGGCGCCGTGGCGAAGATCTGGCGCGCCGGATGCATCATCCGCGCCCAGTTCCTCAACCGCATCGCCGACGCATACGCCGCCGAACCCGACCTGCCCGCCCTGCTCACCGCCCCCTACTTCGCCGAGGCGCTCTCCCGCGGCCAGGCAGCATGGCGCCGCGTCGTCATCGCCGCAGCCCAGGCCGGCATCCCCGCCCCCGCGTTCTCCTCCTCCCTGTCCTACTACGACGGCATCCGCGCCGAGCGCCTGCCCGCCGCCCTCATCCAGGGCCAGCGCGACTTCTTCGGCGCACACACCTACCGCCGCATCGACAAGGAAGGCACCTTCCACACCCTCTGGTCAGGCGACCGCACCGAGATCCCCGCCGTCGACACCCACTGACCGCAACCCGGGCTCGGGACGGCGCTCGCACGCCGTCCCGAGCCCGATGCATGTCCCGCTCCCGCAACACCCACAGGTGACGCATAGGAGATGCAAGGGAATCTCGGCGAAGACGAGCGCAGAATGGTGCCATGAGCACCGAGCATCCTGATCTGCGCCGTCCCGACGGAACCCCGCTGCGCATCCTCGCGGTCGACGACGAGCCGATGCTCACCGACCTGCTCGCCATGGCCCTGCGCATGGAGGGCTGGGAGGTGCGCACCGCGGCCTCGGGCCTGGAGGCGCTGCAGGTCGCCCGCGACTTCGAACCGGATGCCCTGGTGCTCGACGTCATGATGCCCGACCTCGACGGCATGAGCGTGCTGCGCCGGCTGAGAGAATCCGGCAATCTCGTGCCCGTCGTCTTCCTCACGGCGAAGGATGCCGTCGCCGACCGCATCGCCGGGCTCACCGCGGGTGGCGACGACTACGTCACCAAGCCGTTCAGCCTCGAGGAGGTCATCGCACGGCTGCGGGCCGTCATCCGCCGCTCCGGCCAGGGGCAGACCGACGACGAGCAGTCGATCCTCCGAGTCGCCGACCTCTCGCTCAACGAGGACAGCCACGAGGTGATCCGCGGAGACGACGAGATCGAGCTCACCGCCACGGAGTTCGAGCTGCTGCGCTTCCTGATGCGCAACGAGCGGCGCGTGCTGTCGAAGGCGCAGATCCTCGACCGGGTGTGGAGCTACGACTTCGGCGGCAAGTCGTCGGTGGTCGAGCTGTACATCTCGTATCTGCGCAAGAAGATCGACGCCGGCCGCACTCCGCTGCTGCACACCGTGCGCGGTGTCGGCTACATGATCAAGTCGCCGCAGTAGCCCATGCTCCCGCACCCGCTGAGCCTTCAGGCGCGGCTGATGGCCGCGGTGATCGGGTTCGTCTCGCTCATCCTCGTGATCGTCGCGATCATCACCAGCGCGACGCTCGGCAAGACCCTCGAGGACGATCTGCAGAGGAAGCTCGTCGCCACCTCGAAAGTCACGACGGCTCTGGTCGCCAGCCGCGCCACGGCGGCGGAGCTGCGCGGTGAGCCCCTCACCGCCGAGAACGCGGTCAGCGGCGGCATCGTGCAGACCGGCAGTCTGCTGCTCGCCGTCCTGCCTCCCGACACACCCGCCTCGGGCGTGATCGTCACCCCCGAATCCCGTCGCGACCTCCCCGCCCGCGATCTGCTGACGCTCACCGCGGCACTGCAGGAGTCCGACTCCGCGACGGTCACGCTGCACGACGTCGGCTCGTTCCGGGTGATGGTCGAGCGCACCGAGAACGGCGTGGTGGTCATCACGGGGCTCCCCCGTGCCGAGGTGCAGCACACCATGACGTCGCTGTTCACGGTGATAGCCCTGGCGACCCTCGGCGGGCTGATCCTGCTCGCCCTCACCACCGCGCTCACCATCAGCATGGGGCTGCGACCGCTGCGCGCGGTGGCAGCGACCGCGTCACGCGTCGCCGGGCAGCCACTCGATCGCGGCGAGGTGAGCATCACCGAGCGGGTGCCGGACTACGAGGCCGACCCGCGCACCGAGGTCGGCCGGGTGGGAGTGGCGCTGAACACCCTGCTCGACCACGTCGACTCATCGCTCTCGGCGCGTCAGCGCAACGAGGAGCGCATGCGGCGGTTCGTGGCGGATGCCAGCCACGAGCTGCGCACGCCGCTCGCGTCGATCCGCGGGTACTCCGAGCTGTCGCTGCGGGCGCTGCGCCAGTCGCAGGACGCGCCCACCGTCGAGAACACCACCTCCGCGCTGGAGCGCATCCAGGCGCAGTCGCTGCGGATGACGCGACTCGTCGAGGACCTGCTGCTGCTGGCCAGGCTCGACGAGGGCGCCGAGCTGGTGCACGGCGAGGTCGACCTCTCGCAGCTCGCCGTCGAAGCCCTCGCCGACGCGCAGCCCACCGCGCCTGACCACCACTGGAAGCTCGAGACCCCCGGCGAGCCCGTCGTCGTCGCGGGTGACGTCGGACGCCTGCATCAGGTGGTCGGCAACCTGCTCGCCAACGCCCGCACGCACACGCCGGAGGGCACGACCATCACGCTGTCGGTGTCGGCCACCCCTTCGGGCGCCGAGCTGCGCGTGCACGACGACGGGCCAGGGATCGATCCCGACGTGCGGGAGGAGCTGTTCGCCCGGTTCGCTCGCGGCGACGTGTCGCGCGCGCGGCAGACCGGCGGCACGGGCCTCGGCCTCGCGATCGCCAAGGCGATCGTCGAAGGCCACGGCGGCACGATCACGGTCGAGAGCACGCCGGGTGACACGTCGTTCACGGTGCGCCTGCCGCGCGGCGAGCAGGCCACCCCGGCGCGGTCAGCGCAGGCGCGGTCCGAGCGCGACGAGCATCCGGATCAGTAGCCGGCGAACGCGTCGGTCGTCACCGCGCGGGCCTTCTGCAGCGCCGGTGCGAGATCGGCGATGAGGCGGGGCGGTCCGGAGATGTAGGCGTGCCGCGCGGCGAGATCGGGCACCACGCGCTGCAGAGCCTCCGCGTCGAGCCGGGCACCCTGCGCCCAGGCCCAGTGCGCCGGCAGCTCGGCCGGCTCGTCGCGCGTGAACACGATCGTGCGGACGCCGGTCGCCGCGAGCTCATCGCGGAACGCGAGCTCGGCCGCCTCGGAGGCCACATAGATGAGCACGACATCGCGCTCGGCGCCGGTGGCCTGCAGCTGGCGCAGCTGCGACACGAACGGGGTCACACCGATGCCTGCCGCGACCATCAGCACCGGGGTGCGCCCGCGCGGCAGCACGAAGTCTCCCCACGTGCCGGTGACGGCGAGCACGGCTCCCGGTTCGGCAGCCTTCAGCGCCCGCTTGTAGCTCGACGGATGCTTCTGATCGCCGTCCTTGTAGGCGATTCGCAGAGTGGGCAGGTCGGCAGGCGCGGAGACGATGCTGAACTCGCGGCGGGTGCCCCTGGCATCCGGATTGCGATGCGGCACCTCGAGCTCGAGATACTGCCCCGCGACGAAGCGCAGCCGCCCCTTGGTGCGGAACGTGAGCTCCTGCGCGGTGGGCGTGACGAAGGTGCGCTCGGTGAGCACCAGCCGCACCGAGCTGCGCAGCGCGAAGGCGAAGGCGAGCAGGTTGCCGATCAGCAGAGCGCGCTCCTGGCCGAGCGTGAACAGCGAGCCGACCGCGATCGGCCATCCGGCGAGCACTCCCACGAGAGCGGCGACGCTGTACTGCTGCCAGCGTCGCGGCGGCAGGGTGAGCGGCTCGGAGAGCATGAACGCGCCGAGGAAGAGGTACGGCGTCTGCGTGAGTGCGGCCGGCAGCGCCTCGCCCGCGCTGAACGGGATGCCGAACTCCTGCGACTGCACGGCCTGCCGCACCACCGACACCACGACGACCACGAGCAGGAAGACGAGCATCAGCCGCACCTTCTCGGTGCGCCACAGCACGATCAGCCCGCTCAGCACGACGGACAGCGCAAGCCAAGGCGTGCCGACCCACCACGCCGAGAATGTTCCGAGACCGAAGACCGTCACCACCGCGGCGCCGAATGCCGCGGGATTGAGGATGTGCCGTCCGCGCCACGCGATCAGGTATTTCGACAGGCTCGCCAGCACCCCGGCGAGTGCCGTCCCGCCCAAGCCGGCCGGGGTCAGCGAGGGCTGCAGCACGAACAGCAGGATGAGTGCCGTGACCAGCGACGACTCGATGCGCCACGGCAGGCGCAAGACGCGCTGCGCGGCGGCGTCGACCGCGGAGATCGAGAGGGCGAGCACGGCGAAGGATGCCAGGATCTCGCCCGCCGACGGTCCGACCAGCCCCGCCAGCGACAGCCCGAGCGCGATCGCCGCAAGCCCCGCGAGGGCGAACAGCACGAGCCGGTACATCGAGATGCCGCCGAGGACGGCCAGCACGCGCTGCCGCATGGCCAAGAACGCAGTGATCACTCTTCTACTCTTCCGTATCCTCAGCGGGCGGGCTCGGTGAACAGCTCACCGGGGAACCCGCGTGAGCGCTCGACGCGCCCATCGCTCGACATCCGCACCCAGTGGGCGCCCCAGCGATCGGCGATCTCGGGACCCCCGTCGAAGAACAGGCCGGTCGCCGCGCCGTCGGCGTGCATGGCGTCGCCGGCGAGCGCCCAGGTGGCGACCCAGGTGCGCACGGGAAGCCCGGTGCGTCCGTTGAGCACGTGGTGCAGTCCGCTCCCCCACGTCCGCCGTGTCACCGCGGATGCACACAGCGCGGCATCCGTCACCTCGACCACCCCGATCGCGGAGGTCGCGTCGTACGGGTGCTCGAGCGCGACTCTCGCGGTGCCGCCGCGTACGCGAAGATCACCGCTGCCGTCGACGCTCACCCGGCCGGGAACCTCCGCCAGCGCGTCGCTGACGAGATCGACCAGCCGCCCCTTGCCGACGGCGCCGACATCGATGACGGCAGGCTCCTCGAGGGTCAGCGAACCGTGCTCGCCGTGCAAGACCTGCTCCCACCGCGGGTGCCCCGCGTGCATCCCACCCGGCTGCCGCGTGCGCGGGCGCAGGGTCAGCGCGGCGTCGTAGCCGAGCGCCTCGAGTGCCGACCCGATCAGCGGGTTCACACCGCCGTCGGTCGCCCGACCGAGATCGCGGTAGGTCTCGATCATCGCGGCGGCATCGGCGGCGGCTGCGGGGGTCAGCTCCGCCGTGCCGCCGTGCGCGCGCAGCGACGAGACGACGGAGTCGTCACGGAAGCGCGACCAGGTCGCGTCGAACGCCTCGATGATGCCGCCCACGCGCGCTCGAGCCGGGCCGTCCAGCGGGTCGACGGTCTCGATCTCCCACGACGTGCCGATGGCGTCGAACCGCCACGAGTGCATGCCGGATCACTCGGCCGCTGTGGCGGCTTCGTCCTTGATCTTCACCACGGCCTGATCGAATCCGTCGCTGGTGAGCGACGATCCGGCGACGCGGTCGACCTCCAGCTCGTCGAGCTTCTTCCCGACCACGACATCGGAGATGCCGGCGATGAACTGACCCTGGTAGTTCTTCGACTCCGGGGCCAGCGGGTCGCCGACCACGCGGACGTCGGTGACGGTGTCGTCTGCGATCGTCAGGGTCACCTCGATCGTCTCCACCGTCTCGGGCGTGCGATACGACCCCTCAGCCGTGTACGTTCCCTCGGCGTAGGGGGCAGTGGCGTCGGTGCTCAGCGGTGACGGGTCGGCCCTGCCGGTGTCGGCGTCCGCCGCACCCGAGCACCCGGCGAGGACGAGGGCGCCGGCGACGCCGAGCAGAGCGGTTCCGGTGCGGGCTGCGGGATGCACGTTCATGCGTCCAGCTTCGGGCATCCGGCTATGAGAAATCCGGATGCCGTCGTCGCGACGTCGGGGCGATCAGGCGTCTCCGCCGAACATGCTCGTCACGGAGCCGTCTTCGAAGACCTGCTTGATCGCGGTGGCGAGCAGCGGCGCGATCGGCAGCACCGTGAGCCCGTCCCAGCGTCGCGACTGGGTGAGCGAGATCGTGTCGGTCACGACGACCTGGTCGATCGCGTCGTCCTGCAGGCGGTCGGATGCCGGGTCGCTGAAGACCGCGTGCGTGGCCGCGACGATCACCTTGCGGGCGCCGTTCGCCTTCAGCGCCTGCGCGGCCTTGACGATCGTGCCGCCGGTGTCGATCATGTCGTCGACGAGCAGGCAGGTGCGTCCGTCGACGGTGCCGACGATCTCGTGCACCGAGACCTGGTTGGCGACCTTGGGGTCGCGACGCTTGTGGATGATCGCGAGGGGTGCTCCCAGGCTGTCCGACCAGCTGTCGGCCACACGGACACGACCCATGTCGGGCGACACGATCGTGAGCGTCTCGCGGTCCTCGGCGGTGAGGGTGCCCTGGAAGTGCTCGAGCAGCACGGGCTTGGCGAAGAGGTGATCGACCGGTCCGTCGAAGAACCCCTGGATCTGCGCGGCGTGCAGGTCGACGCTCATCACGCGGTCAGCGCCGGCGGTCTTCAGCATGTCGGCCACGAGGCGGGCGGAGATGGGCTCGCGACCGCGGCCCTTCTTGTCCTGACGGGAGTAGGGGTAGTACGGGGCGACGACGGTGATGCGCTTGGCCGAGGCGCGCTTGGCTGCGTCGAGCATGATCAGCGTCTCCATGAGCCACTCGTTCACCGGCTCGCCGAACGACTGCACGATGAACAGGTCGCAGCCGCGGATCGATACCTCGAAGCGGGCGTAGATCTCCCCGGAGGCGAACGTGCGGTGCTCGACCGGGGCCGCCTCCTGGCCGAGGGCCGTGGCGACGGCTGCGGTCAGCTCGGGATGCGAGCGTCCGCCCGCGACGACGAGGCGCTTCTTCGTCTTCGCGATCAGACCGGGTGCGACCCCGTTCTCACGATCGAGTGCGACCTTCTTCTTCTTGTTGCCCATGCGCCCTATTCCGCCGATCGTTCGCGGGCCGCCGCATCGGCTGCACCCGTGCCTGCTCTGTTCTTCTCGACCCACCCGTCGATGTTGCGCTGGGGGGCGACGCTCATGGCCAGGGCACCCGCGGGCACGTCCTTGCGGACGACGGCGCCGGCACCTGTCTTCGCACCTGCCCCCAGCCTAACGGGCGCCACGAGCACGGTGTGCGAGCCGATGTGCACCTCATCGCCGACCACGGTGCGGTGCTTGTTCACGTCGTCGTAGTTCGCGGTGATCGTGCCGGCGCCGAGGTTGACGCCGCGACCGATCGTGGCATCGCCCACGTACGACAGGTGGGGCACCTTGCTGCTCTCGCCGATCTCGGCGTTCTTCGTCTCGACGTACGCGCCGATCTTGCCGCCGGCGCCGAGCACCGTGCCGGGGCGCAGGAACGAGAACGGGCCGACGGTGGCCTTCGCCCCGATCACCGCGAGCGTCGCGTCGGTGCGCTTGACCACCGCGTCCGCGCCGACCTCGCAGTCCACCAGCGTGGTGTCGGGCCCGACGGTGGCACCTTCGGCGATGACCGTGGCGCGCAGGATCTGGGTGTTCGGGAGGATCGTCACGTCGGGTGCGAGCGTGGCGTCGTCGTCGATCCACGTGGTATCGGGGTCGACGACGGTGACGCCCTCGCGCTGCCAGCGACGCACGATGCGCTGGTTGAGCAGGCGACCGACGAGCGCGAGCTGCGCCCGGTCGTTGACCCCGAACGTCACGGTGACGTCGGAGACGACGGATGCGGCCACGCGGTCGCCGTCGCGGCGCAGCAGGCCCGGCACGTCGGTGAGGTACATCTCGCCCTGCGCGTTGTCGACGCCGATCTCGGGCAGGTAGCGGCGCAGGGTCTCGGAGCGGAACGCGTACATGCCGGCGTTGATCTCGCGGACCGACGCCTCGTCGTCGCTGGCATCCTTCTGCTCCACGATGCGGTCGACACCGCCGTCGGCGTCGCGGATCACCCGGCCGTAGCCGGTCGGGTCGTCGACGACAGCGGTCATCAGGGTCGCCGGTGCACCCGACGCGCGGTGCTCGTCGAGGAACGACGAGAGCGTCTCGGCGTCGGCGAGCGGGCAGTCGCCCGAGAGCACGAGCACATCGCCGTCGAAGTCGGCGGGCAGCGCGTCGATCGCGACCTGCACGGCGCGGCCGGTGCCGGGCACGTCGTCCTGGTCGACGAAGACCGCGTCGGGGTAATCGGCGGCGAGCGCCGTGACGACCTGCTCGCGCTCGTGGCGCACGACGACCTCGATGTGCGATGCGCCCAGCGACCGGGCCGTGGTGAGCACATGACCGACCAGCGGGCGTCCTGCGATCTCGTGCAGCACCTTGGGTCGGCGGGACTTCATGCGGGTGCCCTGCCCTGCGGCGAGCACGATGATGGCGAGATTGTTCTGCGTCATGCTCCGCCGCCAGGATTCGAACCTGAACTTCACAGCTCCAAAGGCTGTCGTGCTGCCGTTACACCACGGCGGACCACGGCCCTCCGCCTCGCTGGGCGGCGACCGCGGGTCAATTCTGCCACGGCGGACCCGCTCTCCCGTCCGGACGGACGTGAGGGGCACAGGATAATGGGGGGATGAGCGAGGCGGATGAGGTCGACCGGATCGTCGGCGCCTGGAACACCCAGCGCCCCGACCTGGACTTCTCGCCCCTCGAGGTGCTCTCGCGCATGGACCGCCTCTCACGGCATCTCGACCGCGCCCGGCGCGACGTGTTCCGCCGCAGTGACATCGAGCCGTGGGAGTGGGACGTGCTCTCGGCGCTGCGACGTGCCGGCGCGCCGTTCCAGCTGTCCCCCAAGCAGCTGCTGCAGCAGACCCTGGTCTCCAGCGGCACGATGACCAACCGCATCGATCGTCTGGTGGGACGCCGGTTCGTCCGACGCGAGTCCGACCCTCAGGACGGACGGAGCGTACTCGTCACCCTCACCGACGACGGGCGGGTGCGGGTGGATGCCGCGATCACCCGCCTCGTCGACGCCGAGGCCGTGCTGCTGCAGGCCCTCCCCCGCACCGACCGCGAGCGGCTGGCCGGCCTGCTGCGCAAGCTGAGCCTGAGCTTCGACTCGTGAGCGCTCCTGTTCCAGGGCGCGGACGCTGATGGCGATGCGCTCCCCGCTGCCGGTGCGCGACGGCGTCGGTGCGACCCGGCTGCATCTGCCGCTGACCGGGCCGTGGCCGACGGTCGGCGCGTACATGTCCGAGCGCTTCTTCCACCTCGAGCCCGAGCGCCTGCTGTCTCGGTTCGACCGCGGTGAGATCGTCGCGAGGGACGGCACGCCCCTCGCGCGCGAGACCCCGCTGGGCGCGCACGAGTTCGTCTGGTACTACCGCGAGCCTCCCATCGAGCGCGAGATCCCGTTCGACGTGGAGGTGCTGCACCAGGACCGCGACCTGGTCGTGGCCGACAAGCCGCACTTCCTCCCCACGACGCCGGGCGGCAAGTACCTGCAGAACTCGGCCCTGGTGCGGCTGCGCAACCTCCTCGGCATCCCCGAGCTCACCCCGATCCACCGCCTCGATCGGGCGACCGCCGGTGTGCTGATGTTCTCCACCCGCCCCGAGACCCGCGGGGCCTATCAGCTGCTGTTCGAACGGCGACAGGTCGAGAAGGTGTACGAGGCGGTCTCCGCGGTGCCCGAGGGGTGGGACGCGGCATCCCCCGCCCTGGCGGGACGACCGTTCCCGATCGTGTACCGCAACCACATCGAGAAGCTGCGCGCGCACGTGTGCGTGCGGGTCGACGAGGCGCGCGAGCCGAACTCCGAGACGCTCATCGAGCTGCTCGGCTGCGACGACCGGGTCGTGCACACGCTGCTGCGCCCGCATTCCGGACGCATGCATCAGCTGCGGGTGCATCTCGCCTCGCTCGGCGCGGGCATCCTGAACGACGGCTTCTACCCGACACTGCTGCCCGAGGCGCCGGACGACTTCACGCGGCCGCTGCAGCTGCTCGCGCGCGAGCTGCGCTTCGTCGATCCGCTGACCGGGGCCCCGTGCGAGTTCGTCACGCGCCGGGTCCTGCAGGACGCCCCGCGCGGCTGACGCCGTGCTCGGCCGCTCTCGTCCGCGTCGTGTCAGCGCCGCATGATCCGCCGGGCGAGGTACGTGCCGAGCGACTGCGCGAAGTGCACGAACACGACGATCAGCAGCACCGCCGCCCACATCACGACCGGCTCGAACTGGCGACGCCCGTACGTGAGGGCGAAGTTGCCCAGGCCGCCCGCGCCGATGTACCCCGCCATCGCCGTCATGTCGATGAGCGCGACGATGACGAACGTGTAGCCCAGCACGAGCGGGCCCAGCGCCTCCGGGATGACGACGGTGAACAGCGTGCGCCATGGTCCGGCGCCCATCGCGCGCGCGGCCTCGATGACCCCCGGCGAGACCCCGACCAGGTGCTGCTCGACGATGCGCCCGATGGCGAACATCGAGGCGACCACGAGCGCCACGATCGCGGCGTTGGTGCCGATGCCGCTGCCCACGACGAAGCGCGAGAACGGGATCAGCACGGTGATGAGGATCACGAACGGGATCGGCCGGAAAAAGTTGATGAACAGGTTCAGCACGAACGACACGGCGCGGTTCTGCAGCATCCCGCCCGGCCGGGCGAGGTAGAGGCCCACTCCGATCAGGCCGCCGAGGACCCCGCCGAACAGCAGCGTCAGCGACACCATGTACAGCGTCTCGACCGCTGCCTGCCAGAACTCCGGGGCGAGTTCGACGAGACGATCCATCAGCGCTCCTCCTCCCGATCGATGTCAGTCACATCGACCGTGCGACCGATGCCGACGAGCACGTCGTCGATCCGCTTCTGCTCACCACGGATGGCGAGAGTCAGGTGGCCGAACGCCCGCCCGCGGATGTCGTTGATGCCGCCGAACACGAGCTCGAACTCCAGCCCCGCCTCCGCCAGGTCGACGAACAGCTGGGCCTGCGACGGCCCGCCGTCGCGGAACGAGAACGTCACGAGCCGACCGCGGTGGCGCTCGCGCAGCACCGCGCGCTCCGCCGGGGAGGGGATGCCCTTGACCACGGTTCCGACGAAGCGCTGCGATGCCGGATGCCGGGGCGCCGAGAACACCTCGAACACATCCCCCTGCTCGATCACCCGCCCCCTGTCCATGACGGCGACCTTCGTCGCGATCGTCTGGATCACATCCATCTCGTGCGTGATGACCACGATGGTGACGCCCTGCTCCTCGTTGACCCGTTTGAGCAGGGCGAGCACCTCGTGCGTGGTCTCGGGGTCGAGCGCGCTGGTGGCCTCGTCGGCGAGCAGGATGGCGGGTCGGGTCGCGAGGGCGCGGGCGATCCCGACACGCTGCTTCTGACCGCCCGAGAGCTGCTCGGGGTACGAGCGCGCCTTGTCGCTGAGACCGACGAACGAGAGCAGCTCGGCGACGCGGGCGTCGATGTCGGCCTTGGACCAGCCGGCGAGCTTCAGCGGATACGCGATGTTGGCGCGCACGGTCTTGGCCGAGAAGAGGTTGAACTGCTGGAAGATCATGCCGATGCCGGTGCGGACCGCTCGCAGCTCCCGCTCGGAGAGCGCGGTGACCTCGACGTCGTCGACCGTGATGCGCCCCTCGGTCGCCGGCTCGAGGGCGTTGATGAGTCGCACGAGGGTGGACTTGCCTGCCCCCGAGTAGCCGATGATGCCGTAGACGTCTCCCTTCTCGATGTGCAGGGTGACGTCGTCGACCGCGGTGACCTGGTCTCCCGCGCGCTGCGGGGACGGGTATCGCTTCGACACGTTCTCGAGCGAGACGATCGGCATGGGTGCACTCCGGTTTCGGGTGGGAGGAGGGGGCGGGCGCAGCGCCCGGAAACGGAGAATCGGGCAGCGCGCCTCGCACTGCCCGATTCTCTCAGGAGATCAGCTGTTGTCCGCGACGTCCTTCTGGACGGTCGTCAGCGTCTTGGCCAGCTCCTCCTGGGAGAGCTGCACGGTCACACCGGTTCCGCCCGACGACTCGGCGAGGCCCTTCTGCACGGCCTCGTCGGTCTGGAAGATCTCGATGAGCTTCAGGTAGGTCTCGTTGTCGACGTCTTCCGCACGGGAGGCGAAGATGTTCACGTAGGGGGCGGCGGCCGGGTCGGACGCGTCATCGGTGAACAGCGCGTCGTCGAACTCAAGACCCGCCTCCTCGACGAAGTCGTTGTTGATGATGGCCGCGGCGACATCGGGCAGAGCCTCCGGAGTCAGCGCCGCCTCCAGCGCGGTCACCTTGACCTTGGACTTCGCCTCGTCGATGTCGGAGAGATCGGAGAACGGCGAGCCGCCGTCCTTGAGCTCGATGAGTCCGGCCGACTGCAGAACGAGCAGACCGCGCGCCTGGTTGGAGGCGTCGTCGGGCACGGCGACGGTGTCGCCCTCCGCGATGTCGTCGACGTCGTCGTACTTCGACGAGTACAGGCCGAGCGGGTAGGTCTGCGTGGATCCGATGGCCGCCAGATCCTCGCCGGACGCCTCGTTGTACTGGGCGAGGTAGATCACATGCTGGAACTGGTTGAGGTCGATCTCGCCCTCGGTGAGCGCCGGGTTGGGAAGCTCGTAGGACCCGAAGTCGACGAGCTCGATGTCGATGCCCTCCGCCTTCGCCGCCTTCTCGAACGCGGCCCACTGCGGGTCGCTCTTACCGACCACGCCGATCTTGACGGTGTCGTCGGCGCCGTCGGATCCGGCGTCTCCCGCGTCGGCGGAGGCGCAGCCGGCGAGACCGGTGACGAGGACGGCCGCTGCGGCTGCAGCGGCGAGGGTGGTGAAGCGGCGGGACATTTTCGGGTTCTTCCTCTCGTGGGGGACTCCGAAAACGTACGCGGCCGCCGGCGCCCGCTCAGAATCGGCTCGTCACACAGCGTCACGCTCGGCGGTGGCCGCCATGGCGTCGAAGAAGTCGGCCACCGTGCGGCGCTGCTCCGGGCTGAGCGCGGCGATGACATCGAAGCGCCTGGCGTGCTCGCGACCGACCGTCGCGCGCGCGGCATGGCGGGTCTCCTCGGTCACCTCGATGACCAGGCTGCGGCGGTCGTCGGGGTGCGCGCGACGCACGACATGGCCGCCGCGTTCCAGACGGTCGAGCAGTTTGGTCGTGGAGGCGGCGGAGATGCCGAGCTGCCCCGCCATCGCGCTCGGCGTCATCGGCAGCTTCTGGTTTCCCGCGGCGATCAGCATGCGCAGCGCCCTCATGTCGCTCGCCCCCAGGCGCATGTACCGCTGCGACGCCTCCCTGTTCTCGCGCTCGGCCTGGCGCCAGCGGCGCATGGACTCGAGCACCTCGAGGACGCTCTCCAGGTCCGCCGGGGCGAGATCGCCGGTGCGCACGAGTTCCTGCGCCGGGTCGTTGAGGCGCGGGTCGTGCAGGACCGGAGCCGGCGAACCGGACCGCGTGAGTTTCGGCATGGTGTCGATTTTACGTCCGGATGTGGATATCTCGTGAGTTGAAAGCTAGCCTGTCTAGCGAATACACAGGAGGCCGAAGTGACCCAGTCCCCCGAGCGCGTGATCCTTCTCGACGACGACGGAAATCCCAGCGGCGTCGCCCGCAAGGACGAAGTGCACCATGAGGCGACCCCGCTGCACCTCGCATTCTCCTGCCATGTGCGCGACGACGACGGGCGCCTGCTGCTGACCCGACGGGCGCTGACCAAGCGCGCCTGGCCCGGCACATGGACCAACGCGTTCTGCGGGCACCCGGGGCCGTTCGAGGCGATTCCCGACGCGGTCCAGCGTCGCGCGCAGGAGGAACTGGGTCTGCGCATCGCCGACGTGGAGCTCGAGCTGCCGGACTTCCGCTACCGGGCGGTGGATGCCTCGGGCATCATCGAGAACGAGATCTGCCCGGTCTACACCGCTCGCGCCGTCGGCGAGCCGGAGCTGAACCCCGCCGAGGTGATGGACGTCCGCTGGGTGAGCCCGGAGGATCTCGCCGCAGCGCTGACCGCGGCACCGTGGGCGTTCAGCCCTTGGCTCGTCCTGCAGGCGCAGCAGCTGTCGGCCACCGCCGGAACCATCCACGCCGCCGCCTGGCGGAGCGTCGCATGAGACTCGAGACGGCCGTGGATCCACGACTCGACGAGATCATCGACAGATTCTTCGCCGACCGGATCACCCGCGCCGATGACATGGGTGGGCGATACGGCGACCTGTGGCGTCGCGCGGCGGACGCCACCCAGGGCGGCAAGCGCCTGCGGCCCCGGCTGCTGCTGCTCGCCCACGAGAGCCTCGGCGGTGTGGAGGAGGACTCGGCGCTGCGCGCCGCAGCGGCCTTCGAGGTGCTGCACACCGCTCTTCTCCTTCACGACGACGTGCTCGACCGCGACCTCGTGCGCCGCGGGAAGCCGAATCTCGCCGGCAGGTTCGCGGCCGCCGCACTCGACGACGGCCACGATCCGGACACCGCGATGGCCTGGGGTGAGGCATCAGCCGTGCTGGCCGGCGATCTGCTGATCAGCGGTGCGCACGTGCTCGTCGCCGACATCGCGCATCCGGTGGCCGCGACCCTGCACCGGGTGATCGGCGACGCGCTGATCCTGACCGCGGCGGGAGAGCACGCCGATGTGGGTTACGCGAAGGGCGTCATGCACGCCGAGCAGGCCGACATCCTGAAGATGATCGAGCAGAAGACCGCCGCGTACTCGTTCGCCGCCCCGCTGCGGGTGGGGGCGCTGCTCGCCGGCGCCACCGACCAGGTCGTGGACGCCCTGGACTGGATCGGGTCCCGGCTGGGGCTGCTGTACCAGCTGCGCGATGACGCTCTGGGCGTCTTCGGCGCCGAGAGCAGCACGGGCAAGAGCGTCATCGGAGACCTGCGCGAGGGCAAGCGCACCCTGCTCGTCGCGTTCGCGGAGGGCACCGCCGAATGGGAGGCCGTGCGCCCGCTGTTCGGCCGGGCGCCGCTCGACGCGTCCGACGCAGACCGGCTTCGCGCCGCGCTGATCGCCTGCGGCGCGGTCGAGCGGATGCAGCGGGTCATCGACGGCGTGCTGCACGACGTCCTGCATGCGATCGCCATCGCGCCGCTGCCCACGGGGCTGCGCACAGAGCTGGCGCAGATCGCCGAGCGCTGCGCGGAGCGGCAGTCGTGAGGGCGGCGAGCGCACTCGACCTCTACACGCGCACGGCGCACGCGGCCTCGGCGCACGTGATCAGCGGGTACTCCACCTCGTTCGGCTACGCGAGCCGCCTGCTGCCGCGCGAGGTGCGCGGCGGCATCGCCGACGTGTACGCGCTCGTCCGCGTGGCAGACGAGATCGTCGACGGCCCGGCCGCGGAGGCGGGACTGCAGCGCCCCGAGGTGCTCGCGATCCTCGACGCCCTGGAACAGGACACCCTGCGCGCCATGGCCTGCGGGTTCAGCGCGAACCTCGTCGTGCACGCGTTCGCCACCACGGCGCGACGGACCGGGATCGGCGCCGACCTCGTGCGGCCGTTCTTCGAGTCGATGCGCATGGACGCCACCGAGCACGCGCGCTTCGATCACGAGCAGTACCGTCGCTACATCCACGGCTCGGCCGAGGTGGTGGGCTCGATGTGCCTTCGGGTGTTCGCCCTCGAGCAGCCGGGATTCACACTCGACGACCGGCTCGAGGAGGGCGCGCGGCGCCTGGGCGCCGCGTTCCAGAAGGTGAACTTCCTGCGCGATCTGGCCGACGACGCGGGGCGGCTGGGCCGCTCGTACATCCCGGGACTGGACCCGCAGACCTTCACCGACCGCGACAAGGCGGCGGTGGTCGACGAGATCGCCGAGGATCTCGCCGTCGCACGCGAGGCGATCGCGCGGCTGCCGCGCGGGTCCCGCCGGGCGACGACAGCAGCGGCCGCGCTCTTCGGTCGCCTCAACGAGCAGCTGCGCGAGACTCCGGCAGCAGCGCTCCGCACCACTCGCGTCTCCGTGCCGCTGGGCCGCAAGCTCGGCATCCTGGCGAACGCGGCAGCGGGAAGGACCACAGCATGAGACGCGCCGTCGTCATCGGCGGAGGCATCTCCGGCCTCGCCACCGCCGCACTGCTCGCTCGGGAGGGCGCGTCGGTCACACTCGTCGAGGCGCGGGACGACCTCGGCGGCCGCGCCGGCAGCTGGGAGTCCGGCGGGTTCCGCTTCGACACCGGCCCCTCGTGGTACCTGATGCCCGAGGTGTTCGATCACTTCTTCCGTCTGCTCGGCACCTCGTCGGCCGAGCAGCTCGACCTCGTGCGACTCGACCCGGCCTACCGGGTCTACTTCGAAGACGACCACGACCCGTTCGACCTGCCCGCCGAGGGCGCACGAGACGCTCTCGTCGCTCTCGATCCGGATGCCGAGCAGCGCCTCGACCGCTACCTCGCCTCCGCTGCGGACACCTACGATCTCGCGACCTCGACGTTCCTGTACAGCACGTACGAGTCCCTGCGTCCGCTGCTCACGCCGCGCACGCTGCGCGGACTCCCGACCCTGACGCGACTGCTCGCGGAGCCCCTCGACCGACGCATCCGGCGCCACAGCCGCGAGCCGCGCGTGCAGCAGGTGCTCGGGTATCCGGCGGTCTTCCTCGGCACCTCGCCCGCCAAGGCGCCAGGCATGTACCACCTGATGAGCCACCTCGACATCGGTCAGGGCGTGCTCTACCCGCGCGGCGGCTTCGCCGCCGTGATCGAGGCCATCGCCCGGGTGGCGAGAGCCGAGGGCGTCGACATCCGCACCGGATGCCGTGCCCGCCGCATCGCGGTCGACGGCGGCGCAGCCACGGGGGTCGACATCGAGCTCTCGGACGGCACCCGCGAGCACCTGCCCGCGGACGTCGTCGTGTCGACCGCCGACCTGCACGTCACCGAGCAGCAGCTGCTCGACCCCGAGCACCGCACGAGATCGGACCGGTGGTGGGAGGGGCGCGACCCTGGCCCCGGTGCGGTGCTCGCACTGCTCGGCGTGCGCGGAGAGCTGCCGCAGCTGGCGCACCACACGCTGCTGTTCACCAAGCAGTGGGAAGAGGGATTCGACGCGATCTACGGCAGGGGCCGCCGCGGCGAAGGCAAGCGCATCCCCGATCCCGCATCGCTGTACGTCTGCAGGCCGAGCGCGACCGACCAGGTCGCGCCCGACGGTCACGAGAACCTCTTCGTGCTCATCCCCGTGCCCGCGGACACGTCGATCGGCGCCGGGGGCGTCGACGGCGCCGGTGACGAGCGCGTCGAGCGCGCGGCGGACGCGGCGATCGACCAGATCGCCGCCTGGTGCGACATCCCCGACCTCCGGGAGCGCATCGTCGTGCGCCGCACGATCGGCCCCGCCGACTTCGAGAGCGACTTCGGGGCGTGGCGCGGTGGCGCGCTGGGGCCCGCGCACACGCTGCGACAGAGTGCATTCCTGCGCGGCGCCAACACGTCGTCGAAGGTCGACGGGCTGCTGTACGCCGGCGCCACGACCATCCCCGGCATCGGCCTGCCGATGTGCCTGATCAGCGCCGAGCTGGTCGTCAAGCGTCTGCGCGGAGACGTCTCGGCCGGTCCGCTGGCGGAGCCGCTGTGAGCGCGGGCTACCTGATCGCGCTGCTCGTGTCGCTCGCCGGAATGGTGCTGCTCGATGTGCGCCACCGGCTCTTCCTCGGCCGCGATCCGGGACGGGCGGTGCTCGTGCTGCTCATCGGCACCGTGTTCTTCCTGCTCTGGGATCTGGCCGGGATCGGCCTCGGGATCTTCTTCCGTGACGAGGGCGAGTTCGCCACGGGCATCCTGCTCGCCCCCGAGCTGCCGATCGAGGAGCCGATCTTCCTGCTGTTCCTGTGCGAGCTGACCATGGTGCTCGTCTGCGGCGCCCAGAAGGTGCTCGCCGCGCGTCGGAAGGCGGACGCATGAGCTACGTGCTGCTGTGCGCGGGCTTCCTCCTCGCGGCCGGCGCGATCGCGCTGGTGGTGCGCAGGCGCGACCGGATGCCGTCGGCCGCGTCGCTGCTCGTCGCGGTGGCCGCTCTCCTGCTGCTCACCGCGGTGTTCGACAATCTGATGATCGCCGTCGGCCTGTTCGACTACTCGAGCGCGCACATCTCGGGCATCCGGATCGGCGAAGCCCCGCTCGAGGACTTCGCCTATCCGCTCGCCGCGGTGATCCTGCTGCCCGCGCTGTGGTCGCGGCTGCGAAGGGAGCGTGCCGATGATCGGTGATCTGCTGGCCGCATCGCGGCCGCTCAGCTGGATCAACACGGCCTACCCGTTCGCGGCAGCGTACCTGCTCGTCGCGGGCACGCTGGACGCCCGCTGGGTGATCGGCACGCTGTTCTTCCTCGTGCCGTACAACCTCGCGATGTACGGGATCAACGACGTGTTCGACTACGCCTCCGACCTCGCGAACCCCCGCAAGGGCGGAGTCGAGGGGGCTCTGCTGTCGCCGCAGCGGCACCGCACGGTCCTGGTGAGCTCGATCGTGCTCAGTGCACCGTTCGTCGTCGCGCTGATCGTGCTCGGCTCGCCCCTGTCGTGGCTGATCCTGGCGATCAGCCTGTTCGCCGTCGTCGCGTACTCGGCGCCGCCGTTCCGCTTCAAAGAGGTGCCGGTGCTCGACTCGATCACCTCCAGCATCCACTTCGTGAGCCCGGCGGTGTACGGATTCGCGCTCGCCGGCGGGGCGGCCACCCCGGGCCTCGTCGCGGTGCTGACCGCCTTCTTCCTCTGGGGTGTGGCGAGCCACGCGTTCGGTGCCGTGCAGGATGTGGTGCCCGACCGTGAGGGGGGCATCTCGTCGATCGCCACGGCTCTGGGCGCCGCTCGCACCGTCCGGCTGGCGCTGGCCTGCTGGGCAGCAGCGGGAGTGCTCATGCTCTTCACCGGATTCCCCGGTGCGCTCGCCGCGGCGCTTGCGCTGCCGTACCTGTGGGCGGCAGCGCCCTACCATTCGGTGTCGGATGCCGAATCCGGTGCGGCGAACCGCGGCTGGCGGCACTTCCTGTGGATCAACTACGGCTGCGGCTTCGTCGTCACGATGCTGCTGATCTGGTACGCGATCGGGCGGTGATCCAGACCGCGGGCAGAGCTCAGCCGAGATCTTCGGTAAGCTCGAACCAGCGCAGCTCGAGCTCCTCGACCTCGCCCTGCTGAGCCTGGATCCGCTGCATCCGCTCCCCCAGACCCGTGTAGTCCGCCTGATCGTGATCGGCGAGCGCGTGCCGGGCGCGATCGATCTGGTCGTTGAGCTTCTGCATGCGTCGCTCGAGCGCGGCGATCTCCTTCTCGACCGCACGGCGCGCGGCCCCGTCCAGTCCGGATGCCTTCGCCGCAGCGCCCGGTGCGCCGGATCCGCCGGTTCCCGCGGCGGATGAGCCCGCCTGCTCGCGCCTCTCCAGATCGCGCAGCCGCAGGTACTCGTCGATCCCGCCGGGGAGGTGCCGCAGCCGTCCGCGCAGCACGGCGTACTGCTGATCGGTGACCCGCTCGAGGAAGTACCGGTCGTGGCTGACCACGAGCAGGGTGCCGGGCCACGAGTCGAGGAGGTCCTCGATGGCGGCGAGCATGTCGGTGTCCATGTCGTTGGTCGGCTCGTCGAGGATGAGCACGTTCGGCTGGTCGAGCAGCACGAGCAGCAGCTGCAGTCGGCGCTGCTGACCGCCCGAGAGATCCCGCACCGGGGTCGACAGCTGCGCCGACGTGAAGCCGAGGCGCTCGAGCAGCTGCCCGGGCGTGAGCTCTGCCGCCTTCGATCCGCTGCCGAACGTGTACGAGGTGCGCAGACCCTCGATGACCGTGCGCACGGGATCGTTCCAGTGCTGCTCGAGCTCCGAGGTGCGCTGGGTGAGGGTGCGCACCTGCACGGTCTTGCCTCGCTTGACCCGTCCGTTGGTGGGCTCGACGTCACCCGAGACGAGTCCGAGGAGAGTGGACTTGCCGGCGCCGTTGACACCGAGGATGCCGGTGCGCTCACCGGGCGCGATGCGCCACTCGACGTCCTGCAGAACGGTCTTCTCGCCGTACGAGACCCCGGCGTCGAGCAGATCGACCACATCCTTGCCCAGACGTGACACGGCCAGCGACTGCAGTGAGACGGAGTCGCGGATGGGCGGCACGTCGGCGATCAGGGCGTTCGCGGCGTCGATGCGGAACTTCGGCTTGCTCGTGCGCGCGGGTGCTCCGCGGCGCAGCCAGGCGAGCTCCTTGCGGGCGAGGTTCTGCCGCTTCGCCTCGGATGCCGCGGCCATCCGGTCGCGCTCGACGCGCTGCAGGATGTATGCGGCGTAGCCGCCTTCGAACGGCTCGACGATGCGGTCGTGCACCTCCCACGTCGCCGTGCAGATCTCATCGAGGAACCAGCGGTCGTGCGTGACGACCAGCAGCGCGCCGGCGTTCTTCGGCCAGCGGCCCTTGAAGTGCGCCGCGAGCCAGGTGATCGCCTCGACGTCGAGGTGGTTGGTGGGCTCGTCGGCGAAGATCAGGTCCCAGTCCTGGATGAGCAGCTGCGCGAGCTGCACACGACGCCGCTGACCGCCCGAGAGCGATCCGATCCGCGCCTCCCATGGCAGGTCGGTCAGGAGCCCCGCGATCACGTCACGGGTGCGGGCGTCGCCGGCCCATTCGTGCTCCAGCCGATCGCCGACGACCGCCTGCCCGATGCTCATGTCGTCGTCGAGGCTGTCCTGCTGCTCCAGCACACCCACACGCAGGCCACCGCGGCGGGTCACCCGTCCCGAATCCGGCTCGAGGACACCCGCGAGCAGCTTCATGAGGGTCGACTTGCCGTCGCCGTTGCGGCCGACGATGCCGATGCGATCGCCCTCGTCGATTCCGACCGTCACCGCATCGAGGACGACCTTGGTCGGATACTCCAGGTGCAGGGCCTCGGCCCCAAGTAGATGTGCCATCACCTCAAGGCTATGCGGTACCCGCGCCACCGTCGCCCACCGTCGACGAGCGCGACGGCGTGGAGTCGGATCAGAGGCGCGCGGACGGGGGCGGATGCCCGGGAGTGGCGCTCAGACGCTCGACGAGCGGCATGTGCGAGGCGGGGAAGCCCGCCGCCCGGTGCAGCCAGACGAACGCCATCAGCGCGATGAAGCCGGTCAGCACCTTGTCGATCACCGAGGTCAGGATGTTCGAGGAGAAGGCCGCGGCGATCAACGGCAGCCCCATCGTCACGATCGACTCGGTGACCGTGTCGGAGCCGTGTCCGCTGAGGCCGCCGAAGAGGAAGACGCCGAGAGGGGCGCCGACCAGAGAGCAAGCGGTGGCGGCGAGGAGGTTCAGGGCGAAGAAGCGCCCGATCCCGTCGCCCATCCGCCAGCGCCGGACACCGTATCCCCAGACGAGTGCTCCCGCCAGATTCACGAGGGCGTAGGGGGCGGCACCGGGAGCGCCGACAGCGAAGCCGAGGAGGTTGCCCGCCGTCGCGACGACGGCCCCGTGCCACGGGCCGAGGATGATCGAGGCGGTGGCGGTGCCCGCCATGTCGAGATAGATCGGCAGGTGCAGGGCCTGCACGACCACGATCCCCAGGAGGTTCAAGACGACGCATCCGAGCAGGAGCAGGTAAGGGCTCCACCAGCGCGGCTGCTGCGCGCCCGGGAACCGATCGATGTCCGCCGGAGCGGACACCGCGACGGGCGGCGCCGTCGGCGCCACGCGCTGTCTGGCGGTCGGCTCCGTCGGGCGTCGGAGCTGTCGGGCGCGCTGCGCCCACCGCTCCACCTCGGCCTCGTCCCCTCCGAGGGCGGTCACGATGTCGCGCAGCAGCTCGGGGTCGATCCGGGTGCGGCCGGCGCGGAACACGTCGTAGACCGTGCTGCGCGGCGGGTAGGCGGCCGCCGCGGGAACGCCGCGGGCGACCCGCTGCTCGCCGATCCGCCGTCCGATCTCGGCGTACGAGATCGGATTCGCCTCTTTGAGGGCGAGAAGGTCGGCGGCGATGCGGTCGAGGGAATCGGGGGCATCGGCGCCGGCTCCGGTGGCGTCGCTCACGGGTTCCTCCTCGTCGCCGCGATGGGGCGGAAGCCAGCATATCGGCGTCCGCCCCCACTGCTCCGCGCCTGCGGCTCGGAGCGCGCGACTGGACGCCCGCGGCTAGCGGATGCGCCCGCGGCGGCGCACGACACTCTGCAGCGTGTCGCGCACGGGCGCGCCGAGGACGAGACCGAGGGACGCACCGGATGCCAGGGCCAGTCCCACCGCGCCCGCCTGCAGCAGGTCGGCGAAGCCGAGGATCAGCGAGATCGGGTCGTCCTGCGCCTCGACGATCCCCAGCAGTCCGCGGTACACGACAGAGCCGGGAACCATGGGGACGATGGCGGCGGTGGTCACCGCGATGGACGGCACGTGCAGTCGGTGCGCGATGAGCGTGCCCACGAAGCTCGCGATCAGCGCGCCGGCCGCACTGGCGATGGGCACGCCCAACCCGCCGGCCGCGCCCGCGCTGAACCCGCCCCACGCGATCGCGCCGAGCACCGCCGAGACGAGGATCGTGCGCGTCGTCGCGCCGTTCCACACCGCCACGGTCACGGCGATCAGCACGACACCCGCCACCTGCATCGAGCCGGGGCCGAGTGCCGGCGGCTCGGTCGAGAGCGTGAAGCCGATCCCCAGCCGCTGCGCGAGGGCCACTCCGCCCACGATGCCCACCACGACGCCGAGGGTGAGCAGCGCCAGATCCAGGATGCGTCCGCCCGCGGTGAGCGCGAAGCCGTCGATCGCGTCCTGCGCGGCTCCGACGACCGACATCCCGGCGAGCATGAGCACGATCCCGGCGGCGACGATCACGGCGACGCCGGCCTGGTCGAAGGGCGCGACGCCCTGGCTGCGCAGCACGTTCGCGGCTGCGGCGAAGGCCGTGACCACCAGCGCCCCTGCCGCCTGCGAGAAGAAGAACGGCACGTGCATCCGGGCCATCCACCGCTGCGTGAGCGCAGCCCCGCACGCGGCGAGGAACGCGATGAGCGTGGTGATCCACGACGCTCCATAGAGCAGGCAGACGCCGACGGCGAGCAGCCCCTGCGCGAGCACGATCACGGTCGGGCGGTATCGGAAAGGCATGCGCCGGATGGCATGGAAGCGCACCCGCGCCTCGGGCAGGGCCAGCCCCGCCTCGATGTCGACCACGAGCGCCTGCAGCTGCTGCAGCTTCGCGTGGTCGGGAACGGGCGCGCGCACCACGCGGATCGCCGTGAAGGGCGGATCGGACTCGCCGCCCTGGTACGACACCGCGATCGAGTTGAAGGTGATGTCGACATGCACCGGGCGGATGCCGAGCGCGGCTGCCACACGCGTCGCGGAGAGCACGACCTCGTTCGCCGCCGCGCCGACGGCGATGAGCGACTCCGCGATGCGCATCGCGAGCTCGATCACGCGCCGGGCATACATCTCGTCGACCGAGAGGATAGCCTGGGTCTCCGGTCGCGATGCGGCGTCGACGCGGATCGCCTCGACCAGACGCACACGCCAGTTCTTCTGGGCAGCCATCACTCCATCCTCACACGCGGCGAAGCCGGCGGGTCTCCCGGATCAGAGCTGCGATCCCGCGGCGGACGGATCGTTCAGCACGCCCTCGAAGGCCAGCTCGGCGGGCGCGATCTGCATGAGGTGCGAGCGCATGCGGGCGCGCTCGAGTCGCACGGTGCGACCCTCCGACCCCACCGGATGCAGGCGCACCGCCTCGGAGAGCCGCTCGCGGCTGGTGGCCAGCAGCACGCCCAGGTAGCCGGAGAGCACGACCATCTCGGGTGCGAACGCGTTGACGAAGTTCGTCAGCGCCACCGAGAGCACATCGACCTGCCTGGCGACCTCGGCGAGCACGACCGGGTCGCGCGCGACGCTCAGCTCGATGTCGAGCTCGTCCTCGTCGAGCCCGCGGCGACCGAGGAGGGCGAGCACGGTGGCGGGGTTCACCTCCACCTGCAGGCATCCGCGCCGCCCGCAGCTGCACAGGACGCTGGAGGGGTTGACCACGGTGTGACCGAATTCGCCGGCGAAGCCCGAGGTGCCCCGCAGCAGTGATCCATCGATCACGAGGCCGCCGCCGATGCCGCTCATCGACCCGCTCAGGTAGAGCACGTTGCGCACCCCGCGGGCCACACCGAAGCGCGTCTCGGCCATCGCGCCCACGCTCGCATCGTTGCCCACGGCCACGGGCATCCGAAGCACGTCGCCGAGGCGATGCGCGAGCTGCTCGCGCCGCCAGCTCAGCGGCGGCGAGAGCAGCACCGTGCCCCGCGAATCGACGAGCCCCGGCACCGCGACCCCCGCGCCGACCAGCCGATAGTGCCGATCGATGTCGGCCCGCATCCCGTCGACGAGCGAGGCCACCACGTGCGCGAACCGCCGCGGGCTCGGCGGGGATGCCAGATCGTGCCGCACCCGCGAGTGCACCGCCGATCCGAGCCCGACCAGCGCCACGGAGATCGCGCGTGGATCGACGACGATGCTCAGCGCCACGACGTCGTCGTCGGCGGCGACGCCGAGGGACGGACGCCCGACGCGCCCGGTGGGTTTGACCGACTCCTCCCGCACCAGGCGCAGATCCAGCAGCTCCTGCACGAGAGCGGTCACCGTCGAGCGGTTCAGCCCCGTGACGGCACCGATCTCGGATCGCGACTGCGGACCGGCGGCATGCACGAGGTGCAGCACCGCGGAGAGGTTCTGCGCCCGCACGTCCTCGTTCGTCGTGCGCGTCACGGCGACAGGTGCGGGCGATGCTCCGCGGCTGACCGCGGGGAGGTCGTCGATCATGCTCGTTCGACCGCCATGTGCGACATGAGCAGCTCCTGGGTGGCATCGCGTCGCGCGATCTCGGCGGTGATCCGCCCATGCGCGAGGGTGTAGATGCGGTCGGAGAGCCCGATGACCTCGGGCAGCTCCGACGAGATGACGATGATCGCCTTCCCCTGCGCGGCCAGCTCGTTGATGAACCCGTAGATCTCGTACTTCGCGCCCACGTCGATCCCTCGGGTCGGCTCGTCGAGGATGAGGACGTCGGGGTTGGTGAAGATCCACTTCGACAGGACGATCTTCTGCTGGTTCCCGCCGGAGAGCGCTCCCGTCCGCGACGCGACGCTCGGCGCCTTGATGTTGAGCTTGTACCGGTACGCCTCGGCGACCTTGCGCTCGCGCACGTCGTCGACGAGACCGTGCTCGGAGAGTCGTCCCAGCGCTGCCGCGGACACGTTCGACTGCACGCTGGCGAGCAGGTTGAGCCCGTCGCGTCGACGGTCCTCAGGGGCGTAGACGATGCCGTTGCGGATCGCCTCGCGCACCGAGCGCAGCTCGATGGGCTGCCCGCGCTTGTATGCCGCGCCGGTGATGACCGAGCCGTACGATCTGCCGAACACGCTCATCGCGAGCTCCGTGCGCCCTGCTCCCATGAGCCCCGCGATCCCGATGATCTCCCCGGAGCGCACGGTCAGATGCACGTCGTCGACGACGACGCGGGTGGGGTCGGCCGGATGGTGGACGGTCCAGTTCTCGAGCCGGAAGAGCTCTTCACCGATGTCGGGCTCGCGCGGCGGGAACAGGTCGTCCAGCGGCCGACCCACCATCGCGCGGATGATCCGCCGCTCGTCTGTCTCCGGATCGTCGGTGCGCATCGTCTCGATCGTCGCCCCGTCACGGATGACGGTGATGCGGTCAGCGACCCGCAGCACCTCGTGAAGTCGATGCGAGATGAGCACGCAGGTGATGCCCTGGGCGCTGAGCTGCTGCACGAGCGCCAGCAGCCGGTCGGAATCGTCCCGGCCGAGCGCCGCAGTGGGCTCGTCGAGGATCAGCAGGCGCACGTCCTTGGCGAGCGCCTTCGCGATCTCGACGAGCTGCTGCTTGCCGATGCCGAGGTCGCCGGTGCGCGCGGCGGGGCTCTCGTCCAGGCCGACGCGCGCCATCACCGCGGCCGCGCGCCGATTCGCGGCATCCCGGTCGAGCAGCCCGTGGCGGGTGACCTCGTTGCCGAGGAAGATGTTCTCGGCGACTGTGAGCTGCGGCACGACCGCCAGCTCCTGGTGCACGATGACGATCCCCTCGGCCTCGCTGTCGGCGAGGGAGCGGAACGCGACCTGGCGGCCCTCGAGCTCGATCGTCCCCTCGAAGCTGCCGTGCGGGTGGACGCCGCTGATGATCTCCATCAGCGTGGACTTGCCGGCGCCGTTCTCGCCGCAGATCGCGTGCACCTCGCCACGGTGGACGTCGATGGAGACGCCGGAGAGCGCGACGACGCCGCGGAATCGCTTCGTCACGCCCGTCATCCGCAGAAGCGGTTCAGCCATCGAGATCACCTCTGCGTTGCTCGGCTTCCGGAATGATATCGAATCGGTTAATTTGTTCGCAGGCGCCACAGATTTATTTGTCCGCAGGCACCTCAATATGCAATGCTCCGAGAGCGGCGTCAGCGTTTCCCGGAGACGACAGTGCAGTCCGCCGCATCAAGCCACCTTTCGAGGAAGAGAGATCGCAATGAGAAACACCGTCCTGCGCACCTTCGCGGCCACCGGCGCCTTCGCCCTGGCTCTGGGTCTTGCCGCATGCTCCAGCAGCGCCGAGCCCGGCTCCGGCTCCGGCGGTGACGGCGCCGCAGAGGACATCCTCGTCGGCGTCGCCATGCCGACCGAGACCTCCGAGCGCTGGATCGCCGACGGCGACGCCGTCAAGTCCCAGCTCGAGGAGCTCGGCTACGAGGTCGACCTCCAGTTCGCGAACGACGACATCCCGCGTCAGCAGCAGCAGCTCGACCAGATGATCACCAACGGCGCCGACATCCTCATCGTCGCGTCGATCGACGGCACCGCGCTGGCGACCCAGCTCGACAACGCCGCCAGCAAGGGCATCCCGGTCATCGCCTACGACCGGCTGATCAACGGCACCAAGAACGTCGACTTCTACGTCACGTTCGACAACTACAACGTCGGCGTGCAGCAGGCGCAGAGCCTGCTGCAGGGTCTCGGATACCTCGACGCCGACGGCAAGGAGACCGACCTCGCCGACAAGAAGATCATCGAGGTGTTCGCCGGTTCGCCCGACGACAACAACGCCGGATTCTTCTTCGACGGCGCGATGGACACCCTGAAGCCCTACCTCGACGACGGTCGCCTGACCATCGGCTCGGGCCAGAAGGACTTCGACACCGTGTCGACGCTGCGCTGGGACCCGGCCGTCGCGCAGAAGCGCATGGAGGACCTGCTGACCAGCACCTACGACGGCGGCTCGAAGCAGCTCGACGGTGTGCTCTCCCCCTACGACGGACTGTCGCGCGGCATCATCACCGCCCTCGAGAACGCGGGCTACGGCTCGACCATCGAGGCGGGCCTGCCCGTCGTCTCCGGTCAGGATGCGGAGATCGCCTCGGTGAAGATGATCGCCGACGGCGTGCAGTACGCCACCATCTTCAAGGACACCCGCAAGCTGGCCTCCCAGGCCGTGACCGCTGCGGAGTCCTTCGCCGACGGTGACAAGCCCGAGGCGAACGACACCGAGACCTACGACAACGGCGAGAAGGTCGTCCCGTCGTTCCTGCTCGAGTCCGACATCGTCGTCAGCGACAACATCCAGTCCCTGCTGATCGACTCGGGCTACTGGACCGAGGCCGAGGTCGCAGCCGGCGTCGCCGAGTAATCACTCGCACGAATACCACGGGGTTCGCCGCGCACCATCAGCGGCGCGGCGGACCCCGTGGGTCCGCGCTTCCAGAGACAGGAGCACCGATGTCCGACGTCATCCTCGAGATGCGCAACATCACCAAGAACTTCCCCGGCGTCAAGGTTCTCAAGAGCGTGAACCTCAGCGTCGAGCGTGGCCGGATCCACGCCATCTGCGGCGAGAACGGCGCCGGCAAGTCCACCCTCATGAAGGTGCTGTCGGGCGTCTACCCGCACGGCACGTACGAGGGCGACATCATCTTCGACGGCGCCCCACAGGAATTCGGAGCCATCAAGGACTCCGAGCGCGCCGGCATCGTCATCATCCACCAGGAGTTGGCTCTCGTGCCCTACCTCTCGGTGGCCGAGAACATCTTCCTCGGCAACGAGATCCTCGGTCGCGGCGGCCTCATCGACTGGCACGAGGTCAACGCCCAGGCCGCCGAGCTGCTGGCTCGCGTGGGCCTGAACGAGAACCCGACGACGATCGTCGGGCAGCTCGGTGTCGGCAAGCAGCAGCTCATCGAGATCGCCAAGGCGCTCACGAAGGACGTCAGCCTGCTCATCCTCGACGAGCCGACAGCCGCACTGAACGACACCGACTCCGAGCACCTGCTGAGCCTGCTGCGCGACCTGCGCGATCAGGGCATCACCAGCATCATCATCAGCCACAAGCTGGGCGAGATCGTCGACATCGCCGATTCGACGACCATCATCCGCGACGGCGAGACGATCGAGACGATCGACATGCACGGGCCGGACGCCACCCAGGACCGCATCATCCGCGGCATGGTCGGGCGCTCCCTCGACAGCCGCTTCCCGGAGCGCACGCCCGACATCCACGAGGAGATCTTCCGCGTCGAGAACTGGTCTGTCATGCATCCGACGCAGGCCGGTCGCGTCGTCGTCGACAAGGCGTCGCTGTCGGTGCGCGCGGGCGAGATCGTCGGCATCGCCGGGCTGATGGGCGCCGGACGCACCGAGTTCATGATGAGCGTCTTCGGCCGCAGCTACGGCCGAGACGCCTCGGGCAAGGTGTTCATGCGAGGCAGGGAGATCTCCACCCGGACCGTGCGCGAGGCGATCGACAACGGACTCGCCTACGTGTCGGAGGATCGCAAGCAGTACGGCCTCAACCTGATCACGGACATCAAGACGAACATCTCGTCCTCGGCTCTGGGCAAGCTCGTCACCGGCGGCGTCTTCGTCGACGGCAACGAGGAGATCAAGGTCGCCGACCAGTATCGTCGCGACCTGAACATCAAGTCGCCGACAGTCGCGCAGGTCGTCGGCAATCTGTCCGGCGGCAACCAGCAGAAGGTCGTCCTCGCGAAGTGGCTGTACACCGACCCGGACGTCCTGATCCTCGACGAGCCCACCCGCGGCATCGACGTGGGCGCCAAGTACGAGATCTACGAGATCATCAACGCGCTCGCCGCCGCGGGCAAGGCCGTGATCGTGGTCTCGAGCGAGCTTCCCGAGCTCCTCGGCCTCTCGGACCGCGTCTACACCCTCGCCTACGGGCGCATCACCGGTGAGCTTCCCGTCGCCGAGGCGACCCAGGAGAAGCTCATGTCGCTCATGACCATCGAACCCAACTCCACGAAGGAGGCAGCAGCGTGAACAACGTCTTCACCGAGGTGAAGGACCTGCTGACGCAGAACCTGCGCACGTCCGGCATCTACATCGCGTTCATCGCGATCGTCGCGATCTTCACGATCACCACCGGCGGCAAGCTGCTCTCGCCCGAGAACGTGACGAACATCGTCCTGCAGAACGCTCACATCCTGATCATGGCCCTCGGCATGATCCTCGTGATCGTCGGCGGCCACATCGACCTGTCGGTCGGCTCGGTGCTCGCGTTCGCCTCAGCGGTCTCGGCCGTGCTCGTCATCAAGAACGGCATGCCCTGGTGGGTCGGCATCATCGCCGCCATCGTCGTCGGCATCATCGTCGGCGTCTGGCAGGGCTTCTGGGTGGCGATCGTCGGCATCCCGGCGTTCATCGTCACGCTGGCCGGCATGCTGCTGTTCCGCGGCCTGACCTGGCTGGTGCTGAACAACGTGTCCCTCTCGCCGTTCTCGCAGGAGTACCGCAACGTCGCCAGCGGCTTCCTCGACAGCCTGTTCGGCTCGATCACCATCGGACAGGGCCAGGGGCTCAAGGCTCTGCCGCAGACCGTCGACATCTTCACGCTGGTCATCGGGCTCGTCGCCGTGGTCGGACTCGTCGTCAGCTCGCTGCGCACCCGTCGTGCACGTCAGGGATACAACCAGCCGGTCGAGTCCGCGTTCCTGTTCATCCTCAAGCTCGTCGTCGTGTCGGCCGTGCTGCTCGCCTTCGCCTGGGCGCTCGCGTACAACCGCGGGTTCCCGATCGTGCTGATCATCGTGGCGGTGCTGATCCTCGTGTACCAGGTCGTCACCAACCGCACCGTGTTCGGTCGTCACGTCTACGCCGTCGGCGGCAACCTCTCGGCGGCGCGCCTGTCGGGCGTGAACGTCAAGAGCGTGAACTTCTGGATCTTCGTGAACATGGGCTTCCTCACCGGCATCGCCGCCGCGGTGTTCTCGTCGCGCTCCAACGGCGCCCAGCCGGGCATGGGGAACATGTTCGAGCTCGACGTGATCGCGGCCTGCTTCATCGGCGGCGCCTCGACCATGGGCGGTGTCGGCCGGGTGGGCGGCGCGCTCGTCGGCGGTCTGGTGATGGCCGTGATGTCCAACGGCATGCAGCTGATGGGCGTGCCGCAGGCCGCTCAGCAGATCGTCAAGGGTCTCGTGCTGCTGCTCGCGGTCGCGTTCGACATCTACAACAAGCGTCGCGCCGGCACCGTCCGCTGACCTGCCGCATGAGAGAGGGATCCGTCCGATCGGGCGGATCCCTCTTCGCGTCTCACCCCACGGGTTCGCGTCACCCCACGAGTCGGGCGCCGGGCACCGGACCGTGCACGTGCAGGGCGCGCCGGCCGGTGCCGAGCAGCTGATCCTGCACCGCACGCGCGTGCTCCGGGCTCTCGCACAGCAGGGCGATGGTCGGTCCGGAGCCGGAGACGAGGCCGCCGAGCGCGCCGAAGCGGATGCCGTCGATGAGCGTGGCCCCGAGATCGGGTCGGTCGATCACGGCCGCGGCCTCGAGGTCGTTGAGCAGGGCAGGTGCCAGCTCCCTGGCGTCACCGGCCCGCAGCGCGTGCAGCACGGCGAGCGGCACGTCGAGCGACATCGGCGGGTCGTCGGCCACGACGCCCTCCTGCGCGCGCAGCTGGTCGAGCCGGCCGTACACCTCCGGGGTGGACAGGCCCTGCTCGCTGAGCACGAGCACCCAGTCGAAGCGTCCCCTGGCGAGCGCCGGGGTCAGCTCGTCGCCGCGGCCCGCTCCCACGGCGGTGCCGCCGTGCAGGGCGAACGGCACGTCGGCGCCGAGACGCGCGGCGAGGGCGTGCAGGCGATGCGCACCCAGCTCGGTGCCCCACAGGGCGTCGCACGCGACGAGTGCGGCGGCCGCATCCGCAGAGCCGCCGCCCATGCCCCCGGCCACGGGCACGCCCTTGCGGATGCGCAGGTGCACCCCGGCATCCACCCCCGCGGCCTGCGCGAGCAGCTTGGCCGCCCTCATCGCGAGATTGCGGTCGTCGAGGGGGACGCCCGAGACGTCCACCTCGCCGTCGACCTCGAGGGTGAAGCCGGCAGCCGCCGATGCGTACACGTCCTCGTACAGCGACACGGCCTGGAAGACGGTGGCCAGGGAGTGATAGCCGTCGTCATGCCGCGGACCGACGCCCAGGTAGACGTTGATCTTGCCGGGAGCCCTGACGTGCACGGCATCCGGCCTCTGCCCCATCACAGCTCCGACGACACGGACCAGAGGTTGACGTCGATGCCGTGCGCGATCGCGTCGATCGAGGTGAGCTCGTCATCGGTGAATGCCGGGCCGTCGACGGCCGCGATGTTCTCGTCGATCTGCTCGGGCCGCGAGGCGCCGATCAGCGCCGAAACGACGACGGGATCGCGCAGGGTCCACTGCAGCGCCATCTGAGCGAGCGTCTGCCCGCGGTCGGCGGCGATGTCGTTGAGCCCGCGCAGCACCGCGAGTCCCTCATCGGACACCGGACGGTCCGGCATCGAGCGGCGCTTCTGCGCACGGTCGGCGGTGCCGTCGCCGAGGTACTTGTCGGTGAGCAGCCCCTGGGCAAGCGGCGTGAAGGCGATCGCGCCCATGCCGGCCGCTCTCAGGGTGTCGGTCAGGCCGTCCTCCACCCAGCGGTTGAGGATCGAGTACGACGGCTGGTGGATCACCAGGGGGGTGCCGAGATCGCGTGCCACGGCGAGCGCGGCCTCGGTGCGCTCGGCGCTGTACGACGAGATGCCGACGTAGAGCGCCTTGCCCTGTCGCACCAGCGTGTCGAGTGCGCCGATGGTCTCCTCGACCGGGGTGACCGGGTCGACGCGGTGCGAGTAGAAGATGTCGACGTAGTCCAGGCGCATGCTCGTGAGCGATCGCTCCGCGCTGGCGAGGATGTACTTGCGGCTGCCGAGATCGCCGTACGGGCCCGGCCACATGTCCCAGCCCGCCTTCGACGAGATGATCAGCTCGTCCCGGTACGGTGCGAGATCCTCCGACATGATGCGGCCGAAGTTCTTCTCGGCCGAGCCGTAGGGAGGTCCGTAGTTGTTGGCGAGGTCGAAGTGCGTGATCCCGCTGTCGAAGGCGTGACGCAGCAGCGCGCGCTGGTTGTCGAGCGGGATGTTGTCGCCGAAGTTCCACCACAGGCCGAGCGAGATCGGCGGCAGGTAGAGGCCGCTCGCTCCGACCTGACGGTAGGCGAAGCGCTGGTACCGCTCAGCGGCCGCAGCATACGGTCGGTGGATCTCAGGAACGTCGGGGTTGAAGCGCGGTTCGGTCACGCTGTCAGGCTATCGGCACCGGTGTCTGTTCGGGCTGCACCAGCGCGATGCGGTGGTAATCGTCGACGGTGAGATCCTCCCCGCGTGCGGTGGGGGCGACGCCCGCCGCCTCCAGAACGGCGGATGCCGCAGCGGAGCCCCCGTAGAGACCGGACAGCGCCTGGCGCAGCATCTTCCGACGCTGGTTGAAGGCTGCGTCGACGATCTGGAAGGTGCGCCGACGCTCGCCGTCGTCGCCGCGGGGCGTCTCGTCGCGCTCGAAGCCGACGAGCAGACTGTCGACGTTCGGCACCGGCCAGAACACCTGCCGCGACACCGTGCCGCACAGCCGCCACGGGCCGTACCAGGCGGCCTTCACGCTCGGCGCGCCGTAGATCTTGGAGCCCGGCTTCGCGGCCAGGCGCTCGGCGACCTCCGCCTGCACCATCACGACACCGCGCTCGAGGTACGCGAACGTCTCGAGGAAGTGCAGCAGCACCGGCACCGAGACGTTGTAGGGAAGATTGGCGACGAGCACCGTGGGCTCTCCGGGCAGCTCGGTGACGCGCATGGCGTCGGCATCCACCACCGTCAGCGAGTCGTCCGCCGCGCCGCGCTCGCGCGCCGTCTGCGGCAGCCGCTCGGCGAGGCGGTGATCGATCTCGACGGCGGTGACCGAGGCGCCCGCCTCGAGGATCGCCAGGGTCAGCGACCCGAGACCCGGGCCGATCTCGACCACCCGCTCCCCCGCCTGCACCTTCGCCGCGTGCACGATCTTGCGCACCGTGTTGGCGTCGACGACGAAGTTCTGCCCGAGCTTCTTCGTGGGGGTGACGTCGAGCTCGGCGGCAAGACGGCGGATCTCGGTGGCGCCGAGCAGGGAGACGGTCATGGATCCATTCTCGCGCATCCGGCCCGGCCCCTAAGATCAAGCGGGTGACCGCACTCGGGGAGCTCATCGCGCCGCGCCGCCTGGGCCGGGACTTCCGGTGGCTGATGTCGGCGGCGTGGACGAGCAACATCGGCGACGGCATCGCGCTGGCCGCCTCTCCCCTGCTGATCGCGTCGATGACCTCGTCTCCGGTGCTGGTCGCCTCGGGTGCGATGCTGCAGTTCCTGCCGTGGCTTCTCTTCGGGCTGCACGCCGGTGCGATCGCGGACCGTGTCGAGCGGCGGATGCTCGTGATGCTCGCCCACGGCATCCGGGCCGTCATCGTCGCCGCTCTCGTGGTGCTGCTCGTGACCGGCACCGCGAACATCGCGATCGTGCTGATCGTGTCGTTCCTGTACGGCACGGCCGAGGTGTTCGCCGACACGAGCACGAGCACCCTGCTGCCGATGATGGTCGAGCCCGCCGACCTCGGCGTCGGCAACGCGCGACTGCAAGCGGGCTTCCTCGTGGCCAACCAGCTCGCCGGCCCTCCCCTGGGTGCGTTCCTGTTCGCGGTGGGATCGTTCTGGCCGTTCCTCGCTCAGGTGCTCGCGGTGACCGTGGGGCTCGTCCTCGTGTCTCGGATCGCCCGGCAGCCCGTGCCGCCGCGCGCGGATCCGACCAGGGTCCGCCACGACATCGGGCAGGGGCTGCGCTGGGCGTGGCACACCAAGCCGGTGCGCACCCTGATCGTGATCATCCTCGCCTTCAACGTCACGTGGGCGGCCCCGTGGGGCGTCCTCGTGCTCTACGCCACCGAGCACCTCGGGATGGGGCCGGTCGGCTTCGGCGCGCTGACCACCGCGTCCGCCGTCGGCGGGCTGCTCGGCACCCTCAGCTTCGGATGGCTGGAGCGGCACATCTCGTTCGCCACCATCATGAAGGTGTGCCTCACGCTCGAGGTGCTCATGCACCTCGCCTTCGCGCTGACGACGAGCGGTGTCGTCGCGCTGGTGATCATGTTCGGATTCGGCGCCTACGCCTTCGTGTGGGGCACGATCTCGACCACGGTGCGCCAGCGACTGGTTCCGCACGAGCTGCAGGGCCGGGTGGGCTCCGTGAACATGGTCGGCGTCTTCGGCGGCATGGTCATCGGCCAGGCTCTCGGCGGACTCATCGCGCAGGCATGGGGGCTGACCGCACCGTGGTGGTTCGCGTTCGCCGGATCGGCGCTGACCCTGCTGCTGATGTGGCGGCAGATCTCCCACATCGCCGCCGCGAAGCCGGCCCTCGACGACGGCGCTGCGACGCGGTAGCGGCCGAAGGGGTCAGGCGAAGGCGCCGTACACCGCGAGCGTGTTCGCCGCGATCTGCGCGCACAGCTCGTCGACGTCGACGTCGAGCTCCGCGGCCATGAACCGCACGGTGAGCGGCACGAGATACGGCGCATTGGGCCGTCCGCGCAGCGGCACCGGCGTGAGGAACGGCGCGTCCGTCTCGACGAGGATGCGATCCCACGGCGTGACCGCGAGGGCATCCCTCAGGTTCTGCGCGTTCTTGAACGTGATGTTACCGGCGAACGAGAGCCAGTACCCGGCATCCGCCGCGATCCGCGCCATCGCGTCGTCACCCGAGAAGCAGTGGAAGACGGTCTTCTCGGGGGCGCCGACGCGCGTCAGCGTCTCGAGCACATCGTCGTGCGCATCGCGATCGTGGATCTGCATGGCGATGCCGTGCTTCTTGGCCAACGCGATGTGCGCCTCGAACGACTCGTGCTGCGCGGGCCGGCCCGCCTCGACGGTGCGGAAGTAGTCCAAACCGGTCTCGCCGATCGCACGCGTGCGCGGGTGCGCCGCGAGCTCGTCGATCACCGCGATCGCCTCGTCGAGGCGCCCCTCGGCAGCGTAGCTCGGCGCGTCGTTCGGGTGGATGGCGACGGCGGCGAGCACACGAGGGTCGGATGCCGCGGCTTCCACCGCCCAACGCGACGACTCGATGTCACCGGAGGCCTGGACGACACCGGCGATGCCGACCTCGGCGGCCCGGTCGAGCTGCTCCTCCAGGCTCAGCGGCTCGACGCCGTCGGTGATCTCGAGATGCGCATGGTTGTCGTACACCGGCACCGACAGCGGCTCGGGAGCCGCCGGGTACCGGAGGTCTCCGCGCCCCTCGGCGTCGCGCGCCCGGACGTAGGTGTTCGCCATGCGTTTCGCCTCGCTTCGCTCGATCGACGACCGGAGGGCCTCAGGCGGTCTGCTCCACGCGCGGGAACAGGGGCGCGAGAGTCGTCACGGCGGTGCCAGGCTGCAGCGCACCCCACGCACCCGCCTCGCGGATCGGCTGCGCGGTGAGCGCGCCGAGCGAGCCCTCGACGCCGAGGGCGTCCCACAGCTTCGCGGTCGACTGCGGCATCACCGGCGACAGCAGCACGGCGAGCGCGCGCAGGCCCTCCGCGCAGGTGTACAGCACGGTGCCGAGGCGGCCGCGCTGCTGCTCATCACGCGCGAGCGCCCACGGCTCGTTCTCGGTGATGTAGAGGTTCAGGTCGTCGACGATCGTCCAGATCGCGTCGATCGCCTCGTCGATGCGGAAGTGCTCGATGGCCGCGTCGGCGGCGGCCGCGGCATCCGCCGCCTTCTTCTGCACCACCCGGTCGCGCTCGGCGTACTCGGCGGGCGCCGGCACGACGCCGTCGAAGTACTTCTGGATCATCGCGACCGTGCGCGACGCCAGGTTGCCGAAGCCGTTGGCGAGCTCGGCCTGGTAGCGGGCCGACAGGTCCTCCCACGAGAACGATCCGTCCTGCCCGAACGCGATCGCGGAGAGGAAGTAGTAGCGGTAGGCGTCCGAGCCGAACACGTCGGTGATCTCGGTGGGCGCGATACCGGTGAGCTTCGACTTCGACATCTTCTCGCCGCCGACGAGCAGCCAGCCGTGCGCGAAGACGCCCTTGGGCACGTCGAGCCCGGCGGCCATCAGCAGCGCGGGCCAGATCACGGCGTGGAAGCGCAGGATGTCCTTGCCGACGACGTGGTACGCGGGCCAGCGGCGGGCGAAGTTCGCGTCGTCCTCGCCGTAGCCGACGGCGGTGACGTAGTTGAGCAGGGCGTCGACCCACACGTAGATGACGTGCGACTCGTCCCACGGCAGTGGGATGCCCCAGTCGAACGTCGACCGTGAGATCGACAGGTCCTTGAGGCCCTGGCTCACGAACGAGACGACCTCGTTGCGCGCGGAATCGGGGCGCACGAAGTCGGGTTCGGTCTTGTACAGCTCGAGCAGCCGATCCTGGAACTCGCTGAGCTTGAAGAAGTAGTTCTTCTCCTGCAGCAGCTCGAGCGGCTTCGAGTGGATCGCGCAGACCTTCAGGCCCTCGAAGGGACCGGTGCCGTCGACGATCTCGGACTCGGGCTTGAACTCCTCGCAGCCCACGCAGTACAGCGCCTCGTACTCGCCCGCATAGATGTATCCCGCGTCGTACAGCTTCTGGAAGAACACCTGCACGTTCTTCTCATGCCGCTGCTGCGTGGTGCGGATGAAGTCGTCGTTCGCGACGTCGAGCGTGTTCAGCAGCGGGAACCAGCTCTCGCCGACGAGCTTGTCGACCCATTCCTGCGGCGTGACGTTGTTCGCTGCGGCGGCGCGCAGCATCTTCTGGCCGTGCTCGTCGGTGCCGGTGAGCATCCAGGTGTCGTCACCCGCCTGGCGGTGCCAGCGCGACAGCGTGTCGACGGCCACCGTCGTGTACCCGTGACCGATGTGCGGCACATCGGAGGGGTAGTAGATGGGCGTGGTGATGTAGAAGGACTCGCCTGCGGGCATGCTCACGATTCTAGGCGGGAACCGCGTTGCCTTCTGATTCGTGACCTGGTTCTCGTTCTTGTGATGGGCGGCGGGCGGGAGGACGTTCCCTTCGCTCGCAGAGTGGGGCCCCTCCGCTTCGCTCCTCCCCAATGCTCGCTCCGGGAACGTCCGCCCGCCCTCTCCTGGGGATTCGTAGCGTCGCAGGCGAGGTGATGGTAAGTGTCGGGATCGAGGTCTCAGAGGCGTGTGGCTGTCACGGAGGCGTGGGGGCGGGTGCTGGGCTCGCCGTCGACGCGCGGACGGGTCTCGGATGCCGTCACCGCGAAGCCGGCCTGCTCGAGCATCTCCCCAAGAGCATCCGGCGTCCAGAAGTAGGCGGTCGTCACGGCATGGTCGAAGAGTTCGCGCGGGGTGCCGTCGAAGAAGCCGATGAGGGCACTACCGCCGGGCGCAAGAACGCGGGAGAACTCGGCGAGGGTCGCGGGCAGCTCCGCAGGCGGCGTGTGGATCAGCGAGTACCAGGCGAGGATGCCGCCGAGCGACGCATCCGGCAGCGGAAGCTCGGCGAACGACCCCTGCTCGAACGGCATACCCGGATACATGGCACGAGCATGCGAGACGAACTCCGCCGACAGATCGAGCCCGAGCACGTCCCGTCCGTCGTCGTACAGGAAGCGCGTCCACTGGCCCGGCCCGCATCCGGCATCCAGCAGCCGCCCCGGCGTCGCGTCGCGCCAGGCCGCGATGAGCGCCCGGTCACGAGGATCCGTCTGCGCGATGTCGCCGAGCAGCGCGATGTACGCCGAGGCTCGCGCGTCGTACGCGGCGCCGACAGTCATCGGGCGGCGAGCGCGGCCTGGTAGAGGTCGCGGGAAGACAGGCCGGTGGCGGCGGCGACCTCGGCGCACGCCTCTTTGAGGCGGGTTCCGGATGCCACGAGCGCCTGCACCTGGGCGAGCGCGTCGTCGGCGGAGACGGCGAGCGGAGCCGCGCCCTCGACGACCACGACGATCTCGCCCTTCACGCCCTGCTCGGCCCAGGCGACCAGTTCGGATGGCGTGCCGCGGCGCACCTCCTCGTACATCTTCGTCAGCTCGCGGCAGACGGCGATGCGCCGCGAATCGCCGTACGCCGCGCCCATGTCGGCGAGCGACGACGCGAGCCGCGACGGCGACTCGAAGAACACCATCGTGCGCGGCTCGCTCGCCAGCGCGGTCAGCACCGAGCGGCGCTCCCCCGGCTTGCGCGGCAGGAAGCCTTCGAAAGTGAACCGGTCGGTGGGCAGGCCCGAGATCGCGAGGGCCATGAGCACCGCGCTCGGCCCTGGGATCGCCGTCACGGTCACGCCGCGCTCGACGGCGGCGGCGACGACGCCGTAGCCGGGGTCGCTCACCGCGGGCATCCCGGCGTCGCTGACGACCACGACATCGTGCTGCTCCGCCATCTCGGCGAGCTCGGCCGCCTTGTCCTTCTCGTTGTGGTCGTGCAGGGCGATCAGACGCGGACGGTTGTCGATCTTCAGCGCCTGCAGCAGCCGCTGTGTGGTGCGGGTGTCTTCGGCGGCGACGACCTCGGCGTTCTCGAGCACCTCGATCAGACGGCGCGACGCGTCGCCGAGGTTGCCGATCGGGGTCGCGGCGAGGATGATCACCCGACCAGCTTAGGCGGGCGCCGTCAGCCGATCCGAAGGTGATTGCCTAGGCTGATCTGGTGACCCTGCCCGCGCCCCCGACGCCGCCGCGCTCTGCGACCCGCGGGGAGCGACTCGTCGCGTGGGCGCTCGCGGATGCCGCCCGATCCCGGGCCCTGAGCTGGCTGGCCCCGCTGCTGGTCACCCTGCTCGCGGCGGTGCTGCGGCTGACGAACCTCTCGCATCCGCACGAGATCATGTTCGACGAGACCTACTACGTCAAAGACGCCTGGTCGCTGTGGAACCTCGGCTACGAGGGCACGTGGGGCGACGGCGCCGATGCGGCACTGCCGCAGGGCGACGACTCCGCCATGCAGACGACCGGGTCGTATGTCGTGCATCCGCCGCTCGGCAAGTGGATCATCGCACTCGGCATGGCCCTGCTGGGGCCCGGATCCAGCGCCGGCTGGCGGCTCACGACGGCCGTGCTCGGCTCGCTCACCGTGCTGGTGCTGTACCTGGTCGCGCTGCACCTGACTCGCTCACGGGTGTTCGCGACCATCGCGGGCGGTCTGCTCGCCGTCGACGGGCTCGGCATCGTGATGAGCCGCATCGCGCTGCTCGACGGTGTGCTCACGTTCTTCATCCTGCTGGGGTTCCTGTTCGTGCTGCTCGACCGGGATCGTTCCCTGCCGCTGCTCGACGCGCGGATCGTCGTCCGGCGTCGAGCGGATGCCGACGACGCGCCCGTACGTCTGACCGGCCCGGTGCTGTGGTCGCGGCCCTGGCTGATCGCGGCCGGCGTCACGCTGGGGGCGGCGTCGGCGGTGAAGTGGTCCGGCCTGTACGCCCTGGCCGTCTTCGGTCTGTACGTCGTCATCACCGATGCCCTGGCACGCCGCCGAGCGGGCATCCCGCTGTGGCCGAGCGATGCCGTGCTGCGCCAGGGTCCCGTTTCCTTCGTGCTGATGGTGGGCCCGGCGCTGCTGACCTATCTCGTGTCGTGGACCGGCTGGCTGGTCACGGCGGGAGGCTACGACCGCGGCGCCGACGCGAACCCGCTGGTCGCGCTGTGGAGGTACCACGAGTCGATGTACGGCTTCCACATCGGCCTGGCCAGCCCGCACGCCTACGCGAGCCCGGCGTGGCAGTGGCCGCTGCTGCTGCGACCCACCGCCGTCTGGGTGGGCTCCGAACCGACCGGCTGCGGCACCGAGCACTGCATCGCGGTGATCTCGTCGGTGCCGAACCCGCTGATCTGGTACGGCGGCGTCGCTGCCGCCCTCTATCTGCTCTACCGCTTCGTGCGAGGACTCATCGAGCGCGCACCGCTGGGCCCCGCGCACACGGTGGCCCTGGTCGGCCTGCTCGCCACGTACGTGCCGTGGCTGCTCGTGCCGAACCGCACGATCTTCCAGTTCTACACGGTCGTCATGGTGCCGTTCCTCATCCTGGCGCTGACCGTGGCGCTGCGTGAGCTCGCCGGCCGCCGCTCCGCCACCCTGCACCGCCGCACCGCCGGGCAGCGCACGGTGACCGTCTATCTCGTGATCGTCGTGCTCGTCTCGGCGTTCTTCTACCCGGTGTGGACCGGCATGAGCGTGCCCTACCCGTTCTGGCTCATCCACAACTGGCTGCCGGGCTGGATCTGACCCTCGGGCGGGCGCGCCTGACCGGCGACTACCGGCGGGGCAACGAGCGCGCCGCGCGCCGGCATTCGCGCAAGGCGGGCTGAGTCAGACCACCGTCTCCGGGTCCACGTGCGCGGCGCGGTGCGCCTCATCGAACGTGGGGCTCTTGCCCAGGAGCTTCCCGATCAGCAGCACGACGCCCACGACGACCAGGCCGACGAGCATCCCGGCGACCGCAGACATCGCGGTGTTGCCGAGCCAGACGACGAAGCCGCCGAATGAGGCGAGCAGCTCGTCGACACCGTGCAGCAGATCGGCGGGCGCGTGCAGACCCACCTCGCCGAGATTGACGACGACGAGGTGACCGCCGACCCACAGCATCGCCACCGTGCCGACGACGCTGATCACACGGAACACCGCGGGCATCGACCGCACGATCCGGGTCCCGGTGTGGCGCACGTTGCGCACCGGGTTCTTCGCCATCTTCAGTCCGATGTCGTCGAGCTTGACCAGCAGCGCCACCGCGCCGTACACGACTCCGGTCATGAGCAGCGCGATGACGGCCAGCACACCGAGCGTCTGCCAGGTGCCGAGGCTCGAGTCGAGGCTCGCGAGCGAGATGAGCATGATCTCGGTCGACAGGATCAGGTCGGTGCGGATCGCACCCCACACGAGCCGCTTCTCGTCACGCGCGCCCTCGTCGGCGTGACCGTGGGCGAAGCCGAACCACTCGAGCACCTTCTCTGCACCCTCGAAGCAGAGGTAGGTGCCGCCGATGATCAGCAGATAAGGCAGCACCCACGGCGCGAAGGCGGTCAGCACCAGCGCGATGGGGATGATGATGAGGAACTTGTTCGCGATCGAACCGAGCGCGATCTTGCCGACCACCGGCAGCTCACGCGCCGGAGTGAGCCCCTGCACGTACTGCGGAGTGACGGCCGCGTCGTCGATCACGACACCCGCGGCCTTGGCGGATGCCTTCATCGCCGCGCTCAGGATGTCGTCGACGACCGCCAGCAGACCAACCGACATGCGATTCCTCCCCCGGAGTGCACGGTGTGCGCGCTCCGGCCTGCAAGACTACTGTGCCTGCTCGCGCCTCACCGCGCACGCGTGTCGTCGGACTGTCGGATCACGCCGCGGCGTGCGCGCCCGCGGGTGAGCCGCGCGACGATCAGCAGCGCCGCGGTGAGTGCGAGCGTCAGCAGCAGCTGGATGCGGGCGGTCGGATCGATCATGGCGAGGGCGATGATCGTCCCGAGCAGAGCCAGGGCCAGCCACGACAGCCAGGGGAAGCCCCACATGCGCATCGGCAGATGCTCGCCGTCGCGGTCGGCCCGGCGCCGCAGGATGATCTGCGAGATGACCGTGGCCGTCCAGATGACGAGCACCGTCGAGCCGACGATGTTCAGCAGCAGCCCGAGCACGGTCTCGGGGAACGCCCAGTTCAGCACGACCGTGACGAACCCGAAGGCGACAGATGCGAGCACCGCGACGTAGGGCACGCCGGCGGCGCTGGTGCGGGTGGATGCCAGCGGCGCGAGTCCGCGTTCGCCGAGCGAGTACGCCATGCGCGACGCGCCATAGATGTTGGCGTTCATCGCCGACAGCAGCGCCATCACCACGATCAGCGACATCACCAGGTCGACGCCGGGCACCTGCAGGGTGGCCAGCACGGCCGAGAACGGCCCCTCCAGCACCTCGGGCGAGTTCCACGGCAGCACCGCGACGATCACGAAGATCGACCCCAGGTAGAACACGAGAATGCGCACCATCACCTCGCGCACGATCCGCCTGATGTTGTTGGTCGGGTCGTCGGATTCGGCTGCGGCGATGGCGACGACCTCGGTGCCGCCGAAGGCGAACACGACGACGAGCAGGGCGGCGGCGATGCCCGTGATCCCGTGCGGCGCGAACCCGCCGTGCGCGAACAGGTTGCCGACGCCGGTGGCGGGCACGCCGGGGATGAGCCCGAGGATCGCGCACGCCCCCACCACCAGGAACGCGATGATCGCGAAGACCTTGATCGCCGCGAACCAGAACTCGAACCGCCCGTAGTTGCGCACGCCGAACAGGTTCACAGCGGTGAGCGCGGCGACGAAGATCAGCACCCACAGCCATGCCGGGACGCCGGGCACCCACCCCTCGATGATGCCTGCCGCTCCGGTCGCCTCCGCGGCGATCACCACCACGAGCTGAATCCAGTACAGCCATCCGACGGCGCTTCCGGCGCTGCGGCCCATCGCGCGCTGCGCGAACGAACTGAACGCGCCCGAGCTGGGGCGCGCGGCGACCATCTCGGCGAGCATCGCCATGACGAGGATGACCACGGTGCCGGCGATGAGGTACGACACCAGCACGGCGGGCCCGGCGATGCCGATGGCCTGCCCCGAGCCGACGAAGAGCCCCGCGCCGATCGCGCCGCCCAGACCCATCATCGAGATCTGCCGGCGGGTGAGCCCGGGATGCAGACCCTTCGTGGTCGTCGTCGTCAGCGGCACCTCGGTCATCGTGAGACCTCCTCGTCCGGGCCGGGTACGGCCCGTGCCATCATACGGACAGCGCGGACGGGTCGACCGTCGGCAGACGGCACACGAAGTCCCGACAGTCGTAGGCGACGCCGTCGGCAGCGTCCTTGCCCTCGAACAGCGAGAACCCGGCATCCGCGAACCCGCGGGCCTGGGCCGGAGACACCACCGCGACCACGTCGGCCTCGACGCGACGGGCAGCGTCCGCGAGCGCCCCCTGCCGGTGTTCGACGACGGCGACGACCTGGCGAGATGGGGCGGCGAGCGTCGCGCACAGCCGCAGCAGGGCGCCGTAGGCGAGCGGATGCTGCAGCGCGCGCTCGACGAGCGGCGCGCACAGCGCGACGGCGCGCTCGCGATGCTCGTCTCCCGCGCCGAGCAGCCAGGCGGTGAGGTGAGCGGATGCCCGCGACGCCACCCCCGAGGGCAGATCGCCGTCGCTGTCGTCACCGGCAGCCGCGAGCCCCTGCGCCGACAGCACCGGATCGGCGACGAGGGGCTCCTCGAGCACGGCCAGCGCCCGGGTCGCCCAGGACGCCTCGCCCGTGGCGAGGGCGAGGGCGAGCAGGCCGTCCGCGAGCAGCCCGACGTCCGCGGCCGTGGCGACGGCCGCGGCTGCCGCACCGTCCAGCGAGGAGCGCACGAGAGCTCCCGTCGCGGAGCGGTTCACGCGCAGCACGTGGTCGGCGGCGGCCGCCGCGGCATCCACCCACTCCTGCTCGTCCAGCCGTGCTCCAGCGCGCGCGAGCGCGCCGATCGCGAGCCCGTTCCAGCCGGTGAGCACCTTGCCGTCGACAGCGGGAGGGCGGAGGGATGCCCTGTCCCAGGCATCCGCGCGGTAGTAGCCGCCCTCGCTGCGCTCGCCGTCGATCCACGACTCGGAGTCCTGCGCGGCGCCGAACGCACCGCCGTCGCGGCGCAGCACGCCGAGCAGGAACCCGACGATGCCGCGCACGACGTCGTCGCGCCCTGCGGCGAGCGCGACGTCGATCAGCTGGGCGTTGTCGATCAGCATCCGCTCGTAGTGCGGCACGCTCCAGTCGGCCTGGGTCGCGTAGCGGAAGAAGCCCCCGTCGATCTCGTCGCGCAGCGGCGACGCCGCCATCGCGTCGATCGCTCGACGCGCAGCATCCGCGCCCTGTGCCAGCGGGTGCTGCAGGAAGCGCAGCGTGGTCGCCATGGGGAACTTCGGAGCCCCGCCGAACCCGCCGTGGCGATGATCCTCCCGCTGCATGATCGCCGCGGCGGCAGCCGCGATGGCCTCCGCGCCCGGCATCCCGCCTGCGTCGGCGGTCGCGGCCTGCCGCAGGGCGTCGGCCACGGCATCCGCCGACTCCTCCACCTCGGCGCGACGCTCGGTCCACGCCTCGTTCACGGCCGTCAGCACGTCGCGGAACGACGGCACCCCACCGCGGGCCTGCGGAGGGAAGTACGTGCCGGCGTAGAAGGTGCGGCCGGCGGGGGTGGCGAACACCGTGAGCGGCCAGCCGAGGCTTCGGGTGAAGGCCGAGGCCGCCGCCATGAAGGCCGCATCGACCTCGGGGTGCTCCTCACGGTCGATCTTCACCGGCACGAACGCGGCGTTGATCTGCGCCGCGGTGGCGTCGTCGGCGAACGACTCGCGCGCCATCACGTGGCACCAGTGGCAGGTGGAGTAGCCGATCGAGACGAGCAGCGGCACGTCGCGGCGCCGGGCCTCGGCGAACGCCTCCTCGCCCCACGGATGCCAGTCGACGGGGTTGTCGGCGTGCGCCCGCAGATACGGGCTGAGCGTGTCGGCGAGCCGGTTGGTCATGCACCCACGGTACGCCGAGACCCCCTGCCGCAGGCCGGTCGACCGGCGGCAGGGGGTCTCGGGAGCGGGTCAGTTCAGGTCGTTCGGGTGGGTGCCGACGCGGCCCGAGCCGTCGAGCGGGTCGAGTCCGTCGATCGCGGTCATCTGCGCGTCGTCGAGCTCGAAGTCGAACACGTCGAGGTTCTCGCGCATGCGCTCGGCGCGCACCGACTTCGGGAACACGATGAAGCCCTTCTGCAGGTGCCAGCGCAGCACCACCTGGGCGGGCGTGCGACCGGTCGCCGCCGCAGCGGACGCGACTGGCTCGGCACCGAACAGGTCGTACTTGCCCTGGCCCAGCGGGCCCCACGACTCGATGCGCATGCCGTGCTCGGCCGCCCACTCGGTGATCTCGCGCTGCTGGTACGCCGGGTGCAGCTCGATCTGGTTCACCGCGGGGGTGACCCCGGTCTCGGCGACGAGGCGCTCGAGGTGCGGCACGAGATGGTTCGAGACGCCGATCGAGCGGGCGAGTCCCCGCTCGCGGATGCCGATCATCTTCTGCCACGCGTGGACGTAGTTGTCGTTGGCTGGCGTCGGCCAGTGCACCAGGTACAGGTCGACGGCGTCGAGGCCGAGCTTCTCGAGGCTCTCGTCGATCGCCTTGTCGGGCTCATCGCCGTCATGACGGTCGTTCCACAGCTTGGTGGTGATGAAGAGCTCGTCGCGCGGGATGCCGCTCTTCGCGATGGCCGCGCCCACGCCCTCCTCGTTGCGGTAGATCGCGGCGGTGTCGATGTGCCGGTAGCCGGCTTCGAGCGCCTCGGTCACCGCGCGCTCGGCGTCGTCGGCCGGCACCAGGAAGACGCCGTAGCCGAGCTGAGGGATCGTGTGCCCGTCGTTGAGTTCGAGTGTGGGAATCGTCATCCATCCAGCCTAGGTCGATCACGTGCTGCCGGCGCCGCGGCGGCGCCGGCAGACATGGCGGCGGCGGCGCGGGCGACCAGCCTCTCGAGCGGCCCCCGACCCAGAGTCATCGCCCAGGCGGTGGCGGCCAGCAGCATCGTCAGTGTGAACCAGCCCCAGGCCTGGTCGCTGTCAGGCAGCGCGGCGGGGCCGGCGATGGCGACGATCGCCACGATGTGAGCCGAGTACGCGGTCAGGGGCATGGAGCCGAGCGCCGCGAACGGCAGCAGCACCCAGCGCAGGGGACGGCTGAGGATCAGGCACGCGCCGATCAGCGCGACGGCGAAGCCGCCCGATCCGAGGATCTCCGCCGTGCCCCCGGAGTGCGGGTGGGTGGAGACGAGCGCGGTCAGGACCGACTCGGCGGGCATCTGCTCGGCCAGAGCCTGCGAGTACGCCACCCACCCGCTGACGTCGTCGAGCTCCTCGTCGAGCGACGAGCTCGACGACGAGCCGGACGGCGTGCCGGAGAGTTCGCTCCGCGACGGCTGGGGGTAGCAGTAGAACTCCCCTCCGCCCCACGAGTCGCACACCGCGTCTCCGAGATCCACCTCGGACGCGGGGATCGGCGACGACGCCTCCTCGAGGTCGCCGCCGCTGTCGACGTCCGAACCGTCGATGACGCTCGAGGGGTCGTCGACATCGGTCGGCATCAGGACGCCGCCCAGGGCGCCGAGGCCGTATCCACCGATCGCGAAGACGATGCCCGCCACCAGCAGAACCGTGGCCGTTCGGACGGTGTCCACCCGCACCCGCCCGATCGCCATCCCCACCAGCACGAACACCATCCACACCGTGATCGGGTAGGTGCCGAACAGCACCAGGTCGGTGCCGGGTCCCGTCGCCCCCAGCGACAGCGCCCGCACCAGCGCGAGCAGAGGCGGCCCCGCGACGGCGAGGACGCCCGCTGCCAGCAGCAGATGACGCACCCGCCACCGCAGCATCGGGATCGCCGCGACGTAGACCAGCCCGTACACGGTGAGGATGACGGCGACGGGGGTGCCCAGCAGCTCCAGGGCGATGCCGATGAGGAACACTGCGGCTCCGCGGCCGATCAGGCTCAGGCGCAGCCGGGCCAGGTCTTCGCGACGCGGGATGCTCGTGCGCCCCGTCATCAGCGAGACCGAGATGCCGGCGAGCACGGCGAACAGGATCGACGAGCGCCCGTGCACGAGGGCGCTCCAGGTGTCGGGCTCGAACACGCGCACCTCGTCGGCCGTGGTCGCGACGTGCGCGCCCACCATGCCGAGGATGGCCAGGCCGCGGGCGACGTCCAGACCCATGATGCGCGGCGCGCGGCCGAATTCGCGCCACCACCGTGCGGGGGCGAAGGCGGCGGGCGGTCGGGCGGCGGGCGAGTCCGAGGTGGAGACGGGCGGGGCAGCGGTCACTCGCTGATCGTAGCGACCGGGCGGGAACGGGATCAGCGGCGATACGATGGAGGGCTATGTCTTCGCCCGTGATCTCCTTCCCACCCGAGCTGCCGGTCAGCGCGGCGCGCGACGAGATCGCCGCGGCCATCCGCGACCACCAGGTCGTGATCGTCGCCGGCGCGACCGGTTCGGGCAAGACCACGCAGCTGCCGAAGATCTGCCTCGAGCTCGGGCGCGAGCGCATCGCGCACACCCAGCCGCGCCGGCTGGCGGCGCGCACGATCGCCGAGCGCGTCGCCGACGAGCTGCACGTCGAGCTCGGCGACCTCGTCGGCTACAAGGTGCGCTTCACCGATCAGGTTTCCGATGCCACCCGCATCGCGCTGATGACCGACGGCATCCTGCTGAACGAGATCCACCGCGACAGGCTGCTCACCCGCTACGACACGATCATCATCGACGAGGCGCACGAGCGCTCGCTCAACGTCGACTTCCTGCTCGGATACCTGCGGCGCATCCTTCCCGAGCGCCCCGACCTGAAGGTCATCATCACCTCGGCGACGATCGACCCCGAGAGCTTCGCGACGCACTTCGCCGACGGGAACGGCGAGCCCGCGCCGATCATCGAGGTCTCCGGTCGGACGTACCCGGTCGAGATCAGATACCGTCCGCTCGTCGACGAGCGCGAGAACGACGCGTCGAAGACCTCCGAGCCCGAGGACGATGTCACCGCGATCGTGTCCGCGTTGCGCGAGCTCGACCGCGAGGCGCCGGGCGATGTGCTCGTGTTCCTTCCCGGCGAGGCCGAGATCCGCGATGCGGCGGATGCCGTGCGCGGCGCGTACCGATCGGCGACTTCTCCGGTCGAGGTGCTGCCGCTGTACGGCCGGCTGTCGGCCGCCGAGCAGCACCGGGTCTTCGAGCCGTCGAAGGTCGCGGGTGTCCGACGCCGCGTGGTGCTCGCCACGAACGTCGCCGAGACGAGCCTCACCGTGCCCGGCATCAAGTACGTGATCGACACGGGCACCGCCCGCATCTCGCGCTACAGCCCGCGCTCGAAGGTGCAGCGCCTGCCCATCGAGGCGGTGTCGCAGGCATCCGCCGCCCAGCGCTCCGGTCGCGCGGGCCGCACCAGCGACGGCATCGCGATCCGGCTGTACGGCGAGGACGACTTCGACGGGCGCCCTGAGTTCACCGAACCCGAGATCCTGCGCACCTCGCTGGCGTCCGTCGTGCTGCAGATGCTGTCGCTCGGCTTCGGCGACATCACCGAGTTCCCCTTCCTCACCCCTCCCGACTCCCGCGGGGTGAAGGCGGCCTTCGACCTGCTCACCGAGATCGGCGCGGTCGACGTGACCCGGGGCGCGCAGCCCCGGTTGACGAGGATCGGGCGGGAGATCTCGCGGATGCCTATGGATCCGCGCTTCGCCCGGATGCTCGTCGCCGCGTCGTCCTCCGCCGGCGGCGTGCTGGCGGATGTCATGGCGATCGTGGCCGGGCTGTCGATCCAGGACGTGCGCGAGCGGCCCAGCGCCGATGCACCGCAGTCGCTGCGGGACGAGGCCGACCGCATGCATGCCCGCTTCGTCGACCCGACCAGCGACTTCCTCACGCTGCTGAACCTGTGGAACCATCTGCGCGAACAGCAGAAGGAGCTCGGCTCCAGCGCATTCCGGCGCATGTGCCGCAGCGAGCACCTGAACTACGTGCGGGTCCGCGAATGGTTCGACGTGCACCGCCAGCTGCGCACACTCGTCAAGACGCCGAAGGGCGCCGCCGGCGGCACCACGGACCCCGACGCCATCCATCGGGCGATCCTCGCCGGGCTGCTCTCGCAGATCGGCATCCTCGACGAGCGCACCACGGCCGGCAGCGCCAACAAGGCGAAGGGCGACCGGGCTCGCCGCATCGCCGAGTACCGCGGCGCCCGCGGCATCCGGTTCTCGATCTTCCCGGGCTCGGGACTGCGCAAGAAGGCACCGCAGGCGGTGGTGGCCGCCGAGATCGTCGAGACGTCGCGCACCTTCGCGCGCACGGTCGCCGCGATCGATCCGGCCTGGGCCGAGGCGCTCGCCGGCGACCTCGCCAAGCGTCAGGTGACCGAGCCGCACTGGTCGAAGGATGCGGGAGCCGCTGTCGCCTATGAGAAGGTGACGCTGTTCGGCGTCGAGATCATCCCGAAGCGCCGAGTGCAGTTCGCGCGCATCGACCGCGCCGGCGCACGCGAGCTGTTCCTGCGGCACGCCCTCGTCGAGGGCGAGTGGGATCCGTCGCGGCTCGACAAGCGGGTGAGTGCGTTCTGGCGCGCGAACGCCGATCTGCGTCGCCGGCTCGAGAAGCTCGAGGAGCGCGAGCGTCGCCGTGACATCCTCGCCGGCGACGAGGCGGTGTTCGGCTTCTACGACGAGCGCGTCCCGCGCGAGGTGTTCGACGTCCGCTCATTCGAGAAGTGGTGGCGCGATGCGCTGCAGCAGACGCCGAAGCTTCTGGCGATGCGCGAGAGCGACCTCGTCGACGCTGACAGCCGCACGGATCAGAGCGAATTCCCCACGCGCTGGCAGCAGGGCGACCAGGTGCTCGGGCTCGCCTACCGCTTCGAGCCGGGAGCCGAAGACGACGGCGTGAGCGTCGTGATACCCCTGGCGCTGATGCAGCAGATCCGCGACACCGGCTTCGACTGGCAGGTGCCGGGGCTGCGCGCCGAGCTCATCACCGCCCTGCTCCGCGCCCTGCCGAAGGCGATCCGCCGCCACGTCGTGCCCGCCGCGGACTGGGCCGAGAAGTTCGGAGAGCAGCTCGACGGCGAGGGGCCCGAGCACCATTCCGGCCTGCCCGCCCGTGCGCTCAAGGAGGCTCTGGCCCGGCTCATCCAGCCGCTCGCCAATCAGCCGGTCTCGGCCGAGGACTTCGATGACGCCCGCGTGCCGGGGCATCTGCTGATGGGCTTCCGGGCGGTCGACGAACGCGGTCGCATCGCCGGGTCGAGCCGCGACCTGCAGACCCTGCAGCAGCGGCTCTCCGACCGGTCGCGGCAGAGCGTCACCCGTTCGCTGAACCGGCCAGAGCAGCCGCGCACCCCGCGCCGGAGCGCGGAGCGCGTGGCCGAGGCGTCATCGCGCGGCCCGATCGAGCGCGACGATCTCACTGACTGGACCTTCGACGACCTGCCCGAGCTGCTCGACACCAGGGTCGCCGGCGGCACCGTGCGCGGGTACCCGGCGATCGTCGATCGCGGCAGGTCGGTCTCGGTGCGGGTCGAGGCGACGGCGGATGCCGCGGCCGCCGCGACCCGTGAGGGCGTGCTGCGTCTCGTGCTGCTGACCGTCCCCTCCCCCGCCTTGTACGTGCAGAACCACCTGACGGCGCCCGAGAAGCTGGCTCTCGCCGCCTCGCCTTACCCGAACGTCGCGACGCTCGTCGAAGACGCCCGCACCGCGGTCGTGCGCGCCCTCATCGACGACCGCGTTCCCGGCGGCGTCATCCGCACCGGGGCGGAGTTCCGCCGGGTGCGCGACGAGGTCAACGCCGAGCTCGTGGACCGGCTCTTCGCCTGCGTCTCGCTGGTCGCGAAGATCCTCGCCCGGAGCCGCGATGTCGAGCGGGCCATCCGGTCGCAGAACTCCCTGGCTCTGCTGGGCCCGCTGAACGACATCCGCTCGCAGCTGAGCGCGCTGATCCGTCCGGGGTTCATCTCGGCGACCGGTGTCGAGCGGCTCACGCACCTGCCCCGCTACCTCGACGGGATGCTCGAGCGGCTGAAGACCCTGGCGAACGAGCCGGGCAAGGACCGCGCCCGCATGACCGAGTACGAGCGGACCGCGAAGGCGTACGAGGACGCGGGAGGCGCCCTGCCGCTCCCCGCGGACGCCCCGGCGCACCTCGCCGAGGTGCGCTGGCTGCTCGAGGAGTACCGGATCAGCGTCTTCGCGCAGCGGCTCGGCACCGCGCAGCCGGTCTCGCCGCAGCGCATCACGAAGGCGCTCGCGAGCCGCCCCTGACGTGCCCGGGTAGCGTGGGGCCCATGGCTCACGCAATCGTCTACACCGAGATCGGCAGCCCCGACGTCCTCCGCCTGACCGAGATCCCCGACCCGGTCGCCGGGTCGGGTGAGATCGTCGTGCGCATCGGGGCGACCGGGGTGAACCCGCTGGATGCCAAGCTGCGCCGCGGCGCGCGTCCCTCGCCTCCCATCGTCGAACCGCGCCGGGTCGGCTTCGACGGCGCGGGCGTCGTGGCGAGCCTCGGCGAGGGCGTCACGGGGTTCGCGATCGGCGACCGCGTCGTCATCGACAACGTCCTCGGCACCTACGCCAGCGCCCTCGCCGTGCCCGTGTCGAAGCTGTTCCGCCTCTCCGACGGCGTCACGATGGCAGAGGGTGCCGCCCTCGGCATCCCGGTCGGGACGGCGTATCAGTGCCTGCGCTCGCTCGGCGTCGCACAGGGCGACACGCTGCTCGTGCACGCCGGCTCCGGCGCGGTCGGCCAGGCCGCCGTGCAGTACGCGGTGCTGTGGGGTGCGAGGGTCATCGCGACGAGCAGCCCGGAGCGGTTCGACCAGCTGCGCGCCCTGGGCGCCGAGCCGGTCGCCTACGGCGACGGTCTCGAGGAGAGGGTGCGTGAACTCGCGCCGGAGGGTGTGAGCGTCGCCCTCGACTGCGCGGGCACCGACGAGGCGATCCACGCCTCGCTCGCCCTCGTCGCCGACCGCGAGCGCATCGCGACGATCGTGCGCGGGCCGGATGCCGCCGACTTCGGCATCCGCGCGTTCTCGGGCGGCAGCCCGGTGCCGCTCACCGACGAGGAGCAGGCCTGGCGGCAGGAGGCGATCCCCCTGACGATCAACCTCATCGAGGCGGGCGACTTCCAGGTCGAGCTGGGCCCCGAGCTCCCCCTCGCCGACGCGGCCATGGCGCAGGAGCTGATCGAACGGCACGCCGCGAACGGCAAGATCATCCTCATCCCCTGAGCCGGTCCGTCGCACACGGACGCATGCCGCAACAGTTCGACACATGATGGGCGCGGACGGTGCGTCCCGGAGCATCATGAGCACATGAGCTCCCCGTGTACCGCGACGACGCCGGGTTTCGCGACCGCCCAGGTGCAGGCCGGCTATCGGCCGACCGGGTCGATCAGCGCCATCCCGCCGATCCACCAGACCGCGGCGTACGAGTTCACCTCCCTCGCCGAGGCCGCGGATCTGTTCGCGCTGCGGCGGCCGGGCATCATCTACGGACGCAACGCCAACCCCACGCAGCAGATCCTCGAAGAGCGCGTCGCGCTGCTCGAGGGCGGTGTCAGCGCGGTGGCCGTCGCCTCGGGGCAGGCGGCGGTGGCCGTCACCATCCTCGCGCTCGTGCACCGCGGAGGTCACATCGTCGCCGCCGACCAGCTGTACGGCGGCACGATCGATCTGCTGCAGGAGACACTCGACGACTTCGGCATCTCGGTCACCTTCGTCGACCAGGACGACATCGACGCCTGGCGCGACGCGATCACCCCGCGCACCCGCCTGCTGTTCGCCGAGTCGGTCGCGAATCCGATCGCGCAAGTGCTCGACATCCGCGCCGTCGCCGATGTGGCCCACGCCGCCGGCGTGCCGCTCGTCATCGACAACACCGTCGGCACCCCGCACCTCGTGCGCCCGGGCGAGCACGGCGCCGACTTCGTCGTGCACTCGGCCACGAAGTTCCTCTCCGGGCACGGCAGTTCACTCGGCGGCGTGGTCGTCGACCAGGGCAGCTTCGACTTCGGCGCCGCCCCCGCGCGCTGGCCGCAGTTCACCGCGCCGTACACCCGCTTCGGCGACCTCGTGCTGTGGGAGCGGTTCGGACAGGGGCATGCCTTCGCCGCGCTGGTGAAGTCGAAGTACGTGCACGACCTCGGCCCGTCGCTGTCGCCGTTCAACGCGTGGCAGATCCTGCAGGGCATCGAGACGCTCGACCTGCGGGTCTCCCGGCAGTCGGCGACAGCGCGTCTGATCGCCGAGCATCTGGCCGGGCATCCGGCGGTCGCCCGCGTGCACCACCCTGCGCTCGCCGACAACCCGTGGCACGGCGCCGCAGCACGCTACCTGCCGAACGGCGCGCCCTCGGTGTTCTCGTTCGACATCGTGGGCGCCGAGGACGACGGGTCGTTCGACCGCGTCGCCGCGGTCGTCGACGAGCTGCGGGTGTTCCGGCTCGTCGCCAACATCGGCGATGCCCGCAGCATGGTGGCGCACCCGGCGTCGATGACCCACTCGCACCTGACCGCCGATCAGCGAACGGCGGCCGGCATCTCGGTGAACACCGTCCGGGTCTCGGCAGGCCTCGAAGACCCGGCCGACCTCATCGCCGATCTCGACCGGGTGCTCGCGCCGCTGCTCGAGGACGCGCTGGTGGCAGCCCGCTGACCTGAGAGCCTCCTGGCCGTGGATGTCGCTCGCCCCGATACGCTGATGCCATGACCGGACTTCGATGGGGCATCCTCGCCACCGGCGGCATCGCCGCAGCCTTCACCTCCGACCTGCGCACCGCAGGCCTCGACGTCGTCGCGGTGGGCTCACGCACTCAGGAGTCAGCCGACGAGTTCGCCGCGCGCTTCGACATCCCCCGCGCGCACGGATCGTACGTCGACCTCGCCGAAGACCCCGAGGTCGACATCATCTACGTCGCGACCCCGCACCCGATGCACCACGAGGATGCCCGTCTGGCGCTGCAGAACGGCAAGCACGTGCTGGTCGAGAAGGCGTTCACCGTCAACCGCGCCGAGGCCGATGACCTCCGCTCGCTCGCCGCGGAGAAGGGCCTGCTCGCCATGGAGGCGATGTGGACCAGATATCTGCCGCACATGGTGCGGCTGCGCGAGGTCATCGCCTCGGGCACGCTCGGCGAGATCCGCTCGGTGTCCGCGGACCACACCCAGAGCCTGCCGACCGACCCCGCGCACCGCATCAACGCTCTCTCGCTCGGCGGCGGTGCGCTGCTCGACCTCGGGATCTACCCGATCTCGTTCATCTGGGACGTGCTGGGCGCGCCGACGCAGATCACCGCGGTCGGGCGCCTGCTGGACACGGGGGCGGATGCCGAGGTCGCCACGATCATGACCCACGCCGGCGGGGCGATCTCGACCTCGCTCTCCTCGTCGCGCACCGTCGGGCCGAACACGGCCGCCGTGCTCGGCACCGAGGCTCGCATCGAGATCGATCGGGTCTGGTACACGCCGACGTCTTTCCGTGTGATCGCCGCCGACGGCACCGTGCTCGAGGAGTACGAGTCGCACGTCGAGGGCCGCGGCATGCAGTACCAGGCGCTGGCTGCCGAGGCGGCTGTCGCCTCAGGCGACACCGCCGGCGCTCGACTCGCGCTGCCGACCGCGGAGTCGGTCGAGATCATGGGCGCCCTCGATGAGATCCGTCGCCAGATCGGCGTCGTCTACCCGAGCGAGAGCTGACATGGCAGAGACCACGGGCCGCGTGGCGGTCTACCTCGACTTCGACAACATCGTCATCTCCTGGTACGACCGGGTGCACGGGCGCAACGCCTACGGCAAGGATCGCCAGCGCATCACCGACAACCCGAACGACGCCGAGGTCGCCGAGCGCCTCAAGCAGGCGACGATCGAGGTCGGAGCGATCATCGACTACGCCTCGTCCTTCGGCACGCTCGTGCTCACCAGGGCGTACGCCGACTGGTCGTCTCCGGTGAACGCCGAGTACCGCTCGCAGCTGGTCGCTCGTGCGGTCGATCTCGTGCAGCTGTTCCCCGCAGCGGCGTACGCGAAGAACGGTGCTGACATCCGCCTCGCGGTCGATGCCGTGGAAGACATGTTCCGGCTGCCGGATCTCACGCATGTGGTGATCGTCGCCGGCGACAGCGACTACGTACCGCTGGCGCAGCGATGCAAGCGGCTGGGCCGGTATGTGATCGGCGTGGGGGTCGCCGGGTCCACGGCCAAGTCGCTGGCCGCGGCCTGCGACGAGTTCGAGTCGTACGACTCGCTTCCCGGTGTCGTGCGCCCCACGGCGGATGCCCCGGCCGAGGTGTCCGCGAAGGACAAGCCCGAGCCGAAGAGCACCACCCGAAGCCGTCGCACCCGCACCGCCGCTCCCAAGCAGGACGACCAGTCCGAGGCGACCTCGCTTCTCGTGCGAGCGCTGCGTCTCGGCCACGACAAGACCGACTCCGATGAATGGCTGCACGCCTCGGCCGTGAAGACGCAGATGCGCCGGATGGACCCCTCGTTCAGCGAGAAGGCGCTCGGATACCGGTCGTTCAACGACTTCCTGCGCTCGCGCGACGACGTCGCCGCTCTGGAGGAGAGCGGACACGAGCGTCTGGTGCGCCTGCAGGAGGCCTGACCGGCGGCGGGGCGGCGCGCGGCCCCGTGCGCGTCGTCCACCGTGCGAGGGCTCAGTCCTCGCTGACGCTGTCGCCGCGTTCCTGCTTGCGCTTCTCGATCTCCTGACGCAGCCGCCATTCCTCGATCTCACGATCGAGGTCGGCGATCTGCTGCTCGGTCGATCGGGTGTCGACCGGCGGTGCGCTCACCACCGGCGAAGCGGGCGCCGTCCGGTGCCGTGCGGGACGCCCGAGCCGGATGCCGCCCTCGGGGTACTCGCGACCGATCGCGAACCAGAGCGCGCTGCCCAGCAGCGGCAGCAGCACGACGAGCAGCAGCCAGACGAGCTTCGGCAGGAACCGCACCTGGCTGTCGTCGCGACGGATGATGTCGACGAGCGCGAACACCATCAACGCGATGGTGATCAGGGTGAACAGGAACGGCATGATCTCAGATTAGACGACCGGTGAGACGGTGTCGCCGTCACTCGACGCCGGTCGCGATCGGCCGTCCCGGTGTGTTCGACCACGCGCTCCACGAGCCGGGATACACGCTCACCTCGCGGACCGCTATGGCCCCCGCGAGCGCGAGCTGCGCCGCGGTGATGCCCGAGCCGCAGTAGGCGGCGATCGGTGTGCCCTCCGCCGCTCCGACGGCGTCGAATGCGGCGGCGATGTCGGTCGCCGCCCGGAACCTGCCGTCCTCGGTGAGCACGCGGGCGATCGGGAGGTTCTTCGCACCGGGGATGTGACCTGCGACCGGGTCGATCGGCTCGACCTCGCCGCGGTAGCGCTCGGCGGCGCGTGCGTCGAGCAGCACCCCGGCATCCGGCCAGCTCGCCGCGGAGCGCGTGTCGATGACACCGGCATCACCGGGCGCGAGGAGGTCGACGTCCCCGACTGCAGCCGTGGTCTCGCCCGTCTCGACCGCTCCGCCCGCCGCAAGCCATGCACGCCAGCCGCCGTCGAGCACCCGCACCTCGATCCCTGCGCGCCGCAGCGCCCACCAGGCGCGTGACGCCGGCAGCATCCGGTCGTCGTCGTAGACCACGACGGGCACGCCCTGACGGAGTCCCCACCGGCGCGCGGCGCCGGCGAGCGCCGCGTCGTCGGGCAGCGGGTGACGACCTTCATGCGGTTCGCCGTGTCGCGTCAGGTCGCGCTCGACATCCACGAACACGGCTCCGGGGATGTGGCCGGCGACGTACTGCGCGTGTCCGTCGCTGCGACCCAGCGACCAGCGGACATCGAGCAGGTGGAACGCGCCGAGCCGGTCATGCAGGTCGGCGGCGGAGATCAGCGGATGCACGGGTGGGTCCTCGTCAGGGAACGATGTGGCCGCCGACGCGGAACAGCTCGTACCATTCGGGACGGGTCAGCTCGATGTCGGCGCCCGCCGCCGCATCCGCCACCCGCCGCGGTGTGGTCGTGCCGAGCACGACCTGCATGTTCGCCGGGTGGCGGGTGATCCACGCCGTGGCGATCGCCGTCGGCGTGACGTCGTACTTCGCTGCGAGGCGGTCGATGACGGCGTTGAGCTCGGCGTAGGCGGGGTTGCCGAGGAACACGCCGTCGAAGAATCCGGCCTGATACGGCGACCAGGCCTGCACGGTGATGCCGTTGATGCGGCAGTAGTCGACGATGCCCCCTCCGTCGAGGACGACGCTCTGCTTCTCCCCCGTCATGTTGGCCGCGATCCCCTGGGCGATGATCGGCGAGTGCGTGATCGACAGCTGCAGCTGGTTCGCCACGAGCGGCTGCTCGACCGCGGTGCGCAGCAGGTCGATCTGGCGGGGTGTGTGGTTCGAGACGCCGAACGCGCGCACCTTCCCGGCCGCCTCCAGCTCGTCGAACGCACGGGCGACCTCGTCGGGTTCCACCAGGGCGTCCGGGCGATGCAGCAGCAGCACATCGATGTAGTCGGTCTGCAGCGCCGAGAGCGACCCCTCGACCTGGGTCATGATGTGCGCATACGAGAAATCGAACATCTGCTGCGACGGCACGATGCCGCACTTGGTCTGCAGCACGATCTCCTCGCGCTCGGCGGCGCTCAGCTGCAGCGCAGCCGCGAAACGGTCCTCGCAGACGTGCATGGCGCCGCCGTAGATGTCTGCGTGATCGAAGAAGTCGATCCCCGCCGAGCGGGCGGTGTCGTACAGCTCGCGCACCTCGACATCCGTCTTCTCGCGGATGCGCATCATCCCGGCGATCACCGCGGGTGCGGTGCGGGTTCCGAACGGGATGGTCTTCATCGTTCCTCCTGAGGTCGCTGACCACGCTACCGGCAGGCGGCCGCCACGTCATCGACCGCGTCGAGATGCGGTCGCGGCGCTAACGTTGCTTGCATGAGCGCACCGATCGACCCCACCTCCACGTCCGCCTGGGCTGAGCTGTCGGCCATCCGGGATTCGTTCTCGCCCGACCTGCGCGGCTGGTTCGCGGCGGATGCGACGCGCGTCGAGCGCCTGTCGCTGCCGCTCGCGGATCTGCATGTCGACCTGTCGAAGAACCTCGTGACCGACGAGATCGTCGGCGCGCTGGTGCGGCTGGCGGAGCAGACCGGGGTCGCGGAGCGCTACGCCGCGATGCTCGAGGGAGCGCACATCAACACCACGGAGGATCGTGCGGTGCTGCACACGGCCCTGCGTCGGCCGGAGGGCGCGTCGCCCGAGCTCGTCGTCGACGGGCAGGACGTGGATGCCGACGTGCAGGACGTGCTGGCATCGCTGTCGGCGTTCGCCGACCGGGTGCGCTCGGGCGATTGGCTGGGCACCACCGGCAAGAAGGTCACGCACGTCGTGAACATCGGCATCGGCGGGTCCGACCTCGGGCCGGTGATGGTCTACGAGGCGCTCAAGCCCTACGCCGACGCCGGTATCGAGGCGCGCTTCGTGTCGAACATCGACCCGACCGACATCGCGCAGAAGACCGCGGATCTCGACCCCGAGACCACTCTGTTCATCGTCGCGTCGAAGACGTTCACCACGCTCGAGACCCTGACCAACGCCCGCCTCGCGCGCGAATGGCTGTGGGCGGGCCTTTCGGCTGCGGGTGCGATAGAGGACGACGACGCGAGCCGAAAGGGAGCCGTCGCGCACCACTTCGTCGCCGTCTCGACCGCGCTCGACAAGGTCGAGGCGTTCGGCATCGACCCGAAGAACGCCTTCGGCTTCTGGGACTGGGTGGGCGGTCGCTACTCGGTCGACTCGGCGATCGGACTGTCGCTCGCCGTGGTCTTCGGCCCGCACGCGTTCCGTGAGCTGCTCGCGGGCTTCCACGCCGTCGACGAGCACGTCCGCACGACCCCGCTCGCGCAGAACGTGCCCGTGCTGATGGGTCTGTTCAACATCTGGTACACGAACTTCCTCGACGCGCAGACCCACGCCGTGCTGCCGTACGCCCAGCAGCTGAGCCGCTTCGCCGCGTATCTGCAGCAGCTGACCATGGAATCGAACGGCAAGTCGGTGCGCTGGGACGGCACGCCCGTCACGACCGACACCGGCGAGGTGTTCTGGGGCGAGCCGGGTACCAACGGTCAGCACGCCTTCTACCAGCTGATCCACCAGGGCACGAGACTGATCCCCGCCGACTTCATCGCCTTCGTCAACCCCGCCTATCCGCTCGCCGATGACGGGCGCGACGTGCACGGGCTCTTCCTCGCGAACTTCCTTGCGCAGACCAAGGCGCTCGCGTTCGGCAAGACCGCCGAGGAGGTCGAGGCGGAGGGCACGACAGGCGCTCTCGTCGCCGCGCGCACGTTCGGCGGCAACCGTCCGACCACGTCGATCTTCGCGCCGTCGCTGACGCCCGCGGTTCTCGGTCAGCTGATCGCGCTGTACGAGCACATCACCTTCACCCAGGGCGTGATATGGGGCATCAACTCCTTCGACCAGTGGGGCGTCGAGCTCGGCAAGCAGCTCGCGCTTCAGATCGCTCCCGCGCTCGAGGGCGATGCGGATGCGCTCGCCGCGCAGGACCCATCCACCAAGGCGCTGCTCGCGTACTACCAGGCCAACCGGAAGCACTGAGTCACCCGCGGTCGTCGTCTCCTCGCGCCAGCCGCTCGAGGAAACGTGCGACGACGTCGCGCTCGCCCGGCGTGAGCTCGGCGACCGCGGCGAACCGGTCGGCGTGCACCCTGCCGACGCTGTCGCGCACCTGCTCGTGCGTGTCGGGGGTGATGCTCACCGTCACCGCGCGCCGATCCGTCGGGTGCGGGGTGCGGGTGACGTGCCCCGCCCTGGCGAGGCGGTCGAGCATCTTCGTCGTCGAGCTCGTCGAGATGCGCAGATGATCGGCGAGCATGCCTGCGGTCACCAGGACGCCGTTGTTGAGCGATGCGACGAGGAAGCGCAGTGCTTCCATGTCGGTCTCGTTGAGCTTCATCTCGGTGCGCGATTGCCAGCTGATGCGCTGCTCGGTCTCCCGCCAGCGGCGCAGAGCCGACAGCACGCGCACGACCTGGTCGATCTCGCTGTCGGACAGGCCCTCGACGCTGACCAGCTGCTGGCCGGGGTCGATCACGCGCGGATCGATCATGGCGCTTGCGCGCGCGGCAGCACCTTCCCTGCGCGAGTTCATGCGCACAGCATATCGGTGCGGCTGCAAGCAAGCCAGGCTATTTGCATGCTCGGCTAGGTAAACCGTGGCATTCTTGCTCGGTGACCATCGCACCGAACAAGTGGCTCAGCCTCGTCTTCATCAGCGTCGCCGTGTCGCTGATCATCGTCGATTCCACGATCGTCAACGTCGCCATCCCGTCGATCGTCGACGAGCTCGCGATCAGCTCGACGCAGGTGCAGTGGGTGCAGGAGAGCTACACGCTCGTGTTCGCCGCACTGCTGCTGGTCTTCGGCACGCTCTCCGACCGGTATGGACGCCGACTGATGCTCCTGGTCGGCATCGCCGTCTTCGTCGTCGCCTCTATGCTCATCGCCCTCGCGCCCACGGGTGATCTCCTGATCGGCGCACGGGTGATTCAGGGAGTCGGCGGCGCCATGGTGCTCCCGACGACGCTGTCGCTCATCAACGCGGGCTTCCGCGGGCGCGAACGCGGCATCGCCTTCGCGGTGTGGGGGTCGACGATCGGCGGCATGGTCGCCCTCGGCCCGCTCCTGGGCGGCTGGTTGACCACCTACTTCTCATGGCGGTGGGCGTTCGGGATCAACATCCCCCTCGGTCTGATCGTCGCCGTGGGCGTGCTCCTCACCGTCGCGGAATCGCGCGATGCTCACGACGGCCGCCGCATCGACGTGGTCGGCGCCGTGCTGTCGGTGCTCGCCAGCGCCGGACTCGTGTTCGGCCTCATCGAGGGCCGCACCTACGGGTGGTGGCTCAGCGAAGGCGAGCGTCGGCTGACGATCGGCGACTGGACCTGGCCGTTCGGCCTCTCCCCCGTTCCGGTGTCGTTCGCCGTCGCGGCGCTCTCGACGGCGCTGTTCATCTGGTGGGGTGTCCGGCGCGCCCGCCGAGGGCAGCCGACGCTGCTCGCGCTGTCGCTGTTCGCGATCCCGTCCTTCCGCAACGGCAACATCGCGGCGCTCATCGTCTCGCTCGGAGAGTTCGGCATCGTGCTGTCGCTGCCGCTGTGGCTGCAGAACGTCGTGGGCTACGACGCCCTGCAGACGGGTTTGGTCCTGCTCGCTCTCGCCGGCGGCTCGTTCGCGGCGAGCGGGTTCTCGGGGGCGATGGGCTCTCGCGTCACGCCGATCACTCTGGTGCGTGCCGGCATCGCGGCCGAGATCGTCGGCGTCGCAGGCCTTGGGCTGGCGATCAGCGCGACGGCGTCGTGGCTGCAGGTGGTGCCCTTCCTCTTCCTCTACGGCATCGGGCTGGGCCTGGCCACCGCGCAGCTGACCGGCGTCGTGCTGAAGGACGTGCCGGTGAGCTTCAGCGGCCAGGGCTCGGGCACGCAGAGCACCGCGAGGCAGATCGGATCGGCGCTGGGAATCGCGGTGCTCGGAACCGTCCTGTTCACGTCGACCGGCGCAGCCCTCGACACACGCCTCGCAGACATCCCGACCCTCCCCGACTCCGCGCGGACGCAGATCGTCGATGCCGTCGTCACGAGTGCGGGCGGCGCGATCCCCGCCCTCGCCGCGCGCGACGCCGCCGTCGGCGCGGCCGCGCGCGAGGCGTTCAGCGACGGCACGCGGACCTCGGCCTTCGCGGCGGCGGGGTTCCTCGCCGTCGGGCTGATCGCGACCCTGCGCCTGGGGTCCGGCTCACGGCGCGACGACGAGAGATCGGATGCCGAGGCCGGCCCCGACCTGGCCGAGACGCAGGACGTCTAGCTCATCCCCGTGCGGTACGAAAGCCCCTCCCGCGCCTCGCGGATGGCTGGTTTGGTGCCTCTCATGGACCAGAAGCTCACCGCACTTCTCATCAACTGCACCCTCAAGCCCTCCCCTGCCGGATCGAGCACAGAGGTGCTCGGCGAGCAGGTGCTCGACGCTCTCGCCGAGCACGGCGTGACCGCCGACCGCATCCGCGCGGTCGACCACGACATCCGCCCCGGGGTGCAGGCCGACATGGGCGACGGCGATCAGTGGCCGTCGCTGCGAGAGCGGGTGCTCGCCGCCGACATCCTCGTGTTCGCCACGCCGACCTGGATGGGGCAGCACTCCAGCGTCGCGCAGCGGGTGCTCGAGCGGCTGGATGCCGAGCTGAGCGAGACCGATGAGCGGGGCCGGCCGACCCTGTTCGACAAGGTCGCGCTCGCGGTCGTGGTCGGCAACGAGGACGGCGCGCACCACATCGCCGCCATCGTCTTCCAATCGCTCAACGACGTGGGCTTCACCATCCCCGCACAGGGCTCGATCTACTGGAACGGCGAGGCGATGGGGTCGACGGATTACAAGGATCTGCCCGAGACGCCCAAGAAGGTCGCCCAGACCATCACGACGGCCGCGTCGAACGCCGCGCACCTCGCTCGTGCCCTGAAGGCGTCCGCGTACCCGAAGGCCTGACCCGAGACTGCGTCGGCGATATCGAACGTTACGCTCCGGGGGCCGACACTCCAGATGTCGGACGCTTCTCCATGATGTGTCCGACATCTGGCGTGTCGGCCCCCGATTCGTCGCAGGTCCACGCCCGCGAAGCGCGGGTCGCGGGTTGCGACAGCGCCTCAGGCGCGGCGGAAGCTCGTGGCTGCGGGACAGTCGAACGGATCGGCGCCGGCTGCGAGACCGACCCGGTTCAGGTACTCGATCACGATCGCGTAGGAACGGCCGAGGCTGGTCTCCGTGTACGGCACGTTGTTCGACGCGCAGTAGTCGCGGACGATCGCGCGGGCCTTCGACAGGTGCGGACGCGGCATGCTCGGGAACAGGTGGTGCTCGACCTGGTAGTTGAGACCGCCCATGAGCGCCGTGGCCCACCATCCGCCGCGGATGTTGCGCGAGGTGCGCACCTGCTTCGAGAAGAAGTCCAGGCGGGCGTGGGGATCGATGATGGGCATGCCCTTGTGGTTCGGTGCGAACGAGGCGCCCATGTAGACCCCGAACACAGCCAGCTGCACACCCATGAACGCGAACGCCATGCCGAGCGGCAGCATCGTGAACACGGGGATCAGGATGATCGCGAAACGGAGAGCGATGATGCCGAGCTCGGTCCAGCGTCCCTTGACCTTCTTCTTGGTGAAGAGGTGCTTCAGTCCGATGTAGTGGAGGTTCAGACCCTCGAGGGTGAGCAGCGGGAAGAACAGCCAGCCCTGCTTGCGGGTGATCAGACGCACCAGGCCGCGCGATTTCGCAGCGTCCTCCTCGAGGAACGAGATGGTGTCGACCTCGATGTCGGGATCCTTGCCGACCTGGTTGGGGTTGCCGTGGTGCTTCGTGTGCTTCGAGTCCCACCACGAGTAGCTCATGCCGATGCTGCCCGCGAGGATGCGCGCGAGCTTGAAGTTCGCCGGTCCCGAGGTCAGGATCTGCCGGTGAGCCGCCTCGTGCGAGAGGAAGGCGATCTGCGTGAAGATGATGCCGAGCGCCGCGGCGATCAGCAGCTGGAACCAGCTGTCGCCGAGCAGGATGAAGCCGGTGACGGCTCCGCCCAGCGCCAGCGCGATGCCGGCGGCGACGAAGATGTAGAACCACGAGGTGCGCTGCAGCAGCCCGGTCTCACGGACCACCTGCGACACCTGCTTGTACGCGTGGGCCATCGGAGGGAACTCCGCGGTGCCGGAATACGTCTGCCGAATCGGTCCGAGAGTCGCTGCTGCGGTGTCGACGTCGGTGTCGATGTGCGTGGAAGTCATGATGCTCTCCTGCCGATCGGATGCCCTTGAGCTGTGTAGCCAAGGGCGGATGCCGATCGCTGGTGCCCACGCTACGCCGGTCGGTATACGGCGGACGGCATGTAGCGGACGACGCAGGCGGCGGCTGTCGTCGCGCACAGAACCGCGGAGAGGGACCGACGCCGAACTGCATCCGTCCCTCTCGCCTCGCTGAAGCGGTTACGAGCTGATGACCGGAGCCCAGGCTCCGATGCCCACCTCCGCGAGCTCGCCGCCGGAAGTGAAGCGCTCCAGCCGGAAGGCATCAAGCACCGGGGACGGCTTTCCAGTAACGATCTCCTCTGCAAGCAGTTCGCCCAGGATGAGCCCGAGCGTTGCACCCGAATGCGTGAACAGGGTAAACAGGTTTGCGATCGGCGACACCGGTCCGACAACGGGCTCACCGTCGCCCGGAATCGGCTTGAGGCCGGCTGCGACTCGCTCGGCGACCAGCGTGGGATGGCCCGCGAGCACACGAGAGCCCTCCTCCAGCAGCCCGCGCACCGACTCCTCCGGCACCGTGAGCGACCCATCCGGCTCGACGACGACCGACTTCTCGGCCCAGTCCGCATCGAGCACGAGGCGTCCATCCGGCATGGGACGCACGGCCACTCGCGGAGTGTTCAGCACGGTCTTCACCCGAGGCTCGACCGGTTGCGTGACGACGACGAAAGCAGCGGGAGTGGCGTCCGGTACCGTAACGCCGAGCGCCGCGAGCTGAGCAGGCACATCGCCGCCGGTCGCCAGTACCACTCGGTCGGCCGCGAGTCCGGTGCCATCGCCGAGCGTGACGCCGACAGCGGCACCGTCCCGCACGTCGACCCGCACGTCTCCCGCGTTCTCGATGACCTCCGCGCCGTCGGCCGACGCCTCGCTGAGGAGAGCGTCGATGAGATCCGGAAGGTTCACCCAGCCTTCACCCCTGTTGAAGATCGCTCCCTCGTCAGATACCGCATCCGCATCCACGTCGGGGGTGAGCGCGGCCACCTGCTCGCGGTCGAGCCACAGCGAGTCGTAACCGCCCGCTCGCTCGTAGTCGAACGTGTCACGGAAGCTCTCGTCTTCCCCGCCCCACTTCAGTGCCCCGTCGAAGCGCAGGTACGAAGCGCTGTCCGGATGCCGTTCACGCCAGGTGCGGTACCGATCGAGGCCAATCAGGCGCAGGTACCGGTACTCCGTCGAGCGAGCGCCCGACGAGTTCAGCCAGGCGATCGAGCGGCCGGACGCGCCGTCCGCGGGTTTCCCCGACGTGACGAGAGTCACGCGGGCGCCGCTGCGCGCGAGGTGGGCTGCCGTGGACGTGCCGAGGATACCGGCACCGATCACGACGACGTGGAGAGGTTGCGAGTTGGTCATCTTTGTCCTTCGTTGTGTTCATGGAGTTCAGCTCGACGCAGCGGCGTGCCGGCGTGCAGTCGCTCGATGATCTCGAGGACGGCGACGGCGTCCGTCGGATCGACCGGAACCGGAGCATGGCCGCGGATCGCGTCGGCGAGGGCGCGGTAGAAGGCGCCGTAATCGCCGCGGAGCGTCGGCAGCGGCTCAAGCGAGCCCTCGATGCCGAAGACCCCCCAACGTTCGGGGGAAGTGAGGCCGTAATCCTCATCAGAGGGCAGGACCCCGGCGTCCAAAGCCGCCTCCTGCCCATCCAACCCGTGGCTCGTGTACCCGTTGAGAGAGCCGAGCACGTGGAATCGCGGGCCGAACTGCGGTGCAAGCGAGTTCATCCACAGGTGCGAGATCGTGCCGGACTCATGCTCCAGCGCGACGAATGCGTCGTCGTCGGCCAGGCCGCCAGGCCTGTTCACCGCGAGCTCGGCGCGCGCCTCGGCAACGGGCCCGAACAGCTGCACGGCCTGGTCGATGAGGTGCGTGCCCAGATCGAACAGGATTCCGCCCCCCTCGGCCACTGACGCCTCGGCCTTCCAGCTCGCTCGGACCTCCGGCTTGTACCACTCGAAGCGCGACTCGAAGCGACGCACCGCCCCGAGCCGGCCGGTCTCGACAAGATCGCGGACAGTCCGAAAGTCGCCGTCCCAGCGCCGGTTCTGGAACACCGTGATCCGGCGTCGGAGCCGCTCGGCATGCGCGATCAGCGCCCGTCCCTCGTCCGAAGCGACCGTGAACGGCTTGTCCACGACCACGTCGAGTCCAGCGTCGAGCGCAGCGGTCGCGATGCCGGCGTGAGTCGCCGGCGGCGTTGCGATCACGACGAGGTCTAGATCGCTGGCCTGCGCCAGCATCTCCTCGACCGTCGCGACCACGGATGCGGACGGATGCCGCCGCGCCGCTTCGCTCGCACGTCCGGTATCGGCCGTGACGATCACGTCGACCGAGTACGCAGGGTCGGCGTGCAGGAACGGCGTGTGGAAGACCCGGCCGGATACTCCGTATCCGACGACGGCGGTGCGGAGGCGGTTGCTTGCAGCTGTCGCCATCACAGCACCTCCGAGAGGAACAGACGCAGGCGGTCGCTCCGCGGATCGTCGAAGATCTGCTCGGGGGTGCCGGCCTCCACGACTCGGCCCTCGTCCATGAAGACGACCTGGTCGGCGACCTTGCGCGCGAAGCCCATCTCGTGCGTCACGACGAGCATCGTCATGCCGCGCTGAGCGAGTTCGGCCATGAGATTGAGCACACCCTTGACCAGTTCAGGGTCGAGAGCGCTCGTGGCCTCGTCGAAGAGCATTACCTCCGGCTCCATGGCGAGTGCGCGCGCGATCGCAACCCGCTGCTGCTGTCCGCCGGAGAGATCGCGGGGACGGTGATCAGCGCGCTCGGCGAGACCGACCTCGGTGAGCCGAGCCAGGGCGATCCGCTCGGCCTCACCCTTCGGCATCCGCTTCACGTTGCGCAGCGCAAGAGCGACGTTCTGCTGGGCGGTGTGGTCGGGGAAGAGATTGAAGTGCTGGAAGACGAGCCCGACCCGGCGGCGCAGTACGTCCGGCTTGAGGGTGAGTGCGTCGTCGTCTGCCAAAAGAACCCTCCCCGCCTTGGGCTCGTGAAGACGGTTCACACCACGCAGGAGAGTGGACTTGCCGGATCCGGACGGCCCGATGATGCAGGTCGTCGTGCCGGGCTCGACGGTGATCGAGACGTCGTTGATGACGTCGATGTCGCCGTAGGCCATGCGGAGGTTCTCGATCAATAGCCGGGAGCCCTCGTAGAAGCGGCCCTCGGTCACGGGCAGGGGCGAGGTGTAGGTCATGTGTTCTCTCCTCGGGTGTAGACCGGGCTGAGGGACTGCTCGGCGACCTCCTCGAGGCCGCTCTTCGGAGGTGTGGGCCTGCGACGTCCCGTGCGGAAGCGGTTGTCGAAGTAGTTCACGAGGTGCGTGAGCGGAACCGTGATCACGAGGTAGAAGACCCCTGCCATGACCAGGGGCGAGAGGTTGCCGGTGAGCACCGCCGCGTCCTGCCCGACGCGGAACAGCTCACGTTCGGAGACCAGCAGCCCCAAGAAGTAGACGAGCGAGGAATCCTTGACGATCGCGATGAACTGGTTGACCAGCGCGGGCAGAACTCGCCGGATGCCCTGCGGCACGACGACCAGGCGCATGGCGGACCCGTAGCTCATGCCGAGGGCCCGGCACGCCTCAAGCTGCCCGCGTTCGACGGACTGGATGCCCGCTCGGAAGATCTCGCCGATGTATGCGCCGGCGATCAGGCTCAGCGCGAGGATGCCGAGTGGGTACGGAGAGGGGCCGAACATCTGTCGGCTCAGCCAGGCGAAGCCCTGGCCGATGAGCAGGATGGTGAGGATCGCGGGCAGTCCGCGGAAGATGTCGGTGTAGATGCGTGCCGGCACGCGCAGCCAGGTGGTGGGGCTCGCGTGGGTATGGCCGTTGATCGTGGACGGGGTAATCGTCATCGCGACTATGTCGGTGGTCGCCTTGTCACCGTACGGACGGGCGGCGACCCGGTATCCATGGCTGCTGCTGTCCGGGGCGGCGCTGGTGTCGATCACGGCGAACATCACGCACGCCCTGGTCGCCGCCGACGACACCGTGCCCGGCATAGTGGCGGCACTCGTGGCATCGGTGCCACCGATCGTACTGCTTGCGGCCACGCACTTGACCGTGGAGCTGGGCCGCTACCGCCGCGCCGTGCCGACCGTCCGCGAGGATGCCGATGTTGCCCCGGCCACGACCCTGGTGCAGGAGGGAAGGTCAGAGCGTACGCCGGTTCGAGCGTTGACGTCCGGAACAATGAGCACAGCAGTCACAGCGGAAGACACGCGCGCAGCATCATCTACGCCGATCCGGGCGCCCACGGATACGGGCGGGACCGAAGAGGCGATCCGATTGAGTAAGCAGGGTCTGTCGAACCGACAGATCGCGATCGAGCTCGGTGTCCATCCGACGACCATCGGACGGTGGCTGAAATCAGTCGGGAAACGGTCCGAGACCATAGTCGAGAAGGAGGAATCATGAACATGGGTGACGACGAGCGGTACATCCCGCTGAAGCAGGATGGCAGGGATGCGGTAGTGACTGTGGCGTCGGGACGAACGGCGGAGCCGGAGCATGTGGAGACGGCGCAAATGGATTCGGACGCGCTGGCTCGCTTGTCGGACCCGGCGTTGGCGGCGCGTCGAGAGCGCATCGCCGCTCAGGTGAAGGACCGTTCGCGGCTGACGTGGATGCCCGCATCGGAACTGATGCGACACAGCAGCCAACGTGCCGCGGACGCGATCAGTCACGGGCAGGCCAGACTGCACCGGGCTGTGCGGGACACCACGGTAGCCGGTACAAGGAAGGTGGCGCAGGCCATCGGCGAGCGGGTACGAGGGTTGGGCACGCCGCGCCCCGTCATCGGGCGACCGCAGCAGAGCCAACCTTTGGTGAGTCGTCAGAGCATCTGAGCGGCACCGCGTCGGAGACCGACGCCTTGTGCACTGCGCAGCGAAGAGCCGGTCGGTAGTGTGCGCTTAAACGCGATGAACGGAGCCGTGATCGCCGGCGCAGCCACGATCATCGCCGTCGACGTGGCGGACAACAAGCTCGAGAAGGCCAAGCTATTCTGTGCCACGCACACCATCAATTCGACCACCACCGATCCGGGGGTCGTCGAAGTACACCGGATCACCGAACGCGGTGCGGATGGCGCGTTCAATTTCGTCAGAATCCCGCCGTCACCCAGCAGGTCCTGGACATAGTTCGCCCGAGTGAAGGCCTATGCTGTACCGGCATCCGGGACCCGACCGCTACAATGCCGATGCAGACGATCGGCCTCATCGGCGCTGAAAAGTGCATCCGGGGCGTCGACATAGGCTCTACTACGCCCGAGCACGACATCCCGCTTTACGCCTACCTGTACCTGCAGGGCCGCTTCCGACTCCACGAGCTCATCTCGAAGGAGATCGCTCTGGACGAAATCGACGCCGGTTGCGACGCGCCGCACGACCCCGCGGTCACCCGTGCGGTGATCACTGGCGGACTCGACTGAGATCCATTCCCCCATAAGACGAGCAATGACGACCGACTGATGAGGATTGTCACAGTTGCCCAATGGCCCGGCGCGCTGTTCGGCTAATGTCAAGTGGTCAACGATTACTCGGAAGGTGCCGGAGGTGTCCCATGGCCTCGTCGAAGAGATCTGCGACGTGATCGTCGAACAGCACGTAGTGGATGTGCCGTCCGTCACGATCACCGCGGACCACGCTGAGATTCCGGAGAAGCCGTAGATGGTTGGAGAGCGTCGTCTGTCCGATACCCAGCTGCGCGCCGAGGTCGGTCACCGTGCTGGGCCGGATGCGCAGCACGCTCAGAATGCGGAGCCGGACCGGTGACGCCAGTGCCCGCATGATCTCCGCCAGCCGCTCGGCATCCCCCGCTGACAGCGGAGCAGACGCCGATTCTGCCGAGTCGGTCATAGTTGACATCCTCCCCTATGAGCACGATTATCATTCACATATATCAACATATCATGTTCTTGTGATGTATTGTCGAAGCATGACCAGCTCGACTGCCACGAACTCGCACGACGCCACAGAGGAACACACACACGGCTCCGCCCGGTGGGAGCTGTGGTTCGCCATCGCCGCGGGAATCACCTACGCCGCGGGCATGATCGCAGAGTATGCGGTCGGCTTGCCGCTGATGGGTCTGCCCTTGGTCCTGTACATCGCCACCTACTTCTTCGGAGGCTTCTTCACCGTCCGCACGGCGGTCTCGTCGACACTGCGGGGCAAGTTCGAGGTCGACTTCCTCATGATCGTCGCCGCGATCGGCGCCGCTCTGATCGGCAAGTGGGCGGAGGGCGCGGTGCTGCTGTTCCTCTTCAGCCTCGGCCATGCCCTCGAGGAATACGCGATGAGCCGCGCCAGCAAGTCGATCGAAGCGCTGGCCGAACTCGCGCCACGGACTGCCCTGGTGCGCCGCGGAGACGACGATCCCGTCGAGGTTCCCGTGGAGCAGATCGCGGTGGGTGATGTCGTTGTGGTCCGCCCGAACTCGAGGATCCCGTCGGACGGGTTCGTGATCGCCGGGATCTCGGCGGTCGATCAGTCGGCGGTCACCGGTGAATCGATGCCCATCGAGAAGGAACCGGTCACGGATCGCGAGCGGGCGATGCGCACCGTGGATACCCTTCCGGCCGCGAATCGCGTGTTCGCCGGCACGGTGAACGGCTCCGGAGTGCTCGAGGTCGTGGTGTCGGCGACAGCCGCGGACTCGACGCTGAGCAAGGTCGTCGAGCTGGTCCGCACGGCCGACCAGGCCGCGTCACCGACGCAGCAGTTCATCAACCGTTTCCAGCGGTGGTACGTGCCCGCGGTGATCCTCGGCGTGGCCGCCACCCTGATGGTCGCGATGTCCGTGTTCTCGCAGCCGTTCACGGATGCCTTCTACCTCGCGATGACCGTCCTCGTCGCCGCGAGCCCGTGCGCACTGGCCATCGCGACGCCGGCCGCCGTTCTCGCTGGAGTCGCCCGAGCGGCCCGCGCCGGCGTGCTGGTCAAGGGCGGCGCTCCGCTAGAGACCCTGGGGCGCGTCAGGGCGATGGCCTTCGACAAGACCGGCACCCTCACCTGGGGCAACCCGCAGGTGACGTCGGTCACTCCCGTGGATGGCGTGGACGGGAGCCTCCTCGTCCCCACACTAGTCGCCGTGGAGTCTCTCAGCGATCACCCGCTCGCAGCAGCGATCGTCCGCGACCTCGCGGGTCAGGTGTCCGAGGCGGAGCGCGTCGAGGCGTCGGACCTCAACGCCGTCGTCGGCCGCGGTGTACGCGCCACGGTCGACGGAGAGATCGTCGAGGTCGGCAACCTGCGGATGTTCGACGAGCAGGGCCTCACCCTCCCCTCGTCAGTCGAGAACGCTTACACGGAGGCGCGCGACTCCGGCCAGACGTTGATGATCGTCCGGCGCGGTGATCGGTTCCTGGGGGTCGTCGGCGTGATGGACACCTCTCGCGCCGAGTCCGCGCAGGTGCTCCGCGTGTTGCGAAGCGCGAACGTCGGCCAGCTCGTGATGATCTCCGGCGACAACCAGCGTGTCGCGGATGCCGTCGGCCGCGAGGTCGGCGTCGACACCGCAATCGGTGAGCTGCTACCGGAGGACAAGGTTGCGCACATCACTCGTCTTGCCGAGACGCATCGCCCCATCGCGATGGTCGGGGACGGCGTGAACGACGCGCCCGCGATGGCTCGCGCGGACATCGGCATCGCGATGGGGGCTGCCGGTTCCACCGTCGCGCTGGAGACCTGTGACATCGCTCTCATGAGCGACGACCTGGGACGCGTCCCGTTCGCCGTGCGTCTGAGCCGCGCGACCAGCCGGATCATCCGTCAGAACCTCATCGCGAGTCTCGCGATCGTCGTCCTCCTGGTGATCGCGACCTTCATCGGGCTGAACATCGGTGCCGTGGTGCTCATCCACGAGGGTTCGACACTCATCGTCGTGGCCAACGCTCTTCGCCTCCTGGGCTTCGAGCGTGGCAAGGAGCACGCTGGCATCGACCACGAAGACCGCCCCTCCCACTGAGGCGGCGGGCGTCTGGCTGCCAAGGGCAGGATCGGGGATCAGCGGTCCGGTGGATCCGCTTCAGGCTTGCGTCCGATCCGTGCTGCGTAGCGTCGCAACCAGACGGACAGGATCATCAGGCCAGCGGCGCCGAGCAGGATGCTCCCTCCGATGATCGCCGCCAGCACTCCCCCGGTCGACGGATCCTCTGACCCGCCGGCAATCCTGTCCGTCGTGGCTGTCGGATCGGTGTGCATCCCGGACATGACGCTCGCCACGGGCGGGTCGGCAGCGAGGGGCTCGGCCACGATCTCGGTCGCTGCGACGGGCGGAAGCGAAACCGAGACCTCCTGGGCGGCTACGGCGGGCAGGCATCCCGACCCCCATATTGACGCCACCAGGACGACACCGCCGAGGATGTGCCGGAACGTCGAAGACGGATTCATGAGAGCGCCCGCCTTACCTACCGGTCAAGATGAGCCACAGCAGCAGCGCATTCAGCACGACGAGGAAGGTCGATGCCGCGATCCCGGCCGCCGTCGTGATTCCGTGATTGCGGAATCTGCCGAGCAATCCCCTGTTCGCAGTCAGGACGACGAGGGGAATCAACGCGAACGGGATGCCGAAGGAGAGCACGACCTGGCTCAGAACCAGCGCGAGTGTCGGATCGACGCCGAAGGCGAGGATCGCGAGAGCTGGGATGAGCGTGATCAGTCGCCGGGTGAGCAGAGGGACTCGGACGCGGAGGAGGCCACGCATGATCTCCGCGCCCGCATACGCTCCGACCGATGTGCTCGCCAGTCCGCTGGCGAGCAGGCCGACCGCGAAGAGCGTCGCGACGGCCGGGCCGATGCCGTCGTGAAGGGCGGCGTATGCGCCCTCGAGCGTGTCGGTTCCGCTCACACCTGCAAGGTTGGCTGCTGCCAGCAACAGGATGCAGAGGTTCACCGTGCCGGCGATCAGCATCGCGATCGTGACATCCCATCGGGTGGCGCGTAGCAGTCCAGAGGTCGAGATCCCGCGGAGGTTCTCCAGGGGCACCCCCCGTGACACCGTCGCGGCCGCTTTCGCTCCGTTCTGCGCCGAGGCTGCAGTGAAGCGGTCTCGCGATAGAGCACTGTGAGCATAGATCGCGTGGGGCATGATCGTCGCCCCGAGGATCGATGCAGCCAGCAGGACTGAATCCGTGCCGTCGAACCGGATCATGAGACCGCTGGCCACTCCGGCGCCGTCGGGGGGCGCCACGAAGACTCCGTAGCCGAATCCGATCGCGATCACCGCAACGAGTCCCATGATGACGAACTCGAATGGCTTGGCGCCACCGCGCGACTGCACGATCAGCAGTGTCATCGACACCGCTCCTGTGATGAGACCTCCCCAGAGCAGTGGCACGCCGAAGAGCAGGTAGAGGGCGACGGCGCCGCCGATCACCTCGGCGATATCGGTAGCCATCGCGACGAGCTCCGCCTGCAGCCAGTACGCGCGCCGCCCCCACGGACTCTGGATTCTGTGGCCCAGCGCTTCTGGAAGGCTCTGACCGGTAACGACACCGAGCTTGGCTGAGAGGTACTGGATCAGCCACGCCATGACGTTGCCCAGGACGACGACCCATACGAGCAGGTAGCCGTATCGGGCGCCCGCGGTCATGTTGCTCGCGACGTTCCCAGGGTCGAGGTAGGCGACCCCTGCAACGAGCGCCGGCCCGATCAGCCATGCCAAGCGACGAGGCGACCGGCGGATCGTCGCCTCGTCAGCAACATGCCCAGCGAGGGCATTTTTCGGCACACCGAAATCATACGTCGACGGGGGCCGAGGAGGAGGGGAAAGCTAGTCGCCGATGGCGCGGTCGAGGGCATCGGTAAGGTCGCTGAGCTGGGTCAGCTCGAGCCTCTCCCCGTCGAGGAAGAACGTCGGCGTGCCGGAGACACCCATCGACTGGCCGTCGACCGAGTCCTCCTCGATCCGTTCCCTGGTGGCCGGGTCCGCGACGGCAGCGTCGTATGCGGCCATGTCGAGCCCCATCCCCTCGGCGAACGTTCGGAACAGGTCGGAGTGGTCGACCTGTTGGTCGCCCCATCCCGACTGGCTCTGGAACATCATGTCGTACATCTCCTCGGCCCGGCCCTGCTGCGCCGCCGCCTCGACGGCGAGGGCAGCGTTCATCGAGTTCACATGGCTGGGAATCGGGAAATACCGGAACGCATAGTTGATCTTCCCGTCGTACTGCTCCCGCACCTGCTCGATTGCGGGGTACACGGCTCCACAGGCTTCGCACTCGAAATCGAGGAACTCCACCAGTGTCGGCGCATCCGGGCCGGCCTCGTCCAGGACGTGCGTGTTGTTCCGGGTGCCCGGCAGCGCACCTTCGGCTCCGGCCGGGTCAGGGGCCTGCGGGCGGGTGGCGATCACGTAGATGGTCGCGGCAATCACGAGGACGAGCACCACGATGATCGAGATCATCGCGGCCCGCAGCGGAGTGCTCATGCGCTTCTTCGGCGGCGGGGTCGGGGCAGAACGGGGCTTCGTCCGGGTGCTCATCAGCGGGGGTGTCCTTCGGGCGAGAGGGCGGGCGGTCAGGGTTGTTCGTCCAGGCCATCCTGGATCAGGACGGAGAAGATGGATACCGCTTTCAGATGGCCGGTAGTGCAGCTCGCAACGAGGCCGCCCCGGTGCGATCTATGCATGCGTCAGCACCGGCTGCAGTTCGGCCGGCTGCTGCAGTCGGGTCGACGCGGGGCGGCGGGCGGCGCGGACGCCGTTGAGGATGACGACGACCTCGGCCACCTCGTGCACGAGTACGACCCCGGCAAGTCCCAGGATGCCGAAGAGGGCGAGGGGGAACAGCACGATGATGATCGCCAGCGCGAGGCCGATGTTGACGGTCATGATGCGGCGGCCGCGGCGGGCGTGGGCGAGGGCGCCGGGGATGAGTCGGAGGTCGTTGCCGGTGAAGGCGATGTCGGCGGACTCGATCGCGGCCGCCGATCCCTTCACGCCCATCGCGATCCCCACCGTGGCGGTCGCGAGGGCGGGGGCGTCGTTGATGCCGTCGCCGACCATCGCGGTGGGACCTTCGGCGACGAGCGCGGCGATGGCGTCGGCCTTGTCCTTCGGGAGCTGCTCGGCGCGCACGTCGGTGACGCCGGCCTGTGCGGCGAGGGCGCGGGCGGTGCGCTCGTTGTCGCCGGTGAGCATGACGGTGCGGATGCCCTGGGCGTTCAGCATCCGGATGGTCTCGGCCGCTTCCGGGCGCAGCTCGTCGCGGACGCCGAGGAGCCCGGCGATCTGGCCGTCGGCTTCGACCACGACGACGGTCATCCCCGCGCCGGCCATGTCGTCGGCCCTGCCCAGCAGCGGGCCGGGGTTCAGCCAGCGCACGTTGCCGACCCGCACGCGGGTGGCGCCGACCCGGCCGATGACGCCGTGCCCGGCCTCCTCGACGACGTCCTCGCCGGGGGCGGTGCCGGGGGCGGCGGCGATGATCGCCGCCGCGAGCGGGTGGGTGCTGGTCGCCTCGAGCGCTGCGGCGAGGGCGAGCACGCCGTCGCGCGTGTGGCCCGGGGCGGCTTCGATCTCGACGACCTGGGGCTCGTTGCGGGTGAGGGTGCCGGTCTTGTCGAGCGCGACGGTACGGATCGTGCCGAACTGCTCGAAGGCCTCGCCGGACTTGATCACGACGCCGAACTTCGACGCCGACCCGATCGCGCTGATCACGGTCACCGGCACGGCGATGGCCAGCGCGCAGGGCGAGGCGGCGACGAGCACGACCAGCGCCCGCTCGATCCACAGGCCGGGATCGCCGACGATGAATCCGAAGACGGCGACCAGCGCGGCGGCGATCAGCACGATCGGCACCAGGGGGCGGGCGATGCGGTCGGCCAGACGGGCGCGTTCGCCCTTGCGGGCGTGGGCCTGCTCGACGAGCTCGACGATCTGGGTGAGCGAGTTGTCCCGGCCGTCGGCGGTGGCCTCGATCCGCAGTGTGGCCGACCCGTTCACGGAGCCGGCGGCGACCTCGCTGCCGGGGCCGACCTCGACCGGGATGGACTCCCCCGTGATCGCCGAGGTGTCCAGGCTCGAGCGGCCCTCGACGACGACGCCGTCGGTAGCGACCCGCTCCCCCGCGCCGACGACAAGGATGTCGAGCTCCCGGACCTCCGCGGCCGGGATCGTGACGTCGCCGGCCAGGCGGGAGGCGCGGACCGAGTCCGGGATCAGCGCGAGCAGAGCCCGCAGGCCCTCCTTCGCCCGGTCCATGGCCCGGTCCTCGAGTGCCTCGGCGAGGGAGAACAGGAACGCCAGGGTCGCCGCCTCGCCGACGTGGCCGAGGGCGACCGCGCCGACGGCGGCGATCGTCATCAGCAGGCCGACGCCGAGGCGTCCGCGTAGCAGCCGGCGGATCGCACCGGGCACGAACGTGTACGCGCCGGCGAGCAGCGCGATCCACTGCAGCACCAGTGCCGGAACCGGCACTCCTGACCACTCGAAGAGGTATCCGGCCAGGAGTGTCACTCCGGCGATGGCGGACGGGAGCAGCGCCGGGTCACGCCACCATGGCGGCCGCACCTCGTGCTCGATCTCGCCGTGCTCGTCATCGTGGCCGTGCGCCGCCTCATCCGGGCCGCAGCACGCGTCACCAGCGTCATGACGGGCGGGAGCCTTCCGCTGCACGGCATCAGGCTCGGGGCCGCAGCAGGCGTCTCCCGAGGGCGGCAGTGTACGCAGCGGGATCCGCCGCACCGTCGCCACGGGCTTGCGAGGCTCGTCCGGGCCGCAGCACTCCTCGCTCACCGGTCCCCCTCCCCTGCTGCCTCGTCGACGGGCGCGCAGCACAGCGGCACGTCGCAGTGCTCGTCCATGCAGGGCTCGCCGTCGTCATAGGCGAGCACAGTGTCGACCAGCAGGGTGATGACCTTGGTGAGGTGCGGGTCGGCGATCTCGTACCGGGTCTGCCGCCCTTCCGGCGTCGCCACGACGATCCCGCACCCGCGCAGACACGCCAGATGGTTCGACACGTTCGTGCGCGTCAGCCCCAGGGACTCCGACAGACGCGCGGGATACCCAGGTCCGGACAGCAGTTCGAGCAGGATCCGCGACCGGGTCGGATCGGCCATCGCCCGACCCAGCCGGTTCATGACGTCAACGCGCGAAGCAATAGTCAGCATGCAATGACTATACATCGTCAGCTGAACAATGTGCCGGCTGGGATGGTCATTCTCCGCGAGGCCGGGTTATCTCTACATCTTGTAGTAGATTCTGCCGTGTGATCGGCTCCCCTTGGAATCTCATTCTCACGCTCGCGTTCGCCTTCACGGGCTTAGTCTGTGCGTTCGATCTGGCTGGTCGGCTGGGGCGGATTCGGCGCAAGCAGGCTCGGTTCGGCGGGGAGATCCTGATCGACCTCAACCACCTCCTGATGTCTGCGGCGATGATCTGGATGGCGTGGTCTATGGAGTCCGAGCTCGCCCTGTGGGTGCAGGCTGGCCTGTTCACCGTCCTGACGATCGCGCTCCTGCCGTCGATTCGCCGGGGGGAGACGGCAGCGCAGCGTGTCGACCTGGTCGGGCACGTTCTTCTGAATGCGGCAATGGTCTGGATGCTCGCGGCGATGCCGCTGCTGATGGCAGGAATGGGCATGAGTCATGCACCGGAGGCGGGCATGACCACAAGGCATGAGACCGTGGCGGACGCCGGCCTCACCCTGATGAGCACCCCGGCGTGGGCTGACGCGATCAACGCATGCTTCGTGGTTCTCAGCGTCGCTGCATTCGGGTGGTGGACTTACCGCTCCATCGCCTCTCGCCATCACCGGCTGCATGTCGCCTGTCATGCGGTGATGGCGGCGGGGATGGCGGCGATGTTGCTGTTGATGAATGGGTGACCCCCTGGAGCCTGATCCGGATATCCGCATCTTGTAGAGTTTCCGCGAGGAGGCGATCGATGCCCGGTGAACGCACGCGTGAACGCGGCGAGCTCGAGTCGGAGATCATGCGCATCCTCTGGGACTCCGCCCAGCCAGTGAGCGCGCGGGAGATCCAGGAACAGTTCACGGGTCACACGCCCGCGTACACCACGGTGATGACGGCGCTGGAGCGGTTGCATCAGAAGGGGCAGGTCGTCCGCTCCGGGGACTCGCCCCGAAAGGTTCGCTTCCATGCGGCGCAGAGCGAGGATGAGCACGCCAGCGTGTCCATGATGACCGCCTTGGACGGTGCCGAGGATCGCCAGGCGGCGCTGCTGAGCTTCGCGGGCAACCTCGCGGCAGAGGACGTCGAGCTCCTTCGCGCGGCGATCACGTCAGGATCCTCGCGGAAGCGTCGGTGACGCCGTGATCACCGCTGGCGCCCTTCTTGCCGCGTCCGTCTTGGTCCTCATGCTCGCTCCGCGCGTGCTGACCGTTGGGCACTGGCAGGTGCGGCATCCGCGGATCGCTCTGACGCTGTGGTTCGGGGCGTTCTTCGGCGGTGGCGTGCTGGTCCTCGGCTCCGTCGTCACGACGATCGCCGCGGCTCTGAACGCCGGAGCGGCACCCACTGCGGCCGAGGCGATCATGGTCACGATGGCCGCGTGGCTCGGGGTCGGTGCGATCGGTGCCGGGATCGCGTTCGTCGGCGTGTCGGCTGAGCCTCTGGCTCACTCCCACCAGCAGGCGCTCGCTCGTCTGGTCCCGATTGCGGTCGCGCGTGAGGAGCGCCGCGGGTTCACCTTGGTTTGGTTCGACGCCCCCTCCCCTGTGGCGTGCGCCGCGCCGGGGAGACCCGCGGAGATCCTGGTGTCCTCCGGTATGCGGGATCTGCTGACGGCGCCACAGCTGCAGGCGGTGATCGCGCACGAGTACGCCCATCTGCGTCTTCGCCATGGCTGGGCGATGCGCATCGCCGAGCTGAATGCCCTGTGCCTCCCTCGAGCACTGCGAGCGGGCCGCGGCCTCAAGCGCGCCACGAGCCTGCTGATCGAGCTGGTCGCGGATGACGCCGCGGCACGGCAGGCGGGAGCCGCGCACCTCGCCAACGCCCTGACCCGGCTCGCGGCCGCGACGGACGACCCCGGCCTGGCTGTCAGAGCCGAGCGCCTCACGCTCCGGCGCTGGCCGACGGCGGCGCGCCGCCGGCTGCCGGAGCCGATCCGGATCTGACACCGGAGAGGCCAGCATCCGGACGCGACCTTCCGCAGGCCTTCGCGTCAGGTGCGGGCGATCTTGCCGACGCCGGGGATGAACCGGCCGACCGTTTGCGCGTAGTCGAGATACGCGGTGCCGTGGGTGTCGATCAAGTAGGGCTCTTCGACGGCGCGCACTTGCAGTTCGATGGCGAGGATCAGGATGACAGCGGCAGCGATGGCGACCGGGTTCGGGGCGATCAGGGCGAGGCCGATCGCGGTGAGGATGACGGCGGTGAAGATCGGGTTGCGGACGATGGCGAACATGCCGTCTCGAACGAGCTCGGTGGTCTCATCGTGGTCGACGCCGACGCGCCATGACCGGCCCATCGCCTGCTGCGCGACCAGGGTGATCGCTGCTCCGACGAGGGTGACGACGATCCCCGCGATGAACACCGGAGTGCTGTCCAGGACGGCGATTGGTCGCATGGCGCCGGTCAGCTGCAGGATCGGTGCGGCGAGGCCGGTCAGGACGGCGACGGCGAACAGGACTCCGCCCCACCAGCCCGCTGATCCTGGCTGTTCGGTGAAGCCGTTGAATCCGGTGGTGCCGGTGCCTCGGTAGAGCAGCCATGCGCGCAGCCCGAACGTGACAAGCAGGTAGGCCAAGTACAGGCCCAGAGCGATTGCCGCGGCGATCATCACACCCCTCCCTCATTGGTCACCAGCCGATGTACGGTCAGTATAAGCTGACTATTGTTCGGGGCGTGAGGACAGTGAGTAAGCGGGGCTCGACCCCCGTAATCTCCACAACTACATGATGTAGAGTTGCGTGGATTGTCGCGGGAAGGGTGCGCAGTGGCGGAGCTTGAGTTCTGGGTGAACGGGATGACCTGCTCGCACTGCGAGAGTGCCATCACGGCTGAGCTCACGACCCTCCGCGGAGTCACCCGCGTGCAGGTCGAGAGCGCCTCGGGTCGCGTGCAGCTGGTCAGCGACAGCCCCGTGACGCGCACGGCCGTGCAGCGGGCGGTGGAGGATGCCGGTTTCGAGCTGAGGTCCTTTCCCGTCGGCGCTGATGTCTGACCTCGCCGTCGAGGGCGCCGCTGCGACTCCGGAGCGTTCTCGACCCCAGCCGTCCGTCCGTCGGGGTCTTGCTGCTCTCCTCCTCGTCGGCTTCCTGGTCCTCGCGGTCGCGGTGCCGGTGACCGTCTCGGTTCTGCTTGGCGAACGACCCTTTGACCAGATCCATCTGGGTTATCCGGGCGTGGATGTCGCCGTCGTCACGTCGGTGCTGAACGTCGTGGGCCAGGCCAGCAGCATGATCGCGATCGGGGCGCTCGTGCACATCCTGTTCCTTCGGGACGCGGCCGCGCGATCGGCATGGTCGATCCCGGAGGGGTTCGAGATCAAGGTGTTGCGCGTGTCCTCTGCCGTCTGGGCGGTGTGCGCGGCCGGCATGGTGGTGTTCGAGTCTCTTGATGCGAGCGGTTCTCCTCTTGCGCGGCTGATGATCCCTGGAGCGTTCGAGTTCCTGTATCAGACCAGCGATGCGCCGCGGGCCTGGACGATCAGTCTCGGTGCGGCGATGATCGTTTTCTTCGGCGCGTACTTCGCCGACCGCTGGACCGCGATGCTGATCCCGCTGTGGGCGGCGATCGTGGCGGTGCTCGCGCCGGTTGTGACCGGCCAGGTGCTCGTCGGCCCGGATCATGATTTCGGCGGCGACGCGGCGGTGTTCCAGACGCTGGCTGTGAACGTGTTCTTCGGGTCGGTGGTCGTGGCGGCGCTGCGGGTAGCCTCGGGTCGGCGTATCGCACCGGTCACGCTGCGGCGGCTGTTCGCCGTCGCCGTGGTCGCCCTGCCGGTGCTGCTGGTCTCCGATCTGATCATCGCCCTGTTCAAGCTCTCCGGTGGCGTCGTGACCGCCTCGTTGACGGGGTGGCTGATCATCGCCGGGGCCACCTGTCTGATCGTCGTTGTCGCGGCGGTGCTGTGGGCGTGGTCGCTGATGCGGCGCTCGCTCCTGCGCGCTCATCACATCACCGTGCTGATGACGGTCATGGCCTTGGCGGTCGCGGGATGGCTCGGGGTCGCGGTGGCGATGACCCGGCAGCCGCCGCCGCAGTATTTCGCCCCGTCCAGCATCACGAAGGTCTTCATGGGGTTCGACGTGCCCGATGCGCCGACTCCCGTGGTTCTGTTCACGCAGTGGCGCCCGAATCTGCTGTTCCTCGGTCTCGCGGCCACGGCGGTCACGGTCTACCTCCTTGCCGTGCGGGCGCTGCGTCGACGCGGCGACTCCTGGCCGGTCGGGCGCACGATCGCGTGGATCTCCGGGTGGGCGGTCGTCGTGTTCGCGACCAGCTCCGGCTTCGGGAAGTACTCTGCTCCCGACTTCGGGGTGCACATGATCGTGCATATGTCGCTGAACATGCTCGCCCCCGCCCTCCTCGTCCTCGGCGGTGTGGTCACGCTCTTGCTGCGCGCGACTCGCTCGGTCCGCGGCGCCCCGGCCGGCTGGCATGACTGGCTCACCTGGGTGCTCAACTGGCCGGTGCTGAAGTTCCTCTACAACCCGTTGCTGGTGTTCGTGCTGTTCGTCGGTTCGTACTACGGGCTGTACTTCACCGGCATCTTCGACACCCTGATGCGGTTCCACTGGGCGCACCAGATGATGAACGTGCACTTCCTCGTCATCGGCTACTTGTACTACAGCCTCGTGATCGGCGTGGACCGTCCTCCCCGGCCGCTGCCGCACATCGGCAAGCTCGGCTACGTGCTCGCCGCGATGCCCTTCCACGCGTTCTTCGGCGTCATCCTGATGACCGGGAACTTCATCATCGCCGAGGACTTCTACCTCAACCTCGCGCTCCCCTGGGCAGACCTGCCCGCGCAGCAATACTTCGCTGGCGGGGTCGCGTGGGCGGGCGGGGAGATTCCCCTGATGATCGTGATCACGATCCTCGCGATCCAGTGGGGACGGCAGGACGCTCGGGAGGCCCGCCGCAAGGACCGTCATCTCGACACCGGTCGCGATGACGAGTTCGACGTCTACAACCGGATGCTGCAACGTCTCAGCGACCGCGACACGGCAACCGCGCGACCCGAGCAGCCCCGCCCGGAGGATCCCGCACCATGACCCTCACCCCCACTGCGGCACCAGTCGTCGAGGCGCTCGAGCTCGACGTCTCCGGGATGACGTGCGCGGCCTGCGCCGGCCGCGTCGAGCGGGCCCTGAACAAGCTCGAGGGGGTGACCGCGACCGTCAACTACGCCACCGAACGCGCGGTGATCACCGGCCTGCCGCTGACCGAGGCGCCGCGCGCCATCCAGCAGGTTGAGAACGCCGGATACGGGGCGCATGTCCGCGAAGGCGCCGACGACACCTGGTCCGCACGCGCCACCGAGAACCGGATCACCTCGCTGCGTCGCCGCCTGGTGCTCGCCGCGCTGCTCACCGTGCCGCTGATGGACCTCACGATCGTGCTCGCCCTCGTTCCGGGCTGGCGGTTCCCGGGATGGGAATGGGTCTGCGTGCTGCTCGCGCTGCCGATCGTGACCTGGGCCGCCTGGCCCTTCCATCGGGCCACGCTCCGCAACCTCCGACACGGCATGGTCAGCATGGATACGCTCGTGTCCCTCGGTATCGCCGCCTCGTTCGGATGGGCCGTGGCGACGCTGCTGTTCGGCCTCGGCGACGACCAGGGCGGGTACTGGCTGGGCTTCGGCCTCACGCCCGCCGGGGCGAACTCGATCTACCTCGATGTCGCCGCCGGGATGACCACCTTCCAGCTCGCCGGCCGCTACTTCGAGACCCGCTCGCGCCGCAAGGCCGGCGACGTCCTCGGCGCCCTCAACGCCCTCGCCGCGACCCACGTCCGCGTCCTCCGCGACAGCGTCGAGACCATCGAGCCCGCGGGCACGCTCCGAACCGGAGACGTCTTCATCGTCCTCCCCGGTGAGACCATCCCCGCCGACGGCATCGTCCGCGGTGGGACCGCCGCCGTCGACGCCAGCATGATGACCGGCGAGCCCCTCCCCGCCGCGGTCGCCGCTGGCGACGACGTCACCGGCGGGACCATCAGCACCGACGGACGCCTCGAGATCACCGCCACCGCGGTCGGCGCGCACACCCGGCTCGCCCAGATGGCCGCGCTGACCGACCAGGCGCAGGCTCGCAAGGCCCGCGTCCAGACTCTCGTCGACCGCGTGGTGACCTGGTTCGTGCCCGTCGTCATCGTCCTCGCCGTGATCGTCGCCACCGCATGGGCGCTGGCCGGCACACCGCTGCAGCAGGCGTTCGGGATCGGCATCAGCGTGCTCATCATCGCCTGCCCCTGCGCCCTGGGGCTGGCCACGCCGACCGCGCTCATGGTCGGCATCGGTCGCGCCGCGTCCCTGGGCATCCTCATCAAGGGCCACGACGCGCTCGAAGCATCCGGCCGCGTCGACACGGTCGTCCTCGACAAGACCGGCACGCTCACCACCGGCCGGATGTCCGTCGAATCCGCCACCGCCTACGGCGTCCCCGAGCACGAGCTGTGGCGGATCGCCGCCTCCGTGGAACGAGGATCCGAGCACGCCATCGCCCGCGCCATCGAGAACGCCGCGACCCGTCACGTCACCGACCTGCTCCCCCTCGAGACATTCACCGCACTCCCCGGCCTCGGCGCCGAGGCGGACATCGCCGCGGCCCGCGTGCTCATCGGCAACGCCGAGCTGCTCCGCACGCGCGGCATCGACATCACCCGGGCGGACACAGACCTGGGCGCCGCAGCCGAGAACGGGCGCACGGTCGTGCTCGTCGCTCGCGACGGAGAGCTGATCGGTGCGTTCCAGCTCGCCGACACCCTCAAGCCCTACGCCGCCGAGACCATCACCGCCCTTCGCTCCCAAGGGCTCCACACCGTCCTGCTCACTGGGGACTCCCCAGCTGCGGGCAGACAGATCGCCGACACGCTCAGCATCGACCAGGTGCACGCCGGCGTTATGCCCACGGCGAAAGCAGACGTCATCCGCGACCTGCAGGCGCAGGGAAGGCGCGTGGCCATGGTCGGCGACGGGATCAACGACGCCACCGCACTGGCCACTGCCGATCTCGGCCTCGCCCTCGTCGCCGGAACTGACATCGCGCTCAAAGCGGCCGACATCATCCTGGTCCGCGAGGATCTCCTGGTCGTCCCCGACGCGCTCACGATCTCCCGCAGAACCCTCCGGACGATCCGCACCAACCTGATCTGGGCGTTCGGCTACAACGTCGCTGCCATCCCCATCGCCGCCGCCGGCCTGCTCAACCCACTCATCGCCGCCGCCGCAATGTCGCTGTCCTCCGTCCTCGTCGTCTACAACAGCCTCCGCATCCAGCGGGTGCAGGGCAGCGGACGCGGAGAGCACTCCGCGGCGTCCACGCAGCCACGCCGAGGCTGATAGTCGCCCACACCGGCGCTGTCCCGCTGCCTGCTCAGTCACCGAGCGTCGCCGGGTCAGCCCTCCGCCCTGTCGTGCGGCCGTCGTCGTGCGGCCGCTGAGGGTGAGCAGCGCGAGGATCGCGGCGGTCAGGAGGACGGCGCTGCCGGCGGTCAACGCGGTGCCGTACCCGGCTACGACACTTCGTCGGTGGGCGATTCGGCGGGTCCTGTCTGCGTGGTGACGGTCACAGCGACACCGGCGGGCACCGGCCCCGGCACGGTCAGGGATGTCCGCTCAGCGGTGTGCGTTCTGGGACGCCTGCGTTACCGTCGGGATGCTCTCTCGCATCGTGCCCGTCTCGCCGTGCTCAGTTCGCCGTTCGTCGGTTCTGCAGCTCGTCGATCAGCACCCTGGTGTTCTCCGTGTAGTCGATGGGCACCACGACCAGGTGCACCCCACGGGCTGAGAAGGCCCCCTCCAGCACGTCGCCGAGGTCCGCGATGTCGTCGACCCGGTGTCCGGTCGCGCCGTACGCCTGCGCGTAGGCGACGAAGTCCGGGTTGCCGAAGGTCATCCCGTAGTCGGTCAGCTCCTCCGCCGCCTGCTTCCAGCGGATCATGCCGTAGGCGCTGTCCTCGATGATCATCACGACCAGGTCCAGGCCGAGGCGCACCGCGGTCTCGAGCTCCTGGCTGTTCATCATGAACCCGCCGTCGCCGCAGACGGCCATCACCCGGCGCTGCGGGTACAGCATCGCGGCGGTCATGGCCGAGGGCAGCCCGGCGCCCATCGTCGCCAGCGCGTTGTCCAGCAGCAGCGTGTTCGCCACGGTGGTGCGGTAGTTGCGGGCGAACCAGATCTTGTACATGCCGTTGTCGAGCGCGACGATGCCGTCCTGGGGCATGATCCGGCGCACCTCGTGCACGATGCGCTGCGGCGTGAACCGGTCCTCCGTGGCACGCTCGGCGATCTTCGCGAGGATCCCCTCCCGCAGCGGCAGCAGCGCCTGGGCGTGGGGCACGGTGCCATCCAGGAGGTCGCCGAGGGCCTGCAGGGTGGGCTCGATGTCGCCGACCACCTCCAGCTGCGGGAAGTACACCTGCTCGACGACGGCGGGCCGGAATCCGATGTGGATGACCGTCTTGGACGGGTCGCTCATCGCGAACGGGGGTTTCTCGCTCGTGTCGTGGCCGATCGTGACGATCACGTCCGCCTGCTCGATCGCGTCGTGCACGTAGTCGTCCTCGGTCAGCGCCGCGGTCCCCAGGTACAGGTCCGTGGCCCCGGAGACCGTCCCCTTGCCCATCTGGGTGGTGACGTACGGGATCTGCATCCGCGCGACGAAACCGGACAGGGCGTGACAGCATCGCGGCCGGGCGGCATCCGCGCCGAGCATGATCAGGGGCCGCTCAGCGCCCCTGACGACCTCCGCGGCGGCCGCAATCGCGGCCGGGCATCCCACCGGCTGCTCGGTGTGATGCGGCGGGATCAGGCGGATCTCCTCGACCGGCGCCGCGGCGATGTCCTCGGGGAGCTCGAGGTGCACCGGCCCGGGGCGTTCGGCCTGGGCGACGCGGAACGCCTCACGGATCATCGTCGGGATCATCGCGGGCGAGGCGATCTGCCTGGTCATCTTCGTCAGCGGTGTCATCGCCGCGACGGTGTCGACGATCTGGAACCGCGCCTGGGCGGCCGAGAGGATCCCCTTCTGCCCGGTGATCATCACCATCGGCATCCCCCCGAGCAGGGCGTAAGCGGCGCCCGTGGACAGATTGAGCGCACCCGGCCCGAGCGTGGTCAGGCACACCCCCGGGCGTCCCGTCAGGCGGCCGTGCGTCGCCGCCATGAACGCCGCGGCCTGCTCGTGTCGCGTCAGCACCAGCTCGATGCCCGAGCGGCGGATGGACTCGACCAGGTGCAGGTTCTCCTCCCCCGGCAGCCCGAAGATCCGCTCCACTCCCTCGTTCTCGAGTGCTCTGACCAGCGCGTCCGACGCTCTCAGGTCCATGGTCGCCTTTCGATGGTGCCGGCGTCCGCGGCGGTCGGCGGGCGCGCCCGGCCGATCGCGCGGTGCTGCGGTCAGGGATGTCTGATGGAGTCGGGCTCGTCGTCACTGAGGTGGGCGGTCTCGACCTGGAAGGTCGAGTGCCGGACGGAGACGTCGAAGTGCTCGGCGACGCAGGCTCTGATGTCGTGCAGAACCTCGGCGGCGTGGCCGTCGGTGAAGCACTCGTCCTCGACGACCACATGCGCGGTGATCGTCGGCAGCCCGGTGGCCACGGTGGAGGCGTGCAGGTCGTGGACGTCGGTGACGTGGTCGAGCTCCAGGATGTGCGCGCGGACCTGATCGAGATCGAGGCCCTTCGGCGTGAACTCCATCAGCACGCTGGTGGTCTCGCGCATCAGCTTGAACGCGCGCGGCACGATCAGCGCCGCGATGAACAGGCCGGCGATGGCGTCCGCCTGCTGGAACCCGGTGGTGGCGATCACGATCGCCGCGACGATCACGCCGAGTGAGCCGAGGGCGTCGTTGAGGACCTCCAGGAACGCCGCGCGCATGTTGAAGTTCGCGCCCCTGCTGGAGGAGAGGATCGTGATGGCGATGATGTTCGCGACCAGCCCGATGATCCCGAAGATCAGCAGTTCGGTGGAGGGCACCTCCGGCGGCTCGAACAGGCGGCGCACGCCCTCGATCGCGGTGTAAAACCCGACGACGATCAGCAGCGTCGCCTGCCCCAGCGCGGCGAGCACCTCGATGCGCCGGAACCCCCAGGTCCGCTTCGAGGTCGCCGGCCTGAGCATCAGGGTCGCCGCGATCAGGGCGACCAGCAGCCCGGTCGCGTCCGTGATCGCATGCGCGGTGTCGGTCAGCAGCGCGAGACTGCCGGTGACCACCGATCCGACGGCCTGGGCGGCGACGATCGTCGCGGTGATGCCGAAAGCGATCCCCAGCTTCTTGCGATAATCGCCTGGATGCCCGGCGGCTTGGTCCAGTGACGGTCCGTGGTCATGACCTGCGCCCATCAGAGGGGACTCCGTTCTCTTGGATCTCGATACCTGAACAAAATACGAATATCAACGATATCATCGCTCAACGACGATAATAGCGCATCCGGCATCCCCCGGAAAGTCAGGTTGGCCTTGGCAACCACGGACGGCCCCCATCCGGCGCCACTTCGGGATAACATCGAGATATGACGATGACATTCAAGGAACAGTCCGGCGGGGTTGTCGCGGAAGCCGACGCGGTGATCCCGGCTGCGTCGTTGTTCCACAGCTTCAGCGATCCCTCCCGACTGGTGATCCTGCAGCACCTGCAGCTGGGCGAGCACCGCGTCGTCGACCTGGTCAAACACCTCGGGCTCTCGCAGAGCACCGTCTCGAAGCACCTCGCCTGCCTGAAGGACGCCGGCATGGTGGAATCCCGACCGGAAGGCCGCGCCTCGGTCTACTCGCTCAACAACCCCGAGGCACTTGTCGATCTACTCTCCGCGGCCGAACGTCTACTCGCGCTGACCGGCGACGCCGTGACACTGTGCCCGCTCCACGGGGCGGACGCCCTGGCCCGACACTACGAGGAGTAGACGGAGCCATCCTCCGTCACGGCCGTCTACGACCCACCACCATGAGCACGCCGTTGTCGCCTGGCAGCTGTGTCCGGTGCTCGCCGAACGGTCCCACATAGGATCGCACCGCTTTGCTTCAGCCCAAACTCACTGACAGCGATGCTGACACCCAGGGCGCTTCGTCTTGACTTGGGAATACCCGGTAGGGGTATCCTTGTTGGCATCGTTTAGATACCCCTACCGGGTATCCTTACTGGGAAGGATCGACGATGGCTGCGAATGAGTACCAGGTGACCGGGATGACCTGCGGGCACTGCGAGAAGTCGGTGCGCGAGGAGGTCGGCGAGATCGCGGGCGTCACCGATATCCAGGTGAGCGCTCAGACCGGAAAGCTGGTCGTGACCGCCGATGGCGAGGTCGATGACGCGAAGGTGATCGCCGCCGTCGAGGAGGCCGGCTACCAGGCGGCGCGCGTCTGATGAATGCGGCAGGGAGGCTCGCGCTCTTCGGAGGCGGGTTGGTGGTGGCGTTCGGCGCGGCCTACGGCCTCGCCGGCGTCATCGTTCCCGACAGTTTCGTCCAGTCCTGGACGGAGAGGAGTGACATGAATGAGCACGGTGCCGATAGCGGCGACCACGCGGCTGGGTCCGGGCACTCCGCGCACGATCATCCGGCTGATGGCGGACCAGCGCCGGCGGGAATCCAGGACGCGATCGATCCGACTTATCCGGTGGGCAGCAGGGTGATCCTGTCGGCTGATCACATGCCGGGCATGGATGGCGCAGAGGCGACGGTCTCCGGGGCGTTCACCACGACTGCCTATGCGGTGAGCTACACGCCGACCACGGGTGGTGAGCCGGTGACTGACCATCGCTGGGTCGTTCACGAAGAGCTGGAGAATCCTGGCCGGGCGCCGCTCGCCGATGGGGCGCAGGCGGTGCTGCTGGCTGAGCACATGACGGGCATGAAGGGTGCGGATGCGGCGATCGACTACTCCACCGACGAGACGGTGTACATGGTCGATCTCGATGCCGACGGCATGCGGATGACGAACCACAAGTGGGTCGTCGAGAGCGAGATGCAGCCGGCGCACTGAGCGAGGTCGCCGGATCGCGGGATTGAAGAGGATCGAGGAACGAAGGATGAGCACCACGGCTGGACCTGACATCGAGCTGGAGATCGGCGGGATGACCTGTGCGTCCTGCGCGAACCGGATCGAGCGGAAGCTGAACAAGCTCGACGGTGTGCAGGCGACGGTCAACTATGCGACCGAGAAGGCCAAGGTCATCGCTCCTGAGGGCTTCGACCCGCAACTGCTGATCAAGGAGGTGGAGGGCGCGGGATACACGGCGGCCCTGCCGAAGCCGAAGAACCCGGGTCCGGCGGCGGGAGCCGATGGCGATGGGGATGCGCCGGATCTCGAGCTCGTGTCACTGCGGCAGCGTCTGATCGGGTCGATCGTGCTCACGGTGCCGGTGATCGCGATGGCGATGGTTCCTGCTTTCCAGTTCACGTACTGGCAGTGGATCAGCCTGGCGTTGGCCGCACCCGTCATCATCTGGGCGGCGTGGCCCTTCCACCGGGCGGCGTGGGCGAACCTCAAGCACGGCACCGCGACGATGGACACGCTCATCTCGATGGGTACCTCCGTCGCGCTGCTCTGGTCGCTGTACGCATTGCTGTTCGGTACCGCTGGTACGCCGGGCATGACCCACCCCTTCGAGTTCACGATCGCGCCGTCGGATGGGGCGGCCAACATCTATCTCGAGGTCGGTGCCGGGGTGACGATGTTCATCCTCGCCGGGCGCTACTTCGAGAAGCGCTCCAAGCGTCAGGCCGGTGCTGCGCTGCGCGCGCTGCTCGAGCTCGGGGCGAAGGAGGTCTCGGTGCTGCGCGACGGCCCTGATGGATCTCGGGTCGAGGTGAAGATCCCGACCGCCGAGCTGCAGGTGGGGGATGAGTTCGTCGTCAGACCGGGCGAGAAGATCGCGACCGATGGCGTGGTGGTCTCCGGCACCTCGGCGGTGGACGCCTCGATGCTGACCGGCGAGTCGGTGCCCGTGGAGGTGGCGGAGGGGGATCCCGTGACCGGTGCCACCGTGAACGCCGGCGGCCGGCTGGTCGTTCGCGCCACCCGCGTGGGATCGGATACGCAGCTGGCGCAGATGGCCAAGCTCGTGGAGGACGCGCAGACGGGCAAGGCGGAGGTGCAGCGTCTTGCTGACCGCATCTCCGGCGTCTTTGTGCCGATCGTGATCGTCATCGCTGTCGCGGCTCTCGGCGCATGGCTCGGGGCGGGCTTCCCGCCTGCAGCCGCATTCACCGCCGCGGTCGCGGTCCTCGTGATCGCGTGCCCCTGTGCCCTGGGCCTGGCGACCCCGACCGCGCTGCTGGTCGGCACCGGACGCGGCGCGCAGATGGGCATCCTCATCAAGGGACCAGAGGTGCTGGAGTCCACCCGCAAGGTCGACACCGTGGTGCTCGACAAGACCGGCACCGTGACCACCGGCAAGATGACCCTCGTCGACGCGGTCGCCGAACCAGGCGTCGAGCGGACCGACCTGCTGCGGCTCGCGGGTGCCCTCGAGGAGGCATCCGAGCATCCGATCGCGCAGGCCATCGCCAAGGGCGCGACGGCCGAGGTCGGGCAGCTGCCAGCGGTCGAGGGCTTCGCGAATGTTCCGGGCAAGGGCGTTCAGGGCGTCGTGGACGGAACCGCCGTGCTCGTCGGTCGCGAGTCGCTCTTGGCCGACTGGTCACAGCAGCTGAGTCCTGCCGTCGCCGATGCGAAGGCCGCCGCCGAGAGCGAGGGGAAGACGGTCGTCGCCGTCGGCTGGGACGGACAGGCCCGCGGCATTCTCGTCGTCGCCGACACGGTGAAGCCGACCAGCGCCGAGGCGATCTCGCAGTTGAAGCAGATCGGGCTCACCCCCGTGCTGCTCACCGGCGACAATGAGGCGGTCGCGCGCCAGATCGCCGCCGAGGTCGGCATCGATCAGGTGATCGCCGAGGTGCTGCCGCAGGACAAGGTCGACGTCATCGCCCGACTCCAGGGCGAGGGCAAGACGGTCGCGATGGTCGGCGACGGCGTCAACGACGCCCCCGCGCTCGCTCAGGCCGACCTGGGACTCGCCATGGGCACCGGCACGGATGTCGCCATCGAGGCATCCGACATCACCCTCGTGCGCGGTGACCTCCGCAGCGCGGTCGACGCGATCCGTCTGTCACGGAAGACCCTCGGCACGATCAAGACGAACCTGTTCTGGGCCTTCGCCTACAACGTCGCCGCGATTCCCGTCGCAGCGCTCGGCATGCTCAACCCCATGCTCGCCGGAGCTGCGATGGCCTTCTCCAGCGTATTCGTCGTCGGCAACAGCCTCCGCCTCCGCGGATTCACGAGCATCGCCAAGCACTAATCCGAACCAATCAACCGCAACCCCGATCGAAGAGGGAGAACAACATCATGAACGACACCCCTGCCGCAACCAGCTGCTGCAGTACCACCGCCTCAAAGGCCGCAACAGAGACGCCCGAGAACCTGCTCGCTGGAAGCAGTTGCTGCGGCGGAGCCGCCGCGGCCGACGAGGACATGACCACCTGCCCGGTCATGGTCGGCTCACCTGTCAGCAAGAAGAAGGCCATCGAGGCCGGTCTCTTTCGCGACTACGAAGGTGAGCGCTACTACTTCTGTTGCCCCGGCTGCGACCAGAAGTTCGACGTCGACCCCGCCAAGTACGCAGCGAACATGGTCTAGTCCCCGACCCAGACCGGGGACCCGAGATACTGGAGATACGCCCATGACTACTCAAATCACTGTTCCGGCAGCCGACGACCATCGCGAGACGCACGCGCACCACGGCTACATCTCCGAGAAGGAGAAGTACCGCAATCGGCTGAGCCGACTCGAAGGGCAGGTGCGGGGTATCGACCGCATGGTGGCGGACGAGCGGTATTGCATTGACATCCTCACCCAGATCTCCGCCGTGACCAAGGCGCTCGAGTCGGTGGCGCTCGGCCTGCTCGACGACCACATGAAGCACTGCGTCCTCGACGCGGCTAAGAACGGCGGCCCCGAAGCCGAGCAGAAACTAGCCGAAGCGTCACAAGCAATCGCACGACTCGTGCGATCGTAGAGCGACACGATCTCCCAATCGCGAGTGACTGCGCGCGGGGAAATACCGTTAAGAGGAGGTCGTGCTGATGCTGACCAGCATCCCGGTCAGCCGATTCCGCTACCGCATTCAGGATGGTGACGCACGCGGGAACCAGCTATGACGAGTCGACCCGGAGATCAAGACGCTTGGCCGCTCGCGTCGAGCGCGTCGCTCAGTGACGCGGCCGTAGCGACGGCGATGCGCGCCGTCGGCGGTGCAGCCGTCTTGGCCGGAGGGATCGTCGCAGCCGTCACTGGCCCGCTGGCACTTGCTCGAGGCAGCTGGCTGGCCGCGTATCTCGTGCTCGTCGTCGGCGTTGCGCAGTACAGCATGGGCGCCGCACGCCGATGCGGCCAAGGAGTCACCGGAGTCCCCCTGGGGTGGGTTCAGTTCGGCCTCTGGAATCTGGGGGGTCTCGCGGTGATGGTGGGCGCGCTCGCGAGGACCGTGATGGCGGTCTGGATCGGATCTGCGGCGCTTCTCGTCGCCGTGCTGCTGGCCTTTCTTGTAGACCGTCAGCCCGGCGATAGAGTGCATCCGCGAGGACCGCTCTGGACCGTTGCCTATCGGCTGCTGTTGGTAATCCTTGCTGTCAGCATCCCTGTCGGCATCGTTCTTTCCGTCGTGCGAAATAGCTGACAGGATGCTCAGTCAGTCGTTGCGTTGGCCTCGTCCTCTCGCCGTGCGGTGATGAACGCTCGGACCCCGAGGATGATGTAGACGATGAGCAGGACGAACGTCACGGTGCTGGCCACCACGGCCATCGGGCGCTCGGCTTCACCGGCGATGAGCTCGCCGAGTTTCAGGACGTTCATGCTGGTGCCGAGGACTCCTATGACGGCGATCACGAGTCCGATCGAGAGGCCGATCTTGCGGTTCTTGAGTGCGATGAGCCCGCAGATTTCGATGAGCAATCCGAGGAAGGCGGGGATCAGCGCCGTCCAGCTGGTGAAGCCGGTCGTGGCATAGGAGATGACTCCTACGGCGATAAGAGCGGCGGCGAAGGCGAGCGTTGTACGGGGCATTCTTCCTCCAGGGGTGGGTGAGCGAGTAGAGATGTTGGGAGTGTTGCGACGCACCGGGAGCTAGCTCCGATTCCGTCCACGGGAGAGGCTCGCGAGGTACTCGTTGTAGGAGTCGAGCTCGGCGTCCTCGACCTTCTGCCGCTGTCGCGAGGTGCGCACCTCGCGGGCACGCCAGCGGGAGAGGCAGACGATGAGCACCACGAACAGCGGCAGTTCCGCGTAGGTCCATACCAGGGCGCCGGCTATCGCCTGGTCCAGGATGGGGTCATGGCCGCCGGCGGGGTTGGCGTACGCGCTGAACAGGGGTGTGCTGGTGCGGAGCAGGATCAGGCCGAACACGGCGTGGATCTGGATCTCGACGGCGATGTCGACGAATCGCGCGGCGAAGGAAGGGACACGCGGCAGCGGGTCGGACGACCACAGGGGTGTCGCCGCGACGACGCCGAGGACGAGGACGATGAAGAGCAGGGCGTCGTGGCCGAAGGGGACGCGCATGACGACGCTGATGGCGTCGGTCAGGTAGAGGACCGGGTACAGCACCATCGCGGTGACGATGGCGACCACGGGGTGCAGCGCGGCGCTCCAGAACGGTGAGCGGAGTCCGGCGTGTGCTGCGCGGAGCACGAGACGTCCGAGGCCGGTGTGCGGTGTGCTGTGCAGGAGCAGCCGCCCCGGTGACCCGGCGATCAGGAGGGGCGGGACGACGGTCAGCAGGGTGATCTGCTGGAAGACCAGGGCTGTGATGGACTCCGTCGCGAGGCGGTTGACGCCGAACGTCGTGACGGCGAAGATCAGGGCACACCCGATCAGGAACGATGCCGTGCGGGCGATTGCCCAGCGGCGGCGGCGCCGCCACATCCGGATCGCTCCTCGCAGGTACAGCGCCGCGAGCAGCAGGGCGGCGATGGCGACCGGCGAGCCTGCGAGGGGCTCGAACACGACCCACTGGTCGATCGGCGGCATGGCGGATTTCCCTTCATCGAGGCGATCATGCGTCGGCGACTCCGGCCGCGGCGATGGCGCGGCCGGAGCGCGGGGTCAAGTGAGGCCGGAGTAGGAGTGCAGGCCCGGGAAGTACACGTTGACGACCGTGAAGTTGAACAGCACGGCGGCGAATCCGACGATGCACAGCCAGGCGGAGCGGTTGCCGCGCCAGCCGCGGGTGGCGCGGGCGTGGATGTAGCCGGCGTAGAGCACCCAGATCACGAAGGTCCAGACCTCTTTGGTGTCGAAGCCCCAGTAGCGTCCCCAGGAGTCGTTGGCCCAGATCGCTCCGGCGATCAGGGTGAACGTCCAGAACATGAAGCCGACGATCACGAACCGGTAGGCGAGCGTCTCGAGGACTTCGCCGGCGGGCAGCGTGCGCAGGAACCCGCCTCGGCGCCCTGCGGAATCGGGCGAGACGCTGGTGCGGCGTTCACGGCGGGATTGCAGCAGCTGAGTGACGGAGAGGCCACAGGCGAGGGCGAACAGGGCGGTGGCGAGGGAGGCGACGAAGACGTGGATGACGAGCCAGATGCTCTTGAGCGGATCCATCAGCGGGACGACTTCGACGTAGAAGCTGAGCGTGGCGCCGCCCAGCAGCAGGACGATCATGCCCACCAGGAACGCGCCGAGGAAGCGCAGGTCGTACCAGCGGAGGGCGAGGAGGTAGACGGCGACGATCAGGACCGTCCCGGTGAGAGCGAACTCGTACATGTTGGCCCACGGCACCCGCTCTGCGGCGATGCCGCGGGCGACGGTTCCGCCGAGCTGGAAGAGGAAGGCGAGCACGGTGAGCGCGGTGCCGATCCTCGCCCACAGCAGCCGGGGACGCTGCGAGGGCGGAGCATGGATGTCGTCCGGGTGCGCCTGGTCGGGCGGGGCCGGAGCGCTCGGAGACGCCTGGTCGACGGCGCCGACGAGGACCGGTGCGCGCTGCTGCTCCCGAACCGGGGCGGGGCGTGCGGAACGCTGTGCGAGATCGACGGTGTAGGCGACGAACGCCAGCGCGTAGGTGGCGATGGCCGTCCACACCAGTAGCAGTGAGAGGCCATCGAGGGAGAGCGTTTCTGTTCCGGGCATGGTGAGCTCCTTCATACGGACGAGTGGTTGCGGATGCGGTGGAGGATCCCGAGTGCGGTCAGGGCTCCGATGGCCCCGAGCGGGATCAGCGCGCTGATCCAGGGGCCGAGGATCGTGGCGGGTGTGAGGCCGGTGCGCAGTGGGACGGTGGTGATCGCCGCGGCGGCGGTGTCGATGGGGATGCTGGCGATGGTCGTACCGTCGGGGGCGATCACCTGGCTGGTGCCGGTCGTGGAGATGTTGACGACGGCGCGGCCGGTCTCGATCGCGCGCATGCGGGCGAAGGCGAGCTGCTGCAGGTTCTCGGCGGTGCCGCGGAAGTCGGCGTTGTTGGTCTGGAAGACGTACAGCTGCGCGCCCGCGCGGGCGCCGTCCCAGATGACCTGGTCGTAGATCACGTCGAAGCAGATCGCCAGGCCGACCCCGACGTCGTCGACGGTGACCAGGGGCGGGAGGGTGCCGGGGGTGTACTCGCGCTGGATCAGCCCGACCAGGTCGGGGACGATCATCTCGTACAGCCAGCGATCCGGCACGTACTCCCCGAACGGGACGGGATTGATCTTGTCGTGCCGCTGGCGTTCGTCGGGTTCCGGGGTCCAGAGCAGGGACGAGTTGAAGACGTCCGCTCCTCGTGCGGTCGCGGCGTTCATCAGCAGCGGAGCGTCGGCTTGGCGGACGATGCGGTCGAGCGTGGCGGCGGTGGCGGGGTCGGCGAGCGGATCGGAGTCCACTCCCCCTTCCGGCCAGGCCAGCAGATCCATCGGCTGTCCGAGCAGCGGAGCGGTCGCCTCCGCCTGTGCGGCGAGCACGTCGCCGCGTTCTCGGGTGTCGAAGTAGGCCGCCGGGCCGTTGCCCTGCACCCACCCGACCTCGAGCGTGCCCGCGGGCGATGTCGGGAACTGCGGGACGAGAAGCAGGAGGACCATCACGGCCAGGGCGGAGACGCCGCCACGCAGGAACCGCGGCCCGCCGGCGCGTGCCCATTGCACGACGCCGGCGCACATCGCAACGAAGAGGAAGGAGAGTCCCGTCACGCCCGTCCAGGATGCGACCTCGGACAGCGGGCCGTCGACGAGCGTCATCCCGATGCGCGCCCAGGGGAACCCGGTGTACGGCCACGAGCCGAGAACGACCTCCCTGCCCGCCCAGAGGCCGGCCACCAGGAGGGGAATCGCGACCAGCTGCGCCGTGCCCCGGTGCGGGAACCGCGCCGTCCACCGGTAGGCGAGCGTGATCAGGACGGCGCCGGTGCTGAACAGGATTGTCTCGAGGCCGGCGAGGGCGATCCACGGGAGGGGGCCGAGGAACTCCCCCACCCAGATCAGGTGGGTGAAGAAGAACACTCCCCCGAAGGCGGCGCCGACCAGCAGTGCCCCGCCGATGCTCCGGCCGACGAGGGTGATCAGCGCCAGAGTCACGCTGAGCAGCGCCAGCGGCCACCATCCGACTGGCGGCGAGGCGAGGCTCAGGGCGAGTCCTCCGATGATCGCGGCGGGGACCGCTGCCCAGAGCGGAAGCCCGCTCGGCGGGGAGGACGACGCCCCGCCGGCGGGCGTGGCGACGGCCGCGGCTGGTGTCAAGGTCGGGTGCATCGGTCAGGTGTCCTTCTTGCGGAGGGCATCGAGATAGGCGTTGTAGGCGTCGAGCTCGGGATCGCCGTGGGCGTCGGCGTACTTGTCGGCTTTGGCGGCACGGGCGGTGTCATCACGGAACCACCGGTGCATGACGTAGAGGAGCATGACCACGGTGGGGCCTTCTCCGTAGGACCAGGCCAGGGCGCCGGCGAGCCACTGATCGTCCAGCGGATCGATGCCCAGCGCCGTCGTGGGGCCGGCGAAGGTCTCGACGAACAGCGTCGGGCTCATCATCAGGAACACGCCGAAGAACGCGTGCAGAGCTGCTTCGGCGAACAGGTCCATCGCCCGGCCGGGGTACGTCATCCGCACCGGGAGCGGGTCGTTGGACAGGATCGGGATTGTGAATAGCACGCCGGCTGCCAGGAAGGCGATCTCGAGCAGCGGATGCCCGCCAGGGGTCTGCAGGATCGGGTCGGCGAGACCTCCAAGGTAGAAGCCGTAGAAGGACATCAGGAACAGCGGCATCGCGATCCAGGGGCTCAGCGCCCATCGTGCGATGCGGCTGCGCAGCCCGGCCAGGGCGAGGCGGAGGATCACTCGCCCGAGGCCGCGATGCGGGGTGGCGCGCAGCAGCAGTGTGCCTGGGGAGCCGAGCACGAGCAGCGGCGGGATGGCCATCATCAGGGTGAGCTGCTGGAACATGAAGACCGAGAACAGCAGGTACCCGTATCCCTCGACCGCCAGGCCGGTCACGGCGACCAGGACGATGCATCCGAGGAGGAAGCACACCGTGCGGGCGACCGACCACCGCCGTCCCTGACGCCAGAGCCGGATGGCGCCGGCCAGGTACATCACGGCCATGAGCAGACCGAGCACCGGCAGCACCGGAACCGGCGGCAGGATCGGCGTGAGGAACGCCTCCAGCGTCGGCGGTGTGTCGGAAATCCAGTCGTTCATGGCGTGTCATCGGTCGGCGGGCTCAGAAGTCGAAGAGATCGCCGAGGAAGCCCTCGCGTCGTCTCTTGCCGCCGCGGTCATGCCGGGAGCGGCGATGCTCGTCTTCGGGGTAGTCCGGGGCCTGGTAGCCGGATGAGCGGTCGATGATCTTGTCGAGCTCACCGCGGTCCAGCCACACGCCACGGCATTGCGGGCAGTAGTCGATCTCGACGCCGGAACGGTCGGTGACCAGGAGCGTCGTGCCGTCAACGGGGCAGTTCATCGGTTCTCTCCTTCTCTGGGGATGGGTCGGAGACGCCGGTGAGCGCCTCCGTGTGGGTGTCGGCGATGTCGACGACGGCTTTGCGGAGGGTGGGGTCTTCGCCGCGGGCCAGTCCCGCGTACTCGAGGCGGACGCCCTCGTCGGTCGGGTGGGCTTTGACCCAGACGCGGCGTCGGGGCACGAAGAGCCCGGCGAAGAGGCCGAGCATCGCGAGGATCGAGAAGGCCAGCACCCATCCGGCGGTCGGGTCGCGCTGGATCTGCAGCGACGCGAATCGCTTGACCGGATCCTCGGGCGACGCGATCTCCCAGGTGACGGTGCCCCATCCGTTCGGCAGCTCCGCGGTCTCCCCCGGCGTCAGCTCGATGGAGTCGACTCCGGTCTGACCGCCGGTGTGCTGGGTGAGGCCGTCGGTCTCGAGGGTGTACACCGATCGCGGGGTTCCGTCGTCGATGCCGAGGTCGCCGCTGTACACGTTGAAGGTGAGCAGCGGGTTGACGACGTCGCCGTAGATGGAGGTGTAGGCGCCGGAGTCCAGCACGCCCGCGGTGGGGTAGAAGAACCCGACCAGGCCGACCTGCTCGGGCAGCCCGTCGGGGATCTTGATGATCCCGAGGGAGGTCATGTTCGAGTCCTGCGGGAGGAACGGCTGCGACTCGGTGTACACGAGCTCGCCAGCCGCGTCGCGCACGGTGATCGTGGGGGCGTAGCCGTTGCCGAGCAGGTGGATGCGGTCGCCGGCGACGGAGATGGGATAGTTCACGATCACGCTCTCGGTCCGATCCTCCTCACCGGGGATGCGGACGGTGACGTCGGCGGAGAAGTCCCCTGCCTGCCCGGCCCCCGGCGTGCCCGGCCGCTGATACGTGACCTGGAACTCGTCGAGGGTGAGCGAGTACGGGGCGAGACCGGTCCCGTCGATGAACCGGCCGGCGTCGAACGAGGAGTAGTCGCTGAGGGCGTTGACGAAGGTGGTGCCCTCGACGACGACCCGCTGGCCCGTGTAGGAGAACCCGCCTCCCAGACCGACCGAGACGAGCACGCCGATCAGCGCCGTGTGGAAGACGAGATTGCCGGTCTCGCGCAGGTACCCGCGTTCGGCGGACACGGAGAGCCATCCGCGGCCGTCGTAGCGGTGCACCCGGTAGCCGGCACGGCGCAACTGCCGCTCGGCGACGTCGACGGCCTCTCGCGCCTGGCTCGCGGGGTCGGCGGCCGGGACGGTGCGCTCCTCGTAGTCATCGAGCCGGGACAGCCGCACCGGCGTGCGGGGCGGCTGGGATCGCAGGGCCTTGTAGTGGTGCTTCGTGCGCGGGGTAACGCATCCAATCAGCGAGGCGAACAGCAGCAGGTAGATCGCCGAGAACCACGGCGACAGGTATACGTCGAACAGCCCGATGGCATCCACGATGGGATAGGCCTCGGGGTTGTCACGCTGCCACTGGATCACCCCGTTGGGGTCGGCGCTGCGCTGCGGGAACAGCGATCCGGGCACGGCGGCGACTGCCAGCAGGAGCAACAGCAGCAGAGCGGTGCGCATGCTGGTCAGCTGACGCCACGCCCATCTCGCCCATCCCACGATCCCCAGCGCCGGCTGGGCGATACCGGAATCGTTGCCGTCGGCGTGGTCGTCGGGGCGCAGGGGGTCGACGGGCGCGTCGGTGGCGGTCTCAGAGCGGGAGGGGGACATTGATCACCACCTGCTGGAGGGCGGACATCAGCGCGGTCCACAGCCCGGTCACCATCAGGACGCCGAGGAGCACGAGCACTCCCCCGCCGACGATGTTCAGGGTGCGGATGTGGCGGCGCAGGAACGCGACCGACCGGGACGCCCACCCCCAGCCGAGGGCGAGCACGAGGAAGGGCAGACCGAGCCCGAGCGAATAGGCCAGGCCCAGCAGGCCCGCACGGGCCGGGTCGCCGAGGTTCCAGGAGACCGACAGGATCGCCGCGAGCGTCGGGCCGATGCACGGTGTCCACCCGACGCCGAGCGCGAACCCGAGCAGCGGCGCGCCGAGCAGCCCGGCACGGGACTGCATGCGCGGACGGACGGTGCGCTGCGCGACGCCGAAGAACCCGATGAACACCAGGCCGAGGATGATCACCACGACGCCGAACACACGGGTCAGGACGTTCGCGTACTGCAGCAGCAACAACCCGAACGTTCCGCCCAGGATCGTCACGGTGACGAACACGACGGTGAACCCGGCGATGAAAAGCGTCACTCCCAGCAGCAGCCGCGTGCGCTCCGCCGTCGCCGTGCGGGTCGAGGCGCCCCCGACCGCGGTGGCGCTCGAGGCGCCGCCCAGATATCCGAGGTATCCGGGCACCAGCGGCAGCACGCACGGGGACACGAAGGAGATCAGCCCCGCAAGGACCGCGATGGGGATCGCGACCCACAGCGCCCCGTCGGCGACGAGATCGCCGGGGTTCATGGCAATTCCCCGAGAGCGTCGCGGACGAGGGTCGACAGGATGGATGCGCTCTGCAGCTGCCCGATGATGCGCGCGGCGACCCGCCCCTCCTTGTCGACCACGAGCGTTGTCGGAGTCGCCTGGATCGGGGTGACCTGCGCGAATGCCAGCTTGACCTTGCCGTCGTTGACGTCGATCACGCTGGGGTAGGTGACGTTGTTGTCCCGAGCGAAGGAGAGCGCCGTGGCGGGCTGATCGTAGGTGTTCACTCCGAGGAACGACACGCCCTGGTCCTGGTACTCCTGCCACACCTCCTCGAGCAGCGGCGCTTCGACGATGCACGGCCCGCAGGCGGCGTACCAGAAGTTCACCACCAGCACCTCGCCGCGGTAGTCGTCGCTGGAGACCGTCTCCCCGGTCTCGGTGACCCCCTCGAAGACGACCGGGTCGCCCCGCTCCCCCGCCGCGATCTCCACGACGCGGAAGTCTCCGGCGATGTACCCCTTCTCGTTCCCCTCCTGGTATTGCTGCGCCAGGGAGTCGTTCGCGGAGCATCCCGTCAGGGCGATGACGCCCAGGAGCAGCGCTGTGGCTGCGGCGATCATCCGGCGGATCATGTGCGACGCACCTTGATAATTGCCCCCGCGACCAGGAAGACGATGGCTGCGGCCGGCTGCGCCGCCGCCCAGACGGGCCCGGTGAACGGGAAGGGCGCGACCGGGTTCCACAGCACGAGGACCGCGACGAATACCGGGATCCACCACCATTGGCGCGCCTGTCCCGCGAACCAGGCCACGATCGCCGCGAGGATCGCTGTGACGAACAGCACCACCTGGAACAGGCCGGCCTCGGTCCACAGCGGAGCGGTGAAGAGCACCGCTCCCGCGAGCAGCCCCGGTGCGAGCGCGTTGCGCTGGAAGGTGGACGGCGTGCGTTGTTTCGCGCTCATGCGGCACCTGCTTCCACTCGTGCTGAAGGAGCCAGCTCGACCTTGCGCCGCCGGGTCCAGGTGATGCCGAGAAGGAGGATGACGCCGATGCCGAGCGCGACGTCGGCGAGGTTCCCGATGAACAGGGTCCCGTAGGCGAGGAAGTCGGTGACGTGCCCGACCCCGAAGCCGGGCGGTGAGAACAGCCGGTCGATCAGGTTCCCGAGCGCCCCGCCCAGGATGAACCCGAACGCCACCGCGAGCCCAGCCGTGCGTGCACGGAGCGCGGCGATGATCAGCCAGACCACCGCGCCCGCTCCGACCAGGGTGAGCACTCCGGTGAATCCAGACCCGAGGGAGAGGATCGCACCCGGATTGAACGCGAGCTGGAGACCGAACAGGTCGCCCAGGAGCGGGATCCGCGTCTCCTCGCTCAGCGTCGCGAGTGCGGCCGCCTTCGTGGCCTGATCGATCACGACGATCCCCGCCGCCACAATGGCGGCGACCGCGAGGTGTCTTGGCCGGTTAGGACTCATCGGCATTCTCCTTCTCCTTCTTCTGCTGTGCCGCCCGATCACGCCGGCGCCGATCGCGACCGGCCATGAACATCAGGAGTGCTGCGCTGCCCAGGAGGGCCGCTCCCCCGGCGACGACCAGGATGGGAAGCGCATCGAGATCCGTGCTCGGTTGGCTGTGGATGTCGCCGTAGCCGGACTCGGCGGTCGGCGTCGCGGCCGGCGTCGTGGTCTCCTCCGATGGGGTGGGACTGCTCGTCGGCGTGGGGCTGCTCGTCGGCGTCCCCGTCGTCTCCACCGTGAAGGTGTACTCGTCGCTGATCGGGTGTCCGTCACTGGACACCACCCGCCACCTCACCGTGACCTCTCCGACGACCAGCTGGTCGGACAGGTTCTGCGTGACCGTCGCCTCGAAGACCTCGGGAACGCCGTCGACGAGGCTGCTGCCGTCTTCTGCGATGACCTCGATCGCCGTGGCACCCTCGAGCGTCTGCAGCTCGCCCGTGAAGGTGAGGGAGATCTCCGCCGGGGCGCCAGGTACGGTCGCGGATGCCTCGGGGTAGGTGGAGAGCAGTTCGTCGTGAGCAGCGGCGGGACTCGCCGTGCCGAAAACGGTTCCGCCGATGATCAGCAGAGCAGACAAGCCAGCAGATGCGGCGAAGCCGCGGCCACGCCTATTCGACCTTCGAGAGGTGGAAAGCCTTCTACGGTGGACGGATCTCATGGGTTCTGCTCTCTTCACGGTCGTTCGATGATGTGGCGGGCGATGATCGTGGCATCTCGAAAGACTCCTGCGATGGTGTCCGAGCCCCCCACCGCCGTACTGGGGGATCCCGGCGACGAACAATCCCGGCAGCCCGGTCATCGTCCGCTGGGGAGGAACGGTCCGGGCGTCATCCGGTAGCCAGTCGTCACCAGGGTCGAATCCGGTCGCGAGAATCACGGACCCCGGCGTTGCCACTGTTCCGTCGACGAATGTGACAGCGTTCCTCCCCGCCTTTGCCACTGCAGGGCAGATGCTGACGCCAACTTCACGCAATTGTTTGTAGCTGTCCCCGAACACCGGCTCCGGTCGCGATCCTCGGGCAAAGAGTTGCCTTCGCAGGTACCGCGATGCCGGCTTGTGCCTACGAGCCGTGCGAACAGCCAAGGTCACCGCATGCGACGGTGCGAGTTCACGGGCCAACTCCACACCGCTGTTCCCGCCGCCGACGATGAGCACATCGTTCGTGGGAATCTGCCGCGGATACAGATACTCGCTGCTGTGCAGCACAACTCCAGGCACGTGAAGCTCCGCTGCCCACGCCGGAGTGCACGAATGTGTGGCGGCACCCGTTGCGCACACGACGTTTCGGGTCTGCACCTCACCCTCCGTGGTCGACAGGTGCAAGACCGAGCCGGACCCGCGCCGCTCCAAACCTGTCGCCCGGACACCCCAGAGAGTCTTGACTCCGAGATCGCCCTCGACATCGCTGAGGTATTCGATCATCTCGTCGACACGCGGCCGCCGTCGTTGATCGCCTGGAAAGGGTAGGCCCGGCAGAGCGCTGTGACGGGCATCGCTAAGAAGCACCATCGAGTGCCATCGAGAAGCCCAGCTGCGCAAGCCTGGTGCGGCCTCGCCGATCACGACGAAATCCTGCTGGGGCTGCAGCCCTTTCGCGATCAGGGCGGCCGCCACGGCGAGACCGGCCTGACCGCTGCCGATGACGATCACTCGTCTATGCGACAGTCCTGCCCGCATCACCGATCACCGTTCACCGCTGCTTCGATGGCGTTCTCGAGGTCGTCCAGCTGCTGTAAATCGAGCTGCTCGCCCTCGAGGAAGAACGTCGGCGTGCTGTTGACGCCGAGCTCCTGTCCCGCGTTGAAGTCGAACTCGACTCGTTCCAATGTGGCGGGATCCGCGATGGCGGTGTCGTACGCGGCCATGTCCAGTCCGATCTCCTCAGCGAAACCCCGAAAGAGATCAGCACGGGATTCCTGAGCCTCGCCCCACTCCGCCTGCGTCTCAAACAGTCGGCTGTACATCTCCTCCAGCCGATCCTGCTGGGCAGCAGCCTCCGCGGCCAACGCCGCGTTCTGTGAGTTGAAATGTCCGGGAAGCGGGAAGTACCGCACCACGTAGGTGATCTCTCCCGCGAATCTCTCACGAAGATCCTCGACGATCGGATAGAACATCCCGCAGGCCTCGCACTCGAAATCGAGGAACTCCACGACCTCGACAGCACCCTCCCCACCGTCGTCGAGGATGTGCGAACTAGCGTCAACAACCGCGGGGGGCGGGACTGTCTGCCCGTCCGGTACCTCGGCTGAAGGGGCGGTCGGGCCTTGGCTGTTGATCACCACATAGATGATCGCTGCCACGACAAGGGCGGCGACGATCCCTGCGCTGATCAGGATCGGCCGCCAGTTGAAAGCGGGGTCGCGCGGCTTTCCAGAAGGGTTCATCAATTACTCCAAACAAGAACAATCGGCATGGAACAGGCACCGGGAGGGTATCCGGGTGCGAAGTGCCGTCCGCACGAGACGGCATGCCAAATATCAGGTTCGGGAAAGACCCAACTGTGTCAGCGACAGTGCCCCGGTCCGGGCAACGATGATGCGCACCGGGACGAGCCAGAGTGCCATCCATCGAGGGACGAGATATGCGACCCCCCGACGGCGCGAAACCATCCGAGCAAAGATCACGAAGACGAGCCCGCACAACATGCCGAGGGCGCACAGCGCTGCCCCGACGAGGACCCCCGCCGTCGAGGCATCGGCGGCTGCCATATGCTCGTCGACGGTACTCCCGGGCTCTCCCGAAGCAAGGTGCGGATCGAGGAGTGTGCTCGCCACGAGCAGTGAAGACGAAGCCTCCTCGCTCTCGGAATGCGATGCACCCGCTGCCCCCAGAAGCAGGAGGAGAGCCAAGCCGACTGCCGTAATGATCCTCGTTATCAGAAGCTGCTCACTGAGCACCCTTAAGGGTTGCACTTGAGCCGAGGAGATCATCTCTCCAAGGGTACCGTGCCAACCTTCTGAGTCTCCTCCATGTACGCGGATCCAGCTCTCTAAGCAGATGCTGTGAAAGCGCATCTCAATTTGACCTAAGCGAATCGGACTATCTACCGTTACAGATCAGTAACGATCGGGTCTGCGATCGAGATAAGTATTCTGCTCCACCGGAAGGATCACGATCATTTCTGGGTTACCCGAGCGCGCATCCGAAAAGGCGACGACGACGTCGACAGACCCCGGGTTCCCCGATCGCCCCCTCCTTCGTCGCGATCTCCGCGGCCAAGGCCGCCCGGTGTCACAGGAAGCTCCGACGACCCGCCAGGCCCCCGTCATCCCGCGGCACGGAACTGAAGCCCCCGTACAGGCAGTGTCTGCGACACCTCCCCACCGCCCGCGCGCCCGGAGCTCGTGGGCTCGAGCGAAGGCACTCGGAGCCGTCCTCGCCGTCAGCGTGTTGATCACCGGCGCCGCCCTTCCGGGAATATCCGACGCAGAACCGGAGCAGGTCGAGGCCGCGGCCACCGTTGACGCACAGTCCTACACCGCAGGAGAAGACATCCGGGTCGAGGTCTTCCCTCGCGGGGACTTCTCCGCAACGACAGAGAAGGAGATCGCCGCGTCGCGCGCGAAGGCAACCGCTGCCGCCGTCGCATCTGGCCGGCCCCTCTCGACAGCTGTGAACCTGCCAACAGCTCAACAGGTTCTCATGCCGTTACCCTCCGGAACCTACTCGGTCAGCGACGGGTTCGGTGCCTCTCGTCCGGGTCGCTCGCACATGGGTCAAGATCTCGCGGCGTCAGTCGGGACGCCCATCTATGCGGCTGTCGAAGGCTGTGTTTCGCTCTCAACCGAGAGCAACAGTGGCTACGGCGTGAGCATTCAGGTCGAGAGCCTGTTCAACGGAGAGACAGTCAGCACCCTCTACTCACATCTGAACAGTGGGACCCGCGCGGTAGAAGTCGGGGACTGCGTCGCTCCCGGCCAGTATCTCGGCGACGTCGGCTCCACCGGCTACGTCTTCGGATCCTGCCTGCATTTCGAGGTCGACATCAACGGTCGCCCCATCGATCCCATGCCGTGGCTCAGGAAGAACGTGCAGTGAGATCAGTTCAGCTCCGGAAAAGGGGCTGAACAATTATCGACCTACTGAGGCCGAACAGCGCGCCGACGCCCGTGGGGAGAAAGGATGGTCCGCCCGGGGCATCCCTCCTCAGCGGCCGCAGCACACTACTGGGCCACTCCCCATCTCGTACACTCGCGGCGTGGGCTATGTCGGTGAGCCCGAAGCCAACGTCTCGCAGAACCCAGGGCAGTGCACAGCAGGATGCGGGACACTATCGGGATATGGAACGCTTCTGGTGCCGCAATTCAGGTGGTGGCCTTCATGTTTTCTCGGCTGGGACGACCCCGCGAAGGAGAATACCGTCTGGGACTACTGCCTCACCGTGCTGCGCCCCTATCTGAACTGACCAAACATACCCCACCTGAGCAGACGTATCAACGGGCAACTCTTCATCGCCCAACAGAAAGTGAGCACGCCATGACCAGAGAACGTACCGCGACCGATTCATTCGCTGACATCAGAGAACTGTTCGAGAGCAAGCTCGACAGCAACCAAGAGCTGGGCGCGTCGATCGCGCTCGATATCGACGGCCAGCGGGTTTTCGGTTTCTGGCGCGGCTACCGCAATCCCGAGCGGACCAACCCCTGGACTCGCGACACCATCATGAACGCCTTCTCGACTACCGAGCTCGCCACTGCCCTGACAGTGCTCGCGCTCACCGACCGCTGACAGCGCGCCGTGCGCCGCTTCGCGGCTACGCGAGAGGACTCATTCGAGGCCAGGCATGACCTGCCGCTCCCTCCGCCGCTCGGGGTCACGCTCTCCTACCCAGCGATCCAGATACCAGGTGACATCGCGGCCATCGAGATGGTGCGCACGATCCCGTCAAGCCGTACCGTTTTCCGGCATGTGAAGGTGATCAATGTCGTCGAGGGCTCTTGCGCCTTCGAGACCGCAGAGAGCATGCACATCCTGCGCCCGGGCATGTCGCTGGCACTCGGCACCGGCAAGTGGTGCCGTGTTTGGCCAGCACCCACAGCACGCATCTGGGCCATCTACGCCGACGAACAGTTCTGGCGCACACAGATGGCATGGTTTCTCCCCGATGCGGATCGAGTGCTCCGAGGAGTGCACCCCCTCGAGTGGGACGGTCGCGCGATTGTCCTTGCACCGGGCGTCGCCGCACTGCAACAGGCCGAACCGCTATGGCGACAGATGAGCGCCATACGCAGCAAAGCCGAATCACCCGAAGTCGTCGCAACTCACACTCTCGAGCTTCTCGCACGGTGGATGAGGCTGGTGCTGCCGACCTTCTTGAATGCGGCGCCAGCCACTCCCCCAGCCCCGTGGACGCCCATTAGTGGACGACTGACCGACACTGGATCTATCGGCTACATCGGTCGGGCAATCCAGTTGCTCCGCGGGCGCATCGCAGAACCGTGGACTATTGCGGCACTCTCACGAGAACTCTCGCTTTCACGAACCCACCTCACCCGCTTGTTCGTACAGCACGCCGGTGCCGCACCGATGCGCCTGCTCACTGAACTCCGGCTCACCGAGTTCACACGGCTCATAGAAGAAACAGATCTTTCAGTGATGCGTGCCGCGAACGATGTTGGATGGAACGATCCGCGCGTCGCGTCCCACTGGTTTCGTCGTCGCTACGGCACCACGCCCACGCAGTACCGGCGCACGCCACACACGGTTGCTGAGGATTGACAAGGCCACGTTATCCCAGTCAACCGCACGGAGCTCGATCCGACGTCGTTGTCCCAACGAACTTGCTCATCAGATTCTCGGAAACTACTGTTGGCTGGCCACCTCGGCGTCTCTTACCGCTACTCGCCGCATGAACCGTGATTCTCGACGAAGGGCTCACGTTCGTCATGTGCATCTCGACGGATGCGCCGCAGGCCAGTAGACCGAAGCAGACACGTCGGGTTCGTTGTGGAGCCTGACGGTCGGCACTCCGTCCGCCATCCGTCCTCGCTCCGCTGATCTTCCCGGTGCACCACATGGTCGCAAGGCCGTCCGCATCTTGTGGGAGCCCTGGGAAGGAGTAGCGCATGGCTATAGAGGCGATACGGGACGACGCTCGCAAGACCGGCCACGGGTTCGCGAAGGTCATGACCAACTTACGCCAGCGGCAGTCGGCCAAAGCTGTAGGCCGCGAGTTCGCTGCGGCATGTCCACTGGCGGAGGTGGTGATGGTCGAGCGTGAGCGAAGAGCAACACTCATGGCAGACCCGTCGCCCGAGTGCAAAGGATCGATTCCGTGCCGCGAAGAGAATCTGGGGTCGCGGTCACACACCTATTGGTCACCTCGTCCTAAGGAGTTGACCTCATGAGAGAGCCTTCATCTGAACCGCTTCCCGACTTCACCACCGGCGAAGGACTCCGCGTCCTGCTGGAGCAGCTCACCGCCGAGCAGCTCTGGCGCACGCACCCCGCCGCCCGCGCGTTGATGCAGTATGCGCAGGAGAAGTACCTTCCGCTGGCACGGTCCTGGCACCGTGACCCCGCCGATGCCGCGTATGAGGCGTTCATGGCGATGCGGACGCCAGCGATCCGCCGTGCCGCGGACCCGTGGGCCGCGATCACTCGCGCGGTGGAGCTTGGCATCGCCGCCGAGGTGCACGCCGAACGTCTCCTCACCTCAACCGACAAGGCCCGCAGGCCCGATCAGCGTCCCGACGAGTACCCGATGCGGGCCGGCCACTACGAGACGTTCTTTTACCACGTGCTCGCCGCCGCAACCCCGCCTGCCTCACCGACCGTGGCTGTGGAGAGGGTGGTGCGATCCGCGTCCGTCTTCCTGGTGACCACCGGCTGGTATCCCCGCACCATCGAGACCGCGGTGGAATACATCTGCCACCGCCTCACGACTCTGGCGAGCGCCCAGTCCGCGATCGACGTGCTCCGCAAAGACGACGCGATGCGGCAACGACTCGGGTTCTCCGCCCGCGACTGGAACGGGCTGCTGCGTTTGCTACTCGGGCCGCGGTCAAAGAAAGAAGCCACCGGCGCCGACCCCGCACGGCTGGGGATCTTCGCGCGGCTGCTGCTCGGCGACCGCACCGAAGACCTCCTCGCGGATCACCAACTCGCCGCCATCTCCCGCAAGTTCACGCGAGGGACCGCAGCATGAACACCACGGCGTCCGCGAGCGAGCAAACCGTAGCCCAGTTCCCCATCGAGAGCCTCGTCCTGGGTCGCTCCTACCGGCGTGAGCTCGGTGACCTGACCGACCTGACCACGTCGATCCAAACGCTCGGGTTGCTGTGCCCGATCGTGATCACCTCCGACGGGGTCCTCATCTCCGGCAGGCGCCGCCTGGAAGTGATGCGGCAGCTTGGGCACGCGACCGTCCCGGTGTGGATCGCGTCTGAGGTGTCGGACAAGCTGCGGACGCTGCTGGCGATCCAGGACGACAACCTTCTGCACAAGCACTTCACCACCACGGAGAAGGCAGCCCTGTACGCGGAGTACAAGACGCTCCTCACCGAGGAGAACGCCCGCCGTCAGGCCGCGACCCGGTTCGGCGCCGCCGCCCTCCCGGGCTCGGACGACGGCGAGGCCGATGACACCGACCCGGATGAACGAGAAGCGATGATCGTCGCGACCTATCAGGGCAGCGGCAGCGGCCGTTGGGATTCACAACCGCCGTCGAAACGGAAGTCCCGTGTGCAGGCCGCGACCGCGGTGACCGGTCGGGACTCTTCCCAACAGCTCGAGCAGGTCCTCGCGCTGGAAAGGCTGGCAACCAACGAGGACGAAGACGAACGGGTCCGGCGAGCAGCAGCCGAAGCGGTCGTGGAGATCAACGGCGACGCGAAGGTCCACGGCCGTTACCACGAGGTCATCGCCCTGCGCGGGGTGTGCTGGCTGGAGAAGACCGCAGTGAACGAGACCGCCACCGCCGCCGTCCGGGAAGCCGCCGACGACGAACTCCGCGCGGTGCGACAGATCGACCGGCCGGTAGAACGATCCCGGGCGGTCGCAGCCGCCATCGCCCGCGTCCGCAAGCTCGCCCTCACCCCGACTTCCGCTGCGACAACCGCGGAGAGCGGCGAGTCGGGCGCGGAGGACGACGGGATGTCCGCTGACGGGGTACGGGGCCGCTACCACGCCCGCCGACTGGTCGACATCCTCGCAAAGGCCGAGGGGTGGTGGGAGATCAACGACGCCGCCCTCGTCGGCCAGTACGCCACCGACGAGCAGTGGGACGCGATCACTCGCCACCGTGACCAGGCGAACGCGTTCCTCGACACCGCCGCCCACGCACGGGGCGCCACCAGCGGGGCGGGCGTCCTGCCGTGAAGTGACCGGTGGGGTCAGGCGTCCGCACCTGCATGGCACACACCGTTGACCGTTCTGCTGTGAAAGGACGTCCCTTGCCATGTCGACTGATTTCTCCGATGCGGCCCCGCGTAAGCGGGGCCGCGCCCTGTTGATCGCCGGTATCTCCGGAACGGTCATCCTCGTCGTCCTAGTGGGGCTGGGTGTGTACGGGCTGATCGCCCGCCCCCACGAGAACACCCCCGCCCCGGTGCCGACTACCTCTGAGCAGCGGCCAACTGCCCCGGCGCCGTCCGGACCGCCCGATCTGACGCCGCTGCCGCGGACGAACGATCCGATCCGGTACGCACGCGCCGTCGCCGAGGCTCTCTTCACCTGGGACACCGCCTCCGGGCTCGGTCCCGCCGACTACGGGCAGGTGGTGCTCTCCGACGCCGACCCCACCGGAACCGAGACCCCCGGTCTCGCCTCGGACATCGCCGGCTACTACCCGGCGTCAGACGCCTGGCGGCAGCTCACCGGGCACGCCACCACCCAGCGCCTCACCATCGCGGATGCGGTCGTGCCCGATGCCTGGGCCGACGCGGTCGCGCAGGACCGGTCCGGCACGCTCGTGGAGGGGATGATCGCGGTCACCATCGACGGCGCCCGGCACCGCACCGGCACCGTCTCCGGGCAGGAAGCGACCAGCGAACACCCGGTGTCGTTCACCGTGTTCCTCGCGTGCGAGCCCGCGTTCGAGTCGTGCCACACGCTGCGCCTGTCCAAGCTCGACAACCCGCTGCGCTGATCGGGACGCCGTCGTGCTGAAGAAGATCCTTGCCGCGCTGGCGTTCCTCGTCCTGTGCGTGGGACCGGCGACCGCGCTGGTCGGGGTCGGGGTGCTGATGAATCCCGCCGCGAACGCAACCTGCGGTCCCGGGTCGTCGATGACTGTGGGGCCGATCCCGGACGAGCTGGAAGTGACCACGCGGGACGGTGAGACATTTGCGCTGAACAAGAAGCAGCTCACTCACGCCGCCACGATCATCACCGTCGGCGGGCAGACCGACGGCGTCGATGCCCGCGGGGCCACGATCGCCCTCATGGCGGCGCTGACCGAATCGACGCTGCGGCAGCTGGCGAACACCGGCACCTACCCGGAGTCGGGGAGCTATCCCAACGACGGCAACAGGTCCGACCACGACTCGCTCGGCTTATTTCAGATGCGCCCGCAGGCCGGGTGGGGAACCGTCGCCGAGCTGATGGACACCACCTACCAGGCCAGAGCGTTCTACGGCGGGCCTTCGGGTCCGAACTTCCCCTCCCCACGAGGCATGCTCGACATCCCGGGCTGGGAAACGATGGACATGGGCGAGGTCGCGCAGGCCGTCGAGGTCAGCGCGTTCCCGGAGCGGTATCAGAACTACCAGCCCGTCGCCGAAGCGATCCTCGATGCCCTCACCGTGCCCGCTCCCTCCGGCACTGGCGGCGGCACGGGGTCGGTGCCGGAGACCACCCGCATCATTTTCCCGCTGCCTGAGGGGACGTGGACGAAGACCAGCGACTGGGGGTATCGGTCTGACCCGTTCACCGGGGAGACCACCTACCACGCCGGCACCGACTACGCCGCCGCCGACGGCACCCCGATCTACGCGGCCGCCGACGGGCGGGTCGTGTGGGCCGAGTTCAACGGCGGCTACGGCGGCCTCATCATCATCGAGCACACCGTGCAGGGCGAAGCCGTCCGCTCCGTGTACGCGCATATGTGGGAACGCGGCATCCACGTGCAAGAAGGACAGACTGTTACCGCTGGCACTCACATCGGCGACGTCGGCTCCTCGGGCCGCTCCACCGGCGCAAACCTGCATTTCGAGATCCGGCCCGGCTCCACCGGCACCGAGTCGATCGACGCCGACCAGTGGCTCGCCGACCACGGCGCCACCGAACCCGACGGCACCAGCACCCCCGGGCCCGGCTGCGCACCTGGCGGGGCCGGGGCGGACGCGGCGGAGTTCACCGGGGACGGCGGGAAGTTGGTCGATGACCCGACCGGCACCGGCGGGCAGGTCACCGCCCGCACCGCGCATATGGTCGTCCAGACCCGCAACGCGTTCCCCGGCACCGGGTGGGCGTGTTACTCGCCACGTCCCGGGACACGGTCGGATCATCCGCTCGGGCGGGCCTGCGATGTCACCGTCGGCAATCAGATCGGTCACTACCCGAGCGCGGAGCAGGTCGACTACGGGTGGCGACTGACCGACTGGCTCGAGACGAACGCTGAGACCCTCGGGATCAGTTACCTCATCTGGCAAGGACAGATCTGGTCGACTGCTCGCGCAGACGAGGGGTGGCAGCCGTACGGCGACGGTGGGATGCACGACCCGGGGAACGTCACCGGAGGGCACTTCGACCACATCCACATCTCCGTGAAAGAAGGGTGACCCGCCGATGACGTTTTCCTTCTCCCGGCTGCAACCGGCCGGATTCCTGGTCTCGGGGAATGTGTTCCCCGACTTCGGCGCCGTGGGCGGCTCCAACGAGCTGGAGAGCATCATCGGCGCGCTGTTGACGATCGTGCTGATCCTGTCGGTGTTGATGATCGTGGTGAGCGCGGTGATCTGGGCGATCGGCTCCGCGAACGGGCACCACCAGGTCGCCACGAAAGCACGCATCGGCGTGTGGACGGCGCTCGGCGCGGCAGCTCTCGCCGGCGCCGGGATCGCGTGGATGAACTGGCTGATCGCTCTCGGCGGGCAACTCTAGCCCGGACGCGACGAACCGGCGGGGGCGGTGGAGGCGACGGGGCTCCACCGCCCCCGCTTCCTGCGCCGTGGGGTGCGGGGAGCGCACCTGTGCGATACCCGGCCGATGCCGGCCGGGTATCCCCGCTTGGTTCATGAAGGAGCACCCGTGTCCGCCATTCTCGATCTCACCACCACCGTCCTGCCTCACCTGGCCGCGCTCGTCCCGATGCAGGTCGATATCGACCCCAACAGCTCGGGGCTGCCCGGCATCGCCCAGCTGCGCACCATCGTCGGCGCCGTGATGACGGTCGGCCTGATCCTCAGCGTCCTGGCGTTGATCATCTCGGCGATCATCTGGGGCTTCGGCGCGAACAGCAGCAACCCGCATCTGGCCGGGCGGGGAAAGATCGGCGTCCTCGTCTCCTGCGGGGCCGCGATCATCTGCGGCGCGAGCGTCACCCTCATCAACTTCTTCTGGAACGTCGGCCAGGCCGTCTGAGTAGGCCCGCTCACCGGTCCCGGAAGGAGGAACACCGTCATGGCACTGTGCGACGTCCCGGTCATCTCCAACGTCTGCGACGCCGTCGGAGAAGGGGCCGCGACGCTCGTCGCGGCCCCTTTCGACTGGCTCGCCCAAGCAATGGGACAAGCCGCCGCCTGGCTGTTCGAAGGCGTCTGGTACGTCTTCGACACCACCACGCTCGTCGACGTCCAGTCCCCGGAGTACGTCGGCGTCTACAACATCCTCTTCGGCGTCGCCGTGCTGATCATGCTCGTGTTCTTCTGCCTGCAACTGATCACCGGCCTCATCCGCCGAGACCCCACCGCCCTCTCTCGGGCGGCGCTCGGACTCGGCAAGAGCGTGCTCGGGTCGTTCCTCATCATCACGCTCACCGCGACGCTGCTGGAGATCACCGACCAGCTGACGATCGGCATCATCCAAGCCACCGGCAACTCGATGGAAGCGATGGGCGACAAGATCGCCCTGCTCGCCGCGGGACTCACCGCGATCAACCTCACAGCCCCCGGTGTCGGCGCGATCATCACCATCTTCTTCGCCGGCCTCGCGATCACCGCCGCGGCGATCGTGTGGTTCTCACTCCTGATCCGCAAAGCGCTGCTGCTCGTCGCTATCGTGCTAGGACCGATCGCGATCAGCGGCGCGAGCTGGGACGTCACCCGCGGCTGGTTCGGGAAATGGGTGTCGTTCGTGATCGCCCTGATTCTGTCCAAGCTCGTCCTCGTCGTGGTGTTCCTCGTCGCGATCACCCAGGTCTCCCAGCCGATCGACTTCGACCTGGCATCCATCGCCGACCCCATCGCCGGGATCGTGCTCATGTTCGTCGCCGCATTCGCGCCCTACATGGTCTACAAGTTCATCTCATTCATCGGATTTGACATGTACCACGCGATGAGCGCGGAGCAAGAGGCCAAGCAGTCCATGAACCGGCCCGTTCCCACTCCGTCCAAGCCCGCTGGCGACGGCCCACAGAAAGTCCTCGACGGGAAAGGTCAAGGCGATGGCCCACCGCCCGGCAGCGGGGGTGGTGGAGGCGGCGGCACGCCGCCCCCGCCCCCGGACGGCGGGAGCGGTGCGACCGCTGGTACCGGTGGAGCCGGAGTCGGCGCTGCGGCTGGTGGCGGCGCAGCCGGTGGTGCTGCCGGTGGTAGCGGGGCTGCTGGGGGTGGCGGTGCTGCTGCGGGAGGTGCGGCTGCAGCAGCACCCGCCGCAGTCGCGGTCGTCGCAGCGGCAGCCGTCAAGGAAGCCGCCACCGCCGGCCCCAAGCTCGGCGGTGCGATCGGCGGTGCCGCAGAGGACCAGGCATCAGCGGCCGGCCAGGACAGCGCCCCGCCTCCGTCCGGGAACGCACCCCCGCCGTCTGACCCATCGGCACCGCAGGGCCCGCCGTCCAGCACACCGCCGGCATCGTCTGGCCCGTCATCGACGCCACCGCCGAAGGACCCGCCGCCACCGAACACGGCGCCCGAAAGGAAGGAGTAACCCGTGGCGAAACCGCAGAACACGAAAGACGACTACCCGCTGACGGCGGTGAAGTTCTCCCGCCTCACCCGGCGTGGCCTCATCCTCGGCTTGTCGCTATCGCAGGTGATCGCGCTCGCGATCGCCGGGCTGGCGTTCATCGGGTCGCTGTACGCGGGAGGCGGGATGATCCTCGCCTATACCGCCCCGATCTGGGTCACCTGCCTGGGCATCACCTGGGCCCCGATCGCAGGCCGCAAGACCGTCGAGTGGCTGCCCGTCGGGGTGCACTGGCTGTGGCGGGTCACCGTGAAGCAGACGATCTACCGGATGCGGGTCGTCAAGCCCCGCCCCGCCGGGACCCTCGCGCTCCCGGGGGATATGGCAGCGCTGCGTCAGTACGAAGACCCGATCACCGGAGCGGTCATGGTGCATCACCCCTACGCGGCCACGCTGACAGCGCTGCTGGAAGTCACCCATCCCGCGTTCGTGCTCCTGGACCCTGGCGAGCAGGAACGCCGCGTGGCCAGTTGGGGGCGAGTCCTCGCGACATGCTGCAGGTCCGGGCGCATCGCCCGCCTACAGGTGCTGGAGCGCACCCTCCCGGATTCAGGGAGCGGGCTGGCGCAGTGGTGGGCCGAGCACGGCAACTCTGACGACGAGTCGTGGACGTCGCGCACCTACGCCGAGCTCATCAACCGGGCAGGCCCTGCCGGGGAACGCCACGCGACGACGATCTCCCTCGCCCTGGACATGAAGGCCGCTGCCCGGGCGATCCGCACCGCCGGCGGCGGCATGAAAGGTGCGGCCGCCGTGCTGCGACAGGAGATGAACACCCTCACCGCCGCGCTCCACTCCGCCGAGCTGAAAGCCATCGGATGGCTCACACCCGGCCAGCTCGCCGTGATCCTACGCTCCGCGTACGACCCGGCGATCGCCGCGACCCTGGAACGCTCCGGGAACCTCGGGCAGGACCTGGCCACGGCAGGACCGGTTGCGTTGGAGGAGACCTGGAACGGGCTCCGCTCCGACAGCGCACACCATGCCGTGCTCTGGGTCAGCGAATGGCCCCGATCGCTCGTGTACCCGGGGTTCCTGTCCCCGGTGCTCCTCGCCTCCGGGGTGCGGAGATCGTTCTCGTTACTGTGCACGCCGATCCGGTCGGATCAAGCGGCCCGTGACATTCGGAAGAAGAAGGTCGAGTACATCTCCGACGCCGCACAACGCCAGAAGATCGGACAGGTCGAGGACGCCCAACAGTCCGCCGAGTATCAGGACGTGCTGCAGCAAGAAGCCGACCTCACCAGCGGGCACGGCATCCTCCGCTACACCGGGCTGATCTCTGTCAGCGCCCCCACCCCGGACGAGCTGGAAGCGGCGGTCTCAAAGATCGAGCAGGCCGCCATCCAAGCCTCCTGCGAGACCCGGCGGCTGGTGGGCCAACAGGCGCAGGCGTTCACCGCGGCCGCACTGCCGCTCGCACGCACCGTCTGACCCTGGGGCGCCGGTCCCGCACCTCCTTCCTGCACACCGCCTGCCCGGGCGGGTGCAGGAAGGAGTCGTGCTGTGAGCATCCCGAAACCTCGCGTGTACTCGACCGTGCTGATCGGACCGGAATCCGAGCACCGCAAGCAGCGCCGAGCCCGCCGGAAGGCCGCCGCGCAGATCCAAGCGAAGGACGTCGCCGCCCGCAAGGCCGAAGCCCGCGCCCAGTGGGAGGCGGAGCAGGCCGAGCGCCGCGCCACCACCTACCTCCCCCGATCTGGTGAGTCAGGTCCCGCCGCGCTGCGCTCGCACCGAGGGCTGCGGCTTCCCTCCCATCAGGACACCAGCGCCGCGCTCGCCGGTGCGTACCCATTCCTCGCCGAAGGCGGACTCGGGCCGGAAGGCGTGTTCGTCGGACAAGATATGTACTCGGGCGGGTCGTTCGTCTACGACCCGTGGGAGCTGTACAAGCGCGGCGTCATCACCGCCCCCAACATCGTCCTGGCCGGCATCGTCGGCTCCGGAAAGTCCTCGCTGGCGAAGTCGCTATACACGCGGTCGATTCCGTTCGGGCGTCGCGTCTACGTCCCCGGCGACCCGAAAGGCGAGCACACCCCCGTCGCGGAGGCTGTCGGCGGGAAGGCGATCGTCCTCGGCCACGGGCTGAAGAACCGGCTGAACCCCCTCGATGAGGGCCACCGGCCCTCCAGTCTGACGGACATCGAATGGAGCTCCCAGGTCGCCTCCCGGCGGCGGGAGCTGATCGGCGCACTGGCCGAGACCGTCCTCGAGCGGTCGCTGTCACCGCTGGAACACACGTCGATCGACGTCGCTCTCTCCGCCGCCGTCGCCGACAACGACATCCCGATCTTGCCAATGATCGTGGACCGCATCCTCAACCCCGACGGCACAGACGACACCGACGGGCGGCTCGCTGAGGACGGCCGGCTCGTCGGGCACGCACTGAGGCGCCTCGTCGCCGGGGACTTGCAGGGCTTGTTCGACGGGCCCTCCACTGTCACCTTCGACCCGTCCCTGCCGATGATCTCCCTGGACCTGTCCCGGGTGGCGGAGAACTCCACCCTCATCTCGGTACTGATGACGTGCTCGTCGGCGTGGATGGAATCGGCCCTCCTGGACCCCGAAGGCGGACAGCGGTGGGTGATCTACGACGAAGCCTGGCGTCTCATGTCCCATCCCGCGCTGCTCAAGCGCATGGACGCGCAGTGGCGGCTCGCCAGGCATTACGGGATCGCGAACATGCTGATCTTCCACAAGCTGACAGACCTCGACAACGTCAGCGACAGTGGGTCCGCGATGCGGGCCCTGGCGTCGTCCCTACTGGCGAACGCGGAGACGCGGATCATCTACCGGCAGGAAGCCGACCAGCTCGGCACCACCGCGACCGCGCTCGGCCTCACTGGCACCGAACAGTCCCTCCTACCGGGCCTGGGCACCGGGCAAGGACTGTGGCGGATCAAGGAGCGATCTTTCGCCGTCCAGCATCAGCTGCATCCGGACGAGCTGTCCACGTTCGACACGACCACGCGGATGATCGGCCGGCAAAAATGAGCGAACTTGCACCCTCACGCCGCTCCCGCCGCAATCGCGCCACGACACGCGAAACTGATGGGGATCTCGTGGTGCCCATCACACTCCCGCACCTGGTCGTCCGGGTAGACGAGGACGACCAGATCAACGTCACCCTCGACGGTGCACCCGTCACAGGGGAGCCCGTCGGCAGGCACGCGCTCGGCGGGCTGATAGACGAGATCCTGCGACGGCGGAAGGTGCCGGTGCGGGTGGAGATCGTCGAGCACAGCGGCACCACCTACACCGATGTCCTCACCCCACCCGTCCCAGAGCCCGACCCCGAACTGGCCTCCGAGACCGCGGGAATGACCGCACAGGACCCCAGGCTGCCGGTGTTGTTCGAGGCAGTCGGGGAAGGCTTCGTCCCCGGTGAAGATGTCGCTCTCGCGGTGATCATCCGCCATTCATCCTCCGACGGATACGGACGTGTGCGGCACGTGATCGAGGACCGTGAACTGCAAGGCGGCGGCAGTGAGGTGCTGCTGTTCGGGCGAATCTCCGGCACCACCCACATCGTCGGAGGGCTGGGATGAACCCGCACCAGCCGTCCCAGATGCTCGCGAACCTGGGAATTGCGGCCCTGGCGGGGTTCGCTGTCCTGGCCGGGCTGCTTCGCGCCGCCGGTAGTGCCGCTGCGTTCTTCACCGGGCTCCCGCAACCCACCGGCGGGCCCTCAACGGGGCTCGGTGTGCTGCTCACCCCGGCTACCCCGGGAGAGGCGATCGGCGCGCCGGGCCTGAGCCCGGTCGTGTACTGGCTGGTCCTCGCCATCGCAGTCGCGGTCCTCGGGATCATCGTGTGGTGGGTGTGGCGAGTCATCGCGCGAGCGAAAGAGAACCGGGCGCAGGATCCGCGCCTGCTCCGCGGCATCGCCACTGCGCGCGATGTCGCCAAAGCCGCAGGAACGAAGGCCCTCAGGAAACGAGCGGGCACGTTCCGGCCTTCGCTGGAAGACCCTTCCCCCGTGGATGTCGGCTACCTCCTCGGCCGGTCGAAAGGGCAGGAGGTGTGGGCGACCGTGGAGGACTCCATCCTGCTTATCGGCCCGCCCCGGTCGGGCAAAGGGCTGCACGTCGTGATCAACGCGATCCTCGACGCTCCCGGCGCCGTCATCACCACCTCCACTCGGCCCGACAACCTCACCGCGACGCTGAAGGCCCGACAGCGCGTCGGACCGGTCGCGGTGTTCGACCCTCAGCACCTCGCTGAAGGACTCCCCGCGGGCATGAAGTGGTCACCGGTCCGCGGATGCGAAGACCCCTTGACAGCGATGATCCGCGCCACCGGACTCGCCACGGCCACGAACTTCGGGTCCGTGTCCGGCGGCGACTTCTGGCAGGGCAAGACCGCCGCCGCCATCCAGGGGCTCCTCCACGCCGCAGCGCTGGACGGGCGGGACGCAGCAACCCTGTATCAGTGGGCGCTGAACCCCGCCGCTGCCGCGGATGCGGTGCGGGTGCTGCAATCCAACCCGCAGGCAGCACCCGGGTGGGCGGACTCGCTCGACGCGATGCTACAAGCCGACCCCAAGACGCGCGACTCGATCTGGCAGGGAGTGTCCCTCGCGTTCTCTGCGTTCGCCGACCCGCGCGTCCTGGACGCAGTAACACCGGGTCCGCGAGACCGGTTCGACCCCGATACATTCATCCGGGATCGCGGCACCCTGTACCTCCTCGCCACCGGCGCTGGGGCCGGGGCATCCTCGGCGCTGGTGGCCGCCTTCATCGAAGACCTCGTCGAAACCGCCCGCAAGATCGCCGCCACCTCACCAGGCACACGACTAGATCCACCGATGCTCCTCGCACTCGATGAGATCGGCAACCTCGCACCCCTGCCCTCGCTTCCCACGCTGATGGCCGAAGGCGGCGGCACGGGGATCACCACCCTGCCAGTGCTGCAGTCCCTCGCACAGGCGCGGGAGAAATGGGGCGAGAACAATGCCAACGCGCTGTGGGACGCATCGATCGTGAAAGTCATCCTCGGCGGCGCATCGAACTCGCGAGACCTGCAGGACCTCTCAGCGCTGATCGGAGAGAGAGACGAGATCACCGACTCCGTCACCATCGGCGAGCAAGGACACCGCTCCGCGCAACGCTCGATCCGCCGCGTGGCGATCATGCCCCCGGACGTGATCCGCACGCTGCCGTTCGGGATCGGAGTGGTGATGCTCCGCACCGCCCGCCCCATCATCACCGACCTGCGCGCCTGGCCGGCCCGCAAGGACGCCGCGCAGCTGAAAACGGACCGGAAGGAAATCGAGGCTCTCCTGCACACGTCCTGAAACCGGCTCTGCCCGTCGTCTGGGGTCCGACCTGCGCACCTGTCTGGTGCCTCCCGCTCAACCGCGGAGGCACCAGACAGTTTCGTTGTTATCAGGAAGGACCTCAGATCTCATGGCCATCAAGACCTCGCAGGCGATCAACGGCTTCATCTCCGCCGATCCCCGCCTCAGCTACTCCGAATCCGGGCAGGCACGCTTCTACGCCCGCGTCGGCATCAACCACTACGAGCCCCAGCAGGACGGATCCTTCCGCAAGCTCGACCCGACCTACCACGACCTGATCCAGTTCGGGAAGTCCGCCGAGATGTCCGCCGACCGGTACGTCAAGGGCGACGACATCGTCGCGCAGGGCTACACCCGCGAGTACACGCGCAACGTCAACGGCGAGGAGCGCACCGATGAGCAGTTCGTCGCCAAGCGCATCGCCCCCGACCCGAACATCACAGACTTCACGATCGACCGCCGGCCCGCCGCCGAGCGCCAGGCCGAACGCGACGCCGACCGCGAAGTCGGGCGCGACGCCGAGCGCGAGGAACCCGACCGAGCAGCCCAGCTCGGCTCGCCCACCCCTACCACCACGCGAGAGGCCGAAGCGCCCGCGATGGAAACCGTCGGCCGATAACCCCTACCGGAGGACAGTGACGTGGCCGATAACGACCCGACCCAGAATCCCGAACCGGGCGACCCGGACGTGGACTTCGAGCCCGAGTCCGACGAACCAGACATCGAGGACGACGAGCCCGACGAGATCGACGAAGGCGAGAGACGGGACGGCGGCCCCCGGGCAGGCGCGGGCGGGAGTGATGACCTCCCGCCCGCGCCTCGCCCGATCAACTGGCGCACCCTGTCCTCCGACGACGCCGAGCACGAATGGCTCGACCTCAACGAATGGGTGAACTGGCTCCGGCACGAGTTCGCCCTCCCCGCACAGATCGTCCCTCCGATGTGGCACCGCCATCCGGAACTCGTGTGGGAGCTCTCCGCTCTCTACACCCGGTGGCTAGGCTGCTACGACCCAGAGCAGGACGCCGCCGGGGCCATCTCGTTCATGACCGACTTCGCCGCCGCCCGCACCCGGCTACGCGAATGGGTACAGATCTCCGGCACCCGCCTTGATCGCGACCGCCCCTCCCGGCAAACCGTCTGGCCCGGCGAAGATTCGATCCGGGCGGGCGAAGAGACTCCGATCACTGACCGTGACGAGGACTTCGTGGACTTCGTCGTCGAAGACGTCGCCCAGCGTGCGGAAGCGGAAGCGGCGTTCCTGCGCGACGAGACGCCGCCTGTGTGAGCTGACGGTGAACCGCAAAGTGTGGGCGGGCCTTTCAGGCCCGCCCACACTTTGGTCTTGCGCCTACTTGGCTGAAGGGATCTCGATGAGCAGCTTCTCGCGGAGTTCGTCCGGGTCGACGCGGATCAGCCGTCCAACCCGGTAGCCGCTCACGGTGCCGTCCGAGATGCGACGGCGCAGCGTCTTGATCGACACTCCGTAGGTGTCGGCGGCGACGGCCAGCGAGATCAGCTCGCCCTTGCCGGGGGCTGCGAACGATCGTGAACGGCCATGGTGGTGCCTCCCTTGTTGATGAACTCTTTCTCCTGATAGGTGTCCATGGCTGTCCCACGTCGACTCTCATGCCTTCCTGGCCGCGTTGATCCGCTCCTGGACGCGATCGCTCATACGGTCCGCGAGCTCACGATCGCGGGCCATCGTGGCGTGCTGGTAGCGGAGGACGACTCGGATGTCGGCGTGGCCGCCTCGCCGCATCAGCTCTGCGAGGGTCGCGCCCTCCTGGGCGAAGATCGTCAGGCCCGTGTGACGGAGATCATGGAACCGGAATCGCGGCCGGAGGTCAGCGGCACGGTCTCGAGCATCCGCCCACACGTATCCCCATCGCGTGTTGGACAGAGGAACGCTGCCACGGACGTTCGTGGGGATCAGCGGCGCTTTGGCCTCGGCCGCGACGTTGTCACGCAGGTGATCCTTGAGGCGGTCGATCATGAGCTTCGGGATGCTGAGCGTCCGTCTGCCCGCGTCGCTCTTGAGCCTCTCCGAGTAGTCGCCGGTGTTCGCGTTCAGTTGCCGACGCACATGCAGGGTCGCGGTGTTCTCGTCGTGCCACTCGATGTCCCTGCGCTGCAAGCCCAGGCACTCCCCGCGGCGCAGCTGGCACCACGCGGCGAAGAGCACCATGATCGCCCAGTGATCCGGGGTTACGTCGTAGAGGGCCTCGACCTGCTCGGGGCTCGCAACGTCTTCGTCCTCGTCGTGGTCGGCGTCGTGCCGGACCGCCTCCTGCTTCGGGATCGAGATGTTCGGCGCAGCGGGGATGATTCCTTCTCGGGCTGCCTGGCGGAGGATCATCATGAGGACGATCAGTACCGGTCGCGTTATGCCGTTGAACTTCGACTTTGGATTCAGCGGCGAGGGTATCGCGTCGAGGCGATCGGTCATCTGCCGGATACGTGCCTCGTCGATCTGCCGTATCGGGGTGTCTTCGAACTCGGGGACGAGGTACCCGTCGACCTTGCTCTTGTAGGAGCGGACTGTGGCGATAGCACGCTTCCTGCCGCTGCGGTTCGGCTCCGTGCGGATGAAGGCCACCCAGCGTTCCGCGTACTCGGAGAATCCGATGGACCGTGCCTTCTCAGCTTCCTCTGTCGCACGGCGGCGGGCGGCGGTCGCCGAGGGTGGCTCCCATTGCTGACGGGCAATCAATGTGTGAACGCCTGCGAGCCACGCGCGGGCGTCTGTCTTCGTCAGAAACGTCAGCGGCTTGTCGTCCTCTGTCCGGGCGGTGTAGACCTCACCGTCGGGTGCGGGGTAGCGCGCCTGCCAGCGGCCGGAAGGGAGCTTACGAAGGCTCCCCCAGCTCTCTCGCCTGGCTGCTGCTGTCTCCCGGGTCTTGGTGGTGCTCATCGTGTCCTCCGCTGGTCTCGAGCGGACTCACGCGAACCCTCGTGCCACTCCGTGCCACAAGAGGACAGGAAGCCCCGAAAAGGGCTTTCTACCTGGGTTTTCTTGCCGCACTTTAGGCGCCCTGTGGCACGCTGTGGCACGAGGTCGGTGGCATGCCGGGACCGAAATTCGGTCAGCGGACCACCCCGCTCTCTCCTGGAAGGTGCGGGCGTGCCACCCGCGTGCCATACCCAACGACTGCTGACGTTCATATCTGTCCTCCTGTGTTCTTCGGAAGGCGGCACGAAAAGAGGCCCGGATCTGCAGAAACCTGCAGATCCGGGCCTCCCGGTCGACTCTTGTCAGAGTCTGTCTAGAACGTGGACTTCAGAAGTCCCAGTCGTCGTCCTCGGTGGCCTCGGCCTTGCCGATCACGTACGACGAGCCCGACCCACTGAAGAAGTCGTGGTTCTCGTCGGCGTTCGGCGAGAGGGCCGAGAGGATCGCCGGGTTCACGTTGGTGACCGTCGAGGGGAACATCGGCTCGTACCCGAGGTTCATCAGCGCCTTGTTCGCGTTGTAGTGCAGGAACTTCTTGACGTCCTCGGTGAGGCCGACGCCGTCGTAGAGGTCCTGCGTGTACTGCACCTCGTTCTCGTAGAGCTCGAACAGCAGGTTGAAGGTGTAGTCCTTCAGCTCCTGGCGACGCTCTTCGGTCTCGTTCTCGAGACCCTTCTGGAACTTGTAGCCGATGTAGTACCCGTGCACGGCCTCATCGCGGATGATGAGGCGGATGAGGTCGGCGGTGTTCGTCAGCTTCGCCTTCGACGACCAGTAGATCGGCAGGTAGAAGCCCGAGTAGAACAGGAACGACTCGAGCAGAGTGGAAGCCACCTTGCGCTTGAGCGGGTCGTCGCCACGGTAGTAGTCGACGATGATCTGCGCCTTCTTCTGCAGGTTCTGGTTCTCGACCGACCAGCGGAACGCCTCGTCGATCTCCTTCGTCGAGCACAGGGTCGAGAAGATCGACGAGTAGCTCTTCGCGTGCACCGACTCCATGAATGCGATGTTCGTGTACACCGCCTCCTCGTGCGGGGTGATCGCGTCGGGGATCAGCGACACGGCGCCCACGGTGCCCTGGATCGTGTCGAGCAGGGTCAGCCCCGTGAACACGCGCATGGTCATCAGCTGCTCGTCGGGAGTGAGCGTGTTCCACGACTGCACATCGTTCGACAGCGGCACCTTCTCGGGAAGCCAGAAGTTGTTCACGAGGCGGTTCCACACCTCGAGGTCCTTCTCATCCTCGATGCGGTTCCAGTTGATCGCCTGCACGTGGTCGATCAGCGTGAGCTTCGGAGACGGAGTCATTCTTCTTCCTTGTTCTTCTCGGAGTGGATTGCATGGATGTCATCGATGCAGTGCTGGCACGTGTCCTTGAACACGCCCTTGTTTGTGTGGTGACGGGTATGCGCGCTGCGCCGGCTCGATGGCATCGCCCGTCCTTTCCTCACCGCGGACATCCTGGCCCGCGTCTCGACGCTGGCCGATTTGCCGTAGTTGGGGTTGTTCTCACCGCGCCGCATCTCGGACAGCTCGAGCCGCGCCTCGTCCGACATCCGGTGCCCATAGCTGGGATGCGCCGGGCCGAACTTGCCGAAGTTGGGGTTGGCTGCCCCGGAGTTCATGCCTTTCCGGGTACGCGACCAATGCTCCTTCAGCTCGTCCGAACGCGTGGTGCCCCAACTGGGGTGATCGGGCCCGGTCGGAACGTTCTCCCGCTTGCGCCCGCGCGATCTCTCACCGGCAGCCCGGCGCTGCTCCTCGGTCCACACGTATCCCCGTGGACCAAGCCCGCCTTCAGTGAGATTGAGCAGCCGGTGACCTTTGCGACGGAGCTTCGCGATCCACCGTTGCTCTGCCTCGCCCAGGTCTTCCAACGAACCGTTTGTGATGAGTTCGACAGGTTGAAAGTAGATGTCCTCGTCGGACTCCATCTTTCGCAGCCAGTCGTAGAACGGTGTCTTCCTGCCGCCTCGCGCCGCCTTGATGTGCTGGCGACGACGGAATTCGACGGTGCGCGAGGTGATCCCGACGTATCGAAACTCACCCGAGCCGTAGAGCCGGGCCGCGTAGACGACGCCGACAATCGGCGACGTCTTGCGGCCCGGTTCCATGGTCATGATCTCAGACCGTCACAGCGTGCAGGAGACGCAGGTGTCGAGCTCAGTGCCCTCGAGGGCGAGCTGACGCAGACGGATGTAGTAGATCGTCTTGATGCCCTTTCGCCATGCGTAGATCTGCGCCTTGTTGATGTCGCGGGTGGTGGCGGTGTCCTTGAAGAACAGCGTCAGCGACAGGCCCTGGTCGACGTGCTGGGTGGCGGCAGCGTACGTGTCGATGACCTTCTCGTAGCCGACCTCGTACGCGTCCTGGTAGTACTCCAGGTTGTCGTTCGTCATGAACGGCGCCGGGTAGTAGACGCGACCGAGCTTGCCCTCCTTGCGGATCTCGACCTTCGAGGCGATCGGGTGGATCGACGACGTGGAGTTGTTGATGTACGAGATCGATCCGGTCGGCGGCACCGCCTGCAGGTTCTGGTTGAAGATGCCGTGCTGCTGGATGCTCTCGCGCAGCTCGATCCAGTCCTGCTGCGTCGGGATGCGGTGGCCCGCGAAGAGCTCCTTGACCTTGTCGGTCTCGGGCGCCCAGGCCTGGTCGATGTACTTGTCGAAGAACTCACCCGACGCGTACGTGGAGTCCTCGAAGCCGTCGAAGGCCTCGCCGCGCTCGATGGCGAGTTTGTTCGACGCCTTCAGCGCGTGGAACAGCACGGTGTAGAAGTAGATGTTCGTGAAGTCGATGCCCTCTTCCGAACCGTAGAAGACGCGCTCGCGGGCGAGGTATCCGTGCAGGTTCATCTGGCCGAGGCCGATGGCGTGCGAACGGTCGTTGCCGTCTTCGATCGAGCGCACCGAGTTGATGTGGCTCTGCGTGCTGACGGCGGTCAGCGCGCGGATGGCGGTCTCGACGGTCTTGCCCAGGTCATCGGCATCCATCGCCAGGGCGATGTTCATCGAGCCGAGGTTGCACGAGATGTCCTTGCCGATCTGGTCGTACGACAGGTCGTCGTTGTACGTGGTCGGCGTGTTCACCTGCAGGATCTCGCTGCACAGGTTCGACATGTTGATGCGGCCCTTGATCGGGTTCGCCTTGTTCACCGTGTCCTCGAACATGATGTACGGGTAGCCCGACTCGAACTGGATCTCGGCGAGGGTCTGGAAGAACTCGCGCGCGTTGATCTTCGTCTTCTTGATGCGCGAGTCATCGACCATCTCGTGGTACTTCTCGCTCACCGAGATGTCACCGAAGGGCACGCCGTACACGCGCTCGACGTCGTACGGCGAGAACAGGTACATGTCCTCGCCCTTCTTCGCGAGCTCGAACGTGATGTCGGGCACGACGACGCCCAGCGAGAGGGTCTTGATGCGGATCTTCTCATCCGCGTTCTCGCGCTTGGTGTCGAGGAAGCGCATGATGTCGGGGTGGTGCGCGCTGAGGTACACCGCACCCGCGCCCTGACGGGCTCCGAGCTGGTTGGCGTAGCTGAAGCTGTCTTCGAGCAGCTTCATCACGGGGATGATGCCGGATGACTGGTTCTCGATCTGCTTGATCGGTGCACCCGACTCGCGGATGTTCGACAGCAGCAGCGCGACGCCGCCACCGCGCTTCGACAGCTGCAGCGAGGAGTTGATGCCGCGGGCGATCGACTCCATGTTGTCTTCGATCCGCAGCAGGAAGCAGCTGACGAGCTCGCCGCGCTGCGCCTTGCCGGCGTTGAGGAAGGTGGGGGTCGCAGGCTGGAAGCGCCCCGAGATGATCTCCTCGACGAGGTCGATGGCGACCTGCTCGTCACCCTCGGCGAGTGCGAGGGCGGTCATCACGACGCGGTCTTCGAAGCGCTCGAGGTAGCGCTTGCCGTCGAAGGTCTTCAGCGTGTAGCTCGTGTAGTACTTGAACGCACCGAGGAACGTCTCGAAGCGGAACTTCTTCGAGTACGCGAGGTCGTTGAGCCTCTGGACGAAGTCGAACGAATACTGCTCGATGACGGCGCCCTCGTAGTACTGCTTCTCGACGAGGTAGTCGAGTCGCTCCTTGAGCGAATGGAAGAACACGGTGTTCTGGTTGACGTGCTGCAGGAAGTACTCCCGTGCAGCGCGCTTGTCGGCGTCGAACTGGATCTTGCCGTCCGCGTCGTACAGGTTGAGCATCGCGTTGAGGGCGTGATAGTCGAGCCCTTCGTACGCGGGGTTCACCTTGAACTCGACTGCGTCTGTCACTGTCGCTTCCACCATCGTTCCAATCCGTCGCTCACGCGATCGACGTCGTCCTGTGTGCCGAATACCTCGAAGCGATACAAGTGGGGCACGTCGCACTTGCGGCTGATGATCTCTCCGGCGAGGCAGAACGACTCACCGAAATTCGTGTTTCCCGCGGAGATGACCCCGCGGATGTGGCGCCGGTTGCGCTCGTCGTTGAGGAACCGGATGACCTGCTTGGGCACGGCGCCCTTCTCCTCGCCGCGCCCCTGCCCGCCCCCGTACGTCGGAGTGACGAGCACGAACGGCTCGTCGATGACGATCGGGTCATCGGTGCGGTGCAGGGGGATGCGGCGGGCGGGAAGGCCGAGCTTCTCGATGAATCGTGCGGTGTTTCCCGACGCGCTCGAGAAGTAGATCAGGAGCGGCACCGCGGTCGCGACCATGCTCACAGTTCACCCCGGTTCCTGAGCGACGACGAAGGGCGTTATGCGAGACGGGCTGCGAGCTCGTCGATCTTGTCGGGCCGGAAGCCCGACCAGTGCCCGTCGTCGGTGACGACGACCGGTGCCTGCATGTACCCGAGAGCCTTGACCTGCTCGAGCGCCGAGGCGTCTTCCGAGAGGTCGGTGATCTGGTACTCGATGCCCTTGGCGTCGAGGGCGCGGTAGGTCGCGTTGCACTGCACGCAGGAAGGCTTGGTGTAGACCGTGATCGACATGGTGATGTCTGATTCCCCTCAGTTCCAGGTGGTTTCTCCGGCAGACCCCCGCCGGGACTTCAATACTACATATGGGGACGGACATTGGAAGCAACCACAAGGTGTAGTAGTTACATCCGTGTAGTTTTCCACCGCTCTCCCCAGGTACAACACAGCTTGTCCACCGTTTCTTCCACAGCCCCCGACTGCTCGACGAGCCGCCCGGGCCGCGGATTCACGCGGCTCTCGTGACCCCCTTTCGGATCCATCCACAGGCAGGACGGTACGCCCCGCCACCGACATCCGAATTCCTGTGGAGAAGCCCACTCGGCGTGTCGCGGCGTGTCGCCGCTGCACCGCCTCGCGTGCCGGCGCGCGCGCCGGATAGCCTTTTCTGATGGCGGGATATCGGGACCTTCTTCGCACGCCCGGCGTGGCGCGGATGATCGCCGCACAGCTGGTGGCGCGCTTCCCCAACGGCATGATGAGTCTCGCGATCCTGCTGCATGTCGAGCAGCAGACCGGATCGTACGGTGCGGCGGGCATCGTGCTCGCCGCGGCCTCCGTCGGCCAGGCCGTCGCCGGCCCCATCACCAGCCGCTGGATGGGCGCCTGGGGCATGCGCCGAGTGCTCTCCCTCACCCTCGCCGTCTGCGTGCTGGCCGTGCTGGGGCTCGCCCTGCTTCCGCTGAACCTCCCCGGCTACATGGTGTTCGCACTGCTGGCCGGACTGTCCACTCCCCCCGTGCAGTCCGCCGTGCGCACCATCTACCCCAAGCTCGTGAACGCCGGCCAGCTCACGCCCCTCTTCTCCCTCGACGCGTCGCTGCAGGAGATCATCTGGATCGTCGCCCCCGTGGTCATCACCGTCGTGTCCACGCAGGTGGGCACCGTGCAGGGGCTGCTGCTGGTCGCGGCCATCCTCGTGCTGGGCGGCGCGTGGTTCATCCTCTCCCCCGAGGTCGGGCGGGTGCGCATCCCACGCAGCCGTCGTGCGTTCGGCCTCGTGGTGCTCAAGCCCCCGGTGATGCTCGCCACGGTCATCGGCTTCCTGCTCATCGGCGCCTGCTCGGCCGTCGAGGTGGGCGTGGTCGCGACCTTCGGCCATGGCGGCCTGGAGGCGGGTCTCGTGCTGGCGGTCTTCTCGGTCGGCAGCCTGGCCGGTGGACTCGCGTTCGGACACATCCCGATCGGCCCCTGGGCGATGGCCCGGCGTCTTCTCATCGTCACCGTCGGTCTCGGCCTCACCATGGTGTCGCTGAACATCTTCTGGCTGGGCGGCACCCTGGTGCTCGCCGGCGTCGGGATCGCGCCGGCTCTGGCCGTGCTGTTCGCGATCACCACCGCGAGCGTGAAGTTCAGCGAGACGGCCGAGGCGTTCGGCTGGGCCGGCACGGGCCAGCTGATCGGCGCCGCCGCCGGCTCCGCGGTCGCGGGAATCCTCATCGACCAGTCCGGTCCGACGGGCGCGTATCTGGCCGCCGCCCTGTTCGCCTTCGTCGGTCTGGTCGTCTCGATCGTGTTCGTCCGCGCGTTCCCCGACCTGCGTGACCGCGACCCCTCACCCCACCCCGACACCGAGCCGATCCAGACCGCCCGCATCTAGGCTGGTGGCGTGCCCGCACCGCTCACCCTCCCTCGTCTGGTGTGGGGCGACGGCCGCCGCCGCGCCCTGCTCGTCCACGGTCTCGGATCGTCCGCGGCACTGATGTGGCGAATCGGCACCGCGTTGGCGGATGCCGGATGGCAGGCCTCCGCGGTCGACCTGCGCGGTCACGGCGACGCGCCCCGCGCCCTCGACTACTCCGTCGCGGCCTACGGCACCGACGTCGCTGCCGCCAGGCCGGATGACGGCGGAGAGTGGGATGCCGTGATCGGTCACTCGCTGGGTGGCGCCGCCACCGTCATCGCCGCGACCACGGCATCCGGATGGGCACGACGTCTCGTGCTGATCGACCCGGCGATCCACGTCGCGGGACGCGACGAGGGCATCATCCGCCGGAGCCAGCAGCGCGCGTTCGCGTCCCCCGATCTCGAGGCGGTGCGCGCCGAGCATCCGGACTGGCATCCGCAGGACGTCGAGCTGAAGGTGGATGCCGTGCTGCGGGCCAGCCGCTGGGCCGTCGAGCAGACCAGCGCGCAGAACCAGCCATGGGATGTGCGCGCGCAGGCGGCGGAGATCCGCCTCCCGACGCACATCGTCGGAGCCGACCCCGAGGTGTACAGCCTGTTCACCGGCGAACGGGCACGCTCCGTGCTCGAGAACCCGCACATCAGCATGTCGGTCGTGTCCGGCGCCGGGCACTCGCCGCACCGCGATCGTCCCGAAGAGACGATCCGTCAGATCCTGGAGGCCCTCTCGTGAGCGCATTCGACCCCACCCACCATCTGCCCGACGAGCTGCTCGAGCGCATCCGCGAGCGTGCGGCGGTGCATGATCGGGACAACACCTTCCCGCAGCAGGACCTCGACGAGCTGCGCGATGCCGGTTACCTGTCGATCCTGGTTCCCCGCGAGCGCGGCGGTGCCGGTCTGGGCCTCGCCGAGGCCGCGGTGCTGCAGCAGCGCCTCGCCTCCGCCGCCCCCGCCACGGCGCTGGCGATCAACATGCACCTGGTGTGGACGGGCGTGGCGAAGGTGTTCAGCGACCGCGGCGTGCCGGGGCTGGAGTTCGTGCAGGAGGGCGCCGCCGCCGGCGATGTCTTCGCGTTCGGCATCAGCGAGGGCGGCAACGATCTGGTGCTGTTCGGCAGCGACACGGATGCCCTGCCGCAGAGCGACGGCGGCTACGCCTTCACCGGCACGAAGATCTTCACCTCCCTCGCCCCGGTGTGGACGAAGCTGGGTCTGCACGGCCTCGACACGACGAGCGCGGACGCCCCGAAGCTGGTGTTCGCGTTCGTCGGCCGCACGGATGCCGTCGTCACGAGCGATGACTGGGACACCCTCGGCATGAGGGGCACGCAGAGCCGCACGACGCGCCTGAACGGCGCGGTCGCGGCGCCCGAGCACGTCGTGCGGCGGATCGACCCCGGCCCGAACCCCGACCCGATCGTGTTCGGCATCTTCAGCGTGTTCGAGATCCTGCTGGCATCCGTCTACACCGGGATCGCCCGACGCGGGCTCGATCTCGCCGTCGGCGCCGCGAAGGGTCGCCGCTCGAAGAAGACCGGCACGACGTACAGCCAGGATCCCGACATCCGGTGGCGGATCGCCGACATGGCTCTCGCATACGACGCCCTGCCGCCGCAGATCGCTGCCCTCGCTGCGGATGTCGACGAGAGAGCCGATCACGGCGCGCGCTGGTTCACGCTGCTGTCGGGGCTGAAGCACCGCGCCGTCGTGATGGCGAAGCAGGTGGTCGACGACGCGATGCTGGTCGCGGGCGGTGGGTCGTACTTCTCGTCGAACGAGCTGTCCCGGCTGTACCGCGACGTGCTCGCCGGGATGTTCCATCCGTCGGACCCGGAGTCGGCGCACGCGACGGCTGCGTCGGCCTGGCTGGGGCCTGTCGAGGGCTGAGGCTCCTCGCCGCGGGTCAGGCCTCGAACACCCGCACACCCTCGACCCAGGTGCCGAGCACCCGGGTGTCGCCGATCCGCCCCGGCTCGCCGTCGAACGGATCGCGCTCGAGCAGGGCGAGGTCGGCCAGCATCCCGACTCTGATCGTTCCGGTCTCGGGCAGGCTGTTCACCCGCGCCGACCCGGCGGTGTACGCCTGCAGCGCGCTGCCCAGGTCGATGGCCTGCTCGGGCAGGAACGGCGGGTAGTCACCCTCCCATTCCGACGGGGCGGAGCGGCGGTTGACCGCGGTGTGGATCGCCGCCATCGGATCCGGCGTCGACACAGACCAGTCGCTTCCCGCGGCGAGCGCGGCGCCCGTGCGCAGCAGGTCGCCGAACGGATACTGCCAGCTCGCGCGCGTCTCGCCGAGGAACGGCAGCGTGAGATCGACCATCTGCGGCTCGAGGGTCGCCCAGAGCATCTGCATGTTGGCGGTGACGCCCAGTCGGCGGAACCGGGGCACATCATCCGGGTGGACGACCTGGATGTGGGAGATGTGGTGCGGATTGCCGCGAGGCCCGTTGCGCTGCAGCGCGCTCTCGACGGCGTCGAGGCACTCGCGCACCGCCCGGTCGCCGATGGCGTGGAAGTGCAGCGTGAAGCCGAGGGCGTCCAGCCGCGCCGCCGCCTCGTTCAGCACGTCGGGCTCGACGAACGAGATGCCGGCGTTCTCGGTGGGGTGCCCGTGGCCGTCGCAGTACGGCTCGAGCATCGACGCCGTGAAGTTCTCGGCCACGCCGTCCTGCATGATCTTGATGCTGGTCGCGGCGAAGCGCCGTCCGCCGGCGGCGCTCTCGCGCAGCGCGACGAGGTCGTCGATCTGCTCCAGCCCCCGCGTCCGGTCCCACCACAGCGACCCCACGACGCGACCGGTCAGCTCGCCCGCCCGATCGGCGGCGATGTACACCGGCAGCGGATCGCCGGCATCGCTGTACTGCGTGCCGACGATGGCATCCTGCCAGGCCGTGATTCCGAACGAGTGCAGGTGACGCTGGCCGACGGCGAGCGCCTCTCGCAGCCGCTCGTGCGGTTCGGCGGGCAGCAGCCGGTTGACGAGGGTCATCGCGCCCTCGTGCAGGGTTCCGGACGGGGTTCCCGAAGCATCCCGCTCGATCCGGCCGTCGTCCGGGTCGGGGGTGTCGCGGGTGATCCCCGCGAGAGCGAGCGCGCGGGAGTTCACCCACGCGCCGTGTCCGTCGCGGTTGGGCAGGAACGCGGGCCGGTCGGGCACCACGGTGTCCAGCGCCGCGGCCGTCGGCGTGCCGCCGGGGAAGGCCGACATCTGCCAGCCGCCGCCCAGCACCCATTCGTCATCCGGATGCTCGGCCGCGTACTGCGCGATCCGCTGCAGGTACGCCTCCTGACTCGACAGGTCGGCGAGGTCGCAGCGCAGCATGTCGAGCCCACCCCACAGCGGGTGCACATGGGCATCCTGGAACCCCGGCAGCAGCATCCGGCCGTCCAGATCGACCACCTCGGTGCCGGGGCCGATCAGGGCGTTCGCCTCCCCGTCGAGCGCGACGATCCGCCCGTCGCGGACGGCGACGGCGTCGGCTCGCGACCGAGACGCGTCGGAGACGAACACTCTTCCGCCGTAGGCGCCGCCGGTGAACACGAGGTCGGCGTCGGTCATGTCATCCTCCTGCCATGGTGCGGGCGATCTCGGTGGTCGAGTCCCCCGCCTTCTTCAGCACCAGGGCGACGAGAGCCAGCGAGACGAGCGTGAGCAGCAGCATCACGGTCGACACGGCGGCGATCTCGGGCCGCAGCCCGCTGCGCAGCGAGCTCAGCACGTACACCGGCCAGGGTGTGGTGCCCGACACCTGCACGAAGGCCGAGACGACGGTGTTGTCGAGACTGAGTGTGAATGACAGCAGGAATCCGGCGAGCACGGCCGGCATCGCGAGCGGCAGGGTCACGCGCAGGAAGGTGCGCACCGGCGGGGCGTACAGGTCGGCCGATGCCTCCTCCAGGCGCGCGTCGAGACCGACCAGCCTGGCCCGGACGATGTACGACACGATGGCGATCGAGAACAGTGAGTGACCGACGACGAGACGCACGGTGCCGTCGTTGAACATCGTGAGCCCGAGGTCCTGACCGAGGAAGACGAGCCACGGCAGCAGCGCGACGGCGTCGACGATCTCGGGTGTGACCGACACGAGCAGCAGCAGTCCGAGGAACCACCAGACCCACTTCCCCGGTCGGCGGGCCATCGCGATGCCGGCGAGCGTGCCGAGCACCGCAGCGAACAGCGCCGCGATCAGGCCGGTGCGCAGCGACACCATCACGGCGTCGCGGATGACGGGCTTCTCGACCAGCGCCGCGAACGGAGCGAAGCTGAAACCGTCCCACGCGACCAGCAGCCGCCCCGAGTTGAACGACGCCATGATGATGACGATGATCGGCAGGAACAGGAACGCGTAGACCGCGACCGACCAGATGCCGAGGACGCGGTCGCCGATGGCGGCGCGGGGACGACGGGTGCGGATGTCGCTCATGATGCCTCTCCCAGGACGAGTCGGCTGCGGCTTCGCAACGGCAGCGAGATCAGCCAGAGGATGCCGGCGACGACACCGATCGTGAGCATGATCACGAGGATGAGCAGCACCGCCATGGCCGAGCCCAGCGCCCAGTTCTGCGCGGTGCCGAACTGGCTGGCGACCAGCTGGCCGATCATGTTGCCCTGCGCTCCGCCGAGGACGGTCGCGGTGATGTAGTCGCCCATCAGTGGGATGAACACCAGCAGCACGCCGGCGATGATGCCGGGTCGCGCCAGAGGCACGGTGACCTGCAGGAAGGTGCGGATGCCGTTCGCGCCGAGATCCTTGCTGGCTTCGCGCAGCGGCGTTCCGACGCGGTCGAAGGCGACGTACAGCGGCAGGATCATCAGAGGCAGATAGTTGTAGACGACGCCGATGAGCACGGCGGTGCGGGTGTAGAGCACATCGATCGGTCCGTCGAGCATCCCCAGCCCCTGCAGCAGCGACGACAGCCAGCCCTCGGGCGAGAGAATCACCTGCCAGCCGAGCGTGCGCACGAGGAAGTTCGTCCAGAACGGCACCATCACGAGTGCGATCAGCAGGCCCCGACGCGAGGGCGGCGCCTTCACGGCCATCCAGTACGCGACCGGGCCGCCGATCAGCAGGCACAGCACGGTGCCGATGATGCCGACCCAGAGGGTGTTCTGGAACGTCGCGAAGAACGTGGGCGACATGGCCTCGGCGTACCGGTCGAAGGACAGCACGTCGTTGGCATGCGTGCCGAAGATGCCCGGCTTGTACCCGAAGCTGAACCACACGACCATGGCGATGGGCGCGATGAAGAACAGCGCCAGCCACACCCACGCGGGTACGGCCAGCCCGAAGCGAGGGCTACGCACCGGCGGCGGCCTTCGTCTTGTTCCAGATCTCGACGATGCGCGCCTGCGCCTCCGTGACCTTGCCCTCATGCATGGTCTTCACCTGCGCCTCGTCGAAGAACACCATGTCGAGCATCTCGAGTCCGGCGGCCTCGGCCGCCTCCTTGATTCCCGCGGCCCCGGTGTCGTAGCCGATGTAGTCGACCTGGGCGAGCTGGTTCTCGGGGGTGAGGATGTAGTTCAGGAAGGCATGGGCGGCCTCGGGGTGCGGTGCGCCCTCGACGAGCGCCCAGTTGTCCATCCACAGCTCGGTGTCGGGGGCGCCGAGCACCCACTGCCAGCGGTCGGGGTCGGGCGACTCCTGGATGCCGATGCGCGCATCGCCGTTCCACGACTGCATGAGCACGTGCGACGCCTGCGGGATCGCCGCACCTCCGGGGTACGAGTCGAAGGCAGAGATGTGCGGTGCCAGCTCGTCGACGAGGAACTTCTCGCACGCGTCGAGGTCGGCGGGGTCCGTGGTGTTCCAGTCGATGCCGTTGGCCCAGTAGTAGATGCCGCCGAGCGGGGCCGGGTCATCGAGCACCGAGGTCTTGCCGGACGCCTCGTTCTGAGCCGCGTCGATGAAGTCGCTCCACGTCTTCAGCTCACGCGTGATGACCGTCTTGTCGTACACGAAACCGGTGGTGCCCCACGCCTTGCAGATGGAGTACTCGTTCTTCGGGTCCCAGTCGCGCCCGAGGAAGGCGGGATCCATGTGCTTCATGTTGGGGATGAGATCCAGGTTGAGCTTGGCGAGCAGCCCGTTCTCGATCATCTGCGGGATGAACACACCGGTCGGCACGACGAGGTCGTAGCCGCTGGTTCCCTTCGCCGCGACGAGCTTGGCGATCATCTCCTCGTTCGAGTTGAAGGTGTCCATGACGACCTTCGCACCCTCGTCGTTCGTGAACGCCTCGATCACCTCGGGGGCGTCGTACTCGCCCCAGCTGTAGATGGAGAGCTTGTCCTCCACCGCGCCGCCGGTGGCGCCGGGCGCCGGCTTTCCCGAGCCGCCTGGCGAGCAGGCGGTGAGCACGCCCGCGGCTCCCAGCGCGGCGACGACGCCCATGAAGCCCCGCCGGGTGAGCTGATGGCGCACGACGGGCGCGATGCTGCTGTCAGCCAGGATGCGGATGCTGTTGTCGTTCATGAGAGCACTCCTTCGTGCGGTGCGGTGCGGTGCGGTGCGGTGCGGGTGGTGAGGTGGATGCCGCTCAGCGCGCTGCGCGGTCGGGGAGGGCGATGACGTGAGTGGCGGCGGTGGGCGCGCCCTCGGCGGCGAAGAGCCGCACGTCGTCGCGCGACCAGGTGCAGCGCACCGCCTGGTCGACGGCGACCGCCGGCGCCGTCGGTGCCGGAGTGCGCACGAGCAGCGTCTGTCCGCCGTCGATGCCGACGACGACCTGGAGGGTCTCGCCGAGGTACGACACGCTGAGCACACGGCCGTCGATGCCGAAGGCGGTGGAGTCGGGCGTTTCGATCCGGATGAACTCCGGCCGGATGGCGGCGACGGCCGCGCCCCCGTCCGCGACCTGCTCGGCTCCCCATCGGCCGTGGATGAGGCCGACGGTCGTCTGCACCGCATCGCCGCGAGCGGTGCCGCTGAGAAAGTTCTGCTGGCCGATGAACGATGCGACGTACGCCGACGCGGGTGCGGCGTAGATCCGGTCGGGAGCATCGAGCTGCTCGATGCGGCCGGCGCGCATCACGGCGATCCGATCGCTCATCGACAGCGCTTCGCCCTGGTCGTGCGTCACGAAGACGAACGTCGTCCCGAGCCGGGACTGCAGCAGCTTCAGCTCGACCTGCATCTCCTCGCGCAGCTGGCGGTCGAGCGCGGCGAGCGGCTCGTCGAGCAGCAGCACACTGGGGCGGTTGATGAGCGCACGGGACAGCGCGATGCGCTGCTGCTGCCCGCCGGAGAGCATGGTCGGCTTGCGGTCGGCGAACCGGCGCAGCTGCACCATGTCGAGGGCGGCGGTGACCCGCTCCCGCTGCTCGGCCTTGGGCACCCGGCGCTGCTGCAGGCCGTAGGCGACGTTCTCGGCGACGGTCATGTGCGGGAACAGCGCGTACGCCTGGAAGACGGTGTTCACCTCGCGGCGGTGCGGCGGCAGCCCGAGCACGCTGCGGCCCGAGATGCGGATGTCGCCGCTGCCCGGATGCTCGAACCCGGCGATCATGCGCAGCGTCGTGGTCTTCCCGCAGCCCGACGGTCCCAGCAGGGAGAGGAACTCGCCCGGCTGGATCGACAGCGACAGGTCATCGACCGCCGGCGCATCGCCGTAGTGCTTGGTGACGCCGATGATGTCGACGCCCCCCGTCGCCGGGTCGGCGGTCGGCGCGGGCGCCGCGGGTGCGAGCTGTGCCATGGAACCTCCACGTTGAGTTCTGACTGACGTCAGTCAAGCACAGTCGCGCGGTGAGGTACAGCGAAAAACGAAGAATGGACAGAAGAGAGCGACGATATCCGTTGTCAAGCTGTCTTGATTGTGTCGATATGGTCTACTTGCGGTCGAAATCGAACGCCTTCAGCAGCTCGCCGACCGCGGTCTCGCGCTCGTCGCCGCCCTGCTCGAACATGTGCGTGACATGCGTGCGCAGGTGGTTCTCGAGCAGCAGGCGGTTGAGTGACTCGAGCGAGCGCTGCACGGCACGCGACTGGGTGATGATGTCCATGCAGTAGTCCTCGTTCTCGATCATCCGCGCAATGCCGCGCAGCTGACCCTCGAGGATGCTGGTGCGGTGCAGAGCGCGCTTCTTGATGTCGTCGATCACCCCTCGAGCCTAGTCACCGTGAAAGGATGACGGCATGTCGCGAACACCGATGGCGCTGCTCTCGCCGGCCGATCAGGAGCGACTGCGCAGCCTTCGCCGGATGAAGGCCGTGGCGCTGGGCGCGCTGATCTTCATGGCCGTCGTGTTCGTCCTCTCCTTCTGGCTCGAATCACGGCATCCGTGGCTCGGCTACCTCCGCGCGGCGGCCGAGGGCGGCATGGTCGGCGCCCTGGCCGACTGGTTCGCCGTGACCGCGCTGTTCCGCCGCCCGCTCGGACTGCCGATCCCGCACACCGCGATCATCCCCAACCGCAAGGATGAGATCGGGCGCACCCTGGGCGAGTTCGTCGAGACGAACTTCCTGGCAGGTGAGGTCGTGCGCGCGAAGCTGTCGACGACCGCCCTCTCGCAGCGGCTCGGCGAGTGGCTCAGCCACGAGGCGCACGCCGAGCGCGTGGCGGCGGAGGCCGCCACGGCGGCCTCCGCCGTGCTGCGCGCGCTGAGCGACGATGACGTGCAGAGCCTGATCGCCGACCTCGCGCGCGAGCACCTCATCGAGCCCGACTGGGCGCCGTCGGCGGGCACCTGGCTGCAGCGCATCGTCGAGGCGGATGCGCATCGCGGCGCCGTCGACCTCGCCGTGGACAGTCTCGGCGCCTGGCTCGAGAACAACGCCGCGGCGTTCCAGGGGCTGATCTCCCGCCGCCTGCCGTCATGGGTCCCGCGCCTGGCTCACCGCTTCGTCGACGAGACGGCGTACAGCGAGGCCCTGAAGTTCGTCCGCGCCGTGCACGCCGATCCGCAGCATCCGGCCCGCATCGCCCTCGACGGCTACCTCGCGCGCCTCGCCGACGGACTGCAGCACGACGATGCGATGCGCGAGCGGCTGGAGAGCGCCAAGACGACGCTGTTCGACAGCCCGCGCGTGGGCGAGCTCGCGGCGCAGGCCTGGAACACCGCCAAGGCCGGCCTGCTCGACGCACTGGCCGATCCGCAGAGCGGGCTGCGCCGCAGAGCGGCCACCGCGATCGCCGAGGTCGGACAGCGCCTGGCCACTGATCCCGTGCTGCAGGCGCGGGTCGACGGCTGGGCGACGGATGCCGCGGTCTTCCTCGTCGATCGGTACCGCCACGACATCGCATCCATCATCACCGACACCGTCGAGAAGTGGGATCCGGCCGAGACGACGGAGAAGATCGAGCTCATGGTGGGCCGCGACCTGCAGTACATCCGGCTGAACGGCACCGTGGTGGGTGCGCTCGCAGGGGTCGCGATCTACGCCGTCGCCCACGCCCTCATCCCCGTCGGCCTGGGCTGACGCCGCCGCCCCCACACACCGCTCCTCGTTCCGGTATGAGTTTCTGCCGCATCACCCGCGTGCCGAGCGGCACAAACTCATACCGGAGCGAGGGGCGGTTCGTCCTGGGGTGGGCGGGGTGGGACGGGGGAGGCCGGAGTCAGGGGCGCAGCGCCGCGGCGATCGGCGTCTCGCCGTCGTTGAAGCGGATGGTCCGGCCGGCGGTGGAGTCGTCGACGAGCACCTGCGCGATGACCTGTGCGACGTTCGCGCGCGACACCTGACCCGATTCGCTCGAGGCGGTGTCGATCCGCCCTGTTCCCTCGTCGAGGGTGAGGGCGCTCGGCCCCAGCACTGTCCACTCCAGCTGCGACGAGCGCAGATGCTCGTCCGCGGCCGCCTTGGCCTCGGCGTAGGCGTGGAACGGGTTGTCGGTCGGGATGCCGTGGTCGCGGGACGCCCCGAAGTACGACACCATCACGTAGCGGCGCACCCCGGCATCTGCCGCGGCATCCATCGACCGCACCGCGGCATCGCGGTCGACGGCGCGCGTGCGCGCCGGGTCGCCGCCACCCGCTCCCGCCGACCACACCACGGCGTCGTGCCCGGCGAGCAGCGCGGCGATCGCCGCCTGGTCCTCGTGCTCGACGTCGAACACGACCGGGTGTGCACCGGCCGCCCGCACGTCATCGACGTGATCGGGATTGCGGATCACCGCGGTCACCTCGTCTCCGCGAGCCGAGAGAAGCGGAGCGAGCAGCAGGGCGACCTTTCCGTGGCCGCCGAAGATCACGATTCGAGCCATGCCTCCACGCTACGCCCTCGAGCCATGCGCGGGGCCGCCCTGGGCCGCCGCGGCCCCGCGGCGTCAGCGCGAGGCGAGACCGGCGAGCAGCTCGAGCACGCAGAGCGCGGCAAGGCGCACGGTGCGCGCGTCGTCAGCGTCGGCGGTGGCATCGACCTCCGCGATGTCGGCACTGGCGACCTTCGCATCTGCAGCGATGGCGCGAACCAGCGCGCGCAGCTCCCCCGCGGCCAGCCCGCCGGGGACGCTTGCCGGGCAGCCGGGAGCGGCCGCCCGGTCGACGACGTCGACATCGATGTCGAGATGGATGCGCGAGCCGACGCCGGCCACCGCGAGCGCCTCTGCCACGACCGACGGGATGCCTTTCTCCCGCACCTCGTCGAGCGTGATCACCCGGATGCCCCAGTCGGCGGCACGCTGAACGTAGGCGGCCGAGTTCGCGAAGTCGGCGATGCCGATCTGTACGATGCGCGTCGGGTCGATGCGCTCGCCGTCGGGAGCGTCCTCGATCAGGCGACGCACGGGTGAGCCGTTGGAGACGCCGTCGCGCAGGTCGAGGTGCGCGTCCAGCGTGATCAGCCCGTCGGCTCCTGCACCGCGGGCGACCGGATAGGTGAGCGAGTTGTCTCCGCCGAGGGCGATCACCAGCCGCGTCTGCTCTGCGAGGGCACGCACGCGCTCGAGCGCGCGCTGCACGCCGTCGTCGCCGTCCGGCTCGGGCACGTCGCCGGCGTCGACGATCCGCAGCGCGGCGTTCAGGTCGATGACCGGGGGACCCATCAGGGCCGGGCTGAAGCGCGGCAGCGCGTCGCGGATGGCGGCGGGGGTCGCGTGCGCGCCGGTGGGCGAGAGCGAGGTGCGCCAGGTCGGGATGCCGATCAGCGCGGCGTCAGCGCGATCCCCCGCCTCCGCAGCAGGCCACGATCCGGCGCGCGGCCAGAGGTCGTCGTGTGCGAGCGCCATGTTCATCCCTTCCGCCGGACGGACACGCCGTCCTTCCAGACCTGCCGCACGAGCGGCACGCCGGGCCGGTACGCCAGGTGCACGCGCGTGGGGGCCTCGAGCAGCACGAGATCGGCACGACGACCCGGGGCGATCACCCCGATGTCCGAGCGCTGCAGCGCCGCCGCGCCCCCGGCGGTCGCGGCCCGCACGGCTTCAGCCGGCGTCATGCCCATGTCCCGCACGGCGACGGCGATGCAGAACGGCATCGACGAGGTGAAACTCGAGCCGGGGTTGGTGTCGCATGCGATGGCCACCGTCACTCCGGCATCGATGAGGCGCCGCGCGTCGGGGTACGGCTGCCGCGTCGAGAACTCGACGCCGGGCAGCAGGGTGAGCACCGTGTCGGATGCGGCGAGCGCCGCGACGTCGTCGTCGGTCAGGAAGGTGCCGTGATCGACCGACGCCGCGCCGAGCTCGATGGCGAGCTGCACACCCTGGCCGTGGCCGAGCTGGCCGGCGTGCATGCGCGGCTTCAGCCCGCGGGCGACACCGGCCTCGAGCACGCGTCGTGACTGCGCGACGCTGAACGCACCGATCTCGCAGAACACGTCGATCCACGTGGCGTGCGGCGCACAGGCATCCATCATCGCGCCGACCACGAGCTCGACGTACTCGTCGGCGCGCCCGGCGTACTCCGCCGGCACGACGTGCGCACCGAGGAAGGTGACCTCCTCGGTCACCTCGGCGGCGAGGCGCACCAGACGCTGCTCGGTCTCGACGTCGAGACCGTAGCCGCTCTTGATCTCGACCGTCGTCGTGCCCTGCGCGAGCATCTCGTCGATGAAGCCGCGGACCCGGGCCCGCAGCTCGTCGTCGCTCGCCTGGCGGGTGGCGGCGACGGTGGAGCGGATGCCACCGGCAGCGTACTTCTCCCCCGCCATGCGCGCCTCGAACTCGGCCGCCCGATCGCCGCCGAACACGATGTGGCTGTGGCTGTCGACGAAGCCGGGGATGACCGCCCGACCACCGGCATCCACCACCGCATCGGCGGCCGGTGCGTCACTCGACGAGCCGACCCACGAGATCAGTCCGTCTGCGATCAGCACGGCGGCGTCGTGCACGGTGCCGCACCGGTCGGCCGGGGTGGCGACGTTCGTCGTCAGCTCCCCGATGTTCGTGATGAGCGAGGCGGTCACAGCATCGGCACCTTGAGTCCGCGCTCGCGGGCGATGTCGCGCGCATGCCCGTAGCCGGCGTCGACATGGCGCATCACACCGGTGCCCGGGTCGTTCGTCAGGACGCGCTCGAGCTTCTCCGCGGCCAGATCCGACCCGTCGGCGACGGTCACCTGCCCGGCGTGGATGGAGCGGCCGATGCCGACACCGCCGCCGTGATGCAGCGACACCCAGCTGGCACCGGACGAGGTGTTCAGCAGCGCGTTGAGCAGCGGCCAGTCGGCGATCGCGTCGGAGCCGTCCTTCATGGCCTCGGTCTCCCGGTACGGCGAGGCCACCGACCCGGAGTCGAGGTGATCGCGGCCGATGACGATCGGAGCCGACAGCTCACCCGAGGCGACCATCTCGTTGAACTTCAGGCCCGCGAGGTGGCGTTCCTTGAAGCCGAGCCAGCAGATGCGAGCGGGAAGGCCCTCGAAGCGCACCTTCTCGCGGGCCTTGTCGAGCCAGCGGTGCAGCGCCTTGTCGTCGGGGAAGAGCTCGGCGATCGCGCGATCGGTCTTGTAGATGTCCTCAGGGTCTCCCGAGAGCGCAGCCCACCGGAAGGGCCCGCGGCCCTCTTCGAACTGCGGGCGGATGTACGCCGGCACGAACCCGGGGAATTCGAAGGCGCGCGCGAACCCCCCGAGCTGCGCTTCGGCGCGGATCGAGTTGCCGTAGTCGAAGACCGCTGCGCCGGCATCCTGAAACGCGACCATGGCGGCGACGTGCGCGGCCATGGACTCGCGCGAGCGGCGGGTGAATTCCTCGGGGTCGCGATCGGCCTCGGTCTTCCAGTCCGCGACCGAGATCCCCACCGGCAGATAGGCGAGCGGGTCGTGCGCGCTGGTCTGGTCGGTGACCACGTCGATCGTCAGCTGCCCTGCATCCTGACGGCGCTTGAGCTCGGGGAACACCTCGGCGGCGTTGCCGACGACGCCCACGGAGAGAGCCTCCCCTGCTTCCTTCGCGGCGACGACGCGCGCGACCGCCTCGTCGAGGTCGGTGGTGTACTCGTCGAGATAGCCGTGGTCGACACGGCGCGAGAGGCGCGATTCGTCGACGTCGACGATCAGCACGACACCGTCGTTGAGCGTGACGGCCAGCGGCTGGGCGCCGCCCATTCCGCCGGCGCCGCCGGTGAGGGTGAGCGTGCCCCGCAGCGAGTCCCTGCCGAGGGAGCGGGCGACGGCGGCGAGGGTCTCGTACGTGCCCTGTAGGATGCCCTGGGTGCCGATGTAGATCCATGAACCTGCGGTCATCTGGCCGTACATCATCAGGCCCGCGGCCTCGAGCTTGCGGAACTCGGGCCAGGTGGCCCAGTCGCCGACGAGGTTGGAGTTCGCGATCAGAACGCGCGGGGCCCACTCGTGGGTGCGGAACACGCCGACCGGCTTGCCGGACTGCACGAGCAGCGTCTCGTCGGGCTCGAGCTCATCGAGGGTGCGGACGATCGCGTCGTACGCCTCCCAGCTGCGCGCGGCCCGCCCGGTGCCGCCGTAGACGACGAGGTCCTCCGGGTGCTCGGCGACCTCGGGGTCGAGGTTGTTCATGAGCATCCGCTTCGCGGCCTCGGCGCCCCAGCTCTTCGCGGTGCGCTCGTTGCCGCGCGCGGCGCGGATGATGCGGGTGGTGGTGTCAGACATTCGCGTGCTCCTTCGCAGCGCGGAGGACGGCGCCCGAGCGGACGAGCTCGGTCACGGCCTCCATGTCGGGTGAGAGGAAGTGGTCCGGACCGGGACCTGCGGCCACGGTGCGGACGAGGTCGCGCACGGCGCCCGTCGCGGGACCCGCCTGGAGGGGGGCCCGCAGATCGAGGGCACGCGCGCCGGTGAGGATCTCGATGGCGAGCACCCGCGTGAGACCGTCGAGGGCACGGCGCAGCTTTCGGGCTCCCGACCAGCCCATCGACACGTGGTCCTCCTGCATCGCGGATGACGGGATCGAGTCGACCGAGGACGGCACGGCGAGGCGCTTGAGCTCGGAGACGATGCCGGCCGCCGCGTACTGCGCGATCATCAGCCCGGAGTCGACACCGACCTCGTGCGCGAGGAAAGGGGGCAGGCCGTGACTGCGCGCGGGGTCGAGGGCCCGGTCGGTGCGTCGCTCCGAGACGGAGGCCACATCAGCGACCGAGATCGCGAGGAAGTCGAGCACCGCGGCGATCGGCGCCCCGTGGAAGTTGCCGTTCGACTCGATGCGCCCGTCCGCGGTGACGACCGGATTGTCGACCACGGACGCGAGCTCGCGCCGGGCGATCAGGGCCGCGTGGGCCATCGTGTCGCGTGCCGCGCCGTGCACCTGCGGCGAGCAGCGCAGCGAGTAGGCGTCCTGCACCCGGCCGTCCTCCGGCCCCTTGTGGCTGTGGACCATGGGCGAGTCGGCGAGGACCGCGCGCAGGTTCGCGGCCGACGTCGCCTGACCCACCTGCGGACGAAGCGCCATCAGGTCGGCGGCGAACACGGCATCGGTGCCCAGCTGAGACTCGACGGACATCGCGGCGGCGAGGTCGGCGGTGGTGATGAGGGTCTCGAGGTCATGCAGCGCGAGCAGCAGCATCCCGAGCATGCCGTCGGTGCCGTTGATGAGTGCGAGGCCCTCCTTCTCGACGAGGACGAGAGGCTCGATGCCGGCCGCGGCGAGAGCATCGGCAGCGGACACGAGCGCGCCGTCGGCGTCGCGGACGTCGCCCTCGCCCATCGACGCGAGCGCGACGTGGGCCAGCGGGGCGAGGTCGCCCGAGCAGCCGAGCGAGCCGTACTCGCGGACGACCGGGGTGATGCGGGCGTTCAGCATCGCCGCGTAGGTGTCGACGACGACGGGCCGCACGCCCGTGTGACCGGATGCCAGAGTCTGCAGGCGGAGCAGCTGCAGGGCCCGCACGACCTCGGTCTCGATTTCGGCTCCGGTGCCGGCGGCGTGGGAGCGGATCAGACTGATCTGCAGCTGGCGGCGGCGCTCGGAAGCGATGAAGGTGGTGGCGAGGGCTCCGAACCCGGTGGAGACACCGTAGTGCGGGTGCGGATCGGCCGCCATCCCGTCGATCACCGTGCGGGCGGCAGCGACGCGGTGGCGGGCGGCATCCGCGATCACCACAGGTGCGAAGTGGCGTGCGACGGCGACGACGTCATCCGGCGACAGGGAAGTCGCGCCGATGGTGACGGGAGACGAATGCTGCATACCTCGATTCCACACCGAGACGTTCGCCGGCGGGGCGTCGAGTGGAAGACTGTGTCTGTGATCACAGACATACCGGATGCCGAGCTGCACCGTCCACAGGTTCCGGCAGCTGACCAGACGCTGCGCATCCTGCGGCACCTCGCACGCCGGCCTGCGCCGATCGCGGCGACCGCACTCGCCCGAGAGCTCGGCATTCCGCGCTCCACCGTCTATCACCTCCTCGCGACCCTCGAGGAGCACGGCTTCGTCGTGCATCTCGCGCAGGAGCGGCGCTGGGGGCTGGGCACCAGCGCGTTCGAGCTCGCCGGCGGCTACGCCAGGCAGGAGCCGCTGGCCCGGCTGGGTCGGCCGATCCTCGCCGGTCTCGCTGATCGTGTCGGCGAGAGCGCCCACCTGGCGGTGATGAGTGGACGCGACGTGCTCTACATCGTCGAGGAGCGCGCTGCCCGCAGGCCCGCGCTGGTCACGGATGTGGGCGTGCGGCTGCCCGCGCACCTCACCGCGACCGGGCGTGCCATGCTGGCAGCCCTCCCCCGCGCGCAGGTGCGAGCGCTCTACCCGGACACCGCCGCGTTCACCGATCGGACGGGCAGTGGACCGGCGCGTCCGGCCGAGCTGCGTGAGGTGCTCCGCCAGGTACGTCAGGCAGGCGTCGCCACGGAAGACGGAGAGGTGACGGCGGGCTTCCGCTCCGTCGCCGCGGCAGTGCACGACCACGCCGGCTGGCCGATCGCCGCGGTCGCGGTGACGTGGGAGGACGCACGGGACGCTCCCGCGCAGGCGGAGGTGACTGCGGCCGCGCGTGTGCTGCAGAGCAGGCTGGGGTACGACCGCCGATGAGAACGACGAAGGGCGCCGCGGACTGCGATGTGCAGTCGACGCGACGCCCTCGACGAGCCGGGATCAGCCGGACGCACCCTTGCGGGGCTTGAGGAAGGACTCCGGTTCGCGCTTGGCGCGCTTCTCGGCTCTCTTCTCCTTGAGTGAGAGCTGGGGTGCCTTCTTCCCGGCTCGTGATTGCGGTGTCTTTCCAGACATGGACTCGCTTCCCCTCTTTCGGCTGGCGGGTTCGGTAACGACCGACCATAGCCCGTCCCCGGGGGAAGTCAAATCACGGGGACTTAACGCAAAAGAGCCACCCAACGATGGGTGGCTCTTTCACAGAGGAAGTCCGGCGGTGTCCTACTCTCCCACAGGGTCCCCCCTGCAGTACCATCGGCGCTGTGAGGCTTAGCTTCCGGGTTCGGAATGTGACCGGGCG
>NZ_JBFBMI010000006.1:0-976 GCF_040686955.1 Microbacterium sp. NPDC077391
CGCCCGGTCACATTCCGAACCCGGAAGCTAAGCCTCACAGCGCCGATGGTACTGCAGGGGGGACCCTGTGGGAGAGTAGGACACCGCCGGACTTCTCTTAAGTAAAATGGCCACCCAGAGCTGGGTGGCCATTTTGCGTTTTGCAGCAGAACAGGGAGTCAGAATGTCAGATGAGCAGCGAGACCGCCGAAACGACGGCGAGGGCGCGCAGAACCGACGTTCTGACTCGGACCGGAAGCCTCGGTTCAACGATTCCTCGTCGCGCGGACCGCGCCGCGACGGCGATCGCCGTCCGAGTGGCGATCGCAGTGCATCGGGGGATCGATCCCAGTCTGGTGAGCGTCGTCCCTACAACGACCGCCCGCAGTCTGGCGAGCGTCGTCCCTACGGCGACCGGAACCATTCGGGTGAGCGTCGTCCGTATGGTGACCGCCCTCAGTCGGGTGAGCGTCGTCCCTATAACGACCGGAATCAGTCGGGTGAGCGTCGACCGTATGGTGACCGTCCCCAGTCGGGCGAGCGTCGCCCCCATAACGACCGGAATCAGTCGGGTGAGCGTCGACCGTATGGTGACCGTCCCCAGTTGGGCGAGCGTCGTCCCTATAACGACCGGAATCAGTCCGGCGAGCGTCGACCGTATGGTGACCGTCCCCAGTCGGGCGAGCGTCGTCCGTACGGTGATCGGAATCAGTCGGGTGAGCGTCGTCCGTATGGTGACCGCCCTCAGTCGGGTGAGCGTCGTCCTTATGGTGACCGCCCGCAGGGTGAGCGTCGCCCCTATAACGACCGGAACCAGTCCGGTGAGCGTCGCCCCTATGGTGACCGCCCGCAGGGTGAGCGTCGTCCGTATGGTGACCGTCCGCAGTCGGGTGAGCGTCGTCCGTATGGTGACCGTCCGCAGTCGGGTGAGCGTCGTCCTTATGGTGACCGTCCGCAGGGTGAGCGTCGTCCTTATGGTGACCGTCCGCAGTCGGGT
>NZ_JBFBMI010000006.1:1072-22309 GCF_040686955.1 Microbacterium sp. NPDC077391
GGGTGAGCGTCGTCCTTATGGTGACCGTCCGCAGGGTGAGCGTCGTCCTTATGGTGACCGTCCGCAGGGTGAGCGTCGTCCTTATGGTGACCGTCCGCAGGGTGAGCGTCGTCCTTATGGTGACCGTCCCCAGTCGGGTGAGCGTCGTCCTTATGGTGACCGCCCGCAGGGTGAGCGTCGTCCCTACGGTGACCGGCCGCGGCAGGATCGCGACCAGGGTTCCAGCGGTTCGTTCCGCGACCGGCCGCGCGGTGGCGTCGACCGCCCGGTCAACGAGTTCGCTCCTGTGCGTGAGCGCATTCCCGAGCCGCCGCTGCCGGACGAGATCACCGCACGCGACCTGCACCCCTCGGCACGCAACGAGCTGAAGACCCTCAGCAAGGAGAATGCAGAACAGGTCGCGCGTCACCTCGCGATGGTCGCGCAGCTGATCGACGACGACCCCGCCCGCGCGCACGAGCACGCCCTCGCGGCCTCGCGTCGTGCTGGTCGGGTGGCCGTCGTGCGCGAGACCCTCGCGATCACGGCATACGGCGTCGGCGACTTCGCGCTCGCCCTGCGAGAGCTGCGCACGTACCGGCGCATCTCCGGCAACGACGACCAGATCGCCCTCATCGTCGACAGCGAGCGCGGTGTCGGACGCCCCGACCGCGCCCTCGAGGAGGGACGCGCAGTCGATCGCGCCTCCCTCAGCCCGGCCGTGCGCGTGGCGTTGGCGATCGCGATGTCGGGCGCGCGACTCGACCGCGGCGAGACGGAGCTCGCACTCGGTGAACTGGAGATCCCCGAGCTCGACCCCGACCGCGCCTTCGAATGGAGCCCCGCGCTGTTCTCGGCGCGTGCCGCGGTGCTCGAAGGCCTCGGTCGCACCGATGAAGCCGCGTTCTGGGCGCAGCGCGCCGATGTCGCGGCCGCCGCGCTCGGCCACGACGGCGAGTTCGACGAGATCATCGTGGAAGACGGCCTCGTCGAGGACGTCGAGGACGTCAACGACACCGAGACCGACACCGACGCTGGCAGCGGTTCTGACGCCGATGCATCCGAGCACGCGGTCGATTCTGCCGATTCGCCCCGCGAGCCCGAGGCACAGCCCGAGCCCGAGCCCGAGCCCGAGCCCGAGGCACACCCCGAGCTCGAGTCCGTGCCCGAGTCCGAGGCACAGCCCGAGTCCGAGGAAGCCTCGACCCCAGAGCGTTCGGAGTCCGATCACTGATGGCACTGTTCCGCCGCGCCACCCAGGCATCCACCCCACTCACCGGACGCGACGCGGTCCTCGCCGACCTCGACGGGGTCGTCTACGCAGGACCGCACGCGCTGCCGCACGCGGTGGACAGCCTCAACCGCGTCGCTCAGGCGATGCGCCTCGGCTACATCACGAACAACGCCTCGCGCACCGATGCCTCGGTCGCCGAGCACCTCACCAGCCTGGGACTGAGCGTCGCGCCCGCTGACGTCGTGACCAGCCCCCAGGCGGCGATGCGCCTGCTCGCGACGATGGTGCCGGCGCCCGCGACGATCCTGATCGTCGGGGGAGAGGGGCTCGTGGTCGAGGCGGAGAAGGCCGGATACACGGTCACCCGCAGCGCGGAGGACTCCCCGGCTGCCGTCGTGCAGGGATTCAGCCCGGATGTCGCGTGGACCGATCTCGCCGAGGCGGCGTTCGCGCTGAAGGTGCCCGAGGACGAGGGCGGGATCCCGTGGATCTCCACCAACACCGACTGGACCATCCCGCGCGAGCGCGGCGTCGCCCCGGGCAACGGCACGCTGGTCTCCGCGGTGCACACGGCCATCGGCCGCCTGTCGGTCGTGGCGGGCAAGCCCGAGACGCCCATCTTCGAAGAGGCGATCGCGCGCTTCGACGCGCAGCGTCCGCTGTTCCTCGGCGACCGGCTCGACACCGACATCATGGGCGCCGTGCGTGCCGGTATCGACTCGGCGCTCGTGCTGACCGGCATCGACCGTCCCAAGCATGTGCTCGCCGCCCCGCAGGGGTCGCGGCCCGATTACATCCTCGCCGACCTGCGCGACCTGCACGCGCCGTACCCCGCGACGACCGAGAAGGACGGCGTGTTCACCGTCAACGGCGCGTCGGTGCGCATCGCGAACGGCGACGTGCAGATCCTTTCGGAGGGCTCGGCGCAGATCGACCTGCTGCGCGCAGGAGCGGCGGCCATCTGGGCGACGGGGCTCGCGATCTACGCCTTCCGTGTGCCCGAGAAGCTCTACGCCGATCCTTTCCACAGGCCCTGAGAGTCGCGGCTGCCGCGTCGGCACCGCGGGCTACAGTTGACGGATGGAGCACACGCGAGACGAGCCGACCGATGCGCTCTGGAGCAGACTGCGCCTGATCGAGAGTCAGCCCCTCGCCGACCGGGCCGACGCGTACGGCGCGATGCACGATGAGCTGATGAAGCGCCTCGAGAGCACCCCGCGCACCGACTCGGCGCACGGCACCCGATGACCCGCCTCGACGCCGCCCTCGCGGCCCGGGGTCTTGCCCGTTCACGCACCCACGCGGCATCCCTCATCGCCGACGGACTGGTGAGCGTCGACGGACGCACCATCGTCAAGGCATCCACGCCCGTCGCCGACGAAGCCGAACTCCGGGTCGACGGCGGTGACCACTACGTCAGCCGAGCCGCCCACAAGCTGATCGCCGCGCTCGACGGCTTCGCGATCCTCGTCGACGGGCGTCTCGCCCTCGACATGGGAGCCTCCACCGGCGGGTTCACCCAGGTGCTGCGCGAGCGCGGTGCACGGCGGGTCCTCGCCGTCGACGTCGGACACGGGCAGCTCGCCGCGCAGATCGCCGCCGACCCGGGTGTCACCGCGGTCGAGGGCTTCAACGTGCGCCACATGACCGCGACCTCGCTTGCGGACGCCACAGGTGAGGCCCAGCGTCCCGACCTCGCCGTCGGAGACCTGTCGTTCATCTCGCTCGACCTCGTGCTGCCGGCTGTCGCCGAGACGATCGCGGGCGATGCCGACGTCGTGCTGCTCATCAAGCCGCAGTTCGAGGTCGGCCGCACCGCGGTGAAGGGCGGCCTCGTCACCAGCGCCGCGGCCAGACTCGACGCCGTCGAGCGCACGCTGTGGAGCGCACACGACGCCGGCCTCGGGATGCTCGGCATCCTGCCCTCGCCGATCCTCGGCACGCACGGCAACGCCGAGTACCTCGTGCACCTCGCGCCCGGGCGGGGAACGGATCCGTCAGAATGGTCGGAGCAGATCGCACACGTGGCAGGAGGACGATGAACGCGCGCCCCATCCTGGTCGTCGCCCACGCCAAACGGCAGGACACGGTCGCCGCGGCGCTGCGCGTCGTCGACGCGCTGCGAGGCGCAGGGGCGACCCCCGTGCTGCCGGCCGAGGATCACCGCGAGTTCGTCGCTCTCGACGAGCGCTTCGCCGACGTCGCCCTGCTCGGCGCCGATGTCGCGACCGATGACCTCGAGCTCGCCATCGTCCTCGGCGGCGACGGCACGATCCTGCGCGCGGCGGAGCTCGTGCGCGGCTCGGGCGCCCCGGTGCTGGGGATCAACATGGGCCACGTCGGATTCCTCGCCGAGATCGATCGCGACGACATGGACGCCGCCGTCGCCAGGGTCATCGACCGCGACTACGACGTCGAGGAGCGCCTCGCCCTCTCGGTGCGGGTGAAGGATGCGCACGGTGCCGTCGTCTACGAGACATGGGCGCTCAACGAGGCGACCGTCGAGAAGGCCAGCCGCGAGCGCATGATCGAGGTGGTCATCGAGATCGACGGTCGTCCGCTGTCGAGCTTCGGATGCGACGGCATGGTCGTCTCGACCCCGACCGGCTCGACGGCCTACAACTTCTCCGCCGGTGGACCCGTCATCTGGCCGACCGTCGAGGCCATCGCCGTCGTCCCGCTGTCGGCGCACGCCCTCTTCGCCAAACCGCTCGTGGTGGGTCCGGAGGCGTCGGTCGCGATCGAGATGCTCGAGCGCACCGACGGCAGCGGCATCCTGTGGTGCGACGGCCGCCGGTCGCACGAGCTGCCGCCGGGCGCGCGCGTCGTCGTGCGCCGCTCGTCCCAGCCGGTGCGGCTGGCCCGTCTGCATCCGACCGCGTTCACCGATCGGCTGGTGCGCAAGTTCCAGCTGCCGGTCGCAGGGTGGCGGGGGGCGTCGTGATCGACGAGATGCGCATCCGCGGTCTCGGTGTCATCGACGACGCCGTGCTGCCGCTCGGCGCCGGGTTCACCGCGGTGACCGGCGAGACCGGCGCAGGCAAGACCATGGTCGTCACGGGCCTCGGTCTTCTGCTGGGGGCCAGGGCCGACTCCTCGGCGATCCGCGCGGGGGCTGCGCAGGCATCCGTCGCGGGGGTCTGGACGGTGCCGCCGCAGGGACCGGTGGCCGACATCGTCACCGACGCCGGCGGCGAACTCGAGCCCGCGGGGGACGCTGCGGAACTGTACGTCTCGCGCACGCTCAGCGCCGAGGGGCGCAGCCGCGCGAGCGTCGGCGGCCGTCCCGCCCCCGCCGGCGTGCTCTCATCGCTCGCCGAGGAGCTCGTCGTCGTGCACGGGCAGTCCGATCAGCTGCGGCTGCGTTCCGCCGCCGCCCAGCGCGACGCCCTCGATCGCTTCGGCGGCGAGCCGATCGCTGCTGCCCTGGCGACGTACCGGGAGCGCTTCAGCCGGTGGCGGGAGCTGGATGCTCAGATCACCGAACTCACCGAGAACCGCGACCGGCGCGCGGCCGAGGCGGCTCTGCTGCGCGATCAGCTCACCGAGATCGAGCAGATCGATCCGCAGCCGGGCGAGGACGTCGAGCTGAACGAGCGCGCCGAGCGCCTCGCCAACTCCGAGGAGCTGCGGCTGTCGGCATCCGTCGCCCGATCCGCGCTGTCGAGCGAGGAGGGCGACCCCGACGTCACGGCTCTGCTCGCCGAGGCGCGACGCTCGCTCGAGCGCAGCGCCGACCCGACGCTCACCGGGATAGCCGAGGCGCTGGCCGATCTGGGCTATCGCGCCGCGGATCTCGCCCAGCAGCTCTCCGGCTATCTCGCCGACCTCGACGAGTCGGGCCCGCACGAGCTCGCCGCCGTCGAAGAGCGTCGCGCCGCGCTCGGTGGCCTGATCCGACAGCACGGCTCGCTCGATGAGGCCCTGCAGATCTGGCAGACGGGGTCGCTGCGCCTCGCCGAGCTCGACGACGACGGCGACCGCGTCGAACGGCTCGCCGCCGAGGCCGACAGCGCCCGCGCAGCCCTGGATGAAGCCGCCGCAGCCCTCACCGAGGTGCGCACCGCCGCCGCCGTGCGGCTCTCCGCTGCGGTCACCGAGGAACTGCACGCCCTCGCCATGCCCGATGCGACGCTGGAGGCACGCGTCTCGCCCGGGGCGGAGTCCGCGCACGGGCGCGACGACGTGGCCATCCTGCTCGCCCCGCACCCCGGTGCCGAACCCCGGTCGGTGTCGAAGGGCGCCTCGGGTGGCGAGCTGTCGCGGGTGATGCTCGCGATCGAGGTCGTGATCGCGGGCACCGACCCGGTGCCGACGTTCGTCTTCGACGAGGTGGATGCCGGTATCGGCGGCGCCGCCGCCATCGAGGTGGGCCGCAGGCTCGCCCAGCTGGCCCGGAACTCGCAGGTGATCGCCGTCACCCACCTCGCTCAGGTCGCCGCGTTCGCGAACAACCACCTCTCGGTCGTGAAGTCGAACGACGGCGCGGTGACCGCCTCCAGCGTCACCCGGCTGGACGGCGCGCAGCGCGAGGCCGAGATGGCCCGCCTGCTCTCCGGGCTCACCGATTCCGACGCCGCGCTCACCCACGCCCGCGAACTGCTGAGCCTCGGCTCGGCGATCAACTGATAGGATAAAAGCCCGTGATGAACTCTTCAGTTGCGGCGCCAGACAACGACACCAGCTCCTTCACCACGAAGCACATCTTCGTGACGGGCGGTGTCGTTTCCTCGTTGGGCAAGGGGCTCACCGCAGCCAGTCTCGGCAACCTGCTCACCGCCCGCGGGCTCCGCGTGGTGATGCAGAAGCTCGACCCGTACCTCAACGTCGACCCGGGCACCATGAACCCGTTCGAGCACGGCGAGGTGTTCGTCACCGACGACGGCGCGGAGACCGACCTCGACATCGGACACTACGAGCGCTTCCTCGGCATCAACCTGTCGCGCGCGGCCAACGTCACCACCGGGCAGATCTACTCCGAGGTCATCGCCAACGAGCGCCGTGGCGACTACCTGGGTGCGACCGTGCAGGTCATCCCGCACATCACCGACGAGATCAAGCGCCGTATGCGCCTGCAGGCCACCGAAGAGCCGCAGCCCGACATCATCATCACCGAGGTGGGCGGCACGGTCGGCGACATCGAGTCGCAGCCCTTCCTCGAGGCGGCCCGCCAGCTGCGTCACGAGCTGGGTCGCGACAACGTCTTCTTCGTACACGTCTCGCTCGTTCCCTTCATGGGCGCCTCCGGCGAGCAGAAGACCAAGCCGACCCAGCACTCCGTCGCGGCGCTCCGCCAGGTCGGCATCCAGCCCGACGCCCTGGTGCTGCGCAGCGACCGCCCGGTCAGCGCGAGCAACCGCAACAAGATCGCCCTGATGTGCGACGTCGACGCCGAGGGCGTCATCAACACCGTCGACCTGCCGAGCATCTACGACATCCCGTCGACGCTCAACGACCAGGGCCTCGACGCGTACATCATCCGTCGCCTCGGTCTCGGCCGCGCAGGTGAGGTCGACTGGACGCGCTGGAACACCGTGCTGCACGCGGTGCACAACCCGAAGCACGAGGTCACGATCGGCCTGGTCGGCAAGTACATCGACCTGCCTGACGCGTACCTGTCGGTCACCGAGGCGCTCAAGGCCGGCGGCTTCGCGCAGGAGACGAAGGTCAACATCCGCTGGATCCCGTCCGACTCCTGTCAGACGCCGGAGGGTGCCGCCAAGGCCCTCGGCGACGTCGACGGCATCTGCGTGCCAGGGGGCTTCGGCATCCGCGGCATCGAGGGCAAGCTCGGCGCGCTGAAGTTCGCGCGCGAGCAGGGCATCCCGACGCTCGGCCTGTGCCTGGGTCTGCAGTGCATGGTCATCGAGTACGCGCGTGACGTCGCCGGCATCGAGGGCGCCTCGTCGACCGAGTTCGATCCCGACACCGCAGAGCCGGTCGTCGCGACCATGGCCGAGCAGATCGAGATCCTCGACGGGGGAGACCTGGGCGGCACCATGCGCCTCGGCCTCTACGAGGCCGCCCTCGCCGAAGGCTCGCTCGCCCGTGATCTGTACGGCGCGCCGACGGCCGCCGAGCGCCACCGTCACCGCTACGAGGTGAACAACGCCTACCGGCCGCGTCTGGCCGAGGCCGGTCTGGTGTTCTCGGGCGTGAACCCCGACCTCGACCTCGTCGAGTACGTCGAGCTGCCCCGCGACGTGCACCCGTTCTACATCGCCACCCAGGCGCACCCCGAGCTCAGCTCGCGCCCCACCGCACCGCACCCGCTGTTCCGCGGTCTGGTCGGTGCGGCCATCGAGCGCCACCGCGCCAGCGAGCTGTTCACCGAAGACGCCTGATCCTGATGCCCACTCCAGCCGCCGCTGTCGCGTCGCCCGGAGCCTCCGGGCACGGGGCCCCCATTGACGGGCCGTCATCGGGTCGGTCGGACGACTCTCTGGCAGACGAGCCGTTCGAGCCCGAGGTCCTCTCCAGCGACCTCGCGTTCCACGGCGCGGTCTGGGATGTCCGCGATGACCGGGTGCGCTACGGCGACGGCGAGATCCGTCGGCAGTACGTCGCGCACACCGGTGCCGTCGCCGTCGTCGCGCTCGACGAGCGCGAGCGGGTGCTGCTGATCCAGCAGTACCGGCATCCGATCCGTCACCGCGACTGGGAGCTGCCCGCTGGCCTGCTCGACGTGCCGGGTGAGGACCCGACCCGAGCCGCCCAGCGCGAGCTCGCCGAAGAGGCCGACATCGTCGCCGAGCACTGGGAGCACCTCGTCTCGGCGTGGACGACACCCGGTGGCAACGACGAGATGATCCACATCTATCTCGCGACCGGGCTCTCCGATGCGGACCCGCACGAGCGTCTGGACGAGGAGGCCGACATCCGCGTGGAGTGGGTGCCGCTCTCGGATGCGGCCGACGGGGTTCTCGCCGGCCGGCTGCACAACGGCATCCTGAGCATCGGCGTCCTCGCCGCCGAGCGCCGCCTGCGCGCCGGGCGGCTGCTCGACGAGCGCTGACGTGCGGCTCGAGCGGGCACTCGACGCGTACCTGCGTCACGTCACGATCGAGCGCGGCCTCTCCGAGCACACGGTCGCCGCCTACCGGCGAGACCTCGCCGGCTACGTCGACTGGCTGAGCGAGCAGGGCATCGAGACCACGGATGCCATCGACCCGCGCACCGTGACGGCGTTCATCGCCGACCGCGCCGGCGCCGACCCTCCGCCGGCGGCGACCAGCCTCGCGCGGCTGCAGTCCGCGGTGCGGGGGTGGCACCGCTTCCTCGTCAGGGAGGGGATCGAGACCGCCGATCCGACCGGACGGCTGCGCCCCCCCAAGGCGCCGCAACGTCTGCCCAAGGCGCTCACCATCGAGCAGGTCGAGCGTCTTCTCGCCGCCCCGTCGGCGGACGAGCCGATCGGGATGCGCGATCGCGCGCTGCTCGAGCTGCTGTACGCGACGGGGGCGCGGGTGTCGGAGGCCGTCTCGCTCGACGTCGACGACCTGGCCTACGGTGACGTGCTGCGGCTGCGCGGCAAGGGCGACAAGGAGCGCATCGTGCCGGTCGGGTCGTACGCGCGCGCCGCCGTCGACGCCTACCTCACCCGGGCGCGCCCCGGGCTGGCGGCGAAAGGCAGGGCGACGGCCCGCCTGTTGCTGGGCGCGCGAGGGGCGCCGCTGTCGCGGCAGAGCGCCTGGCTCGTCATCCGCGCCGCCGCTGAACGCGCCCAGATCGACGCCGAGGTGTCGCCGCACACCCTGCGGCACAGTTTCGCGACGCACCTGCTGCAGGGCGGTGCGGACGTGCGCGTCGTGCAGGAGCTGCTCGGCCACGCCTCGGTGGCGACGACCCAGATCTACACGCACGTGTCGGTGGATGCCCTGCGAGACGTGTACGCGACGTCGCACCCGCGGGCGCGCTGACCGTTCGCCGCGTGCCGACCCGGCTCGAGGCCGCCCGGCGGATACAATCGAGCGAGCACGAAGGAGAAGGATGGCGGACAAGGTGACGAAGAGCAGGTCGAAGGCGACGAAGGGTGACGACACCCCCATCGGCCCGACCGGTCGTCCCTACCAGGGGTTCCCCACACCCGCGCCGCTCGCCTCGCACGGCCCGGCGCGCATCATCGCGCTGTGCAACCAGAAGGGCGGCGTCGGCAAGACGACGACCTCGATCAACCTCGCCGCCTCCCTCGCCGAGTACGGCCGTCGGGTGCTCGCCGTCGACTTCGACCCGCAGGGTGCGCTGTCGGCCGGCCTGGGCATCCAGACCCACGACGTGCCCACCGTGTACGACCTGCTGCTGGACACCAAGCGCGACCCGCGTGAGGCGATCGTGCACTCGGCGGTGCCCAACCTCGACGTGCTGCCGGCGAACATCGACCTGTCCGCAGCCGAGGTGCACCTCGTCAACGAGGTGGCTCGCGAGACGATCCTCTCCCGGGTGCTGCGGCACGTGTCGGGCGAGTACGACGTCATCCTCATCGACTGCCAGCCGTCGCTCGGCCTGCTCACGGTGAACGCGCTGACCGCGGCGCACGGCGTGCTCATCCCGCTCGAGTGCGAGTTCTTCGCCCTGCGCGGTGTGGCGCTGCTGATCGAGACCATCGACAAGGTCCGCGACCGGCTCAACCCCGCCATCGAGCTCGACGGACTGCTCGCCACCATGTACGACCCGCGCACGCTGCACTCGCGTGAGGTGCTCGAGCGCGTGGTCGAGGCCTTCGGCGACGACGTGCTCGAGACCGTGATCGGTCGCACCGTGAAGTTCCCCGACGCGTCGGTGTCGGGCGTTCCCATCACTGAGTTCGCGCCCGAGCACGCCGCAGCACAGGCGTACCTGCGACTGGCGCGGGAGCTGGTCGCCCGTGGCGCCGTCGCCTGAGGATCTGAGGCAAGCCGACGCCGTTCGCGGCGCTGAGCCGGTCGACGCGTTCCGGGTCTCGCTGTCGAACTTCGACGGCCCGTTCGATTTGCTGCTCACCCTCATCTCCAAGCACGAGCTCGACATCACCGAGGTGTCTCTGAGCCGCGTCACCGACGAGTTCATCTCGTACCTGAGAGAGCTCGACGGCGACGCCGAACTCGACCAGGCATCCGAATTCCTCGTCGTGGCCGCGACCCTGCTCGACATGAAGATCGCCGGGCTGCTGCCGCAGGGCGAGCTGGTGGATGCCGAATCGGTGGCGCTGCTCGAGGCACGCGACCTGCTGTTCGCCCGTCTGCTGCAGTATCGCGCGTTCAAGGAGGTCTCGGCGTGGTTCGCCCGCTGCCTGCAGCGCGAGGACCGCCGGCACGTGCGCGCCGTGCCGCTCGACGAGAAGCATCGCAGCCGGACGCCCGAGCTGGTCTGGACGCTGACGCCGGCCGACTTCGCCGCGCTGGCCCTGATGGCGTTCACTCCGAAGGAGCTGCCGACGGTCGGGCTCGACCATCTGCACGCGCCGCTGGTGAGCATCCGCGAGCAGGCCGCGATCGTCGTGACGCTGCTGCGCAGCACCGAGTCGCTGACCTTCCGTGAGCTCGTCGCGGGCGTCAGCGAGCCCGGCGTCGTCGTCGCCCGCTTCATCTCGGTGCTCGAGCTGTACCGTCACGCCGCGCTGTCGTTCGAGCAGCTCGAGCCGCTGGGCGAGCTGACTCTGCGCTGGTCTGCGGAGAGCTGGTCGGATGAGCAGCTGGCCACGTTGGGAGCTGACTATGACCGATGAGACGGATGCCCGCGCCGTGGATCCCGTCGCAGAACCGGATTCCCCTCAGGAATCAGCGAGCGACGCGCCCCAGGGCCCGCCGCTCGCCGAGCGCGTCGAGGCGATCCTGCTGATCGTCGACGAGCCGATCTCGCTCGTCGCTCTGGCCGCTGCCGTGCACGCGCCCGTGCCCGCGGTGCGGCAGGTGCTCGAGCAGCTGGTCGCGGACTACGACGGCCGCGGCCGCGGTCCGCGCCGCGGGTTCGAGCTGCGCGAGGTCGGGGGCGGCTGGCGGCTGTACGTGCGCGACGACCACGACGACCTGGTCGCGGACTTCGTCGGCGGTCAGGCGCCGGCGCGCCTCTCCCAGGCGGCTCTCGAGACGCTCGCCGTGATCGCCTACAAGCAGCCCGTGACCCGCGGGCAGGTGGCATCCATCCGCGCCGTCAACGTCGACTCGGTGGTGCGCACGCTGCTCGCGCGCGGGCTCATCACCGAGCTGTTCGCCGACTCCGAGACCGGCGCGATCAACTACGGCACCACAGACCAGCTGCTGCAGCACCTCGGCATCAACTCGATCGACGAGCTGCCGCCCATCTCGCCGCTGCTCGACGACGGCGCCGACGGATTCGAAGAGGGAATGATCCGATGAGCACTGACCGACCCCCGATGGACCAGCCCGAGGGCATCCGGCTGCAGAAAGCGCTCGCGAACGCCGGCGTGGCCTCCCGCCGCGTCATCGAGCAGTACATCGTCGAGGGGCGCATCCGCGTCAACGGCAGGACGGTCACCGAGCTCGGCACCCGCATCGACCCCGACACCGACCTGATCGATGTCGACGGCACCGCTGTGCAGCTCGACGTGTCGAAGCGCTACGTGATGCTGAACAAGCCGACCGGTGTGGTCAGCACCATGAAAGACGAGAACGGCCGGCCCGACCTGCGCCGCTTCACGAAGGAGTGGCCGGAGCGGCTGTACAACGTGGGGCGACTGGATGCCGAGACCAGCGGCCTGCTGATCCTCACCAACGACGGCGACCTGGCCCACGTGCTCGCGCACCCGTCGTTCGGCGTCACGAAGGTGTACATCGCCAAGGTGTCCGGCACCGTCACCGCGCAGACGATCGCTCAGCTGACCCGCGGGATCGAGCTCGAGGACGGCCCGATCAAGGCCGACAAGGCACGCCTCCTCGATGTGTCGCGCGGGTCGAGCCTGGTCGAGCTCACGCTGCACTCCGGCCGCAACCGCATCGTGCGTCGCATGATGGCTGCGGTCGGGCATCCGGTGGACGAGCTGGTGCGTCGGCAGTTCGGGCCGCTGCACCTGGGAACTCTCCCGGTGGGCAAGGCGCGCGAGCTGACTAAAATCGAACGAGGCGCACTGCTGACCCTGTCGCGCCAGGATTCCCCGGCGCCCGCTGCCTCCGAGCAGCGTCGAGCGCACGACAGCCCTCAGGAGAACGAGTGAGCGATTCCCACGATGCGCGCGCGAGGCAGAACGCCGCGCGGCTCTCGGGGACGGTGCGCGTCGTCGGGGCCGGGCTTCTGGGCGCCAGCATCGGTCACGCGCTGCGCGCCAAGGGCGTCGACGTCGTGCTCGCCGACGCGTCGCCGTCGCAGCTGCGGCTCGCCATCGACTACGGGGCAGGCCGCGCCGCACGTGAAGACGACGCACCGCGGCTGATCGTCGTCGCCGTCCCGCCGGACGTCACCGCCAACGTCATCGAGGCCGAGCTGACCGCGCATCCGGATGCCGTCGTCACCGACGTCGCGAGTGTGAAGCTCGAGCCGTTCGACGAGCTGCGCCGCCGCGGCATCGACCTGACCCGCTACATCGGCTCCCACCCGCTCGCCGGGCGCGAGCGCGGGGGAGCGATCTCCGCACGCGCCGACCTGTTCATCGGCCGGCCGTGGGTGGTCTGCCGCGACGAGCAGACGCGCGCCGCCGACCTCGCTCTGGTCGAGGCGCTCGCGCTCGACGTCGGCGCGCTGCTGCTCGAGATGACGCCGCAGGAGCACGATCGCGCCGTCGCGCTGACCTCGCACGTCCCGCAGGTGGTCGCGAGCCTGCTCGCCGGCCGTCTGGCCGAGGCCGAGGAGGGCTCGCTGCGCCTGGCCGGCCAGGGGGTGCGCGACACGACACGCATCGCCGCGTCGGCCCCCGAGCTGTGGGTGCAGATTCTGGGCGCGAACGCCGCGCCCGTCGTCGAGCTGCTCGACGCGCTGGCCGTCGACCTCAAGGAGGTCGCCGACGCGCTTCGCGAGCCGGATGCGCCGGGGGCCCGGCGCACGGTGGCGGATGCCATCCGCCAGGGCAACGAGGGCGTCGAGCGCCTGCCGGGCAAGCACGGCCAGAACCGGCACTTCGAGACCATGGTCGTCATGGTCGACGACACCCCCGGTCAGCTGGGACGCCTGTTCGGCGAGCTGGGCGAGCTGGGCGTGAACGTGGAGGACCTGCGCCTGGAGCACTCTCCGGGCGCGCAGTTCGGTCTCGCCGAGATCAGCGTGGCACCCGCCGCGCTGCGCGGCGCGATCGACGGGCTGGAAGAGCGCGGCTGGCGGATTGCGGGGAACACCAATGACTGATGCTTCGAAGTTCATCGCGATCGACGGACCCGCCGGTTCCGGCAAGTCCAGCGTGTCGAAGGAGATCGCCCGCCGCGAAGGCTACGGCTACCTCGACACCGGGGCCGCGTACCGGGCGCTCGCCTGGCACGTCCTCGACCGCGGAGACGACACGGCCGATGCCGATGCGGTTCGCGCCGCGGCATCCGCCTTCCCGTTCTCGCAGGGACTCGACCCCGACGACCGGATCGTGCGCGTCGGCGACGTGGACGTGACCGCGGCCATCCGGGAGCCGCGCGTGTCGAATGCCGTCAGCGGCGTCGCCCGCGTGCCCGAGATCCGCGTGCAGGTGAACGAGATGTTCCGCCGCATCGTCGCCGAGTCGGAGTACCCGGCCGTGATCGTCGAAGGACGAGACATCACCACCGTCGTGGCGCCGGACGCGCCCGTGCGGATCCTGCTGACCGCAGCGCCGGAGGTGCGCGCCGCCCGGCGCGCCGGCGAGCTCGCCGGCGAGAACGCCGCGGTCGTCGCGGAGGCGCTGCACAAGCGCGACGCATCCGACAGCACCGTCGTCGACTTCCTCAACGCCGCCGAAGGCGTTGACGTGGTCGACTCCACCGAACTTGATTTCGCGCAGACCATCGACGCCGTGCTCACGGTGATCGCCCAGCGGCGCGACGCTGACAGAGGAGCTTGAACATGGCCGATGAAGAGTACACCGGCGCCCCGGACGATCTCGCCGAGAAGATGGCCTCGCTCGACGAGGACTTCGCCGAGCAGCGCGCCACGGCGATGCGCGCGTCGCTCACCGACTACGAGCTGGAAGAAGACGACGCCGCGCTGCTGGAGGGCATCGCCCTCGGTGAGGACGGCATCGAGTACTCGCCGGCTCTGCCCGTGGTGGCGATCGTCGGCCGCCCGAACGTGGGCAAGTCGGCGCTCGTGAACCGCATCCTCGGCCGCCGCGAGGCGGTCGTGGAGGACACCCCGGGCGTCACGCGCGACCGGGTGACCTACAAGGCCGAGTGGAACGACCGTCGTTTCTCGCTCGTCGACACCGGCGGGTGGGAGCCGGACGCCAAGGGCATCGACCGCTCGGTCGCCGCCCAGGCGGAGGTCGCGATCGACCTGGCCGACATGGTGCTGTTCGTCGTGGACGCGAAGGTGGGCGCCACGTCCACCGACGAGCACGTCGTCAAGCTGCTGCGCAAGAGCGGCAAGCCGATCTTCCTCGTCGCGAACAAGATCGACGACGCGCGCCAGGAGCCCGAGGCTGCACCCCTGTGGAACCTCGGCCTCGGCGAGCCGCACCCCGTCTCGGCCATCCACGGCCGCGGCGTGGCCGACCTGCTCGACCTCGTGATCGCGAAGCTGCCCGAAGTGTCGGCTGTCGCGAAGGCGGAGATCGGCGGCCCGCGTCGCGTCGCCATCATCGGGCGCCCGAACGTGGGCAAGTCGTCGCTGCTGAACAAGGCCGCGGGCGAGGAGCGCGTGGTCGTGAACGACCTCGCCGGCACCACCCGCGACCCGGTCGACGAGATCGTCGAGATGGGCGGCCGGATGTGGCGTCTGGTCGACACCGCGGGCATCCGTCGGCGTGTGCACCTGCAGCAGGGAGCCGACTTCTACGCGTCACTGCGCACCTCGGCCGCCCTCGAGAAGGCCGAGGTCGCCGTCGTCGTGCTCGACGTCTCGCAGTCGATCAGCGTGCAGGACTTGAACATCATCGACATGGTGCTCGAGTCGGGCCGTGCGCTCGTGCTCGCGTTCAACAAGTGGGATCGCCTGTCTGACGACGACATGGAGAACTCCGATCGTCGCCGCTACCTCGAGCGCGAGATCGAGCAGGACCTCGCGCACGTCGCGTGGGCTCCGCGGGTGAACATCTCCGCGAAGACCGGTCGGCACCTCGACAAGCTCGTGCCCGCTCTCGAGCAGGCGCTCGAGAACTGGGACCGCCGCATCCCCACCGGCAAGTTCAACGCGTTCATCACCGAGCTCGTCGCCGCGCACCCGCACCCGCTGCGTGGGGGCAAGCAGCCGCGCATCCTGTTCGGCACCCAGGCGTCGACGCGTCCGCCGACGTTCGTGCTCTTCACGACCGGATTCCTCGACCCGGGCTACCGCCGGTTCGTGCAGCGTCGCCTGCGTGAGCTGTACGAGTTCGAGGGAACCCCGATCGTCATCAACATGCGGGTGCGCGAGCGCCGACAGCGCTGATCGGTCGGCTCCTCGAGCACGGCTCTTGGGTCCCTGAGCCCGTCGAAGGGATAATGGCGTCGGGTGCCGCAACACCGCGGCATCCGACGCATCGCCCACGAGGCCCCGCACGATTCGAGGATGCAATGTCGCACACGCTGCCCCTGCCCGATTTCACCCACGAGCGCGTGGAGGTGACGACCGGACGACGCAGCGGGCTGTTCATCGCCGTGGCGCTGCATTCGTCGGTTCTCGGCTCCGCCCTGGGCGGCGCGCGGCTGTGGACCTACCCGCACTGGAGCGACGCCCTCGGCGACGCGCTGCGGCTGTCGGCGGCGATGACGCTGAAGAACGCCGCTGCGGGGCTGGATGCCGGGGGCGGCAAGTCGGTGATCGGGCTCGCGCCCGGCGAGACCCTCGACGCCGAGCGTCGGCGGGACGCGTTCCTCGACCTCGGCGACGCCGTCGAGCTGATGGGCGGTCTGTACCGCACCGCGGAGGACGTCGGGTCGACGACCGATGACATGCTGACGGTCAGCGAGCGCACGCAGCACGTCGTCGGCCTGCCCTCCGCCGTCGGCGGATCGGGGGAGCCGGCAGGCCCCACCAGCCTCGGGGTGTACGCCTCGCTGCAGGCGGTTCTCGAGCGGGTGACCGGATCGGCGGATGCTGCCGGGCGGCGCATCACGATCTCCGGTCTCGGTCAGGTGGGTGGCCGCCTGGCGGTGCGACTCGCCGAGCAGGGCGCGCAGCTGACCGTCACCGACATCAACCCCGCGCGCCGGGCGTTCGCCGACGAGATCGGTGCGACCTGGGTCGAGCCGGGCGCCGAGCATCTCGTCGCCGGCGACGTGTTCGTGCCCGCCGGGATCGGCGGCGTGCTGACCGACGAGATCATCGACGCCCTCGACGTGAAGGCCGTGTGCGGCCCGGCGAACAACCCGCTCGCCGATCGTTCGGGTGCCGATCGGCTCGCGCAGCGCGGTGTGCTGTACGCGCCCGACTTCGTCGTGAACGCCGGCGGAGTGATCTATCTCGACCTCGAGGCGAAGCGCATCGGCTCCAGCGAGGAGATCATGCACCGTGTCGCCGGGATCGGCGACACGGTGCGCCGGATCCTCGACGACGCGGATGCCCGCGGCGTGACGCCGCTGCTCGCCGCAGAGGAGCTCGCCGCGTCGCGCCTGCGTGCGGGGACGGCGGTCGGCGCACGCTGACTCTTCTCGACCTGCTCGCGCCGAAGGGCGTCACGACATGAAAAGCTGGGGGAGTGACGATCGTTCCCCCGGCCCCTGATGAGCCGCGACGCCCGCTCGGCCCGCAGAACGCGGGTGATGCGTGGGTCGTCGCGCCGACGGGCGAGAAGTACTGGGGCAGGTTCGGAGCGGCGGGCGTGCTCGCCGTCGATCCTGAGCGTGGGGTGCTGCTGCAGCACCGCGTCGGATGGAGTCATTTCGGCGGCACCTGGGGCATTCCCGGAGGGGCGCTGCACGAGGGCGAGTCCGCACTCGACGGCGCCCTGCGGGAGGCGCAGGAGGAGGCGGGTATTCCCGACGGCGCGCTGCACGCGCGGTTCGCGCGGGTGCTCGACCTGCAGATCTGGTCGTACACGACCGTCGTCGCCGACGTTCTCGCGCCGTTCGATCCGGTGATCAGCGATCCCGAGAGCCTCGCCCTGGAGTGGGTGCCGGTCGAGGAGGTCGACAGGCGTCCGCTGCACCCCGGTTTCGCCGCGTCGTGGCCCCTGCTGCGTTCGCTGTTGAGCGTGCACCCCGCGATCGTCGTGGACGCAGCGAACGTCGCGGGGTCGGTGCCAGACGGCTGGTGGAAGGACCGCGCGGGTGCCGCGACGCGCCTGCATGAGCGGCTGTCGAGCTGGGCCGCGGACGGCGTGGACGCCGGATCGCTCGGCCTCGAGGCCGACCGCTGGTTCCCGCCCGTGTCGATGGTCGTCGAGGGCGCGGCGCGCGCGATCCCGGATGCCGGGCATCAGGCACACGGGGCCCGCGTCGCAATCGTGCGAGCCGCCGGGGCCGGAGATGATGCGATCGTCGAGGAGGCCCGCCGTCTCGTCGCAGACGGTTCCGAGGTGATCGCCGTGACCAGCGACCGGGGCCTGGCCGTGCGACTCGACGAGGTCGACGCTCGAGTCGAGTCGGCCGGCTGGCTGCTGCGCCAGATGGATGCCCGCGGCTGACCTGCGAAGGCTCTGGATCAGAACGGGGGTCGCTCCGTTGATCTTGGATCGACCTCGTGCGGCGCACCCGGTGCATCCGGAGGCTCGACAGACGGCACGAACATCACTCGCCGGCTGGGTCTGTCTCGATAGCGGCGTCCGTTCGGACTGATCCATTCGACCGAGCGATCCGGAAGCTGACGGGCGTACCACCGATGACTGTCGGGTATGTCGGGGTGCTTGATCGGATGATGTCTGCCGCAGAAGTGCGCGAGATTGTCGATGTGCGTCTTCCCGCCCAGGGCCCAGTCCTCGTTGTGGTCGGTCTCGCACCGGTGGATCGGGGCACGGCATCCCGGGAAGCGGCAGCGCTGATCACGCGCTCGCAGGAATCGCCGCATCTGCTCGGTCGGGGTGTATGTGTCGGTCTCGACCACCATTCCGGAGGGATCGAGGAAGAGGCGAGTCCAGCCGGTGCGCTGGCCGGCGAGTGACCGCGCCACCTCGGGCAGCAGCGGCCCCACTCCATCGAGCTCGGCAGGGCCATCGTCTTCGCCGGCGAGCGTCGTGGCGGCGACCGTCACCTGAATCGTCGCGCGGATGCTCTCGAGCCCCGTACCGTGCGCCTCGGTCGGCGTCGACGCGAGCAGCAGGTCGGTGAACAGGTCGGCGCGCAGCTGATCCATCGTCCTTGCGTCATCCGGCACGTGGATGATGCACGGGCTGTCGTCGTGGCATCTCGGGTCGGGAGGCAGATCGAACGGATCGGCGGTGAAGGTGTGCGATCCGAAGATCGCGCCCTCGGTCGGATCGGCGTCCGGCATCCCGTCGCCCACCGGAAGCAGGGTCTCGGGGTCGAGGCCGACTTCTTCCGGCTCCGACGGACCGAATTCCGGTCGGCGGTCTTCCGGGTGCTTCAGCATATGCCGAGCCATCTTGGTGAGCCGGTCGACGATGGCCAGTCCCAGGTGCTCGGGCAGCACCGCCTGCAGCAGCACGAGCCCGTCGCCGATCGAGCGCACGGTGATCGTGCGCTCGGTGGCGGCTCGCTCATGCTGCTCGACGACGGTCGACCCGGCTAGCGCGGCGGCGAGGCGTCGCGCCTGCGCGCGGGTGCGCGTTGCGGTGTCGTTCTCCGCTGTCTCGAGAGCCGCAGCTTCGTAGAGCATCAGGGTGCCGGCCTCGACGACACCCGTCTCGATCGCCTCGCGAACAGGCGCGGCCTCGCGCAGGATCTCCCGCACATGCCCCGGCGTGATCCGACCGGCCGCGAACGACTCACGCACCGCGCCGAACTCGGTCGCCAGCAGATGAGCGTCGGTGAACGCGAAGGTCATCGAACCCTGCGACACGTGGCCTGCGGCCGAGTACTCGGCCATCATCGAGCGCTCGATGGCATCCCGATGCTGCGGAGCGGCCGCCACCTCTTCCTGCCAGAGCTCCCACCGGCGGGCGAGCAGCGTCGACGCCTCGGCCTGCAGCATCGCGATCTCGCGCTGCTTGGCCGACCACTCGTCGAGCAGCGCCGTGCGCCGTTCGATCAGTGCGTTCCACCCGTCGTCCATGCATCCAGATTAGAACATACCTACGACATTCGTCGGGGTCGGTACGGATCTGTGGATAACTCGGGGTCAGTCCTCGCGCGAATCCCGACCGCGCAGCCGGTCGATCTCGCGCCTCTCGCGCTTGGTCGGCCGCCCGGCTCCACGGTCGCGCACGGCCAGCATGGCCGACGGCTCGCGAGGGGGAGTGCGGTCCTCGTACGCCGTCACCGCGACGGGGGCGCCGACGCGCTTCGACAGCGTCTGCTTGACGACGAGGATCCGATCGAACCCCGACATGCGCACCCGCACCTCGTCGCCCGGCTTCACCGTCTGCGCGGCCTTCGTGCGCTCGCCGCCGACACGCACGTGACCGGCACGGCATGCCGTCGTGGCGGCCGAACGGGTCTTGTAGATGCGTATCGCCCACAGCCAGCTGTCGACGCGCACGGGTTTCATGGCATCCATCATCGGTCGGAAACAGGGGTGAGGAGCGATCAGCCCTCGACCGTGACCTCGCCGATGCTGCCGTCGACGCCGAGGTGCACGGCGGGCCAGTACCCCTCGGGGAAGTGCCGCCCGCACGAGTCGGTGAAGTGCAGCACCGTCGCGTCGTCGGTGATCTCGACGGTGTCGAGCACGAGATCGGCGGCTCCCTCATCGAGCTCGGTGGTGGACGGCGCGCTGTCGCTGAAGTGGGTGATGACAGCGTCGGATGCCCGGCGCCGGATCTCATCGAGATCCTCGACCACACGGTGCGCGCGGGGGACGAGCGTGCGCACCGCTTCGACGTCGGCGCCGTCGATCATCAGCTCGATCTCGCGACCGTCGATCGTCAGCGCACCCGAGAACCAGTCGTGCGTGACGACGTCGCCATCGTCGAGCGTGGTCTCGGCGCGGGAGAGGATGCCGAGTTCCGGATCTTCGATGGTCGGATGCGTGGTGCTCATGCGGTTACCGTAGCGCCTGAGCGCTCCACGATCAGTCGGCCAGCCCGCGCGTCATCAGGACTCGCCGTGCGGTGAGGTCGCGGCCTCGTTCGAAACCGGCCGCGAGGAAGGTGGTGGCGGTGCCGTGGTACAGGTCGTTCGATCGGTGCGAGCCGGTGGAGGTGTCGACCGGATACGCCTCGATCAGGCGTGCGCCGGACTCGCGGGCGTAGTCGAGAGCGGATGCCAGCAGTCGAGCGGTAAGTCCCCTCCCGCGATGCTCCCGCCGGACGACGAAGCACGTGACCGCCCATACCGACTCGTCATCGAGTGGTTCGGTGGTCGCGGAGACGATGGCGCGGGTGTGCAGGATGCGCTGCTGCACGGTGCGCGGTCCGACCCGGACCCATCCCGCAGCCTCGCCGTCGGCGTACGCGATGAGCCCCGGGGGAGGGCCGGACGCGATTTCGTCCCGCAGCATGTCGCGTCGCTGCTCGGGTGTCGTCGTCTGCCAGACCCTGTTGCGCACGATGGGCCAGATGCACTGGCGGCCGACGCCGTCGCCGCCGCCGGAGAGGGAGTGCTGCACGTCGTCCCATCGGGCGATCGTGGCCGGTTCTGTGATGATCCTCGCCATGCCGGCACGCTACGCCGGGGTGCGGACATCGGCAACGGATGCATGCTCGAGGCGGCGTCCGCCACGCCCGGCGGCGCCGGTTCGCGGTGGCTGAATCCGTCGGCTACGATAGTGGAGTTGCCCGCGCGAAAGCGCGGACTGCCACGGGCTGTGGCGCAGCTTGGTAGCGCACTTGACTGGGGGTCAAGGGGTCGCAGGTTCAAATCCTGTCAGCCCGACGTAGACGCAAAGAGGAGGGTGTCTCGATCCGCGAGGATCGAGACACCCACCTCTTTGCGTCTACTCGCGCT
>NZ_JBFBMI010000007.1:0-2337 GCF_040686955.1 Microbacterium sp. NPDC077391
TGACGGCGCTCACTGAAATTCCTCGGTTCTGCTCATCGAAATTCCCCACTCTGGGTCGCTCCGCCGCATGAGGCGGGCCTTCCTCGATGCTGGTGGTCTCTGACCACACACCAGCCGGAGGAAGGCCCTGTTCTCATGCTCTCAGAGAGGAGCAGCGTGGACATCCACGCTCTGAAACGGCAGGGGATGACGATCAGCGAGATCGCCCGCCGCACTAACCATGACCGCAAGACCATCCGCGCGTATCTGAACGGTGAACGCCAGCCCGGGATGCGTGAGCGCACTATCCCGGACTCGTTCGACGCGTTCGTCGACTACGCCACCGCGAGACTGACCGAGGACCCGCACCTGTGGGCGGTGACGCTGCTCGACGAGCTGCGACCGCTCGGTTACGAGGGGTCGTATCCGACGCTGACGCGGCAGATTCGTGCCCGCGGGCTGCGTCCGGCGTGCACCGCGTGCGCGCACGTCACCAAACGCGCAAACGCGGTCATCGAGCACCCGCCGGGGGAGGAGACCCAGTTCGACTGGGTCGAGATGCCCGACCCGCCCGCGCATTGGGGGTTCGGACGCAAGACCGCGTATGTCCTGGTCGGGTCGCTCGCGCACTCGGGTGTCTGGCGGGGCGTGATCTCCCCGTCGATGGACACCCCGCACCTGCTCGCCGCGATGACGACCCTGCTCGCCCTGCTGGGCGGGCTCACGAAGACCTGGCGGTTCGACCGGATGCGGACGGTCCTGGACCACCGCACCGGCGACCTGGTCCCGCAGTTCGCCGCGTTCGCGAAGCACCACGGCGTCACCGCGGTGGTCTGCCGGCCGAGGTCGGGGAACAGGAAGGGCGTGGTCGAGAAGAACAATCACACCGCCGCGCAACGCTGGTGGCGGACCTTGCCCGACGACCTCACCCTCGAGCAAGCGCAGGCCAGCCTGAACACGTTCGCCGCCGGGCAGGACGACCGGCGGCGTGAGGGCGAGCTCGGGACGACGACAGCGTCCGCCCTGTTCGTGAACGAGCGGCTCAGACCGCTACCTGCGGTTGTGTTCCCTGTGATCATCACAGAGGAGCGCACCGCGACCCGGCAAGCGCTGATCGACTGGCGTGGGAATCGCTACTCCGTCCCGCCCGAACTCGCCGCCGCGAAAGTCGAGGTCCGGCAGCGGCTCGGCGCGGACATCATCGACATCGCCACCGCATCGGGGACGGTCGTCGCCCGCCACCAGGTCGCCGAACCCGGCCTCGGCGTCACGATCCGCGACAGCGGCCATGTCACCGCACTGGAGGCCATCGCGATGGCGTCAGCGACACCAGGACGCCCACACCGCCGCAAAGAACGCATCCCACCCGGCAGCGCCGCGCTGCGCGCTGCCGCAGCCCTCACCAGCGCTGCAGCGCAGCCTTCGACCGTGATCAGCCTGGCCGCTTACGAGCAGGCCGCGAAGAACAGGAACACCCTCCGATGACCACAACCACAGCCACCACGACGGCAGCGAGCGTCTATCAACAGCTGCGCGGCCACCTCACCGACCTGAAACTCGCCGACGCCGCGGACGCCCTCCCCGCCGTCCTCGACCAGGCGCAAGCCGAAGGATGGACCCTGACGCAGGCCCTCGAGCACCTACTGCGAGTCGAGGTCACCGCCACCGACGCCCGCCGCTTGGCTGGCCGGTTCCGTTTCGCGAACCTCCCCACCGGGCAGACCCTGGACGACTTCGATCACGACGCCGCATCCGGCATCGACCGGTCGCTGCTGGCCGAGCTCGGCACCTGCCGGTTCATCGACACCGCCACCAACGTGCTCCTGATCGGCCCGCCCGGCGTCGGGAAGACCCACATCGCCACCGGCCTCGGCCACGCCGCCGTCACCGCCGGCTACCGCGTCTACTTCACCTCCGCCGCCGACCTCGCCGCCCGCTGCCACCGCGCCGCGATCGAAGGCAAGTGGTCGACGATGATGCGTTTCTTCGCCGGTCCGACCCTGCTCATCATCGACGAGCTTGGCTACCTGCCACTACCCGGCGAGGCCGCCTCAGCCTTGTTCCAGGTCATCAACCAGCGCTACCTGAAGACCTCCATCGTGATCACCACGAACCGGCCGGTCGGAGCCTGGGGCGAGATCCTCGGCGACACCACCGTCGCCGCAGCCATGCTCGACCGGCTCTTGCACCGATCCGTCGTGATCACCCTCGATGGAGCCTCTTACCGGCTCCGCCACCACGCCACCGCCGCAGACGAACTCCGCCGCGTCACGACCGGCACGAACCTGCGCTAACCTGACCACGCGACCTGAGGAATTCCGATGAGCAACTCTGGGGAATTTCGATGAGCGCCATCAC